>JAXMHB010000024.1:30000-46067 GCA_046346965.1 Lysobacterales bacterium
AGGCGGGACACGTGGAATCCTGTCTGAACATGGGGGGACCATCCTCCAAGGCTAAATACGACCTACCGACCGATAGCGAACAAGTACCGTGAGGGAAAGGCGAAAAGAACCCCGGAGAGGGGAGTGAAATAGAACCTGAAACCGTATGTGTACAAGCAGTGGGAGCCCGAAAGGGCGACCGCGTACCTTTTGTATAATGGGTCAGCGACTTATGGTTCGTAGCAAGCTTAACCGCATAGGGAAGGCGAAGGGAAACCGAGTCTGAATAGGGCGTAAAGTTGCGAGCTGTAGACCCGAAACCGGACGATCTAGCCATGGCCAGGGTGAAGGTGCGGTAACACGTACTGGAGGCCCGAACCCACGCCCGTTGAAAAGGTCGGGGATGAGTTGTGGCTAGGAGTGAAAAGCTAATCGAGTTCGGAGATAGCTGGTTCTCCCCGAAAGCTATTTAGGTAGCGCCTCGAGTATTACTTCTGGGGGTAGAGCACTGTTATGGCTAGGGGGTCATAGCGACTTACCAAACCATGGCAAACTCCGAATACCAGAACGTATCAGCTCGGGAGACACACGGCGGGTGCTAACGTCCGTCGTGAAGAGGAACACAATCCAGACCGCCAGCTAAGGTCCCAAAATCATCGCTAAGTGGGAAACGATGTGGGAAGGCATAGACAGCCAGGAGGTTGGCTTAGAAGCAGCCACCCTTTAAAGAAAGCGTAATAGCTCACTGGTCGAGTCGGCCTGCGCGGAAGATTTAACGGGGCTAAGCGATGTACCGAAGCTGCGGGTTTGTTGAAAGACAAGCGGTAGGGGAGCGTTCCGTAAGCCTGCGAAGGTGGATCGTAAGGTCTGCTGGAGGTATCGGAAGTGCGAATGCTGACATGAGTAACGATAAAACGGGTGAAAAACCCGTTCGCCGAAAGCCCAAGGTTTCCTTGCGCAACGTTAATCGGCGCAGGGTGAGTCGGCCCCTAAGGCGAGGCAGAGATGCGTAGTCGATGGGAAGCTGGTTAACATTCCAGCACCTCGCGTGGTTGCGATGGGGGGACGGAGAAGGTTAGGTGTACCGGGCGTTGGTTGTCCCGGGGAGAAGACTGAGGTGGATCTGACAGGCAAATCCGTCAGGTCAACATTGAGGTCCAGGACGAGTCCGCATGGACGAAGTCACCGATATCACGCTTCCAGGAAAAGCCTCTAAGCTTCAGATCACGCGGGACCGTACCGGAAACCGACACAGGTAGGCAGGATGAGAATTCTCAGGCGCTTGAGAGAACTTGGGTGAAGGAACTAGGCAAAATAGTACCGTAACTTCGGGAGAAGGTACGCCTGCAGCAATGCAGGCCGCAGTGACCAGGCCGCTGCGACTGTTTATCAAAAACACAGCACTCTGCAAACACGAAAGTGGACGTATAGGGTGTGACGCCTGCCCGGTGCCGGAAGGTTAATTGATGGGGTGCAAGCTCCTGATCGAAGCCCCGGTAAACGGCGGCCGTAACTATAACGGTCCTAAGGTAGCGAAATTCCTTGTCGGGTAAGTTCCGACCTGCACGAATGGCGTAACGACAGCGGCGCTGTCTCCACCCAAGGCTCAGTGAAATTGAAATCGCTGTGAAGATGCAGCGTTCCCGCGGCAAGACGGAAAGACCCCGTGAACCTTTACTATAGCTTCACACTGAACGTTGAGTTCGTCTGTGTAGGATAGGTGGGAGCCTATGAAGTGCTGGCGCTAGCTGGTATGGAGGCGACGTTGAAATACCACCCTGATGTGCTTGAGGTTCTAACCTAGGTCCGTGATCCGGATCGGGGACAGTGTATGGTGGGTAGTTTGACTGGGGCGGTCTCCTCCCAAAGAGTAACGGAGGAGCACGAAGGTGCGCTCAGCACGGTCGGACATCGTGCGTAGTGTGTAAAGGCATAAGCGCGCTTGACTGCGAGATCGACGGATCAAGCAGGTACGAAAGTAGGTCTTAGTGATCCGGTGGTTCTGTATGGAAGGGCCATCGCTCAACGGATAAAAGGTACTCCGGGGATAACAGGCTGATACCGCCCAAGAGTTCATATCGACGGCGGTGTTTGGCACCTCGATGTCGGCTCATCACATCCTGGGGCTGTAGCCGGTCCCAAGGGTATGGCTGTTCGCCATTTAAAGTGGTACGCGAGCTGGGTTCAGAACGTCGTGAGACAGTTCGGTCCCTATCTGTCGTGGGCGTTAGAGATTTGAGGGGGGTTGCTCCTAGTACGAGAGGACCGGAGTGAACGAACCTCTGGTGTTCCGGTTGTCACGCCAGTGGCACTGCCGGGTAGCTAAGTTCGGAAGCGATAACCGCTGAAAGCATCTAAGCGGGAAGCGCGCCCCAAGATGAGATCTCTCCCTCCTTGAGAGGATAAGAGCCCAGGAAGACCACCTGGTTGATAGGCGCGGTGTGTAAGCGTGGTAACACGTTGAGCTTACGCGTACTAATGGCTCGAAGGCTTGACCATATAACTCCAAGCCCATGCGACAAACACTTGTCGCTCTGTAGGCCCTAAGGCTACCTGCCCATTCCCTTTTCAATGCTTGGCGACCATAGCGGTGTGGTCCCACCCGATCCCATCCCGAACTCGGAAGTGAAACGCACCAGCGCCAATGGTAGTGTGCATCCGCATGCGAGAGTAGGTCATCGCCAAGCACCTTTGCCGTAACACGAAGCCCAGCTAATCAGCTGGGCTTCGTGCTTTTGGGCTCCGGCAACCGTGGCTGCTGCCTCGTCGCCAAACCCATACCCCGCCGCTGTCTCCGTCGAGCTACCTGCTCCTTCCCCCTCCCCGACGGGACGCCTCGGCGGCGGGCAACGCTCGCCGACATCCCTGCGTTCGAAAGCGAACACCACGAGCACCACGCCCGTCGCTTTCGGACAGCACGGCCGCCAACAGTCCCGCGGCACCTGCCAAACCCAAGTAAAAACAATGCGCTAGCGCTTGTTCGCGCGTTGGCACAGCAGTTGCTAACTGCGGTGCATGGACATCGCACGCCCCGAACTGAAACTGCAACGCCAGCGCCGCCGTTGGATTTACGCGGCATTGGGAACCCTCGTGTTGGTCGCGGCCGGTTACGGCGTGTCGCGCCTGGAGCCTGCGGCGCCGCAAGTTGAGCGGCAGGCCATCTGGATCGACACCGTCAAACGTGGCGACCTGCTGCGCGAAGTGCGCGGACCCGGCCAGCTCGTCCCGAAGGAAATCCGCTGGATCGCTGCTGACGCCGGCGGTCTCGTCGAATCAATCCTGGTACGGCCGGGAGCTGCAGTGCAGCCCGACACCATCATCATGCAGCTGCGCAACCCGGAAACGGATGACCAGCTGCTCTCCGCGCAGGCGGCGTTCCAAGCTGCCAATGCGGACCTTGAGGCACGCCGCATCTCGCTGCAAAGCAGTGTGCTCGACCAGCAGGCACAGATTGCGTCGGTGCGCGCCGAGTACGAGGGCGCAGCTCTGCAAGCAGAAGCCGAAGCCGAGCTCAATGCCAAGGGCATTGTCTCTGCCATCCAGGCGCGCCAGAGCAAGCTGAAAGCGGAGCAACTCAAGGTGCGCCTGGCCATCGAGGAGCAGCGCCTGACCATGCTCGGGAATAACCTCGACGCGCAGATGGCGGCCGAGCGCGCGCGCCTCGCGCAGTTGGAGAACACGCTCAAGCTGCGCCAGCAACAGGCCGATGGCCTGGCGGTGCGTGCCGGCATGCCGGGGATACTGCAGATCGTTGCAGTTGAGGAAGGTCAGCAGGTCACGCCGGGTACCAGCCTGGCGCGCGTGGCCAAACCGGATGTGCTGCGCGCCGAGTTGCGCGTACCCGAGACGCAGGCGAAGGACGTCACCCTCGGATTGGTGGTTCGGGTGGACACGCGCAATGGCATCGTCCCAGGCAAGGTCGTGCGCATCGACCCTGCGGTGCAGAACGGCACGGTCCAGGTTGATGTGGATCTTGAAGGCGCGCTGCCGCCCGGTGCGCGTCCAGACTTGTCGGTCGATGGCACCATCGAAATCGAGAAGCTCACCGATGTGCTGTATGTCGGACGCCCGGCATTTGGCCAAGCCGAGAGCAATACCACCTTGTTCAAACTGGACGCCGAGGGTGATCTCGCGCAGCGGGTGCCGGTCCAGTTGGGACGCGCTTCGGTCAGCCTGATCGAGGTTGCACGTGGCCTGCAGGCCGGCGACCGCGTCGTCCTGTCCGACACCAGTTCTTACGATCAGTACGACCGTTTGCGTATTCGTTAATGGCCATCAAGGATCTGCCATGACCACCCAAGCTCTGATTTCTCTGCGCGATGTCGGTAAAGTCTACTTGACCGAGGATGTCGAAACCCACGCGCTGAATGGCATTCATCTCGATATCCGCAAAGGGGAGTACATTTCGATCTCTGGGCCCTCGGGTTGCGGCAAATCGACCCTGCTCGCGATATTGGGATTGCTGGACACGCCCAGCAGCGGCAGTTATGACATCAATGGCACCGCAGTGGCCAGCATTGGCGCCAATGAACGGGCGCGGATTCGCAACAAGGAGATTGGTTTCATCTTTCAGGCCTTCAACCTGATTGGTGATCTGACGGTGTTCGAGAACGTCGAGCTGCCGCTGACCTATCGCACCGGACTCAATAAAGCAGAGCGCCGCAAGCGCGCCCAGCAGGCGCTTGATCGTGTCGGTATGGCGCACCGCCTGAAGCATTATCCCTCGCAGCTGTCGGGTGGTCAGCAGCAGCGCGTCGCCGTGGCCCGCGCGCTCGTCGGCGATCCTTCCATACTCCTCGCCGACGAACCGACCGGTAATCTCGATTCCAAGAATGGCGAGGCGGTGATGCTGCTGTTGGACGAGCTGCACAAGGGTGGGGCGACCATTTGCATGGTGACCCATGATCCTCGCTACGCCGATTTTGCCGATCGCAAAGTGTTCATGTTCGACGGTCGCGTCGTCGATGAGGCGACGATGCACCGCTTGCGCAGCGAAGAGGATGCCCGCATACGCCGTGCTGCGGTCGGCGAATAATCGAGCGCAATCATGTCGACGCTGCTCACCGAAATCCGCCAAGGCTGGCGCGCCATTTGGCAGCAACCTGCCAGCGCCGCCCTGATCATCGCCTTGCTGGCGCTCGGCTTGGCCTGCGTGATCGCGATCGCTTCGATCATCAAGACGACCATGATCGATCCGCTGCCCTTTCCCGCTGCCGACCGCCTGCATCGCATTGGTTGGATTGATCCGCTGCAGCCGACGGACGGGCCCGAGGACCTGCAGGGCGCGGAGTTCCTGCAGTGGCAAACGGCGTTGCAGGACACTGCCGAGCTGGCGGCCGCGCAAGACGGGACGGTGAATCTGGCCACCGGCGACGCGGTCACTCGCTTCGATGGTGCCTTTGTCAGCGCCAATTTGTTTGCGATGCTGCAACTGACGCCGATGCTCGGGCGCGATTTTCGACCCGAGGATGACCGCCCCGGCGCGCCGCTGGTGGTGATGCTGTCTGAGGCGGTCTGGCGCACGCGCTTCGCCGCCGATCCCGAGGTGATCGGACGCACGCTGCGTGCCAATGGCGAAGCCGCGACCATCGTCGGCGTGATGCCGCGCGACTTTACCTTTCCGCTGCACGAGAACGTGTGGCTGCCGGCGCGCCTGGACGCGAACGCGACGCCGGCCAGCGATCGCGAGTTGGCGGTGTTCCTGTCGCTGCCTCCGCAAACAGCACTGGACGCGGTCCTGATGCCGCTGCAGCGATGGCAGGCCGACGTCAGCCGGCGCCAACCGCACTGGGCGCAGCGCGAGCTCTCGCTGCAGTCGCTCGCCAACTTCTACACCGACGCCGACACGCGTTCGATCCTGGGCTTGATGCTGGTATCGGTGGCATTGGTCCTGTTGGTTGCCTGCGCCAATGCCGCCAATCTGATGCTGGTGCGCACGCTGGCACGCAGTCGCGACCTGGTGATTCGCCTGACGCTCGGTGCCACGCGCTGGCGCATTGCCGTCTATCTGCTGTCGCAGAGCCTGCTGCTGACCGTGCTGGCCTTGCTCGCGGCACTGCCGCTGGCGAACTGGGGTGTGCACTGGGTGTTGGCGCGCTTTGGCGATACCGGCGAGGGCCCGCCGGCGTGGATGCACTTTGGCGTCGATGCCCAGATGAGTCGCATCGCCATCGCGTTGGCGCTGGCCACGGCGGTGCTGGTGGCGCTGATCCCAGTCCTCAAGTTGCGCACCCAGGCCCTTGCCGAGCCCTTGCGCGACGGCGGCCGAGGCGTGATTGGCGCGGGCGATCGCGTCAGTCGCTGGATGGTCGCGGGTGAACTGGCGCTCGCCTGCGTGGTGCTGCTGGCGACTCTGGTGATGGTGCGCGCGGTGGGGGCCATGGAACGCACCGACCTCGGCATCAATCCCGAGCGCCTGTTGTCCGCCCGCATCGGCGTGTTCCCCGCGCAATATCCGAATGACACCGACGTCGCGCAGTTCTTCGAGCGCTTGACCACGGCACTTGCCGCAGATCCAGCGGTGGCAGCCGCGGCTGCCGGCTCTGCGCTGCCGGGTTTGAGCGCCGAGTCGGCGCTGATGGCGCCAGAAGGGTATGACGCCGGCGAGCGCAACTACCCGCGCGTGCGCATGGCGGCCGTGGATCCGAACTACATGTCGGCCTATGGCATGGAGTTGCGCAGTGGTCGCGGTTTCAGCACCGCCGATACTGCGGACAGCGATCCGGTCGTGATCGTGGATGAACGCTATGCGCGCACCTTCTCGCCGGACGGCCAGGTGCTCGGCCGCCGCGTGCGCATCCCCGCCGATGCGCCCGACGGCCGCTGGCATACCATCGTCGGCGTCGTCGAGGCGCTGCAGATGGAGGATGTGGGCGATCCGGAGCTGCCCAATGCGCTGGTGCCGCTGGCGCAGAATCCGCGGCGCTTCCTCAGCATCGTGGTGCGCACGCACGGTGATCCGGCGGCGTACAAGACGCGTTTGGTCGAGGTATTGCGTACGCTGGATCCGGATACGCCGGCCTACTGGCTGCGTACCTACGACGAGGTGCTGGGTGTCGCCATCGCCGGCGAGCGTGTGGTGGCTGGCGCCTTCAGCGCCTTCGGCAGCATTGCGCTGTTGCTGGCCGCTGCCGGTCTCTACGGCCTGGTCGCGCAACTGGTGGGCAGTCGTACCCGCGAGATCGGCGTGCAGCGGGCGCTGGGGGCCTCCGGTACGCGCGTACTGCAGACGCTGCTGACGCGCCTCGCCTTGCCGCTGCTGCTGGGCCTGGGGCTGGGACTGGCGCTGGCAGTGGCTTTCACCCAACTGATGACGCAAGCCATGCCCACGGTCACGCTGGATGCGCGCGCCGTGCTGTGGCTGCTGCTGGTCCTGCTGACGACGGCCCTGCTGGCCACCTGGCTCCCGGCGCGCCGCGCGCTGCGGGTCGACCCTACCGTTGCCCTGCGCCACGAGTAAATGCCCATGCGCCTGGACCTGTTCCGCTCCGCCCTGATACGCCTGCTGCGCCGTCCGGGCTACCTGCTCAGCCTCAGTGCGACGCTCGCGCTCGGTCTGGCGCTGACCATCACCATGTACGCCGTCGTCCATGGCGTGGCGCTGGCGCCGCTGCCGTATCCGGACGATCAGCAGATCGTCGTGGTGCAGTCCGAGCGGCCGCGCAGCGGCGCCCAGGGCGGCTTGACGCCGCGCGAGGCGCTGGAAACGGTGCCGGCGCTGCCGGAGGTGCAGTCCTTTGCCTACTACCAGTGGGGCGGTGCCGATCTGCTGCAGGGCGACCATCCGCAGGTGCTGACGATCAACACCGTCGGCGGTGGATTCTTCGACGTGTTTGGGCTGGCGCCGCTGCTCGGGCGCACGCTGGGCGCCGACGACATCGGCAAGCCGCGCGCAGTGCTGAGCCACGCCGCCTGGGTGAAGTATCTGGGGGCCGATCCGACCATCGTCGGGCAGAGCTTGAAGCTCAATTGGATCAGCCCGGAGATCGTCGGCGTGATGCCGCCGAGTTTCGACTATCCCTCGGGCGAGGTGGCAATGTGGATCGCCGCCGATGAATCGAACTTGCGCACGCTGGATGCCGGTGCCTACGAGAGTTCGCGCTTCCTGTATGCGCTGGCGCGACTGCGCGAGGACACGCAGCCGGCGCAGTTCAACGCCCGGCTGGCGGCGCTGGCGCCCGCGGATCGCGCCGCCGACGACTGGATGCTGCGCAGCAATCGTCTGCTGGATGAAGCCGTCGGGGCGCGCCGTCCGCTGCTGTGGGCCTTGTTGACCCTGGCCGGGCTGGTGCTGCTGATCGGCTGCGCCAACGCGGCGCATCTGATCATGGTGCGCGCCCAGGACCAGCAGGCGCAGTACGCGCTGATGCGCGCGCTCGGTGCCAGCCAGGTGCGCGTGGCTGCCGGTTTTTACATGGAGGTGGCGATCATCAGCGTGTTGTCGCTGGGGCTGGCACTGCTGCTGGTCAGCGCCGGCTTGCACGCTTTTGTCGGCTTGATCGACAGCGGTTTGCCGCGCGCCGACCAGATCACGCTGTCGCCTGCGGTGCTGCGTTTCGCCGTCCTCGCCACTGCGGTGGTCGCGCTGATCTGCAGCCTGTGGCCGGCGCAGCGGCTGCGACAGGGCAATATCGCTGCGGAGCTGAAGCGCCGGGTCGGCCTGTCGGCGCTGGGCTGGTCGGGGCGCTTGCTGCCGATCCTTGCCATCTCGCTGTCCCTCGCGGCCTTGTCTACCGCCGCGCTGCTGGCGCTGAGTGCGCAGCGACTGGCGAACCAGGACGCGCTGGTCGATGTGGACCGCATGCTGGCGCTGCAGATGTTTCCTGGTCGCGACACCACTGCCGAGGTCGCCGAGTTTCTCGAGCGCACGCGTCAGGAATTGGCCACGCTCCCTGGCGTCGAGCAGGTCGCGCTGATGAGCGGTGCGCCGTTCACACCGGTGGGCAGCCTGCGCCTGGACGTGGCGCCGCCGGGTACGACGGCCACACGCACGATGCAGGCGCGGGCGGTATCCGGGCCGGTGTTTGCCGCCCTCGGCGTGCCGCTGCTGGCCGGACGATTGCTCAACGAGGATGACCGTGCCGGCACCGCGCCGGTGCTGGTGCTCAATCAGCGCGCGGCGCAGCTGCTGTTTGCCGGAGAGGACCCGATCGGCCGCAATGTCAGCGTGCCGCCTTTCGGCGCCGCCGGTGAGTCGCGCGAGTACACCGTGGTCGGTGTGGTTGCCGACCGCAAGATGGACGCGCTCGGCGGGCAGCGGGCGCGACCCGAACTCTGGTTGCCCTTCGCGCAGTATCCGGTGCCCTTCGGCAGTCTGCTGCTGACCAGTGCGCTGCCACCCAAGTCCTTGATGCAGGCGGCGCAGGCGGCGGTCTGGCGGGTCGATCCGGGGCAGGGCATCTACCGCGTCCACGCGCCGGCGGATGATCGCGACGCGATGCTGGCCGAGCCGCGCTTCTTTGCGCGCAATGCCGGCGCCTTTGCGCTGTTCGCGCTGGTGCTCTCGGTGATCGGTGTGTACGCGGTGCTTGCCGTCGACCTCGGCCGCCGTCGCCGCGAGCTGGCCTTGCGTGCTGCCCTCGGCGCCAGTCGTCGCCAGGTGATCGCCTTTGTCGCCGCCAAAGGATTGGCCATCGGCCTGCCCGGCATTGCGCTCGGACTGCTGTTGGCGATCGCGGCCGCCAGCGCGCTGCAAACGCAGCTGTTTGGCATCGGCACGCTGTCACCCTGGATCGCCGCCCTGTCGGCGCTGCCGGTGCTGCTATTGACCGCCAGCATCTGTCTGGCCCTGAGCCGACGCGCGCTGCGCGTCCAGCCGCACGCCGCCCTGCGCGAGGAGTAATCCCCATGCTCAAGCTCGTCAATCACCGCCGTCGCCTGGGTCTGTGGGCCGGCGCCATCCTCAGCCTGGGTCTGACGCTGGCCGCCGCGCTGACGGTGTTCGCGGCGCTCGATGCCGTGATGCTGCGACCGCTGCCCTATCCCGCCCAGGAACAGCTCAAGCGCGTGCTGCGCGCGCAGGGGCCGGAGCGCGTCGGCCCGCCGGTGTCTGGCCCGGCCTTTCGCGATATCGAGGCGCAGCAAACTGCCTTTGCCGCGATCAGTGCCTATAGCGACACCAGTCTGATCATCACCGGCCGCGAGGGCGCCGAGCGCTGGCTCGGAGCCTCGGTGTCCGGGCACTATTTCGACGTCATCGGCTTGCCGCCGGCACTGGGACGCGGCATCACCGTGGCCGATGAAGCCGAGTCAGCCGCGCGCGTCGTGGTGCTCTCGCACCAGCGCTGGACCGAGCACTATCGCAGCGATCCGGGCGTGCTGGGACAGACGCTGATCATCGACGGCCAGCCGCATACCATCGTCGGCGTCACCCATCCGCAGCAGCGCCTGCCGGGACGCGCCGAGGCGGCCGTGCCGCTGCGCTTGGGGGCGGACGGTGGTGGTCGCGGCAACAACTATCTGCTGCTGCTGGGCCGGCTCAAGGACGGCATCAGCGAGGCGCAGGCGCAGACCGAGTTCGATCAAATCGCCGAGCGCCTCGCGCAGGCCTATCCGGACAACCATGCGCAGCTGCATTTCGCCATCCAGGATTTGCGCGAGTCGATGGTGGCGCCGGCACGCGACGGCTTGATGGTGCTGCTGGCGGCGATCAGCCTGTTGCTGCTGGTCGGCTCCGCCAGCTTCATCAACCTGCTGCTGGCCGACCACGCCGCCCGCCAGCGCGAGTTCGCCACGCGCGTCGCGCTGGGATGCAGCGAGCTGCGCCTGCTGCTGGCGGCACTGCGCGAGGCCGCCGCGCTGGTGGCGCTGGCGGCGCTGGTGGGCCTGGCCGCCGGTGCGCTGGCGATGCGCGCGCTGCCGCAGTGGTTGCTCGGGGCGCGCGAGTTGGCGATCTGGCCCACCGCTGGCCTGGCGCTGCTGGCGGTGGCGGGCGTGATCGCGGTCGGCGCCGGGCTGCTGGTGGGCGTCCACACCTTGCGCGCCATTCGCGGCAACAGCCTGACCCGCAGCACGCGCGGCGCCAGCGCCGATGCTGCCCGCCAGCGCACGCGGCAACTGCTGGTGGTCGCGCAGATCGCGTTGTCGCTGGTGCTGATGATCGGCGCCGGGCTGATGACCCAGAGCATGCAGCAGCTGCTGCGCCAGGATCCGGGCTTTGACACCCGCAATCTGCACGCGCTGCGGCTGACGCTGCCGCCCGAGCTGCTGCAAACGCCGCCGCCGGTGGCCGCGGGCGTCGATCCCGGCGCCGGCCCGTCCGGCCAGTTCCTGCTGCAGCTGGAAGAGCGCCTGCAGCAGAGCGCCGGGATCCAGGCCGCGGGCGTGGTGTCGCGGGCACCGCTGGTTGATGGCGGCGGTACCAACTCCGGCTTCAGCATCGAGGGCGAAGCGGCGCCGGCCGAGGGCGCCGAACCGCTGGTCGAAGTGCGCGCGGCGACGCCCGGCTATTTCGCCGCGATCGGCACGCCGCTGCGCGCGGGCGTCGGTTTTGCGCGTACCGCGGTCGATCCGCGTGCGCGTCGCACCGTGGTCAATGAAGCGCTGGTGCGCGGCTACATCCACCAGCGCGAGGCGCTCGGCGCCAAGGTCTTGCTCGGCGATATGGCGCTCGAGATCCAGGGCGTCGTCGCCGACGCCCGCCAGGACGGTCCGGATCGGGCCGTGCGTCCCGAGATGTATCTGAGCTATCTGGACTGGCCGGTCGACAGCAACGCCGTGCTGGTGGTGCGCAGCGAGCTGCCGTCCGCGGATCTGCTGACACTGGTGCGCAGCACGGTGGCGGCTTTGCGCAGCGATGTGCCGGTCTACGATCTGCAGCATTTCGACGACGCTGCCGCCGCCTGGACCGCCCAGCGCGCCTTCTTGATGACGCTGATGCAGTACTTTGGCACCGCGGCGCTGGCGATCGCGATGGTCGGTTTGTATGCGCTGTTCGCCAATGCCATTGCGCTGCGCCAGATCGAGTTCGGTATCCGTCAGGCGCTCGGCGCCACGCCGTCCAGCGTGATTGGCGTGGTCTTCCGCGAGGGCCTGCAAGTGGCGCTGGCCGGCGTCGCCGTCGGAGCCGTGGCAGCGCTTTTCGTCGGGCGCTTGTACGAGAGCATGCTCTACGGCATCAGCGCCCGCGATCCCCTGATCTATGTCGCTCTGGCCGGCGCCTTGCTCATCGCCTCGCTGCTGAGCGTTGCGCTGCCGGCCTGGCGCGCGGCGCGCAGCTCACCGATGCAGGCCCTGCGCAGTGAATGACACCCACCAAGGAATGCCCATGATTCACCTGGAGAAACTGGAAAAGTCCGTGCCCGCCGGCCAGGGCCGGCATTGGTTGCTGCGGCAGATACAGCTGGACGTGCGCGCCGGCGAGTTCGTCGCCATCACCGGGCCGTCCGGGGCCGGCAAGAGCACGCTGCTGTCGATCCTCGGCCTGATGGACAGCGAGTTCAGCGGCCAGTACCTGCTCGACGGCAAAGCCGTGCACGAGCTGCCGGCCAAGGCGCGGCAGGCACTGCAACGCGAGGCGATCGGCTTCATCTTCCAGCAGTACCACCTGATCGACGATCTGACCGTCGCCGAGAACCTGGACCTGCCGCTGTCCTATCGCAACATCCCGGGCAGCGAGCGCAAGGCGCGCGTGGCCGACATCCTCGATCGCTTCCAGATCGTCGGCAAGAAAGACCTCTACCCGCGCCAGCTATCCGGCGGCCAGCAGCAGCTGGTCGCGGTGGCACGCGCCACCATCACCCGGCCCAAAGTGCTGCTGGCGGATGAACCCACCGGCGCGCTGCACAGCAGCCAGGGGCAGATGATCATGGACCTCTTGAGCGAATTGAATCGCGAGGGCGCGACCATCCTGATGGTCACCCACAACCAGGAGAACGCCGCGCGCGCCGGGCGTCGCGTCGGGCTGATGGACGGCTGGCTCAGCGAGGGCTGAGCAAGGCGAGGGCATCGGCTGCGGCGCGCGTATCGGCGCGGCCGCAGGGACGCGCGTCCAGACGGCGCGGCTTCGCTATGCTTGCCGCCCTCGCCCCGTACAGCCTTGCCATGAATCGCTTGCGTCCTGCTCTGTTGTCTTTGTGGATCTCCCTGATGCTGGGTGCGCCCTGCGCGGCCGAAACGCCGGCGAATGCCGATGCCGCGAAGCCGGCGGAAGGCCTGTTGACCGGGCCGCTGAACATGCATTCGGTGCCGGTGGCCGGCAATCCGGCGACCACGCCGACGGCCCTGCCGATCACCCGCGGCATCGACGCCAAGAACTTCGATCCTGAGGTCCCGGCCTGCTCGGACTTCTTCGCGCATGCCAATGGCGGCTGGCTGAAAGCCAATCCGATTCCGGCCGATCAGACCTCCTGGGGCACCTTCACGCTGCTGCAGGAACAGAACATCCAGCGCCTGCACGAGCTGCTGGACGCGGCACAGGGCGGCGAGCGTGCGGCCGGCAGTGATGCCCAGCTGGTCGGTGACTTCTATGCCGCGGCGCTCGACAAGCAGCGCGCCGACGAGCTGGCCGCGCAGCCGATCTGGCCGCTGCTGGCCGAGGTGGCCAAAGTGGAAACGCCGGAACAGCTGGTCGAGTACATCCGCCGCGCCCATCGCGACGGCGATGAACTGCTGTTCGCGCTCGACGTCGAGTCGGATTTCAAGCAGCCGATGCAGACCTTCCTGTACGTCAGTCAGGGCGGGCTCGGGCTGCCGGATCGCGATTACTACCTGCGCACCGATCAGGACTCGCTGGACCTGATGGAGATCTACGAGGCGCATGTCTCGCGCGTGATGCAGCTGGCAGGCGTGTCGAAGATGATGGCGCAGGCCGCCGCCGAAAGCGTGCGCACCATCGAAACCCGGCTGGCCAAGGCATCGCTGTCGCGCGTCGAGCAGCGTGATACCGCCAATCAATACGCGCCACTGACGCTGGCCGCGGCCGACAAGCTGATGCCGGCCTGGCACTGGAAGGCTTATTTCGACACCCTGGGACTGGGCAAGGTAGAGCGCTTCTCGTTGACCAGCCCGACCTTCTTCACCGAGGTCAACGCGATGTTGACCGAGATTCCGATGGAGCAGTGGCGCGACTACCTCAACTGGAACATCGTGCGGCGCTACTCGCCGTACCTGGGCGAGGGCTTCGTCGATGCCGATTTCATGTTCTACCAGAGCAAACTGCGCGGTCAGCAGACCCAGCGCGAGCGCTGGAAAACCATGGTAGACCTGACCAGCGAGCAGCTCGGTGAGCCGCTCGGCAAGCTCTACGTCGCCAAGTACTTTCCGCCGGAGGCCAAGGCGCAAGCGCTGGAGCTGATCGGCGATCTGAAGACCGCGCTGCGCGCCCGTCTGGAGAAGCTGGCGTGGATGAGCGAGCCGACGCGCAAGCAGGCGCTGGAGAAGCTGGCCGCATTCACGCCGAAGATCGGCTATCCGGATCAGTGGTACGACTACTCCAGCCTGGAGATCAAGCCGGATGATCTGGTCGGCAATCTGCGCCGCATCGCCGCCTTCGAGCGCAAGCGCGAGCTGGCGCGCCTGGACAAGCCGACCGACCGTCTGCAGTGGGGCATGTCGCCGCAGACCATCAACGCCTACTACAACCCGCTGCTCAACGAGATCGTGTTCCCGGCGGCCATCCTGCAGCCGCCGCTGTTCGACATCGACGCCGATCCGGCCTTGAACTACGGCGGCATCGGCGCCGTGATCGGCCACGAGATGGTGCACGGCTTTGATGATCAGGGCAGCCAGTACGATGCCAAAGGCCAGTTGCGCGATTGGTGGACGGCCAAGGATCGCAAGCAGTTCAACGAGCGCACCGCGCAGCTGGTGGCGCAGTACAACGGCTACCAATTGCACGGCATCAACGTCAACGGCGAGCTGACCTTGGGCGAGAACATCGCCGATCTGGGCGGCGTGACCGTCGCCTACGACGCCTTGCAGGCGCGCCTGCAGCGCACACCGGTGGAGCCGATCGACGGCCTCAGCCAAGCGCAGCGCTTCTTCCTGTCCTGGGCCCAGGGCTGGCGTCGCGCCATGCGGCCGGAAGCGGTCAAGCTGCGTCTGCGCACCGATCCGCATTCGCCGGCGGAGTTCCGCACCAACGGTCCGCTGGCCAATATCCCGGCCTTTGCCGAAGCCTACCAGTGCAAGGAAGGCGACAGCATGATGCGCACCGGCAAGGACCGGGTGGCGATCTGGTGACGCGCGCGGCGGCCGCCCTCGCGGCCACCGCTGCGGGCCGTGGGGACTGTAGCTCACGATCGTCCAGGCCGATCGGAAGGGCGGGTCTTGATCTGGCGCAAAGCCGGCCAGGATGGCCGGCCTAAGCTGCTGCGACCACACAGTCGCAGCAGGAGCTTGCCATGCGCATCGTCCAGGAATTGCTGACCAGCACCGAGGGTCAGTTCGCCATCGCCGTGATCGGATTCATGCTGGTCATGGGCGCTTACATGTTGGTCGCGGGTCTGCGCAAATCCAAGGGTGGCTAGGCTCAGGCGCCGATGGCCTCGTCCTCAATAGGAATGCTTGTCATTTAGATTAACCCTTCCTATGCTCCGCCGACTTCTCGCGGAGCGATGCCTGTGCGCCCTTGTGACTGCTGTCTCGCCGTTGTCGCCTCCCTGGCCGCCTGGTCGGTCAGCGCCGCGCCTGCGGCGGGTGAGAAGCGCGAATTGGCGCGGGTGGAGGTGATCGGCAACAGCGAGGCCCAGCAGCGCGAACCGGGTAGCGCCAGCGTGGTCGATGCCGAGGAGATCCGTTCGGCGCGCGTGTACTCGGTCAGCGAGGCGCTGCGCAAGGTCGCCGGCGTGGTCACCCGCGATGAGGAAGGCTTTGGCATCCGCCCGAACATCGGCATCCGTGGACTCAATCCCACGCGCTCGACCAAGGTGCTGCTGCTGGAAGACGGCATCCCGGCGGCCTATGCGCCCTACGGCGACAACGCCAGCTACTACCACGCGCCGGTGGATCGCTACGAGCGCATCGAAGTGCTGAAGGGCGTGGGCATGCTGGCTTTCGGCCCGCAGACCATTGGCGGCGTGATCAACTACATCACGCCGGACCCGCCCGAGGACTATGAAGCGCTGGTGGCACTGACCGCGGGCAATCGG
>JAXMHB010000025.1:0-42249 GCA_046346965.1 Lysobacterales bacterium
TGTCGCCGGCATCCAGGCGCGACGCGTGTGGGACGAGGGCACGGTGCCGTCCGACGCGGCCGCGCTGGCGGCGGAAAAGGCGCTGGCCGAAGCCGGCATCGATCGCGACAAGGTCGGCATCCTGGTCAACACCTCGGTGTGTCGCGACTTCCTGGAACCATCGACGGCCAGCATCGTTGCCGGCAAGCTGAAGCTGCCGGAGCACTGCCAGAACTTCGACGTCGGCAATGCCTGCCTCGCCTTCCTGAATGGCATGGACATCGCCGCCGGCATGATCGAGCGCGGCGATATCGAGTACGCGCTGATCGTCGATGGCGAGTGCAGCCGCTTCATCACCGAAAAGACCATCGAGCGCCTGTCGCAGCCGGGCGTCACCGCGGAGCAGTTCCGCGACGAGTTCGCCTCGCTGACGCTGGGTTCCGGCGGCGTGGCGATGCTGCTGGCCAATGCCGATCTGTACCCCGATGGCCATCGTTATCTGGGCAGCGTGTCGCGCTCGGCCACGCAGTTCTCCAAGCTGTGCGCCGGCAACATCGACCGCATGGTCACCGACACCAAGACGCTGCTGGTCGAGGGCCTGAAGCTGGCCGGCAAGACCTTCATCGCCGCGCGCCAGATGTTCGGCTGGGCGGTCAGCGAGATCGACGAGTTCGTCATCCACCAGGTCAGCCGCGTGCACACCGAGGAACTGGTCAAGGTGCTCGGCATCGATCCGCGCAAGGTACTGACCATCTTCCCCGAGTTCGGCAACATCGGCCCGGCCTCGCTGCCGACCGCGCTGAGCAAACTGGAACAAACCGGCCGTCTGGTGAAGGGCAAGCGCGTGGCGCTGCTCGGCATCGGCTCCGGGCTCAATTGCTCAATGGCGGAAGTGGTTTGGTGAAGCGCGGAAAAGGGGAAAGGGAAAACGGAAAAGGGTAGAGGCGGGTGCGGCGAGTCTGGGCCGTCGCATGCACGCTCTGCCTTTTGCGCTCTTGCTCCTGCAGGCCCGCGGCGCCGACGATCGGGGAGGCGCGCATCTTGCCCAACCTTTTTCCCTTTCCCCTTTTCCCACTCTTCAGTCTCGCAAACGACACGTCTAAGCTTGCGCGCCTGTTCCTCGTACAGAGCTCGCGCTGATGGTCGTTGAACGCACGCATATCTCTTGGTGGAGCCGGCTGAAGCAGTCCTTCATCGGCTTTCTGGTGTCCTTCCTGATCGTGTTCGCGGCGCTGGCCTTGCTCGCGTGGAACGAGCACCGCACGCTGAAAACCTACAAGGGGCTCAAGGCTGCGGGCGATGCGGTGGTCAGCATCGACGCCGGCCGCGTCGACGGCGCGCAGAACGGCAAACTGGTCTACGTCAGCGCCAAAGTCGACAGCCAGGAAGGCCTGAGCGACCCGGATTTCGACATCGCAGCCACCGGGTTGGTGCTCAAGCGCTCGGTCGAGATGTACCAGTGGAAAGAGAAGAAGGAGACCAAGGAGGAGCAGAAGCTCGGCGGCGGCACCGAGCGCGTCACCACCTACCGCTACGAGAAGGTCTGGGACGACGATCTGATCGATTCCAGCGATTTTCGCGAGAGCGGTCACGACAACCCGCGCCAGATGCGGTATCGGGACGCGCGTTTTGCCGTCAGCGACGCGCGCATCGGCGCCTGGCGTGCCGACGACAGCGTGCTCGACGCCCTCGACAGCCAGCCGCTGCAGCTGGCCGAGGCTGGCGAAGTTCCCCGACAGCCGTGCGCGCCGATGCGCGAACGCTGCGCCGGCAAGGGCTCGCTCAGCGCACCGCAGATTGGCGATCTGCGCGTGCGCTTCTCGCGGTGCCGGTGCAGGAGGCCTCCTTGATCGCCGAAGTCGCCGGCGAGGGCTTCAAGGCCTGGCAGAGCCCGGCCGGTACCGAGGTCTATCTGGTCGAGAGCAGCCGCCACGCGCCCGCCGAACTGGTCGCGCACGCGCAAAGCAGCAATAGCCTGATCGGCTGGCTGCTGCGAGGACTCGGTTTCATCCTGCTGTGGGTGGCCTTCTCGATGATGCTGGCGCCGCTGTCCACGCTGGTCAGCGTACGCACCCGCTGGGGCGGCTGGTCGGCACCGCCACCGGCGTCGTCGCCTTCGTCCTCGCCGCACTGCTGGCGAGCGTCACCATCGTGCTGTCGTGGATCTTCGTGCGCCCGATCTGGGCGGTCTCGGTGGTCCTGGCGATCGTCGCCGTGATCGCGATGTGGTCGCGCCGGAACGCGCGCCCGGCCGCCGCGCCGGCCTATGCCCCGCCACCACCGCCGCCACCACCGCCGCGCTAACGACGGGATTCAGCGATCGCCGCTGAGCGCGGCCTTCAAAGCGGACAACTCGGCCCCGAGTTGGCGCGGATCGCTCAGCGTGTCGAGCAATTCGGCGCGGATGCCGGCCTGCAGGCGCTCGCGCAGTCGCTTGACCTGCACCGCAACGGTATTGGCCGGCAGACCGAGCTGCGCGGCAAGGGCGCGATAGGCGCCGGCGTCGGGCGCCTCGATCAGCCACGGCGCCAGCGCGGCATAGCGCTCGGCCTGTCCGGCGGCCTCGCACTGGTCACGCAGGTGCGCCAGCGCACGGCCGATCACTTCGAGTGCAAAGACGCGGTCGAAGGCACGCTCCGGGCCGAGCCCGTCGGCCCGATCGGCGAGCGCCTCGATCGGTTCGTGATCGACGCCGCCGCCGCGCCGCAGGGTCGCAGCGGCATCGGCCGCATTGGCCAGGAAGCCTTTGAGCGCGGCCAGCAGAAAGCTGCGGAAGCGTCCGCGCGCGGGATCGGCAGCGAGGTCATAGCGCTTCTCCAGCAGCTTCAGGAAGAAGGCCTGGGTCAGATCCTCGGCCTGTGCCGGCTGTAGCCAGCGCACGTAGGCGAGCACCGGTGCGCGATAGCTGCGGCAGAGCTCGGCAAAGGCGGCGGCGCCGACGGCAGGGTCGCGCGCAGCCAGGATCAAACTCCAGCGCGTGGTGTGAAAGCTCATGGCGCGGTGGCGCTGGCTGCGGGCAGGTCGAGCGCCTGCCGCAGCGCCTGCAGACGCGGGTCGCGGGTCAAGGCCGCCAGATCTGGCGACGGATTGGCCAGCCATTCCCACAGGCGCGGATCGTTGGCGCGTGCCATCTGCTCCAGGGCGTCGAGCGCGCGCGCACGATCACCGGTGGCCAGATAAGCCGTCGCCCAAGCGCGATCACTGATCGGATCGCCGCTGGCCTGGCGACGTTGCAGTGCCAGCAACAGCGCACGCGCTTGCTCGGGGCGATCGGCGCAGGCCGCAGCGCCGATCATGCCGGCCTGCAATTCGTCGACGGCAGGCGCCAGCGCGCCGGCATGCTGCCAACGCCCGATGGCGTCCGCGCAACGGCGCAGTGCCTGCAGCGTCAGTGCCTGCGCGCGTAGGCCTTGCCAATCGTCTGGATCCAGCCGCAGCAGGCGCTCGCTCGCCGCCAGTGCCTGTTCGGGGCGGCCGGCATGCAGCAAGGCGAGCGTGAGCGCCGTCCATGCGCGCGGCGCATCCGGCTCGATGCGCACCAGCCGCGAGGCATGGTCGACGCCGCGTTCGCGGTCGCCCAGCGTCATTTGGTAGTTGGCCGCTGCGAGTTGCGCGTCGCCCAGTCCTGGCTCCAGCCGCAGGGCCTGATCGATATCCGCGCGGCAGCCTGCCCAGTCATGTTCGGCGCAACGCAGTTCGCTGCGCAGCACCAGGGCGTAGGCGTGTTCGGCATCGACTGCCAGGGCCTGGTCGACCAGCGGCCGCACGCTGGCCTGCCACCAGCTCAGCGGTTTCTGCGTCAACTGCATTTCGCTGCGATAGACCTCGGCCATCGCCAGCGTCGCCAGGGCGTACTCCGGGTCCAATGCCTGCGCACGGCGCAGCAATGCACGCGCCTGGCTCAGGCCCTCCGGACTCTGCGCTTGCGCCAGCCGACGCGCCTGCTCCACCGCCTGGATGGCATCCGGGCTGTCGCTGCGGTGACGCAGCAGGCGCGCGCGCTCCGCGCCGGCCAGCGTCACCAGCAGGCGCTCGCTGATGCCCACCGCGAGCTCGTCCACCACGGCCAGCAACTGATCCGGATCGCGATCGAATTCAGCCGACCAGCGCTGCACGCCGGTCGCCGTGTCCACCAGTTCGGCCATCACGCGCACGCCGTCCGCGGTGGGACGCAGCGTGCAGGCGAGCAAGTGCGATGCGCGCAGCTCCTCGCCCACCCGGCTCGCGCTATGGCCGCGCAGCGGAAAGCTGGAGCTGCGCGCAATCACGGTGAGCGCGCGCAATCGGCTCAGCCGATGGATCAGTTCCTCGGCCAGCACATCGCCCGCCAGCCGCGTGTCCGCGCGCTCGCCGTACACCTCGCACGGCAGGACTGCCACCGTGGCCAGTGTCTGTTGTCCGGCCAGAATCCGCTCCAGCGCGTCGTCACTGTGCAGCCACAGGGATAGCCCCGCCGCCACGCTCAGCAGTGCCGCAAACGCGAGCCAGCGCAGCCAACGCGTCGGCCGTGGCGCCTCGAACAAGGTGCCCAGCGCTGCGGGTCGCGCCGCGGCGAGCAGCGCGCGGGGCTCAGCCACTGGGCCTGGCGGTGGCACGGCGAGCGCCGGCCGCTCCAGGGCCTCGAGCAGCGCCGGCGCGCTGGCGAAGCGCAGGTCGGCGGATTTGGCCAACAAACCGGCCAACAAGCCTTGCAGCCCAGCGCTCTCGGGCGGCAGCCGCGGCAGCGGCGCGTGCAGATGCTGCATGCCCACCGCCCAGGCGTCATCGCCGACAAAGGGAGGCGCGCCGGTCAGCAGTTCGTACAGCACGATCCCCAGGCTGTAGAGGTCGGCACGACCATCCACTGGCAGGGACTGCCACAGTTCGGGTGCCATGTAGGTCGGCGTGCCAGCCAGCGCCAGGCCTGCGGTGCTGCCGTCGATGCGACGTGCAATGCCGAAGTCGGCGAGCACCCAGTGGCCGGCCGGGTGGCGAAGCAGATTGGCCGGCTTGACGTCCCGATGCACCAATCCATGGGCGTGCACACAGGCGAGTGCGCTGGCGATCTGCCGCAGCAAGGCCAGCGCCGCGGCCGCATCCAGACGCATGCCAGCGGCGCTGCCGCCGTCGAGGTACTCCAGTGCCAGATAGGCCTGACCTTGATGGATGCCGACGTCGTGGACCGCCTGGATGTTGGGATGACGCAGCCGCGCAGCGATCTGGCCTTCGCGGATGAAGCGCTCGACGAAGCCGGGATCCGCCTGTGCCAGCTGCGGGTCGAGCACCTTCAGCGCGACGCGGCGCTGCAGCGAGTACTGCAGCGCCAGGTACACGCGCGCCATGCCGCCACGCCCGAGCTCGCGCTCGATGCGGTAGCCGGGGATCTCCAGGCCTGTCACCGGGTCAGTGCGCGCTGGCGTAGCTGAACTCCCACACCTTGCCGCGGGCGCGATCGAGTGGGCGCATCCGCACCACTTGGGTTGCCGAGTCGATCTGCATCTCGTGAGCGCTGCTACGCAGCGAGGCCTCGCGTTCGGCGAAGGCGCGCTCGGCGGCGGAGGCATCCAGGCCGCGCAAGTGCATGGCCAGGTTCAACAGCCGCAGGCGGCCGTCGAGATCGAGCTGCCGATGGTAGTAGGGGTCGTAGTCCACCATCAGATCGCCGAGCAAACAGCTCGGTGGGTCGAACAGCCATTCCTCCATGCTGCAGGCGAGCGGCTGCAGCGCCGGGCCGGCGGCGCGCGCCCGCACTCGCGCTAGATGCGCCTCGCCGCAGTAGCGCGCCAGCGTCCTCGCGACGATGGCATCGCGGTGCGCCGGGTTGTCGAACAGGCTGCCGAGGCGGCCCAGCAGGGTCGTCTCGCCGTTGACCGCCAGCACCACGTCGGCGCCGAGCACCTGCGCCGAGGCCTGGTAGGACTGGAACTCGGCGTGGACGATCGGGCACAACTGCAGTTCACGGTCGTCCAGCGGCGCGAAGGTCTGCGGGCACGGCGGCGAGTAGTCGGCCGGCAGTTCCGCCAGGATGTCGGCGTACAGCGTCGTGCCGCCGCTGACGAACGCCGTGCCGAGCATGTCCAGGATCAGCATGTCGGTCTGGCCCCGCAGCCGGCGCCAGCCGGCGACATGGCGACACAACTGATCCAGCGCCGCCGCGCTGTCGCCGTCGACGTGCTTGAGCGCAATCGACATCAGCAACTGATTGAAATAGCCGCTGACCGGCATGATCGGCGAGTCCACCCGCAGCGGGCCGTCGTAGCGGTAGTAGTCGTAGTCCAGCAGCCGCTCACCCCGCGCCAGTCGCGCGCCCGCTTGCGCCAGATGCTCGCGCACCGCATCGGTGTGCGCCCGCACCGCGCTCAAGCATTGGCCGCCCCAGCTCGTACACACCTCTTTCAGCGCCGGCGGCAGGGCTGGATAGGCCGGGTACTCCGCGCCGGCCTGCAGCGAGTAGCCATCCAGCAAGGTCCGGCCGCTCACTTTGGCCATCTGCTCGGCGGCCACGCGCTCCCAGTCGCTCTCCGGCACATCCCGGTCAAAACTCTGCAGCAGGGCAAAGGCATTGCGCTCCCCGGTCAGCGCAGCCGGCTGACTGAGCATGGTGACCGCGGCCACGTCCTCGGCGCGCAGCCGCGGCAACCAGCCACTGGCCACCAGTGCCATCCACGACAAAGGCAGGCCCAACAGCACGGCGAGCAGTTTCCAGCGACGCTTCATGTCCGACTCCTGTGTGTCCTTGTGCTTTTTTGAGGAAGCTCGTGCGTGGGGGCAGAAGCGGGGCGAGGGTCAGGGGGCGGGGGACCAGCAGAGCAGCGCTTGCCTGGCTGGTCTGTATGAACCGAGTCCCGAGTCCCGGGTCCCGAGTCCCGGGTCCCGTTTGCCCCTACGACCCCATGTTTGGCAAGAATCGCTGTCTCGCCTTAGGCGCGATTCCTCGTTCTGCAAACTGGGGACAGCGCAACGCAGGCGCCACATGGCTGGTCCCCCACCCCGCTTTTGCTCTTCCGCACGGATGCTTGGCAAGCGCTTCCTTAAGCAACCCGCGGCGCCGATGACATCAATCCAGCGCCAGAGTCAGGTACAGGCTGTTCGGATCCAGTCGGTAGTCGGCGAAAGGCGCGCACGGCAGGAAGCCGGCGGCCAGATACAGGCGGGTGGCGGCCTCGAAGGCGGGCTGCGTGCCGGTTTCCAAGCTCAGGCGGCGATAGCCGCGCGCGCGGGCCATTGCAATCAGATGCGCCAGCATGGCTTTGCCCGCACCGCGCCCGCGCAGTGCCTGTGGGGTTCGCATCGATTTGATCTCGGCGTGTGTGGGATCGAGTTCCTTCAGCGCACCGCTGGCGAGCAGCGTGTCGCCCTCCCAGGCGGTCCAAAAGCTGACGTCCGGCGCGCGCAGTCGATCGAGATCGAGCGCATGCACACTTTCCGGCGGTGACTGCGCATGCATATCGGCCAGATGCTCTTCCAGCAGCGCATGCACCTGCGGATGGCTGAGGTCGTCGCGTTCTATACGCATGGCCATGGCGGACTCGCTGTGCGGTGATCCGCGCAGGCTACGAAATGGCGCGCGCCGGGGCCAGGGAAGCGCTTGCCAAACATGCGCATGACGAAAAGGTTTGCGCGGCATCAGCAAGCTGCAGCGGCTCCGGGAAGACCCTGCGTGCGACGGGCCTTTCCGCGCCGGCGGCCGCGGCTTTGGCCGTCCAAACGACGACAAGCGCCGGGCGCCTCGCGTAGGCGGCGGAGTCGCCATGCCATGCATCAGGGACGCGAAGGACCCGGCCTACGGCAGACAAGCACAAGTCAGGTAGCGCGGCTCCGTGCGCGCCAGCGACCCCTTGCGTGCGACGGGCCTTTTCGCGCCGGCGGCCGCGGCTTTGGCCGTCCAGACGACGACAAGCGCCGGGCGCCTCGCGTAGGCGGCGGAGTCGGCATGCCATGCATCAGGGACGCGAAGGACCCGGCCTACGGCAAAGGCACCCACGACGGCGCCACGCCAGCACCACGGTCCTTGTGCCCCGCCCCCCTGACCCTCGACCCGCTTTTGCGTCGGCGCACACGTGGTCGCCCAGAATGTCCCCGAACGCAGGCTATTGATGCCTATCAAGATGTGACGCAGCTCTCAGGAATACCCTGAAGCTCACTGACCCTGCCGCGAACGAGTGAACGTCATGCCCGTCGATCTGTTTCGGTCGTCCAACCATCGCTGCATTGCGTTCAACGATCTGGTGCGCGGTGAGGATGGCGTCCAGGCCAACCAGTTTCTGATCCTGCACGATCAGTACTCGGCGCTGATCGATCCGGGTGGCGCGCTGCTGTACACGCCGGTGTCTCTGGCGGTCGGTCGCTTCATCGCCTTGAAGAGTCTGACCTGGATACTGGCCTCGCATCAGGACCCGGACGTGATCGGCTCGGCCGACCGCTGGCTGATGTACACCAGCGCCACCATCGCCTGCTCCAAGCTCTGGGGGCGTTTCGTGCCGCACAGCGTGCCGCACTATGTCGACACCGGCGGCCAGGATCGCTATCTGCTGATTCCCGACGAGGGCGCGGATCTGGCGATGGGCGATGCCGTACTGAAGGCGCTGCCGGCGCACTTCCTGCACTCGGTGGGCAATTTCCAGTTCTACGACCCGATCAGCAAGATCCTGTTCACCGGCGACCTCGGCGCCTCGATGGTGGACGAGTTCACGCCGGTGGACGCCCGCGGCTTCGATGCCCACATTCCGGCGATGGCGGGCTTCCATCGGCGCTACATGGCGAGCAATCGCGCCTGCCAGATCTGGGCCGACATGGTGCAGAACATGGATATCGAGATGATCGTGCCGCAGCACGGTCGACCGATCGCCGGCACCGCTGCGGTACGCCGCTTCATCGACTGGATCCGCCATCTGGAGTGCGGCACCGATCTGATGGTCGGGCCCGGTCGCTTCCGCGACGGCTCGCGCCCGGCGGCGGATGCCCACCCGCTGCAGGCACGGCCGATCCGGGCACAGGTCGGCGTCGCCGGCCCGACGGTCACGCCTTTCGAGGGCCTGGGCAAGCGCTGATCGCTGGCGAGAACTGCCGGGACGTCAACCGGCGCCGCGGACCAGATCGGCCAGCGCCGCGCGCACGCGTGGTCCCAGGAGCTCGCGCTCGGGACCGAGCAGCGCCGCCAGTTCGTCGTCGCTGACATAGCCGATGGCATGGCGATAGGCGCAGCGGGCCGCGCGCAAGCGCGCCTGCAGTTGCAGCTGGCGCGCTTCCGTGTCCACCCGCTCGGCGATGGCACTCGGATGCTGCTGCCGATAACGCTCGATGCGCTGCCGATGCTGGTCATAGGCCGCCGCTGGCGTCATGTCAGCTGCCAACGCCTGACCATCGATATCGCCGCCGTAGGCCCACAGATCAGCGCCGCGATTGGTGGTCAGCAGCAGGCCGCCGTCATCGAACAGTGTCAGCAGTTCCAGCACCTCCACACGCCGGTCGCGACCGCGCACGCGTCGCCACCAGTTGGCCAGCCAACCGCGACGGGCAGGCTCCACGCACCAGGCCACGGCCGCCGTGATGCCATCGCCGGAAGCCAGAAAGCGCGTCAACGTGGGTGCCGGAAGCTCGGCCAGATGCGCCGGCTCGTAGTCCCCGACCACGCGAAAGCCGTGGGCATCGAGCGCCTGGGCGACGCGCTCGGCGTACTCACGCATCGAGCGCGGATAGAGTTCGGCGCGGGTGGCGGTGTACTGCGGCTCCGGCAGTGCCGCCAGCGCGTACAAACGATGGGCGACCTGCAGCGCGCGCGCCTGCACCGCGCTCGCCGTTGGCCAGCGCGCCTGCGTCTCGGACCAGGACAGCAGCGGCAGCGCCGGCGCGACCGGCACCGGCGCAGACGCAGGCACCGCAGCGGCCGGGCTCGCCGGCTGCGCGACCAGCGCCTGTTCGACGCGCGCCGCCACCTCGGCCGGCAGCGCCTGCCCCCGTTGTTCCGCCCACGCGTGCAGACGCAGCAGCTCGGCGTATTGCGGATCACCGACCGGCGTCAGCGCCAATGCGGCGTCGCAGGCAATCAGCGCGGCGTCGTAGTCGGCCAACTCGTACAGCACCTCAGCGAGACGACGGCGCACATCGGCATCGTTGCGTTCTGCCAGCGCGCGCAGGTAGTCGGTCTTGGCCTGCGCCAGACGGGCGCGCAGATAACGCGGGCCGCGCGGGCTGATGATGATGTCGCTCGAATCGGGTGCGGCCGCACCCAGTGCCGCGGCCGCTACGCGGTGCCAGTCCGCGCGCTCGGCGTAGGCAGCGGCCAGATGCGGATCGATCTCCAGTGCCCGCTCCAGCGCTGCTGCGGCGTCCTCCGGGCGGCGGCTCGCCAGCGTGCGCGCCAGCAGCAGGTGCGCGCCGGCGAGCAGCGGGTCCTCCTTGATCGCACGCCGCAGATCCTGCTCCGGATCCTCCCCCAGCAGCGCGCGCAGCTCGGCGCGGTAGAGCAGCGTCGGGCCATGCTCGCCGCGCAGTTCCACCACCCGATCCATCGCCGCGCGGGCCTCCGGCAATCGGCCCAGGGCATGCAGCGTACGCGCTCGATGCAGGTACAAGGGCACCTGCGTCGGGAAGTCCGCCAGCAAGGCATCGACGATGCCGAGCGCGGCCTCGTGATCGCCCGCCGCCAGCGCCTGATGGAAGCGCTGCATGCGCGCGCCCGGACTTTCTCTGGCTGCTCCGGTTTCCAAAACGGCCCCCTGTCGACTTTGGTCGGCGATAGCGTGGACCAGCGCGTCGGCGTCTGCAATCCATGCGCCCGCTGCGCGCCCATGCCGAACTTTGCAGACATTCAGACAGGTCCGGGATCGTCACGCCGAGTAAATCGCATGAGACCGGCAAGTGCCTGTTGAGGCGGTCGGACTCCCCCCAGGCGGCCTTGGCCGCCACACAACGACAACTCGGAGAATCCTATGAAGCTGAACACCATCATCGCCGGCGCGCTGCTGGCTCTCGGTCTGGCGGTGGGCATGAACGCGACCGCGCTGACGCTGCACGAGTGTTGCCAGATCATGCAGCAAGAGTGCGAGCTGAACACCCCGGGCCACTGCGCCAACGTGTATCAGAACTGCGTCAAGAGCCGTCACTGCATCCTCAACTGATGCCCCCGCGCGCCGCATGGCAAGTGCGGCGCGCCCTTACTGCAGAGGTCACTCGATGAACCGCATCCTTCGGACTGGTCTGGTGTGGACCTGTTTCCTGGCCCTGGGCCTGGGCGGCGGTTACGCCCTTCAGCAGCTGCGCGCCCCCGCCGCTGCCGCCGCGCAGATCGTTGCGGTCGACCGCAATACGCCCGGATTGCCCGCCGGTGATCAACTGGTGCTGGTCTCGCTCAGCACCTGCCCGGCCTGCGCCCAGGCACGTACCTGGCTGGGTGAGAACGGTCAGTCATATGTGGAGCTCGCGGTCGACCAATCGCCGGAGGCGAAAGCGCTAGCCCAGCGCCTGGGCATCAACGCCGTCCCTGTGCTGATCCTCGGCAATCGCTCGATCCGGGGTTTCGACGGCGACACTTTTGCGCGTGAAATCAGGGCCTGGCGCGCGGCCGCCGTGCCGTCCGCCTGATTCCGTCCCGAGAAAGCCCCATCCCCCCAATGGCGGAGGTGCGGAACGCCGGTGCTACACTGCGGTCCAAGCGTCGGACGCGGGCACGGAGGGGGCGCGTGACGGACGGGACACCAGGCATTACGCACATGTTGTGGCGTTGGCGCGATGGCGATCGCGCCAACGATGACGCGCTGGCCAAGCACATTTACCCGATGCTGCATGCGATTGCGCAGTCGCAGGTGCGGCGCAATCCCTCGTTCACGCTGTCGCCGACCGAGTTGGTGCACGAGACCTATCTACGCGTGCTGCAGCAGCGCGACGTCAGTTGGCGCAATCGCGGGCATTTCCTGGCGATTGCGGCGACCGTCGCGCGGCGCGTGGTGGTCGACTATTTGCGCGAGCGCGGCGCCGCCAAGCGCGGCAGCGGACAGGCCATGGTCGACATCGGGATGCTGGCCGAGGGCGAGATGCCGGTCGTCAATGACCATCTGGACTGGCTGCAACTCGATCAGGCGCTGACCCGGCTGCAAGACATCGATCCGGACGCAGCACGAGTGGTGGAAATGCGGCTGTTTGCTGGCCTTGAGGTGGAGCAGATCGCCGAAGCCTGTGAGTGCTCGGCCTCCACCGTGGCCCGGCAGTGGCGCTTCGCGCGGGCTTGGCTGGCCGAGCAGCTGGACGTTGATCCGGCGTGAGCGCCGAGCGTTACCGGCGCTTGCGCGCGCTGTTCGACGAGGCATTGGAGCAAGCCGAGGGCGAGCGCGAGCGCTGGTGCGAGCGCCAGTGCGGCGATGACCACGAGCTGCTGCGGGATTTGCGGCGCCTGCTCGAACGCGAATCGCAGCAGCGCGGGCAGGACACCAGTTCGGCTGGTGCCGTCATCGCGGCGGCGCTGGATCAGGCGGCGAATCGGCGTCTGGCCGGCGCCGTCATCGATCGCTACACGCTGTGCGAAGAAATCGGTCAGGGCGGCATGGGCCGGGTGTTCCGGGCCACTCGCACCGATGCCGGCGTGGTGCAGGAAGTCGCGCTCAAGTTGCTGCGGCGCGAACTGATCAACGAAGCCATGCTGGAGCGCTTTCGCGGTGAGCGGCGCATCCTGGCCGGGCTCAATCATCCCTGCATCGCGCGACTGCTCGATCTCGGGGAAACCAGCGACGGCGTGCCCTACGTCGCGATGGAGCTGGTGCGCGGCGTACCGATCACGCGTTACTGCGCGCAACAGCGGCTGGACGTGCGCGGCCGGCTACAGCTGTTCCAGCAAGTGCTGGCGGCGGTGTCGCATGCCCATCGCAATCTGATCGTGCATCGCGACATCAAGCCGGCCAATGTGCTCGTCGATACCGAAGGCCGCATCAAGCTGCTCGATTTCGGCATCGCCAAGCCGCTGCACGGCGATGCCGCCGCCACCGCCACTGGTTTGCGCCTGCTGACCCCCAACTACGCGGCGCCCGAGCAGTTCACCGGCGGCGATGCCAGCGTCATGACCGATGTCTACGCGCTCGGTGCCTTGCTGTACGAGATGTTGTCGGGCCATCCACCGTTCGCGCTCGACGGCTTGAGCGCCGGCGAGGTGGAACGGCGCGTGCTGCTGATTCCGCCCGAATCCCTGACCCAGGCGGCGCTCGATGCCGACACCGCCGAACGTCTGGGCCAGATGGACGTGCACGGCTGGCGGCGCGCGCTGCGCGGCGATCTCGATGCCATCGTGCAGAAAGCCCTGCGCAAAGAGCCGCAGCGGCGCTATCTCAGCGCCGAACAGATGGACGCCGACATCGAGCGCTATCTGCGACAGGAACCGGTGCTGGCCTCCGGTAACAGCCGCGCCTACCGTTTCGGCAAGTTCGTGCAACGCCATCGCCTGCTGCTGGCCGTGGTGTCCGGCGCCTTCGTCGCCGTCAGCGTGGCGCTGGGACTGGCGATCCGGCAGGCGCATATCGCCGAAGCCGAACGCGACACCGCGCGCGCCGCGATGGCGGTGATTGGCGAGTCGTTCAAGGCGGCCGATCCGATGCGCAGTTCACGCGGCCAGATACGTGCTGCCGATATTCTGCAGGTCGCCATCGCTCGCACCGCGCCGCTGCGCGAGCGACAGCCCCTGCTGCATGCATCGCTGATGGCCGAACTCGGCGAGGCTGAGCTGGCTGTGGGCATGGCGCAAACCTCTACGCAGGCGGTAGAAGCGGCACTGACTTGGGCGCGGTCCACCACCGAGCAGCTGGAACTGCGCCGACGGCTGCTGATGGTACGTGCGCGCCAGGAGCTCGCTCGGCGCGATTTCAAGGCAGCCGATCGTTATCTGGTCGAGCTGGAGGGAGCGGCGCAGGACGCATCCCCGGCGGTGATGCTGATTCGGACCCACTATCTGCTCGCTATCGACCAAGCCGAACGCGCGGTCAGTCTGGCGAAACGTGCGGCGAGCGAACTTGATGCCGAGGGAGATCGGAGCGCCTACATTGATGCGCTATGGCAATTGGCGGAAGCGCGCAGCATGGCGGGTCAGTACGACGAAGCGCTGGCCACTTTGGAGATAGCCGCCGCCATCACGCCTGCGGAGCTGGCGGGGGACTCGCCCAAGGCCCAGCTCGCGAAACTGCGCCGCGCCAGATTGCAGATCAATGCCGAGCGCGCGGACGCTTCCACTCGAGACTCGGTGCGCGAGGCTGTCAATGCCCTCGAGAAGCACTACCCAACGGCATCCACAATGATGGCTTTTGCCTACGCTGTACTCGGACGGGCGGAGGAAGCTGTCCATGACGACCTCGCCGCGCTGGGCGCGTATCGGCAGTCAGCCGACGCTTATCGGAACGTGTTCGGACCGTCGAACTTGGATGCCGTGAGAGCGCAGTTCAATGTGGTCGAACGCATGACCAAGCTGCGACTGCCGAATGCGGACACGGAATTCGCCAAGCTCATGGACCATGTCGGCGACAGCGAACTGCGCGGCGGCGAACTCGAAGTGTACTTCCGGCTGGCCATCGCGGATTTGCGCAAACAACAGAGCGATCTCGCGGGTGCTCGCGCGGCGCTGCTGCCGCACGGCTACCAACCGGATATGAATCGTCTGGGCGCTTCGTATCGCGACGCACTGCTGGAAACGATTGTTGAACTCTACGGGCCGATCGCGTGCGCGGATCCGCTTGCGCAGGCGCAAAGCGCGGCTGTGAAGCTGTACTGCAGCCACACGGGGCCGCATGCATCCGACCGACGGTAGCGACGGCCGAGTGCGAGCTCGATGGGTGACGGTTAACATTCGCAACCCGCTGGCTTGTGCGCAGTTTCCCGACGAACGGTGACTGATGCGGCCCAACGATTCCGAGTAAGCACCAGTGGGCGCGGCTTATCCCAGTTTGCGCCCACCTCCGTCAGTCCGAGAATGTCCATGTCCCTTCGAGCCTCCGTGTTGCTGTCCGCGCTTTGTGGTCTGTTTGCCTCCCAGGCCTATGCCCAGTCGTGCCCGATTCCCAAGTCCTGCGATCTGATGCCGCCGCCGGGCGTTCCGGAATGCCCGGTTGGCTCCGGCAAGTTTCTGGGTCGCAAGGAACCGGGCGGCAGCATTTGCGAGTACACGGCCAACCAGTCGGTGCCCCTCTTGCTCGTGTGCGACTCGACGGGCTACGGCTTTGTCTGTGAAGCTTGGGCGCAGGAAACCAGTACGCCCAAGCAATTCCTGACCTACAGTTGGGTGGTGAAGGTTGGCAGGTCGCCGACCATCTACGCCTCCGGCCGGGATCCTTACTTGGGGATTCCCTGCAGCCAGGGAGAATCGGTGCGAGTGCAGATGACGCTGCGCAACGGCACTTTCCAGGCCATGACGCAGGGCTTTTAGCTGCAGCGCACCGGCCTGTCCACGCGCCAGCTCAAAGTCGAGCACCGCACCGCACCGGCCAGGCTTTACCGCCCACGCTGTTCATTCGCGCCCAAAGTCAACGCGCGCGCGACGACGCTCGCGCTGCGCGCGGTCAGCGGCGAGCAGGCTAAACGCGACAGGGCTTCGGCTGGCCTCGTGCTCAGGCGAAAATGCGGCCATCCGCAGCGGACTTTGTCTGGCCAGCAGAGGCTTTGATGCGCTGCGGCAGGCTGGCGACCGATCCCCGTGACGGCGAGGTCCGGCGCTAAAGACGCACTGATACGCTGCAATGCACAAACGTGCCACACAAAGCCGAGCAGGCGCGCGCAGATCGGCAGGTCCCTCATGCCGATATAACTTAGCAGCAGCACGGCAGCACTGCCGCTTTCGTCGGCTGCTGATGCGCCCTGGGTCGCGGCTCTCATCTGCGCACAGGCGAACGACGAGGAGCACAGCCGCGGCACCGGCGAGCCCTTGCTCGGCCGTCGGCAGCGCGGCCTGCAAGCCGCTGCGAGCCCGCGCGATCTCGGCTTGCGCCGCCTCTAGCTGTGCTTGCACTTTTTGCTGCACGTCCGGCACGACCTGATCAATCAGCGCCTTGGGATCCGGCAAGGCGGCTTCCAGTTGTGCCTGCGCCTCCTGCGGCAGGCTGAGGCCCAGCCATTCGCGACCCTGCTGAACCAGCGAGCTGCCGCCCTGCCAGGCGACACCCAGCAAGGCGAAGGCCATCCAGATCAGCAGAACCGGAATCAGCAACATTCCGAGTGCGGCGCTGATCCAGGCCCAGCGCGGCACGCGGCGCAGGCGCAGCCAGAGATATTGCAGTCCGTCGATGCGATTCATGAGGACAGCTCCGTTTGCGTGCGCAGCGGCGCTTCCGGACGGGTGCGCATGCCGATCTGGCGCACGCGCCCCAGGCGCCGGCCGATGGTGCGCGCGGCGCGTTCGATGGCGCGGTTGATCGCCACGTACAAGTCCTGTTGCACGTCTTCCACGATCACGTCCGGCGCACGATCCAGCTGGATGTGCAGCTGGCAGCGCTTGTCGGCGCCGCCGCGCGTGCCGTTGACGTCGGACAGGCGCACCACCACGCGGCGCACCGGCGCGCCCAGGTGGTCGAAGGCAAACTGCAGGCGCCGGCGCAGCGCCAGCGCCAGCGCATCGGTCAGGGCAAAGCCCAGGGCATGGGTCACGATCTGCATGATGGATTCCTCCGTGGTGGATACCGAGCCAGAGTGCAGCCTGGGTTCACGCAGGAAAAGCAGATGTTGTCGCAGCATGGCTCAGGTTTTTTCGAAGTGGTCGCAGATGCAACGACTCAATTACCGGCAATTGCAGCAGTTCTGGACGGTGGCAAAGGCCGGGGCGCTGCAGCGTGCGGCCGAACAGCTGCATCTGACGCCGCAAACGCTGAGCGGCCAGATTGCCGCGCTGGAACAAAGCCTGGGCGTGCTGCTGTTCAAGCGCGTCGGCCGGCGCCTGGAGTTGACCGACACCGGCCGGCTGGTGCGCTCCTACGCCGACGAGATCTTCGAGATCGGCAGCGAACTCGAGGACGCCCTGCGCGGCGCCGCCGGTCCACGCGCGACACCCTTTCGCGTCGGGCTGTCGGAAGTCGTGCCGAAATCGCTGGCCTGCCAGTTGCTGGCGCCGGCGCTGGACCTGCCCGAGGCGCTGCGCCTGGTGTGTCGCGAGGACAAGCTCTCGCGCCTGCTCGGTGAGCTCGCCGTGCATCGGCTGGATCTGGTGCTGAGCGATCGCCCGATGCCGGTCGGCACCGATGTGAAGGCCTACAGTCACAAGCTGGGCGAGTGCGGGATCGCCTTCTTTGCCGCGCCCGCGCTGGCTGCGCGGCACCCGGCGCCATTCCCGCAGTGTCTGGACGGCGCGCCGTTTCTGGCGCCGGGCGAGGACACCGCCGTGCGCGCGCCGCTGTGGCGCTGGCTGGATGCGGCACGCGTGCAACCGCGGGTAATCGGCGAGTTTGACGACAGCGCGCTGATGAAGGCCTTTGGCACCGCCGGGCGCGGCTTTTTCGTCGCCCCCACCGCGGTGTCGGCCGAGATCCAGCGTCACTACGGCGCCGTCGAAGTCGGCCGCAGCAACGAGGTGATCGAACGCTTCTATGCGATCTCGGTGCAGCGCCGGCTCAGCCACCCGGCGATCCGCGCCATCGGCGAGACGGCGCGGACGCGGGTGTTCGGAGCCGCTTGATCAGTCGCTGTCGCCGGTCCCGAGCAGCGCGCGTTCCAGGCGTTCCAGGCGCATCCGCAGTTCAGCGTTTTCGGATTTCAGTGCCGCCAGTTGGCTGGCTTGCTGCTGCTCCTCGGCGCTCAACTTCTGATGCAGACCTTGGATGGCGGCCAGCGCCACGCCATCGCGGTCCACGCCGGCCAGCGCCCGCTCGCTTTCACCCAATCCGAAGGCCGAGTAGAAGTCTTCCGCCACCGGACCCATGTGCACGACCTCGGGCTGGCTGTTGTAGCGCCAGGTGGTGATCGGCAGCGACAACACCTTTCCGAGCACCGCAACCGGGTCGACCGCCGTAAAGCCGTGCTTGACCGTGCGCGTCGACACATCGGTCCAGACGCCGCCGGTCGACAGATAGGCGCCGCTGCCGGTGTTGATCAGGCGGCCGGCGGTGGCGGTGATGCCGAAGTTGTAGCTGGTCGCGTTGTTGAACACGAGCGCATCGCCGGTATCGGTCAGATACATGTTCGCGGTCTGGCCGTTGCGGGTGCGCAACTGCAGATCGGAATCGGCGTCGCCATTGGCGCGCGGCGCCAGCACCATGTCGATGGCAAGGCCGGAAATGGTGTTGGTGTTGAAGGCCACGCCGCCATCGGCGCGCACCAGGAACTGATTGGGACCGGTCGTCACGAAATCGGCGTCGGTGGCATCTGCCCACACGAAGCTGCCCTGATCGCCGTCACCGTCGGCAGCGCTGGCCACGCCGATGCAGCCGCCAGCGGCGGTGAAGCCGGAGTTGTCGATGCGTACCTTGGCCCGGCGACCACCGGTCCAGCTGTAGTCGCCACCGCTACAGGTCAGCAGTCCGCCTGCGGCCATGCTGGCGTAGCCAGACGCGCCGTTGCTGAAACCTCCACTGACGACACTGTAGCCCGCATACGCCTGATTGTTGCCGCCGCCCGATACGGTCGATCCATTCCCTTTGGCCCGGTTCTGCTCACCACCGGCGACGGTGGCCGTTTCCGCCAGCGCATCGTTGTCCAGGCCGCCGCCGACCGTCGCGAAGGGAGCATCGATGACGGTGCCGGTGCCGTTGCCAGCGCGGTTGTTGTAGCCGCCGACGACCACGCCATAGACGTCGGTCACATCATTGGGGCCTTCGAGTGCGAAATCGGGGTCTGCCGACGCGCCGCCGCCACCGATCACCGCGCCGCGCACACCGGTCGCCGCATTGTTGGTGGAGAAACCGCCCACCAAGTTCGGGCTGACGCTGTCCGGTTCGAGGCGCAGCACGCGCTGGGCGCCCGTTTCCAGCTCCAGCGCCGCCGCGTTGTTGGTGCCCAGGCGCTTGGCGATGTTGGTGGCGAAGGTGTTGCCGCCGTTGATCCAGATGCCTTCCTGATCGACATCGACACTGCCGATGGTGCCGTCGGCGATCATGCCGTTGGTGATGCCGCCGGTGAGCACGCCGATGCTGACATCGCCCGTCAAACCGCCACCCGTGAGGCCGGCGCCGGCGGTCACGCCAGTGATGTCGCCGGCACCACTGGATTGGCAAGTGACCGTTCCGTCGATGTTGATCGCGCGGATGGCGCTGCCGACGGCGCAATTGCTGCCTACGCGCGCCTGGATGCCGGAGGGGTCGATCTTGGCCGCGGTCACGGCCGCATTTGCCAGTTCGCTGTTGCTGACCGACAAGGGCCGAGGTCTGCTGCTGACAAGCTGTCGTCGCTGATGTCCGTGCCAGGTCAGTGACCCATCCACCACCTGGGTGCTGCTGACCGAATTCGCCGCCATATCGGCCTGGCTGACGGTGCCGTTCAAGATGTCGATCGAGGCCACGCCATCATCGGCGATGTCGATACTGGCCACGGTGTCGTTCAGCAGCATCGCGCCGGTGACGCCGTTGGTGGCGATCGACAAGCTGATGTCGCCCGAGGTGCCACCGCCGCTCAAACCGGCGCCGGCGGTGACGCCGGTGATGTCTCCGGTGCCGGCGCTCTCGCAGCTGACGGTGCCGTCGATGTTGATCGCGCGGATCGCATTGCCGGCGGTACAGGAGGATCCGACCCGGCGCTGCACCGAGGACGGATCGGTCTTGATCGTGGTGACGGCGCCATCGGCCAGCGTCGCTGTGCTCACCGCGCTGGGCGCCAGATCGGCGTTCAGGATGTTGCCGTCGGCGATGTCCGCGGAGGTCAGTGCGCCGTCTTGCACCATCGCGCTTGTGACTCCGCCGGTGGCGATCGACAAGCTGACGTCGCCCGAAGTGCCGCCGCCGCTCAGGCCAGCGCCCGCCGTCACGCCGGTGATGTCGCCAGCGCCCGCGGCCACGCTCTCGCACACCACCGTGCCATCGGCATTGACGACGCGGATGGCGTTGCCGGCGGTGCAGCTCGCGCCGACGCGGCTTTGCACCGAGTTGGTGTCAATCTTGGCGGCGGTCACGGCGGCATTGGCGATCTTCAGCGTGGACACGCTGCCATCCGCCACGCTGGCGGCGAACTGCGCCGCTGCGGCGGTTTGCGCGTACGGCGCCGGCTGAATCGGGGTGTCCGGGCTCAGCGTCGCGTAGGCACCGGTCGACGCGCCCGGTCGCACCGCCACACGCAGCGTCTGATCGGCGCCGGCGAAAGCCGTGGCGCCAAAATCCAGTGTCACCGTGAACACGCCCTGGGTCACGCTGACGTCACCGATGGTCAGTACCGGCGCGCCGACCTGGTTCGGCAGGCGGAATTCGAAGTCGTACAGGCCATTGGCCAGATTGCCGGCGTCCTCCAGCGTGCCCTGGTAGGTAAAGGCAGTGCCGATCGCCAGCGCCTGATTGGTGCCCATCGCCAGGGCCATCGCCAGTGCCAGGCGTGCGCGGATATTGGTCTTGCAGTTCATGTGCGTTCCCCCTCGGTCCTTACTCAAATCCGTTCCTGAACATCTGGTCGACCACTGGCGCTTGCACGGCCCGGCCGTGGAAGCCGGCGGTCAGGCGCAAAGCTGCAGCGGTGCTGAGGCCAGCAGCCGGCTGCGCCGCCGTGCCGACGACGCGATAGCCGCCGCCGCTGGCTTCCGCACCGGCCGCAATGACCTGCTTGCGCAGCGTGTAGCTGCCGCTGGTGGCTTTGCCGGCCTCGGCTGCGCTCAGGATCAGCGGCAGCATCAGCAGCGCCGGCCAAAGCCATCGGTATCTGACTGTCTTGCGCATCGGCGTCCTCCCAAAAGTCCACTGCCGATGACATAGACGTAGCCGCGCGCAAAAAGCGGCAGGCGCTGTCGACCTGGATTTGGCGACGCCATGCCTCCTGTCACATGACGCTATCGGGTGACCCGGCTAAGATCGCGACCCCTTTTGCCGCTGAAGGTCAGGCTCATGCGCGTTCCGGTTCTGGCAGCGCTCGCAACCTTGCTGTGTTCAACCGTGGCAAGTGCCGCGGATGAGCTGATTCCTTACGAGAAGTTCAAGCTCGACAACGGCCTGACCGTGGTCGTCCATCAGGACACCAAGGCGCCCGTGGTCGCGGTCTCGATCTGGTACCACGTCGGTTCGAAGGACGAGAAGCCGGGCCGCACCGGCTTCGCGCATCTGTTCGAGCATCTGATGTTCCAGAAGACCGAGAACCACAGCGGCGAGTACTTCGAGCCCTTCGAGAAAATCGGTGCCACCGACATGAACGGCACCACTTGGCTCGATCGCACCAACTACTTCCAGACGGTGCCCAAGACCGCGCTCGACATGGCGCTGTGGATGGAGTCCGACCGCATGGGCCATCTGCTCGGCGCCATCGATCAGGCGGCGCTCGACGAGCAGCGCGGCGTGGTCAAGAACGAGAAGCGCCAGGGCGAGAACGAGCCCTACGGTCGCGTGATGGAAGCGCTGCAGCGGGCGAGCTTCCCGGAAGGTCATCCCTACCGCTGGGAAACCATCGGCTCGATGGAAGACCTGTCGGCGGCCACGCTGGACGACGTCAAAGACTGGTTCCGCACGTACTACGGCGCCGCCAATGCCACGCTGGTGCTGGCCGGTGATATCGGCCGTGAGCCGGCTGGAGTCCTGGGTGGCGCCGCGCAGCAGCAGCACGCGCGAGGAGATGCAAGACCGCGTCGCGCAGACGCGCGTGCACCGCGTCTGGAACGTCGCCGAGCGCAGCACCGCCGATGCCGACTACCTGGAAATGGCGGCGCGCATCCTCGGTCAGGGCAAGACCTCGCGCCTGTACGAGCGTCTGGTCTATCGCGACCAGATCGCCGACAGCGTCAGCGCCTTCCCGCTGGTGCTGGAGCTGTCCAGCATTTTCTTCATCCAGGCCGACGTGAAGGCCGGCGTCGACAGCGCCCGCGTCGAGCAGGCGATCGCCGAGGAAGTCGCGCGCTTCATCGCCGACGGCCCGACCGCCGAGGAACTGAAGCGCGCCAAGATCGAGATCAAGAGCGAAATCGTGCGCGGCATCGAGAAGGTCGGTGGCTTCGCCGGCAAGGCCGGCGTGCTGGCCGAATGCGAGGTCTACGACGGCGATCCCGGCTGCTACAAGGCGTCGCTGGCGCGTCAGGACGGCGCCACCATCGAACAGATCCGCAGCGCCGCCGAGCGCTGGCTGAGCCGCGGCGATCACACGCTGGTGGTGCGTCCCTTCGGCAACTACCGCAATGCCGAGGCCAGCGCGGTGGATCGCAGCAAAGGTCTGCCTGAGGTGACGAGCTTCCCGGAAGTCGATTTCCCGGTGCTGCAGCGCGCACGTCTGAAGAACGGCATGGAAGTGGTGCTGGCGCCGCGTTCCTCGGTGCCGCTGGTCAACGTCGAGCTGCTGTTCGACGGCGGTTCTGCCGCCGACCAGGGCCGCACGCTGGGTACCGCGGCCTTCACCTACGGCATGCTCGATGAGGGCGCCGGCGGCAAGAATCCGCTCGAAATCGCGGCCGCAGCCGACAGCCTGGGGGCGCAGATCTACTCCGGCGCCGGACTCGACAATGGCTACGCCGGCGTGTCCGCGCTGACCGAGCAGCTCGATCCCTCGCTGGCGCTGCTGGCGACGCTGGTGCGCAAGCCCGACTTCCCGGCGCAGGAACTGGAGCGCGTCCGCAAGCAGTGGCTGGCTGGCATCGCCCAGGAGAAGTCGCAGCCCTTCGGCATCGGTCTGCGCGTGCTGCCGCCGCTGCTGTACGGCGAAGGCCATCCCTACGGCATTCCGTTCTCGGGCAACGGCACCGAGGACAGCGTGGCCAAGATCCAGCGCGAGGACCTGCTCGCCTACCACCGCGACTTCCTGCGCCCGGACAACGCCCGCATCCTGGTGGCCGGCGATATCAGCATGGAGCGCGTGTTGCCGGTGCTGGAGAAGCACTTCGGCGATTGGCGCGCGCCAGCCTCGGCCAGGCCGGCGCTGACGGTGCCAACGGTGGCGCTGCCGGCGAAGGCGCGGGTTTACCTGATCAACCGCAGCGAGGCGCAGCAGACGCTGGTCCTGGCCGGGCTGCTGGCGCCGTCTTCGCTGGCGCCGAACAGCACCGAGATCGCCACGATGAACAACATCCTGGGCGGCACCTTCACCTCGCGCATCAACATGAATCTGCGCGAGGACAAGCACTGGAGCTACGGCGCCGGGCTGGTCATGCAGAACGCCCGCGGCCAGCGCCCGTGGTTTGTGTATGCGCCGGTGCAGACCGACAAGACCGCCGAGTCGATCGCCGAAGTGCGCAAGGAACTGAGCGCCTACCTCAGTGACCAGCCGGCCAGCGTCGAGGAACTCGACAAGCTGAAGGCGCGCGATGTGCGCTCGCTGCCGGGCGCCTATGAAACCATCGGCGCGGTGCAGAGCGCTGTGCGCGGCATTCTGCAGTTCGATCGCCCGGACAACTGGGTGGCCACCGCCAAGCAGCGCATCGAAGGCCAGACGCTGGACGCCGTGCGCGCCGCGGCGCAAGAGATCATCCATCAGGATCAGCTGACCTGGGTGATCGTCGGTGATCTGAGCAAGATCGAAGCCGGCGTGCGCGCGCTGAACATCGGCGAGGTGCAGGTGGTGGACGAGAACGGCAAGCCGGTGCCGTGATCGACCAGGCCCGGGCGCCGCGCGCGCCCGGGCCGTGTCCGCAGCCGGCACGTTCGCGCGTTTGAGTCCACGTTGCTGCGAGCAGCGCCCAGGAGAACCCGCTTGGCCCCACCGCTGACCCCCGAACAGGCGCAGGCCCTGCGCCAGGGCTTCGCCCTCGCCGCCGCCGATCCGATTGCCTTCACCGAGGCCTTCTACACGCGGCTGTTCGAACTCCTGCCCGCCGCACGCGCGTTGTTCCCGGCCGAGCTGTCGGCGCAGCACGAGAAAATGGCGCAGACGCTGGCCACCGTCGTCTCCTATCTGGAACAGCCAGACGCGCTGACCAGTGAACTGCACCGCCTGGGCAGCCGGCATCTGGCCTACGGCGCGCAAGCGGTGCATTACGCCACCGTGGGCGAGGCCCTGCTGCACACCTTGAACGCGCGCGTCCCCGGCGGCCTGGATGCCGACACCCGCAGCGCCTGGCAGCGCTTTTACGCCTGGCTGGCCGCGGAAATGCTGAGCGGCTGAGGCGCTGCCGGTCGGCCCACGGGAAGCTCGTGCCAAACCTGGGGGCGTGGGGCGCGGAAGCGGGACTCGGGACTGGCCCCTCACCCTCGAACCGTTTTTTGCGCGCAATCACGCGCTCGTCGTTGGCAACGGCTACACGCGCACCCAGGCGCCGCCGTTGATTTGCGACAGCAGCACGGCGCCGCCGGCGCACGCCTGGCGCAGGCGCGCTTCCAGGGTATCGAGGCCCAGTTCCGCCACGCGGACCACGCCGGCGCGCTCCAGCACCGGCGCCAGCGTGCGCAAGGTTTGCGTCAGGTAGCCGGCGGCGTAGCTGTCGGCGCCGGCCGCGGCCAGCGTATGCAGGCGCTGCTCCGGCCAGCCATAGCCGGCTTCATGGAACCACTGCGGCAAGCGGGTCACGCCATGCATCTGCGTGCCCGACAGATGAAAAGCGCGCCCGATGTAGCCGCGCACCTGCTGCACCAGATCGGCGGCTGGGTCGGCGTGGGTCTGCACGTGCAGTTCCAGCTCATGGAACACCAGCAGCCCGCCCGGACGCAGCAAGGGGCGCAGACTGCGCAATGCCGCCACCACATCGTGCTGGTGGATCAGCACATAGCGACCGACGATGGCGTCGAAAGGCGCCGCACCGGCCGGCAGTTCGCCCAGCTCGCCCACGGCAAAGGACAGCTGTGGTCGCTCGCCGGCGCGCGTGCGCGCCAGCGCGATCGCCTCGGCGGCGCGATCCTGACCGATCACCTGACCAGTCGGCCCGACCATGTCGGCCGCCAGCAGGCTGGTGTCACCGGCGCCGCAGCCCACATCGAGCACGCGCATGCCGGGCGCCAGGCCCGCCGCGCGCCAGATCGCCTCGGTGACGCCGCGCAGCAAGCCGGCCTGACGCTGCAGGCGGCTGAGTTCGTCGGCACTGTGGCCCAGCGTGTACTCGGTCATCGGCATCGGCTCGGTGGGCGGGGCTGCCAGTATTCGCCTAAAACTGATTGATCGGCAGCTTCAGATAGCGCACGCCGTTCGCCTCGGGCGCCGGCAGTTCGCCGGCGCGGATGTTCACCTGGATCGCCGGCAGCAGCAGGGCCGGCATCTCCAGCGTGCGATCACGCGCCTCGCGCAGGCGCACGAAGTCATCGCGGCCGATCTCGCTGCGCAAGTGGATGTTCTCGCGCTTCTGCGCCCCCAGCGTGGTCTGGCAGCGGTACTCGCGCCCGCCGGGCGCGTAGTCGTGGCAGACGTACACCCGGGTGTCGTCCGGCAGGTCGTACAGTCGCTGAATCGAGGCATACAGGCGCGCCGCGCTGCCGCCGGGGAAATCGCAGCGGGCGCTGCCGCCATCGGGCATGAACAAGGTGTCGCCGACGAACAGCGCATCGCCGATCAAATAGCTGACGCTGTCCTCGGTGTGGCCCGGCGTGGCGATCACATGCGCCGCCAGCGTGCCGATTTCAAAGCGCTCGCCGTCGCCGAACAGATGGTCGAACTGGCTGCCGTCGGCGCGGAAGCTGTCGTCCAGATGGAAGACCGACTGGAAGGTGCGCTGGACGCCGCAGATGCCGGCGCCGATCGCCAGCCGCGCCTGCGGGCACTGCGAGCGCAGCCAGCGTCCGGCCGACAGATGATCGGCATGCGCGTGAGTTTCCAGGATCCACTGCAGCGTCAATCCCTGCGCCTGCACCTCGGCCAGCATCGCCGCCGCCGAGTCGGTGCGGATGCGGCCGGCCTTGGCATCGAAGTCCAGGCAGGGATCGATGATCGCGGCGGCGCGGCTGACCGGGTCTTGCACCAAATAGCTGTAGGTGCAGCTTTGCGCGTGAAAATGCGGTGTCACCAGCATCGGCGAACTCCTCAAGCGGTGGCGGACAGCAGCGCGGGCAGGTTGCGCCACAGGATGTAGACAGCCATCAGTACCAGCAAGCCAGCGAAGGCGCGCCGCAGGTGCTGCTGCGGCAGCCCGCTGGCGACCTGCTGGCCGAGCACGCTGCCGCCGCAGCCGACCACGCTGAGCAGCCCCAGCGTGCGCCAGTCGAGGATGGCACCCGCTGCCGCCAGCGCGTAGTAGTGACGGGCGAAGCCGCTGGCGGCATTCAGGCTGATGATCGACAGGCTGGTGCCGATGGCGCGATGCATGGGGAGGCCGCCAAGCAACACCAGAGCCGGCAGGATCAAGAAGCCCCCGCCGACGCCGACCAGCCCGGTCAGCACACCGACCGCAAAGCCCTGCGCCAGCAGGCGCGTGCGACTGGCGGCTGGCCGCGCGTCGGCGGGCGCCGCGCGTGCCATCCGCTGGGCTGCCAGCAGCATCACTACGGCAAACAGTGTCAGCTGTGCCGCGCCGGACAGCGCCCCCGCCAGACTGGCGCCGAGCACCGTGCCGACCATGCCGGGCACACCAAACAGCAGCACGCTGCGGCCATCCACGCCGCCGCGCAGTGCCCAACTGAGCGCGCCGACGCTGGCGACGATGCCGACCACCGCCAGCGAGCCGGCAATCGCGAGCTTCTCCGGCTGGCCTAGCAGGTAGACCAGCACCGGCACCGTCAGGATGGAGCCGCCCGAGCCCAGCAGGCCCAGCGCCAAACCGATCGCGATGGCGCCGAGCAGGCAAGGGAACCTCTGAACAAGTCTCGTGAGCCGCGTTGCGAGTCAGAATCGTCTGCCGCTAGGCGCGGTCCGCAGGGCATAGCCGGGCTCTCTGGCCAAGGACCGGAACGACGCGGCGGACGATTCTGGCCGCAACCCTTCGGGACGGGGCTGAATCGGCCCCCAGCGTCGTCAGTCGCCTCGGCCAGAGAGCCGGCTATGCCCTTCGGCGACTTTCTAGCTGGAGACCGATTCGGCCGCCGTCGCGGCCACGATACTTGTCCAGAGGTTCCCTAGTCCCATGGCGCGTGCAGCGGGATGAATGGGCATGCGTGCATGCAGGGTCTCCGGGCTGGCAGCGCGGGGGCGATTGCCGTAGTCTAACGTGAATTAGCAACGACTCATATAAAGGCGGTGGCGCATGGCACTCAAGGTTCAGGATCTGGTGGCGGCCGCACGCGCGGCGGTTCGGGAGATCGACGCGGAGCAACTGTTGGCCTTGCAGGCGGGCGGCGCGCCGGTAGTGGATGTGCGCGAGCCGGCTGAGTACGCGACATGGCCAGCCTGGCCGGCGCCGTCAACATTTCGAGGATCGGCGGCCACCGACATCAACTGTGTGCCGCCAGCATCGGCTGCTGCGGTGACCAGTGCCGCACGGTAGCGGTCTTTGCCCAGCGCCGTGGCGGCCCAGGCCTTCGGCGAGCAGTTCGACGTCCGCTCGCTGGCGGCGAGGGTGCAGCTGGACCGCCACTGGTCGCACGCTGCAAGCCTGAGCATAGCAGCGGAGCAGGGTTGGGGCGGGGACTTGCTGCGCGCGCTGGCGTGGCATATCCGTGGCGGCCGCGCGGGCGCAGGCGAAGTGGCGGTCTCGCCCTCGCGCGCTTGCTCTCCGTACCAGCGACAGCGCCACGCCGCCGCCGCAAGGCTGGTCCCGGGTCCCGGGTCCGGGTCCAGGTCGAGTCCAGTCCCCGAGTCCGCTCGCGAATGTCGGCCAGCACTCCCTACCACTTCGCCGGCCCACCGCCAAACCGCGCAACTGGTCGTCCACGGTGCGGTGCGGCAGGCCTGGTGGCTGGTGCCGTGGCGCCACCAGCCAGCAGCAGATCCATGCTCGCCGACGCGAAGGCGCCCGCGTGACGATGGGCGTGTTCGATCAAGACCACGCAGGCCAGGCAGCGCGCCGCTCCGGGCAGCGTCGTCGGTGCTGCAGGCGAACTCGCGCAGGCGCACCACCTCGCCGGCGGATGCCGGCAGTGCTGCCGCGATCCCCGTGGCGCACCCTCGCGCATCGGCGCAGGTCCAGGGCACGATCAGGCCGCGGGTGCTGGCCCTCGCTGTCGACCATGTCCGCATCAGCACCGGTGCGGCATCGGCCAGCCACCGGCATTTCCATCGACCTGTTGCGGAAAGGGCGCCGACCAGCGCAGCAGAAAGCGATCAGTGCCCAGCGTCTCCAGGTAGTCGTAGGCGCACCTGGATCGTGCGCCTCCTTCGGCGAGCGGCATTGCGTCGGCAGGCCCAGACGCTGGCGCAGCGTCAGCAGCAGCGCATGCCTTCGAGGCTGAGCGCGATGGAGGACACCCAGGCGGCCGCGCGCTCGGCGCCGGCCTCCAGCAGCGGCAGCCAGCTCACCGAAGCCGTCTCGGTGTGGGCAATCGCCGCACGAGCGCGGGCGCGCCTTCGTCGGGCACCTCCAGCACTGCCCCACTTCAGACAGGTATTGCCGAGGTCAATCAGCAGTTGGGGGCGATTCACAGCGGGCGATCTCATCGATCAGGCAGGGCGGATACTGACCTCGCCCGCGGCAGCGGCCATCGATCAGCTGCTGATCTACCCGGCGCATCGACGCCAGGTACAGTGCCGCGCTGCGCGCGCCGCCTCGATCAGCCAGACCGGTCGGCCTGCCAGTGCGTCGGCCACCGGCCAGTCAGTTCGCGCTGGTGCCAGCCCGGCATGCTCGAACTCGCTTTAGCTGCGCTCAGTTCCGCCAGCAGCGGCGCGGCGAGCTCGAAGCGCTCCGGCAGCATCCAGGTTGCGCGAGATCGATATGCGCTTGATCAATCGCGCTGGCGTACCGCGCTGGCAGCCGATGATTCAAGCCGATGCCGATCAACGCCGCCTTGCCGTTCGGCTCGCCCAGGCATGATTCGACAGGATGCCGCCCAGCTTGCGATCGGCGAACCAGACATCGTTGGGCCACGCAGAGATGCACCTCGGCGCCGACCCGGCGCAGCGCCGCGCACGCCGAGGCCAACCACCAGCGACAGCCCCGCCTGCGCGGCCAGCGGGCGCCGGCTGGGCCGGATCAGCGTCAGATACAGCGCGGCGCCGGCTGGCGAGACCCAGCGTCGCCCGCGCTGCCCGCGACTCGCGCTTTGCTGCTCGGCGAAGATGGCCAGCGGCGCGCCCCGACGCCGACCTGCACGCGCGTGCGCGCCAGCGTCTGCGTGGAGTCGACGCAGTCGTGCACCTCGACCGCGATGGCGTGGCCGCGCGCGATGCACTGGGCGTCGCGGTAGGTTCATCGTCACTATCCCGGCCTCGTCCTCGGCGCACTGACTCATGCAGCAAACCAGCCTACGACAGTGCCACGCAAGCGCCGCGAGCCGGTCCCCCGCCCCTTGTATCTGGCTTCTGACTCTCCTGCTTCGCTCTTGCTTCTGACAATTACTTGTCTGCTTTTGCGAACTGCGAGAGGTTTTGGTTTGGGAGCAAGTGGCGGAGTGACGAGCCCCCCCCCTGGTGCCTCTGTACAGCACACGCACGTGGGTCAGCAGGTCACTCCGCCGCTTGATTCTCCACCCATCGCTCGGACGGTTGCCAGTGTTCAACACACATATATGCAAGGCGGACGCCGTGGTGGAGAACCGCTCTCACCCACACAGTCGGAGGGCGCGCACATGAGCTTCGTCGGCATCGATGTCAGCAAGAAGGAACTGGTGCTGTTTCACTGGGAACGCAAGATCTCCTGGAAGGCAGCGCAGACTCCCCAGGGCTGGGCTGGTGCTGACGCGTCTGCGGGAATGGAAGGTCGAGCGACGTCGCTGGAGGCCACCGGGGCCCTATAGGCGCGGCATTGCAGATGTGCTCGCCCGCGCGGGCTTGCATGTCTTGAGGCTCAACTTCCGCAGGCCAACGACCTGGCCAAGGGCATGGGCTACCTCGCCAAGACCGATCGTGTCGATGCCAAAGTGCTCGCGGAGATCGCCTCGATACGGCCAGCCACCGCGCTGGGCGCCGCCACCCGCTGGCGGACGACGAACTGCGCCAACTGGTGGGTGGCGCCTGGATCTGGTCGAAAGTGGTACGCAGGAGAAGAATCGCCTGCAGATGGCGACCAGCAAGTTTGTCCAACGCTCGATCAACCTCCTGCTCAAGCAGCTGGACAAGGCCATCGACAAGGTCGAGAAGAAGATCAAGGCGCGCATCAAAGACCAGCCGGAACTCAAGCTCGACGCCGAGTTGCTGGATGCGGAGAAGGGGTCGGCTGGATCACCGCCATCGGTGCTGATCCTGCTCCCGGAGATCAGGTCTGCCACCCGCGGCCAGATCAGCCTGCTCGCCGGCCTGGCCCCGGTAGCCAATGACAGCGGCGAGCAGCGAGGCAAACGCCACATCCGTGGCGGACGCAAAGCGGCGCTACGGCGCTGTACATGGCGACCCTATCCGCCACTGCGCGACCCCGACATTGCCGCCTTCTACCGTCGCCTGAAGGAGACCGAGCAAAAGGAATCCAAAATCGCGCTAACCGCCGCACGCCGCAAGCTCTTGGTGCGACTCAACGCCAAGTTGCGCGACGCTCATGACCGCCGACGCGGCGAAGACTTGCCAAAAACGGCTTGACTTTGAACACAGCTGCTGACCCCTGACCCGCTTCTGCTGACCCCTGACCCGCTTCTGCTCCTGCACGCCCCATGTTCGGCAACCGGCCCCTACCGCCCCGAAAGCCAGCGACCGAGCACGCGGGCGCGCTCGGCGGTGCTCGTTGCCGGCCCACACCCGCGCCAGATTGCTGCGATGGGTGTAGGTGAGCAGCAAGCCGGCGCCCATTGCCAGCAACAGTAGCGTGCTGCCGGGCGTGTGCAGCAACCGGCACCGGCGCGAAGGCCAGACCGGCGTCCACCGTGCCGAGGCCGACATAGCCGAGGCCGCTCATCAGCACCAGCGCCAGTCCGAGCACCGCGAGGCCGGCCCCAGGAAACAGGGCCAGCAGCACCGAACAGCGTGCCGGCGCCTTTGCCGCCGCGGAAGCCATGAAACAGCGGATAACAATGCCCAAGCGCGGCGGCGATGCCGCAGGCGAGCTGGGTTTCCAGCAATCCCAGTCCGCCGGCGCCGACACCGCCAGTGGCGCAATCGGCAGCGCCGCCGCTTTTCCTTCGGCGCATCGATCAGCGCCGTACCGATCGCAAAAGCCTTGCCCTGGGTGCGCAGCGCGTTGGTGGCGCCGGCATTGCCACTGCCGAGCTGACGGATATCGACGCCGCGCAGGCGTCCGATCAACAGGCCCACCAGCCACGCTGCCGATCAGGTAGCTCGCCGGCAACTTCAGCAGCAGTGCGATCACGGGGTCCGTGCAGGCCCACCACCAGCGAAGGCCCGGGCCGGCGTGGACGCCGATGGCCGGGCCGGTCTCGACCACCCACACCTTGTCCAGCGCCGGCAGTTCGCGCAGGGCCGCCGCCAGCCGCGCGGCGTCGTCGCTGGCGTCTGCCAGTGGCCGACCACCGCGGCGCAGCGCCGATGCGGCGGCGCGCGGCCTCCTCCTCGCAGGCAAAGCGTTCCACCAGTCGCTGTTTGCCCAGCAGCGCCGAGAACGGCCGCACCAGACCTGGTGTTGGCAATCAGCACGGTCAGGCCGAACAGCGCGCGATGCGCTCGGCCATCGCCGGCATGCGGCCACCGCGTACGCCGCTGCCGCAGGTCGCGGGATCAGCGCAAAGGTGCGCGTGCGCTGCAGCGTCCTCGGCGCCGCCACGCTGCCGGCTCGGCGCCGGTCTGCGCCACTTCGGCGGCCGCCATGGCGACCAGACCCAAACCGGCCGATGCGTTCAGCGTGTCCAGCACCTGGATGCGCGCACCGCCGCCTCGCGCGCGGCGCCCTGCGCAGCTTGAAGGTGTAGTAGCCGGCTGGACAGCTCGATCGACTACGATGTGCTCGCAGTGCGACAGCACCAGCTCGTAGGCGCGCCGGAAATCGCCCGGCGGCGGCTGCGGTGCGCGGCGCGCTGCCTTCGCAGGCGGGCGTACAGCTCGCGCGGCGAGCAGCGTGATGCGATCCAGATAGTCGTCGTCGCGAGAATTCACCCGCACGAGGACGATGGTGATGCTTGAGCGCTCGGCTTCGTACCGGCAGATCGCCGGCGGAATCGGTGACCACGCGCACGCGCTGGAACAGCGACGCGCAAGCGCGCCGCCTGCATGTCGTCGGCCTTGCGCTGGGTGACCTTGGCCAGCCCGGACAGCGTCTCGAACAGCTGGTTTGGACGATCGTCTTCGGGCGATGATGCGCGGACGCGCGGTCGCGTCACCAGCGCTCTTCAGCAGACCTTTGTACCAGCCCGGCCAGCGCTTGGCGCACGCGGCAGATCGAGCTCGCTGCCGCTCAGCGCGCACTCGGTGCAGTAGCGATAGTGGCTGGCGGCTTCCACCGCCTCAGATGGACTCGTCGTGGCCGCACTGGTCGCGCAGCTCCAGCCATCCGCAGCGCGCCACGACCGCGCTCGTGAAATCCTGCACGCCTTCGAGAAAATCGACGAAGCCCGCCGCCCGGCGTCGACCACGCCCGCGGCCTATAAAACCGGCAGCTGGTTGGGCGTATTCGCCAAAGATTGGCGCGCTTTGCTCATGCGGCGAAAACAACTCGCGTAGATCGGCCACGCCCGCCTCGACTTGCGCGCGCAACTCGGTCGCAAAGTCGGCAATCACGCCGAGCATGGTGCCCTCGCGCGGTTCGGCCAGGTGAGCGCGCCGCGCGCGCGGCGCCCATCGCCGCCTCCGCGAGTTCGCGCGCGCCGACTGCGTGCCCGAGCGCGGCAGACCGTCCGCCAAGCCCTGAAGAACTGCGCCAGGATCGCGCCGGAGTTGCCGCGCGCGCCGTCGATGGCCTCGCGCGCGACCTTGCCGAGCACCGTCGCCACGTCGGCGGCCGCGCAGCCGCCGCGCGGCTTTCAGCACTGCCAGCATGGTGAATGCGAGGTTGGTGCCGGTGTCGCCGTCCGGCACCGGAACACATTGATGCGATTCAGGTCCTCGCGTTTGGCGAGCACCCGCCCGGCGCCCGCAATCAGGGCACCCTTGAGTTCGGCGCCGCTCAGGCATTCAGCGTGATGCCCGGCGACCATGGAGAGGACGGTACGCGGCTGAGCATAATCAGCCGCGCGGTTGCGGTCGTGCTGCACTCGCGTGTCCGCATCAGGTCCGCGGCCGGACAGTCGCGGCGCCGGGAACGGACAGCGGACGCGGTCCGGTCAAGCACACCTTTCGGCTTGCTTTCACGTCCGCTGGCGGATTCTGCGCAGACCGGCGGGCGGCGCGGGCATCGTTCGCTGTACGATCGCGCGAATGTCCGTCCGAGCCTCATGCTCGAAGGTGAACACCATGAACTCCAAACGTATCCGCTTCGGTTGCTTCGTGTTGGCTGTTCACGCCGCCCTCGCGGATCGCGCTGACCAGCCAGCACCAGGATGATGCGTCGATGCCCGATCTGGCCGGCATGGCGAGCGCCGCCACCGGCAGTGCCAGCGAGACGGGCGGCAGCGACGGCCAGCCTGGAATGGTACAGCTTCCTGCCCAGCGCTGGGCGGCGGCCGCCACACGCCGTGATGGCAGCGCCCAGCTCGGGATCGCCGGCCGGCTCAGTCGGCCGGCGCCCGCAGGATCAAGGCAGGTCCTCGCCCACGCGCTCGACCGGATCGCTGCCAGGCGCGCCGAGCTTGCGCCAGCGTTGCACGCCAGCGCGGCGCGCGCATCCGACCCCAGCAAGCGCGGCGCCACATAGCAAATCAACTCATCAACCAGACCGGCGGCCACCCAAGCCCCGGCCAGCGTGGCGCTCCTGCTTCCACCAGAATCTCGTTGTGCCCGGCGCTGCGCCAGCGCGTAGGCCAGTCGTGCCAGCGGCAACGCCCGTGCTGCAGCGCAGCGTCAGCGTCTCCACTTGCGCCGGCATCGGCGCGGCGCTGGCCTCGGCGGCATGCACCCACAGCACCGGCCCCGGCGTCTGCAGCATGGGCGCGCGCTGGCCGGCATGCGTGCGCGGCTGTCGAGCACGATGCGCTCGCTGCACCGGCGGCAGATCCTCGCGCCGCACAGTCAGCTGCGGATCGTCGGCCAGCAGCGTGCCGGGATGCCGGTGAGGACGCCGCTCGAGCGCGCGCGCCAGTGCTGCACATCATCGGCGCGCGCGGCCGGGCCGGTGATCCACTGGCTGCGACCATCCGCCATGCCGTGCGCGCATCCAGTTGAGACCGAGCTTCACCCGGATCCACGGTCGATGGCGCCGCATCCCAGGACAGAAAGCCGAGGCTGAGTTCCTCGGCCGCCGCCTCCAGCAGCCCGCTGCCGACCTCGATGCCAGCCGCGTCCAGACGCCGCAAACTTCGGCGCCATCCACCGCCGGGAAAGGATCGCGCATCGCCGCGACCACGCGCCGCACGCCGGCCGCGATCAGCGCATCGGCACAGGGCGGCGTACGCCCGTGATGGGCGCAGGGCTCCGCGACGTAGGCGGTGGCGCCGCGGCGCGTTCGCCCGCCATGCGCAGCGCGTGGACCTCGGCATGTGCCCGCCCGCGCGCTGATGCTGTAGCCGTTGCCGCCGACAATTTCCCATCGTCGCGCACCAGCACACAGCCGACGCGTGGATTCGTGGGTGGTGGCCAGCCCGCGCTCGGCCAACTCCAGCGCCAGCTGCATATAGCGCTGATCGGCCTCACTCCAGCGAGGCGTCGCGCAGGGCGCTTTGCTCCTCGAGCTCATGATCGAGCCGTCAAGACGCCGTCCGTCGGACAGCTCCACCCAGTACCAGCCGGGCGCTTGCACATCCGGCCCAGTACGCGCGCCATCCAGCTCCTGGCCGTCGCCCGAGATCACCGCCACCAGCTGACCACGCACCAGACGCGCGCGTCAATGGCGGCAGCGCTGGAAGAGACGAATAGATCGATTGCTGATTGCGTTCATGGACATCCTGCCGCCGAGCGAGTTTTCCTCCCTGACGATATAAATGTCCGTCGAGCGCCAAATGTCTCACGTCTGCGCCCTTCTTACATTGATTGTCAACACATCGACTTCATGCAGGCTCACGCGCAGCCGTGCATGCAGCTGCCAGCCCAGGCTCTGATACCAGCGCGTCTGGTCGGTGAACAGATACAGTGTCCGATGCCGGCGACGCGCACTGTGCGCCACCAGCGCGTGCACCAGCGCGGCGCCGATGCCCTGGCCGCGTGCCTGCGGCCGCACGTACAGGCCGCCGGCCAGCCAGGGGCCGATGTCCTTCAACTCCGGCGCGTCCTCCAGCACCAGACTCACCGATCCCAGCAGGCGGTCATCGTCGCCCAGCGCCACCAGCGTGGTCGGGCAATCGCCGCCAGCCGCATGCGCACGCAATTCGGCCAGCGCCTCGGCGTGCGTCCACGGCGCCATCAGCTCGCCCCACTGCGCGTGATGCCAGTCGGCCAGCGTATCGGCCAGTTCCGGGAAGCGCGCCAGCGGCAGGATGCGCCAGGGTTTCATGGCGATCGCGTCGACCGGATCAGTAATAGGTCATCGACGCCGCATTGAGCAGGCCGACGACGATGGACACCGACGCAACGAAGGTGCCGGCCGCCTGTTCGCCACGGGCGATGCGATCCGGCAGGCCGCTCAGCACCAGGCGCAGCGCGACGAAGGTCAGCACCTGGACGGTCAGCGCGATCAGGCCCCACAGCGCGCAGTCGAGCAGCCCGATGGCATTGGTGATGGCGCTGTGCAGCGGCAGCGCGAAGCCCAGCAGCGAACCACCGAGCGCGGTGGCGGCGGCGTTGTTGTTCAGGCGGATCAGCGCGAACTCGTGCTGCGGCGTCAGCCGCGTGTAGATCAGCACGTACAGCAGCGTCAGTCCGACCGCCAGCGCAAAGTAGGACAAGAAGGCGGGAACGCCTTGCAGCGAGGTCTCAGCGGATTGCCACATGCCAGGCCTCCGACGGGTGCAATGGGCGCAGGATAGCGGCAGGCGCGGGGGTTGGTGACACGGCGAAACGGGACCCGGGACCCGGGACCCGGGACCCGGGACTCGCCAGTTTGCGAAGCGTGAGTCCCGCCCCATCGGCAGCATCGTCCCGCTCGTGCCGGCAGCCTGAATCCCTCTCCTAGCGGGAGAGGTCAGACCGCGCGCCGGAGGGCGCCGCTCCTGCGGCGCCGCTGTTGAACGAGGACCGGCAGTGTGAACCCCGCGGCCGCGCGGATCAGCTGTACAAGGCCCGGAACAAATCCTTGTTGGTCGATTTGCCCGCTGGCGCGTCCGCCGCCACGTTCCACGACGCCAGATGCGCCAGCGCATTGACCAGATAGCGCGACAATTCGAGCTGGGTGAAGGTGTTGTACATCGGAAAATCGAGCACGCTTTCGGCGTCGATGAACAGCTGCACCTCACGCGACAGCTGATTCCACCAGTTCGGCACGAACTCGTTGTAGGCCCACAACAGCTGTACCGTGTAGCCGCCCGGCACGTTGAACCACGGGTTCGGCAGCACGCTCAGCGACTGCGGCACCAGCACCGACTGTTCGCCCTGACGCGCCTGGCCACAGTTGCTGGATCAGCGGCCAGAAATCGCGCGTGTCGAACACCTGATTGTGGCGGAACAGGCGCACCGAGCCGCCGCCGGGATCCTGCGCGTACGGCACATAGCCCTTGCCGGCCACCCAGGGCTGCAGGCCGAACAGCGGCGGGCAGATCAAGCTGGACACGACGATGTCATTGCCCTCCCAGGCAGCTTCTCGTCGGTGTTGACGAACACCGCCAGCTTGCGCAGCCCGCGCGCCAGTAGGCATTTAAGCCCAGGTTCTCCAGCCGTTGCCGTCGGCAATCGATAGACCTGCGACGGCGTACTGCGCGGCCTTGAACCGGCCAGTTCGAGTAGCGCGGCACCAGCCCCGACAGTGCCGGGAACTGCTCCTCGGCCACCTGCGCGAAGGCGGCGCTGCTGCCGCCGACGATGTCCGCCAGCGAGTACGGCCGCCAAGCCGGGCGCGTGGTCTGCACATAGCCCGGTTGACCCTCGCCGACATAGTCGCCGGTGAAGGCAAAACTCGAGAACTGCCGCCCACGCCGCCGGTCTGGGCGCCGCTTTTGGGCGGAAAGAACTGGCGGCACGCCGAGCGAGAAATTGGCCTCGAAGGGCACCAGATCGGCGGAGGCGTCATCGCTCAGGAACAGACTGGTGTTCATCACCAGAAACGGCCGCTGGCGCTCGACGGCAATGAAATCGGCCGCCGTCAGCCCAGGATTGCGCGCGATCGCCGCATCGCGCACGGCCTTGGTCCAGCTGATGTAGCGCTGGTCGAAGCCCTGCGCATCGGGTGTCCACAAGCCAAACAGCGACAGCACCTCGCCGCCGATCAGCCCCCGCTACAAATCGTTGTTCGGATAGCCGTACTTGAGCTTCAGGTCGAGGATCTCGCTGAGATCGCTCAGCGTGCCGAGGCGAGTGGGCACCTGCCCCAGATTGTGGGCCGGCAAGTGATCGAGCGCATTGCCGTCGTTGCCCCAGATGGTGATCTTGGACGGATCCAGCTGGATCTGTCCGAGGAACTCGTCATCGCTGATCGAGGCCGGCAGATAGGTGTACAGACTCGACGCCCAAGTGCCGCCCGAGACCGAGGACAGCGCAAAGGTCTGATCCAGCAATCCAAGCGCGCGCAGCCCGCGCAACTGCCCCATGGCGCAGGTCAGCGCGCGGCTGCCACCCCCGGAAAAACATAAGCCTACCGAACTGGCGGTGGCCTGAGGCTCAGGACTCGCCGTGTTCAGCACCGACGGCAGCGGCAGCATCATCGCGTTAAAAGGCGTGCTCATCATCGACTCCCACAAGTAGGCCTCGGACCTGCGGGCAGTGTAACGGAGAGTGACAGAGACGAGGGGCGAAGGGCAGCGCGCGGCGGTGCCGCGCAAGCGGCTGCCCTTCGCCCCTCGTGCCCTCGTGTCCCTCGCGCTTCCGCTCAGTTCGCCGCGCAGTACGCGTCCAGTCGATCCATGTAGGCACGCTTGCGCTCCGCGCTGGCGAAGCTGGCTTCGAAGCTGTTGGCGGCCAGCGTGCGCAGCTCCTCGCGCGACAGCTTCAGTGCGGCGGCGGTCTCGTGGAAGTTCTGGTTGATGTAGCCGCCGAAATAGGCCGGATCGTCCGAGTTGATGGTCGCCACGATGCCGAGATCGAGCATCGTTTTCAGATTGTGCTCGGCCAGCGTCTGGAACACGCACAGCTTGACGTTGGACAGCGGGCAGACGGTCAGCGGGATGCGCTCGCGCACCAGGCGCTCCACCAGCAGCGGGTCTTTGAGCGATTGCACGCCATGGTCGATGCGCTCGACCTGCAGCACGTCGAGGGCGCTCCAGATGTAGGCCGGCGGGCCTTCCTCGCCGGCGTGGGCGACCACGCGCAGCCCGAGTTCGCGCGCCTTGGCAAACACGCGCGCGAACTTCTCGGGCGGATGGCCGACCTCGCTCGAATCCAGGCCCACGCCCACGATCAGCTCGCGCCAGGGCAGCGCCTGTTCCAGCGTCGCCAGCGCCGCCGCCTCGTCCAGATGGCGCAGGAAGCACAGGATCAACTCGGCGTGGATGCCGAGCTCGCGCTCGGCTTGATCGGCCGCGCGCTTCAGCCCCTGGATCACCGCGGCAAAAGGTACGCCGCGCTCGGTGTGTGTCTGCGGATCGAAGAACAACTCGGCGTGGATGACGCCATCGGCCTGCGCGCGCAGGAAGTAGGCCCAGGCCATGTCGTAGAAGTCTTGCTCGTGCAGCAGCACGCTGGCGCCAGCGTAGTAGATGTCGAGAAAGCTCTGCAGATTGGTGAAGGCGTAGGCCGCGCGCAGGGCCTCCACGCTGGGATAAGGCAGGCTGACGCCATTGCGCTCGGCCAGGCGGAAGATCAGCTCCGGCTCCAGCGAGCCCTCGATGTGGATATGTAGCTCGGCTTTGGGCAGGCCGGCGATGAATTCGTGCAGCGAGGCGGACATGCAGGGCTCCGGCGGCGGGGGAGGCCGCAGTCTGCCGCAAGCGCGCCGGTGGGTACAGGAAGCCGGCGGCGATGCTCGGGTGCTAGCCTTATCGGGGCATCCCCGATCTTCCGCCGCGTCCCAATGTCAGGGAATATGCGGGACGTTGGCATGGGCGCACGACGCCCGGGGGGATGGTCTGTCAATGGCGGCGCGTACTGCCCATGTGGCCCTGGTGGAGGACGATCCGGTCCACGCCGCAATCTATGCGGGCTGGCTGGAGCAGGCCGGACATCGGGTCACGGTGTACGCCACCGCTGCCGAATTTCGGCGCCGTCTCGGGGCCGGTTCGGTGGACGCGGTGCTGCTCGACTGGACGCTGCCGGACACCACCGGGCTGGCCTTGCTCGACTGGCTCAAGCACTCGCCGCACGCCAGCCTGCCGGTGATCTTCCTGACCGGCAATGACGCCGAGGCCGATGTGGTGGCGGCGCTGCGTGCCGGGGCCGAGGACTACATCGCCAAACCGGGGCGCATGCACGAGTTGCTTGCGCGCATCGACAGCGTGCTGCGGCGCGCCGGCGTGATGGCCAGCGTGGTGCCGGTGATCGAGGCGCCGCCGTTCCGGCTGGAACCGGTGCCGCGCCGCTTGTACTTGCGCGGCGAGTTGCAGGAAACCACCGACCGCGAGTTCGAACTGCTGGCCTTTCTGTTCCGACGCGCCGGCCGCATCGTCAGTCGCGAAGCGCTGCTGGCCGAGGTGTGGAATCTGTCGGCCGATGTGCCGACGCGCACCATCGACACCCACGTCTCGCGTCTGCGCAAGAAGCTCGGCCTGAACGGCGAGAGCGGCTGGCGGCTGGCGGCGGTGTACCAGCACGGCTATCGGCTGGAACGGGTGGCAGGGCAGGGCTGAGCCGTGCGCATCGCTGCGCTGGACGCCGAGGCCTGGGATCAACTCCGCCTGCTGGAGCGGCCCGAGCGCCCGGGCACGCTGGCCCGCGTGCTGCTGTTGTATCTGCGTAATGCCGAGGATCTGCACGCGCGCATCCACGCGGCGCATCGCGCCGGCGACTGCGGCGAGCTGCATCGCGCCTTGCACAATCTGCGCGCCAGCAGCGCCAGCGTCGGCGCCAGTGCGCTGGCCGCGCTGCTGCGGCCCTGGGAGCAGGACGCCAAAGTCGGCGTCGATGTGCTCGACGCCGGGCGGCTGGCGGCCATCGCCGACGAACTCGCCGCCGTCGAGCGCGCACTGCGCGCCCGCCTCGGCGAGCTGCCTCAGTCGTTGTGACGCTCGCACTCCATCTTCGCCAGCGTCATCAGATGCACCTCATCGGGACCATCGGCGATGCGCAGCGAGCGCGCACCGGCATAGGCATGCGCCAGGAAGCTGTCGGTGGACAGGCCGAGGCCGCCGTGGACCTGGATGGCGCGGTCGATCACCTGACAGGCCATGCGCGGCACCACCACCTTGATCATCGCAACGCGATCACGCGCACCGCGCGTGCCCAGCTTGTCCAGCGCCCACGCCGTGTTCAGCGTCAGCAGCCGCGCCTGCTCGACCTCGCAGCGGCTCAGCGCAATCGCCTCCTGCGCCATGCCGTGACGCGCGATCGGCTGCCCGAACACGATGCGTGACTTCGCGCGCGCCACCATCGCCTCGATCGCGCGCTCGGCCAGCCCGATCAGGCGCATGCAGTGATGCACGCGGCCCGGGCCGAGGCGCCCCTGAGCGATCTCGAAACCCTTGCCCTCGCCAAAGATCAGATTGCCGAGCGGCACGCGCACATTCTCGAACGCCACCTCGGCGTGCCCATTGGGCGCATCGTCATAGCCGAACACATACAGCGGCCGCACCAGCCGCACGCCGGGCGCATCGCGCGGCACGATGATCATCGACTGCCGCGCGTAAGGCTTGGCCTCCGGATTGGACTCGCCCATGACGATGTAGAACTTGCAGCGCGGATCCATCGCGCCGGTGGTCCACCACTTGCGCCCGGTCACCACATAGCTGTCGCCATCGCGCAGGATGCGGCAGCGGATATTGGTCGCGTCCGAGGACGCCACATCGGGCTCGGTCATCGCAAAACCCGAGCGAATCTCGCCCGCCAGCAGCGGTTCCAGCCACTGCTTCTTCTGGAACTCGTTGCCATAGAGGTGCAGCACCTCCATGTTGCCGGTATCCGGCGCCGAGCAGTTGAACACCTCCGAGGCGATCATCGAGCGCCCCATGATCTCGGCCAGCCGCGCGTAATCGAGGTTGCTCAAGCCCGCGCCGTGGCGGCTGTCGGGCAGGAACAGATTCCACAAGCCCGCCGCGCGCGCCTTGCGCTTCATCTCCTCCATCACCGGCGGAATCTGCCAGCGCTGCCCCGGCTTCTCGACCTCGGCATAAAACTCGCGCTCGCCCGGCTCCACCACCTCATGCATGAAGGCGATCAGGCGTTCGCGGAGTTCCTGGGCGCGGGCGGACAGATCGAACATGAAAGCCACTCCAAAGCAGGGATGCGCAGGGTAGCGCGAAACACCGCCGCCACGATGCGTGTCATCAAGCCCGACCGCTCACCCCCGGACAGGATTTCTTGACGGCGATCAAGGCGGCGCCGGCAGGAGCGGGGCGGGCAAAAGCCGGTCGAGGGGCAGGGGACCCGGCGTGTCGCGGTGGCGAGCGATGCGTGGGCGCTGGAGGATTTAGCGGTCCACATCGGCAGACCGTAGAGCCCCGGCGCCGCGATCCTGGGGGCGCCGACGTCCTCGTCGGCACACCAGCGGCACGTCCCCTGAGGCCACCATCGCAGGCAACGACCCACCCGCACGCACGGAGCCGTGCTACCCGTAGGCCGGGTCCTTCGCGTCCCAAATGCCTGGCCCGGCGACCCGGCCCCACACGCGAGGCGCCCGGCGCTTCTCCCAGTTCCCGAAAACCCCGGCGTCATTGCGAGCCCCCGCGGCGCCCGCGGGCGCGGCGGGGGCGCGGCAATCCAGCTTTGCGCCGTTGCCTTGGCTCTGACGGCCAACCCACAAAGCCGCGGCCGCCGGCGCGATGGGACGCCATCGCAGGCAACGACGCACCCGCGCACGGAGCCGCGCTACCCGTAGGCCGGGTCCTTCGCGTCCCAAATGCATGGCCCGGCGACCCCGCCCCACACGCGAGGCGCCCGGCGCTTCTCCCAGTGCCCGAAACCCCCAGCGTCATTGCGAGCCCCCGCGGCGCCGTCGGCGCTGCGGGGGGCGCGGCAATCCAGCTCTGCGCTGTTGCCTTTGCCCTAACCGCCAACCCACAAAGCCGCGGCCGCCGGCGCGATGGGACGTCATCGCAGGCAACGACGCACCCGCGCACGGAGCCGCGCTACCCGTAGGCCGGG
>JAXMHB010000026.1:0-35045 GCA_046346965.1 Lysobacterales bacterium
CGCGTCAGCACCCCGCCCTCGCGCACTTCCTCCAAGGTGCGATTGCCGGCGGCGTCCAAGGTCCAACGCGTGTCGCTCTGGCCGTCGTGACTGCGCACCAGGCGATCGGCGGCGTCGTACTCGAAATCGGTGGTCTCCGCCGCGCTGCCGGCGTGCTCGATGACCTGCTGTATTCGATTGCCGTTGGCGTTGTGCGTGTAGCCGATGCTCAACGTCGGCGTGCTGCCGATCCGGTGCGTGATTGAGGCGATCCGGCCGGCGTCGTCGTAGCCATAGTCGGTGACCAAACCGCCCTGCCCCGTCCGCCCGCGCAACTGGCTGGCCGTGTCATAGGCATAGGTGGTGGCGCCCACGCCGGGCGCGGAGACACTCGTGAGGCGGTTTGCGGCGTCGTAGCCGTAGAGCGTTACGTCGCCCACGGCATCGGTCAGCGTGAGGCGATTGCCTGGCGGGTCGTAGCTGTAGGCGAGTTGGGCGTTGTCGGCCCGACTGACAATCGGGGCGGAGGAGCAAGCAACGAGCACGCAACTCGCCAGCGCCAGCAGGGTGGCGAGGAAGTAAGCAGTGCGCGGGACGGTCGGCATCGGCGCAGTCTAGAACTGGGAGGGGAACTAGGACACGTGGGAATCACGACCGTGGGAACCAAGGCACGCGTCGCTCTGTAGGAAAATTCCGACAGCACGTCACGACGAATTCCGACAGACAGCGCCTAGCTCGCGATCATGCGCGCCATGAGGCAAGCCCGCGCCTACACCGTTGCCGGGGGCCAGCACGGCCGGTACCGGTGTGCCACACGCCGCGTGCGGCGGGAATACATGTCCTCGTTCTTGTTCGCGTCCCATCCACGCTCCTGTCAAAACTTCCCAAGAACACGACCCGCATCCGCTCCAAACTCCGGATTATCTCGGATTCTAACCAAGGCCGCTACTGCTTCAGGGAGGGGCATGTTTCGTTCGATCGCGAAGAACGCATTATGGCGGGTATCTTCATCTTCATTTGAATCCAGGACGAGCCTCGTCGCCACATCAAGCGCGCCAGGAACACCAACAAAACCTGCCGAAGCACGAGCCGCGTGCGATCGTACATCTAGGTCGTCATCGCTTTGAATTATTCTTGAGATCATTCGAACTGCCGACTCTCGGTCTGGCTGAAGTTCATTGACTTCAAGAATCTTTAAAGCATAGATTCTCGCGAGATCATACACCGATAGGTCCCCTGCAATCTGTATGTTGAAGTAACCAACACGCGCGTCTTTCAATACGGAGAGCCTACGGAGGCAATCATTTCTCCCAGGAACTTCTTGGCCAATTGCCGTCGCGCGCCTCGGGCAATGTAAGCCGCTCTTTCAGCTCCTTCACACGTTTGTTCTAGAGCCGGGGTAATGGAGCCGTCGGCACATCTGCCCCTGAACCGCGACACCGACGAAACGCCTCCCGCAACCAAGCCCCCAGTCTAGCTGCGTCGATATCGACCGGCAACAGTATATGTTGTGACTTGTCGATTCCCTCACCAGTAAAGCGCTTGCCGCGGTCGTTAAACCTGGGTGTAAGCTCGATCCGGCCATGCTCACATTCCACTCCGACGCTTCTTCTCCAGCGATATATTGCTGAACTCGACTTGTATCCATATATCGCCATTACCTCAGTCTCCCATTTGGTTGACGCTGTCTTGAGTCGATCAGCATCAAAGAGGTCCCCGCGCTTGTCGCGAGTATCTAGCACTCTACTCATCGCTAAGCAGCGCCCTGTCAGTTCACCGAGCTCTTGATCTGACGCACCTGGAGGGAGAAACCCACTCGCACCCTCCGGGTCTGGAACAACGCGCCCAAATCCCGATAGCGTCACAATATAGAAAAAATCGCCGTAAAAGGAGGCACTGGCTGATTGACGATTCAAGTCGAATTTCATTGCGGTCGGTCCCGTTGTCGAGAGGCCCAGTTCAATATTGTTCGAGCGAGCATCTTCGTGCACTCTATGCAGCTCTAGCCATTGTTGACGCGTGGTCGATCTAGGAATGGGAAGATCCATCACACGACGATCGATGTCCGAGCCGCGAAGTAAACTCCCATCTGGCAACTCGATTTCTCTAACGTTGGCGATGTCGTCGAGATATCGCCTCAAAGAAATTGCAACCCTCGACGGAGTCCTCATTCTAGACGGTGTGGATGTGTCGAGAGTCTTCGCACTCGTTGCAGTTCGAGTGTCCGCGTCAAAGAAGTCAAACGTCTCGGTGTTCGGTAGAAGGCGGTTCTCGCGGCTCTGCTGGCCGGCGCGATAGTCTTCCCAGGCATAGCCTTGTTTTCTGATTCCCGCACCATAAGGAATCGCAACGTTTTCGTGGATCACTTCGATGCCCCGAGGCCCCGCGCCGCGCCGCGCCGCGCCGCGCTCAAAATCTGCTAGATCATTCGCGATTTCTACATCGAAGTTGTTCGGACGAAGAACTAATCGTCCTGATGTGCCCTCCGTGACTTCACCGGTCGCCAATGCACGTCCCGGCGTCGCCGAGCGCAGACGGTCGCGCACGTCCACCGTGTACGCGGTGCGCCGCGTCAGCACGCCGCCTTCGCGCACTTCCTCCAGCGTGCGATTGCCTGCCGCGTCCAGCGTCCAGCGCGTATCGCTCTGGCCATCGTGGCTGCGCACCAGGCGATCGGCGGCGTCGTACTCGAAATCGGTGGTCTCCGCCGCGCTGCCGGCGTGCTCGATGACCTGCTGTATTCGATTGCCGTTGGCGTTGTGCGTGTAGCCGATGCTCAGCGTCGGCGTGCTGCCGATCAAGTGCGTGATTGAGGCGATGCGGCCGGCGTCGTCGTAGCCGTAATCGGTAACCAAACCGCCCTGCCCCGTGCGACCGCGCAGCTGACTGGCCCTGTCATAGGCGTAGGTGGTGGCGCCCACGCCGGGCGCGGAGACACTCGTGACGCGGTTGGCGGCATCGTAGCCGTACTGCGTCACCTCGCCCGCGGCATCGGTCAGCGTGAGGCGATGCCTTGCGGATCGTAGGTGTAGGCGAGTTGGGCGTTGTCGGCGCAACACGCGGGGATTGACGCACAAGCCAATAGCACGGAGCTTGCCAAGGCAAGCAACGTGGCTAGCAGCGGGCGGGCGCAGAGAGTGCTATGGGGCATCGGTGTCTGGAGTCTAAGCCCCGGAATGAACTTTTGCGTCGCCTGTTGCGCTTCGTGAAATGATCGCGGCAGAACCATGGTTACCCGCTTCACTCTCCAAGTAGAGGTTCCACGACAAGTGCCGCCTGTCCTCGTTCTTGCCGCTCGTTCTGGCCGCGAACTTCGAAATTTGTGAGCCACGTCACTTAAACCGACCGCCAAACTTGTCCATGACCCAAATCTCGCGTGTCCCGATTCGCCGTCGCCGTTTTCCGTCCAGTTAATGGCTTGTGGTTGTCAAAAGATCAATCGCACTTTGGGTGCGCATCATCTCCTATCCACACAATCGTGGAATATCCATTCTTGGAGCATTGAGCCGGACGGGTCCTTTCTTGTCCAGAAATCAGGTCAGCCTGAACCAGGACGCAATCCGGATCGCAGACGATCCATGCTAGCGACTTGCCATCGGGCCTGAGCTGCGCCGAACCATGGAAGGCAGCGTCGACGGACGATGTGATTTGCTTGAGCAGTCGGATTCTATAGACCTCGCCCTGCACTTCGATCTGCCACACTGAATCACGCTTTTCGTCATTCACTTCGCGGGCGGTTGTCAGTATAAATTCTGAGTCGCCATTCCAATACCCAATAGCCGGCTCATTCTGCGAGAGCTCTTCCGTGTCGCAATTTCCGCAGTTGATCTCGCGCCCGTCCTCGGTAACAAATATCCTCAGTCTCATTCCCATTGTTCTTTCGCGATTCGTGTTGTTCGCATAGATGGCCAATATTTTCTTTGAATGAGAATAGTAGGACGCGAAACGCAAGTCCCTTGCCCAAGAAGGTCCGTTCAGAAAACCTTGCACAAAACACTCCCGGGTCGCGCCGTTACACATTTCCTTATATCTGCGGGATGAGTTACCCCCTTCCCAATCCAGGGGATTTTCGGTAATATGGGTATGCTCAATAAAAGCACCAATCATTTCATCTTGGGAATAATTCCGCCGACAAGACGCCAACAATAGGACGAATAGCACTAGGCACCAATACCTATTCACTTTCCACACCCACGATTATCACACGCCGCGATTTCGCTCATATATTCCACTACGTTTTTTCGGACAGTCTCCCACTTTGCATCAGGCGCATAAACACTTCTTTCAAGTTGGACTCCTTCCGGAAGGCTTTCCTTCCAGAAGTTATTAAGTTGTCTTTGCTCATGCCCGGCCGTCCCGCCAAAAACTCCTGTTTCGGCCGCCTCTGGAGACAATAGCACAACGCCCTGCGAGCTTTCTGCTTCGGTAATGACGCCCTGGGCGCGCTTCTTAATGGCAAGCCCTAACCGTCGCTCCGCTTCAATCATGACTGTGCCTTGCGTATCGCTCGAAATTGGCTTGCTCGTTCCGTACGTTCCTCTATCGAGCTTCGATCTAGCATCGTTCAACGGCTCTTCGGTCATCTTGACCATGGATGCCGCGAACGCTTCAGCGCTTTCGTCACTCATCGAAACGCCACGCCGTTTCGCAAGTGCCTTCACTAAATCCTTTACGTACGCCCCATACAACTCAGGGCGCCGGACGATCATATCCGGATCGGTTCCATCCATCAGGTGCCCCGCGCCGGTACCGTATAGATTGTTCTCGTTCCCAATGCGGCGATGGGAGTAAGAATCGCCCAAGCCATGCGCCGCAATACCGGCAGCCTCATCAGATTTCGCTGACGTTAATGCACGCCGGCTCCGATTTGTGCCCGATACTGATCCGCCGCCGGTCAACTGGTGTATTCCGCGCTGCACATTGTCGCGGCTGAGTTCATTGGGAACCCATTTTGTCTCCACTTGGGCCGAGCCGATGTACTGCTGACCCGGGCTAATTGGTTGTTTTAGATTGTATTCATTTAGTCCGTTGCTGCCGGTCACATTGGCGACCTGCTGATTGATGGCATCCAGGGAGCCAACTTCATCAGGAAGTTGCGCGTACAAGGCAATTTTCAGAGCGCGGTTTGTCTCATAGCCTGCAGCCTTTGCGGCCAAGAAAACGGTGTAATAGTGGCCACTCTCCGCATAGCGCCCATCCGGATCCACAAAAATCCCCGGATTCCCATACCCGTACAGGTACTTGTTCAAGCTCGCCGGGTTGTTGTAATCGCCTTCCCAGGGGTCGATGGACAGGAAGCTGGCGCTGCCGGGGCGGTAGTAGCGGGCGACGGCTTGGTAGAGGTCGCCGCGTTCTTTTTGGTAGCCCGTGAATCCGAGTTTGCTGGTTTCGCCGCTTTCGCTGCGGGTTTTGCCCCAGATGTCGTATTGCGCGCGGCCGCTGATGGCGCCGTCGGTACGCAGCAGCGCCAGTGGGGTGTTCTGGCTGTCGGTCAGGTAGAGGCGCGATTCGCTGGCGCTGCTGGCGCCGATCAGGCCCGCGCCGCGGTGGTAGCGCGTCAGCCGGTTGCCGACGGCGTTGGTTTCTTCCAGCAGCGCGTTGCCGTCCCAGCGGTAGCGGCTGCCGCTGGCGCCGTCGCTGCGCGCGATGCGGCGGTCGGCGTCGTCGTAGCGGTTTTGGATGGCGGACTGGCCGGGCAGCGTCTGTTCGATCAGCCGATCGCGTGCGTCCCAGCGGTAGGTGGTAACGGCGCTGCCGGTGGTCTCGCTCAGCAGATTGCCGTTGGTGTCGTAGGCGTACTCGGTGGGCGGGCCGGTCGGCAGTTCCGGCGTGGCCGTGCGCAAACGGTCGCGCCCGTCCACCGTATACGCGGTGCGCCGCGTCAGCACGCCGCCTTCGCGCACTTCCTCCAAGGTGCGATTGCCTGCGGCGTCCAAGGTCCAGCGCGTATCGCTCTGGCCGTCGTGGCTGCGCACCAGGCGATCGGCCTCGTCGTACTCGAAATCGGTGGTCTCCGCCGCGCTGCCGGCGTGCTCGATGACCTGCTGTATTCGATTGCCGTTGGCGTTGTGCGTGTAGCCGATGCTCAGCGTCGGCGTGCTGCCGATTCGGTGCGTGATTGAGGCGATGCGGCCGGCGTCGTCGTAGCCGTACTCGGTGACCAAACCACCCTGCCCCGTGCGACCGCGCAGCTGACTGGCTGTGTCATAGGCGTAGGTGGTGGCGCCGACGCCGGGCGCGGAGACACTCGTGAGGCGGTTTGCGGCGTCGTAGCCGTAGAGCGTTACGTCGCCCACGGCATCGGTCAGCGTGAGGCGATTGCCTTGCGGATCGTAGCTGTAGGCGAGTTGGGCGTTGTCGCCATCGCGTTCCGCGATCAGGCGTTCCTGGCGGTCGTATGTCCGCGTGCGCGTCCAGGCTGGTTCGGACTGCGTCTCCGTGGTTTCCGTCAGCACCTTTCCGTTCGCGTCATAGGTGTAGCGGGTCTCGCGCCAACCGCCGGTTGTCGCAGTTCCGGTGAGGGTCCGGGCGGTGCGCCGGTTCAACTCATCGTAGCTGCTCAGGATCTCCGCGCCGTTCGGCGTTTCTTCGCGCGTCACATTGCCGTTGCCATCATAGGTCCAGCGCTGCGTGGCGCCGGCCTCCCAAGAACGACTGCTGCGCCGGTTCAACGCATCGAAACTTTGGGTGATCTCGTGGCTGCGCGCATTGCGGATCATCGTTCGATTACCGGCCCGGTCATAGCCATAGTGCGTCAACTGACCGAGCGGATTCCGAATATCGGTCAGGCGATCTGCGGCGTCGAAGGTGTAGCCCCACACTTGCAAGAGCGGCCGGCGAGTTGACGTCTTGCGATTGGCGAGATCGTAGCCATATTCCGTCGGCTCACGCGCAGCATTGACTTCCAGAGTCAGCCGGCGACGCACGTCATATTCATTGCGCCAGAGGCGACTCAACGCATCGGAGCGCGTAGCGATATCGCCGTCGGGTGTGTAGGTGTAGGTCTCGGAAATGCCCTCGGGGCGCAGCACGCGCGTACGACGGTTTGCTCCATCATATTCATAGCGCGTGATATGCCCATTGGCATCGGTTTCGCTGACCAGATTGCCTTGCTCATCATAGGCCTGGGTTAGCTTGCGTTCGCCGTCGCGCTTGCGCGTCAGGGGACGATTTTCCAGATCGTAGCTAAACGCACTGTCGATACCTAAACGATCCGTCTGCCGCAGCACGTTACCAAGCGCGTCATACTCCCAACGCTGGTTGGTCGAGCCAGAGGGACCTGCCGGGTCGGTTTCGAGGGTCTTTCGACCCAGCTCATCGTAGGTGTAGCGGTGTTCCAGTTGACGGCCGTCGGTATACAACAGCACATGGTCGTCAGCGTCGTATCCCCAGTGCTGGACAAAGCTTAGTGGCGCCGGGGCGGTTTCGCTCGCTTTGCGACCCACGCTGTCGTAACTGAAGGTCGTGGTGTTACTACGACCGTCCGTTCGAGTCGCGACCTCCCCGTGAATGGTGTACGTTCGAGATTCGCTCCAGGCAATTTCGCCATCAGCGTCGGCCACACTCTCCGTCAGCGGACGATTCAATTCGTCGTAGGTGTAGCTGCGCCGGCGGTTGATCCCATCCACTTTCACCCACACGTTACCTACCACATCGTATTCCAGCGTCTCGATGGTTCCGAACTGATCGCTGGACACCCTGGGTCGATCATGGCTGTCGTAGGTCTGGCTCAAGCGCCGGCCGCCCGGCCAGACCTCCAGCGTGCGGTTCCCCTTTGCATCGTAGCCGTACTGCGTCAGCTGAGAGGTGCTGACGTTGCGCTGCTCGATCAACCGGTCCCGCGCGTCGTAGGCGAAAGTTTCGATGTGGCCCAGGGCATCGGTGCGTTCGATTCGGTTGCCACGCAGGTCGTAGCGCTGGCTGCGCACCCCGCCCTCGGCGTCGGTTTCACTCAGCACACGGCCGACATCGTCGTAGGTCCAACTGCGCACTTGCGAGCCGGAGCCTGTTGGGTTCCGCCGCTCCTCGCTGAGCTTGCGGTCGGCGCGGTCATAACGGGTGAGCGTGACTTTCTGCAGCGGCTCCACCCGACGCTCCTCGCGGTCGCGTCCGTCGTATTCAATGGTGGTGCGATTACCCCGGGCATCCGTGCTGGCCGTCAGGTTGCCGTTGCCGTCATATTCCTGAGACCGACTCAGCCAGGTGTCAACGTTGTCCACACGCAACAGGCGCTCGGTCTTGGTGGTCTTGTACAGCGGATGCGCGTACTCGTAGCGCACAACACGGGTATCTTGGTCCGCACCGAGGCTGGTGCGCTGCGTCAACACGTGGCCTTCGGCGTCGTAAGTCCAAGCGGTTTGACGATTGAGCGGCTCTGTACGCAGCTCCATCCGATTGCTGGCGTCATAGCGCATCCGCGTCTCGCGCAGCAGCGGGTCGACTTCGCGAACCAAGTTCCCGTTGGCATCGTAGGTGCGGAGAATCTCGACGGAACCTTCGGGCAATGGCGGTAGTAGCACCCGGACCGTGCGCCCCATCAAATCGCTGTAGGTACTGGTCGAGCGTCCCAGTACATCGCTATCGATGCGCAGATTGTCCTCATCAAAATACTGCACACGTATTGTCGGCCGACTGCTCTCGCCTTCCACTCGCGGCAAACGCGTTTCAACCAAACGATCCAAATCGTCGTAGCTGTAGTCCGTCACTCGGTTCAGCGGGTCCGTTTCCGAGCGCATGCGTCCCCGTATGTCGAAGGTGCGTCGCGTGATACCACCGTCAGCAGACTCGACCCGAGTCTGATTGCCGTAACTGTCGTACTGATAACCGGTGCGCTCACCCTCACCGTTCACCGAGGACGATATGTCGCCATTCGCCAGATAGGTCCACGACTCGGTTATGCCAGCTTTGCTGCGCGACAGCAGATTTCCGCGAGGGTCGTACGTGAAGTCCGTGCGGTGATTGCGCGCATCGAGCTGAAAATCCACGCGGTTCTTGATGTATGGCCGCTCCGGAAACTCCGTGGGCGCCTTGTACTCCCAGCGCTGTTCGAGGTTGCCTGCCGAGGGATGCTCGATACGCTCCAGTGTCATGTTTCCCTGCGTATCGTAGCTACGCCGGGTGATGCGCCCCAAACGATCCGTGATCACGGCGGGACTCAGGTGGTCGTAGTTCCATTCCGTCGTCGTTGTGCCTGCAGGGTCGACCATGCGCGTCACGGCGCCGTAGCGGTCCATGTCGTACACCGTGTCCTGACTGCGGGGATCGGTGACGGTCGTCGATACAGGACCCAGGCCGCGGATGCCAGTGTAGGCAAACTGCGTGACGGCTTGATCGGGCTCAGTCAGAGATTGAATGATGCGGGTAGGAACATAAATTGGGGGGCGTTGCAAGTCCCCCTGGATAGCAGCCAAGCCAGCAACATACTCATAACTGCGCAATGCACCGTTTACGCGATTCTTTGCCGACGTCAGCCGCCACCCAAAATGCACCCAGCGGTCCATATTGGCGGCAGGATCGAAGAAGTAGGCCCCACCGAGATCGCGATAGCCGTATTCCGAGGCCTTTCGCGCGTTCTCACTTCCTTTCTCGACCCGTTGAAGCATGCCTTCCGCTGCATAGGTATACCGTAGCGTTTGCCCGTCCGGTCCGGCGATCTGTGAGACCACCTCGACCGACTCAGGAATACGAACGCCAGATTGCACCGTCGAGGTATCGAGCACTCGGTAGCTGATGAGCAACTGACGTCCCGCACCATCTTGAACTCGTACCACGCGCGGGCCTTTGGCGCCAGCTTCGTAGCTGTAATCGACACGGTTGCCATTTACATCTTCGATATAGCTTAAGCGGACTGCGTCTGTAGACCGCACGCCGAAATGATAACGGGTGCCGTCCTTTGCGTAGAAGTCGAATTCGCCGTTGCGTTGTATCAGAGACCCGTGATGCCCGCGTTCGGCTTGCCAAGCGTTCGAGCCGTCGGGCAATCCCGAGGGATTCCGGAAGGCATGTCCATTGCCCTGAGCGCCTATGACGAAGGCCTCGCCACAGTCCCCCAAGATCACGCGACTGTCCAGATCGGAATTCCAGCCGCGCCCGAAACTGCCCAGCTCATTGCCGTCGCCACTGGAGTAGCTGCGCGTTAACGTGACGCCAGGACCGCGCCCTCCCCACTGCAGGTCGACCTCACTGAGCGTAGCGCTGCCGCTGTGCACATCGACGCCCTTCACCAGCGTATGGCCAATCGGTAGCGTATCCGTCATGTACCAATCATGACTAATGGATCCCTCATAGACCTCACGGTCCGTTCCATTGACGGCCTCCGCGGTTAAGCGGAAGCGATATTCCCCAAAGGGCAGATCATGGGGCGTAATGCTGAACTGGTGTTCGCCGACGTCTTTCTCGCTCTCATCCAGGGGGCGCCAGGGCATCTCTTGACCGAAGCCTCCGACGCCATTCGCACTGTAAATCTGGAAGGTGAGCTTTGATCGACGTTGTAGGATGTAGTGAAACTCGGCGCCCTCTCCACAAACCGTCTGTCTGCCGATGTCCGCAGACTGCCGCAACGAGAGATGGCGAGGATAGTCCCCGATCACCGGCGTGTTGTCTCGACGGACGCCGTAACCCAAGATCAAATCCGAGCGAAAGGTGATCAGCGCTGGCGGGCTTTCTTGTCGATATCGGGTGCCATCGCGTACAGTCGTGGTGACCGTGTATCGCTTCAGCGGATCGACCGGAAATCCCCGGCTCAGCGCAAACTCAGAGCCGTCTACGCCAACGGGGGATTCCTGCTCGAGCACGATCTCATCGTCGGCCTTGATTCGCCATTGCAGCGGCCATCCGTCGATATAGAAGGGTTCGATTCGATGAGCAATGATCAGTGGTTCGCCGCTCACGCTGCCAGCCTGAAGTTGAACAACGGGTGGGTCTAGGCTAGGCACCAGTAGCTGCGCGACTTCAGCACGAAAGGGGATGTTGTACCGAATGTGGTCTTCATCCCAATAAACTGCATTGCTGGTAACCGCGACTGGGAAGCCGTTTGACTGCAACTCGAAACGGACAACCGTTGTCTCCGCAAGACCCGGCAAGCTGGCTGTCTCCACGCGGCGATTGACGACCCCGCCATTTTGAGCCGTTATTACCCAGCGAGCCGGATCAAACTCTGTTCCCGAGGCCGGCGTTAAGGGGCATGCGTGATAGTCCGCGCAGATTGTTGATTCTGCGGCACGCCCAAAATTCCATAGCTCGCGACTCGCTGTGACGGTTCCATCGGTCGTAAGCAGTTCTGCCGTATTGTGCCCCCTATACATGACGATTTGCCATTCGCGCGCCAGCCCGCAGGTAGTCGTATACAAGCCGTCGTTGAAACCGAATGCTTCCGCTTGCATGTTTTGTGGACGCGTTACGATGACAAAGTCAGCGTTGCTGAAACCGGACCCTGCGTTTTGGGCAATTACGGCCACTCCCGCACCGAATGGGGGGCGCGTCAAAACGAAGGCATTCTGCGTTGCGCAGGCTGCCGCTACTGTTATGGCAGGCGCATCGAGCGGAAGCAAAGAAATATCACATATCCGTGGCGCTTCCGGGATCAGGCATGGACATGCGGAGGGAACTGGGTTTGGGTCGTCTTCAGAGGGAGCTGGGACATAGCACGACCTTCCCCACTGCATGTTGAACTGTATCGACGCACCCCGAACGGAGTTTCCAAATGCATCGACGGCATCAGCAAGGAAAACGCCGCCTGCGGCACCGTTAACGAATGGCCCATCAACATGACTGAGCGGAATGGGCTCGCCCCAGAATATGCTATTTCGCCTAACCGGGTAATCTGGTAAAGTCCGGTAGGCGACCCGTACCGGATCGCTCGGCTTGCTGATCAGGCGATAATCCAGCCCACTCGAATACAAGCGGCCGCTTCGCTGCACAGTGGGTCGTATCGTACTAACGCCCATCTCCTGCGCAATTCCGGCGGTAACCAGATGCTCGTAGGTCAGCCAGTCGCCCAGTTGTTCGCCTGCACGGATCGAGACGCTGGCGACGCCGCGGCCGTCTGTGACTACCTCTGTCGTGGTCGTAGTACTTCCGAAGCGCGCATTGCCCTGTACGACCTCAAACTTGACCGTCAGCATCGGGATCGGTCGGCCGATGGCGTCGACCGCCGTGATCCGCAATGTTTGCGGCGCGATCTGTCCGACGGTAACGATCTGTTCGTTCGACCGGGGATCCATCACCAGATACCTCAGGGCTTCCGGATCCTCATTCGCCGGCGCCGCATACGGGTCCTGCAGCTGCTCGCGCAAGCCTTCCAGGAACCAGAGTTCGGGTGGTGGCGTGGTGGCGGCGCCGGCGTAGCTGCCACTGATGAACCAGCCGCCGGCGCCGGTGCTGGGGTCTTCGGTGCGCCAGGTGGCGCCGGTCCATGCGCCGCGGGTCAGTGGGTTCTGGGGGACTGTCACGCGGTAGCCGGCGGCAAGTTGGGCCTGGATGGCGGCTTTGCTGCTGGCGTCGATGGTCAGCGCGCTGAGGTCGGCGCCGGTCTCGAGCGTGAGAATGGGGATGTTGGCGGCGCGGGCCAGCGCGAGGCCCTTGTCGGCTGAAATCGCGTCGACCGCCCACTGGCGTTCGAACACCAGGCTTTCGAGGCGTGACCCGGTGAGGGCGGACAGGCGCATGAAGTCACGTTCGCGGGTGCTGCTGCTGGCGATGGGCTCGACCGGGCGCAGTGCGGCATCGATGGCGACGCCTTTCCAGGGCAGGTCAGTGATCAGCCCGTCTACGCGCACCGCCTGCTGTTGGTTCAGTACCAGCAGCAGACTCGGCAAGGGATGGATCAGGGCGGCGCCGAGCGTATTGCCCAGTTCGAGATCGGCGCGGTTCCAGTCCGCGAGGTAGCGCGCGCCCAGGTTGTGCAGCAAGCGGGCGGCGGTGTATTCACTGTCCCCGGCGATCTGCGCCTCCGGTGTTTGCAGCGGCGGCGTATCGCCAGGGCCTGCGAGCACCATGGCCGCGTAGCCGCCAGCGAGTACCGTTTGACGGTGCAAACGGGCGCCGGCCGGGCTGCTGAGTTCGATTTCGACGATCTGGGGCGTTCCCGGCAGCAGTTCACGAACCCCAAAGCGCAGCGGCACACCGTTCAAGGACAGTTGCGGGCGCACACGAATCAGGAACGGTGGGGTCTGACCCAGACCGCCGTAGGCTAGTCGGAGGGCGTCATCATCTTCGGTGGCGGGCGAGTAGCTCAGCGTGACGCGTTGGCCAAGCCAGTCGCGCACCGGGGCGGTGTAGTCCAGCGATACCGTGGCGCCGGAGTCAGTTCCGGAGAGCACGCGCACCCGCACGGTCTGATCGAGCGCCTGGGGATGCGTCGCGGACTCGCTGTAGACGCGACCGTTGCTGCCCGGCAAGGAGAACGGCAACAGCCCGAGCGCGGCAGCGTCCAGCGCATGGACCCGTTGCTGCGATTCCAGCATCAATGGCGGCGTTTGCGCGCCCAGCGCCTGGTTGAGCTGTTCGCGCAGTTGCTCCCACGGCGAACGCTCCGCCGCGGGCGTCTGCAACCAGCCGTCGATGAAGGCGTCGACGGAGATCGCCGTCCGCGCCAGCGGGTCTAGTCCGGGCCCGTATCGGTAGGGCTTGAGCGCCGGCGCTAGTGGGATCCAGGTGCGGCCGGCGTCGCTGACACTGCTACCGCGGTAATTGGTGATTGGGACGAAGGTGCTGACCCAGGTGTGAGCGATGCGGTAGGCCGCGACGCGCCCGCCGCGGATCACCGGTACGGCAGCCACGCCTGCCGCGACCAGTGCGGCACCTACCCGGGTGTCGCTGACGCCGAGTTGGGACGCCAGCTGGTCGAGCGGGACTTCCAGCGAGCCACTGACCAAGCGTGTGGGCGCGCCGCTGGCGCGCAGCAGTGCCGCGAGTAACAGCGCCTGATCGACATCGTTGCCGCGCAGGTCGCGCAAGGTGCCGGCCGCGCCGCGCATCGCGCCTGCGTACCAGTCGGTGTGCACGGAGGAACGCACGAAATCGTGGATGCGGGTGTACTCGTGATTGAGTTCGGCGGCCTTTGCCAGTACGGCATCGTTCAGTTCGGCGCCTGGCTGATTACCGAGATCCGCGGCCTCTGGCGCCTGCGGTGCGCTGCTGGCGTAGCTGGGACTGATCTCCGGCCCGGTCGGCAGCGGCAAGGGGGCAAAGCGTGGGCGTGAGACCGGCAGATCGAGTCCCAGGATCGGTGGTGCGTCGATGTCCGCCGGGATGGCTGGCCAGTTCGACAGTTGCGCGCGTACGTGATCGCCGCCGGCCTTGGTGCTCTCTGCCGCAACGGCCTTGAGAGCAGCCCGCAAGGGCTGCAGCGCCTCGCTGCGCTGGGCAAAGCGCGCGGCGTAGAGCTGGCGATACTGGGCCACGCGCTCCAGTGCGCGCGCCCCCAGATGCAACCAAGGCCGCTCGGTTTCACCGCGCGCCTCGGCCCAGCGGTCCAGCCGATCCAGCACCAGCAATTGTTCGGCTTCGATGCGCTTGCCGGCAAACTCCAAGGTTTCTGCGCCTGCGGCGTCCAAGGTGCCCGCATCTTGGGCATAGGCCTTTACGGCACGGTCGAAGTCGTCGAGCACCTGCGCCAGACCGGCGAAGCGGTGCGTGACCGGCAGCGGATCGGCGTCCGGTCGTCCGGTGCTGCGCGCCTGCATGATCAGCCCGCTGGCGTCCGCGCCGCTGACCAGCGCGTCGAGAATCTGTGTCTCGACCGCCTGATAGGCAGCGGACTGCTGGACGCGGGCGTCCCAGGCGGCCGCCTGCTCGGCACGCAGCTTCTCGATCTGGCGCTGACGCTCGGCGGCCTCGGCCTTCGGATCAGGCGGCGGGACCAGCGGCGTGTCGGCGTGGGCAGAACCCAGCAGCGAACGGCTGGTCATGGCGTCGCCTGACTGCGCTTGAATCGATCCGCACAGGCTAAGGCAAAGCGACAGCACGATCAGACTGGAACGACTCACTGCTGCCTCCCACGCGGCTTGGGGTCCAGTTGCAGATAGGCGCTGCCCAGCAGGCTGAGCAACAGGATCAACGCAGCCAGCGGGCCGAGCAAGGGAATCGGAATCCGCACCGGATCGAATCCAACAAGCCGCAGCTGCACCATGTCGCTGGTATCGCCAGCGGCATTGCTAGCCTGGATCTCGTAGCGCTGTTCGCCATCGGGCAGCATCACACCAGTCACGCGGAAGCGACCGTCCGCGTCGGCGATGGCGCTGCGCTCATCGGTACTGCCGACGCGACGTACGCGCACCGTGGCCTGGGCCTGCGTAGTGCCGACGAGGTCGATCAATCCCGGCGGCAGCTGGGCGCCGTCGGCCGGCTCGCTGATCTGCAGCGGCAAGATGGCGCGCGCGCGGAACTCCACTGGCCCGGCCCCGGCACTGTTGCCGCCGGCGTCAGTCGCTCGTGCGTACATCTGATGGTTACCGGCGCTGAGTGCAGGCAAGGGCAGCTGCCAAACGTCGGGCGTGCTGGTGTCGGGCGTCAGGGTGGTCCAGGCACCGCTGTCGAACCGGAGCTCGACCGCCGCCAGCGCGCTGTGCACATCGATCGCACGAACGCGGATGCGCTCGCCGATCGCCATGACTTGCCCTGGCTGCGGCGTCAGGATCGCCAACTCCGGTGGCACCCGATCTATAGCAGTCAGGCTGTAGCGATCGAGCACTTCGATACGCGCGCCATCCACGCGCTCCAGCAGCAGATCGATACGCCCGGCCGGCCAGCTGGCGCTGGACCAGATTAGGTCGAAGCGGGAGAAATCGCCGGCATTGAGCGTCAGATTGCGCTGCTCAGTGTTCAGCACGCGTTCTCCGGCCAGCGCACGGATACGCACGGTCAAGGTCTGCAGATTCTGCGTGCTCAGGTTCTGCAACTGGATTGCCAACGGCAGATTCGCACCCAGCACGAGTTCGGTGGGACCGGTGAGATCACCGATGAGCCCACGGTCACTGTTCGACTCGCGCACAACCACCACGGGGCCGGCGCGGCCGATGTTGCCGGCGGCGTCGCGGGCCTCGGCACTGATCGGGTTATCACCCACCAACAAGGGCACACGCAACGGGCCGAATTGGCCCAGCGGGTTGAGCACGGCATTGGCCGCGTACCCAGGCGCCAGGACGCGGACGGATGCACCGGGTTCCGCACTTCCGAGGACCTCGATGCCGGAGCGTTTGGTCCGCGTGCCCGGTGTCGGATACGCGATCACCACGGCGGGCGGCGTCAGATCGATCACGAAACTGGCGCTGGCGCGGCTGGTGTTGCCGGCTGCGTCTACGGCTTCCACATCCAGGCGATAACTGCCTTCCGCTCGCACCGTCGTGCCGGCCACGTAGGGTGCGCCATTGAGACGCAAATCCACCTGCACGGGTGAGCCGTCTTGCACATCGACCTGGGGCGTGACGGGCTGATTCACTGGCGTCGCCGGAACGCCGGTGATCGTGGTCTGCGGGGGACGGAGATCTATGCGCAGCGGGCGCGCCTCGCTGACTGCCAGGTTACCGGCAAGATCGTAGGCGCGCACGCGCAGCTGCGTGTCGCCCTCGGCCTGCGCCGTGAGCGTTCCCACGAAGCGACCCGGAGTTGCGCCCTTCGGGCTCAGCGCGATCCAGAAACCGCTGCCCAGTCGCGCCTCGACGAGCCCAATGCCGGAGAGCGGATCCTCGGCGCTGGCTTCGACGGCCACGCTGGCGCCGTGAATGCTCTGCGTTGCCGGCGAAACGATCGCGACAGTCGGCCCGGTTTGATCGCTGATGCTGAAAGTGCGCTCCGCAATGGCGATCCAGGCTTGCACACCCTGGGAATCGGTGAAGTAGCCCTCGAGCACGATGCGCTGCAGGCCTAAGCCCTGCCCCGCCAGTGACAGCATCCAGCTCTCTTCGACTTGTGCCCCGGGTGCCAGCGTGACGGCGTACTCGTGTCGTGCCCAGTCGCTGCTGCTGCCGGCGGCCATTGCGAGCAAGCGCAGCGGCAGCGCGCGCGCCTGGGTGCCGGCCGTATTGCGCACCGTGGCGGTGATGCTGACGCTCCCGCCGTGTGCTGCGGGATCGGGCTGCGCCTGCACACTGCCCTTAAGCGTGATGCCCGCGTTCGCTCGGTATTCCAGTGTCAACGTGGCCGTAGCGCCCTGGTTGCCGGCGGGGTCGGTGGCGCGTGCCTGCACCGCGTTACCACCGACCTGCAGGGGCACATCGGGCACCAGGAAGCGCCCATCCGCGCCGGCACTGGTCAGCGTCTGGAAGCTCCCGGCTGACAGCGTTACGCTGGCTCCCGCTTCGGTCTGACCGATCACACTGACGGTGTCGGTCAGAATCACGGCGTTGTTGGCCGGCTGCAGGAAGCTCAGAGCAGGCGGATCGCGATCGATACGGAAGCGCAGCGACTGAGCCGCCGAGTTGCCGGCCGCATCCTCGGCCTGAACGTCGAGCTGATACTCGCCGCTGGCGCTGACGGGTGTGCCGCTACTGTAGCTCGCGCCGTTCAGGCGCAGGCTGCTGGTGCCTGGATGCGCATCGCTGATGACGATCACTGGCGTCAGCGGATCGCGGCTCAGCTGGCCATCGACCACTCCGCTGATGCTGATCACCGGCGGTGTCAAATCGACCGTCAGACTCTGATTCTGGAGCTGGCCGATGTTGCCGGCACCGTCGGTGGCGCGCAGTGCGTAGGCGTGCGGGCCCTCCGCCAAATCCAACGCCGCACTGGCAAAAGCGCCCGCGTCTGGCGCCAGGGCTTGCCAGCTACCGCCGTCCAGCGCGAGTTCAACGCTGGCGATGCTGCTCAAGGCGTCGCTCGCGCTGGCGCGGATGGTGACGGGCGCGCGCAGCACAGCGCCGGGTGTGGGCGCCAGCAGAGTAAGCGCAGGCGCCGTCAGATCCGCCATTGTCGCCGTGCCTACGGCCAGATTGACATAGCCACTGGGACCGGCGGCATCGAGTGCGAAAGACAGCGTGCCAAGCGGATAGCCGGCGGTCGCATAGGCGAAGGTTTCGCTGTAGCTGCCAGCCACGGCAAAATCGCGGGTGCGTTCATCGCTGACCAAGACCTGGCCGAGCGCGTTGCGCAACTGCATGCGCAGCATCTGGCCAGGACGCGCCTGGTTGCCAGTGTGGGTGACGCTGTAGCTGACTTGCAGAACGGTTCCTGGCTCCACGCTGGCGGATGCCACCTGCACAGCGCCGATCAGCACGGCGGCGGGATCATCACTGCGCACCAGATTCAGCAACACGGGCGCACTGAGATTGCCGGCGACATCGCTGGCCTGGGCGCGTAGCTGGTTGGTGCCCGGGAGCAGCGGGACGGCGGCGAAGCTGACCGCGCCTTGCGCATCCGCGCTGCGCTGGGCGCTGTAGGCGCCGGTCGTCAGTTGCACCGTTGCCAGCGCCTCACTGCTCAACGACACGTCCACAGATTCGGCAGAAATGCTGGCGCCGTTCGCAGGCGTGACGAAGGCCACGGCTGGCGCGGTGCTGTCGATCGTGAACGCAAGACGCAGATTCGCGCGGTTACCGGCCAGATCGACGGCGCCGACCTCCAGCGTATGCGCGCCCTCGCTGGCGACCGCAGTGCCGGAGACGAAAGGCCGGCCATCCAGCAGCAGCGTCTGTGATCCCGGATGCGCGTCGGTGATCGTCACCACCGGCGTCAGCGGCGTGCGACTCAGCTGGCCGTCGCTGACCCCCGTGATCTGGATGACCGGCGGCGTGGCATCAACGATGAAGCTGTGGGGCACGGTTTCGGCCTGATTGCCCCAGACATCCGCGGAGCGGAAGCGCACCTCGTGCGTGCCTTCGGCCAGACCGCTGACCGAGCGTCCGTACTGCCCCGTCCCCAGGGAGTAGGCCGGACGCCACTGATCGCCGTCGACACGAACTTCGGTGCGCTCCAGGGCTGAATGGGCATCGACCACCTGGACGCGCATTGCCGCCGGTTGCGGTGCGAATGCGCCTGGCAGCACGGTCGTCAGCTCCGGCGGCAGACCATCGATGACATCCACACTGCGGATTGCGAGCAGCGTCCATTGATCGGGCGCAGACGACCACTCCAGCGTGGCCAGCAACGGCTCTGGAGCCAGTGCCGCGGTGGAAATCGGCAGTTCGCCGCTCATTGTGCCGAGGGCCGGGACGGACCAGTTGATCTGCGCCTGCGCAACTATCGACAGATCGGCCGCGCGACGCACTGCCACGCGGACCGGCACATTGCTCAGCGCCAGCTCGGACGGATTCTGGATCGCATACTGGACGGCCGCGGCCATGCCAAGCACCACTGGGGCCGGCACTGCGCCTAACGTGCCGCTGGGTGCGGTGGAACTCTGCGCCGTGGTCAGCGCCAGCAATGACTGTGCCTGCCAGCTGCCATCTGGCGCGCTGAGTTCCATCCGCACGATGTAGTTGCCGGGCGCGATTCCGGTTGTTGACAGCCTCAAGGTCTGCTGGGCCTCGAATCCCGGCTCCAACCCGCCCAACGCACGCTGCCAGCTGTACGCCGGCGCGCCGCCGGCTGCAGGCGTCAGATCGAGCGCCAGTTGCGCGCCACTGACGTACACGTTGCCGGCGCGATAACGCACGCGCAGGGCGAGTTCAGCCTGGCTGCCCGCGCTGTAGCTCGGCTGCAGCGGCGTCACTGCCAGCTCGAACTCCCGCAGCGCCTGCAGGTTGAATGCGCGCATCTCATCCTGAATCAGATTGCCGGCGCTGCGCAGCTGCGCACGCACCCGGTAAGCACCCGCGAGCAGTGCGGAACTGTCCTGCTGGAAGCTCCGGCGGTACACCGCGCCCGGCTGCAGGGCGCCCGTCGATTCATCGGCGAGCATGGCAACCAGCGCGCCGCTATGGTCCTCGATGCGTAACTGCAACTGACCCTGGAACAGCGTATTCCCGCTGCGCACGCGCACTTCACCCAGCAGCGGGTCGCCCGGTGCAAGGTCGCTGCCGCTTAGTTCGAGCTCCAGTTGCGGCGCACCATCGAGTGCCACCCAGTAGTCGCGCGCAGCGCTGTTGTTGCTCTCGTCGCTTTCGGCAATCACGGCGTCGGCGTCGACCTGCACCCGCAGCTGATAGGTGCCAGTGGCATCCAAGCTGCCGAGTTGGACATTGATCAGCGTGCCTACACCGCGAGCCAACGCCGGCACCGCTGCGGTGAGCGCGCGTACCGGCGTTGCGTCGCGCAGGATGGCGACGCGCAGTCTGGACGCAGCGGCTGCGACATTTCCCAGATTGCGCACGGTGACGCGCATCTGCATAGCCTGCCCAGGCTGCGCCTGCGGCGGATCGACGGCGATCTCGGCCACAGAGACAGCAAGATCTGGCCGATCGGCATCCGGGCGGCGCAACTGAATGGCAGCGGACGGCAGACTGCGGTTGCCAGCCGCATCGAGCGCATGCACGCGCAGCGTGTTGATGCCCGGCGCGAGCACCAATCCACGCTGACAACTCAGGAAAGCGGGATCGAAGACTGCCACCGGGCCATCACCGACGATCATGCGTCCCGCCGGCGATTGCGCACGCACGGCGCCCGGCAGCGTGGCGAGTTGCATCGGCGTATTGGGTTCATCAGTGCGGTACAGCCACCAATGGGTCCCTGTGGTGAGCTGCAGATGCGCGTTGCCGACCCAGCTCAATGCGCCGACGAACTCTTCGAAGCGCTTGAACTGCACATTCACGGCGCTGCCGCGTTCGCGCAGCCACAGCACCTCGGCGATACCGTCGCGCACGCCAAACACCGCGCGACTGCCATCCAGAGTGAGGGCAGCCATCACGCCGTCGGCATTGGCGTGCACCTGCACGCTGCTGCCCTCGCGCTGTGCCCAGATCAAGGCGCTGCCCTGCCGCAGCAACACGGCGTCGGCTGTTCCATCGATCCGCAGGCTGCCGGGATCGACCTGCGTGGCGTCCACACCCGACACCTGCGTGCGCTGCAGGCTGTCACGCTCGAACCACCAAAGACCGGTGGTACCGCCCGGCAGTTCGCGCCCCATGACCACGCCGGCATGCTCATCGAGCGCTGGCAGCAGCGCATCGATTTCGGCGAGTCCCAGGTCCAGCGCGGCGCTCTCGCCACCGGGCAATGCAATCCGCAACAGCTGTCCGGTGCTAGCACGTGCGTACATGGCATCACCGTCGCCGTTCATGCTGAGGGCAATCAGTCCTGAGGGCATGGCTTGGAGCGTCAGATCATCTAAGCGCACATAAGTCGATGCGCCGGAGCGCGTGATCCAGGCGCTGCGCCCGCTCGCCGCGAGCAGCAGCGACTCTGGATTTGCCAGACTCGGCGGAAGCTCACGCACGCGCTGCGCGGATGTGAGTGCGCTGGTCGCGCCGCCCGCCCCAGCGACCACAGGCCATTCGATGGACGCTGCCGATGGTGCCCACGCGCAGAGATCCGTCGACGAGCGCGCATGGTCCACCACCGTGCCGGCGGTGCCTGGGTAGCTCAGCTGAGGCGCAGGGGGCGGGTCGAGGTCGCGCGGTAGGCCACTGACCGGCGCCGTTGGCGCGCTGCGGTTTCCGGCCGCATCTATGGCCTCGACGGTGTAGTAGTAGCGGGTTCCGTTCTCCAGCCCTGAGTCGAGGTAGCTGCTGTCGCTGACCGGTGGCAACTGCGTGTACGGGCCGGCTGCGTCAAGCGAGCGGCGCAGCTGGTATTGCGTCGGCGCCGCGCCCGGACCCGGCTGCCATTGCAGCGAGAGCTCGGCACCTCGCGGCGGTGCGGTGATGCTGAGGCCGACCGGCGTACCTGGCAGTTGGGCGCTGATGTCGAGAGTCAGCGTGTTCGACGGATCGCTGGCGTTGCCCGCCGCATCGACGGCGCGCACGACGTAACGGTAGCGACCGTTGCGCAGAGTCTGATCGAGCTGGGTCCGCACTGTCGCCGGCAGACTGGCGATCAGTGTGTCATCCCGATACAGACGGTAGTACGCGACATCCGGGGCGACGGACGCCGTCCATTCCAGGCTGGCATTGTTGCCACTGGCCGCGCCACTCAGCACCGGCGCGTCAGGCGCGTCCACGTCACCGACGGCAACAGTGATCTCCGCGGACTGTGGCCCCTGCAGGCCGAGCGCGCTGATCGCCGCCACGCGGTAGCGATGACGACCATCGGCCGGGACATCGGTCAAAGTGCCGGCGCTCTGCATCGGTAGATGGCGCAGTTCCACCTCCGCCACCTGAAGTTCCTGATAGCCCGTCCACGGCACGCCGCGCGGCACGATGCGTAGACGATCCGTGAGATAGGGCGGATCGATAGCGATCTCGACACTGGCGTCGGCCGCGCCGGTCTGGCGCGCCAGCAGCACCCAGTTCTGGCCACTCCACGCCCAAAGATCCACAGCGGTGGCTCGCGCTTCTACCGCAGCGTACTGAATGCGCAGAGCGCTCAGCGCCAACGCTGACGGCCACTCGGTCTGCAGATAAGTCCCTCGCAGCGACGGCCCGACTACGCCGATGCTCCACGCCGTCTGCGGATCCTGGTCAAACGCGAGAACCGGGGGACCCAAAGCGCCGCCGGAATCACTCAGCACATAAGGTCCGGGAATGGATACCTCAGCCGGAACTGGTCCGCCATCGCGCCAGACGCGGTAGCGTAACCCCGGCTCCGCTGCCCAGCTGAGCTGTACCTGCGGCGCGTTGATGATTGCTGCGAGGCCGGTGGGCGCCGCAGGCAGTGCCCCGCGCTGCACAAGGGCTGTCGCGGCGCTGCTGCGATCACCCTCGTCGTTGCGCACGCGCACCCGCAGCTGGCTGTCGCCGTTGGCCAAACCCGGGATCAACGCGCTGTAGGCACCACTCTCATCTGTACGGTAGGGGCCGCGGGTTTGCGTGCCACCTGCGTCGGTCAGTTCGACCTCGACCGTGCCCGACGCCGTACTGAGTCCCTCGACGGCGATCATGGAATCGCTGGTTGGACTACGTCCGGTCAGCAGGTCCAGCGCATACACCTCGGCCTCATCGAAGGCGGTAGGCTCGGCCGCATTTCCAGCGGCATCGTAGGCGCGAACCTGATAGCGCCAATGGCCGGGCTCGGCGTTCTCATGCCGGGCGCTGAGGCCCGTCAGCAGATCGGACTGCCAGCTGGCGCCATCGCTCAGGCGCCGTCCGTTGACGCGATAACCGGCCAGATCCGCAGCGTCCACCGCAGGCCACTGAACGTCCACGGCGTTGCCGTCGGCTCTGGCGCTAACCGCGGTCACCACACCCGGTGGCGTGCGATCCACATGGCTGAGCAGCAGCACGGGCGGCTCAATGGTGTTCAGGCCTGCACTATCGCGAGCGCTTGCGCGGATCTCGTAGTCACCAAGATCCGTCGGCTGGAAGCGCAGCTGGAAGGGGCGCTGAGTGAGCACGCCGCCTACGGGTGCGAAACTGCCGTTGACGCTGCGGGCTTCGAAACGCATTTCGATGACATCGCGATCCGGACTGTCGGCCTCGACTAGCACCTCGCGCTCGAAGGCGGTGCCCGAAGCCGGGCTCAGGAACAAGACCTTAGGGGCGCCGTGTTCGATGCTGATGCTGACGGGCGCCGACGGCGCTGACACATTTCCTGCGGTATCAATGGCATAGACACGGTAGACGCGTGTGCCGTCGCCCACCGCTGGATCCTGATACTGCGTTGTCTGCCGGGCATAGGCGCGCAGATCCTCCGGAAGCGCCGCGGGACCATTCACCAGCTGCTCGTCGCGGAACAACAGGTAGCCGAGCAGATCCGGCTCGATGTTCGGCTGCCACTCCGCGCGCACGTCGGCGCCCTGCTCCGCCAGCACCAGGCCCTGCGGCGCGGCTGGCGGCTGATTGTCGACCACCAGATCGAGCTGCACGCTGGCTTCATTGGCGCGGGTGTCGCGCGCACTGAGACGCAACTGCAGCACGCTGCCTTCGGCGTAGCTGCGAGTGTCGAGCGTGCCGAGCGTTCCATTGACGACCGACTGCGTGCCGCTCTGCAGTAGTTGCGTGACGCCACCCTGCGACAGGCTGAGTTCGAAACGCGCGAAGTCGTCCTCGGCATAGGCGACGCCCTGCACGCGCTGCACACCGCGGACGCGTTCGCCTTGCCGCGGTTGCAGGATCAATACCAGGGGCGGCGTGCGGTCAACTACCACTTCCACTGGCGCACTTGGTGCACTCTCATTGCCTGCCTCATCCACCGACCGCACCTGGTAGCGCAAGCGGCCCTCGGGCACCAACGCGTCCAGGTACTCGGTCGGCAGCAGCGGGCTGGCGCTGAGCAACGCACCGAGGCGGCTCAGCCAGTAGCCGCTGGCACCGGCAGACGCATTCCAGCTCAGGCGTACATCCCGATTCTGCAGGACCACTGCCGCCAGTCCAGTCGGCGTCGCTGGCGGCAGCGCATCAATCACCAGATCCCGTTGTACCTCTGCGACCAGACCCGCTCGATCGACCGCGCGCAGCCGCAGCCGCTGCGGACCCAAATCGCCCAGATCCGCCAGCAATCCCAAGACGCCGGCGCTGACAGGCGTACTCGACACCAGCACATCGGTCCAGGTGCCGGCGGCAGCCTGCGCCGGGCTCGCGAGCGACACGCGGTACTCCAGCAAATGCGCGTCGGTGGCGCTGCCCCGCAGCTCAAACCTGGCGCCTACCTGCGCACCGGCGGCCGGCGCATCAATGACCGCTTGCGGCGGCGTGCCATCGATGCTGATGCTGCGCAAGGCGCTGCTTTCGCTGCCGCTGTGATCCTGCGCCAGCAAACGCACGTCGTAGTCGCCATCGACGAGCGTCGGCACCACTGTCGCCAACTGTCCCATCGTCGGAAGTGGCGCGCTGCCTTGCGCCAAATCGCTCCAGTTACTGCCGCCAACCGGGCGGATCTGGAAGGTCCACGACGCCAGATGGGCGTCATCCACACGCGCCTGGACCGCGGTACTGGCACCGCGCGCCCACACGCTGCCGTTGAGCGGCGTGCCGAGTTCAAGGATGGGCGGCGTGCGGTCCACACGGAACTCGCGACTGACTCGGGTGCTGTTGCCGGCCAGATCCTCGGCCTCCAGATCCAACCGATAGCGCAGCTCCTGCAGCGCGGTGCCATCAATCAAGGTATGCGCGCCGTTCTGCAGCACCGTCTGCTCGGTACGCAGCGCATTGCCGGGAAGCTCGTACAGGCGTGCCTGCGCCGTGCGCAGCAGACTGTCGTCCACACTCCACAGCACGAGTCCGGCGTCGAGGTAGCCGCCCGCGGGGCGAGTGATCGTCAGCGCTGGCGGCGTCAGATCGAGCTGCGCCTGCAGACTGCCTTGCTCCTGCACGCTGGCCTGAGTGCTGTCCTGCGCCACATAGTCGATGCGATAGACGCCCTCAGGCTGCAGTACGCCCGCCGCACTGCGCCCGTCCCAGTCCCAGCTGGCTGGGCCGGCCGCCACCGATTGCGCGTTGGCCAGCTCGCGCAGCACAGCACCCTGAGCGTCCAGCACACGCACGCTGACCCGCGCTTCGCGTGCAAGCAGCAGTTGCGCGCGGCTAAGGTCCTGGCGGCCGTCAGCATTCGGCGAGAAGGCTGCGGGCACCAGCTCCGCGCGATCCACGATACGCACGCGCGGCGCCAGGATGACCGAGACACGCTGTTCGCGCCGATTGCCCAGCGCATCCGTCGCACTGAAACGCAGCACGGCGAGGCCTTCGCGAGTGCCGCGTGCCCAATTGGCGAGCACGCTACCGAGTGGGCGATTGCCGCTCCCCTGGGCAATCTGTTCCCAGGTTGCCGGATCCGTTCCCAGGCCGAACTCGACCAGCCACTGATCCGCATGGGCGTCGTCAAAGCCGGCCACCAGCGCAATGCTGGGATCGACCAGCGTCGCACCCTGCTGCGGCGCGCCAACGCTGACCATCGGCGCGGTGGCATCCAGCAATACCCGCGCATCGACCTGATCGGCGTGACCGCAACTGTCGGTGGCGTGCACGCGCAGCGCATACCAGCCGTCGTCCGCCACCACACCGCCGCGGCGCCCGTCCCAACTCAGCATCGTTTCGCCACTCAGTCCGCTCTGGCTGAACAGCGACGCCAACGGAGCTGGATCGATGACGTACGCACTGCTCATCCGGTGCAGGCTCAGCGTCAGATCGACGCTCTCGCCGCTGGACCGCCACAAGCGCGCCTGACGGTAAGCCGCACGCCCTTCCGGGGCCAATCCGAGTACCCGGTTGATCGGATCCAACCAGGTTTCAGCCGGCCGTGACTCGTTCCAGTCGATTCCGCTATCGAGCTCGAAAGTACTGGTGCTGCAGACCTCCGCGCCGGACCAGTCGCTGGCGCGCAGGCGCAGGCTGACAGTCCCGAGCGGCGGAGCGGTCTCGGCCCAGGTGTAGAGCAGGCCCGTGGTTGCCGGGGCGATCAGGTCCTCGCCCGCCGGCGCAGTGCAGTAGCTGCGCAAGCCCATACGGGGTGTCGCGCGGGCGCAGAACCAGGTGCCAACGTTGGCGCTGAGGCCATAGTCCAGCGCCAGTGCATAGCCGTTGGCCTCCTGGACCTGACCGGACACATTGACCCCGCTGCCCGCGCAGACGCGGCCGCCGGGGGCTGGCTGGGTCAACGCCACGGCGGGCGGCGTCCGATCAATGATCGCCAGCGTGTCCGCGCGCAGGCTGGCGGCAGTACCGATCAGCTCGGCACGCAGATTGATCGCGCCCAAGGGTATGCCAGCTGTGTCGACGTCGAAAGTCTCAACGAAATTGGCCGCCTGTGAGTTGGCGCGTTCGCGCACGGCGAGCGTGGCCACGACGGTACCGCCTTGCATCTGCAGGAGCCGCAGTTGCTGCTGGGGCCCGATCGTGACGGACTCGGCCTCGACGCTAATCTGCAAACCCCCAGTGGGCGCTGCGCCGCAGCGGGCGCCAATACGCGGTGAGGCCTGCACTTTTAGACGGTTCAGACCACTGCTTCCGGGACTTCCACCACTGCAGGTCGTGCCTTCGGGCTGACCGATCAGCGTCAATGTCACACGCGGCGAGCGCTGGGTGCTGCCACGCAGTGCCGCCCGGGCCAGGATCTCCACCGGAGCGGTGGTGCACTGCTCCAAGCGGAACATCAGCCCGCTGGTATCGGCCGCTACAAGGTTGGAGATCACCGATTCCGGACGGGTCACTCCGGCAGGTTGCGCCAGCACCGGCTCGCGCAGCGTACCGGGGAGATGCGATTCGACGTAGATGTAGTTGTAGCGCACGCCCGGTTCCCCGGGTGGCATCCGGTCGCGCAGCGCTTGCGCGGAACTGCCACCGACACCCGGACTCCACAACTGGGGTGTACCCAGACCAGGTACGTTGATGCGGATGCGATTGGATTCGCTATCGCCACCGGAACCGCCGCGCGCAACGGCGCGCAGGTCAAGCGAGGCACCGACCACCTCCTGACGCAGATCCAGTGGCAGCTCCAGACCACGCTGCGCGCATTCGCCGACCGCGTAGCTGCTGCACACGCGCACGTCTGCGATCGGCCATCGCCCAAGCTGACGCCAGCCGCCAACGCCGCCTGGCGCGCGCGCCTGCAGCTCAATCTCGGTACTGCCCACCGTCCCGTCGAGCAGCTGCAGCCGCGCGCCAGTGAACACGCTGCCGACATCGGCAGGGGCATTGACGTCGAATGGCAAAGGCTGGAAGCGTACGCGCACCGGCAGCTGCGCCGGATCGATCTCCGCTGGCGGGCGCACGCCGTGCAGCACTAAGGCTGCGGCCTGCGGCCCTTGCCAAGGCGTCAAGGCCTGATTGCCCGCGTCATCGCGGGCGGCCAGGCGCCAGCGCTCGCGGCCGGCATCGCTGCTGGTGTGGACGGCGCAGATCCCGCCGGGTCGATCGCCGCACTGTTCCAGGCCGCGCACCCGTTCGATCGGCGCATTCAGATCTGCCTGCCGCTGCAACTCGCCACAACCGCCGACCGCCCGTGTGGCCGCTTCGAAGCAGCCCATGCGCAGCGTTGGCAAACCGGCGGATACAGCGCCACCCTCGGTATCGGCCCGATACCACGCACTCGCCTCCAGCCGCAGCTGCGGTGGCACGGTATCGAGTGTCACCCACCAGGTCTGACCATCCACACTGACCTGATAGCGTCCATCGGGCAAGGGTGCGCCGCCGTCATCGCGCCCGTCCCAGGCCAAGGTCTTCGGTCCCAGGTCCGCATTGCCATAGACCAAGTCCTGCTGGCGAACCCGAATACCCGCCGCGTTGTGTACTTCGAAGCGCGTGCTGACAGCTGCGAGCACCCGGAAACGCAGCTCAACTTGATCCTGCACGCTATCGCCATTCGGCGAGAACGCGCGCGGGCTGACCTGCTCCAAGTCGATCGCACCCGGATCGGCCGAGCGCGCGCGCGCATAGGCGATCGCCACGTTCCCGGCGCGGTCCACCACGCGCAGTCGGAAGCGCAGGTCACCGGGCTCGGCGGGCGTGTACGCCAGGAACTCCTCGCCACGCACTTCCTCGCGCTGCGGAACACTAAGTGCGTACCAGACATCAGGGGCCGAGGCCCGGGCCCACTCCAGCTCGTAGTAGTCGAGGTTGCGATCCGCGGCGACGCCGCTCAGCACGATCCGCCGACCCGCACTGCGCGCCTGCAAGCGAGCGGACAGGTTGAGGTAATGCGTGTACAGAGTGCCGTCATCCAGCAACAGCTGCGCTTGATCAGACCAGAGCGCACGTACGTGCCCGGCATCGGACCATGGCGTCTGGCTCAGTGTCCCGTCGCTGCTGCGCACGCGCCCGTCCGCTGCGATGCGCGAGCCATCCCGCAAGATGAGCCGAGGGGCTCCGAAATCGGCCGCGCAGGCGTAGCGCGCACGGTCGCTGGCGTCGATGAGTTCTAAGCTCTCCGCTGCCTCACAGCGACCATCCAGCCGGCTGGTCATCGTGGCCACATCGACGCTGACCATCTCTGCCACGCCGGCAGCCGTTGACCACTCAGGCCCGCAGTAGAAGCGCACGGTGGCACGCTCTTCGTGGTCGAGCAGCAAGGTGCGCGACCAGGGGTCGTACACAGCCGACGCAAGCAGCCCGGTCGTCGCAAAGACTGCTGGCACCGGGTCGTTGCATACGGAGGCAAGCCCGTCGGATCGGTACAGCCCGAGACGCGCGAGCGCCGGCAACGGACTATCCGCCTGCACCTGCCCATCGACGCCGATCAGGCTGATCCGATGCGACTGGCCGTCATACACGGCAAAGGCGTCTTCGCCCTCCAGCCACTGGGCGTGCAGTGCCTGGGTGACTGCGAGCTGCGCTTCGTTCCAAGGATCACCGGGGAAGCCGGCGCGCTCACGCGGCACCTCGCGCAGAAGCACCTGGGTCCCGCGGGCCGCGTCGATCAAGGTCAGGCGAAACTGTTCAGCGCGTTGCTCCAGTCTCAGCACATGACTGCCGGTGGCATTGGGCACGTACTCCGCCATCTCGGCGGACGGATCGGCGGGCGGAATGGCTACGGCCGGGCCAGACGCATTCGGATAGTAGCGACCAGCGATGAAAGTGGTGGGCGTCACCAGGATTCCGCCGGGACCGATCGGCCGGTCGGCCGACAGTCCTTCAGTAGCTGTCGCCAAGACGACCAACTCGCCGCTGAGCAAGTCCAGCCGTTCGAGCACATCACCGCGCAGCAGGGCGTAGTGCTGGCGATCGAAAGCGCCCAGATACAGACGCGTCTCTGCAACACTTGATGCCGCGAGTCGTTGCGGTGCATCCACACTGTCGAGCGCGGTGCGCCACAGACTGTACTCGCGCGTGCCGCCCTGCAGCGTGCGCTCCAATTCGAACACCAGCGCATCGCCGTTCGGCGTGAACTCGAACCAGCGGATGCTGGCCCCGAGCGCGCCGTTGGCCTGCTGGGCCACCCAGGCGCCGCTGATTACGGCGCGCAGCTGTCGATCATGCGGATGCACGCTGTACACCCCGGCCGGCTGCGGCGTTGAGGGCGGCCAGCTGAGCAGCGCGTAAAGCTGCATGCGCCAGGGACTAAGATCGGGTGGAGCCCGCCATTCCGCCGCGGCGATCTGCCGATTCAGATCCAAGGTCTCGGCCACACCGCGGACGATGGCATCAAGGATGCTGCTTCGGTTGTTGTCTACCGTCAGTTCCAGCAACTCGAGCGCCGCGCCGTCTCGCGCATAGGTCCTCAGCAAATAGGCGCCATCCGGGACCACGCGTCCGCGCTGATCGCGACCATCCCAGATCAGCTCCGACTGCGCTGGATTCCCGATGAGCTCTGCGGCATAGCGTTGCACCAGGCGTCCGTCCGCGAAGCTGATCTCGGCGACCGCGCTCGGGACCCCGGACATCCGCAGCGCCACGCGTGCCTGATCATGGATGCCATCGCCGTTGGGAGAAAACACCGGATGATCCGCGTATAGACGTGCGTTCTGCGCGGACACCGGCAGTTCGAGCAAGTTGTTGTCTTCGTTACCCTCGCCGACCAGTGCAGTGGCGTCGATTCGGATACGCACGCTGCTGGCGCTTCCGCCCCAGGTCCAGTTGATCACAACCTCGGTACTGGCACCGGGCCCTAGTGCGGGCACGACGCCAGCGGCCACAGTGACACCACCGACCTCAACCTCGAGGGAGGAAGCAACGGCCGGCTGCTCTCCGAGGTTGCGTACGCCGACCCGCAGCTCGACCGGCTGTCCGCTCGCTGGCGCACTGGGCGTCAGCACCACGCCCGCCAGACTGGAAGCGAGGTCCGGCAACCGCAGCACCCGCAGTGGCAGCAGTCCCAGGTTGTTGTTCTCGCTCTGTTCGCTGACCTGCAAAGCTGCGTCCGCATAGACGTAGAAGGTCTGGTCGCCCGCCAGCTGCAGCCGCGACACGTTGAGTTCGACGGGCTCCTCCGCACCGCTGGCAATCGCGGGCAACGACGTCTCGCCCAAAACCTGCGCGTTGGCGCGCGGGTCGGCTGCGTACAGTCGAACGCTCGCGGGCGGGCTGGCGGATCCGCCGAGATTGCGGACGACCGCCCGCACCTGAAGCGCGGCGCCCTCTGCCGCAGGATTGGGAATCGCCAGCAGGCGGGTCGGATCGACCGTCAGATCCGGCTGATCGGCCCGCGCAATCTGCGTCGGCAAGGTGGCGAGGTTGTTGCCTTCATCCGACTCGGTGATCTGATTGCCCGGGTCGGCTTCCACCTCCAGTTCGATCGGCCCGGCGCGATCGGCGCGCCATTGGACGATGCGCTCCACGCTTTGACCCGCATCGACCGCGATCGGCTGCTCGGGCAGCGCGATGCGGTCCCCGCCTGCACGGATACTCGCTCGCAGGGTGGTCGTGGGCGCTGCGCTGGTACCGCGATTACGCACCCGCACCCGCCAGCGCACGTCACTACCGAGTAGCGCCGGGTCGGTCAACAAGCTGATGTCGGCACTCGCCAGCGCCAGATCGACCGCGTTAGCCAGCGCAAGGCGAAGTCCGACCAGATTATTGTTCTCGTTGGCCTCGACGTACTGGTTGTCGGGATCGATGCGCAGCTGCAGATCGAGGGCGCGAATGCTGCTCACGGTGAAACTCAGATCTAGCGGTGCGCTCGACTGCGCCCCCAGCGTCAGCTGCGCCTCCGCCAGAACGACCGCGCTGCCGGTCTCGGTCAGGGCCACGCGCACGCTGGCCGGACTGAGCCCGAGATTCTGCGCGGTGCCGATCACCCGGATAGTGGCAGGAACGGTGCTCAGCACTGCCGGTTGCAGGCTTACGCTGGTCAATGCCAGCTCCGCTGTCGACGGTGGTGCCGCAACGATCAGATCCAGCCGGCTCTGATTGTCGGCTTCGCTGGACTCCGCAACCACTTCGCCAGCATCCGCCCAGACGTACAACGAGTGGGCGCCGGCGGGAGTCGCTATCCAGCTCAGTTGCTGCGACAGGCGCGCACCACTATCCAGATCGGCCACCGTCGTGGATCCGATCAGCCGACCCGCCTGAGCCGGATCACCGTCGTACCAGCGCAGCAGGAAGCTTCCGGATGCGCTGCGGCCGGTGTTCTCAATCTCCGCGCGCAGCAGCGCCGTCTCACCGTCCGTGGGCTGCATGGGGAGCACTTGCAGCGCTCCGCGGATCCGCAGATTCGGCCGGCCCACGGTGGACAAGGCGAGCGTGGCCTGCGCGGTCGTGTAGACGCTGCCTTGCCAATCGCCCGCCACCTGTTGTGTGAGCAACAGATGTTGCAGCAGACGGGCAGCATCCAAACCGGTGCTGCCGAGCGCGTCCGCGGTCAGCAGACCTTCGGCACTGAGCAGGGCGTCGCTACCGCCGTCGCCCAAGCCACCGTCATTGCCCTGACGGGCCCGCAGCCATTGGCGCGTCGATGTGAGCAGCGTGCTACTGCCGGCGTCACCGCTCAACGCGCGTACCGCCCACAGCGTCGGAAGACTTCGGCCAGCACCGCCCCGATGCACACCAAAGCTGCCGTCCGCATTGGCGGCGGCAAGCAACCACTGACGCGCCTGTTGGGTCTCCGCCGCCGCTACGCCCTGCGCGCCGAGTGCGCGCGCGGCCAGCGCGGTCTCCAGCGCCTCGGGTGCATAGCGCTGATCCAAACCCCAGGCACTTTCACTTCCCCGAGCGCCTTGCAGGGCAGTGACAGACTCGGGAATCGGACCATCAATACCCAACAGTGCCCAGCTGCGATCATCAACCTGTCTGGGCAGCGCGAGTTGTTGCACCATCCATGCCCGCGCCGAGGGCAGACCCGGCCAGGTAGGCGCCAGAGTCTCCAGGGCTCTGACCGCCGCTGCGGTGTCGCGAACTTCGGTTCCCGGTTTGTCGGCAAAGCTGCCGTTCGGACGCTGCTGCAGCTTGAGCCAGCCGACCGCCCGCTCCAGCGAACTCGCCAGATCGGTCGCACCCGAGCCGGTACGGACGATCGGCAAGCCGGCACTGAGCGCCGTCAGCGGTCGATTGCCGACGACCAGCGTCGCGCGACCACCGCTCATGGCCGCAAAGCGCGATTCCAGCGCCCGGCGCGTCGCTTCCAATTGCGGCAGCAGCTCCGCCGTCAATGTCTGTCCTGGACGTCGCAGCAACACCCACCCGGCGCGATAGCTGCGTTGCGCGCTGCCGGCGGCGGGGAGTCGTGGCCCCTCTGCCGCGATGATCTGAGCCAGCGTGATCTCGCTCACGGTCGCCGCGATACGCGCTCCCCGCCGGGGCAAAGCGCCGGGATCCGCCGCGGCACTTTGCAACAGCCGCATTGGGCCTACCTCGCTCGCGCTGATCCAGCCGGCGAGATACTGATCGAGGGCGCTGTAGCGGTGCAGCGTGTCAATCGACTCGAAGTTGCCGCCGCCGAGGTCTCGCCAGTCATTGCCGTACAGCACCGAGGCGTCACTGTCGAACAAAAAGCTCCAATGGCTGGCCTCACGCCCCAACAGGTCGGCGCGCACGATTCCGCCCTCATCGCGCCGATGCACATAGCTGCCGTAGCGGTGCATCAGCTCATGCGTGAGGGTATCCAGTGTCTCTTCGAATGCTGGCGCACGCGGATTCAGCGTCCATCGCGAAAACGCGGCCATATCGACGTAGCCCTGCATGCTCGGGCTCGAAAAGGCAGCGGAATGATCAAAGGTCGCCTGCCCTATGCCACTGACATCGTTACGGATTGGCAGATAGACGGCGCGGGCGTCGCCGGTCGCAAACTCGAAGCCGGTCCAGACAATCAGGAAGTCGACGTCGCTACGAAAGCGCGTGGCATAGCTGGCGGCCACGGCTTGGCGGGGTGCCGTAAGGCCACGGCTATAGTCGTCGCCCAGGTCAATGATCGCCAACTCACCCGAGTACTCGACGGGCAAAGTCGACGTGACCGCCGACAACTTGGTGGTATCAACTGAATCCACGCAGTTGCCAGTGGGTGACGCCGCCGCGGCCAGACCGCTGGCCACACACCAGAGCGCTGCCGCGAGGCCTTTCACGGATGGCGCGGCGGTTTGACGGGTTCAACCGGAGTCATGATCAATGACTCGGCACGTGCCGCGCGCTGATCCGCCGCTTCCATTTGCGCGACCGCTTCCGGATCCAGCCGCGCACCCAAGGCCAAGGTTTGCTGCAGCACGAGCCCCTGGTAGCTGCGTTTGAGCTGCAGCGTGACCTGATCCGGTTGTACGGCATGCAGCGTGAATCCCGAATCCGCTAACGATTCGTGCACATGCACCAACCGCAACTGCTCGTCCGCACCGACAAACACAGCCGTTTGCGCCGACACGTCAAGCGCCAGCAATTGCCAGTTCTGTGGCGCCCCACCGTCCGCCGCCAAAATCACCCACGCCACGCCCACCCAGATTCCCATGCGGCTACCCCGACCCCTGTTTCGGGCTATCAGCAAGAGTTAACGCTACGACGCAATTTAACACTTGTCAACGCAACGTGAATCAGATCCTCGATTGCAGGGCGATCGCCTAGACGCAACTTTGGCGGGCAAGACGCGCCTCGTGCCGCTGTGCGGGATGGACGGCTGCGGCGCCGAGTGGCTAGGGAAAGCGTCTGGCTCAGCCAGAGTCCGGCATCGCCACCGTCTGCTGCAGGCGGGCTCAGGGTGCCGCATGGAGTCCGAGACTCGCGCGGTGCTCTACGCGTTCAGCCAGCCCAGCGCGTCTGTGCGGTCGTTGAAGATGCGGACATGGACGCCGCGGTTGAGGCAGACGGTTTCCCAGAAGCGTACATCGTCGGCGGCCGATGCTGCCTTGGGCAGCAGCACCGCCTCGCGCATCGTCGTGACGCCCGGGTTCTGGCTGAGCGTGTTGGCGATATCAAACAGCGTCAGAATGGAGTGGCCGCCGAGCAGTTCGGTGCAGTCGGCGAGAAATCGTTGGATGCGGCTGCGCTCGGCCAGTTGCAGCGTGGCGCGCACGGCGAGTTCGAGGGTGCTCGGGTCCAGTTCACCCGCGTAACGGGTTTCGATGACCGGATAGTCGGACATCACTGCGCATTGCCACGGCATGGGCGGGTTCCTCGAGAGCACCGGGCTTGCCGGCTGGGCCGGTAGCCTCGGATGGTCTCAAGGCAGGTCAGCACCGCCCATGACCGCGATCAATACGGCCGTGCACCTTAAGGTGTAGGTGCCGGGTCGGGAATGACGCCGCGGCCGAC
>JAXMHB010000027.1:0-34687 GCA_046346965.1 Lysobacterales bacterium
CGGCGCCAGCGCCGCCACCGCGTTGCCAGATGCCGGTTCGATCCAGTAGCGATCGCCGCTGTGCCGGGTGCTGGCGAACTCGACGCGATAGGCGCCGCTGCCACCCTGGATGCGCGCGCCGCTCAGGCGCTCGACGCTACCGTCGCGCTCGCGCAGCACCACCACATCGCTGCGCGTCAGCCCATCGATGCGATAGCTGTCGCAGTCGGCGGCGCGCGCGCAGGCGCCGCTGGCCTCGTCGTTGAAGGCGTCGACGTACAGCCGATCCTGCGTGGCGCTGCTCGGAACCTCGGCCGGGCCGGCGAAGGACAAACGATCATCGACGGCCAGCAGCGCGCGGGTGTAGTCGATGCGGATCGCCTCGAGCTGCACGAGGTCGTATTGCAGCCCGGTATCGGCCACCATCTCCAGCGTCAGCGTGTTGTTGCCACTCTGCAGCGCGCCCTCGGGCAGCGGCACCCGCACCAGCCGGCGGCTCAGGCCGTCGAACTGCACCGAGGTCAGCGAATGGCCATTCAGCAGCAGATGCACGCTGTGGTCAGGGTTCTGCGGGAAATCGACCGCACCCCAGAGTTCCACCTCGATCATCTCGCCGGCCGCCGCCACCTTCTGCGGCAGCGTGAAGCTCTCGCTGACCGCGGTGGTGGCGCCGTTGCGATAGCCGGAGCGCGCATACCAGGGCTCGCTGCCGGGCGAGGAGGCGCTGTAGGCGCGGTTGGGCGCATGTTCGTAGCGATCCGGCATCGCCGTGATCGGCGTGCCCTGCGGCGCCGCCCACACCGGCGCCAGCGGCGTCCCCGCGCCGGCCAGACTGAGCTGATAGACCGCCGTGCGCGTGTACAGGCTGCCCTCGACCGCGCGCGCCAGGAAGCGCACGCTGCTGCCGGCGCCCAAGGTCCCCGGTCCGCTGTACTCAAAAGGCACATCGACGCCCGCCCGCTGCAGACGCAGCGCGCTGGCCGGCTGCCCGGACCAGTCGATGCCCTGCGCCAGCAACTCGGCCTGGCTGACGCTGGTCCAGCCGGAACGATCGACCTTGAGTTCGGCGATGGTGTTGCCGGCGCTGGCGCGGAAGGCCTGCACCTGGGCGCGGCGGAAGGCGGCCTGCTCGGCGCGGATCGGCGCCCAGTCGATCGGCGCAGCAAAGTCGGGGCTGCCGATCTGCTCGCCGACCGGATACGGACCGTAGAGGATGTGGGCGCCGCGCGTGGTCAGTTCCTCGACCCACACCTGCGACTGCCCGTGGTAAGGACCGCGCGCCTCGTAGCGCTGCGCGCCCAGCGCGCCGCTGCTGGCACGGATCAGATCGCTGCCCAGCGGCGAGCGGTTGGCGGCGACAGTGCCGGCGAGCACCTGGAAGCCCAGCGTGCCCATCTCGGCCGCCGTGCCGAAGCGCACCACCAGCGCGCTGCCCTCGACGCTGGCCTTGAGATCCGACAGCACCACCGGCACCGTGGAGGCCAGCACCGACCCGCTGCAGCGCGCAGCCGCGACCAGCGGCGGCACCGGACACAGCGGATCGCCGCCGCCGCTGACGCGCGCGGTGTTGTCGGCATTGATGGCGCCATTGCCGACGGTGACATTCAGACGCAGCGTGGTCGAGGTGCCGGCCAGCAGCGAGTTGGTGTAGGTGCACACCAGCGTGGAGGTGCCGCTGCAGCTCCAGCCGGCATCCGAGCCGGTGGTGCTGGTCAGCGTGATGTCGGTACCGAGCTGATCGTTGATGGTGAGATTGCCCAGCGTGCGCGCCTGCGCAGCGCTGTTGCTGACGATCACGGTGTAGGTGCCGGTGCCACCATTCGACACCGGATTCGGGCTGAGACTCTTGCTGACATTCAGGATCGGCGGATCCACGGTCAGCGTGTCGCTGGCCGGATTGACGCTGCTGCCGGCATTGGTGGAGGTCAGGATCGTCGACGTGTTGCTGTAGACCCCTGAGGCCGCGGTAGTGACGTTGACAGAAATAGTGCAGCTGCCGTTGGCCGGGATCGCGCCGTTGTTGTAGCGGATGCCGACATCGCCCGCGCCCAGTGAATTGCCGCCAGAGTCGACCAGCGTGCCGCCGCAGGTGTTGGTGGTGGTCAGCGGCGTCGCCACTGTCATCGCCGCCGGCGAGGTCGGGAAGACATCGCGGAAGGCATCGCTCGGCAGCGTCGCGGCCACCGAGTTCGGATTGCTCAGCGTGAAGGTCAGGGTGCTCGACTGCCCCAGCGCAATCGGGTTGGGCGAGAACACCTTGCTGATGGTCGGCGGACCGGCGACCACGGTCAGGTTGACCGAGGGGCTGCTGACCGGCGTCGGCGTCTGGTCGGTGACCAGATTGCTGGCCACGTTGGGATAGACGCCCGCGGCCAGCGAGGTCACGACCACGGTCACGGTACAGCTGCCGGGACTGCCGCCGGGAATGGTCAGGCCGCTGAAGTTGAGGCTGGTCTGGCCGGCGTTGAAAAAGTGCGTACCGACGCCGGCGCAGGTGCCACCGGCGACCTGATTGGTGGCGATCTGCATGCCTGACAGCGTGTCGCTAAAGCTGGCGTTGGTCATGCCGCCGGGGAGCGCGGCCACGGTGTTGGGATTGGTCAGCGTGAAGGTGATCGTGCTGGTCGACCCAACCGGAATCGAGGTCGGCGAGAACGCCTTGCTGATCGACGCCGCGGTGATCGCGGTCAGCGTGTCGGTGGCCGGGTCCGGGTTGGTGGAGCCCTCGACCGTACTCATCGAGCTGGCGGGAATGGTGTTGACGTAATTGCCGGGCGCCGCCACCGTCACCGGCACCACCACCACGCAGGACGAGTAGGCCGCCAGTTCGGCATCGTTGACGACGATGGTACTGCCGCCGCCGGTGGCCAGGATGTCAGTAGCCGGGTCGAAGGCGGCGCCGGTGCAGGTGGTGGTGATGTCGCCCGGCAACAGCGGATTCTTGATCGTCATGCCCGCCGGCAGCGTGTCGCTGACGCCGGCAGCCGCGGTCAGCGTGCGGTTGGCGGTATTGGTGTTGAACATGCGCAGCGTCAGCAGGCTCTGACCGCCCACCACGATCACGCGCGGACTGAAGGACTTGGCGATGTTGACGTTGCGCTGCACCGTCAGCGTGGCCGAGACCTCGTTGGAGTTGCTGACGTTTTCCTTCGAGGTCAGCGTGCCGATCGGAATGGTGTTGATGTGATTGCCATCGAAGGAGCTGGTGACGCGCACGCGGAAATCGCACACCGAGTTGACCGCAATGCTGGCGCCGGTGAGGGCAAAGCTGTTGGCGCCGGGGACAGCGGTGATGCTGCCGCCGGTGCAGCCGCTGCCGCTGAAGCTGGCGGCCGGCACGCTGTAGACGAAGACATTGGGCGGCAGCGAGTCGGCCAGCGTCACATTGCTGAGCGCGATCGCGCCCGGCTGGTTGTTGGAGATCGTCACCTGCGCTTCCACACCGGCGCCGCCGTTGGCGGAGACCGGATTGAAGGCCTTGTTGAGGATCACCGTAGCGGCCTGGCGGGTCAGCGTGGCAGTGACGTTGCCACCTTGGTTGTAGCTATTGGTGCCGTCGCTGACCGAGAAATTGGCGGTGACGATGGTATTGACGGCCGAACCCGCCGAGTTCGGCGCGACGACGTCGACGCGGACGATGCAGCTGGTCGCGCCGGCGCCACTGCCCAGCGAGCCGCCGGTCAAGCTGATGGTGCCGGTGCCCGGCGTGGCGGTCAGCGTGCCGCCGCAGCTGTTGAACACATTCGGCAGCGCGGCGATCAGATGGCCGGCCGGCAGCGGATCGGTCAGCGAGATGCTGGTGAAGGCAGGGGCGCCGCTGGCGCGGGTCACCGTCAGTGTCAGCGTCGAGGTCCCACCCGGCGCCACGGTCGAGGGCGTGTAGGTCTTGGCCAGTGTCGCGGTGCGGTTGACCGTCAGATTGGCGGTGACCGCGGTCGGGTTGTTGCCGAGATCGGTGACCATGCCGTTGATCGCGATGGTGTTGGTGCGGTTGCCGGTACTGGCATTGACCGCAACGTTGACCGGCACCACGATGCGGCAGTTGCCGCCGGCGGGCACGACGCCGCCGGTCATCGAGATCGTTGTGGTGCCGGGCGTGGCGGTCAGGCTGCCGCCGCAGGTGGTGCTGGCGCCGGCGCCGATGGTGAAGCCGGTGCCCATGGTCGTCAGCAGGTCGGTGAAACTGGTGATGTTGGCATTCACGCCGGCGGCGTTGCTCAGCGTGATCGTCAGCGTGGTGCTGCCGCCCTGGTTCACCGTGGTCGGACTGAGCCCGCCGCACCACGCAGCGTGCTCCGAGGGTAACTGCTGAAAGCGCCGACGATTTGACATTGCGCAGGCGGTGACAATTGTCTGAAATCCTTGGCCCGCCGCGTCCAACCAGAACGGTCGCGCGCAGGCGCGCGGCAGACGTCGAGCGGACGGCTGGCGCGTCTCCCCGGACGCGCCAGCCGCAGCCCTCAACGACAGACCGGATAGGTATACGGCACCAGCACCCAGTAGTTCGGCGCGCCGCTCGGATCCCAGGACGCGACCACCCACTTGTAGGTGGTGACCCACTGCAACACACAGCCGGGCGGAACGATCGGCGGCAGGTCGATCGCTGCCGCCGGCCGCGTGGTGCCGACGGCGAGCAGCGCGCACAGCACGAACATCAGCTTTTTCATGGACTTCCCCAGTCAGGTCGGCAGCAATGAAGGCGCGCGCCGGCGGGCTGCCGGCCACTGGCGTACGCGATCGATCGCTACCGGATGTCAGCAGCGGAAAGCGGCTGGATGGACAGGGTCGTCGGGGCTGCCGTGCTGGCGCCCCAGGCTGGCAGGCACAGCAGCCAGGACACGGTCAGCGTGAGGGCGGCGAGTATCCGCGCACAGCGGATCTGCGTAGTGGTCATCGGCGGACACCTTCATCCACATCAGATGTCCGCACATACGCAGCGACCTAGCTCAGCCGTGCACTGGCAAATGCAACAAATCGTGGACTCGCCGCCACCCGTTCCAGCGACGGGCGCATCTGTGCCGCCGCGTCGAGGAAGGCGGGTGCCAGGCGCAGCACGCGCTCGCCCGCCGGCGTCAGCCGCAATGCGCCGGTGCGCCCGCGGGTGCTGATGTACAAGGGCTCGCCGACGCGCTCCTGCAGCGCCAACAGGCGCGCGCGCAGGCCCTCGATGGACAGGTGCAGTTGACGCGCCGCCTCGCGCAGGGTGCCGTGTTCGGCATAGGCCACGAATGCCTGCACCTGGTCGGTGGAAATGATGGGGATGCGTCTGGACATGGTCGGTCGCCGGTGGTGTGGTGTCAGAGGCAAGGCCGCTCGCTCACGGGGCCTGCAAGAGCCTTACGCGCAAAGACGGTCCTGCGTCTGCCATCCCCCAAGCTAGAGAACCTCTTGCCAAGCATGGTGCGTGGGCCTAGAGAACCTCTTGCCAAGCATGGTGCGTGGGCAAAAGCGGGGCGGGGGTCAGGGGGCGGGGGACCAGCACTGCAGCGCTTGTCTGGCACTGTCGCTGAGCGAGTACGCCAGCCAAGGGCGAGTCCCGGGTCCCGGGTCCCGGGTCCCGGGTCCCGAGTCCCGAGTCCCGAGTCCCGACGCTCCCATGTTTGTCTAGATTCCCGGTCTCGCCTTCGGCGCGCTTACTCGCTCTGCAAACTGCCGACAGTGCAATGCAGTCGCCGCATGGCTGGTCCCCCGCCCCCTGCCCCCCGCCCCGCTTCTTCTCCACCGCATGTTTGGCAAGAGGTTCCCTAGACCGCCTCGCTGGGCCAAAGTTGCCGACCGAGCGGCGGCGGCGAGGCCCTAGTCGCGCCGCGAAATTACCCTTGGCTACACCGGCGACTGGCTTCCGGCTGCGCGCTCGCTGTGCGCCATTGCGCCAGGGTGGCAGCATCGGCGGCATGCACACCGATACCCCGGCCTCTCCCCCCGCCGCGTCCGCCGATCTGGCCGCGGAGCTCGAACAAGTCAGCAGCCTGCTGCGCGCGGCGGCGCCGTCCGCACCAGAGGCTTGGGCGCGCTGGATGCGCGAAGCGCAGGCCGATCTGCGCCGGGTCGCCCACGCCGAGCGCGTGGCGATGCGCGCAGGCGAGACGCTGTCGACCACGGCGCTGGTACACGAGGCCTATCTGCGCTTCGCACAATCGAGTCCGCGCTTTGTCGACCGCAAGCACTTCTTCGCCACCGCCGCGCGTGCGATGCGCCAGATCCTGGTCGACTACTTGCGCCAGCAGCGCGCCCAAAAGCGGGGTGGCGGCGCCGTGCACGGGTCGCTGGACGAGGCGCAGGCGCTGGCCGCCGACCAGCCCTTCGGCGTCGATCTGCTGATCCTGGATAGCGCGCTGAACGCGCTGGAGCAGGCGCTGCCGCGGCCGGCACAAGTGGTGCATCTGCGCTTTTTTGCCGGCCTTGATGACCGCGAGATCGGCGAGATCCTGGGTGTGGACGAGAGCACGGTGCGGCGCGACTGGGCGAAGGCGCGCGGCTGGCTGTACCTGCACCTGGGCGGCGAGCCCGGTTGAGCCATGCCGGAATCGACCACGGTTCCGCTGCTCGACACCGCGCTGGAAGGCGAGCTCGACGCGCTGCTCGATCTGCCCGCCGATGCGCGCGCCGCCGCGCTGGCGCAGCTGGCCCGGCAGCAGCCCGAGCGTGCGCAGGCCTTGCGCCGCTGGCTGGCCGCGATCGATGCCTCCGGCGGACTGCTCGAAAGCACCGAGTGGCCGCCAACGGCGCCGCAGCGGATCGGGCCTTGGCAGCTCGATGGTCTGCTCGGTCGCGGCGGCAATGGCGAGGTGTATCTGGGCCGGCGCGCCGACGGCGCTTTCGAGCGCGAGGTCGCGATCAAACTGCTGCGCGCCGATCGCGATTCGGCGGCGCTGATCACCGAGGAACGCCGCCTGCTGGCGCGCTTGCTGCACCCGAACATCGCCGGCCTGCTGGATGGCGGCTTGAGTCCGGACGGGCGCCCCTATCTGGTCACCGAGCGCGTGCTGGGACTCACGCTGGACCAGTGGCTGGCGCAACAGCAGCCGCTGCTGGGGCGCCGTCTGGCGGTGTTTCTGGCGCTGGGCTCGGCGGTCGCCCATGCGCACGCGCACGGCGTCGTGCATGCCGACTTGAAACCGGCCAACATTCTGGTCACCGCCGACGACCAGCCGAAGTTGCTCGATTTCGGCATCGCCCGGCTGATCGACCGCCGCGCGCCAGCGGCCGGCACGCATATGTTGACGCCCTCCTACGCCGCCCCGGAGCGCTACGCCGGCGCCGACGCGACGCCGCAGAGCGACATCTATGCGCTGGGACTGCTGCTGTACCTGCTGCTGGCCGGGCGCCTGCCGGAGGACACCGATACGCTGACGCTGGCGGAGCTGCGCGAGCGCCGTCGGCAGCAGGCGCCGCCGCCGCCCAGCGAGCGCAGCCTGAGTACGCCGCCGCGGCAGCTGCGCGGCGATCTCGACGCGATCGCGCTGCGCTGCCTGCAGCGCGACCCGGCGCAGCGCTACACCAGCGTGCAGGCGCTGCTCGACGATCTGCGTGCCTGGCAGGCCCATCGGCCGGTGCAGGCACGGGCGGGCGGGACGCTGTATCGCGCCGCCCGCTACGGGCGTCGCCACTGGCTGGCGCTGGGCCTCGGTGGCAGCGCGCTGCTGGCGCTGCTGATCGGCGCCGGTGTGGCGCTGTGGCAGGCGCATCAGGCGCGCCTGGCGCACCAGCAGGCGCAGGCGATCAGCAACTTTCTGGGGCAACTGATCGTCGCCGGCGATCTGCGCACGGTGCGCGATCCGCTGCTGGCGGTGCCGGCGCTGCTGGGCGAGGCGCTCAATCGCATCGAGGCCGAGCCCTTGGGTCCGGCGGCCGACACCGAGATCCTGGTGCTGCTGGCGCAAGCGCTGTACTCGCACGAGGAGTTCGCCCGCGCCACCCAGGCGCTCGATCTGGCGGACGCTCGCGCCGCGCAGCTGCCGGCGCCGCCGCAAGCGGTCGAGCGCGCCCGCCTGCGCGCGGAGCTGGCGCTGATTCCGCTCGACTACGCTGCGGCGCGCACGGCCATCGACAGCGCTCGGGCAGCCCTGCACGGCGCGCCGGCGCCCGAGGCCCTGCAGCTGGTCGACGCCCGCCTGCTGGCGCGCGAGGGCGCCTACGAGCGCGCGGTGGGCATCCTCGATCGACTGATCGCGGCGCGCGCCGCCCGCGACGGTCAGCTGCACGTACGCACTCTGGCCGCGCGCCTGTGGAAGCTGGAAGCGCTGCGGCTGAATCGACGGGCGGAGGCGCTCGACTACGGTCAGGCGCTGCTGGCGGACGTCGAGCGCGAGCTGCCACCCAATCACGCGCTGCTGCCCAGCGTGCTGCAGCACCTCGGCAACGCTGAACTCGACCGCTACACGCACGATCCCGCACCGGCGCGACTGGACCGCGCCGAGGGCTGGCTGCGCCGCGCGCTGGCGATCAGCCTCAGCCTGTACGGCGAGCGCAGCCTCGCGGCGATCAATGCGCATGATGGGCTGTCCTTGCTGCTGCGCCTGCGCGGCGACAACGCCGGCCACCGGCAGGAACTGCAGCGCCTGCTGGCGGCCGAGCAATCGCTGTTCGGCGCCGACAGCGTACGCGCCGCGCTGACGCGCTTTCATCTGGGCATGGTGCGGGCACTGGACGGCGATCCGGTGGGCGACGCCGACATCCAGGCCGCCAGCCAGATTGTCGAGCGCCACCGCGCCTGGCAGGAACTGGCGACGATGCGCCAGCAGTGGGCGCTGCTGCTGGCACAACGCGGTGATCCGGCACTGGCGCTGCCGGCCATCGACGCCGCGCTGCAGGCGCTGGCACGGCTGGAAGATCCGGCCGCAGCCATGCACGCCGGCCTGCAGCGGGCGCGCGCGAGGCTGTATCTGGCGCAGGGGCAGCTGGCGCAGGCGCTGAGGGCGGCCGACGAGGCCGTGCAGATGGCCGATCTCAGCGCCGACACCGACGAGCAGCGGCGCTCGCTGACCACCGCGATGCGGGTGGCGATCGCCGCCGCCGACCGCAGCGCCGGCGCCGTTTGGTGGGCGGCATTGCAGCGCCTGCCCGGCGACGCGCAGGATCCCGATCTGGCGGAATTGGCGCGGCAATGGCAAGCGCTGGAGCACAGGCCATGAGGCGCGGGTGGCGATCGGGCCTGCTGGCCCTGCTGATGACTGCAAGCGGAGGACAGGCGATGAGTGCAACAGTGCCGGCGCGCTATCTGGCGCTGGGCGATTCCTACACGATCGGCGAGTCGGTGGCAGTCGACGCGCGCTGGCCGAATCAGCTGGCCGCACGGCTGCGCGCCGAAGGCGTCGATCTGGCGCCGCCGCAGATCATCGCGCGCACCGGCTGGACCACCGACGAGCTGAGCGCGGCGCTGGATGCGCTGGCGCGCGGCGAGACCGTGAGCCTGAGCGATGACGAGCAGGCCCGCGCGCCGGCGCCGCCCTACGCGCTGGTCAGCCTGTTGATTGGCGTCAACGATCAGTATCGCGGGCGCCCGGTGACGGCGGCCCGCAGTGAGTTTCAGGCGCTGCTGCAGCGCGCCATCGCCTATGCCGGCGGCGCCCCCGAGCGCGTGCTGGTGCTATCGATCCCGGACTGGGGCGTCACCCCCTTCGCGCGCGCACACGGCCGCGACGGCGCCCAGGTAGCGATCGAGATCGATGCCTACAACGCTGATCAGCGCGCCCTGTGTGCCGCGGCTGGCGTCCGCTACATCGACATCACGGCGGGCACGCGCGAGGCCGCCGTGCGCCCGGAACTGCTGGCCGCCGACGGCCTGCATCCCTCGGCCCTGGACTACGCCCGCTGGGCCGAGGCCGCGCTGGCAGCCGCGCGCGCGGCGCTGGCGTTCCCCTGATCGCTGGGGAACCGCTAGCCCGAGCATGGGTGCGGCGGGGGAGAAGCGGGGCGGGGGTCAGGGGGCGGGGGACCGGCCATGTGGCGCCTGCATTGCTCGGTCGCCAGTTTGCACAACGAATAAGCGCAACACAGGCCAGAGCTTCCCCAGGCCAGCGAGCCAGCCAAGCCCTTCGGCGGCTTCCTCGCCGGAGATCGATACAGCCGCCGTCGCGGCCACGATACTCATTCAGAGTCCCTGTCCCGCCTTCGGCGCGCTTCCTCGATCAGCAAACGTACCGGCGACAGTGCCAAGCAAGCGCTGCAGTGCCGGTCCCCCGCCCCGCTATTGCCCACGCACCATGTGTGGCAAGCGGTGCTCGCGACCTTCGACCCCGCACAAAAGAAAACCCCGGCTCGCGCCGGGGTTTTCGAGCTTCATCCCGATGCTGCCGGGATCAGAAGTTGTATTCCCACTGCAGCGAGACTTCGCGGCCGATCGGGCTGTACGCGCGCCAGAAGTACGGATAGCTGTTGAAGCCATCGTCGCGCGGATGCACGTTGTCGAACACGTTGTTGACGTACAGGGTGACGCGCTGGTTGTCGGTGATCGACTTGCCGACGTTGATGTTCCACAGGAAGTACGGCGCGATGCGGCCGGTTTCCTGCCAGTTCGGCAGGGAGCCATAGCGCGACACGAACACTGCGGCATTCCAGTCGTCGAGCGCCCACACCACGCTGCCGCGGACGCGGCTGCGGAAGTCGAAGTTGGTCAGATCGTCGCGGTAGCTCAGCACCGGATCGGTCGAGAACTCCTGCGTCTTCTGCTCCAGCGTGTGCGACCAGGACAGCGAGGTGTTGAACACGCCCCAATCGGAGCCGTCGAAGCGGTAGTTGACCGAGGCGTCGATGCCCTTGGTGCTCAGGAAGGCGCGATTGATCGGTCCGCTGCGGATTTCCGAGATCTGGCCGTCGTTGGCCGCACCCGGGTTGTTGATGCGGTCGATACGCGTCAGCACGCTCTGGCAGAAGGCCGAATCCGGCGCGAACTGATAAGGCGTGCGGTTGCGCGTCAGACCGGTGCGGCAGCCCGCTTCGGCGTCCAGCGTGAAGGTCGAGGAGATGTCGGCGATGGTGCCGTCGAGCTCGATCTTGTAGTAGTCCACCTGCGCCGACAGATTGTCGGTCACGTCCCAGACGAAGCCGACGGTGTAGGAATCGCCGGTTTCCTCTTCCAGCGAGGGCTGACCCTCACGCACGCTGAAGGCGGTGTAGCTGTAGCGGGCATTCGAAGTGCCGCACTGGGTGGCAGAGAAGCCGTCCGACAAGCAGCGGTAGGTGTCGAAGATGCCGGAGAAGCCACCGCTCTGTTCGGCGAACACGTAGTGCATGTCCGGCGCCTTGAAGCTGGTGGCATAGCTGCCGCGAATCAGCAGGTTGTCCAGCGGGCGCCATTCCAGACCGAAGTTCTTGGTGAAGGCATCGTCGACCAGCGTGATGTCGTCGTACTTGTCGTAGCGACCGGAGATCTGCGCACGCAGCGACTCCAGGATCGGCACCGACAACTCGATACCGAGGGCGTAACGATCGCGCTCGCCGCCGCCGCCGGTGCCGGTCAGGTTGTAGATCTCGCGACGCGTCGGCAGCAGACGCTCGTCGGTGTTGAGATCGTAGGACTGGTTGGTGGCTTCCAGCACGGTGGCGAAGCTCAGCGGGCCGGCCGGCAGATCGAACAGATCGCCGGACAGCACGAAGCTGGCGGCGGTGTTCTCGGACTGGGCGTCGTACTTCACCGTGGTGCTGATCGAGCGGTACTGCTCCGGCGTCATCCGGCCGTAGAAGCGATCCAGGTTCAGGCGGTAGATCGGGATGCCGTTCGGAATGCCGGTGATGCCCGAGGTGACGCCCTGCTGGGTGCCCATGAAGTACTCGGTCGCCAGCGCGGCGACCATGCGCGGACGCGTGCGATCGGCCTGGTACTCGGCGTGACTCAGCGTGAAGTCCCAATCGAAGCGGTCGCCGATGGTGCCGTTGAGGCCGGCGGCGATGTCGTAGGAGGTCTCGTCGAAACGCTGATAGGTGCCTTCGATGCCGCCGTAATCGGAGGGCATGATGGCGCGAATCGGCAGAATCGTGGTGCCGAACTGCGGGTCATAGAACTGACCGTTCGGCTGCGGGCCGCCGAACCACTGTTCCAGACCGCCGGACAGACGCGACTGCGAGTGGTAGCCCTGGAAACTGGCCCAGCCGCGCATGCCGTTGTCGAAGTCCCAGGTGCCGTACAGATAGGCCGAGCCATCGCGATTGCGATTGGTGATCGACTGCTGCGCGACGTACTCGTAGTAGCCGCAGCCCGGGCCCAGCGTCGCACCGGTGGTGCTGCTGGTGTAGGTCCACGGCACCCATTCGCCGTAGGCGCTGCAATCGCGGCCCGTGGGCTGGGTGTAGGTGGTGGTCGGACGGGTACGACGGATCTGCGTGCCGATCGAGGGCTGGATACCACCCAGCGCCGGCGGCAGCGGGTTGTCGAGCACCGAATCCATGAAATCGCGGTCGTAGCCGAACAGCGGGTCCACCGCGTAGTACTCGAAGGAGTAGGTCAGGCTCCACTGATCGCCAGTCTTGCCGCCGGTCCACTGCAGATCGCCGAGATCACGGCCACCGCGGGTGGAGGTACCGACGCGGAACTTCACGGTGTCGCCGTCGTAGTTGGTCTTCAGCACCACGTTGACCACGCCCGCGACCGCGTCCGAGCCGTAAATGGCGGAGGCGCCGCCGGCGAGAATCTCGATGCGGTCCACCGCACCGGCCGGGATGTTGTTGAAGTTCTGGAAGTTGCTCTGCCCGTTGTAGGGGAAGGGGTAATCCGCCGCGCGCCGGCCATTGACCAGCAGCAGCGTACGACCGGGGCCGAGGCCGCGCAGATTGATCACCGAGGCATTCGGGGTGAAGCCACCGGCCGAGTTCAATTCGTTCTGGGTGGAGCCGCTGGCCTGAGTGACGGTTTCGAGCACGTCGGAGACGGTGACGAAGCCTTCGCGCTGGATCTGTTCACTGGAGATGATGGTCACCGGCGCCGGGCCTTCGGACTGGGTGCGCTTGATGCGCGAACCGGTCACGACCACGCTGGAAACTTCCTTGGCTTCATCGGTCGCCGGCTCGTTGCCGGACTGGGCATAGGCCTGCGGCAACTGGAAAGCCAGCGCCAACATCACGGCGCTGCTCAGGGCGCCGCGACGGAGCCTCAGTGCTTGGACGGTCATGTCAACCTCTCGGGTGCGGTACTGCGGTTGGGTTGTTCTTCTGAATGGGTGTCTACGGCTGATGAATCAGCCGAGCGCATAGGTTATATCAGTCTGAACAGACTACGAAAGGGGTCGTAGATACGCTGGCGCGTGAAATTTTGCTTAAGAAGCGGCAGAAAGCAGCTGTTTCGGCCCCACCCTGCGCACGCAGCAGGTCCCCGCCGTCCGGGTGGGTCGATAAGCCGGGTTCTGTCGCGAACGGTCATTCCTCTGGGTCCGGCGTCACCGCCGGCCTCAAGCAGCCTACCCGGGGAAGACGCGGGCCGCGCCATATTCCCCCTATTCGGCCTTGCTGCAGATGGGGTTTGCCGTGCCGTCGCGTGTTGCCACCGACGCGGTGCGCTCTTACCGCACCCTTTCACCCTTGCCCGCACAGCGCTTGCGCGCTGCCGCTGGCGGTCTGCTCTCTGTTGCACTGTCCGTGGGCTCTCGCCCCCCAGGCGTTACCTGGCATCTTGCCCTTTGCAGCCCGGACTTTCCTCGATGCGCAGCTCTTGCGAACCCGCACCGCGACCGTTTGACCTACGCCGGATCGGCGGGGACGCGCAGTGTAGCGGCGGACCGGCCGTGGCGATAGTCGAGCACTCAAGGCTTCCCTGGACCGCGGTCCATACGCGCAAAACTGACCACGACCCGCGTACCCCCGCTGGCGCGGGCGCTGTGGCTCAGGTGACCGCCGGCCTGCTCCACGCGCTCGCGCAGGGCAGCCAGGGTGGCGTCGCCCTGCGGACAGGGTGTCGCGTCGTCGGCAACGGTCAGCGACAGGTGGCGCGCGTCACTGAGTGCGCCGACGATCAACAGGCCCAGCGGACCGCGTGCGCAGGCCGCGCCGGCCAGATCTTGAATCACTTGCAAGCACATCAGTTCCAGTTCGACCCGCTGCGGCGGCCATTCACTCAAGGCCAGTTGCAGGTGCGTGGTGGGCGGCAGCAGCGCGAGCAACTGACGGCCGACCACGGCGGCAAAGGGCTCGTGACTGAGCGCGTCGGCGGCGCTGGTACGTCCCGGCAGGCTCGCCGGCGCGGACAGCCGTTGGACTGGCGCCAGCTCGCGCAGCAGCTCGCGCATGTCGGCAAGCGCGCCCTCGGCCAGTGCGCGCACGCGCTGACTGCGCAGCCGCCCCTTGTCGGCGTCGCTATGCCACGCCTCCTCCAGCGTGTCTGCCACCCGGGCGATCTGCGTCAGTCCCTGCGATACGCGCTCGTGCAGCACGCGGGCGATACGCTGGCGCTCACGCAGGACCAGCGCGTCCTGCGCCTGGGCAAACAGACGCGCATCGCGCATCGCCACCGCCAGAAACTCGGCGATCAGCTCCAGACTGGCGACATCGAGTGGGCCGAAGGGGTGATCGCTTTCCACATTGAGCACGCCCAACACATGGTCACCCAGCACGATAGGCACCGCCAGCTCGGCGCGCGGCGCTTGTACGTGCGGCGGCTTGATGTAGCGCGGATCGGCGGCCACGTCATTGACCAACTGGACGCGGCGCTCGCGCACCGCGGCGCCCATGATCCCGCGGTCGATCGGGATGCGATCGACCTGCCGGATGGCGCGCTTGTAGCTGCCACCGCGGATGCGGATGGTCAGCACGGTCGGATCGTCCGGCTCCAGGGTCGGAATGTCGACGGCCTGAAATCCCAGCGTGGCATGGATGGCGTCCGCCGCACGCTGCAGCAGCGCCAGGATGTCGATATCCGCGCCGATCAGTCGCGCCACTTCGGCGATCAGCTCGAAGCGCGCGCTGCGATGGCGCTCGCGCGCCGTCTGTTCGGATTGCACCAGCAGCAGCGCGGTCAGCGTGCCCCATTGTTGCAGCAGCTCGCTCTCCTGCGCACCCGAGCGCGCCGCGCTCGGCAGCTGCAGCCCGACGGCACCGAGCACACGCTCGCCCCAGCGCAGCGCCAGCAGCAGCTGCGGTGCATCGGCGCTGCCGGCCGGCAGCGCCTGGCGATGCGCCAGCGCCAGGTCCAGCCCCTCGGTCCAGTACGCGCCCGGCGCCAGCGGCGCCCTGCCCGACACGGCGGCAACCCGGTAATGCTCGCGTTCCTTCAGCGCCAACCATGCCGCCGATGCACCCAGCAGCGGACACAGCTGCGCCAACAGCCGCTGCAGACGCTCACTCAAGTCCTCCAGCGCGGTTGCCTCCTCGAAGGCCCGCTGCAGCTGCTCCAGGCGACGTTGACGCGTGCTGGCGTCCGCCGTACCCGGCAGTGGCTCGCGGCGGCGCACCTCATTGCCAGCGTCACGACTGCGCTCGCGCATCCTGTGCCTCCCGCTGTGCCAAACCCGGCCATGGGCACTGCAACGCAGCGCCGCAGTGTCCCGCATCGGGCATAGACTACGTCTTGCAGAGATTCGCATCCGCGATCACCTGGGGAGGGACACAGCCATGCGCAAGACCGTCTGCACCACCGCCATTCTGTTGCTGCTGGGCGCCGATCTGGCCTACGCCCAGAACGCCGTGATCGATCAGTTGAATCGCTTCGCCGACACCGGGCCGCGTCGCGAGAACGCCCGCGCCATCGGCATCCTGTGCCCGGCCGGCAATCGCCTGTCGGCGCGCCTGCAATCAGACTGCAACACGCTGGTCGGCGCCGCCTTCGCCAACAACAGCAGCGTGCGTCAGGCGCTGAGCAGCATCACCGCCGACAACGTCACCATCCCGATCGATCGCTCCGGCCTCGGCAAACTCAATGTGCTGACGCCACCCAGCGGCCAGAGCGGCCCCGGCTGGGCGGCGCTGCTGCAGCCGGAAGACGGCCTCGCCACGCTGAATCTGAGTGGCGACGAGGCCGGCTCGCTGTGGTCGGGCTATGTGCAGGCGCGCTTCGACAACGACGAGCGCGACGCCAGCAACAACGAGGACGGCTTCGATCGCAACGGCCACGCGCTCACCTTGGGCGTCGACCGCCGCCTCGGCAGCAACGGCCACCTCGGCGCCGCCCTGACCTGGGGCCGCAGCAGCCTCGACTACACCGGCAGTTCCGGCTCACTGGACACCGATGAGCTGGGCTTCAATCTGTACGCCGGCTGGCAGAGCGCATCGGGCTTCTATCTGGACACGCTGCTGGGGCTGAGCAATCGCGACATGGAGCAGGTGCGCCGCATCAGCTACGGGCTGACGCCGACCGCCGTCGACCAGCGCTTCGATTCCGATTTCAGCAGCAGCGAACGCCTGCTGGCGCTGACCGCCGGCTTCCAGGTCGATCGCGGCGCGCTGAATCTCAATCCCTACGCCCGGCTGGAGTGGGTGGACGCCAGCAGCGACGGCTACACCGAGCGCTCACGCGCGCCGGACAGCAACGGCGCCGGCTGGGCCGTGCAAGTGGGCGACCTCGACGAGAACTTCACCCGCTTCGCGCTCGGGCTGCGCGCGGCCTACGCCATCAGCGGCAGCAACGGCGTGTACCTGCCCTACGCCGATCTCAGCTGGATCAAGATCTCCGGCCTCGACGCCCAGGCCGCGCGCCTGCGCTATGCCGGCGACCTGTCCGCCAACGTCAACCAGTCGCCAATCGACTTCTTCATGGCCGCCGACCGCGAGGACAGCAGCTACGGCCAACTGGCCGTCGGCATGAGCGCAGTCTGGGCCAACGGCTGGTCGGGTTACCTGAGCTATCGCCACAACTTCGGCGACGACCTGCTCGACACCCAACAAGTCAACGCCGGCCTGCGCATGGAGTTCTGAGGCCGGGCAAGGCACGAGGGCACGTTCGAGCAAAGCGGAGGGGCATAGGGCAGCGCTTGCGCGGCACCGCCGCGCGCTGCCCGGAGCGCCCGGCGGCGATGCCGACGGGCCGGATCGAGGGCACGAGGGCACGAGGGCACGAGGGCACGAGGGCACGAGGGCACGAGGGCACGAAAAGGCTCGCAAGCCGAAAGTACGTGTCAACACCCGACCACACGTCAGTCGCTTGTGGCCCTCGCTTCCGGCTCTTGCGTGCCCTCGTGCCCTCGTGCTCTTGCGTGCCCTCGTGGCTCCTTCCCCCACACTTTCGTCACACGCTGCGGCGGCGGGCCGCGCCTATGCTCGGGCGCTCTTTCGATTGGAGAGCACCCATGCTGCTACGTACCGCGCTCACCGTGGCGCTGGCCTGCGCGCTGAACACCGCGACCGCCGGCGAGGGCACCCGCCTTTTGCGTTTCCCCGATGTGTCGGCCACGCACATCACCTTCGTCTACGCGGGCGATGTGTACACGGTGCCGCGCAGCGGTGGCGTGGCGCAGCGGCTGACCGCACATGCGGGGCTGGAGCTGTACCCGAAGTTCTCGCCGGACGGGCGCTGGATCGCCTACTCGGCCGAGTACTCCGGCACGCGCCAGGTGTGGGTGATTCCGGCCGACGGCTCGGCGCCGCCGAAGCAGCTGACCTGGTACACCGATGTCGGCCCGATGCCGCCGCGCGGCGGCACCGACTATCGCGTGCTCGACTGGACGCCCGATGGCAAGAACGTGCTGGTGCGCGCCAATCGCTTCCCGCTCGATGAGCGCGCCGGCCGACCCTATCTGGTGCCGGTCGCGGGCGGCATGGAGCAGCCGCTGCCGGTGCCGGAAACCGGCGGCGGCATGCTGTCGCCGGACGGCCAGTCCTATGTGTACACGCCGATCGACCGCGAGTTCCGCACCTGGAAACGCACCCGCGGCGGCCGCGCCCAGGATGTCTGGGTGTATGACCTCAAGCACAACGAGTCGCGCCGGCTGACCGATCACCGCGCCACCGACAACCAACCGACCTGGATCGGCGACTCGATCTACTTCACCAGCGACCGCGAGTACACGCTGAACCTGTGGACAGTGTCGCCGCAGGGCGGCGCCGCCACCCGCGTGACCGACTTCCGCGACTACGACGTGCTGTGGCCCAGCGCCGGCAGCGATGCCATCGTGTTCGAGCAGGCCGGCTACCTGTGGCTGTACACGCCGGCCGATCAGCAGACGCGCCAGGTGCCGATCACGGTGGGCGGCGACCGTCCCTATCTGCTGCCGACGATCAAGAATGTCGCCGGTCTGATCGACAGCATCAGCCTGTCGCCCAAGGGCGAGCGCGCGCTGGTGGCGGCGCGCGGTGAGCTGTACACCATTCCCGCCAGCAAGGGCGAGATCCGCAACCTCTCGCACAGCCCGGCGGCGCGCGAGCAGAGCGCCAGTTTCTCGCCGGACGGCCAGCAGGTGGCCTATCTGTCCGACGTCAGCGGCGAGTACGAGATCTACCTGCGCGCCTCGGATGGCTCGGGCGAGCCGCGCCGCGTCAGCAGCGACGGCGACATCTGGCGCTTCCCGCCGGTGTGGTCGCCCGACGGCAAGCGCATGGCCTATGGCGACAAGAAGAACCGCCTGCGCGTGATCGAGATCGCCACCGGCCGTACCGTCGATGCCGACACCGCCACCCAGGGCAACGAGATCACCGACTACGTGTGGTCACCCGACGGCCAGCATCTGGTCTACGTGAAGAGCGATGCCGCCGGCGTGCCGCGCTTGTGGCATTACGCCGTCGGCGGTCAGGCTGAGCAGCTGACGCATGGATTGTTTGACGCGCAGAACCCGGTGTTCGATCCGCAGGGCCGCTATCTGTACTTCGTGTCGAACCGCGACCACAACCTGAGCTTCTCCAGCTACGAGTTCAATTACCTCTACACCAACGCCACCCGCGTATACGCCGCCACGCTGGCCGCCGACGGCCCGGCGCTGGGCCGGCCAAAGAGCGATGAAATCGCGCCGCCGGCGTCGGCCGAGGCCGAGAAGAAGGGCGACGAGGCTGGCAAAGCCGCCACCCGCATCGATGTCGAAGGCTTTGATGATCGCGTGGTCGCGCTGGGCGCGGCAGCCGGCAACTACGCGGGTTTGGCGGCGAATGCGCGTGGCGTGTTCTACGTCGCGATCAACCCGCAGGGCGGGCCGGGCGAGCTCAAGTTCTACGACCTCGCCGAGGAGAAGGAGTCCTCGATTCTGAAGGGGATCATGGGCTACACGCTGTCCGGCGACGGCGAGAAGGTGCTGTTCCGCGCGCCGCCCGACAAGCTCGGCATCGCCGACGCCAAGCCGGATCAGGACGCCAGCAAGACGCTGGATCTGTCGCAGCTCAAGCAGCGCATCGATCCGCGCGTGGAATGGGCGCAGATCCTGCGCGAGGCCTGGCGCAACTGGCGCGACTGGTTCTACGACCCCGGCATGCACGGCAACGACTGGGAAGCGATCTACCAGAAGTACGCCGCGCTGCTGCCCGATGTGGCGCACCGCAACGACCTCGATTACCTGCTGAACGAGATGGCGGGCGAGCTGAACGCCGGTCACGTCTACGTCGAGCGCGGTGACGAGCCGCAGGTCGAGCGCAAGCCGGGCGGCTTCCTCGGCGCCGACATTCAGGCCGACGCCTCGGGCTACTTCCGCATCGGCCACATCTACCCGGGCCAGAACTGGTCCGAGTCCTTCCGTTCGCCGCTGCGCGAGCCGGGCGTCGGCGTGAAGGAAGGCGAGTACATCCTGGCGGTCGATGGCGTGCCGACCAACAGCGTGCAGAACTTCTACCAGCTGCTGGAAGACAAGGCCGGCCGCGTGGTGCGACTCACCGTCAACGGCAAGGCGGCGCTCGCCGGCGCGCGCGAGGTGGACGTCAAGACCCAGAGCAGCGAGCAGGATCTGCGCTACCTGGATTGGGTGGAAAACCGCCGCGCCATGGTCGACAAGCTCTCGGGCGGGCGCATCGGCTACATCCATCTGCCGAATACGCTGTTCGAGGGCAATCGTGAGCTGTTCAAGCAGTTCCCCAGCCAGATCGCCAAGGACGCGCTGATCATCGACGACCGCTACAACGGCGGCGGCTTCATCCCGGACCGCATGATCGAAATCCTGGCGCGGCAGCCGCTCAACTACTGGAAGCGCCGTGGCCTCGAACCCCAAGCCCAGCCCTTCCTCTCGCACCGCGGGCCCAAAGCCATGCTGATCAATGGCTTGTCCTCTTCCGGCGGCGATGCCCTGCCCTTCTACTTCCGCCATCTGAAGCTCGGCAAGCTGATCGGCACGCGTACCTGGGGCGGCCTGATCGGCCTGTCCGGCACGCCCAATCTGGTCGATGGCGGCACCGCCAGCGCGCCCACCTTCCGCTTCATGGACAGCGAGGGCAACTGGAAAGTGGAGAACGAAGGCGTCAGCCCGGATATCGAGGTGATCGACACGCCGCACCTGCTCGCCCAGGGCCACGACCCGAGCATCGAGCGCGCCGTGCAGGAACTGCTGACCGAGCTGGAGACCAAGACCCCGCCGAAGATCGTCGCCCCGCCGGCGCCGAGTGATTTTGGCAAGCCGGGTCAGGAGTTGAAGTAAGGCCGCGGGCCAGGCGAGGGCTGAGGCTCTCGCCTGGCCGTTGAAGGCTCATTGATCGGCCGCGCTAACCAGCAGCGGTCCGGTCCCCAGTTACTCGCGCGCCGCCTCTAGCGTCAGGATCGGCGTGTCGTCCAGCACCAGCGGGTCGCCAGGGGCGCCGCCGCCGTAGCTGTGCGGTCCGGCCTGCTGGTCCAGCGTCCGGAAGCCGCCGTCGTAGTCCCAGGTGCTGAGGTAAATGCGCGCGCCGACCAGCGACTCGGGATTGCCCAGCGACGCGGGTGGCAAGACGAAACGTAGCGTGCGCGCGGCGCGGTCGAGCTCGATGCTGGCCGCCGGCGTCACCACGCTGCCCTCGCGCACGGCGTCGGCGCCGGTGCTGGCATGCAGCGCATTGGTCCAGCCATTGACGCGCAACCGGTAATGCCAGCGCAGATCGCCCGGTAGCTGCGCCTGCTGCTGCGGCATCTCGCGACTGCCATCGCCGCGTCCGGGCAGTTCGATGAACACGGTGAACGCCACATGGTCGAAACCATTGGGCGGATTCCAGCTCGACACCAGCGCGCGCATCTGCAGCTCCAGCGCCAGCGCGCCGCCGGAAGTGCGCACGCGCAGCTGTTCGATATCGCCCGGACGCTGGGCGCGCCAGCCCGGATCTTCCGGATACTCGTAGCGCCCGCTCGGCCCGCGGTCATCGTCGAGCGGATCCGTCCACTCGGCCGCCAGCTGCCAGTCGCGGCGCACGCGGAAGGGCAGCGAGGCCGAGGCCGCACTCGGCGTGTCCGACCAGGCCAGCACGTGGTGCACGCGGTTGGGATCGATCATGGCGCGGGTATCGACACGCGCGCTGAAGCGCCCATCGGCCGCCGGGCGCACGGTTTGCGCCGAGCCCAGATCGCCATCGACGACGATGCGCAGCGACTGCACGCCGCGCGCGTAGCCGCGCAGATCGAAATCGCCGTGCTGCGTCTCGCTGCCGAGCGCATCCAGGCGCAACTGGGGCGCGCTACTGACCGGCAGCTGCCACACCAGCCCCGCGCGCGCCGGCAGCGCGCGGTGCACGCGCCCGTCGGCGCCGACGGTCAGATCCTCGGGCGGACCATCGATGCCATACAGGGCCTTCAACACCGCGCCCGGCGGCAGCCCCAGTTCCACGTTATCGAGCAGACTGGGCGCATCGCTGCTGTTGAACACCACTAGCAGCGATTCGTCGCCGTGATCCATGCGATAAGCCAGCGCGCCGGCGCTGGCGGCGTTCTGCGCCAGGATGGTCGGCGTGCCGCGCGACAGCGCCGGATGCGCCTTGCGCAGCGCGATCATCGACTGGAGCGCGCGGAACAGCGGCGCGCTGGTATCGAAACGATCGCGCCCGCCGCTGCCGTAGCCAGCGGCAAACATCGCCGCGCGCGGTTCGCGCAGGCCCTGCTCGGTGCCGTAGTAAATCGTCGGGATGCCGGGCAAGGTCATGATCAGCAGCAGTGCCTGCTTCAGCGCCGCCTCGCTGCCGCCGGCCAGGAAGCGGTCGACATCGTGGTTGTCGACAAAGCTCGGCAGCAGGTGCGGTCGCGCATGCACACGCATCATGCTGTCGATGCGCCAGGCCAGTTCCGCGGTCGGCCGGCCACGCGCGAACACATCGTTCAAGCTGCCGTAGAGCGGGAAGTTGATCATGCTGTCCATGCGCCGGCGCCCGTCCGGCGCGGTCATGTAGCGCTCGATGCGCTGCGCCTGGCTTTCCTCGAAGGGCGCATCCATCGCAAAGCCCTCGCCAAACAGCAGGAAGTCGGACTTGCCTTTGGCCGCCGCATGGCGCTCCACGCCCGGATAGCGGCGGTCGTCGGCGTACAGAAAGTCGTCCACATCCTCGGGCGGCACATAGAAGATGGTGTCGACCCGGAAGGCATCGACGCCGACCTGATCGATCCAGTAGTTGTAGCTCTGGCGCAGCGCGCGGCGCACGATCGGATTGCCGGTGTTGAGGTCATCCAGCCCCGCCATCTGCCAGTCGGACAACTGCACCGGGTCCTGGTAGTCCTGGATGGCCGGCGTCCAGTGGTAGGCGCCGATCTTGCGATCCTGCGCGCGCCGCGGGTCGTTCAGGGAGAACGGCGATTGTGTCGGCGCCTGCGCGTCGGCCTGCGGGGAGGGCCGATAGCCCTGGGCGGGATCGTCGCCCGGCGGCGCGCTCGGGTAGTCGAAGTAGTCGCCGGTGTGATTGAGCACGATGTCCTGCACCAGCAAGAGCTGGCGCGCGTGCATCGCCTGCGCCAGCGCGCGGTACTCGTCCAGCGTGCCGTAGTGCGGGTCCACCGCCATGAAGTCGGAGGCCCAGTAGCCGTGATAGCCGGTGTACTGCCGCGTCGGGTTCCACCACTGATTGGCCACCGGCGGCGTGATCCACACGGCGCTGGCACCCAGTTCGCGGATGTACCCGAGGCGCCGCTCGATGCCCTTGAGATCGCCGCCGCTGTAATGGCTATTGCGAGCGGGGTCGTACTCGCCGGCGCCCTGATCGTTGTTGCCGGGATCGCCGTCGTCGAAGCGATCGATCATCAGGAAGTAGATCACCTGATCGCGCCAATCGACCGTCGCCGGCGCGCCCGATGCACTCAGTGCCAGACCCAGCAAGCCCGCACCCAGCGCGAGCGAAACACGTCCACTATCAGGCATTTGCCGATCTCCGCGCGATGCACGACTGCGACTGCCGGCCGGGTTGCGGCTGGCCTCTTCAGAATCGCATCGATCGGTGACTCGCGTGGGCTGCACGCAAGCATGACTGCATGAATACGTATACAGGCAGCGCGCCGGCCGTTCAGGCAGGGCTTACCATTTCGTCGCTGTCTGCGGGGCTGGGATGCCCCGTCTGCATCGCGGCAGGAAGAACTCAAATCTGTAGCACCTGGCGTTGAGCCGGGACTCTAAAAAAGCGTCGATCCGTGGAGGGGGAGATGTTGAAACTCAAGCGCAACATGCTGTTCATGGCGCTCGCGTCGGCGGCCTTGATGGTCACCACCGGCGTCCATGCGCAATCGGCCGCGGCCGATACTCAGGGCCAGTCCGAAACCGCCAAGGAGCGCGATGCCAAGCGCAAGGCGGCGGCGGCGGAGAAGGCCAAGGAAATGGACGTGGTCGAAGTGACGGGCATCCGTCGCGGTATCGAAAGCGCCATCGCCATCAAGCAGGATTCCACCTCGATCATCGAAGCGGTGTCGGCGGAAGACATCGGCAAGCTGCCCGATTCCAGCATCGCCGAGTCGATCGCGCGTCTGCCGGGTCTGGCGGCGCAGCGTGTGGCCGGTCGTGCCACCACGATCAGCATTCGCGGTCTGGCCGGTGACTTCTCGACCACGCTGCTGAATGGCCGCGAGCAGGTATCGAGCGGTGACAACCGCGGCGTCGAGTTCGACCAGTACCCGTCCGAGCTGCTGAATCAGGTGGTCGTCTACAAGACCCCCGATGCCAATCTGGTCGCCCAGGGCATCTCCGGCACCGTCGATCTGCAGACCGTGCGTCCGCTGTCCTTCGGCAAGCGCGTCGTCGCCCTGAACGGCCGCTACGAGAAGAACTCGGTCGGTGAAGTGAACCCGGGTTACGACGACACCGGCTATCGCTTCAGCGCTTCCTACATCGACCAGTTCGCCGACAACACCATCGGCATCGCGCTCGGTTTCGCGCGCCTGGATTCGCCGGGTCAGGCCGAACGCTGGAACGCCTGGGGCTACCCGACCGACACCGTCGCCGGTCAGGCCAACACGCGCATCCTCGGTGGCACCGAGTCCTTTGCCACCTCCACCTCCAACGTCCGTGACGGCCTGATGGCGGTGGTCGAGTGGGCGCCGAGCGACACCTACTCGGGCTCGCTGGACCTGTACTACTCGCAGTTCGAGCGCGTCGAGACCACGCGCGGCCTGCAGACCGGCCTCGGCTGGTCCGGCGGCACGCTGAGCAATCCGGTGGTCGAGAACGGCATCCTGGTCGGCGGCCGTTATACCGGCGTGCGTCCGGTGCTGCGCAACGACCGCAACAAGCGCGAGGATGACATCTTCGCGATCGGCTTCAAGAACGAGTTCACCTTCAACGACTACTGGACCGGCATGGCCGACTTCAGCATGTCCAAGGCGAATCGCGACGAGTCGATCCTGGAGACCTACGCCGGCGCGGCGAACTCGGACACCGTCGATTTCACGCTGAACACCCGCACCGGTCTGCCGAACCTCGACTTCGGCCTCGATTACACCGACCCGAACGTCGTGCGCCTGCGCGATCCGGGCGGCTGGGGCCAGGACGGCTACATCAAGTATCCGGCCTTCGAGGACAAGCTGACCTCCGCGCGCTTCTCGCTGACGCGCGCCTTCGACAGCGCCATGTTCAGCAGCCTGGACTTCGGCAGCAACTGGTCGCATCGCGAGAAGAGCCGCGCGGTGGCGGAAGCCTTCCTCGATCTGGCCAACAACCGCACGCCGGTGCCGATTCCGTCCAATCTGCTGCAAAGCGCCGCCGATCTCTCGCTCACCGGCATTCCGGGCGTGATCAGCTACAGCGTGCCGGGCGCCTTCGGCATCTACACGCCGCGCACCAACGTCAACGCCGACATCCTGAACAAGGATTGGAACGTCGACGAGACCGTGATCACCAGCTACGTCAAGCTCAACATCGACGGCATGCTGGGTGACATCCCGGTGCGCGGCAACGTTGGCATCCAGTACGTCTCGGCCGACCAGGAATCGGAAGGCTTTGCGCTGCCCAACAGCAGTGCCACGGCCGCCCAGCCCTTCAAGGCCGGCACCGACTACAACGACATCCTGCCCAGCCTGAACCTGATCTTCTCGCTGACCGACGAGCAGTCGGTGCGCCTGGGTGTGGCCAAGCAGGTGGCGCGTCCGCGCATGGACCAGATGCGCGCCAACAACAACTTCAGCATCGACCAGACCCGCAACATCTACTCGGGTGGCGGCGGCAATCCGGAGCTGGAACCCTGGCGTGCAACCAGCTTCGACCTGTCGTACGAGTACTACCTGTTCGGCGGCAAGGGCTACGTCAGCGCGGCGGCCTTCCACAAAGACCTGAAGTCCTACATCTACGATCAGACCGTGGACTTCGACTTCAGCGTGTTCGATCTGAGCGGCTTCACCGGCCCGCGTCCGCCCTCCACGATCGGCCGCTTCACGCGTCCGACCAATGGCGATGGCGGTTCGATCAACGGCTGGGAACTGGCCCTGTCGGTGCCCTTCGGCGAACTGACCCCGGTGCTGGACGGCTTCGGTATCCTCGGCAGCTACTCCGATACCCGCAGCTCGGTCAAGCCGCAGGGTCCGGGCACCAGCCAGCCGCTGCCGGGCCTGTCGCGCTACGTGTCCAACATCACGCTGTACTACGAAAAGTCGGGCTTCTCGACGCGCGTCAGTCAGCGTAGCCGTTCGGCCTTCATCGGCGAAATCCAGGGCTTCGGTGCGGATCGCGAAACGCGCTACATCCAGGGTGAGGACCTGATCGACTTCCAGGCCAGCTACGCCTTCAGCGGCGACTGGGACGGTCTGTCGATCCTGCTGCAGGTCAACAACGTCACCAACGAGGCCTACCAGGAGTTCTTCCGCGACCCCGGCACGCCGGACCGCCCGCGCTCCTACAACGAGTACGGCCGCACCTACCTGCTCGGCGCCACCTACAAGTTCTAAGAAAGCCAATCGTTGCACGCAGCACTCTTCGACCCCCGCCGGGCAACCGGCGGGGGTTTTTCTTTGGGCGGCTGTCCAAGAGCATGGCGTCATCGCGAAGGCCCAGCGCCCCAGCGAGCCTCAAAAGCACGGTGTCATTGCGAAGGCATCAGCGGCCCAGCAAGCCTCAAGAGCACGGCGTTATTGCAAAGACCTCGTCCGCACGGACGAGGACAGTGGCAATCCAGCGGTGGCTTGGGTGCTCACATGGCGGGCCGTCGGCGCTGGCTGTGTGCGCTGTGGTATGAATCCGCGACGCCCTTTTCGCATCCGACCTGCCCGACTGCATGAACCAGCAAGCCCTCTCCTCCCTGATCTGGTCCGTTGCGGACCTGTTGCGCGGCGACTTCAAGCAGAGCGAGTACGGGCGGGTGATCCTGCCGTTCACGGTGCTGCGGCGGCTGGATTGCGTGCTGGCGCCCACCAAGGCGGCGGCGCTGGCGGAATACGCGTCGAAGCAGTCTGCCGGGATTGCCTTCGAGCCCTTCGTCAAGCGCAGGACCGGCCTCGATTTCTACAACGTGTCCGCGCTCGACATGGGCCGGCTGATGGGCGATCAGGACAATATCCGCGCGAATCTGGACAGCTATATCCAGGGCTTTGCGCCGGATGTGCGTTCGATCTTCGAGCACTTCGACTTTGCCGCCACCGTGGAGCGGCTGCACAAGGCCAAGCTGCTGTACCTGGTGACCGAGAAGTTCGCCGGTTTTCGCTTGCACCCGGATGAGGTCGACAACGTGCAGATGGGCCTCGTGTTCGAGGAACTGATCCGCAAGTTTGCCGAACTCTCCAACGAGACCGCCGGCGAGCACTTCACGCCCCGCGAAGTGATCCGCCTGATGGTGAACCTGCTGTTCATCGAGGACAACGACGCGCTGACCAAGCCGGGCATCGTGCGCACGATGTACGACCCGACCGCCGGCACCGGCGGCATGCTGTCGGTGGCCGCCGAGTATTTGGCAGAGCTCAATCCGAAGGCGCGTCTGTCGCTGTTCGGCCAGGAACTGAACCCGGAATCGCACGCGATCTGCAAGGCGGACATGCTGATCCGCGGCCAGGACATCAGCCACATCATCCTCGGCAACACGCTCAGCGAGGATGGGCTCTACAGCAAACTGTTCGATTACATGCTGTCCAATCCACCCTTTGGCGTGGAGTGGAAGAAAATTGAGAAGACCATCCGCGAGGAGCACGAAAGCCAGGGCTACAACGGCCGCTTCGGGCCGGGTCTGCCGCGCGTGTCCGATGGCTCGCTGCTGTTCCTGCTGCATCTGCTCAGCAAGATGCGTCCGGCGGCGCAGGGCGGCAGCCGCATCGGCATCGTGCTGAACGGCTCGCCGCTGTTTACCGGCGGCGCCGGGTCGGGCGAGTCCGAGATTCGCCGCCATGTGCTGGAGAACGATCTGGTGGAGGCGATCGTCGCCTTGCCCACCGACATGTTCTACAACACCGGCATCAGCACCTACATCTGGATCCTGAGCAACCGCAAGCCGGACGACCGCAAAGGCTACGTGCAACTGATCGACGCCAGCAGCTTCTGGCAGAAGATGCGCAAGAGCTTGGGTTCCAAGCGCAAGGAGATGAGCGAGGAACACATCGCCACCATCACCCGGCTGTTCGGCGACTTCATCGAGGCGAATTTGATCACCGTGCTCGATGCCGATGGCAAGGAAGTCAGTCGTCAGGTGCGGATGGAAGGCGAGGCGCTGCCCACCGCGCCCGCCGGCGGCAAAGTCAAAAAGGTGCCGGTCGCACGCATCTTCAGCAACCAGGACTTCGGCTACCGCACCATCACCGTCGAGCGCCCGCTGCGCGACGATCAAGGCAAGCCCATCCTCGGCGAGAAGGGCAAGGCAAAGGGCAAGCCGCAGCCCGACAGCAGCCTGCGCGACACCGAGAACGTGCCGCTGTCCGAAGACGTGGATACCTACTTCCAGCGCGAAGTGCTGCCGCATGCGCCCGACGCCTGGATCGACCATGAGAAGACCAAGGTCGGCTACGAGATCCCCTTCAACCGGCACTTCTACGTGTTCGAGCCGCCGCGCGATCTGGCCGAGATCGACGCTGATCTCAAAAAGGTGACCGACCGCATCAAGGCGATGATCGAGGGGCTGTCGGCATGAGCAAGCGCAAACTGCCTGCCACCGCTGACGACCACAGCGACGCTGCCAGTCGTGTTGAGCTAGCGTTCGACGATGTGGTGAGCCTCATACGCGCCGCGCGCCTACGCGCCGAGCAGACGGTGAACGCCGAGTTGATCGATCTGTATTGGCACATCGGTCGATACCTGCACCTGAGGATTGAAACCGACGGATGGGCCAAAGGTACGGTGGCCAATTTGGCGGCCCACATCAGCCAACGCGAACCGGGCCTGCGCGGCTACTCGGCGCAGAACCTCTGGCGTATGCGGCAGTTCTTTGTGGCCTATTCGGCAGCCGAAACCCTCTCAACACTGTCGCGACAGCTGCCTTGGTCGGCGCACCTGCACATCTTGAGCCGCACCAAGCGCGACGAAGAGCGCGAGTTCTACCTGCGCATGGCGGTGCAGCAGCGCTGGTCAGTGCGCGAGGTGGCACGTCAGATCGACAGCGGACTGTTTGAGCGCACCGTGCTCAGCCCGCCAAAACTCTCAACACCGTTGAGAGTCTTGCAGCCGCAAGCGCCACAACATTTTCGCGACGCCTACATGCTTGAGTTTCTGGCGCTGCCTGATCGGCACTCTGAGGCCGACTTGCACCGCAGTCTGCTGCGCAATCTCAGCCGATTTCTGACTGAACTGGGGCGGGACTTCTGCTTCATCGGCTCCGAGTACCCGGTGCAGGTTGGTCGCCAAGACTTTGCGCTGGACCTGCTGTTCTTCCACCGCGGCTTGAACTGTCTCGTGGCGATTGAACTGAAGGTAACGGCCTTTGCCCCCGAGCACTTGGGCAAGCTGAACTTCTACCTCGAAGCGCTGGACCGTGACGTACGCAAGCCCCACGAAAACCCCGCCATCGGCGTGCTGCTGTGCGCCAGCAAAGATGACGAGGTCGTCGAGTACGCCCTCAGCCGCAGCGCGTCGCCCGCTTTGATTGCGCAGTATCAAACCCAGCTGCCCGACAAGGCGCTGCTGCAGGCCAAGCTGCATGAGTTCTACCTGCTGGCCAGCCCGGATCCGGAGGGCGACGCATGAGCTTTCCGAGGTATCCGGCGTACAAGGATTCGGGGGTGGAGTGGCTGGGGGAGGTGCCGGCGCATTGGGAAGTTGCGCCCTTTAAGCATTTGGTCGACATCCAGAACGGTGCCGATCACAAGAACATCGAGCGGGATGACGGGTATCCAGTCATCGGATCCGGCGGCGTCTTCGCGTACGCTTCCGAGTTCATGTACGACGGCGAATCTGTCCTACTCGGACGTAAGGGGACGATCGATAAACCGCTGTTCGTCTCTGGTCGATTCTGGACAGTCGACACCATGTACTGGACGAAGATCGCGCCGGAAGCAAGTGCGCGATTTGCTTACTACACCGCCTTGACCATTCCGTTCGACTACTACTCGACCAATACCGCACTCCCGAGCATGACCAAGGGCGTCCTGCATGCGCATCGAGTTGCAAGGCCATCGCTTTCGGAACAATGCGCGATCGCGTCGTTCCTCGACCGCGAAACCGCCAAGATCGACGCGCTGGTCGAGGAGCAGAAGCGCCTGATCGAGTTGCTGAAAGAGAAGCGTCGGGCAGTGATTTCGCAGGCCGTCACCAAGGGGCTGGACCCGAACGTGCCGATGAAGGATTCGGGAGTGGAGTGGCTGGGGGAGGTGCCGGCGCACTGGGAGATCACACGCCTCAAGTTCGTCGCCACGGTTCAGACCGGTATTGCCAAAGGGAAAGACAATGCGGGCAAGGAAACGGTGACGGTTCCCTATCTTCGCGTCGCAAATGTTCAAGACGGACGCATCGATCTCACAGACGTTGCGGAGATTGAGATCTCAGCGGTTGACCTGCCTCGTTATTTGTTGCGTCGGGGAGATGTCCTCATGAACGAAGGCGGTGACTTCGACAAGCTTGGGCGGGGTCACGTTTGGGACGCGAGCATTGATCCTTGCATCCATCAGAACCATGTCTTTGCTGTTCGGCCAGCCGCCGTCAGCCCAGAGTGGCTGAACCTCTTTGCGGGGACGACTCAAGCGCAGTTCTACTTCATGTCGCGCTCGAAACAGAGCACCAACTTGGCCTCAATCTCGTCAACCAACGTTATGGAACTTCCTGTAGCCGTACCTACGTCGGACGAAAGTGCGCGCATTGCTGGGTTCGTCGCCGATTTGACTGGCAAGGTCGATGCCCTGATCGACGAAGCGGCCCGAGGCGTGCGGTTGTTGACGGAGCGCCGCGCTGCCCTGATCTCCGCCGCCGTCACCGGCAAGATCAATGTTTGTAGCTTGACGGCCTGACAGGTGCTAACCGGGAGCCATGGCACGCCTGCATTCCCGGTCTCGTGCGCTGCTCAGTGTAATATCGTCGCGGGATGCACGCTCAAACCTAGAACGCTCCCAGACGGGAAAGCACGATGACTCACACTCTTACCGCTAAAGAGCAGTCTCTCGCGAAGATCTTCAGCGACGACTACGTGTTCACGATACCGGGCTACCAGCGCCCCTACTCGTGGGGCACTGAACAGGCAGAGGAACTACTGGGGGATCTTCTGTCCGCGGTGGCCGCTGCGCCGGCTGAATTGAGCGGGGCCCCTCCCTACTTTCTCGGCAGCATCGTGCTTATCAAGGCCGATGCAGTCCCAGATGCCACGGTCGTGGACGGTCAGCAGCGATTAACGACGCTGACCCTGCTGTTGTCCGCCATTCGCGCCAGCGTGAAAGACACGGAGGTTCAGAAGGGGGTCACCAAGCGCATCTACGAACACGGCGATGTCGTTTCTGCGACGCAGGCCCGATACCGGCTTTCACTGCGTGAACGCGATCGCGACTTCTTTCGGCAATACGTTCAGCACGAAGATGGCTTGTCGAAGCTCCTCCAACTCAACAATGTTCTGTCAGATGTCCAGAGTCGCCTGCAGTCCAACGCCAGGGTCTTCATGCAGGGTATCGCCCAGCTGGATCAAGCGCAGCTGATCCGACTCGTGCAGTTCATCATTACGCGTTGCTACCTAGTGACCGTATCTACCCCAGACTTGGATTCGGCCTACCGAATTTTCGGCGTGCTGAACAGCCGCGGCCTTGACCTGAGTGCCACTGACATCCTAAAGGCCGAGATTATCGGTGGCGTCGAATCCAAATTACGTGACGCGTACACGAAAAAGTGGGAGGACCACGAGGAAGACTTGGGCCGCGAGGCCTTTGGTGACCTCTTTAGCCACATCCGCATGATTTACCGCAAAGCGAAGCCACAAGGAACGCTACTGAAGGAGATTAAGCAGCATGTGACGCCGATCTCCAGTCCTAGCGACTTCGTCGATCAACTGCTTACGCCTACCTGATTAGCGCTAATCTTCAGTGCGCATAGTTCGTCGCCATCCGGAGCATTCGTTCCGAGTGGGGTCCGCACGTCGCCATGGCTACAGTGAGCCTCGGCACGAGCGCTCGCAAGTCGAAGCGCCGGTTGAAGCGCCAAGTGGCCTCCGCCAAGTAGCGCCGAGCATATTTCTGCTGTCGGATCGAGTGGTACACGCCGGAGAGCGAGCGCTTGATGTTTGCCAGCACCACGTTGACCCAGCGCGCGCTTGTCGTCTGCGTTCGCTCGCGGCGCCCGGACGCGACAACCGTGGTGCGTGCATGGCCTTGGTCTTCGAGCGCGTTGAACGCGCCAAGCCCATCGGTGTACACCTCACATTCTGGATCCAGGCGGCGCGCGGCCCAATCAGCCACTGCGGCCTTGTCGAAGGTCGGGACCGGCTCGGCCACGGCGTACAGCACCTTCTCCATCGTCTCGTCGGTCTGTACGGCGATCAGAAAGGCCTGCTTGTTGGGAGAGCCGCGCCCCGGCTTGGCGCCATTGATCTCGCCGCCCAGGTAGGCGTCGTCGATCTGCACGAAGCCCTCGAGCCTGCGGGCCTCTTCGCGTGCGGTCATGGCCTGCATGATCTTCTGTTTCGTTCGCCATGCGGTGCGATAGCAGACGCCCAGATGGCGCTTGAGCTCCAGGGCCGAGAGGTTGGTCTTCGCCGCGCTGAGCAAGTACATCGCAAGGAACCAAAGACGCAGGGGCAGCTTGGAGGATTGGAACAGCGTACCGCTGACTAGCGAAGTCTGACGGCCGCACGCGGTGCACTCGAGATAGAGCTGCCCACCGCGCTCGAAACGACGGCAGGTGACATGGCTGCACTTTGGGCAGACGAAGCCCTGCGGCCAGCGCGCACGCTCCAGCGCCTCCCGACACCCCGCCTCGCTGCCATAGCTCGCCATGAACTCCGCCACCGACAGACCCTTCTGGAACTGCACCTGGTTCATTGCCATCGCCACTCTCCTGGCTCTCAATGGCACCAAGATCCCACCCGGCCGTCTCACAGGCTGAGACAGACCACTGACGACTACTGAGGTTCGACGCTAATCAGGTACGCCTATGGCCAGTGCCTTCGAGCAACTGATCGATGCCAACTACGCCAGCCACCGCGGAGCCGAGAAGGTGAACGAGCATCTACGCTGGCTGACCCGATTGGAGTTCAACGACTGGCTGCCACCGGCACTTGCATTCTTCGTCCGCCATGGCAACGAGCCCGATGTAGTGCTGCGTTTCTTCCGCGACTTGGAGCGACTTGGCTATTCAATGCTCGTGCAGAAGTTCGGCGTCAACGACCGCATAGAACGGTTTTCCAAGCTCACGGCTGCGATCGAAAAGGCAGATGATCTTTTCGTGATTGATTCGCCACTGCAGCTCTCGGCATCCGAACAGTTTTCCACTTACTCAGTGCTGAGTGGCCCCCTTTACAGCACACACTCAGCCAGGGCGTTGGCGGTGCTGCTGTTGCGCCTTGATGCGTTGATGTCTGATGGTGCGGCGAGCTACCAGCATGACGTGGTGTCGGTCGAGCATGTACTGCCGCAGCAACCCGCACCGCGCAGCCAGTGGCAGGCCTGGGTGCCGGATAGCGAGGCTCACTCTTTCTGGGTCCATCGCCTGGGCAACCTTGCGCTTCTAAGTCGTAAGAAGAACAGCGCCGCGAGCAATTACGAGTTCGAGCGCAAGAAAACCGCCTATTTTACAAAAGCGGGCGTGAGTGCATTCGCACTCACTACGCAGGTGCTGCAATACAAGGAATGGACCGTCGAGGTGATGGAGCAGCGCCAAGAAGTCATGCTGCAGGCGTTGGAGAATCAGTGGCGATTGCAGAACCGCAAGAGCCAGACGCAGATTGCGGACACCTTGCTGGCCGAACTTGGCCTTGGAGATTCTCGTCCAGTTTTCGAATTGCAGAGCATTCGCCACGGTCTAAGAGCGTCCGCGCGGGAGAACGGCACGGACTTCACGGTGTTGGCAGGGTCAATGGCCAAACAATCTTGGAGTGGCCAACAACACTCCTACGAGCAGTTGCGCCAGAAGCTCGTGGCTGATGGAGACGTTAAGGCGAGCGAGCAGGGCCCGTGGCTGGTGTTCACAAAGGACGTGAATTTTGCCAGCCCAAGCGCCGCCTCAGCTACAGTGTTGGGCCGCACCGACAATGGCCGAAATTCGTGGCGGCTGAAGGGGACATCAATTACCTACGCTGCGTGGCAGAGCAGCCTGCCCAGTGGCGTGCCAACAACTGGACGCAAAGAATCGTGACTGTGCTTGGAATCCACCGCGAACCGACAGAGCGCGGACTCTCGAGTTGGGTGGAACTCTCACTCGCATCGTCGTGGGGATTCCACCTATACGCGCTGCCATCCCGGCCTCGCACGCCGGCGTAGGCCTTGCCCACATGTTGCCCCTTGAGCAACCATCGTTGCCCTATGAGCAACACATCCTCCTTGATGGATCTGCTGTTCGGCGACTATCGCCAGCGCGTGCTGGCGGTTTTGCTGCTGCAGCCGGACACCAGCTTCCATGTGCGCGAGCTGGCGCGGGTGACTGGCTGCAGCGCCGGCACGCTCACGCGCGAGCTGGGCAAGCTGGCCGACACCGGCCTAGTGTTGCGCAGCGTGCAGGGCAATCAGGTGCGCTACCGCGCCAATCGGGTTTGCCCCTTGTTTGACGAGCTGGCCGGCCTGTTCCGCAAGACGCATGGCGCGCGGGCGGTGGTGGCCGACGCGTTGGCGCCGCTGCGTGAGCGAATTCGGCTCGCGCTTATTTTCGGCTCGGTGGCGCGCGGCAGCGACGTCACAGCCAGCGACGTCGATTTGCTGGTCGTGGGCGATATTGGATTCGCGGAATTGGTGCAGGCGCTGTATCCGGCGCAACAAACGCTGCAACGCGAAATCAATCCTGTGTTGTACTCGACAGCAGAGCTTGCTGAGCGATTGCGCCGCGGCGATGCCTTCGCCACCCGCATGCTGAGTGATGCCCGGATATTCGTCATCGGAGGACCGGATGAGCTTGGAGAACTTGCGGGTGATCGGGCGCCTGCA
>JAXMHB010000028.1:0-34269 GCA_046346965.1 Lysobacterales bacterium
ACCGCTTTCCGCTTCACTCACCGACATCTCGTCGGGTGAGCTCGCCATCATACTTCAAAACCGATGGCTGTCAACACCTTTCTTCGCACCGATCAGAAGTTTTTAGCTTCCGTTCAGGCCCGTCAGAAGCGTTGCTCGTCAGGGGCGGCGAACACTAGCGATGAACCAGGTGGTGCGCAAGCGCTTTGTGCAAGAAAAGTGTAGCGAAACGCAACGCGCTTCAGGCAACTGCTTTTCCGTAGCCCAGAGCGGGATTCCCACTCACTAGATGGTGAGCACCTACGCTTTCCTTGCGGCGCACGGCAGCCTCGATGATCAAGCGTGCTGTGCTGAGTTGGCGCAACACCGGCGCGCCTTGCAGGCATCGTCGCTCGAGTACCTCAACCTGTTGATGCGCCGCCTGCAGACCGTCCATGGTACGGGCGATTCCAACCTGATCCCACATCAACTGCCGGATGCGCGCGAGCACCAACTGGTCGTTTGCCATCGGCATCCGCGTGGCGTGTCCGACCAGTGCGTCGTAGTGCTTGATGCCTCCCTGGCGACCGCGATGTCCGAGGCGCTCGCCCAGCGCGCGCCCGTAGGCCACCGCCTCCAACAAGGAGTTGCTCGCCAGACGGTTGGCTCCGTGTACTCCCGTGCACGCGACTTCCCCCACCGCATACAGTCCGGGCACGCGCGACAGACTGTGCAGGTCCACGCGGACGCCGCCCATGTGGTAGTGAGCGGCCGGCACCACCGGAATGGGTTGCTTGCGTGGATCCAGGCTGCGGGCGGCACAGGCCTGCACGAAGGCTGGGAACCGAGTCCGCAATTGCTCTCCAAGGTGACGCGCATCCAGGTACACGGTGCGACCTAGCGCCAGTTGCTCCCACACTGCACGTGCGACGATGTCACGCGGCGCCAATTCGCCTTGTCCATGCACGCCACTCATGAAGCGGCCACTGGCCTCGGTGAGCAAAGTCGCGCCTGCACCGCGCAACGCCTCGGTCACCAAGGGCAACTGATTGCTCTCTTGCCCGGCTACCGGCGCGAGCACGGTGGGGTGAAACTGTACGAACTCCAAGTCCGCCAACTCGGCCCCGGCATAGTGCGCGAGCGCCAAACCGCTTCCGTCGCATTCCATCGGGTTGCTGGTGTAGCGGTAGATCTGTCCGATACCGCCCGTGGCCAGCACCACGCTCGGGGCCAGCAACTTGACCATCTCGCCACGGCGATCACGGACGTGGACGCCAACCGCGCGTCCGCCATGCTTGATGATTTCGCAGGCCTCGGCGAACTCGAAGCGCTCGATCCAAGGCTGACGGCTCACAGCCTCGCGCAAACCGCGCATGAGTTCTGCGCCCGTGGCATCGCCCCCAGCATGCAGGATGCGCGGAAACGAATGGGCGGCTTCGCGTCCCAGTGCCAAGCGCCCGCCCACGGTGTCAAACTGCACGCCGAGCGCAATCAACCAGCGCACCACCTCTGGCGCCGACTCGGCCAGCCACCGTACCGCCGGCTTGCTATTGAGGCGAGCACCGGCACTGATGGTGTCCGCCGCATGCTGAGCGGCGGAGTCGCCGGCGCCAACGGCAGCGGCAATGCCTCCCTGGGCCCAGCAACTGGCGCCGTCCAAGCCGATCACGCCCCGACTGACCACAGCGACGCGCAAGGCGGTGCCGGCGCCGAGTGCAACGCTCAAGCCGGCAGCGCCGCTACCTACTACGATCAGGTCAAACTGTTCGGTCATGAACGCGCCCCCGCGCCGCGCTGAACCATGGTTGCCGTGCCAAGGTGTCGACACCGACTCGCTTCGAGTGTGCGCCGACCGTTGCGCCATGAGTGTGAGCCGTCGCTCAGTTCCGGCTGCATGGACATGACGGATCGCACATTTTGTCAGGAGATGACCATTCGCGTCACGCCGCCTCGCGCCGGCCGACGTCCAGCATCTGCTGCAAAGCGCGCCGCGCGCCTGCAGCGACCGCCGGCGCCACCTCTACCACGCCGGTGTTGTCGCGCAGCGCGGCGTAGATCTTCGGCAGCGTGATGCGCTGCATGTGCGGACACAGATTGCACGGCTGGGTGAACTCGACCGTTGGAAACTCGACCGCGAGGTTCGCCGCCATCGAGCACTCGGTGATCAGCACCACGCGCTGCGCGCCCGATCGGCGGATGTCGGTCCCCATCGCTGCCGTGGAACCGACGAAGTCGGCCGCTTCCAGCACATCGGCAGGGCACTCCGGATGCGCCAGCACGCGCACACCTGGAGCGCGGAGCGCGCGCACCTGCTCACCGGTGAAGCGTTCATGCACTTCGCAGGCGCCTTGCCAGAGCACTAGCCGCTTGCGCGTGTGCCGTGCCACATGGGCGCCGAGATAACGATCCGGCAGGAAGATCACGGTATCGCCTGGCATCGAGTTGACGATTTCGATCGCATTGGCGGAGGTGCAACAGATGTCCGACTCGGCCTTCACCTCCGCCGAGGTGTTCACATAAGTGACCACGCGCGCGCCCGGGTACTGCGCGCGCAACAGGCGGATGTCGGCAGCGCTGATGGATTCAGCCAGCGAACAGCCGGCGCGGGCGTCCGGGATCAGCACCGTCTTGTCGGGATTGAGGATTTTGGCGGTCTCCGCCATGAAGTGAACGCCGCACAGGACGATCAGATCAGCGCGCGTGTCCGCCGCGCGTTGGGCCAGCGCCAAGGAATCTCCCACCACGTCGGCCACGCCGTAGCTGATCAAAGGCGGCTGGTAGTTGTGGGCGAGGATGACCGCGTTGCGGCTGCGCTTGAGCGCATGGATGGCGTCGATCCACGGCAGTGCGGCATCCCACTCGACTTCCGGGATACGCGCTTGCAGCGGGCGATAGCGTGACGCATGCCGCGCTGACATTTCCGGACTCCAGGGCGCGAGGGTGGAGATCATCGCCTACTCCTATTGCTCATCATGAGCATTACGGTGTGCCAAAAAGAGCCCGATCGGGCGCTCCTTATGCTACATGTGAGCAAAACGAGGTCAAGCGTTTGCCGGTTGCGCTGGACGGCGCCCACCGCTATTCAGTGCGCCATGAACGAAAAGCCGCGCTACTACATTGATGTCCAGGTGGCTACGCGCTACATCGAAGAGCAGTCGCTCCCCGAGCAAGGTCGCTTTGTGTTTGCCTACACGGTACAGATGCGCAACACCGGCGCTGTCGGGGCTCGTCTGTTGACGCGGCATTGGCAGATCACCGATGCGCACGGCAAGGTGCAGGAAGTGCGCGGTGAAGGCGTGGTTGGCGAGCAGCCGTGGCTGGAACCCGACAGTCGCTACGAATACACCAGCGGCGCGGTGCTCGAGACCAGTGTCGGCAGCATGCGCGGCAGCTATCAGATGTTGGCCGACGACGGCACCCTGTTTGAGGCGATCATTCCGGCCTTCACCTTGGCAGTACCACGGACCTTGCACTGAAATGAGCCATTCCCCGACTGACGCCCGGACGCGACTCGCGTGAGCATTTACGCAATCGGGGATGTGCAGGGCTGCTACGACACGCTGCTCCGTCTGCTGGAGAGGGTGCGCTTTGATCCGGGCGCCGATCGGCTCTGGTTTACCGGCGATCTGGTCAACCGCGGCGGGCAGTCGCTGGAGACGCTGCGCTTCATCCGCTCGCTGGGCGACAGTGCCGTGGTGGTACTCGGCAATCACGACCTGCACCTGATTGCCGAGAGCGTCAAGGCGGTCGAGCGGCGACAGAAGAACACCGATCTGCGGCGCGTGCTGGAAGCCGAGGATGGCGCCGAGTTGATCGAGTGGCTGCGCTTCCGGTCGCTGTTGCACTGGGACGAGGATCAGCGCTTTGTCATGGTGCATGCCGGCTTGTCGCCGCACTGGACGCTGGAGCGGGCGCGGATCGAGGCCGAGCGCGTCGAACGCGAGCTGCGCAGCAAGGACTTCAAGAACATCCTGCTGCGCATGTACGGCGATCGACCGCGCGGCTGGAGCCGGCGCCTCAAGGGTCTGGATCGCACACGCGCGACCATCAATGTGCTGACGCGAATGCGCTACTGCGATCCGCGCGGCCAGATCTGTTTCGAGTCCAAGGGCGCGCCCGGTACCCAGAGCGCCGGCAATTACCCCTGGTTCGAGGTGCCTGGCCACAAGCCGCGCGATTTCCGCGTGGTCGCCGGACATTGGTCGGCGCTGGGCAAGTTTCAGGGCATGGGCGTGTTCGGGGTGGATACCGGCTGCGTGTGGGGCGGCAAACTCACCGCGCTGCGCATCGACGCCGACCCCGAGTTCTTGGCGGTGGACAGCGCGCAGCAGCGCTCCAACGACGCCGATCTGCACAGCCAGGACGATATGGGCGATCGCGACTGAGTCGCGGCCTCAGACTCGAATCAGCGTCTGGAACTCAAAGTCGCAGGCATGCTGGGCATCGGCGCGATGGGCCTGCGTCTGCTGCAGGGCAAAGGCGCCCTCCGGTAACGGCGGGAACCAGGCATCGGCGTCAGCCACCCGCGTGTGCACCAGCGTCCGCTCGATGCGCCGCACGCGCGGCAGCATCAGGGCATACACCTCGCCGCCGCCGATCACCCAGATCGGTTCGTCGACGCGCAGCGCATCGACATCGTCAACGCGCTCCACGCCCGGCGCTTGCCAACTGCGGTCCCGACTCAAAACCAGATTGCGTCGCCCAGGCAAGGGCCGGCCGATCGAGGCATAGGTCTTGCGCCCCGTCAGCACCGCCTGACCCAGGGTCAAGGCCTTGAATCGCCGAAGGTCGTCCGGCAGATGCCAGGGCAACTGACCGCCCACGCCAATGGCGCGCGCCAGATCATGGGCCACGATCAGGTTCATGGTGACGCCGGCAGCACCCCGACCAGCGGATACAACTCGGCCGGGTCGTACCAAACGCCATCCTTGACCACGCGCTCTACCTTGCGGATATCGCTGATGTTCTGGGTCGGATCGCCATCGATCAGGATGAAGTCCGCCAGCCAGCCCGGCGCGACCAGTCCCAGATCCTGGCTGCGGCGATTGGCTTCCGCCGAGCCCAGCGTGGCCATGCGCAAGATGTCGGTGTTCGGAATGCCGGCTGCCGCGTATAGCTCGAGTTCGCGTTGCAGCGCGAAGCCCGCCATGGCGTCGGTGCCGGGAATGATCGGCACGCCGGCCTGATGCAGCGCGCCCAGAAAGCCCAACATCGAGGCGAAAGCGCGCTGATAGCGTGATTCCTGCCCGGCCGGCGCCTTCAGACCACCGAGCTTGAGGCCACGCTGCACCAGCGGCGGCAGGCGCGGCGCCACCCGCTCATAGCCGGGCTGCACTTTGCCGGGACTGGCCTCGAAAAAGGACTCGAAGACGCCGACGGTGCCATCGAGCACGGTGTGGTGGGCGGCCATCGCGGCAATGAACTGGCGCTCGCGCTCGCCGCCGGGCTGGATGTCGACTGCATAGCGCCCTACCGCGGTAAAGCGCGTCATGTCGCGGGTGTCCGGCGCCTCTTTGGTCAAGAAGTTCAGAAACACGAAGTTCAGATGCTGCAACTCGTCGGCGCCGGCAGCGATGAACTGCTCGGCGCTCATGAACGCCGGCACGTGACCCGACAGGCGCAGCCCGCGCGCGTGCGCAGCGCGTGCGGCGACAGCAACCAGCGCCGGCTTGAGCGAGGAATAGACCTTGATCTGCACATAACCGTGATCGGCGTACCAATTAACCCACTGCTCCACCGCCGCCGGCTCATCGACCAGCACCTTGGTCGGTCCCGCATAGGGCCCGGGGCCGTCCATGAAGCCGGCCATCAGCACGCGCGGACCGAGTTCCTCACCGGCGTCGATGCGCTGTACCCGCGCCGGCAGCACGTCCTGGTCGTTGGCCATGTCGCGCACGCTGGTCACCCCGGCGGCCAGATGCAGCACGCCATCGGAGCTGCCCAGGTGCACGTGGTTGTCCCACAGGCCCGGCATCAAGAAGCGACCGCTGGCATCCACCCGCTCCAGATCCACCGGCAGATCCATATCGGCCTCGCGCCCGACCGCCGCGATGCGATTGCCCACCACCAGCACGTCCGCCGGGCGTGCCTGCGCGGTGCGCGGATCGTAGACGCGGGCACCGGTCACCAGCACGGGCAGTTTGGCGCGCACGGCGTAGCGCTCGGCCCAATCGCGGGCGCGCTTCTGTTCGCGCGCGGACTGGGCATCGCTCAGGGCTTGCTGCCAGGCTTCGCGGCCGCGCGGCAGCACGCTCATCCAGCCGTCGACCACGCCCAGCCACTCGCCGTCGGCGTCCAGCCACACGGTTTGCGGCGTGAAACCCAGGCCGCTGATCTCGTACGCCACCAGTTCGCGCTTCTGGCGCGGCTTGGAGCCGGGTTCCGGGATGCGCATGGTCTCTTGCAGCGTGGCCCGACCCGAAGGCAACAGATCCAGCGAGTGATCGGCGTCTGCCAGCAGGGCTCGCGTCAAGACTTCGGTCAGCGCGGTCGAGGACTCGAGCGGCCAGTAAAAGGCATCCGTCTTCGGGCTTTCGCCCTGCTCGGCGGTGTTGACCCAGCGCGAGCCACTGCCGCTGCGATCGTACTGCTCGTCCACCGGCGCCTTGAAGTAATCGACCCCGCGTATGCGCATCTGCGTCGGCAGGCCGGCTGCGTCGAGCTGCCAGCGCGCCTCGATCTCGGGGCCGCGACCGCGGTCGTTGTAGCGGTAGCGCACCACCGTCTCGTTGCCCTCGGTGGTCACGGTTTCGGTGCCGGCCTCCTTGCCGAGCATCCAAACCACCGATTCAGCCGCAGCCGTCGCATGGCTCGCGATCGCCGCCAGTACCGCTCCCAACAGCAGTCTGCGCATCGAACTCTCCCGGATCAGTGGCCGCCCTCGTACTTGAGCTCACCGGCGCGCACGTAGAGATCGAGGCGGTTGCCCTCCGGTGGCATCGGACAGGTGGCATAGGCAGTGAAGGCACAAGGCGGGTTGTAGGCCTTGTTGAAGTCGACCACGATGCGACCGTCCACTGGCGGGCCGGCGTACAGATAACGCGCCATGCCGTAGGTTTCCTTGCCGCTGGTGCGATCGGCCATGATGATGAAGTACTGGTCGGTGCCCTCCTCTTCCAGCACCTCCAACGCGTGCGTCTTGCCGTCGCGCTCGAACACGATGCGGCCGGGATTCGGATAGGCCTCGATGGTGCCGACTACAGTCGCCACCTCGATGGTCTTGATGCCGGCGTAGGGCTCGAAGCGCGCCTCGATGCGCCAAGCGGGATCGATCGCGTAATAGGCGATTCCCTGGAAGTGCTTGCGCGTCGGTGCCTCACTGTCCTTCACCCGCAGCGCGTACTTGTCGCCGCGCTGGATCAGCTGAAAATTGGCGGTTCCGAACTCGACGATGGTGGCCTCGCCGCTGCTGTCCGGCTGCAGCACGGTGCGCTCGACTGGTGCACCGGCGACTTTCACCTGCGCCTCGCTGGCGACCTCGAAACTTGCCTCGCCGTCCTTCCAGCTGAGCGTGCCGAGGCGTTTGGGGCCGCGGCCCAGGTCGATATCGTTGTCCTTGCCATTGCCCAGCGTTTGCGTCTGGCCGGCCGGCAACCAATGCAAACCGACCAGCGACAACCAGCCATCCGGCGCGGTCAGTCGTTCCACGCGCGATGCGCGCCAGATGGCGATCTCCTGTTGGTGGTCGCTCATGGCGGCGACGTTGGTGGGCGCGCCGATCAGGACGGCGGCCAGCAAGGGGGCAAGCGATCTCATGGGGACATCCACAGGCCGATTAGCAGTGGCTAGCATGCTTGAAAGCAGGCGCTGCTGCATCGGCCGCACACGCAGCGAACGCCCGCATTTCGCCTCGTGTCCGTCATCGCGCTCACCCGACCTTGTGTTGCACTGGACGCACCTTCGGAGCGATCGCCATGCGTTGCTTTGTCCCCGCCAGTGATGACGATATCTACGCGCTGATCGAACGCTATGGCGTCGCGGCGCTGGTGCCCTACCGGGTCGGGATGCGGGTAGAGCCGGCCGCCGAGGCGCCCGTCGAGCGCCGACCGGCGCCCAACTTTGAGGACGAGACGCCGCGCCGCGCGGCCTGATTCATCGCAGATAGGCCGGCAGGGCAATCCCGGGCGCCAAGTCCTCGGCAGCTTCCGGCGTCTGCGCCGTCAAGCGCAGCGGCACCACGCCTGCCCAAACCGGCAGCGCGAGGTCATCGGGATGATCCTTGGGGCCGCCGCTGCGGGTTTTCACGCTGTACTGCTCGATCTGCACGGCCAGCAAGGTCGTGCCGGCCAGTTCACCCGGATCCGAAGGTCGGCTGTCGGCCGCCCGGCCTGGGATCAGCGCATCCACCAGATGCGCCAGCGCCCGCGCCTTGAACACCGGATCGCTGACCAGCCGCGCCGTGCCCAGCACCACTGCGGAGCGATAGTTCGCCGAGTGGTTGAAATGCGAACGCGCCAGCACCCAGCCGTCGAAATGAGTCACGGTGACGCAGCAGGGATGGCCTTCGGCGAGATGCCGCAACAGCCGACTGCTGACGCTGCCGTGCAGCAACAGCGTGTCATCGAGGCGCGCGTACAGCATCGGGATGACGAAGGGCTGCCCGTCCTGGACGAAGCCGACGTGCGCAATCTGTCCGGCGTCGAGCACCGCATCGACCGCCGCGCGTTCGTAGCTGCCGCGTTCGGGGTGGCGGCGGATGGTGGCTGAGTTGCGCGTGGGGTCTGACATGGTGTGCTCCGGGCAAAGCCGCAGCATGGCGAGACCAATGGCTCTACACTAGAGCCACTTTTTCTCCTTTTGATGGTGCCAATCTGGATCTGCATCTGGCCTTGGATGGCAGCGGCCCGCGCGTGCGCCAGCTCGAACGGGCGCTGCGACTGGCTATCGTCAATGGCCAACTGCAAGCGGGGCAGCGCCTGCCGGCGACCCGGCATCTCGCTCGCCATCTGGGCCTAGCGCGCAATACCGTGTTGACCGCCTTCGAGCAGCTCAGCGCCGAAGGCTGGATCCGTGGGCGAGTCGGGTCCGGCAGCTATGTGGCGCCGGTCGATGCGCTGCCGGCACACCGGCCGCTGCCGCCGCCGGTGCCGCCACGGTTATCGGCCTACGGCGCGCGTGCGCAGGCGCTGGCGCCGGTGCGGCCCGAATCGCCCGCGGCGCTGCGCTGGAATCTGGGCTACGGTACGCCGTCGGTGCCGCCGGCGATTCAGTCCGCCTGGCGGCGGTCGCTGGTACGCGCCGCCGACGACACCGCATTCGACTATCCGCCGGTGCAGGGATTGCTGGAATTGCGGCAGGCACTGGCGGGCTATCTGCATCGCCGCCGTGGCCTCGACGTGCAGCCCGAGGACCTGCTGATCGTCGGCGGCACCCAGCAAGGCATCGACCTGTGCGCACGCGTGCTGCTGGATCCCGGCGATCTGGCGCTCATCGAGGATCCGGCCTACCAGGGCCTGCGCCTCAGTTTCGCCGCCTGCGGCGCGCGGGTGGAAGGCGTGCCGACCGACGCCGATGGCCTCGACCCCGCCCATCTGCGCGGGAGCACGGCGCGACTGGTGGCGGTGACGCCCAGCCACCAGTTCCCCACTGGTGCGCTCCTGAGCTTGAGCCGGCGACTGGCGCTGCTCGACTGGGCCAGCGCCCACGACGCCTATGTGCTCGAAGACGACTACGACGGCGAGTTCCGCTACGGCGGCGCGCCGCTGGCGGCGTTGAAGTCGCTGGATCGCCAGCAGCGCGTGATCTACCTCGGCAGCTTCTCGCGGGTGCTGTTCCCGGCCATCCGGCTCGGCTATCTGGTGCTGCCGCCTGCGCTGCGCGAGGCCTTCGGTGCGGCGCGCTGGCTGGCGGACCGCGGATCCCCGGCGATCGAACAGCGCGCACTGGCGGGGCTGATCGCCAATGGTCAGTTCGAGCGCCTGCTGCTGCGCAGCGCGCGGCGCCTGGATGAGCGCCGACGCGCGCTGTTGGCGGCCTTGAGCGCGCGTTTTGCCGGCCAGATCCAGATCAGCGGCGCCCATGCCGGCATGCATTTGTGCGTACGCTGGCCGGCGCTGCCGGCGGCCTGCGAGCCCACTGTGCTGGCTGCCGCCGCAGCGCTGGGGCTGACGCTCGGCGGCATCGCGCGTTACAGCGTACGGCCGCCGCCCTGCCTGAGCCTGCTGCTGGGCTATGCGCACCTGCCGCCGGCCGATCTGGCGCAGGCGGTCGATCGACTGGCGCTGGCGCTGGCGCGCGGCGCCTGAACAGGCGCGATTCGCCCGAAAAAGTCCAGCGCCGGCTGCGGCTATACTTTCGCGCCTCGCTCAGCTCAGGCATTCCCCATGCGTATCGTGGCCGAGGCGCTCACCTTCGATGACGTCTCGTTGGTTCCGGCTTATTCCAACGTCCTCCCGCGCGATGTCGATCTGGCGACGCACTTCACGCGCGACCTGAAGCTCAATATCCCGATCGTCGCGGCGGCGATGGACACGGTGTCCGAGTCGAAGCTGGCGATCGCGATGGCGCAGATGGGCGGTCTGGCCATCATCCACAAGAACATGAGCATCGAGCAGCAGGTGGCGGAAGTCCGCACGGTCAAGAAGTTCGAGGCCGGCGTGATCCGCGACCCGATCACTGTGCATCCGAACGCCAGCGTCCGTGACGTGATGCAACTGACCCGGCGCAACCAGATCTCCGGCGTGCCGGTGGTCGATGGCGCTGAACTGGTCGGCATCGTCACCAGCCGCGATCTGCGCTTTGAAACGCGGCTGGATGTGCCGGTCAGCCAGATCATGACGCCGAAGCCGCGCCTGGTGACGGTGATGGAAGGCGCTACCGATGATGAGGTGATGGCGCTGCTGCACCAGCACCGCATCGAGAAGGTGTTGGTGGTGAACGCCGACTTCCAGTTGCGCGGCATGATCACGGTGAAGGACATCCAGAAGGCGCGCGACAACCCGAATGCCTGCAAGGACGCGCAAGAGCGCCTGCGGGTGGGCGCGGCGGTGGGCGTCGGCGGCGATACCGAGTTGCGCGTCGATGCGCTGGTCGACGCCGGCGTCGATGTGATCGTGGTCGACACCGCACACGGCCACTCGCAGGGCGTGATCGACCGCGTGCGCTGGGTCAAGTCGCGCTATCCGCGCCTGCAGGTGGTCGGCGGCAACATCACCACCGGCGAGGCCGCCAAGGCGCTGGTCGATGCCGGCGCCGATGGCGTCAAGGTCGGCGTCGGTCCCGGCTCGATCTGCACCACGCGCATCGTCGCCGGCGTCGGCGTGCCGCAGATCACCGCGGTGTCGATGGTGGAAAAGGCGATCGGCCACACCGGTGCGGCGATCATCGCCGATGGTGGCATCCGCTACTCGGGAGATATCGCCAAGGCGCTGGTCGCCGGCGCCCATTGCGTGATGATCGGCGGCCTGTTCGCCGGTACCGAAGAAGCCCCCGGCGAGGTCGAGCTGTACCAGGGCCGCAGCTACAAGTCCTATCGCGGCATGGGCTCGCTGGGCGCCATGCAGCGCGGCTCCAAAGATCGCTACTTCCAGGACGAGTCGGACGCCGACAAGCTGGTGCCGGAGGGCATCGAGGGCCGCGTGCCCTACCGCGGTCCGCTGCGCAGCATCGTGCACCAGTTACTCGGCGGCGTACGCGCCTCGATGGGCTATGTCGGCTGCCCGACGGTGGCGGATATGCGCACCCAGCCCAGTTTCGTGCGCATCACCAATGCCGGCGTGCGCGAGAGCCATGTGCACGACGTGCAGATCACCAAAGAAGCGCCGAACTATCGGCTGGACTGAGGTGGATCCCGCGCAAGGCACTGAACCGGCAGTCGAATCGGGGCCCTACGTGGCCGATGCCGAAGGCGTCTACACGCGCGCGCAGGGCAGTGAGCGCTGGTGGCTGGTGGGCGCCTGCATCGGCGGCCTGATCGCCATCGCGCTGCTGCCGTGGTCGCTGGAGGAGCGCATGCGCACCTCGATGGCGCTGATCGCCGGATGCGCCATCGGCAGCCTGCTCGGCCTGTATTGGCGCCGCCGGCGCCCGCTGCCGCTGGTGCTGCTGCGCGAGGGCACGCTGATGTGCTTCGCGCCCGGCATTGCGCCGCGCCTGCTGGCGCGCTTCCCCGCAGCTGCCGTCAGCAGCGTGGCGCTGTCGGCCGCCGATGGTGGCGTGCAGCTGGAATGGCTGTTCCGCGGCGGTGAACAAGGCCGCTTCACCCTCGGCAACGACGCCCGGCTGGGACTGCCGCTGGTGCACTTCCTCAGCTTTCACTTTGGCGACCGCTTCAAGGACCGACGCGCATGACCGTCAACATTCACCAAGACCGCATTCTGATCCTCGATTTTGGCTCGCAGTACACGCAGCTGATCGCCCGTCGCATCCGCGAAATCGGCGTCTACTGCGAGATCTGGGCCTGGGACCATGCGCCCGACGAGATCGCCGCCTTCGCTCCCAAGGGCATCATCCTGTCGGGCGGGCCAGAGTCGGTCACGGCAGCGGACTCGCCGCGTGCGCCGACGCAGGTGTACACGCTGGGCGTCCCGGTACTCGGCATCTGCTACGGCATGCAAACCATGGCGGCGCAACTGGGTGGTCAGGTCGAGGCCGGTCACGAGCGCGAGTTCGGCTATGCCGAGGTGCTGCCGATCGGCGCCTGCGAGCTGCTGGACGGTCTGGCCGGCGACAACGAGCGACCGACGCTGGACGTCTGGATGAGTCACGGCGATCGCGTCGACGCCGTGCCGCCCGGCTTTCGCATCGCGGCGGCGACACAGAGCGTGCCGATCGTCGCCATGGTCGATCCGGAGCGGCGCTTCTACGGGCTGCAGTTCCATCCCGAAGTGACCCACACGCGCCAGGGCGAAGCGATTCTGCGGCGCTTCCTGACCCGCATCTGCGGCTGCGCCACGCTGTGGACGGCGGATCTGATCATCGACGACGCCGTCGCCCGCGTGCGTGCGAAGGTCGGCACCGATTGCGTGTTGCTGGGCCTGTCGGGCGGCGTCGATTCCTCGGTGGTAGCGGCGCTGCTGCACCGGGCAATTGGCGATCAACTGGTGTGCATCTTCGTCGACACCGGGCTGCTGCGTTACGCCGAAGGCGATCAGGTGATGGAGATGTTCGCCGGCCAGCGCCATCTGCAGGTGATCCGCGTCGACGCGCGCGAGCGCTTCTACGCGGCATTGGCGGGCGAGTCCGACCCCGAGGCCAAGCGCAAGATCATCGGTCGTTTGTTCATCGAGGTGTTCGAGGAGCAGGCGGCGGCCCTCGGCGCCGTGCGCTGGCTCGCGCAGGGCACCATCTATCCCGACGTGATTGAGTCGGCCGGCTCGAAAACCGGCAAGGCGCACGTGATCAAATCGCACCACAACGTCGGCGGCCTGCCCGAGCGCATGCGCATGGGCCTGGTGGAACCGCTGCGTGAACTGTTCAAGGACGAGGTGCGTCGTCTCGGCGTGGCATTGGGCTTGCCGCACGCGATGGTCTATCGCCATCCCTTCCCCGGCCCGGGGCTGGGCGTGCGCGTGCTGGGGGCAATCACTCCCGAGGCGGTCGACGTGCTGCAACGCGCCGACCATATCTACATCGAGGAACTGCGCGCCGCCGGCTGGTATGACAAGGTCAGCCAGGCCTTCGCCGTCTACCTGCCGGTGCGCAGCGTCGGGGTCGTCGGCGATGCCCGCGCGTACGAGCCGGTGATCGCGCTGCGCGCGGTAGAAACCATCGACTTCATGACCGCGCACTGGGCCCACCTGCCCTACGACTTCCTGGACCGGGTGGCGCGCCGCATCGTCAACGAAGTGCGCGGCATTTCGCGCGTGGTCTACGACATCTCCGGCAAACCACCCGCCACCATCGAGTGGGAGTGAGCCGGCTCAGTCGCCCTGGTAGCACCAGTGCCAGGGCTCGTAGATGAAGCCGAGCGCATTGTTGCGCGGATAGCTGAGCGCAAATCCAAAGCGCCCGGCGTGCGCGCACAGCCAGTCATAAGCGGCGGAGAGCTCGAAGCTCTCGGTCAGTACCGGCGCGCCGGCGGTCGCGACATCCACGGCGCGACCGCTGTGGTGCTCGCTGAAGCCCGGCGGCGCATTGACCGCATACAGCGCCAGCGGATCGATCCCCGCGCGCAGTTTGCGGCCGATGATCCGCGCCTGATCGGCATAGCTGCGAAAGCTGGACACCAACTCCAGCGACACCCCATCGCGCGCCGCCGCCTCGCGCATGCGCTGCCAGGCGCGCGCGGCGGCAGGCACCAACCAGTGACGACGCCCGTAGCGATCGCGCTCGCTGCGGAGCAGGATCCGCGCCTCGGCGTAGGCCGGCAAGCCGCGCGCCCGCCCCACCGCCAACCACTGAGCGGCCTCCGGATAGCGGCGCAGCGTCGTCAGATCGACGGCGTCCGCCGGCCCCAGCGTGTCCAGATGGTCGAGCGCCCGGCCGATCTGGCTGAGGCTGCGCCCGCGCAGCACGCAGCCGGCGCTGGGCAAACGGGCAAGTCCGGCGCGCAGGGCGCGCAGCAAGCTCTGCCGTGCGCGCGACTGCATGCTCAGCGGCCGCTGGACTCAGGCAAGGGGCGGTAGCGATAGCGCAACAGCGGCACTGGCGCCTTTTCGCTGCCGATGTAGAGGTTCTGGCACTCGCTATCGAGTTCCATTGCCTCGGCCTGCGGCAACAGGCTGATCGGCGATCGCCCCGGTTGCTGGCCGGCCAGCGCCTCGCCCCAGGATTGACCGGGCCGGCGCTGGTAGCGATAGACGGCGTCGTAGGTCAGCACCAGCAGGCCGCGGCCGCTGCAATCCAGCTTCATCGCCGTGGTCTGCGAGCGATAGCGGCTGAGCGCGCCATCGCGGGCGATATCGCGTTCGCTGGGCTGCGGAATGCCATCCAGATCCAGGATCTTTTCCGGGACGACCGCGTTGTGCGGATGGTCAAAGGCGCTCAACGGCACCCGCAGCAGCACCGGCGGCACGGTGCGTTTGGTCAGCAGCAGGATCTCCCCACGCGATGCATCCACCGTCACCGCCTCGACATCGTGCGGCGCGTCGGCGTAGCGCAGCGGCAACAGCAGCGGCCGTTCCAGCGTGCGTTGCGGCGCGTTCGGATCGGGTTCGTCGACCAGCAGCAGTCGCACATCATGGCGCGTGCCGGTGTTGTCGCCGGTGTCGGCAATCAGCAAGCGCTTGCGCTGGCGCCACTCGAAACTGGTGATGTCCTCCCAGTCGATGTTGTCCACGCCCGGCACTTCATAGCTGCGCAGCACATGTCCGCGGCCGTCGATCAGCAGCAGGCGATTGCCGTTGCCGCCGTCATTGATCGCCCAGTAGCGATCGCGCGCGTAGCCCGAGCGCGCCAACCCGCTCAGCTCGCCGAGCCGCGCATCGGTCACGATCGCCGCGATCCCCGGACGCGAGATCGGACGCGGCGCGTCGGCGCTGACGCCTGCGCTCCAGAGCAACAATGCCAGCAGCACCGACTTCACTGATCCGCTCCGTGGATCTCGCTGATCCGCAGTCGCCCGAGCAAGGCCACGCCAGCGAAGTAGCGCACCGGATCGCCATCACCTACCGCGAGCGCCAGATGGCCGGCATCGAAGCCCTGCAGCGCGGCGTCGAAACCCTGCCAGCGGCCGTCGATATGGGCCTCCATCCAGGCATGCGGCACAAAAGCATGCGTGCGCTTGCCGAAACGCGGCACATAGGCCAGACCGGTCACCACGCGCGCCGGGATGCCGAGGGCGCGGGCGATGCCAGTCAGCAGCAGCGCATGTTCGGTGCAGTCACCCTGCCGCGTGGTGGCCACTTCCAAGGCCGAGGCATAGCCCACCGACAGGTTTTTACCGAAGATGTAGCTGCGGACGAAGTCCTCGGCCGCCTGCATGCGCGCCTGATCGCCTTGGGCCGAGCCGACCGCGCGCTGCGCCAGATCTTTCAGCAGCACACTGTCGGATTGCACCCAGGCCGAGGGCTCGCGATACAGCGCCGGCACCTCGGCGTCCGCGCGCGCGCGGGTGGGGTCCACATGCACCCGGTAGCGCCCCTCACCCAGCGCTTCCACGCGCTGGTGACCGGTGGTAGCCGGCACTGCCTCGGTGTCGGCGATCTCCAGCGTCAGCGTCAGCGGTGCCTTCAACTGCTCGGCAGACAGCGCCTCCGGGGCGTCGAGCACCAGTCGATCGAGGAAATCGAGCGCCTGGTTCGGCGCCCGCGCGCAGTCCTCGTTACAGGCCAGCATCTCGACCTGCATGCCGATCAGGTCCATGCGCACGCGCTGGGCATCGAACTGCTCGTCGACGTAGGCACGCACTTCCATCGGACCGTCCGGATAGCGGATCAGCTGCTCGACCTCGACCAGTTCGGCGTCCTCCTGCATCAACTCGACGCGACGCCGCGGCTTGAAGGTGGTCTCCAGCGGAACGACCGCCAGCTGGCTGGGCACGAAGGCATCCAGCGCCACCAGCGTCTCGCCGCGCTGCATCCCCTGCACCAGCGCGCGCCGCTGCCCCTCGAAAAACAGGGCATGGTCGGGGATCTGCAGCGTCTGCGTGCGCTCGCTGCCGGCGCTGCGTACCTGGACGCTGAATTCGCGGCCCTCGCTCGGCGTGCCGACGTAGCTCAGCTCCTGGCCGGCGGTGCGGATCTCGGCGCGAAAACCGAGCGGCTCCCCCGATTCGCTCTCGGTGGTTTCCTCGCGCGAATGCATGGAAATGCTGACATTCTCGCGCTGGATGGTCAGATCCATGACCTCCGCCGAGCGAATGCTGCCGTCGGCAAGCACCTCGCGCTCGGTCAGCGACCAACCCACCTTGCGCCCATCGAAGAGCACGGCGCGCCAGGTTTGCTCCACGGCCGCAGGCCACGCCTGCGCGCCCGCACACAAACCACACAGCAACAGGATCAGCCGGCGCATGCCTCATCCACGACAGGGACAATCTTCTATTGTGCCAAAGGCGTCGCTGGCGCAACGCGGACGTTACCTTCAGTCGCGATCATGTCGAATCCCTGAATGCCCCAAGGTCAGCCCAAGGGGTCGCGGAAACGCCCCACCATCGATTGGCTGACCGGAAAGCTGCCGGCCACGCCCTGCAAGCGCAACTGCCAACGCCCCAGTTCGTCTTTGCGGATCACGTCGATGGCGCGGATGCGCACGATCAGACTACGGTGCACGTAGGCAAAGGCGTCGGTGTCGAGACGCGCATGGATTTCCCTGAGCGGCACCCGCACCAGGGCTTCGCCGCCAGCGGTCAATACGCGCGTGTACTTGTCCTGGGCATGGAAGGCCAACACCTCGTCGATCGGCGTCAGCCGCAGGCTGTCACCGATGCTGGTGCTGATCCAGCGCAGGGGTTCGCGCGGCGGGCGCCAGTCGCTCGGCAGTACCAGGGGATGCTCAGTGCGCAGGCGCTCACGCATGCGATCCAGGGTTTGCGCCAGCCGTTCGCGGCGCACCGGCTTCAGCAGATAGTCGATGGCGCCGAGTTCGAAAGCCGCGATTGCGTGCTCGTCAAACGCGGTGATGAAGGCGAGCGCGCAGGTCCGCGGCAACGCCCGCGCCACCGTCAGGCCGTCGGCGCCCGGCATGCGCAGATCGAGCAATGCCAGATCAGGCGTGTGCTCATCAAGGGACTCCAGCGCCGACCAGCCGTCGGCGCAGACCTGCACGCGCAGCGCGGGCCAGAGTTCGCGCAGCAGCGCCACCAGCGCCTCGCGCTGCGGCGTTTCGTCCTCGGCGACCAGCGCCAGCGGGCTCATGCGTCTGCCGTCGCGATCGGGATGCGCAGTTGCGCGCTGACGCCGCCAGTGGGCACGCTGGCAACCGTGAGCGTTGCGCGCTCGCCGTAGCGGGCCTGCAATTGGGCCCGCACATTGGCCAGACCCAGGCCGCTGCCGGGTAGCTCGGCCAGTCCCACCCCGGTATCGCGCACCGACACCTCCAGCCAGTCCGCATGGCGTTCCGCGGCAATCTGCACAGAGCCGCCGGCGACCGCCGGCTCCAGACCATGCTTGATCGCATTCTCCACCAGCGTCAGCAGGATCAGCGGCGGAAATGGCAGCGCACGCAGCGTCGGCGACACCTGAATATCGACCCGCAGGCGCGCGCCCATCCTCAGTTGCATCACCGTGAGGTAGTGCACACACAGATCGACTTGATCGCCCAGCGTGGTCACCGGCGCTCCGCTCTCGACCCTGCGCAAGTCCGGAATGCTGGCGCGCAGGAAGTCGGCCAGTGCGTCCAGCGTCTGCTCTGCGCGCAGCGGATCGCTGCGCAGCGTCGAGCGCACGGCAGCCAGGCTGTTGAACAGAAAATGCGGCTCGACCTGCGCCTGCAGGATCTGCAATCGCAGCTCGCTGTCGCGCTGCGCCTGCCGCGCGCTGCTCATTGCCTGCTGCACTTGGCTGGCCCGCCAGCGCTGACGTTCACTGAAGTAAGCGCGCAGCGCCAGACCGCCACCCACCAGCAGATAAATGAGTCCGAGTCCGAGCAGCTGAAGGCCGCTCGGCCCAGGCCCGCGCTGCAACTGCACATGCAGCCCATTGCGGGCGGGCGCAGCTGCGGGTGGAAGCACCGTGGCCGTCTGCGCCGACGGCATATCCGCGCTCAGCCGGGCGGAGGTCCATTGGTCCACGGCATAGGCGGCGAGCATGCCCATCAACACCGCTGCCACGACGCCGCGACGCTCCCACGCTTCCGACCACCCGCGCCGCCGCACCCAGGCGGCGAGCAGGGGCCCGGCAAAGCCCATCAACAGGAAACTGCCGCTGACCAGTACCGTCACCCGCAAGCCGACCCATCCGCTGCCGGCGGCGTAGCCGTTGCCGAGGCCGCTGGCGAGCCCAAGCAGGCCAAAGATCAGGCCGTAGAGACGCGCCCGACCCAGCAACCAGGGCTTGCCGAACACCGGATAGCGCCGATAGCTGAACCAGCGACTGAGGCCACCGACGACCACCTCGGCGGGCAGCGGCTGGTCCAGTGCATAGGCCGGCGCCGGCATGGTTCAGGACCGCCGCGGCGCGCGTTGCTCGTGGCCGCCCTGGATCAATACCAAAGCCACGACGACCCCGGCCGCATCGCGCTCGAAGCGCAACTCGGCGCCCACCCGCGGAATCGCATACAGATCGTCGGAAACGGGATCCAGCGGCAGCGCCTGCTGCCCGGTCGCTTGCACGTACAGGCGTCCAGCCTGTTCGCTCACGGTCATCACAAAGGTCGGCGCCAGCGGATACTCGCCCAGATACTGCGCCAAATTGCCGCCTGCAGGCGCCTGGACTACAGCTTGAGCGTCCACCCGCGTTGCCCACTGCTCGGCACCGCCCTGCGACCAGACAAAGCGCATGCCGCCAGCGCCGCGCTGCGGCCGCAACAGCGCATCGAGGTGCAGCGGATAGAAGTCGCCCGCACTGTCATACCCCATCTGCACAGGTGCCTGCCCTTCCGCCTGCAGTTCCAGCTGGCCGTCGCGCACCCGCAACTCCAGCGCCAGACCGCCCTCCAGACGATAGCGTCCGACCAGACTGGCCAGCAGCGCCGGATCGGGCTGCGCCGCCGTGCGCGGCTGGCCCAGCGGCAGGCGCGCATCCACCAGATGCAGCCCGAGGCTGCCGAGACCACCGAGCGCGGTCATGGCGGTATCAGACAGGATGACGACCGCGCGTCCGCGCTCGCGATCCACCGCCACGAAAGACGAAAACCCGCCGGTTCCGCCCTCGTGCACCAGCAACTGCCGACGGTCCAGCGGCGCCAGCAGCCAGCCCATGGCCATCGGCTTGCCGATGGCGGACAGCGGCTGCTGGCTGCGCTTCAGCGCGCGACCCAGCGCGTCATCGCCGGGCTGCAGCTGTGCCTGGGCATAGCGCACCATGTCATTCAGGCTGGCGCGCACCCCGCCCACGCCAGCCAGCGCATCGGGCAGATCCCAGGCCGAGGTGCTTGCCCCGGTTTGCAGATGGCCCTGCGCCACCGATACGCCATCGGGGGCCTGGTCGATGTAGCTGTGGCGCATGCCCAATGGCTGCAGCAGCGATCCCTGCAACAACTGCTCGTAACTGGACTCGGCGACGCGCGTCAGCACCCAGGAAAGCAGCATGGCGCCGAAGTTCGAGTAGTCCCATTGGGTACCGGGCGTGGCCGTCAGCCGGGTCGCCGCCAAGCCCGCCAGCAGATCGTCCGGGCGCAATGTCGCGTAGGGATTGTCGGCACGTGCAGGGACGAAATTGGGCGGCAAGCCGGGCAAGCCGGCGGTGTGCGTCACCAGGTGCTGCAGCGTGATGGCGACGCCGCCCGCACTCGGCACCTTGGTTCCCTCGGGCAGGTAATCGGACAAAGGCGCGTCCAGGCGGAGCTTGCCCTGCTCGATCAGCAGCGCCAACAAGGCGCCGTTCATGGTCTTGCTGACCGAGCCGATCTCGAATGCGGTATCAGCATCCCAAGCGCGGCGCTTGCCGGCGCATTCGACGGCACGACTGACGCCACCATCGATCACCGCCACGGCAAAGCATGCCTGGGTCCGATCGCCAGCCAGGCGTTGTCGGACAATATCGGCGAGCGCCTGATCAGACATTGCGCCTGCGTGCGGCGCCCAGCCGAGCGCCATTGTCAGCGCACAAACAAGGTACTTCATGGTGCCTCCCATCGCTGCAAAGTCCCCAGCATGAGAGCGCCAAACGGCTGCCGCTGGCCTTTGCGATGAAGGCCGCCTTGCACGCCGCGAAGGCCCGTCATCAGGCGATGAAGGCCGGCAGGGAACCAGCCTCAGCGCTGCAGCAGCACTTCCAGCACGAACTTGCTGCCGAAGAAGGCCAGCAGCAGTACGCCCATGCCGATCAGGGTCCAGCGCACCGCGGTACGTCCGCGCCAGCCAAAGCGCCAGCGACCGAATATCAGCATGCCGAACACCAGCCAGGCGAACACCGTCAGCACGGTCTTGTGCACCAGGTGCTGCGCCAGCAGATTCTCAATGAACAATGCGCCGCTGAGGATCGTCAGCGTGAGCAGGGCAAAGCCGGCGACGATGTACTGAAACAGCAGTTCTTCCATCGCCGACAACGGCGGCAAGGCACGCAACATCAGCGAAAAGCGCTTGCGCCGCAGGCTGCGCTCCTGCCAGGCCACCGCCAGCGCCTGCAGCGCGGCAATGCTCAGGAGCGCATAGGCCGACAGCGCGATCACCACGTGCAAACGAATCTGCCAGCCGCCAATGCCCTCTCCCGGTGGGTTCGGCAAGATCGCGTCCAGGGCGGCCGACAGCGCGGCAATCGGCCAGATCGTCGCGAGCAGCACGCGCGCGCGACTGCGCGCCTGGGTGAGCGTCATCACCGCCGCCATCGCCCACGCCACCAATGACAGCGCACCAACAAAATGCGTGGACAGCGCCGAGCCGCTGAAGGCCGGCACGAACAACAGACCCGCATGGGCCAACAAAGCCACGCCACCGGCCGCGAGCGCGCCGATCTCCCCCACGTCGCGCGCGCCTAACGCCTGCATCAGCAGCAGCGTGGCGCCGCCCAAGTACCCAAGCACCGCCAGCGTCAGCAGAATCAGTTCGAGCATGGCCTGCAGATCGGCTCCGTTCCGGCCTCGATCATCGCATACGCCGGGCGCGATCCACCGTTACTCGGCGCGCAGCGCTTGATTGGGCGCGATGCGACGGGCCCCTGGGGAAGCACTGGCCAAACATGGGTGCGGGGGACTCGGGACTCGGGACTCGGGACTCGGGCGCCGGGACCAGCCATGCGGCTCCGTCCTAGACTACCGACACCTCATCGTTGGCCGCATCCAGGGGGATTCCTTGATTCCAGACCGCTGTGATCCGCGCTTTGCCATTTTGTTCGAGCCGGTGGACATCGGCCCGGTGCGCAGCCGCAATCGCTTCTATCAGGTGCCCCATTGCAACGGCATGGGCCACGCCCGTCCGGCGACGCTGGCGGCGATGCGCGGCGTCAAGGCCGAAGGTGGCTGGGGCGTGGTCTGCACCGAGGAAGTCGAAATCAGCCCGTACTCGGAGATCGCGCCGCACCTGGAAGGCCGCAATTGGGATGAGCACGACATTCCGGCGCTGGCGCGCATGGTGGACGCCTGTCACGAACACGGCGCGCTGGCTGGCATCGAGCTGATGTTCAACGGCTATGCCACGCCCAATCGCTACAGCCGCGAGATCCCGATGGCGCCATCGCCGCTGCCAGTGCGCATGCTGGACCAGATCCAGGCTCGGCAGATGAGCAAGCGCGACATCGCCAATGTGCGCCGCTGGCATCGCCAGGCGGCGCTGCGGGCGCGCGCCGCCGGTTTCGATCTGATTTATGTCTACGCCGGGCACGACCTCGGCCTGCCGCTGCACTTCCTGTCGCGGCTGACCAACCGTCGCAGCGACGAGTACGGTGGCTCGCTGGAAAACCGCGCGCGCCTGCTGCGCGAGTTGATCGAGGACACCAAAGACGCCGTCGGCGATCGCTGCGGCGTGGTCGTGCGACTGGCGGTGGACCAACTGCTCGGGCCGGAGGGCATCACCGCAGCCGAGGAAGGGCGCGAGGTCATCGCGCTCTTGGCCGACCTGCCCGATCTGTGGGACCTCAATCTCGCCGACTGGTCGAACGACAGCGTGACCGCGCGCTTCGCCGAGCAGGGCTATCAGGAGCCCTATTTGCGGCAGCTCAAGCAACTGACCCGCAAGCCGGTGGTTGGCGTTGGTCGCTACACCTCCCCGGATGCCATGGTCGCCGCCATCCGCAGCGGGCTGATGGACCTGATCGGCGCCGCCCGGCCGTCGATCGCCGATCCCTTTCTGCCGCGCAAGATCCAGGAAGGCCGCGTCGACGAGATCCGCGAGTGCATCGGCTGCAACATCTGCGTGACCGGCGATCAGTACAGCGTGCCGATCCGCTGCACGCAGAATCCAACCATGGGCGAGGAATGGCGCCGCGGCTGGCATCCGGAGCGGATCGCGCCGGCCGCCAGCCGCGATCGCGTGCTGGTGGTGGGCGGCGGTCCGGCCGGCCTCGAATTGAGCCGCGCGCTCGGGCAGCGCGGCTACGAGGTGATCCTGGCCGAGGCCGGCAAGCGCCTCGGTGGCCGTCTGCTGGACGAGGCGGCGCTGCCCGGGCTGGCCTCGTGGATGCGCGTGGCCGACCATCGCATCCACCTGCTGCAGCGGATGGCGAATGTCAGTGTGTACCTCGACAACCGCCTCGATGCCGACACCGCACTCAGCCTCGAGTGTCAGCGCATCTACGTGGCCACCGGCTCCCGCTGGCGGCGCGACGGGCTGGGGCGTGCGCATCGGCGCCCGCTGATCGAGCACCCGAACCCGCGCGTGCTGAGCCCCAGCGAGATCTACGCCGGCGCCGAGGTGCATTCGCCGGTGCTGATCTATGACGACGACCACTACGTCACCGGCGGCGCGTTGGCCGAGCGCTATGCGCGGCTGGGGCTGGAAGTGCATCTGATCACGCCGGCCTGCAAGGTCTCGGAATGGACCGAGCAGACGATGGAGCAATCGCGCGTGGAAGCACGCCTGCAGGCGCTCGGCGTCCAACTGTGGCCGGCGACCCAGATCCGCTCGGTCGAACTCGACCTGCAAGGCGTGCGCCTGACGCTCGCCAGTCGCCACCGCTGGCTGCCGCAGGCGCTCAGCGGCGCCACCCTGGTGCTGCTCACCATGCGCGACCCCTGCGACGCGCTCTACCAGGCGCTGCTGCAGCGCGAGTCCGATTGGGCGGACGCCGGCATTCGCAGCGTGCAGTGTCTGGGGGATGCCTGGGCGCCGGGCACAGTGGCGGCGGCGGTGTACGCCGGCCACCGCGCCGCGCGCGAACTCGATCAGCCGATCGCCGACCCCGACGCCGTGCCCTTCCGCCGCGAGATGGTCCGCTGATGCGCCCCCGCGCGCCGCACAAGTGCTTGATCCTGCGTGCATTCAACCACCGACCATGCAGGCCGGTGCCGAGCGCGCGCGGGAGCCTGCAGTGGTGCGCAAGCTGCTAGAGTCCGCAGCCTCGCGAAACCGCTGATGTTTTCCGCATGAGTACTGGCGAAATACTCGCGTTCGAGCAGATTCCGCTCAAGGAATACGCCGAGAACGCGTATCTGAACTACTCGATGTACGTGGTGCTGGACCGCGCCCTGCCCTTCATCGGCGACGGCCTGAAACCGGTGCAGCGTCGCATCATTTATGCGATGAGCGAACTCGGCCTCAACGCCGGCGCCAAGCACAAGAAGTCCGCGCGCACGGTTGGCGATGTGATCGGCAAGTTCCATCCGCACGGCGATTCCGCTTGTTACGAGGCACTGGTGCTGATGGCGCAGCCCTTCAGCTTCCGCTACCCGCTGATCGATGGACAGGGCAACTTTGGCTCGCCGGACGATCCGAAGAGCTTCGCGGCAATGCGTTACACCGAGTCCAAGCTGACGCCTTTCGCGCGCCTGCTGCTGGAGGAGTTGGGACAAGGCACGGCGGAATGGGAGCCCAACTTTGACGGCACGCTGGAAGAGCCGAAGTGGCTGCCGGCGCGCGTGCCGCATGTGCTGCTGAACGGCACCACCGGCATCGCCGTCGGCATGGCCACCGATATTCCGCCGCACAATCTGCGCGAGGTGCTGTCCGCCTGCATCCGCCTGCTGGACGATCCCGACGCCACCACCGGCGATCTGTGCGAACACATCCGCGGCCCGGATTTCCCGACGCCGGCGGAGATCATCACGCCACGCGCCGACCTGATCCGCATGTACGAGACCGGCAACGGCTCGGTGCGCGCACGCGCCGTGTACACGCGCGAGAACGGCAACATCATCATCACGGCGCTGCCGCATCAGGTGTCGCCGACCAAGGTCATCGAGCAGATCGCCGAGCAGATGCGGCTGAAGAAACTGCCGATGATCGAGGACTTGCGCGACGAGGGCGATCACCAGCAGCCGATCCGCATCGTCCTGATTCCGCGCAGCAACCGGGTCGATGTGGACGAGGTGATGAACCACCTGTTCGCCACCACCGATCTGGAAAAGAGCTTCCGCATCAACATCAACCTGATCGGCCTCGACGGCCGTCCGCAGGTCAAGCCGCTCAAGCTGTTGCTGACCGAGTGGCTGCAGTTCCGCACCGACACCGTGCGCCGGCGCCTGCAATTCCGCCTGCACAAGGTCGAGCGCCGGATGCACCTGTTGGAAGGCCTGCTGATCGCCTTCCTGAATCTGGATGAAGTGATCCGCATCATCCGCACCGAGGACGAGCCCAAAGCGGTGCTGATGGCGCGTTTCGGCCTGAGCGAGGAACAGGCCGAGTACATTCTGGAAACCAAGCTGCGCCAACTGGCGCGGCTGGAAGAGATGAAGATCCGCGGCGAACAGGCCGAACTGGCCGCCGAGCGCACCGAACTCGAAGCCGTGCTGGGCTCAAAATCCAAGCTCAAGGCTTTGATCAAGAAGGAGTTGGAAGCCGACGCCAAGCAGTATGGCGACGATCGCCGCTCGCCCTTGATCGAGCGCGGCCAGGCACGGGCGCTGTCCGAGGCAGAACTGACGCCGTCGGAACCGGTCACCATCATCCTGTCCGACAAGGGCTGGGTGCGCGCTGCCAAGGGTCATGAAATCGACCCGTCGGCGCTGAGTTATCGCGAGGGCGACAAGTACTTCGTCAGTGCGCGCGGTCGCAGCAACTTCCAGGCCGCCTTCCTCGATTCCAGTGGCCGCGCCTACTCGACCCCTGCCCACAGTCTGCCGTCGGCGCGTGGTCAGGGCGAACCGCTGACCGGGCGTTTCGATCCGCCGGCCGGCGCACGCTATCTGGCAGTACTGTGTGCGGATCCCGAATCGCGCTGGTTGCTCGCCACCAGTGCCGGTTATGGCTTCCTCACTCGCTACGAGAATCTGATTTCCCGCAATCGCAGCGGCAAGCAATTGCTGACGGTGCCCGAGGAGTCGGACATTCTGGCGCCAGTGCCGGTCCACGGATCGCCCGCCAGCGCGCTGGTCGGCGCGGTGTCCAGCGACGGTCACCTGTTGGTGTTTCCGCTGAGCGAACTGCCGGAGCTCGACAAGGGCAAAGGCAACAAGATCCTCAATCTGGCGGCTCGGCAGACCAACGGCAGTCGTCTGCTGGCGCTGGCGGCCTTTCAGCCGAACCAGGAACTGATTGTCGTCGCCGGCGGTCGCATCACCCGCCTCAAGGGACACGATTTGGACGCCTACCGCGGCGCCCGCGCCCAGCGCGGCGCGCTGCTGCCGCGCGGATTGCAGCGCGTCGACCGTCTCGACGTGGTTTGAACTCACCCCGACCTGTCCCCATAGTGGATCCATGAAGCCGACCGAATCCCCCGCGACCACCCTGAGCGACCGCTTCCGCGGCTACTATCCCGTGGTCGTCGACGTCGAGACCGGTGGCTTCGACTGCGACGGCGACGCCCTGCTCGAGATTGCCGCGGTTCTGCTGGAGATGACGCCGGACGGTCAGTTGCAGCGCGGGCAGACGGTGTCCACGCATGTGGTTCCCTTCCCCGGCTCGAACATCGACCCGCGCTCGCTGGAAATCACCGGCATCGATCCCACGCACCCTTTGCGCATGGCACTGGATGAGCGCGATGCGCTGGATTTCATCTTCGATCCGGTGCGCAAGGCGTGCAAAGCGGCCGATTGCCAGCGCGCGATCCTGGTGGGGCACAACGCCAGCTTCGACTTGAGCTTCGTCAACGCCGCCATCCGCCGCACCGGTCACAAGCGCTCGCCCTTCCATCCCTTCAGCACCTTCGATACCGTATCGCTGGCCGGACTGGCCTACGGACAAACGGTGCTGGCCAAGGCGCTGTTGGCGGCCGGCTTGAACTGGGACAGCAAATCGGCCCATTCGGCAGCCTACGATGCCGAGCAGACCGCGGATTTGTTCTGCACCATCGTCAATCGCTGGCGCGCGCTGCATCTGGCGCCCGGCGATCTGGCGCTGACGGACTAAGCCCATGCCCATCTACGAGTACGCCAAATCCGATCCCGACGTGGCCGGTTGTGCGCATTGCTCAGCCGGTTTCGAGGTCTTTGCCCGCCTCAGTGCCGCTGACTTGCAGCAGTGCCCGCAGTGCGGCGCTGCTGTACGCCGCGTGATCTCGGCGCCTTCGGTGATCGGCGGCAACGCCCATGTGCTGAAGGAATCGCACTTCTCCAAGCACGGCTTCACGCAGTACAAGAAGGCTGGCGGCGGCGTGTACGAGAAGACCGCTGGCGACGGGCCGCGCTACATCAGCGGCGACGAGCGCAGCTGAGGCCTCAGTTCAGCGTACCGGTGGCTCCGGACGCGGGCGCCGAGATCTCCTGCGGCAGGTCCAGCGGCAACCGGATCGTGTGCAGACCCAGGCGTTCGAGCAAATCCTGCGCGCGCCCTGCCAGCGCTGGAAACAACTGCCGCGCCAGCACCGTGTGATTGCCGGAGAAGTCGGCCAGGGTGACGCCTGCGCCGGTCTGGCGGTAGATCGCCAGCGCCTTCAGCTCGATCTCGAACAAACGCGTCCGCGCCGCACCGCGCAGCGGCGTGCCGGTGCAGCTGAAGCGGATCTGCAGCGCGTACTGCGGCGGCGCCGAGCCTTCGACGCCGCTGGGCGTCAGCTGAAATTCGACGTGCGCATTGCACTCGGTCGTACGCGCATCCGAGCCGGCGGGCAGCTGCGCCTGTACCGCGGTGTAGCTCAGGCTCTCCAGGCTCAGTGCCCGGTACATCTCGTCGGCAGTCATTGGTTCCGGGACCAATCCAAGGCGCGCCAAAGATACAGACTTGCCAGCGATCGGTAAGGCCGCCAGGGCTCGGCGAGTGCCGTCAACTGGCGCGCATCCGGCAGCTCGTCCAGCCCGTGCACCAGTTGCGCGCCGGCGCGCACGCCGTAGTCGCTGACCGGCAGCACATCCGGGCGTCCCAGTCGAAAGATCAACAACATATGCACCGTCCACGGTCCAATGCCGCGGACCACGGTGAGCGCATCGACGATTTGTTGATCGTCCAGTGTCCGCAGTCGCGCGGTCGAAGGCAGCAGCCGCGCGTTCGCGTGCTGCGCCAGATCCTTGAGCGCGCGCACTTTGCCGCCCGACACCCCGGCCGCACGCAGCGCCTGCTCGTCGATGTCGCGCAATCCAGCCGCCGTGATGCGCGTACTGCCGAGCGCCTGCTCGACGCGCGCGACGATGGTGGCCGCAGCCTTCCCATGCAGTTGCTGATACAGGATCGAGCGCGCCAGCGCGTCTACCAAGGTGAAACGCCGCGGCGCCGGCAATGACTGGGTATCGACGCGATCCATCCAGACCGCCAGCTGAGGGTCGGCGTCTCGCAAATGTGCCTGGGCTTGGTCCAACTGCGCGCTCACGGCCCCTCCAGCGTCTGCAACAACCATAGCCTACGGCACGCGGCGGCGATTGCACTCGATTCAGCCACGCACAAACGCAGAAGGCGCCCGAAGGCGCCCTCTGCTTGCAGCAATGCTGACCCGCTCAGGCCTTTGCAGAGGCCGACAGATCTTCGCGAATGCGCGCTGCCTTGCCTTCCAGCTCGCGCAGGTAGTACAGCTTGGCGGAACGCACCTTGCCGCGACGCTTGACCTGCACCGACTCGATGGACGGGCTGTAGGTCTGGAACACGCGCTCCACGCCCTCGCCGTGCGAGATCTTGCGCACGGTGAAGGAGGAATTCAGACCGCGGCTCTTGATCGCGATGACCACGCCCTCGTACGCCTGGACGCGCTCACGAGAACCTTCCTTGACCTTGACATTGACCACGACCGTGTCGCCCGGGGTGAACGCGGGGATGTCGCGGTTCATCTGCTCAGCTTCCAGCTGCTGAATGATTTTGCTCATGGCACATCTCTCAGGGTACAAACTAGCCCGCTATTGTACACCGTTTTTTGCTTCGTGCTCACGGATGTATTCGCTGAGCAGCAGACGATCGCGTTTGTTCAGCGTCAGGCGCGCCAGCAGATCCGGACGACGCAGCCAGGTGACCCCGAGCGATTGCTTGCGCCGCCAGCGCGCGATCAGCGCGTGATTGCCGGACAGCAACACCTCGGGAACGGCGCCCTCGTCGGCGATCTCCGGCCGCGTGTAGTGCGGGCAATCAAGCACGCCATCCATGAAGCTGTCCTCGACCGCCGACGCCTCCGTGTGCAGCACACCGGGCAACAGCCGCGTAACCGCGTCCATGATCGCCAGTGCCGGAATCTCGCCGCCAGACAGGACGAAATCGCCCATCGACACTTCCATGTCCACATAGCGATCGATGAAGCGCTGATCGAGCCCTTCATAGCGCCCGCAGACCAGTATCAGTCCCGAAGCACCCGCCCACTGCCGGGCCAGCGACTGGTCAAATCGCCGCCCCTGCGGACTCATCAGCACCACCGGCGCGGTGCTTTGCGCCCGCGCTGCCTGCAGCGCCCGACGCAGTGGCTCGATCATGAACACCATGCCGGGGCCGCCACCGTAGGGTCGGTCGTCCACGGTGCGGTAGTTGTCGACGGTGTAATCGCGCGGGTTCCAGCACTGCAAGGTGATGCGCCCGCGCTCCAGCGCCCGCCCGACCACGCCCATCGCCAGGGTTTGGCGCACGACGTCCGGGAACAAGGTCAGCACATCGAAGCGCATCAGCGTGTCGTCCGAGGTAGCCGCTCGGCCGCCTCTACATTGCAAAGTCAGCCCGGAGAGCTAGAAGTCAGCGTCCCAATCGACGGTCAGCAGACCGCCATCCAGGTCCACCGACACGATGTACGAATCCATGACGAAGGGGATCAGGCGCTCGTGCTCGGCGGACTTCGCCACCAGGATAGGATGCGCGCCATTGTCAAACAGGTGATCGACCACGCCGAAGTCGACACCCTCGCGATTGACGACGCGCAGGCCTTCGAGATCGGTCCAATAGTACTGACCACGCGGCAGGCGCGGCAGGCGTGCGCGCTCGACCGCCACTTCAGCCCCAGTGAGCGCCGCGGCGGCATCGCGATCAGCGACACCCTCGATTTCGGCGATCAGGCCGCGCGTGCCGTATTGCGCGTGGGTGACGCGCACAGAACGTGGCGGCTGGCCGGTCAGGCACAACCACCACGTTCGATGTTCGGCGAGTCCTTCAGGCGGGTCCGCAAAGGACTGAACCCGCAGAGCGCCACGGACACCGTGCGCTCCCAACACCTTGCCCATCACCACGTGCCGCGATGTCACGGGCGCGATCCGGGCCGGCGTCGCAGCAGCCTCAGGCAGCAGCGGGCTGCTGCTTCTGCGCCACCTTGATCAGCTGACGCACCTTGTCGGTCGGCTGGGCGCCCACGCCCACCCAATGCGTCACGCGCGCCAGATCCAGCGACAGCGGCACTTCCTTGCCCTGCGCGATCGGATTGTAGTAGCCCACGCGCTCAATGCTGCGGCCATCACGCGCATAGCGCTCATCAGCGACAACGATGTAATAGAAGGGCCGCTTCTTGGCGCCACCACGGGCAAGGCGAATCTTGACCATCCTTGATTCCTTTCAAACTTCGGCAGAACGAGCGTAGCCCGCAAGTGTAATCCATTCCTTGGCGGGCGCCAAGCTGGATGCTGAACGAAGGCGCCGATCGCGCATCAAGCTTTAGCTGTCGAGTCCGCAGCGCGCCTGCTCGCTTTCCTCGAGCATACGCGAGAGCTCGCGCGCGGCGTGGTCCAGCCGCACATCGCGCCACAGCTGGCGCGCGCACTCCACGCCGTGCAGGGCCGATTCGAGCGCACTTTGCAGACTGTGCAAGCCTTCCATCGAGATTTCCATGGACACCCCCTCCGACTACAGTGAGGAGCATCGTCCGACTGCCGCCGCCGCGGCGTCATTGACGCAGGTCAGGTGAGACTGACGTGCGTCAAGGTCCGCGCGGCAGGCCTTCGCCAGCATGCGCGGCATGAGCGACCCTGCCCTGTACCCTTGTTTCCTCGGTCCCTATGCGGAAAACGACACCCTGCTGGAAAAGCTGGTGGTCGAGTTCCTGCGCGACCACGTCTACTGGCGCCGCAATTTTCATCCCGAGGACCCGCCGGCCATACCTACGCATGCGGCGCAAGCGCCGGCCTTCATGGCGTTCGAGGCGCGCCTGAAGCGCGAACTGCACAGTCTGTCGGCGGCGCTGAAACGCTCGGTGCCCTTTCACAGCCCGCGCTACCTCGGCCATATGGTGTCGGATCTGCTGATCCCGGGACTGGCCGCGCAGATGCTGACGTTGCCCTACAACCCGAACAACGTCAGTGAGGACGCGGCGCCAATCACCATCGAGTTGGAACTCAAGGTGGGGCTGCAACTGGCGCGCATGGTCGGATATCCCAGCGATCCTGCGGACATTCGCTGCGCCTTCGGCCATCTCACCAGCGGTGGCACCCTGGCCAACTACCAGGCCCTGCGACTGGCGCTGGCCTTGAAGGCCTATCCGGTGGCGCTGCGCGCGGCCGGGGTCCCGGGGAGTGCGCCCGACGACTGGAGTGCATTCAATCTGGGGCCCGAGGCTGGCATTGCCGAGATCGTGCGCTTCGAGGCCTGGCTGCAGACCTTGTCGGCAAGCGAGCGCCGCGAATGGCTGCTGCGCGTGCAGCGCGAGCGCATCGAAACCCTGGGCCTGATGCCCTTTTTCGCCCGCCACCCTAGCCTGAAGACCCCAATCGTGCTGGCACCGGTGACCGCCCATTACTCCTGGAGCAAGGGCCTGAAGCTGCTGGGCTTGGGCCGCGATGCGTTGCACCTGGTCCCTGAACATGGCATGCGCATCGACGTGGCCGCGCTCGATGAACTGCTCGATGCGGCGTTGGATCAGCAACAACCGGTGCTGATGACGGTGGGCGTCCTCGGCAGCACCGAGTTCGGCACGGTCGACCCGATCGACGCACTGGTGGCCAGTCGCGAGCGCATGACCCGTCGCAACTTTGGTTACTCGGTGCATGTGGATGCCGCCTGGGGCGGCTATTTGGCCACGCTGTTCCGACAGCCCGATGGCCAACTGCGGCCACTGTCCTCGATGCGGGCCGACTACGCCCAGTTCCCGTCGAATGCGGCATACGCGGCCTTTGCCGCGCTCGGGCGCACCGACTCGATCACCATCGACCCGCACAAGCTCGGCTACATTGCCTACGGCGCCGGCGCCTTTCTGTGTCGCGATCATCGGGCCATCGGTCTGCTCGATGAGAGCGCTGACTATGTGTTCACCGACAGCAGCAGCGGCGATTACTTCCATCGCTACCGGGCGCTCGGTCGCTACATTCCGGAAGGCTCCAAGCCCGGCGCGATGGCGGCGGCGGTGTATGTCACGCATCAGGTGCTGCCGCTTTGCCACGATCAGTTCGGCTTGCTGCAGCGGGAAACCATCCGCAACGCCGAGGCTTTCCGCTTTGCGCTGACGCGTTTTGCGCAGTCGGTGGCCAACGATCTGCGGGTGGCCGTGCCCTTCGAACCCGACAGCAACCTGGTCTGCGTCGCGCTCAATCCGATCGGCAATCGCGACGTGGCGACGATGAACCGCTTCGTCCGCGCGCTCTACGAGAGCCTGCGCAGCGACCCCGGCATTCCGCTGCAGGGACACGAGTTCTTCGGCTCGATGACGACGCTGAATCCGGCGCTGCTCGGCCCCGCCGATACGGATCGGGTGCTCGGCGAACTGGGCCTCGATGCCCGCACCCTGAATGCTGACGACGAGGCTGCCGATCGGCTGGTGATCCTGCGCCACACCCTGATGAATGCCTTTCTGATCGATCGCGAGAACGGCATCAGCTACATCGACCGCTACTTCGAGTTTCTGCAGCGCCGCGTCGGCCTGCTGCTGCAGTCCGGTTTCGGCGTGTGAACGGCGCCCGGCCGCCCCATCAGCCGGCGTCGCCGGTCAGCAAGGGCGGCAGCGGGCAGTGCAGCAAATTGCACACCAGGCGCAGCAGTTCGGCCTCCTCGATGGCGATCAGGCCGTCGTGCAATGCGGTGGTGGCGAGCGCCAGCACCAGCGTTTCCTTGGCGGCCGGCAGCAGCGCGTCCAGACGCGGCAGCGCCTGATCGAGCATCGCCATCCAGTCCGCGCTGTCCGGCATTGCATCGGCGGCGCCGGGAAACAGCACGGCCGCGCCAGCGAGATAGGCGCGGCGCGCCTGCGCCGGGTCGCGGTGACCTTGGCGCGCCAGAACGGCGAGCAGGGCGTTGGCCTCGGCACGCAGCGCGATCAGTTTGCGACCGCCTTGCGTGGACAGGCCCGGCTCGATGGCCTCGTCCAGCTGCTGGCGCAACAGCCGGGCGAGCACGTACTCGAACAGGTCGACCCGACCGTCCTCAAGAATCAGGGCCTCGATCGCATCCAACAACTGGCGCAGCTCGGCGGGCGGCCTGCGCTTGATCGCCGGCATGGCCAGCTGCGCGAGCGGCAGGCGTTGCGCGGCGTGCAGAGTGGCAGTGACGCCGATCAGCGCTGCGGCGCCCTGGCGGCGCGCCTCGCCGAGGCGGGCGGCCAGAGCATCCAGCGCCGCTGCGGGATCGGTCTCGCGCGCCAGCAACAGCGCCACGATCACGTCGATCGCGCGTTCGCGCATGTGCGCGGCCGTGGTCAGGATCGGCGGCAGCGCTGCCCGGATCGCACTCGCGTACTCCACATGCGCCTGAGCCGGATTGGCGATCTGCGCCACCACCGCCGCCGGTGCTGGCGCAGGCTCAGGCGCAGCCGGGGCCGCGCGGCGCGCCGCTGATGCGGTGGCGCCTGCCAGCAAGGCGCTGGCCGACGCCGGCTCTTGTTCCTCGTCCACACCGGCCAGGCGATGCTCGCTGGCCGCCAAACGCGTCAACAGGGCCGGATCGAAGGCGGGATCGATCCGGCGGATGCGCTCCACCAGCGGCGGATGGGTGGCCGTCAGCGCGCTGTAGCCCACGCCATCGCCGAACAGCATGTGGGCGATTTCCTCGCTGTTGTGCTCGGTGAGCCTGGATCCGGCCTGGAAAGCGCCAATCTTCATCAGCGCGCCGCTCAGGCCCTGCGAGAGACGGGTGAACTGCACCGCCGAGGCATCAGCCAGATACTCGCGCTGGCGCGACACATAGGCCTTGATCAGGCGGCCGAGAAACACCCCCAGGTAGCCGAAAATCATCACCGCCAACGCAATCAGCAGAATCGCGCTGCCGTCGCGGCGCGACCCGCCACGCCCCATGTGCTCCAGCACCTTGCGGCCGCTGATGCCGAGCACCAGCAGACCGAAGATCAAACCCATCAGGCGCAGATTGAGGCGCATATCGCCGTTCAGGATGTGGCTGTACTCATGCGCCACAACGCCTTGCAACTCATCGCGACTCAGGCGATCGAGGGCGCCGCGGGTAACGGCGATTGCCGCATCCGCGGGCGCGTAGCCGGCCGC
>JAXMHB010000029.1:0-31079 GCA_046346965.1 Lysobacterales bacterium
TGGCCGGCACGGCCGGCGGGGTGCACTGGCCGACGCCATCGATGAAGCTCGGATTGGTGCCGGCCGGGTCCAGATGGTCGCGCATCCGCGTGCTGGCGGTCCCCAGCCCGTCCCAGGAATGGAACAGCCCGCCGTATTGGTCGCGCAGACTCGCGCCGGTGGCGCCGCAGGATGAGGGTCCACCCGACAGTACGCCGACCAGACGGCGATTGGCGTTGTACAGCGGCGAACCGGAGGAACCCGGCTCGGTGACGCCAGGCGTGATGCTGGTGGGCGGATTGACGATGTTCGGCAACACCGGCGGAGTCGGATCCCAATTCGCCTGCCAGTGCACGCCACTGGCGCCGGAGATGTTGTCCACCACCATCGGCACCTCGACGAAGGTGATGCGCTTCTCGTCGACGCTCGGGTGGTGAATGCTGGCGCACAGCCCGCTGGTAGAGGCCGGCTGTCCCGGGGTGGCGGCGCACGGGGTGGGTGGCGCGCTGCGATCCCAGCCGGCCCAGTACAGATTCAGGCTGCTCTGCGTCGCGCTCGGCGCCAGCGTGATCAGCGTCCAGTCCGAACGCGTTCCGGCCGGGGTCGATCCGGAGAAGGGGTTGTTGGTGCTGGCGAGGAAGCTCTGTCCGGCCAGCGTGGTGTTGGGCTTGGGAATCGGCGTGCCGCTCGCGGTGGAGCCCGGCGTGCGACAGGTCGGATTCTCGTAGTTGAAGTAGGCGAGCACACTGGCCACGTTGGCGCTGGTGATGCCGCAATGGGTGGCGGTGGCAAACAGCAATCGGCGGTCGCCGTTGGTGTTGTTGACCAGCGATCCGGTGCAGGTATCGGTACCGCCGACCGTGATCGCCGCCACTGCGCGCCGCGGCTCGTTCCACGGATCGTCGCTGGCCAGACAGGCCACGTCCATATTGCAGGAACCGGATTTGCAGAATTTGCTCGCCGCGCCAAAGCCGCGGTAGCCCTGAGATCGGGTGCGAGGCGGCGTCGCCCGGCGTCAGCGATCAATGCGCAGGAGAGATCGACTCGCCATCGACCGTAGACCGGCAACGCATCAGCGCCCAAAGGCTCAGCAGTGCGGCCAGCGCGATCACACCCGCCGCCACCGGCGTCAGCTGCAGGCCGCCGAACCAACGCAGATCCGTGGCCATCCATAGCGTCAGCAGCATCCGCAGCGCTTCCAGCGCCGTGCCGGCTTGACGTTGGCGCGGGCTGCTGCCCATCAACAGCCCGATCGCCAGCACCGCCGTACTCAGGTAGGCGATGTAGGGCAGCTGATCGGCGATCGGCACGACCGGCGCCAGCGTGATCAGGTGCACCACCATCGCCGGCATCAGCGCGTGCTGCGCCAAGGCGTACTCGCCGATCCGGTGATCGACTGGCACTGCAAAGCGCGCTGCGCCGAGATCGAAGTCGCCGACGCCCCGGGACCCTTGCGGCGTCCACCCCGGATGCCGGAACCCAAGGCGCAGGCGATCTGCCCAACGCATCGAGCTTGCGCTGCGCAGCAGCCGCGTCAGCGTGTGCAGATTCACCCACAGCGGATTCCAGCTCAGCACCGGGTCGCGCGTGCCGTAACGCACTGGCTCGCGCTCCTCGGCGTAGCTGCCGTGCAGGTGGTCCCACAGCATCAAAATGCCGCCGTAGTTCTTGTCCAGATACGGCGTGTTGACGCCGTGGTGGACGCGGTGATTCGAGGGCGAGCCGAAGCAGCGATCAAACCAACCGAGGCGGCCGATGCGCTCGGTGTGGATCCAGAACTGGTACAGCAGATTCAGCAGTGCGGCGACCGCGTACACCGTGGGCGGGATGCCGGCGACGGCCAGCGGCAGCGCGAACAGCCAGGTCCACAGATGCATGCTGGCGGTCGGCACACGCAGCGCGGTGGACAGATTGAAGCGCTCGCTGGAATGGTGCACCACGTGCGAGGCCCACAGCAGATTCCACTCGTGACCCATGCGGTGCTGCCAGTAGTAGGTGTAGTCGTACAGCAGCAGGCCGAAGGCCCAGGTCCACCAGGCCGCCAGCGGCCACTGCGCCAGCGCGCAATGGGTGTACACGGCGCTGTAGATCGCCAAGCGGATCAGGATGCTGAGCACGCCGATGGCGGTGTTGAGATTGGCGACGCCCAGACTGGTCACGGTATCGCGCCAGTCGTAGAGATCGCGCCGCTGCCACCACGCCAGCGCCGCATCCAGATACACCGCCGCGTAAAAGAAGGGCAGCACGATCGAGGCGATCAGGGCGTTGGCGTTGGGGTGATCCACGGCGTGAGTGTAGCGCGCGGAGCGCGCCGGCTGACCGCGTCGCCTCAGCTGCCGCAGGAGCGCCTGACGACCACGCGCGCCGGCAGCATCTGGCTGCTGACCTGCTCGCCGCGGATCTGTCGCAGCAGCACGTCCACCAGCACCTCGCCGGCGCGCTTGGTGTCCTGCGAGACCGTGGTCAGCGGCGGATGCGCGAAGCTGGCCATCGGGATGTCGTCAAAGCCGACCACGGCGACGTCCTCGGGCACGCGCAGGCCGCGTTCGACCAGCGCACGCATGGCGCCAATCGCCATCAGATCGCTGGCCGCAAACACCGCATCGAACTGCTCGCCGCGCGCCAGCAGTTCCTCCAGCGCCTGCTGGCCGACGAGCTCGGTGGAATCGGAGGCATCCGCCTGCGCCTCCGGCCGCAGCGCGATGCCGGCCGCGCTCAGCGCCTCGCAATGGCCGCGGTAGCGGTCGAAGAACTCCGGGCAGCCCGGCGCGGCGGTGCCGATGAAGGCGATCCGGCGGCGGCCGCGCGCCAGCAGGTGCTCGGTGATCGCGCGTCCGCCCTGCACATTGTCGCAGCCTATCGAGATCTCGGCCTGGCCCTCGGCGACCGCGCCCCAGCGCACGAAGTGCGTGCCCTGCTGCACCAGCCGCTCGAACTTGGGACGGGCGATCAGGTAATCGCCATAGCCGAGCAGGATCAATCCGTCCGCCTTGTGGCTGTCCTGGTAATCGGCATGCCAGTCATCCGACAGCTGCTGGAAAGACACGAGCAGATCGTAGCCCTGGCGCGCGCAGGCGCGGGTGATCGAGCCCAGCATGGACATGAAGAAGGGATTGATCAGCGAGTCGTCCGAGGTCGGATCTTCGAACAGCAGCAGCGCCAGCGTCACCGAGTGCTGGCGGCGCAGATTCGAGGCGTTCTTGTCGACCTTGTAGTTGAGCTCTTTGGCGATCGCCTGGATGCGTCGGCGCGTCTCCGCACTGACCAGCGGACTGCCGCGCAGCGCTCTGGATACCGTGGCTTGGGAGACGCCGGCCTGGTAGGCAATGTCGAAAGAGGTCGGTTTGCCTTTCATCAGCAGCGCGGGCAGCCCTGGAAGGCCGCTAGTTTACGCCACGGCACTGGCGCCAGCGTGGAGGCGGGTCCTTCGTGGCGTCAGGCCAGTCTGATCGCCATGGCGCCATCGGGACCGAGGCGCTGAACATGGTCGCCAGCGTCTCCAGCTGGGAGCGCAAACACAGCAGGAACCGGGCGACATCCGCGCGCTGGCCATTGCTTGAATGGGGGACGCAAAGGACGCAAAGGGGCGCAAAGCACGCAAAGTCAAGGAAGCTCTGATCAGAGCTTCCTTAAGCCAAATCAATGAACTGCTTCTGCTTCCTGAGCTTCTCTTGCGTCCTTCGCGGACCTTTGCGTGCTTTGCGTGCACCAATACAGGGTCTTTCGTAGCGTCAGGCCAGTCTGATCGCCATGGCGCCACCGGGACCGAGGCGGTCGGCGCATTGTCATCGCCGCCGACCGGGTTCAAGATGCGCGCATGGACAGCGGAGCCGAGTGTCTGGGTGTGGTGCTGGCCGGCGGCCGTTCGCAGCGGATGGGCGCCGACAAGGCCCGGCTGCGCTGGCGCGGCCAGAGCCTGCTCGATCACGCGCTGGAGCAATTGCGCGGCGCTGGCTGCACGCGCGTGCTGGTCAGCGGCGCCTACCAGCAGTATCCGCACGTGGCCGATCGCTATCCCGAGCGCGGCCCGCTCGGTGGCCTGGCCAGCATCGCCGAGGAAGCCCCGGAGACGCGCTGGCTGGTGGTGGCGATCGACCAGCCGCTGGTGGACGCGGCGATGCTGCGGCCGCTGATCAGCGGTTTGCAGACCGGCCTCGACAGCGCGCGCGGCATCTGCCGCTACGGCGAGGAGCCGTTGCCGATGGCGTTGATGGTGCAGCCGGCGACGCGCCAGTGGCTGCGCACGGCGGTGCAGAGCGCCACCGGCCACCGCTCGCTCAAGGCCTTGCACGATGCGCTGCGCGTCTACACGCTGCCGGCCGATGCCGGCGTGCGTGCGCGCCTGCGCGGCGCCAACACGCCGGCCGAGTGGCATGCATTACTTTCGATGGGTTGACGTCGGCGCAGTCGCGCGCCGATAAGCGAACGCGCTGGCGCCAAGGGCGGCGCCGTTCGGGGAACCCACATGAAGCTACGCAACGCGCCGCTGGCGCGCCGCGCTCTGTTGCTGTCGCTGCTGTTGGCCGGCGGCGCCGAGGCGCAGGTCGACACCACGCCGCAGCAAGGACTGGCCGAGCATCCGGCTCGCCACTACAGCATCGTCGGCGTCGACATCGTCATCGCCCCCGGCAAGCGCATCGCCGGCGGCAGCATCGAAGTCCGCGATGGCCTGATCGTCGATGTGCGCAAGGGCCGCTACGTGGCGCCCGGCGCCACGCTGGTCGAGGCCGGCGGCAAGACCGTGTATCCGGGCTTCATCGACATCCACGGCAGCTACGGCATCAATGCCAAGGCGCCCTGTCGCGGACCGGCCGGTCCGGCGGGTGGCGGTGGCGGCGGGCGGCGCGGCGGCATGGGCGCCGATGCGCAGAGCCCGAGCCCGGCGTCGGCGCAACACTGGAATGACCGCGTCTGCCCGGAGCGCGACAGCAGCCGCGCGCTGACGCTGGACGATGACGCCGCGCAGAGCCTGCGCCGCATCGGCTTTGGCGCCAGCGTCGCCGCGCCCGCCGCCGGCGTGCTGCGCGGTCAGGCTGCGCTGCTCTCGTTGCGCGACGACCCGACGCCGCAGAACAGCCTGCTGGCGGCGAATGTGCTGCAAACCGCTGCCTTCGAAGCCGACTTCAGCTTTGGCGGCGTGTACCCCGGCTCCAAGATGGGCGCCATCGCGCTGATCCGGCAGTCGCTCTATGACACCCGCTGGCTGCAGGCGCTGCGTCAGTGGCAGCAAAAGCACCCGGGCGAGCGCGCCGAAGCCAATGCCGCGCTGGACGCCCTGCAGCCGGTGCTGGCCGGTCAGCAGCCGCTGCTATTCGATGCCGACGACGAACTGGATGTGGTGCGCGCCGCCAAGATCGCGGCGGAGTTCCAGCTGCAGAAGGCGCTGGTGTTTGGCATCGGCACCGAGTACCGCGTGCTCGATCAGCTGCCGGCGACGGTGGGTCTGGTGCTGCCGCTCAATTTCCCGACAGCGCCCACCGCCGAAGACGCCGAGAGCGCGCTCGAGATCAGCCTGGCCGAACTCGAACAATGGCGCTATGCGCCGTACAACCCGCGTCAGGTGGCGGCTGCCGGTCGCAGTTTTGCCTTCACGCTGGCCGGACTGGAGCAGCCCGCCGAGGCCTTCTGGCCGGCGCTGCGCAAAGCGGTGCGCTATGGGCTGAGCGAGGATCAGGCACTGGCGGCGCTGACCACGACGCCGGCCGGCTGGCTCGGCGAGAGCCGGCGCCTGGGTCGCATCGAGGCCGGCCAGATCGCCAATCTGATCGTCGCCGACGGCAGCCTGTTCAGCAGCGACGAGGCGCGCATTTATGAGGTCTACGTCGACGGTCAGCGCGATCAGGTGCGGCCGTTCGATGCGCCCGAGATCAAGGGCCAGTGGGCGCTCAGCTGGGTCGGCGGCCAGGGCCCGGCCAGCTGGATCATCGAGGGCAGCGAGGCCGCCCTGAGCTTCAAGCTCGGCGAGCACAAAGGCAGCGGCAAGCTGAAGGACGACCGCGTGCTGATCAACCTGCCGGCTGCCGCGCTCGGTGGCAGCGCCGACGAGCGCGCCGCGCTGGAAGCGACGCTCAGCAAGGATCGACTGGACGGCCGCTGGCTGCTGGCCGACGGCCGCGTGCGCAGCTTCAGTGCGACGCGCACCGGTGACGCGCCGAAGGAAGCGCCGAAGGACGAGGCGAAGCAGGGCGCGGACGGTGACGCCAGCGCGGCTGCGGGTGACGCCGGCAAGCAGGATGCGCCGAAGGCGCCGCCGCCGTTTCCGGCCACGCCGCGCTATCCGGCCGGCGAGTACGGTCGCACCGGGCTGCCGCCGGAGATTCCGGCGCTGGTGATCCGTGGCGCCACCGTGTGGATGGCGGGCGATGCGCCGTTGAGCAACACCGATGTGCTGGTCGAACGCGGCAAGATCCGCGCAATCGGGTCGGCGCTGAAGGCGCCTGCCGGCGCCGTGGAAGTGGACGGCCGCGGCAAGCATTTGTCGCCGGGCCTGATCGACGCGCACTCGCATATCGCCGGCAGCGGCAACATCAACGAGCCCAGCCACGCGATCACCTCCGAGGTGCGCATCGGCGACATCATCGATCCCACCGACATCAACATCTACCGCGAGCTGGCCGGCGGCACTACCACCTCGCACGTGCTGCACGGCTCGGCCAATCCGATCGGCGGCCAGGCGCAGCTGATCAAGCATCGCTGGGGTGCCGGCGCCGAAGCGCTCAAGTTTGCCGGCGCCACGCCCTCGATCAAGTTCGCCCTCGGCGAGAACGTCAAGCAGTCGAACTGGGGCATGGTGGCGGTGCCGCGCTATCCGCAGACGCGCATGGGCGTCGAACAGCTGCTCAAGGATGCCTTCGTGCAGGCGGCCGCCTACGCCAAGGCGCGCGAGCGCAAGGACGGGCCGCCGCAGCGGCGCGATCTGCGCCTGGAAGCGCTGGCCGAGATCCTCGCGCACCAGCGCATGGTGCACATCCATTCCTATCGCCAGGACGAGATCCTGATGTTCGCGCGGCTCTCGCATGCGCTGGGATTCGAGGTCGCCGCCTTCCAGCACGTGCTGGAGGGTTACAAGGTGGCGGACGTGCTGGCCGAGGTGCATGCCGGCGCCAGCACCTTCGCCGACTGGTGGGGCTTCAAGATGGAGACCATCGACGCGATTCCGTACAACGCCGGCATCCTGACCGCCGAGGGCGTGATCACCTCGCTGAACTCCGACAGCAATGATCTCGGCCGCCGGCTCAACACCGAGGCCGGCAAGATGGTCAAGTACAGCGGCCTGAGCGAGACCCAGGCGCTGGCGCTGGTGACTTTGAACCCGGCCAAGCAGTTGCGCGTGGATGATCGCGTCGGCTCCATCGAGGTCGGCAAGGACGCCGATCTGGTGCTGTGGAGCGCAGCGCCGCTGTCCAGCTATGCGCGTCCGCAAAAAGTGTGGATCGACGGTCGCGAGTACTTCGATGTGCAGGCCGATTTGGCCGAGCAGCAGCGCGTCGCCAGCGCGCGCGCCGAGCTGCTGCAGGCCGCCCTGGCCGAGGCGGAAGCCCCCGCAGGCGCGCGCGGCCCGGGTCAGCGCCCCAAGCTGATGATCGATCCGAACCAGTACCGCGTACTCAACTCCACGCTGGCGGCCTTGCGCGGCGCCTATCACAACGGCGAAGCCGTGCACTATTGCCAGGGAGGCCACTGAGATGATCCGCACGCACCAAGCATTGCTGGCGGCCCTGCTGGGCGCGCTCGCCGCGCCGCTGTGGTCGGCCACGCTGTACACCGGCGCCAAGCTGTATCCGGTGTCCGCACCGATGATCGAGAACGGCCAGATGCTGGTCGACGGCGGCAAGATCGTCGCTATCGGCAGCGATCTGTCGGCGCAGGCGCAGGGCGCCGAGCGCGTCGATCTGGCCGGTCACTGGGTGGTTCCGGCCTTCATCACCGCGAACACCGCGATGGGCCTGACCGAGATCGAAACCGTGCGCGGCAGCGTCGACGTCGCCGAGATTGGCGCCGTCAACGCCAATGCGCGGGCCGAAGTCGCCGTCAACGCCGAGAGCGAGCTGCTGCCGGTGGCGCGTGCCAATGGCGTGCTGTACGCGCACGTGGTGCCGCAGGTGGCCGAGGGCGGCGTGATTGCCGGCCAGTCGGCGCTGATCCAGCTGCAAGGCTGGACCTGGGAAGAGATGACCGTGCGCACCGGCGTCGGCCTGCACCTGGTGTGGCCGAGTTCGCGACTGCCGCCCTGGTTGCCCGCGATGATGCGCGAGGAGGCCCTCAAGGGCGCGCAGCAGGCACTCAAGAACATCGACAAGGCTTTCGATCAGGCGCAAGCCTATGAAGCGGCGGCGCAGGCGGGCACGCTCGGCGGCACCGATGCGCGTCTGGAAGCGATGCGCGGCGTGCTCGAAGGCAAGCAACGGCTGTTTATCCACGCCGTCGAACTCAAGCAGATCCGCGAGGTGCTGGACTTCACCCGCGAGCGCGGCCTCAAGTTCACGCTGGTCGGCGGGCAGGATGCCTGGCGCGTGGCGGAAGAGCTGAAAGCGCGCGAGGTGCCGGTGATTCTGCACGGCCCCTATGACCTGCCGCTGCGTCGGCACGAGGGTTTCGACACCACCTACGCCAATGCCGCGCGCCTGCGTGCGGCCGGTGTGCGTTTCGCCATCGCCTCCGACGGCAGCGGCTTTTCCGCGACCTTGGAGCGCAACCTGCCCTACGCCGCGGCGCAGGCGGTCAGCTTCGGTCTGCCTTGGGAGGAAGGACTGCGGGCGATCACGCTGGCGCCGGCCGAACTGCTCGGCGTGGCGGATCGGTTGGGCTCGCTGGAAGCCGGCAAGGACGCCAGTTTCGTCGTCAGCGATGGCGATCCGCTGGACGTGCGCTCGCGCGTGCTGGCCGCCTACTTGAACGGCGAGGCGCTCGATCTCTCGTCCAAGCACACGCGGCTGCGCGACAAATACCAGCGCAAGTACGCCGAGCGTCCCTGAGAACGGCGCGTCCTCAGGGTTCGGCGCCGACCTGGGCGAGATAGGCCTTCAGGCTGATCTCGCCCGTCTCCGGGATCGGCGTCGGCAGTTCCTCCAGGCTGAGGAAGCGATCGATGCGGAAGCTGCGATAGCCCTGGCGCAGCTCGCACCAGGCCGCCAGCGTCCACACCCGGCCCCAGTAGTACAGACCCAGCGGCCACAGCAGGCGCCGGGTCTCCTGCTCCTTCAGGTCCACGTACACGGCCGCCAGCTTGCGCCGATCGCGCAGCGCGTGACGAGCGGCGGTCAGCGTGCGGCGCGTGCGCGGGTCGTGGCTGAAGGCCAGCACTTCCATGCCATCGGCCTTCAACGAGGGCCGCAGGCGCTGCGGCAACACGGCGTCGATCTTGTTGAGCACGCGATCGGCGGCGTGGCGCAGATCGTCGTCGCCATAGGCCGACACCCAGGCGGCCCCGAGCGCGAGCGCTTCCAGCTCCTCGCGTTCGAACATCATCGGCGGCACCTGGTAGCCGGCGCGCAGCGAGTAGCCGACGCCGGCCGCGCCCTCGACTGGCGTGCCCTGCGCCGCCAGATCGGCGATGTCGCGATAGACGGTGCGCTCGGACACGCCCAGGCGCTCACCCAACTGGCGCGCGGTGCGCACGCGCCCACGGCCGAGCTCCAACAGCAACTGAAACAAACGATCACCGCGGCGCATCGGCTCAGCCCTCGACCGGCGCGCTGCCGTCGCCGTAGCGCGCCTTGCGCTCGGCGGTGTAATGCCACCAGTCGTGTGCGGCCTCGCCTTCGGCAAAGCGCGTCAGCGCGATGAACACATCGAGCACGCAGGGATCCTGTCGACTGCCGGTCAGCAGCTCGAGCGTCCGGTACAGCGCCCAGGGATCCTGACCGCGCAAGTCCGCCGGTTGGCGCAGGCCGAGCAGGCGCAGATCGCCGGCGGTAGCCGGGCCCACGTTCGGCAGATCCTCGAAACGCACGGCGTCTTGCAGGCGTTGCGCTTTGGGGCGACGGGCGGTGGGCATCGGGCACCTGCGGCTGACAAGGGCGGTGCGCGCAAGCCTAGCCGCAGCGCGCCGCCGATGGGGCGCGCGCCGCATACAAACTGACAGCAGAATGGCAGGAAGTCAGCGCACGGGCTGTCGCTGACGCCGCTGCGATCTCAGTTCAACGGAACGACATACCCGTACCCGCGACGGGTCTCGATCAGTTCGTCGGCGCCGAGTTGGGCCAGCTTGGTGCGCAAGGTGCTCATCACCACCTCGATGACCTTGTCCGAGCGCTCGCTGCCGCTGCCGTAGAGCTGCTCGAACAGCGCCGCGCGCGTGTACACGCGGCCGCGATGCGCCATCAGCAGTTCCAGCAAGGCGACTTCCTTGGGCGACAGTTGCGCCACCCGTCCACGACAGTACACGGTGCGCTCGCCACTGCGCAGCGTCAGCGCGCCGATGGTGAGTTCGCCGGCGTCGCTGCTATCGGTCGGCATGGCGTTCTCATGTGCTTGATCGAACATTGGTGTACTCCCCCTGAGACACCTGTGCAGTGTGGATGGCCTGTATTAGTCGTTGCTTAAGCCGACGCGGGCGCCTTGTGAGGAAGTGTGCGCAGCTTCACACCTCGCTCAGGGCTGTCCGAGCAGATCCACGGCCAGACGCCAGTGGCCGTCCAGGTAGCGCCAGGCGCGCACGTAGACCACGGGCTGGTCCGAGTCGCGGTTCCAGCCCGCGGTGATTGCCAGATCGCCGGCAGCCGACATGCGCACGCTGGCCAGATCCATCCCGGCGGGCGGCGCGGCCGCCGCCAGTGCCTCGGCGCCAAACGCGGGCACTGTGCCCTCGCGCAGCACCGCCAGATCGGGCGTCGCCAGCGCCTGCGCCGCCGCCCGTGCCGCGGCGTCGGCGAATGCCGCCAGCTCGCGATCAGCGCGGATCAGCGCGTGCAGGCGATCGCCATGCTCGGCGCTGCCCAGTGCCGCGGCGGCTGGGCGCTGGCCGCGGCGCTCGGTCTCGGCCGGGAAGGGCACGGCGGCATGGCTGATCCCGTAGTCGAGCACGTTGCGGAAGCGGCCGTCGGCATCGCGCTGCCAGACCGAGAAGAAGTGACCGGCGAAGGCGGTGGTGTCGGGATCATCGAGCGGATGCCAGCGATGCGGGCCGAAGGTGTAGCCGAGCTCGCCGGAGGCCGCGATCTCGGCGTGCGAGGGCGTCCACAGGGCCTGATTCTGCGTCGGCCCGCGCGCCTGCCACTGCGCCCGCGCCGCCACTGGGCCGGGCGCAAAGCCCAGGTTGTCCGCGCTGAAGTAGTCGAGAAAAGCCTCGCGCACGCCGATCTCGCTGGCGCGCGCGGCAAAGGCGCGCTCGGCAGCCACCAGATCCTCGTAGTCGCTGGCCGCGGCCGGCAGTGCGAGGCTGATCCAGAGCAGTAGCGCGGCGCTGGCGCGGCGCAGCAGCGCAGCGCCGGTCCGGCGGTCGACGCGGGCGGCGGCAGGAGTCATCGCAGAGTTCCCGGCAAGCGAAAGGGGCGCCGATTGTGCGCGCCGCGCGCCGACGGTGGCAGTGCCCCTCCGATCTTTGTTGACAGACATCCGGGCGAGCAGCGCCGTACACTCCGCGCCACTTCGTTGGCACTGGGGCGCACGGGGGGCCCCGGCATGCAGCGTAGCCCGCGTTCCTGGCTGGCCGACTTTCTCGACCGGCTGCTGCCGTCACCTGCTTTTCCGCCGGATGCCCACCGGCGGCGCATCCGTGCGAGCTTCGTGCTGGCGCTGGCGGCGCTGCAGGCGGTCGCCAGTGGTTTGTTCGCCATCACCGAACTCTGGGCTGGCCACACCGTGACCGGCCTGCTGATGCTGATCGGCGCGCTGCTGCCGGTGTGGCCGGTGATCCGCTTGCGTGCCGATGGTCAGGTCGATCGTTGGTCGCAGGTGTTCGTCGCCAATATGTTCGTGCTGCTCGGCACGATCCACCTGGGTTCGGGCGGACACTCGATCGGTGTGGTCATGGCACTGCCGGTGCTGCTGTTGATCAGCTCGCTGGTATCCAGCCATGCGCAGACCCTGGCTTGGGGCGCCGCGGTGATCGGCCTGATGCTGATCGGCAGCTGGCAGCGCGGGCTCAGCGTGGATTGGTGGATCCCGATCGACCCGGCCTGGTCACAGAACGCGATCACCCGGGTGCCGGTGTTGATGTCGGTCTGCGTGCTCGGCATGGCGGTGATGCTGCGCGTGCTGTTGGATCGCATCTATGCCGATCTGGCCGCGGCGCGCGCCAGCGAGCGCGAGGCAATGGAGCAGGCGCGCCTGGATCGCCAGCGTTTCTCGGATTTCGCCGAGTTGGCGGCGGACTGGTTCTGGGAAACCGATTCCGATCTGCGCCTGACCTACGTCTCGCCGGGCATCCAGACGCACACCGGCCTGCGTCCCGAGGCGGTGCTGGGCCGTCACCCGGTCGACTTCGTGCGCGAGCGTCAGTCCGATTCGGCGCCGCTGCGCGAGATCGAACGCAAGATGGTGCGCCGCGAGCCCTTCGTCGACGAGCACATGAGCTGGCGCGACGCGCACGGCCAGCTCGCCGTGTTTCGCAACGTCGGTCGGCCGCACCACGACGCCCAGGGGCGCTTTCGCGGCTATCGCGGCGCGGTCACCGACATCACCGAGAACTGGAATCTGACGCGCGAACTGGAACGCCTCGCGCGCACCGATCCGCTGACCGGCCTGCTCAATCGCCGCGCCTTCGCCGCCGAGCTGGCCAGCGTCTACGCCGAGCGCCGCGACCACGGCGCGCCCTGGTGGCTGGTGCAGTTCGATCTGGATCACTTCAAGGCGGTCAACGATGCCGCCGGCCATGCCGTCGGCGATCAGGTGCTGCTGCGCGTGGCCGAATTGCTCAGCGCCTCCGGCATGCCGGGCAGCCGCCTCGCGCGCATCGGCGGCGACGAGTTCTGCGCGCTGATCAAAGAACCAGACCCTGCGGTGCTCGACGACTACGCCGACCTGATCCGCTCCGGCTGCATGCGCCTGGAACGCGAGTTCGGTCATCGCATCGGCGTCAGCATCGGCCTGCTGCGCATCGACCCCGCGCGCGGCGATCTCGTCACCCACCTGCGCGACGTCGACGCCGCCTGCTACCGCGCCAAGCGCGAAGGCGGTGGGCGCGTGGTGGTGGATGGCGGATAAGCGGGCACGTTCGAGCAAAGCGGAGGGGCGATGGGCAGCGCTTGCGCGGCACTGCCGCGCGCTGCCCGGAGCGCACGGCGGCTATGCCGACGGGCCGGATCGAGGGCACTAGGGCACCGCAGCGCCCTGCAATGGCGCCGTGCGGCGGCCAGGCTGTGGCTGAACCGGACGCGCGGGTCCGGTCAGTTGGTCACGAACACGTAGCCGTTGACCCAGTCATTGACGTTGATCGGATTGGCGCCGGTATTGCGCACGCAGTAGCCGACCGTATACGTGCCGGGCGCCGGCAAGGTGGTGGCGCTGACGGCGAAAGGCGAGCGCGCAACGGTCGTGACCGTCGAGGTGAGATAGGTCTGAAAGGTGGTCAGTGCGCCAGCACCGTTCAACTGATAACAGAGGTTGTAGTCGAAGCTCTGCGCCGCGCTGGTCAGGCCCAGCATGGCCACCGCCGAACCGACCAGACGCTGGCCGGGGCCTACGTTCAAGCTGCCGGTGGGGCCGACGAAGACGAAGGCAGCGCTGCTTCCGGCAATCGTTGCCGCCGCACCGGACAAGGGCACGATGCTGACGATGCCGGTGGCGCCGGCCGGACCGGTCGCACCCGTCGCACCCGCGGGACCGGCCACGCCCGGAATACCTTGAAGGCCTTGTGCGCCCTGCGCGCCGGGGGCACCGGTCGCGCCGGTGGCCCCGGTGAGGCCCGACAGACCTGTCGCACCCGTGGCGCCGGTGGCCCCGGCAGCGCCCGTCGCACCGACCGCACCGGTCGCCCCGGTGACGCCGCTGGTACCGGTCGCCCCGGTTGGCCCGACGGCGCCGGTGGCGCCCGCAGCACCCGTCGCGCCGGTAACGCCATTGGCGCCGGTCGCCCCGGTGGGACCGACCGCGCCGGTGTTGCCGATCGCCCCGGTTGGCCCGATGGCGCCGGTGGCGCCTGCAGCACCCGTCGCGCCGGTGACGCCATTAGCGCCGGTGGCCCCGGTGGAACCGACCGCGCCGGTGTTGCCGATCGCCCCGGTTGGACCCTGAGCGCCGGTGGCGCCGATCGCTCCCGTCGCGCCGACCGCCCCAGTGGCGCCGGTCACGCCGGCCGGGCCTTGTGCGCCGGTCGCTCCGGCCGGTCCGGTGGCGCCAGTGGCCCCTGTGGCCGGACCGGCGCAGCGGCCCAGCTGGCCGGTAGCGGTATCGAAGCACAGGTACTGCTCTTCGACGATGCTGGCCGGCAGGCCGGGAATCAGCACGCTGCCGTTGTCGTTGACGCGCAGACGCACCACGCTGCCGCTGTTGCTGTTGACGACAAAGCCATCGCCCGGCGCCAGTTGTGCCTCGATGTCGGCGGCCCCGGCCGCACTGGTGCAGGCCAGCTGGATGGCGATCACCAGCGGATGCAGCGACGTGCGGAGCGTGCGCATGGTCTGTCCCCGAGCAACAAGTGCGCGGCGATCATATCGCGCAGATCGGCTCGGTTCAGCCCCGGCGCGCCGGCAGGCGCGCCCGGAAGCGCCTTACTGGTCGCCCGCGTCCTCGGCTGCGCCCGGTGCCGGCGCGCGCGCTGCGGGTTTCTGCATCGCTTGTTGCAGTTCCTCGTAGCGGATGAAGCCCTCCGGCACCGGCGTGTTGCTGCGACGACTGCGCTGCGCGGCCTGGAAGCGCAGGTTCTCGTTGTAATCGACCGGCGGTGGCGCGGCGTACTCGGAATAGACGCGGGTGTCGCCCGGTCCCCACACCGGATCGTTGCCGAAGCGGTGATCCTGGAAATTCCGGCGCTTGGCCATGACGCGGAAGGAGAATGGCGCGGCGGAGTTGCCGCCGTTGCGCTCCTTCACCGTAAAGCTGGTGGTGCCGGGCTTCACGTACACATCCTGCGACTCGCCCTCCATCTGGATGAACACCCGCATGGGGTGCTGATCGTCGATCACGACGGTCTCCAGGAACATCGCATCCAGCGTCACGGTCGCCTCGCCACCCTGCAGGCGCCCGCCGCCCACGTCCTCGAACCACACTTCCGGCGACTCCGTGGCATACAGCAACTGGTTGCCCTTGCTGGTGCCTACCGATGCCGATTTGGTGCCGTTGGCAATCACGTGGTTGCCGTTGAAGTAGCCCGAGTAATTGTTGTTGTTGGCGCGCCAGCCCACTACGGCGACATCGTTGTTGCCCGCCAGAATGCTGCCACCAAAGGCGACGCCGACCACCCCCAGTCCGAACGCTGAGCCGTTGTACTGCCCCAACACGCCCATCCGCTGGTTGCCGGTCGCAATGGTGTTGGAGCCCAGCACGCCGACGCCCCCGGACGGCGCGGCGGGGCCGCTGGCCAGGCCGGTGACGCCGGCACGCAGATTCGAGGTATTGGTACCGGCATAGTTGCCGAGCACGCCGGAACCGAGGCCGGTACCACCGTAGTAGCCCTGCACCGAGGAGAAGTTGCTCGCGCTGGCCGGCCGCGTTTCGCCCCAGACACCGGAGCCGTTGAAATCGGTGTACCCGTTCACCGCAAAGGTGGAGGCGGACGTCGCAATGCCATTCAGCAGATCGTTGGGCGCATAAGGACTGGCGGTGCCGCCGAAATTGAATTGACCGGTGGCGTTGAAGCGGCCGCGGAAGGTGTTGTTCGTATAGATGTCGACATCGACCGCGCTGTTCGATCCCAACCGAGCCGGGCTGACCATGCCATCGTTCCCGCCTACGCGCCAAGCTGCGCCGGCGGAGGTCTGGGCGCCGGCGGAGTCGGTCACCGACACGGTACCCGTGCTGTTGATCACCACCCCGGACAGCGTGACGCCGGCGCCAGTGGCACCCGTTGCGCCTGCCAAGCCAGTTGCCCCGGTTGCACCCGTGGCGCCAGCGACACCCGCCAAGCCGGGGGCACCCGTTGCGCCGGCCGGACCTGCCAGGCCCGTCGCGCCGGTGGCGCCCTGCGAACCAGCCGCGCCAGTGGCGCCCGTGGCACCGGCGACACCCGCCAAGCCAGTGGCACCGGTGGCACCGGCGGGGCCTGCCAGACCCGTCGCGCCGGTAGCGCCCTGCAGGCCTATCGCGCCGACCGCCCCGGTGGCGCCGGTCACGCCAGCCGGGCCTTGTGCGCCGGTCGCGCCGGCTGGTCCGGTGGCGCCGGTGGCACCCGTCGCCGCACCCGCGCAGCGGCCCAGTTGGCCGGTAGCGGTATCGAAGCACAGGTACTGTTCTTCGACGATGCTGGCCGGCAGACCCGGGATCAGCACGCTGCCGTTGTCGTTGACGCGCAGGCGCACCACGCTGCCGCTGTTGCTGTTGACGACAAAGCCATCGCCCGGCGCCAGTTGCGCCTCGATGTCGGCGGCGCTGGCCGCGCTGATGCAGGCCAGCTGGATGGCGATCACCAACGGATGCAGCGACATTTGGCGCTTGCGCATGGCCTTCCCCCGAACGGCGCGAGCCCGGAGCATAACGTGCAAACCAGGGAAGCTCTTGCCAAACATGAGTGCGTCGGAACTCGGGACTCGGACCCCGACAGTGCGACGCACGCGCCGCATGTCTGGTCCCCCGCCCCCTGACCCCCGCCCCGCTTTTGTCCCGCTACACCCATGTTTGGCAAGAGCTTCCCCAGGCACTTCAGCGCCACCGCCAGGTGGACGGCGTAGCCCGACGCCGCTGGCTGCCGCTATGGTGCGTCGATGCGCCTCATTCATACCTCCGACTGGCATCTGGGCCAGACCCTGCATGAGCAGGACCGCAGCCATGAGCATGCGGCCTTTTTGAACTGGCTGTTGGATCTGCTGGAGGCCGAGCGGGCCGATCTGCTGCTGGTGGCTGGCGACATCTACGACGGCATCAATCCGCCGGTAGCGGCGCAGCGGCTGCTGTACGACTTCATCCGCCGTGCGCGCGAGCGCATGCCGGCGCTGACGCTGCTGCTGATCGCCGGCAACCACGATTCCGGCGCCCGCATCGAGATGCCTGCGCCTTTGCTCGAAGGCTACGGCGCGCATGTGCTGGGGCACGTCGAGCGCGATGCGCAAGGCCGGTTGGAGGTCGATCGGCTGATCGTGCCGGTGGCGGACGGGCGCGCACTGGTGCTGGCGTTGCCCTTTCTGCGGCCGGCCGAGATCACTGGCCTCGGCCACGAGGACTATGCCGAGGCGGTCGCCAGCGTGCATGCGGAACTGATCGCGGCGGCGCGGCAGCGGCGCGCGCCGGAGCAGCCGCTGATCCTGGTCAGCCATGCTTACGTCGACGGCGGCGCCGACAGCGAGAGCGTGCGCCGACTGGTGGCGGGCGGCAGCGAGCGCGTCTCGCCGGCCCTGTTCCCGGCGGATGTCGACTACGTGGCGCTTGGCCATCTGCATCTGGCGCAGGCGATTGCGGGCCCCACCTGCATCCGCTACTCGGGCTCGCCGCTGCCGCTCAACTTCAGCGAGGTCGACTACCGCCATCAGGTGCTGTGCGTGGATCTGGTCGCGGGTCAGGCGCCGGTGGTGCGCGGCATCGAGGTACCAAGGGCGGTGCCGATGCTGCGCATTCCGGCCGCCGGGCCGGCGCCGCTGCCGCAGGTGCTGGCGGAACTGTCGACGCTGCGCCTGCCCGCCTGCGCGCCGGAGGCGCAGCCGTGGCTGCAGGTGCGCGTGCTGCTGGATGCCCCGATGGTCGATCTGCGCGAGCGCATCGAGGCGCTGCTGCAGGGTCAGCCAGTGCGTTGGATCGACACTCAGCGCGGCTTTGCCCGCCAACCGGGCTACGCCGATGCGGTTCCGGCCCTCGAAGCCGTCGAGCCCGCCGAATTGTTCCGGCGTGCCTGGTTGCGCCACTACGGCAGCGAACCCGAGGCCAGCGTGCTGGCCGACTTCGCCACGCTGGTGCTGGAGGCGGAGGAGGCGGCGCGATGAAGATTCTGGCGATCCGCCTGCGCAACATCGCCTCGCTGGCCGGCCCGCACGAGATCCTGTTCGATCGCGGTCCGCTGGCGCGCGCCGGGCTGTTTGCAATCACCGGACCTACCGGCGCCGGCAAGACCGCGATCCTCGACGCGCTCTGTCTGGCGCTCTACAACGACACCCCGCGGCTGCGCGCCGTGCCTGGCCGCGACGCGCAGACGCCCGATGTCGAAGGCGAGCAGATCGCCACCTCCGATCCGCGCACGCTGATGCGGCGCGGTGCCGGCGAAGCCTGGGCGGAGGTCGATTTCGTCGGGCAGGACGGCCTGCAATACCGCTCGCGCTGGAGCGTCCGCCGCGCACGCGGGCGGCCCGACGGCCGTCTGCAGGCGGTGGAGATGGCCTTCCGCAATCTCAGCCAAGGACAGTTGATCGCCCAGCAGATCCGCGAGCACCGTGCCCAGGTCGAGCGGACGCTCGGCCTGTCCTTCGATCAGTTCACCCGCGCCGTGCTGCTGGCGCAGGCCGAGTTCGCCACCTTCTTGAAGGCGCCCGACCGCGAACGCGCCGAACTGCTGGAAAAGCTGACCGACAGCGCACGCTATTCGCGCATCGGCATCCGCGCCTGGCAGCGCCGCAGCAGCGCCAAAGCCGCGCTGGAATCGCTGCAACAGGAGGCGCAGGGACTGCAGCCGCTTGGCGCTGCGGCGCGCAGCGCGCTGGAGCAGGACATCGCAGCGCAGCAGGCCGCGCTGCAGGCGCACGCGCACACGCAGGCGGCGCTACGCCGCGGCGAGGCCTGGCTGCAGCAACACGCGCAACTGGAGCGGGCCCGCGCGCAGCAACAACAGCTGTGGACGCAGGCGCAGGCGGCCGTGGACGCCGCCGCCGCCGATGCCGCCGAACTGCTGCTGCACGCAGCGCTGGCGCCCGTGCGCGAGCGCTGCCGGCGCCTGCAGAGCGTGCAGCAGGAACATTCCCGCGTGCACGCCGACGTGACCGCGGCACTGGCGGCGCTGGTGGACGGAGAGGCGGCGCTGGCGCAGGCGCGCACGGCGCGCGAGCAGGCGCAGCAAGAACTGGCCGCCGCCGAAGCACAGGCGCTCGCGGCCCATGCGGCGCTGCAGTCGGCGCAGACCGCGGAATTGCGGCGCGCGGAGCTGCAGACCCAGCGCGCCGCGCTGCAACAGGAGCAGACGACGCTGACCGCGCGCATCGAAGCGGCCAGCGGGCGTTTGCAGCAGGACAGCGTGCTGCAGCAGCGCGTCGCCAGCGAGCTGGCGGGCATCGAAGCCCGGCTGTCGCAGGCGCAAGCGCTGCTGGCGCTGAACGCGATCTACCCAGCCGTGCAGGCGCAGTTTGCCGTCGATGCCAGCTTGCGCGCCGAGGGCGAGCGCAGTGCGCTGGCACTTGAGGGCGCCACCGCGGCACAGGCGCGCGCTGCCAAGGCACTGACGCAGGCGCAGACAGCGCAGCAATCGGCCGAGCAGACGCTGCAGCAGGCGCGCGCCGCGCGCATGGCGATGACCGATCCGCAGGCCGAGCACCGCGCCGCACTGCAGCGCGAGCAGGCGCTGTCGCAACAGCGGCAGCTCGCACAAGGCGCGCTCAGCGCCTGGCAGGCGCACACCCAGGCCGACGCCGCCCTGCGGCATGCCGAGCAGACGCTCAACGCGAGCGTCGACGCATTGAACGAGGCGCACAGCGCGCAGGCGGCGCTGGACGCTGCGCTGCTGCGCTGCACCGGGCGGCTGGAGGACACCCGTCATCTGATCGAGCGTCAGCGGCTGGCGCGCTCGGCGGATGTCGCTGCGCTGCGTGCCGCGCTGCGCCCGGACGAGCCCTGCGTGGTCTGCGGCAGTCTGGAGCATCCCTATCGCGCCCATGCCGATCTGCTGAGCGCCTTGCAGCGCCACGACGAGACCGCGCTGAGCGAGGCCGAACAGGCCTGGCGCGCGGCCGATCAGGCCGCTGGCGCGGGTCGTCAGCGCCTCGCCGCGCTGGGCGCCGAGCACGCGCTGCACTCGCGCTCCCTGGCTCAGGCGCGCGACGCGGCGGTGCAGGCCGCGGAGCAGGCGCAGACACTGGACGTGGACGCCGCGCGCGCCGCCGAACTGCCGGCGCAGCTGCAGGCACTCGCCGCGGAACTCGATGCGCTGCAGCAGGCTCTGCGCTCGCTGCAGCAACGCCAGCGCGAATGGGACCAGCTGCAGCAGGTCGAGCAGCAGGCCGATCAGGCGCTGCAGCGCGCACGCCAGCAAGCGCATCAGGCCGCGCTGGAGCAGGCGCAGGCCGAGGCCGCGCTGGCGCGCCAGCAGTTGCAGCACGAACACCTGCGCCAGCAATGGACGCAGCATCGCGCGCAGCTGCAGGCGCTGTTGCCGGCCGATTGGGCGGCGCGCGCCTTGGCCGATCCGCTGCGCACCGAGAACGAACTGGCCCAGGCACTGGCGCAACTGGCGCAGCAACTGAGGCAGCAGCAATCGCTGCAGCAGCAGTTGGCGACGCTGCGCACGGCCGCTGCCGAGATCGAACAAGCGCTCGCCCGCGATCGGGCCCTGCTGGAGCGGGTGAGCCAGCAGCAGGCCGCGCTGACCACGGCGCTCGACGCCCTCGCCGACGAGCTGCGCGCACTGCTGGGCCAGTGGCCCGACAGCCAGCGCTGGCGCGAGGCGCTGGGCGAGGCGGTGGCGCAGGCGCGCGCAGCGCTGGAGGCCTGCGAGGGCGCGCTCAGCGCGAGCACCGCTGAACTCGCCGCCTTGCGCGTCCGCAGCAGCGCGTGTCAGGCGCGGGTGGACGCGCTCGAGCGCGAGCGCGCCGAGCTGCTCGCCGTGCTGGACGAGTGGTCGGCCGCACATCCGCACATCAATGTCGCCACCCGCGATCGACTGGCGGCGGTGCCGGCGGCGGCGATCCAGGCGGCGCAGCAGGCCCAGGACGAGCGTCTGCGCGCTCTGCGCGATGCGCGCGTCGTGCTCGACGAGCGCAGCGCCCGCCTGCAGCAGCACGCGCAGACGCGCCCGCCGGAGGCCGATCCCGACGGCCTGCCCGAGGCGCTGGCAGCCGTCGCCGAGGCGCTGGCGCAGACCCAGGCCACGCTTGATGCGCGGCGCGCCGAGCGCCTGCAGGACGAGCACACCCGCGCCCGTCTGGCGCGCCTTGGGCTGAGCCTGGAGGCAGCGCGCGCCGAGTACGCGCGCTGGTCGGCGATCGCCGATCTGATCGGCTCGGCCGACGGCGCCGCCTTCCGCGAGCTGGCGCAGGCCTGGCATCTCGATCAGCTGATCGCCTACGCCAACCACCATCTGCAGTCCTTCGCACGCCGCTACCGGCTGAGCCGCGGCGGCAGCGAGCTCGGTCTGCTGGTGATCGACACCGAGATGGGCCACGAGCAGCGCAGCGTGCACTCGCTGTCCGGTGGCGAGAGCTTCCTGGTCGCGCTGGCGCTGGCGCTCGGACTGGCCTCGCTGTCCAGCCGTCAGCTGCGGATCGAATCGCTGTTCATCGACGAGGGCTTCGGCTCGCTCGACCCGCGCTCGCTGGATCTGGCGCTGGATGCGCTCGACGGCCTGCAGTCGCTGGGTCGGCGCGTCGGCGTGATCAGCCATGTGCAGGAGATGCACGAGCGCATCGGCACGCAGATCCGCGTGCGCCGGCTGGGCCAGGGCCTCAGCACGCTGGAGGTCAGCGGCGGCGGGCGCGAGCTGCCCGGATGATCAGCGGTAGGGGCTGCCGTCCTTGTGGGTGAACACCCAGGCGCCATCCACCGCTTCCGCGCGCAGATCGTCATCCGGATAGCTGACCTGATCGCCCGGCGTGCGGTCACCAATTTCCAGATACACCGCCACCTGATCGCTTTCGTTGATCAACTGATGCGCATCGCCGCTGCCGGCGCGGAAGCCGGCGCACATGCCCGGCGCCAGAGCGGTCGCGCCGGCGTTGGTCAGCAGCGTCGGATGGCCCTCCAGCACGTAGATGAACTCGTCCTGCCGGGCATGCGCGTGGCGCAGCGCCGAGCAGCCACCGGGCTCGATGCGGGTCAGGTTGACGCCAAAATTCTGCAGGCCGAACAGATCGCCGAGCACGCGCTTCTCGCGCCCCTGCATGCGGCTGGCAAAAGGCTCGGGATAGATCGACTTGCGCGCGCGCGCCGGCACCTGCGCCGCCACCAGCGCGATCGGCAGAGACTCGGACATGGATTGGCTCCTCAGCAGGACGAGGCCGCAAGACTGCACCAGCGCGCAGCGCCCTTCCAGGCATCGGCGCGCCAGCCTCAGGGGCAGATCCGACCACCGGACGCAGGCCCGTGCGGCGGTCCGCCGGTTGTATAGTCCTCGGCGACGGGTCGGGTCGGTCCCGCCCAACCAGCACAGGAGCAGTCCATGGGTCTGATTCAAGCAGCGGTGGGGGCGATCGGCGGTACCTTGGCCGACCAGTGGAAGGATTTCCTGACGGTGCCGGACGGGCTGCCGGCGACGGCGGCGCTGTTCGCTGCGGTGCCGCGCGGCAGCAACGCGGGTCGCGGCTCCAACACGCGTGGATCGAGCAACATCATCAGCAATGGCTCGAAGATCGTCGTGCCCGAGGGCTACGGCCTGCTGCTGTTCCAGGACGGCGCGCTCACCGGCTTCGTGGCCGAGGCCGGCGCCTACGAATGGCGCTCGGACGATCCCAACTCGAAGTCGATCTTCGCCGGCGACGGCATCGTCGACTCGCTGATCGTCACCAGCTGGGAGCGCTTCAAGTTCGGCGGCCAGCCGGGCTCGCAGCAGGCCGCCTTTTTTGTCTCGCTGAAGGAGCTGCCGGACAACCGCTTCGGCACGCAGTCGGAGATCTATTGGGACGACGCCTTCCTCAACACCCAGGTCGGCGCGGTCACGCGCGGGTCCTACACGCTGCGCATCGTCGACCCGATCCTGTTCGTCAAGAACTACGTGCCGGCCGCCTATCTGCAGCCCGGCAAGGTGTTCGACTTCACCGACATCGACAACGCCGCCGCCGCGCAGTTGTTCAACGAAGTGGTCAGCTCGCTGGCGCCCGCCTTCAGCCGCTACACCAACGATCCGTCCAAGGGCAATCGCATCACCCGGCTGCAGCAGGACTCGCTCGGCTTCGCGCGCAGCCTGTCGGAGGCAGTGGAAAGCGGCTACCAGTGGAAGTCCGAGCGCGGTCTGGTCATCGTCAAGTCGGCGATCGTCTCGATCGAGTACGACGCCAACACGCGCGAGCTGTTGAAGACCGTGCAGCGCGCCGATGCGCTGTCGGGAGCGCGCGGCAATTCCAATCTGCAGGCCAGCGTCGCCGCCGGCATTCAGGCCGCCGGCGAGAACGGCGGCGCGGCGGGATTGGTGGGCGTGGGCATGGCCACCGGCATGTTCGGTGCCGGGCAGCTGCAGCAACCTGCGGCGCCCGCGGCCGACGATCCGATCGCCAAGCTGAAGAAGGCCAAGGAGATGCTCGACCTCGGCCTGATCACGCAGACCGACTACGACGCGCTGAAAGCCAAGGCGCTCGGTTTGTAAGCCGCCAGGAGCGCCCGCCATGGCCAATGCCACGCCGCCGCCGCCACCGCGCGGTCCGGGTTCACCGCAGGACGTGCCGCCGCCAGCGGGCAGCCTGCCCCTCGATCCCAGCCAGCTGCCCAAGCCGATCCGGGACGAGCTGGAGGCGCCGGATCCGGTGGCGCTCGATACCTCGGCGGCGGAGCTCAAAGACGGCGCCAATCAGTGCCCCAAGTGCGGCGCCACCGATATCCGCCAGAAGCCCGGCAGCGATCTGCTGATCTGCCTGTACTGCCGCAACGAGTGGCAGGGCACGCGGGTGGAGGAGGCCTTCGGGCTGGGCGAAGGTCTCGATGAGCTGACCGGCACCGTGGTCGCCTCCGGCGCACGCGACATCGCCGCCGACAGCAGCAGTCTGATCAGCTTCAAATGCACCGGCTGCGGCGCCGAAGTGACGATCAACACCGAGAACGCGATGACCGCGCGCTGTCACTGGTGCAGGCACGTCTTCGGCGTCAACGAGCAGGTGGCCAACGGCGCCGTCCCGGATGCGGTACTGCCCTTCCGCATCAAGAAAGACGACGCCGTGGCGCGCATCCGCCAGTTCGTCGACAAGCGCAAGCTGTTCGCGCTGAAGGCCTTCAAAGAACAGTTCACGCCGGAGAACGTGGTTGGCGTCTATCTGCCGTACATGATCGTCGACGGCCGCGTCAGCGCCTGGGTGTCGGGACAAGGCGAGATCGAAACCCGCCGCTACAAGCGCGGCAGCGGCAAGAACGAGAAGACCTACTACGACGCCGACGTCTACCAGGTCGAGCGCGGTCTCAGCTTCACCGTTGACGATCTGACGCTGGAATCCTCCGCCGAGCGCGGCAACCTCGATACCCGCGCCAATACCAACAACATCATCAACACCATCCTGCCCTTCGACACCAAGAACGCGGTCAAGTGGAACGCCTCCTATCTGTCGGGTTACAGCTCGGAGAAGCGCGACCGCGACATCGAGCACCTGCGCCCGCGGCTGGAGGATCAGCTGCTGTCGATCGCCCGCGCCCAGGTGCGTGACTCGGTGCGGCGCTACGATCGCGGCGTGCGCTGGGAGCAGGAGGGCCTGGCCGTGCACGGCACGCGCTGGGTGTCGATGTACCTGCCGGTGTGGTTGTACTCCTACCACCAGCCGGGCAAGAACGGCGGCATGCTGCACTACATCGCGGTGAACGGCCGCACCGGCGAAACGATGGGCAGCGTGCCGGTGCAGCAATGGAAGCTGATCACTGCGGCGCTGACCGTGGGCACGGTGGTCGAATCGCTGGCGCTGTGGATCATCGGGAGTCAGACATGAGCGACGAGAATGGCATCCTGCTGCTGCTCGCCGCCGGCCCCGCCGCCGCCACCGGACTGTACTGGGGCCTGTACCGGCACTATCGCAACACCGACAAATCGCATGCCTTCGAGCACGAAACCGCGGTGAACGCGCAGCCGGTCGAGGCCTCCGATCAGAAGGTCAGCGAGATCAAGGGCACCCAGCAGACCAGCATCTCCGGCAACAACGTCGATGCCTACCGCACGCGCGTGCGCCGGGTCGACCGCGACAGCGGCTGAGGCGCGCTTGGCCCTTTCTCGCGAACGACTTGCCGCTCAGGCGTCTGTGCCGGCCGCGCTGGGCGTGGCGTCGTAGTCCTGCTGGCTGCGACGCACGTCCAGGTAGTGCGTCCGCGCCCAGGCCGTCAGCGCATTCAGTACAGGCGCCAGTGACTGGCCGCGGTCGGTCAACGCATAGCGGACCTGGATCGGTCGATCGCACACCAGCGTGCGCGAAATCAGCCCGTCGCGCTCCAGGTTCCGCAAGGTCTGCGTGAGCATCTTCTGCGATACGCCCTGCAGGCGCCGCATCAACTCGGCAAACCGGCGAGGACCAGCGGCGAGCTCGGCCAGCGCCAGTGTGGCCCATTTTTCACCGACGCGCGCCAGCAAAGCCCGACTCGGGCACGCGGCCAGATAGGGATCCGGACTGGCCCCGGCGAGATCCGGCCCGATGACGGAAACGAAGGGTCGCTGCATGGCCATGACAGGTCTGGACTCCGAAGGCCGCACGCCGGGGGTGTAGGGTCAGCCGAGTAACATGCAGACCAGTTACTCCGAGGTACCTGATTGCGTCAGGCAACTCCAGCGCGAAGTATCCGGCGCTCCTTCGTTGCGCTCAAGGTGCAGGCATGAACATTGGCATTCTGGGTGGCGGTCAGGTCGGTAGCGCGCTGGCGCAGCTGGCTCGTAGTGCTGGCCACAGCGTGTGTATCGGGCAGCGGAACGCTGCCCAGCGCGAGGACGGCGTTCCGGTGCTGCCCATGGCGGCCGCGTGTGCGCAAGCGGATCTGGTCATCATCGCTATCCCATTTACGGCGTGCGCCGAGGCGCTGCCGGCGCTGAATGCTGTGCTGGCCGGCAAGACCGTCGTCGATGCGACGAATCCGCTGCAGGCAGACTGGTCACCGCTGCTGCTGGGTGCACATGACAGCGCCGCGCAACAGATCGCGGCGCTGCTGCCGGCGGCTCGCGTCGTCAAGGCGTTCAATACCGTCTTTGCCGATGTGATGAACCCGCACGGGCAGCTGCGAGCCGGGGGCTCCCGCATTACGGTCTTCGTGGCCAGCGATGACACCAGCGCTGCCGATCTGGTGGCTGCATTGGCGTCGGACCTGGGTTTCGCCACGCAGCGCGTCGGTGCCCTGGCGCATGCGCGCTTTCTGGAGGCGATGGCGCACCTCAACATCGCCATTGCCGTGGGCCAAGGTGGCGGTACCAATGCAGCATTCATCTACGATCAAGCGAGCGCAAAACAGCCCTGAGCGGCAGGCCTCAGTCCTCGAAACCGTCCGAGTACAACTCGCCAAACTCATAGGCGCCGATGTCGTAGCGCCCGCCTTGCGGCCGCGGCGAGCCGTCCAGGTCGATGGTCGGCAGCCCGATCGGCGCGGCGTTGTTGCCGGCGTTGCGCAAGGGCGAGTTGGCGCGCGGACGCAGGTCCACGCTGGAGGCCAGCAGGGGGTTGAGATTGCTGTTGCTGGATTCGGCGAGCGAGGCCGGGAACGGATTGCGACGCCCGATGATGTTGTGATTGGCCACGCCGACGATGTCGCTGTTGAACAGCACATCGGTGTCGGTACCGCTGCCGTTGCCGTACACCACGTTGTTGATCATCCACAAGAAGGCGCTGGTGCCGAGCATGTTCATTTGGATACCGGCCGGGCCGGTGACCACGCTGTTGGTGCGCGGATTGAAGGCGATGGTGTTGTTGGTCAGGTGAAACACCGAGTCGGACTGCATGGCCAGCGCAATCACGCCGCCCTGCGAGGCGTTGTCGGCGAACACCGAGTTGCGCAGGTCGAGGTCGAGCCCGCGGCCGAGCACGCGCAAGGCACTGGTGGTCGAGGTGGACGAACACAGGCGGAAGGCGGTGTAGATCAGTGCCAGGCGGCCGCTGGCGCCGACATCGCCTTCGGCGGTGATGCAGCCGGCGGTCGTGGATGTGCTCGCCTGTCCTTGCCGGAAGCCCAGTCGCGTCAGCGTGACGTTGTTGCTGCTGCCCGCCAGAAAGCTGATCTGCATCAGCTGCCCGGTGTTGGCGACCCGCAACAGGGTCTGCTCCGGGTTGACGGTGACGCCCGCCGGGCAGCCTGGCTGAAAGCCACCGGCTATCGTCAGCGAGCTGTTGCCGCTGATCTGGATCGCGGCGGCACCGGTGGGCGCGTTGAAGTCGTACACCCCGGTAACAACATTGATGAAGCTGTCCTCCGGGCTCGCATTCGCGTTGCTGACGGCGGACAGGAACTGTGCCGGCGTCGCCACGCAGTAGGTGTCGGCAGCGGCAGGTCCCGCAACGAGCAAGCAGGCGCACAGTACCATCGGGCGAATCATCGGCGGGTCTTCCAGAAACGGACGTGCACTGGGAAAACGCGCTTGCCGTTGGAAGCGGACATCGCCGAGACCGGCGTGCCGCACAGGCGCCGAGCCGATCATGGCCGACTGTCGGCTGGGATCAGCGGCAGTCGGCATAATCCAGGGCCAGTTGACCGGAGACCGCCATGCGCCTGCTCGCCGCTCTGCTGCTCAGCACCTGCGCCCTTGCGGCCGAGGACCCGGCTCAGCTGATCGATCAGGCCGGCGCCTTGCCCACCGAGGCCGCGCTGGAACGCTACGATCAGGCGTTGGCGCAGCTGGGGCCGGAGCGCCAGCCGCAGCTCTGGCTGCGCGCGCTGGCGGGCAAATGCTGGCTGATCACGCACACGCAGCCGCAGGCGGCCATTGCACTGGTCGAACAGTTCGCGCCCCATGCCAGTACCTTGGGGCGCGAGCTCGACTGGGCGCAGCTCTCGGTGTGCGGCGGCTACGCTTGGCAGCGGTTGGATCAACCGGCGCGTGCGCTGAGCGCCTTCGACGCCGGCGTCGACGCCGCCCTGGCCGCGCACGATCTGAAACTGCTGTCGCGCGCCCTGGCTCTGCGCGGCGAGCTGCACTATCAGCGCGGCGCCTGGGGCCAGGCGATGAGCGATCTGAAAGCCGCCTTTGATGCCGCCGATCAGCTGGGTGACCTCGAGCAGCGTACTTACACGCTGACTGCGATCGCCAATCTCTATGGTTCGGTGGGCGAGCACGCGCGCGCCATCGAGTACTACAGGCAGACGCTGGACATCGCCCGCAGCAGCGGCCACCGCCAGAACGAAGCGACGGCGCTGTACAACCTCGGCGTCAGCCACGACAAACTGGGCCAGCCCGAGCAGGCCTTGGCGCACTATCGCGAGGCGCTGGCCGTGCAGCGCGAGGCGGATATCGCCGAGGACGTTCCCGACACGCTGCGCTCGATGGCGATCAGCCTGCTCAAGCTGGGCCGCCCCGGCGAGGCACTGGCGCAACTCGACGAGGCGGCGCGGCTGCCCGCCGCGGCCGGTCCGGAGATGCAGGCCGCGCTGGCGCTCACACGCGCGGCGGCGCTGCGTCTGCTGGGGCGGCCGCAGGAATCGTTGCCGCTGCTGGATCAGGCGCAGGCCTGGTTCGAGCCGCACGAGGAACGCCCCTTCCTGGAGAAGATCGCCGATGAGCGCGCGCAGGCGCTGAGTGCGCTCGGTCGCCCGGCCGAGGCGCTGGCGGCGCGCGAGCGCCAGTTGCAGTTGAAAGAAGCGCTGCACCAGGCCTGGCGCGCCGAGCAAACCGCCCGCCTGCGCGTCGAGTTCGACACCGATCGCACCGAGCAGGAGAACCGCCGGCTGGCCAGCGAGAACGCGCTGCGCAGCGCCGCGCTGCGCGACGCCGAGCGCATCCGCGCGCTGCAGAGCGGCGTGATTGCCGCCGTGCTGCTGGCGCTGACCGCGCTGGTCGCACTGCTGCTGCTGCAGCTGCGGCACGCGCGGCGCCTGCGCCAGATCGCCACGACCGACGAACTCACGGCGCTGCCCAATCGTCGCGCCACGTTGGCCTATGTGCGCGATCAACTGGCGCGCGGCACGCAGCCGATTGGCGTGATCGCGCTCGACATCGATCACTTCAAACAGATCAACGACCGCTACGGGCACGAAGCGGGCGATGTGGTCCTGAAGCGAGTCGCCGCCAGCCTGCGGCAGCATGTGGACCGCGGATTGATCGGTCGCATCGGTGGCGAGGAGTTCCTGGCCCTGATGCCGGCGCACGATCGGGAGCGCAGTGCCGCGCTGGCCGACACATTGCGACAGCGCATCGCGGCGATCGATCTCAGCGATGTCGCGCAGACGCTGACAGTGAGCGCCAGCTTCGGCATCGCCGAGATCCGTGACCAGGACTGGCAGGGCGCCGTCCGGCGCGCCGACGCGGCGCTGTATCGCGCCAAACACGCCGGGCGCAATCGCGTGGAGGTCGCTGCCGGCGCGGCCTAGCGATGCTTGCGGACGCGCTTTGCGAGCACGGGTGTGCCGGTGTAACAGCGGGGCGGGGGGCAAGGGACCCGCCCTACGGCACTGGCGCGGCGATTTCGCCAGTACCATGTGCAGCGCGACGGCGCGCGCGGAGGGAGACTGGTTCAGAGTCCATGTCTCGCCCCTGGCGCGCTTACTCGGACGGCAAACGGGTTCCTGCGACAGTGCACGGAAGCGCGGCAGTGTTGGTCCCCCGCCCCCTGACCCCCGCCCCGCCTTTCCCCCATGCATCCATGCTGGGCAAGCGCTACGCTGGCGCAACCAGCGCCGCCTCGACAGCCAGACCGATGCGCAGCAGGCGCTGGTCGGCGCCGGCTGTGGCCGCGAGCATCAGGCCGACGGGCGCCTCGCCCGGTGCGTGGCAGGGCAGCGTGAGCGCGCAGCCGTCATACAGATTGACCAGCGAGGGATTGCGCAGCATGCGCGAATTCCAGCGGAAGTAAGCCTCGTCATCGGCGCTGACCTCGGCGATGGTGGGCGCCGTGTCCGGCGTGCACGGCATCAGCAGCGCGTCAAAGCCGGCACAGGCGGCAGCGACCTCGGCGATGTACCGGCGCCGCTGCTGCAGATGTTCGATGTAGTCGGCGGCACTGATCTGCGCGCCGGGACGGATGCGCGCCAGCACGCGCGGATCGTAGTCCGCGGCGCGGGTGGCCAGCGTGTGGCGATGAAACCAATAGGATTCGGCGGCGCTGATCGCACCGCGCGGATTGATCTCGGCGACGCGCGCGAAGGCCGGCATCGGCGTCTCGATCAGCTGGGCGCCGGCCGCCGACAGCCGCGTCAGGGCGGTCGCGTAGGCGCGCGCGACCGCGGCGGACAGATCGTCCTGCACCAGCGTCGTCGGCAGCGCCAGTCGCATGCCGCGCAGCGGTAGCGGCGCCGGCACTGCAATGGCCTCGTCCGCCATCACGGCATCGAGCAGCGCGCAATCGGCCACCGTGCGCGCGATCGGCCCGGCCGAATCGGCCGACAGCGAGAGCGGCAGCACGCCCTCCATCGGAACCCGGCGCGCGGTCGGCTTGAAGCCACACAGCCCGTTCAGCGCCGCCGGGATGCGCACCGAGCCCCCGGTGTCGGTGCCGATGGCGCCGCAGGCCATGCCGTCACTCACCGAGATCGCCGCGCCCGAGGAGGAGCCACCCGGAATGCGCTCAGCGGCGCGCTGGTAGGCATTGCGCGGTGTGCCGTAGTGCGGATTGAGGCCGAGGCCCGAGTAGGCAAACTCGGTCATGTTGGTGCGCCCGACGATCACCAGTCCGGCCGCACGCAAGCGCGCGACGACGGTGGAATCCTGCGTCGCCGCCGCCGCGCCCACGCGCACCCGCGACGCCGCCAGCGTGACCACGCCGGCCTCGTCGTACAGATCCTTGATCGACACCGGGATGCCCGCCAGTGGCGGCAGCGTCGCCCCGGCGCGCCGCAGCGCATCCACCCGATCCGCCTGCGCCCGCGCCGCCTGTCTGTGCACGGCCAGAAAAGTCCGCTGGCCTTCGCCGTCCGCATCGTCGATCGCCGCCAGACAGCGTTCGAGGCAATTGCGACTGCTGGCGTCAGGCATAGCCCAGAGCTCCGCGATCGATGGCAGCGTCATCGGTAGTCCAGGCGAGGGTGGGGCGCGCACTGTGGCATAGCAGCGGGCGCCGGGGAAACGGCCTAGG
>JAXMHB010000003.1:0-409420 GCA_046346965.1 Lysobacterales bacterium
CGATATGGCCGAGATCGGCGGCCTGTCCACCCCCGCCCCCGTGTTCTACTGGCAGCGCCACCGCGAGGGCCGCAGCTTCGGCATCCAGTACGGCCCCACCGGCGCCTGCCACTGCCCCAAGTCCGGGCCGCATAGCCACTGAGGGAAAAGGGGAAAGCGAAAAAGGAAAAGGGCGGCGGGCGCTGCGGGTCCGCCCCCACTGGAGGCCGAGGGTCAGAAATGCGGCACGCCGGACGATGGGCGTTTCACGAGGACGATTGCCAGTGCGGCCAGCTCCGGCATGCCTACTGCAATCGGGGCGCCTGGGTGTGGTCCTGCTGCGGCGCCTGCGCCGAAGTCTCCGAGTGCACGGCACCGGCGATGCACCCCACCTACTGGCAACACCCGCGTCACGCCGAGACCGTGTTGCGCTATGTGCACGGGCGGCCGATCTACCGGCCGCCCGATGAACTGCGGCAATCCATGCCCGAGCTGTACCGGCGCGATCCCGCGGTCTGAAACGACACCGGGCCCGGGCTGCCCGCGACTCGGGCAGGCCTGCCAAGCGGCAGGCCGCAGGCCGGCGCGCTGACGAAGCTGCGACGTGGCGTCGTGGCAAGCCAGGACAGCTGATAGTCTGCCGAATGAGCGCTGACGCCAAGGCAATCCAACATTGCGCATCGTCCACTGCAACCGACTGCTCCTGGTGGCCTGGCTGCTAGGCCTGAGTCTGACTGTCCTTGCCGCCCAGGCTGCGCAGGCCCACGCGCGCACGGTGGCGGGAACGGCACTCAGCATGACGCCGCCTCCGGGCACGCTCGATGCGCCGTACATCGCGGCCTTCAACCAGACCTTCAGCGCCAGTGGCGGCATCGGCCCCTATCGCTATGCGCTGAGCGGCATGCTGCCGCAGGGCATTGGCTTCAATGCAAGCGCCGGAACGCTGAGCGGCGTCCCAACCGTGCCCGGCGCCTATCCCATCACCATCACCGCCACCGACGAGGGCAACACCAACCCCGGCGGGCCGTTCACCGTAGCGCAGAGCTACACGCTCAATGTGGCTGCGCCGGTGATCACCATCACTCCATCGACGCTGCCCGATCCGGCCCTCGGCGCGATCTACAGCCAGGTGCTGCGCGCCGACGGCGGAGCGCCGAGCTATGGCTATGCGATCACCGCCGGCAGCCTGCCAACGGGCCTTAGTCTGGCCAGCAGCGGCGCCATGTCCGGCACCACGCTGCAGGTGGGCACTTACAACTTCACGGTCACGGCGACCGATTTCTTCGGCCAGACCGGCATCCGCGGCTATGCCTACTCGGTGCCGGCGCCGACACTGAGCTTGAGCCCGTCCCCCGGCACGCTCAACGCGCCGTTGGGGGCACCGTACTCGCAGACCTTCAGTGCGACGGGCGGCTCCAATCGCTTCAGCTATATCCAGACCGGCGTGCTGCCGCCTGGCCTCAGCGTCAGCGTCAGCGGCAACTTGATCAGCGGCACACCAACCATCCCGGGCAGCTACACCGTGGGCGTGACCGCGACCGACCTCGATGTGATCGGCGTCGGCGCGCCCTACTCGATCACGCAGGTCTACACCATCCACGTCGCCGTGCCGGTGTCGGTCTCGCCGACGGCGCTGCCCAGCGCCAGCGCCGGGCAGGCCTACAGCCAGACGCTCAGCGCCAGCGGCGGCGTCGCGCCCTACGGCTTTGCGCTAACCGCCGGCACGCTGCCGACCGGACTCACGCTGACCGGCGACGTGCTCGCCGGAACCCCCACGCAGGCGGGCAGCTTCCACCTCACCATCACCGCCACCGACGCCAACGGCGAACGCGGCGAGCAGGCTTACACGCTGGTCGTCGCCGCGCCCACGCTGGCCCTGGCGCCCGCAGCAGGCACGCTGACGGCGCCCTATGCCAGCGCCTACACGCAATCCTTCGCCGCCAGCGGCAGTCCGGGGCCTTTTGCCTACACCCTCAGCGGCGCGCTGCCGACCGGGCTCAGCTTCAGCGGCAACACGCTGACGGGCACCCCGATCACGCCGGGCGATTACCCGATCACACTGACCGCCACCGACACCACGCTGACCGGCACCGGCGCGCCCTTTGCCATCTCGCAGAACTACACGCTGCGCGTGCCGGCGCCGAGCATCGTGCTGGCGCCGACCACCCTGCTCGGCGCCAGCGCCGGACAGGCCTACAGCCAGGCGCTCAGCGCCAGCGGCGGCGCCGCGCCTTATGACTATGCGCTGACCGCCGGCGCGCTGCCAGCCGGCATGACGCTGAGCCCGAGCGGCCTGTTGAGCGGGACGCCTACCGCCGTGGGCAGCGGCAATCTGACCGTGACCGCCACGGATATTCACGGCCAGAGCGGCACGCGCGAGTACACGCTGGTCGCCGCGGCACCGACGCTGGCACTGACGCCCGCGGCAGGCACGCTGACGGCGCCGTATGCGAGTGCCTACACGCAATCCTTCGCCGCCAGCGGCAGTCCGGGGCCCTACGCCTACACCCTCAGCGGCGCGCTGCCGACCGGGCTCAGCTTCAGCGGCCACACGCTCACCGGTACGCCGACCACGCCGGGCGATTACCCGATCACGCTGACCGCCACCGACACCACGCTGACCGGCACCGGCGCGCCCTTTGCCATCTCGCAGAACTACACGCTGCGCGTGCCGGCGCCGAGCATCGTGCTGGCGCCGACCACACTGCCCGGCGCCAACGCCGGCCAAGCCTACAGCCAGACGCTCAGTGCCAGCGGCGGCGCCGCGCCTTACGGCTATGCGCTGACCGCGGGCGCGCTGCCGCCTGGCTTGACGCTGAGCCCAAGCGGTTTGCTGAGCGGGACCCCGAGCGCCAGCGGCAGCTACGGTGTCACGATCACGGCCACCGACGCCCACGGACCCTCCGGCAGCCAGTCGTACACGCTGGGCGTGGCCGTGCCAACGTTGAGCCTGCAGCCGACCAGCCTGCCGGACGGCATCGGTGGAACGCCGTACAGCCAGACGCTGGTCGCCAGCGGCGGCATTGCGCCTTACACCTACGCGCTCAGCGCCGGGACGCTCCCGGCTGGCCTGAGCCTGAGCAGCGCCGGCGCGCTGAGCGGCACAGCCACCGTCGCCGGCAGTTTTGCCTTCAGTGTGCGTGCCAATGACAGTACCGGCGGCACCGCCGCGAGCGTCACCCAGGCCTACACGCTGGTCATGGCGCCACCGCTCATCAGCCTCACCACCCCGCTGCCCACGCACCTGTCCCAGGGCGCGCCCTTTGCGCAGCAACTCAGCGGCAGCGGCGGCGCGGCGCCCTACCGCTATGCGCTGAGCGCCGGCAGCCTGCCGGCCGGATTGACGCTGAGTCAGAGCGGACTGCTCAGCGGCACGCCGAACACCCCGGGCAGTTACACCTTCACGCTGACGATCACCGAGGCCTCCGGCTTCAGCGGCAGCGCCACCTACACGATGCGCGTGCTGCAGTACGCCGACCCGGTCCCCACACTGGGTCCGGCAAGCCTACTGCTGATGCTGCTGGCGCTGCTGGCGTTGGCCGCGCTGACGACACGCCGCAATCAGGTCTGAGCGCGCCTCAGCTCGGCGGCCGCGTCTTGAAGCGCTCGTGCAGCCAGAGATACTGCTCGGGCGCCCGGCGGATGATGGCCTCCAGCTCCCGGTTGACGCGCGCGGTGTCGGCCACGGCGTCTGCGGTCGGAAAGTCGGCCAGCGGCGGCGACAGCTGCAGCCGGTAGCTGCCGTCGGCCAGACGCTGGTGCGCGAAGCCGATCACTGCAGCGCCCGAGAGCCGCGCCATCTGGTGGGTGGCGCTGATGGTGGACGCCGGCACCCCGAAGAAGGGGACGAACAGGCGTTCGCCGCGGCGGTACTCCTGATCGGGCGCGTACCAGAGCACCCCGCCGCTCTTCAGATAACGCAACACGGCGCGCAACTCGTCGCGGCGGAACATCTGGTCCGCATAGCGCAGCCGCGCGCGCTTGACCGCCCATTCGAAGGCGGGATCGTGGTGCTCGCGGTACATGCCGGCCAGCGGGACCACCTGGGTCAGCAGCCGTCCGGCCAGTTCCAGATGACTGAAATGGGCGCCGACCAGCAGCACGCCGCGCCCGGCCGCGCGCGCCGCCTCGATGTGTTCGAGCCCCTCGATCTGCACCGGTATGCGCGCCACGCGCCGCTGCGCACCGAACCAGCCCCAGGCAAAGGCGGCCAGCATGCGCCCCGATTCGCGTCGATTCAGGCGCGCCACCCGGTCGCGCTCGGCATCCGTCCACTCGGGGAAACAGAGCGCCAGATTGTGCGCGATCACGCGCCGCCGCCGTGGCAGCAAGGCCAGTACCAGTGGCCCGATGGCCGCGCCGATGGCCAGCGCCAGCCGATGCGGCAGGCGCGCGTACAGCCACAGGATGGCCACTGCCAGCCAACCGGGCCAGCAATAGGGATGCCACAGAGCTCGGGCGGCGGTTTTGACGGCACGCATGGCGACAGCGGGGCGGACGGCGGGCGCCGATCATCCCATAGCGCCGGCGCACCTCGTACCACTGCGCCGCCTGCGCGATACTTGCGGATCGGCTGATGCGGATCCCTCATGCGGCGCCATTTGCGCACCCTGTACACCGTGCTGATGTACCTGGCGATGCCGGTGATCCTGTATCGCCTGGCGTTTCGCGGGCTGCGCAATCGCGGCTACTACGCGCGCTGGCTGGAACGCTTCGGCTGGTTTCGCGATCCGGGCTTCGAGTCCTCGATCTGGGTGCACGCGGTATCGGTGGGCGAGTTCAACGCCGCCATCCCTTTGATCCAGGAGCTGATGCGGCGCCACCCGGAAACACCGATGGTGGTCACCACGATCACGCCCACCGGCTCGGATCGCGTGCTCAAGCAGTTCGGCGACCGCGTGTTTCACGTCTACCTGCCCTACGACCTGCCCGCCGCGATCCGGCGCTTCTTCGCGCGGGTAAAGCCGCGCATCGCCGTGGTGATGGAAACCGAGATCTGGCCGAATCTGTACTTTGAATGCCGGGATCGGCGCATTCCGATCTTCATCGCCAATGCGCGGCTGTCCGAGCGCAGCCTGCGCGGCTACGGGCCGGCGATTTCGCTGATTACCGAGGCGGTGCGTTGCGCCAGCATGGTGGCGGCGCAATCGCAGGTGGACGGCGAACGCTTCCTGCGCCTGGGCGCGCTGCCCGAGCGCATGCGCGTGGTCGGCAACATCAAATTCGACATGGCGGTTCCCGGCGGACTGGATGCCACGGCGCGCGAGTGGCGCGAGATCTGGGGCGCGCTGCGGCCGGTGTGGATTGCCGCGAGCACCCACGAGGGCGAGGAGGCGGCGGTGCTGCAGGCGCATGCGCGCATCCTCGGGCGCTATCCGGACGCGCTGCTGATCCTGGTGCCGCGCCATCCCGAGCGCTTTCGCGCGGCGGTCTCGCTATGCCGCTCCTATGGATTTCGCACCACCTGCCGCAGCGAGGACCATGTCGCGGCGCCCGATTCCCAGTGCTTCGTGGTCGACAGCATGGGTGAGTTGCTGAAGTTCTACGCTTGCGCCGACGTTTGCTTCGTTGGCGGCAGTCTGGACCGGATCGGCGGCCACAATGTGCTGGAAGCGGCGGCCTTGCGCCGGCCGATTCTGATCGGGCCGCACACCTTCAACTTCGCCGAGATCACCGACACGCTGGTACGCGAGGACGCCGCCGTCCGCGTCAGCAATGGCGCGACGCTGGGCGCTCAGGTGGTGCGCATCCTGAGCGATCCGCCGCGCGCGGCGGCGATGGCGGAAGCGGCCGTGCGGGTGGTCGAGCGCGAGCGCGGCGCGGTGCCGCGCACGGTGGCCGCCATTGAGGAATTGCTGGCCGGCCGCTGACGGCGATGCGCGCAGGGCGCATCGCCGCCCGGGTTTACTTCAGCAGGGCGTTGACCGACTGCAGATCCGCCACCGCAATGGTGCCGGCGGCCTGCTTCAGACGCAGCGAGTTGAGCAAATAGTCGTGACGCGCCTTGGCGTAGTCGCGCTGAGCCTGAAACAGCACCTGCTGGCTCTGCAGCACGTCGACAATGGTACGCGTGCCAACTTCAAAACCGGCCTGGGTGGCGTCCAGCGCGCTCTGCGCCGACACCTGCGCCTGCTTGCGCGCCTCGACCTCGCTGATGCCCGCCACCACGGCGCGGAAGGCGTTGCGGGTGGCACGCACCACCGAGCGCTTCTCGGTTTCGTACTGATCCGCCGCGGCATCGCGGTTATAGGTCTCCTGACGCACGCGCGATTGCGTGGCCAGCCCCTCGAAAATCGGCACGTTCAGCGTGATGCCGAAGCCGTGATCGCGGCCATCGGAATTGAACGCACGCGAACTGGAACCTCCTGTGACGTCACCCCAGGAGGATCGGTCGTTCCAGCTGTAATCAGCGCTCAAGGTCGGCAAATGCGCGGCCTTGGCGGTGGCGATCGCCTGCTCGGCCTGCTCCAGTTCATAACGACGGATGGCCAGCGCCGGGCTTTCAGCTTCGGCGGTCTGCACCCAGGCATCCAGCGTGTCCGGATCCGGACGGTTGAGCTGGATATCGGTCACCAGCGGACGGACATCGGACACCGGCTTGCCGGTCAGTTCGGCCAGCGCCTCGTAGGCGTCGTCCAACTGGTTCTGGCTGAGGATCGTCGCCGCGCGCGAGGCGTCGTAGCGCGCCTGCGCCTCGTGCACATCGGTGATCGCCGACAGACCGACTTCATAGCGCTGCTGCGCCTGTTCCAACTGGCGCTTGACCGCCTTCTCTTCGGCTTGGGCCGCGTCCAGATTGGTGGTCGCGGTGAGCGCACCGAAGTAAGCCTCGGACACGCGCACGATCAGATTGTCGAGCGCCGCATCGTAGCTGGCCGCACCGCGGTCAGCGCCAGCACGGGCGCCGCGCAGCCGCGTGTAGTTGGAATGGTTGTACAGCGTTTGCCGCAGCGACAGGCTATAGGTTCGCGTCCTGGATTCATTGGTGGTGCCATTGACCACTGTAGGACGGCCATCCGGCCCGACGAATTGCTGCAAACCCAGCGTGGACGATGTGTCGTCGCCCAGGGTCGCGGTACCAGACAGCGAGGGGAGCAACGTTGCACGCGCCTGCACAACGCCCTCGCCGGAGGCCAGCATCGCCGACTCGGCGGCCGCCAACTGCGGATCACTGGCGCGCGCCATCTCGTAGATCTCGGCCAGATCGGCCGCCTGCACACAGGTGGAAGCCGCTGCCAGCGCGGCGATCAGGGCTAGGCTTAGGCGCTTGGAACGCATGTACAACCTCACTTCTATCAGAGTTGGAATCGATTGGGCGGCACGGCGCCATGCAGATAGGCGATATCGGTCTCGAACAGGCTGCGCGTCTCGTAGTGATCGGCGTCCTGACGGGTGATCAGCAGCGCTTCCATCACCGGCGACTGCCCGCGCACCACGAACATGCGACCGCCCGGCTTCAACCAGCGCAGCCACGCATCCGGCACGCTGACGACGGCGCCGGTCACGGCGATCGCATCGAAGCTCTGCGCCGGACGGAAGTCCGCATACACATCCTGTGCCAGCACCTGACAATTGCGGATACCGGCCGCCCCGATGCGGGCACGCGCGCGTTCGGCCAGATCGGCGTGACGCTCGATCGACACCACCTGACGACCGAGGCGCGCCAGACAAGCGCTGACGAATCCACTGCCGGTGCCAATTTCCAGCACCTCGTCTTCGGCGCCCACCGCCAGTGCCTGCAGCAAGCGTCCTTCGACCACCGGTTTCATCATCAGTTCGCCATGCTCGAGCGGAATGGCCAGATCGGCAAAGGCCAGCTTGCGATGCTGCGGCGGAACGAAGTCCTCGCGCTTGACCTCGGTCAGCACATCGAGCACACGGGTGTCGAGCACTTCCCAGGGGCGCACCTGTTGCTCGACCATATTGAATCGTGCGCGATCAAAGTTCAGCGATCCGGCCATGACGCTTCTGACATCCGAGTGGTGAAGGAAAGACGACAAGGGTAGCTGTCCGGCGCACGATTGCTCAAGCCGGAGATTGGTCTGCAGGCGCCGGCCGGATAAGTGCCGGAGGTCATCGGCCGCCGAGTCGGTGCATTCCGTCACGCCAGCGCCGCAGGTAAGCGAGGCCCAACTGCAGCGGCGTGCGCGCCTGGTAGCGCCCGCGCATCCAGCCCGATGGCGGGCACAGGCTGCGCAGCAGCCACGCGCCGCGTGCGCGCCAACCCGGCAGCCCGCGCAGACGGCTCAGCAGGCGCGACCAGGCCCCGCTGGGCGGCTGCAACAGTGCGCTGGCAGGCTCTTCGCGGCCAAGCGCCTGCCAGCCGGCCAGTCGCTCGGCTGGCAGGCTGAGCTCGAAGTGCTCGGCCGCCTCGATCAGACCGGCTGCCAGCAGGCCGCACAGCCCGGCGGCCCGTGCGCGCTGATCCAACTCGGCCCAACCGGCCGCATCGAGCGCCGCGCACAGCAGCGCCATGTCGAGCAGCCAGATCGCCGGCCGCTCCGCCGCCGGCTGATGCGCCGCGTAGTGCATCGCCGCGTGGATCAGCGCGTGCGAGGTTCCCAGCCGTCGGGCATCGAGGCCGGGCAGCGGCAGCGCGGCAGCCGCCAATTCGGCGTAGGGCAAGCGCCAGGCCAGTTCCGGCAGGTTGCTCAGCGCCCAATGCAGGTCGACGCAGACACCCGTGGCCGGTTCGAAGTAGCTCGCCTGATGCACCACGCCGCCGTGCTGGCTGTAGCCGTCGTGCCGAAAGCCGGCGCCGTTCAGCAGCGCGTGGGCGCGCCAGCGCTGCGCCGGCTCAATCAGCAGATCGATGTCCGTGACCGGGCGCCAAGCCGGGTCGCCATAGCAGCTCAGCCCCAATGCCACGCCCTTGAGCACGAGCACGCCACCCGCCAGCGGCGCCAGCACGCGCAGGGTGTGCGCCAGCGCCGTGTGTACCTCGGAGACCTGACGAGCCCGATCGACCGCGCTGGCCGCGTGCAGCGCCAGCGCGAAGGGCTCGGTGGCGGCATCGTGGGCCAACACATAGGGCAACAGCCGCTGCCGGGTAAGCCATTGCAGACGGGCGCCCGGCGACCAGGAGGCCATGCGGGCGCGCAAGGCTGGAGAGAACGCGAGCGCCGCTGCGCTGCCGGACTGCCTCTCAGTGCTCGCCACGGCCGTAATGCGCCCGACCACCGACCAGCCGCAGGCTGACCCGTTGCGGCCGGTCCGGCTCCGGCGCCACCTCGGGCTCGGCGACTGGTTCCGGCACCGGCCGCGACGCCGCCCGAGCCAGCCAGGCCGCTGCATAGGCGAGTACGCAGGACAGCGCCGTCGTCCGCAGCGGGTAGTCAAACAGCGAGTGCAGCGCCAGGCCCAGCACGATGGCCAGCGCAGCCAGTCGATAGGGATGCAGACGATCGGCGCGCAGGTCTTCCCGGCTGAGGATGCGGCGCGCGCCGGCCCACAGCGCCGCGCCGATCAGCAGCATCAGCGGGATCAGCAGTACGCCAATCTCCACCCACAACTCCGCCCAGTCGTTGTGGGCGTGATTGAGCACTTTCGCACCGAGGATCTCCACCGGCTCATAGGCGGCGTACACCGTGGGAAAGCTGCCCACGCCGGTGCCCAGCCAGGCGTACTGCGATCCGCTCTCCAGCACGGCGGCGATCACGTTGAAGCGATGATCGCCCTCCGTGATCGACGCCAACCGATCGGCAATCGCCAGAAATCCGAACTGGAAGGCGATCAGACTCCCGATCAGCAGGAAAGCCCCCAACCAGCGCCAGGCATTGGGCGCCTGCCGCCGCTGCGACCAGGCGACGCCCAGCATGAACAGCGAGTAGAACACCACCAGCAGCAGGCCACCGCGCGAGCGCGACAACACCGTCCCGAGCAGCAGCACCGCAGCCGCCACCAGCCAGCCCGCCATCCGCAGCCAGACGTGCGCGCGACGCTGCCTCGCGGCAGCAATCATGCCGGCGTAGCACAATGCCAGCGCGCAAGCGAGCAAGGACGCGTAGTGGTTGCGGTTGGCAAACAGACCGACCGCGTCCAGCACATTGGTGGGTTGGTAGGGCCGCAGCGGGCTGTCTGGTCCGACCAAGACCTGAGCCAGGCCGATCGGCACCATCAGCACGGCAATCGCCACGATTGCAAATGCCAGCCAGCGCAGTTGGTCTTCCGACAAGCGCAGACACACCCAGCCCAGCGCCAGCGCCGGCAGCAGGCCGCGCGCTGCGGCCAGGCTGGCGTTGGCATCCAGCGACCAGCTGCGCCAGGCCGGCATGGCCAGCTGCGCCTGACGTGCTTCCTCGGCGAGGGCACCACGCCCCGGCGCCAGCTCCCACAGCGCACCTGGCAAGGGCAGCACGTGCAGCAGCGGAATCGCCAGCACCCAAAGGCCGGTCAGCAGCAGCACCTGTTCGGGCAGCGCATAGCAATCGCGCTGAAAGCCGCGCAGCAGGGCCACCAGCATGACGGCGGCCAGCGCCTGGACGATCAGATCCGAGAACAGATGATTGTGGGTGCCGCCGCCGAGCAGCAGCGCGGCCACCAGCAGCAGGCCAGCCGACGTGAGCGCGCCCATGGAGCCGGCACCAGAAACGCCATGGGCCGCTCGTGGCGGCCCATGGGGAATCGCTGCAGCCGGTCGGCTCATGGAGACGACACGTCGTCCTCGTTCTCAGCGGTCACGCACAGACCGGCGGCCGCGGCCGTGCTCGCCCACCAGACGCCCGGCGAGAAGCACGGCGAGTTGTGCGGCACGCTGTAGCGGTCCTCACCCTTCTCGCCCACCTTCACCTCGGCCGTGCAGCCGTCGTCGAAACGCAGCAGCGCCTTGGCGCCGTCCTTGACGACGACTTCCTGGTCGGCGTGCAGACGCGTGCCCGGCCGGATCAGCTCCAGCGCGCCTTCGGCGTTGGTGGCGTACACCTCACCCTCGCTCGCTTCGAGCGCGGCCGCGTACTCGCGGTAGTCAGTCTCGCGCCCCTGCGAGGTACCAAGCAGGCCCGCGCCCACCGCCATGCCCACCGCCGCCAGCGCGCGGGAGTTGTTGGACTTGTTGGCATGCGCGGCGCCGCAGGCCACGCCGGCCGCGGCAGGCGCAGCCCACCACAGCGTGGCACAGGGCGAGCGACTGGGCACGTTGTACAGTTCCTCGGCGTCCAGCACCATGTCGCAGCCGTCGTTGAACACGATCAACGCCTTGGCGCCTTCCGACACCAGCACTTCCTGATCCGCCTTCAGCGCCTGGCCTTCGAAAGCGGGGATGGACTCCTCGCCTTGCTTGACGAGCACGGTGCCCTCGACGTTCTGCAGGGTACCGATCACTTCGTCGCGCTTTGCCTCATCCTGGGCGCAGGCGGCCGTCGAGAGCAGCAAGCTCATCAACACAGCACTCAAGTGCCTATACCGAACGTTCATACCCGCAAACCCCAAAAAGACAGATGTACACCCTGGGAGTGGAGAGTATCCCGGAACTCGCTGTCCTCGCAAGTTCTTGACGGCTCAGGGGATTCCCTCAATGTTCACATCATCATACAGTACCCGACCAGAGACTTGCTGCTCCGCAGCAATGCGGGCATACAGCTCCAGACGCAGCCATTGCGCCGGGCAATCCGCGGGTACGTGGATCTCGGTGGCGAACGCACTCCAATCCCGACTCCCGCGCTGTGCGACGGTAGCGCCCAATGGCTCGCGTCCATTGTGGCACCAGACCACCCAGCGCATGCCTTGCGCTGCGTCAAGGTTTTCCAGTTTGACGCGGCCGCTGAGTTGGTAGTGCCCGGGCCGCAGGAACAGCATCTGCGACACCGCTCGATACGGCACGCGACGACCGTAGAAGCTGATTTGCAGCGTGGAATCCCGGATCAAGGTATCCGCGCCGGGCGTGGTATCGATCTGCCAACCGGTCAATGGCCCCTGCCCGCTGCCGTCGAAGCCGGGGTCGTGCACGCCATCGGAAGCACCACTCAAGGTCTGCAGGTGATCCCACTCGCCAGCCGCGATCAGGCGCTGCTCGTACAGCGAGCGCTCCAGGGGGGTCAGTGCGCCGCCGGCCTTGTCGATCGCGATGGCCAGATGCATCAGATCGCGCACATCCGGCGCCTGTTGGATCACGCCGGACATGAATTCGGGGCGCCAATTCGGCATGCGCACCAACACCGGCGCCAGAGCGGGAGCGCCGATCCGATTGGTGGCAATGGTCGCGAGCACCGGGAACGCGTTCTGCAGAGCCGCCGGCTCGAAGCGCAGCAGGCGATCCAGACGCGCGATTGCCGCCGGCAAGTCGCGATCCGCCAACGCGTTGATGGCCAGCCAGAATTGTGCCGGTGCGTCGCGCGGCGCCCGCCGAGCCGCGATCGTCATCAGCTGCAGCGCCCGTGGACGGTCGCCGCCGAGCTCCGCCACCGCCCCCAACACGCGCAGTGCACGGCCATCCAGCGGATCGTTGGCGAGCGCGGTGGCGGCAAGCGCCGTCGCATCGGTGAGGCGCCGCGCACGCAGCGCCTCTTCCGCCAAGCTCAGGGCCGCCACCGGCTGCTGCGAATTCAGCGCATGCGCGCGCTCGGGCAACACGCGCGCCAGATAGTCGGCGTAGCCACGCACGCCGATCAACCAGATCAACGCCAGTGCGGCGACCACCGCGCCCAGCGAGCGCGCCCTCATTGGCCCCGCACGCCGAACTCAGACATCAGGAGCCGCCCCCACGGCGCGCCCGCGCAATCTGGGCGCGGCCGTCGTGCAGCGCCAGGTGCAGTTCCATCCGACCGCTTTCGGTGGTGCCACGCTTCTCGCCGCGCAGCACGTAGGTTTCGCGGTAGTAAAAACTTGCGCGTCGATAGCCCGGCTGCTCATCCCAGCGCAGGTCGGCGAACTCCAGGTAGCGCATTTGGGTGGAATCGATGCGCGCGCGGATTGCCATCAGCTCCGCAGGTACGGCGCCCTGCACGAACAAGGACTCGAAGCGGCTGCCGTTGCCGCTCGCATAGGCCGCCTGCAGGTCTGCCACCAGAGCGGCGCTTTGCTCGGCCGTGGGTGGCGCCGGCGCGGGCGGCGGCGTCGATGCGGTCGGGGTGGTCGCTGCCATCGCCAGCGGGGTAGGCGTCGATGCGGCGGGCAGCGCCGGCGGCTGCTCCGGCGCGGGCTTGGCTGCGACGCTGGCTGCCACTGCAGGGACAGCCGGCGCCGATACGGCGACCGGCTCGGATCGAACCGCAGGCGCCACGGGCGGCGCGCTGACCGGCTGCGGTCGCGATGCCGGTGGCGTGGAGTGCGTCGCGACGGCAGGCGCTGCGACGACGGGCGCCGGTTCAGGCGCCGAAGTCGGGCTCATCGCCGCCGGCGCCACACTGGGCTCCTGCACTCCGGCCAATGACGCTGGCTCAGCGAGCGCGGGTTCAGCGGCAGGCGCGCCACCCTCTGCTGCGGTGGCCGCCAGGGCGGGCGCAACCGCAGCCGCTGGGGACGGCAGAGATTCCTTGTGCGGTACCGCAGGGCTTGCGGTGGTCGCCACCGGCGCCGACGCGGTGCTCGCCAGCACCGCCGACTCAGCCGGCGCGGTATCGGGGGCAGCCGGAGCCACCGTCGCAGACGCAGCCTCAAGGGCAGGCGCCGACAGCGGCGGGACTTCCGCAGGCGCCGCGTCGCCCGTCTGAGCCGCGCCCGTCTCGGCCACGCTGCCGGCGCCGGCATCGGTCCCGGCCAGCGGCAGCGTCGGTGCTGCAAGCTCGGCGGGCGGCGTCTGGGCCACACCGGTGCCGTCCGCCATCCGCGCAGCCAGCTCGCGCTCGGTGGATTTCTGCGCCCAGTACATCAGCCCCAGCACCAGTGCCGCAGTCAGCCCCAAGCCGCCGAGGATGATCGCCGGCAGGCGTCGCACCGTGCTGCCTGACAGGATCGGGCCACTGGCGGGCGGCACTGCCGCGCGCATGCGTACCGGCGGCGGGGCAACGGCCATGGACGATGCCAGCGTGGGCGCCTTGCGATCGTACTCGGCGCGACGATCGAGCGTCTTCAGATCCTGCCAGGCGGCGTTGACGCGATCGGCGTAGACCGCCTCCCAGCCGTCCTGATTGCGATCGGGATGCAGCCACTTCATCAGCCAACGATAGTGCTCGCGCAGGCGCTCCTGCGGCGCATCGGCCTCTACACCCAACGTGCGGTAGGCATCCGCTCCAGGCGCGAACAACACCTGCTGCAGGAAGAAGACGCTGGCTTCCTTGAGCGTGTCCTCAGACTCGTCGCAGCGCTCCACCGCCGCCGCCACCGCGGCCGCCTCACCGGCAGCCAGACGGATGACCTGACCGAGTTCGGATGGCAGCGCTCGCTCGCGCAATTCGGCTATCCGCGCCGGTTCGCGAAACATCGCCAACGCGAGATCCAGCGCCTCGGTGCTCATGCGGGATCAGCCCTTCGTCAGTTTCTTCGCGGAGCCGGAGCCACCGTAGGAGTAGTAATGATAGTCGCCGTACTCGCCGCCGTAGCCATAGCCCGCGACCTTGGCATCGTACTTGGTGATCAATGCGCCCACCACATGCGCACGCGCGCCGAGCAGACGCTTGAGCGCGGCTTTGGCAGTGGCGATCCGGCTGCCACCGGCTTCGATGACCAACAGCGTGCCTGCCGCGATATTCGACAGAATGGGCGAATCGGCCAGACCCATGATCGGCGGTCCATCGATGATCACCTGATCGAATTTCTCGCCGGCCAGACTCAGCAAGGACACCATCTTCGGCCCCGCCAGCAGTTCGGCCGGATTCGGCGGCAAGGGGCCGGAGGGGATAAAGGTCAGTCGCAAGGTGCGCGTCGGCTTGATCGCCGCCGAGGGCTTGATGCTGCCGGCCAGGTAATTGCTGAGACCGACCGAGTTCTCGGTTCCGAGCACACGATGCAGCGAGGGGTTGCGCAGATCGGCGTCGATCAGCAGCACGCGGCGCCCCAACTGGGCAAAATTGCGCGCCAGGGACAGCGCCGTGGTCGACTTGCCTTCCGAGGCCGAGGGACTGGTGACCAGCAGGCATTTCGGCACGCCCGCCTCGGTCGAGAACTGCAGCGAGGTGCGCACCGAGCGATAGGCCTCGGAGAAGGCCGAGCGCGGATCGGCGTGGGCCTCGTCCACGCTGATGCCATCCAGTTTGGGGATGACGCCAAGCACACCGATACCCAAGTGCTTCTCGATTTCGTCCGGCCGCTTCAGAGTGTCGTCCAGGAACTCGAACAGGAAGGCCAGCAATACGCCCAGCACCAGACCCGCCACTGCCGCCATCAGCAGATTGCGGCGCATATCGGGCTTGAACGGCGCGCCTGGGCGCAGCGCCGCGTCGACGACGCTGATGTTGTTGGCATCGACGTTCGAGGTGATGCCGATCTCTTTGTAGCGTTGCAGCAGCGCGTCATAGAGCTGCCGGTTGGTTTCGACCTCGCGCTCAAGCACGGTGAAATTGGTGCTGCGCTCTTGCAGATTCAGCACCTGGGTGGTCAGATCGCTCACCTGTTTCTGCAGCAGATCTTCCTTCTCTTTGGCGGCCTGAAAAGCGGCCTGAATGCTGGATCTGACCAGCTTCACCTCGACATCCAGCTGCTTGTCGATCTGCTCGATCTGATTACGCAGTTGTTGCATCAGCGGATAGGCCGGCTTGTAGGTGAGCAGCTTCTCCTGGTAGTCCGCCTCCAGCTTGGCCCGCGCGCTGCGCAGCGCCTGAACGCCTTCGTTCTGCATCAGCAAAGGATGCGACATCACATTGCCGCCGCTGACCTGACGCAGGCGAGACTCGGCGTCGATGCGTTCCTGCTTGGCCGACGTGAGCGCTGCATTCAGTGCCTGCAAGTCTGAGGACATCAGCGACTCGCGATCGCCGATGTTGACGATCTGCTCCTTCTGAGCGAACTCGGCCAGCGCCTTTTCCGAGTCCTGCAGCTTGATCTTGAACTGCTCCAATCGATCTTCCAAAAACTCCTTGGCGTAGGAGCTGGTGTCGATCTTGCGTTCCATATTGGTTTCGATGAAACCGTTGGCGACCGCATTCGAAATGGTCGCCGACAGCCCCGGATCCGGACTATCGAAGTGGATGCGGGCCAGACGCGAGTTGGCCACCGGCTCCACGCTGAGCCCACCTTGCACCAGCCCGACGATCTGCTGGCGCTTGGCGGCGGGATCGGCGCTGGCGGCGCTCGGTTCGGACTCGCCCATGACCATGGTCACCAGCTTGCGCCAGGGCGAAGGCGCACTCATGACGGCAAACACCGGGTCATTGGGATCGAGCTCGGCCGCGACCTTTTCCGCCATCGAACGGCTGCGCAGCAACTGAAACTGGGTTTCGTAAAACTCGCGATCGTAAGGAGCCTCGATGGGCTCTACACCGGGCACATTGACCACGCGCATGGCCTGGCGCTCGATCTGCACGGTCGCGGTGGCGCGATAGATCGGCGTGGTCAGCAGCGTGGCCATCAGCCCTGTCAGCAAGACGATCACGAAGGCGCCGATCACCGTCCATTTGCGCTTGACGATGACACGCCAGTACTCGAGTAGATCGACCTCCTTTTCGCCCAGCTCCGCTTCGACATTCCGCACCAGCGTCGACAGCGCCTGCATGCGCGGATCGGTCTGCGCGAGTTGCTGCGCGCGCGGTGTCAGCGTGCTCGGCAGATTGCTGCCGGGCAGATCGTTGTCGTCCATTGCATCCTGCATTTTGCTCACTCCAGAAACTCCTGCCAGCAACCTCGCGGGCGCCAGCCCGCCTACCCTTGCTCTGCGGCCATCACAGCGCCTGGAACAAGCCGATCACCGGCATCGATTGCAGGAAAGACCTGAACGCCGACTTGGTGCCCGATTCATCGATGACGATCAAGTCATCCCCATAGACCTGCGGGTCCTCGGCGTTGCCGCCACGGATGTCCCGCAGATCGAATACCGCCGCCATCTTCTTGCCCTCGATCACCCGAAAAATGATGATCCCGCGCGGATTGGCAAACTCGGTGACGCCGCCAGCGATCACGATCGCCTGCAGCAGACTGGTCTTGCCGCTCAGCGGATAGATCCCGGGCGACTTGACCGCTCCTTCGACCGTGATGCGCTGGCTGGTGTACTCACGCACGTACAAAGTCACCTGCGGCTCCTGCAGGAAGTCCTTCGCCAGGCGCTCGGTGATCTCCGACTCCAGTTCCGGAACGGTCTTGCCGGCGGCCTGCAGCGGGCCCAACAAAGGCAAGGAAATCATGCCTTTGGAATTGACGCGCACGGAACGACTCAGTTCTTCGAGCTGGTAGACCGAGATCTCGATCACATCCATCGGCCCAATGCGGTATTCGGAGACGCCCTCATAGGCACCGTTGGCCGCGGTCGTATCAGGCGGGGGCAGGTTTTGCGTGGTGGTGACCATCTTGGCGCGCCCCTCGCGCACGTCGCGGGTGCCGTCCGACGCACAGCCGCACAGCCACAGCACGATGCCCACCCACATCCAACGCGACCACATCCGAATCATCAGGCTGTCCTGTACTCTGGGGCTCTCATCCGCGCCGCGTCAGCCATCGACTGATCCAACTCTTGCGGCGCGTTTTCAAAGCGGGAATCACCGGGGAAATCTTCTCGGGCGTAACGTTCTTCAGCATGGCCAAGGGCCGATCGCGGACCATCGCCCACGATTCTGCCGCACCTACCTGCGCCTCAGCGACTTGGCGCGCCTCTGCCAGCAGCGGCGGGCGGCGCGCCGGACTGTGGGCGTCGGTGGCAATGATATGCACCGGACCCTCATCGAGCAGCCGCTTGCTCCAGTACTGCGGACGCCGCCCGAAGCGCCCGGTGAGCGCTCCCGCGGTGATCTGCAGCCAGGCCCCCGCGCGGGCCAGCCGCAGGAACATGTCGTAGTGCTGCTCGATCCAGGTCAGGCGCTCGGGATGGGTAATCACCGGCACATAACCGTTCGCCAGCAGGTTGAACACCTGTTCATCGAAGCGCGGCGGCGCGACGTGATGCGGCGGCTCCAGCAGAAAGTAGCGACTGCCGTTGAGCGTGGGAATCCGGCCCTTCCTGAGATCGGCCAGCAAATCCGGGGTGAGATGCACGTCCGCCCCGCGCACCAGCCGCAAGCCTACGTTCGCATGGCCGAGTGCCTGCTCGAATTGGCCGATCGCCGCCGCGATACCGGAGGCATCGTTCTCGTAGAGCCCTGGATAGATGTGCGGCGTGCAGGCAGTCACCTGAATGCCGTCGGCCACCGCCATGCGCGCCATTTCGATCGCCGTCTCCAAATCGGGGGCGCCGTCATCGATACCGGGCAAGATGTGGCAATGCAGATCGATCATGGCGATGCACTCATGGCCGCAGAGTAACGCATCTGGCGCCATCGTCCATGGTTCCGCATCAGCCGTCGCCCTGCCGGCGCTTGGGCGGCGCGTCGGGCCGGACCGGCGTCAGACGCGCCACCACCGGGCGCTCCCAGGAACCGGCGATGCTGTAGTGCACGCGCGAGGACTTCTCGATGTCGCCGCCGCCCTGGACAACGCCCTGCGCGAGGAAACCGGCCGCTGCGCCAACCGGACCTGCGGCCAGTCCGCCAATGACCGGCAGCATGCCGGACATATGCGGCGCCACCATGACCTGCTGGTCGTAGTCGCGCGAGGCCAGCCCGGTGCGGCCGATGATCAGGATATCCGCCGCCGGGCTGCGCACGGTGAGGTTGTCAGTCCAGGCATTGCCATCGGACAGTTCAAAGCGTCCCTCGATGCGGTCAAAGCTCATGCCCGACTGGAACAGATCGCGGAAGTCCAACGTGAGTCGCCGCGGCAACTCGCGCAGGCTGAGCAGCCCGAAGATGCGTCCGGCCCCGGGATCCACATCGAGGAAACGACCGTGGCCCACCGAGACATCGATGGATCCATTGACCCGATCCAGCGAGAAGGCGTAAGGCGCGCCTTGCCAGCGCGCGTCGATCTCCGCCAGTGTCTGCCCGCCGTCGATCACGCCGGCAAAGCCGAGTCCGGTGAGCATGCGACCAAGATTTTCCGAAGTCATGCGGATCTTGAACTGCGAGGCGGCGCCGCCGGGTGCGTCGGTCCATTCGCCCTTGGCATGGATCTCCAGATCGGGCGAACGCGCCTCCAGCAGATCGACGCGCAAGCCGCCATCCACCGCAAAGGCCTCCAGCCTGGCCTCACCCAGTTGGGCGGCGCCGATGCGCAGATCGCCAGCCCACAGGTGCAGCGTCGGCACCAGCCGCGGGGTGATGCTGAGGTCACCAACGCCGTCACCGGGTTCGGGCAGGTGCAGCTTGTCGAACTGCGCGACGATGGCGGCCGGGCCCTGCGCCGGGGACTCGAAACGCACGCTGCCCTTGGCACTCGGGCCGTCCACGCTGAGCACCCACGGCCCATCGCTGCGATCCAGCCGCAAGCGATCTGGCTCGGCGCCGCCGATGCGGATATCGACATCGGTCAGCACCGAGTCCTCGCCAGCGGGATCGGCGCTGGCATAGACCCAGCCCGCCCATCCGGCCAGATCCAACGTGGCGGCCTGGCCGCTGACGCGCAAGCCCTTGCTCGGCAGATCGACCGGCTGCGGCGTGCCGAACTGCAGCTCGCCGCGGAAGGCCTCGGTGCGCGTACCGACCTCCGCATACAGATGGGCAATCTGGTCCAGGTCCAGTTGCAGCTTTGGCGCTTGCTCGCCGGGTGGCAGCTGGACCTTCAATCGGAGCGGCAGCGTATCGCCTGCCGCTTTGCCGAGCGGCGCCGGAAACTTGACCGCGATCCCTTGCAGATCCGAGGCATAGCGCACCTCGGCGCCCGCGGCGCGGCCGTCGATCGGTGATTTGGCCACCGCCAGTTGCACCGTCCACGGCGCCGTGCCCTCGGTTTGCGCCAGCAGCGTCGCCAGTTCGTCGTGATGGCCAAACAGGGCCTGAGTCGACAACACGCCGCGCAGATGGGCCTCGACCTGCTTGGCGGGGTCGGCACAGAAGGCGCCGACCGCCAGTCCGAGTTCGGCCGGCTGCCCGCCAGCCTGCAGCGACAAGCGATCAGCGGCAAAACCGCGCTCGCTGAAATCGGCGCGCCCGTGCACATCAGCAAAATCCAGGTCCCACTTGGTATCCACGAAATGCACGCCGCGCAGCAGGGCCTGGCCTTCCAGTGTGGTGGTCCCGAGTTCCTTCTTCAGCGGAATGACCAACTGCACGCCCACATCGGCCGCGCCATCCATGGCCATGCCGAACAGGGTGTCGCCGAAATTGCGCCGCAGCGGCGAGGCCTTCAGCAAATTCAGCCAGCGCGAGGAATCACCCTCGCCGGCCAGATCCAGCGTCAGTATCGGCTCTTTCAGGTTGGCGATGCCGCCACTGCCGCGCACCACCCGATTGCCGACCAGCCGCCCACTGGCGCGCTCGATCACCAGGCTGTTGTTGATGAAACCGCCGGCGGCGCTGAGCTCCTCGGCCCGCGGCCAGTCCGGGTGGTAATCGAGCGTGGTGCCCTCAACGGCAAAACGCGCCTCGAAACGCCCCTGGTGCTCGGCAAAGGGCCATTGCCGCAGCGGACCGCGATACACCACGTCGCCACTGCTGACCCGCCCGGCGCCGAGCGCGTGATCCAGCCACGCCACCGTGCGCGGCGGCATCTTGTTGATCACCCAGAAAGCCTTGGCGGCCTCGATGTTCGCGTCGGGGACGTGGGCTTGCATCTGCAGGATCGGCCCTTGCTCCGGGTCGAGATCGACACGCCCGGACAACTCGGCGGTGTAGCCCTCACCGGCCACGCGTATGTTTGACGCTTCGATACGCCCACCGGCGTCAGTGCGCGCGTAGCCGAGATCGGCATCCAGCGCCGTCAACGCAATCGGCGTGCGAAACACACCCGGCACGCGCACCTCGACCGCGGTCGACCGCAGCGCCAGCACAGCGCTTTCGGGATCAGCCGAAAAGCTCAAGTCCAGCCCGCTGAATTCCGGCAGATGCGGGCCCATCGAGTGCCAAGCGAGATCCTGCACATCGCCGTGCACCTGCCAGGTATCCGGACGCCAGTCCAGGCGCAAGTTGCTTAACTGGCCTTCCGGATGCGCGGCGTAGACACGTGCGCGCGCTTCTGGCGACAACGCCGGCGCCAGTTGCAGCAGCCCCGCCACCAGATCGATGGGCAGCGCCGCAGCGACCGCTGTGAGCTGTCGCTGTGCCGGGCGCCAGCGCAGGCTGAGCGCGGAATCGGGACGCTCCGGCTCAGCACCCAGGCGCAGATCCCAGTGTTGGTCGGGTCCCTCGGCGCGTCCGTTGAGCAGCAGGCGTCCGGCCGGCAGATGGAGATTGGGCTGCAGTGCAGCACCATCGAGCCAGGGAAACTCTGGCGCGCCGATGACCAGCCCCTCGACGCCCCAGTCGCCAGTGCCGTCGACCCAGCCATCCGGGCCCCAGCGCAGCCACTGCTGTCCGTCCAGCGTGCCCTCGCGCATCCCGATCCCGAAGGCGTCGAAGACGGTATGCAACTCGGCCAAGGGGAACGCTTCGGCGTTGACGTAGATCTCGGTCTGGCGCAAGGGCCACTGCAGGCCCTGGTCCATCTGCACCACCAGGTGCAAACGGCCGCCGTCCGCGCCGTGGCGATCGAGACCGATGCTGAGTTGATTGCCGCGCTGGCTGAGCCGCAGTTCCACCTGATCCAGCTCGACGCTGCGACCGCTGCCACGGTCGTACAGACGCAGCCGACCGCCGGTCAACCCGATGTGCCCTACCCGCGCCAGCCAGGCGCTCAGTCCGGCGCCGCCTGGTTGGGCGAAGGTAAATCCGCTGGGCGCGATGCGACCATCGGCTTCGCGCACCAGATCCAAGGTCGCATCGACCAGCAGGAAGTCGCGGATCCACTGACGCCCCGGCAGCGCGCCGTAAATGTCGACTTGCACCCGTGCCTTCCCCAGGGTGATCGCTGCGGGCCCGCCAGCCTCGGCGGCAATGCGCAAGCCCTCCAATTCGAGCGTGGGACCGGCGCCGTCCCAGCGCGCCTGGACGTGATCGAGCTCCACCGCGCGCCCGATGCGCTGACTCAGCCACTGCGCCACATGCTCGGGCGAGTCCACCAACCAGGGCAGCAGCAGACGCGCGACAGCGATCAGACCAGCCGCCAACACCAACAGGCTGGCGATGGCGGTCAGCAACCAGCGCCGCAGCCGCCCCAATCGGCGCCGAACCGGACTCACGCCGGCAGGCTCCGACCAGTACGCGGCGTCTGCCTGGCAGATGGCGGATTACGCAAGACCACGGCTCCCGGCGGTGATAGGCATGCCAGCGGCCCCAAGTCGTGCTGGCGGTCGGCGGACGCGATCAGAGCACGACCACGTCATATTGCTCGGGGGAGTACTGTTCCTCGGGTTGGAAGCGAATGGGCTTGCCAATGAAGGTCTCCAGTTCGCCCAATGCTGCCGATTCTTCATCCAGCACACGCTGAACCACCGCCGGCGATGCCAGCACCAGCACGCTGCGTGCCTCGAATTGACGCACCGCACGGGTGATTTCGCGAAAGATCTCGTAGCCCACGGTTTCGGCCGACTTCACCGCGCCTCGGCCGCCGCAGGCAGCGCAGGGTTCGCACAATTGGCGCTCCAGGCTCTCGGTGGTGCGCTTGCGCGTCATTTCCACCAGACCGAGCGGCGACATGTCGTAGGTGGTGGTCTTGGCGTGATCGCGCGCCAGCGACTTCTCCAGCGTCCGCAGCACCTGGCGTTTGTGCTCGTCGTCCGTCATGTCGATGAAGTCGATGATGATGATCCCGCCCAGATTGCGCAGGCGCAGTTGTCGGGCGATCGCCTGTGCCGCTTCCAGATTGGTTTTGTAGACGGTCTCTTCGAGATTGCGATGGCCGAGGAAACCGCCGGTGTTCACATCGATGGTGGTCATCGCCTCGGTCTGATCGACGATCAGATAGCCACCCGACTTCAGCGGCGTTTCCTTGCGCAAAGCGCGCTGAATCTCATCCTCGACGCCGTACAGGTCGAAGATCGGGCGCTCGCCGGGATAGTGCTCCAGGCGCTCGGTGTACTCGGGAATGAACTCTTCGGTAAAACGCACCGCGCGGTCGAAGGTCTCGCGCGAATCGATGCGCACCTTCTCGACATGCGGCTTCAAACAGTCGCGCAAGGCGCGCAGCGAGAGCGGCAGTTCCTCGTAGACACGTTCGCAGACCCGCGCGCGGCGCATGTCCTCGCCCACCGAGGCCCACAGGCGATCGAGGAAGGCCATGTCGGCGCGCAACTGATCGGCGCCCACGCCCTCGGCGTTGGTGCGCACGATGTAACCCTGGGGACGATCCTGGGCGAGCGTGTGCATCAGATCCTTCAGGCGACCGCGCTCTGCCTCGTCCTCGATGCGCACCGACACGCCGAGCGTACGCGCATAGGGCAGCAGCACCAGATAGCGCGAGGGGATCGACAGATGGGTGGTCAGTCGCGCGCCCTTGCTGCCGATCGGATCCTTGACGACCTGAACGACGATCTCCTGACCTTCACGCACGAGTTCATTGATCGGTGGCACCGGCAGGCCACTGGCGTCGGGCGGTTCGCCGTCCTGCGGCATCCGCGCGATGTCGTTGGCGTGCAGGAAGGCGGTGCGTTCCAGCCCAACTTCCACGAATGCGGCCTGCATGCCGGGCATCACGCGCGACACGCGGCCCTTGTAGATATTGCCGACATAGCCGCGACGGCGCGCGCGCTCGATGTAGACCTCCTGCAGCATGCCGTTCTCGACGAGCGCTACACGAGTCTCACGCGGGGTCACGTTGATCAGGATTTCTTCGGACACGGCCACTGCACGAGAGGGGGATGGGCGGCTTATATCGAATGGCCACGGCAGCGACCACTGTCCTGCGCGCACAGCATGAACCCGGCACGCGCATGAGCGCGTGTGGCGGCGCTGAATGAGCGCGCAAGTGAAGTATCAGATTGCCAAAAAACCGGACTCGTGCAGCAATTCGTAGGTATCGAACAGCGGCAGCCCCATCACATTGCTGTAACTGCCGTCGATGCGACGCACGAATGCCGCCGCCAGGCCCTGGATGGCATAGGCGCCGGCTTTGCCGGACCACTCGCCGCTGTCCAGGTAACGCTGCAGCAGCGACGCCGGAATTGGCGCGAACTCGACCTCGGTGATCACACTGCGCAGCCAGTGCGCGCCCGAGCGCAGTACGACCACGCTGCTGAGCGCCTGGTGCCGGCGGCCACTGAGTCCGCGCAACATGCGCTCGGCGTCAGCGCGGTCGCCGGGTTTGCCGAGTACCTGATCGCCATCGACGACCTCGGTGTCGGCAGCGATCACGCAGGCAGCCGGATCGGCGGACAGCCGTGACCCGATGGCCTGCGCCTTGGCGAGGGCCACACGTTGACTGTACGCGACCGGCGTCTCGCCGGCGGCGCGCTCCTCGGGCACATCGGCCGGCCACTGGGTCGGATACAGCGCCAACTGTCGCAGCAGTTCCATGCGCCGCGGCGAGGCCGAGGCCAGATAGAGATTCGGCGTCGCTTCCATGTCTATCCGGCACTCGGCGTTCCACGGTGATAAGGATGATTGCCCAACTGACTGACGGCGCGGAACAACTGTTCCGCCAGCACGATGCGCACCAGCGCATGCGGCAAGGTCAGCGGCCCGAGCGACCAGCGCTGATGCGCGACCATCAGGCATTGCGGCGCCAATCCGTCGGGGCCGCCGATCAGAAAGCACAGATCCCGGCCATCCATCATCCAGGCACCTAGTTGGCGCGCGAGCGCCTCGCTGGACCAGAGCTCCCCGCGACCATCCAGCGCGATCACGCGCGATTGCTTTGGAATCGCAGCGTGCATGCGCTGGCCTTCATCGGCGATCGCGCGCTTGCTGTCGAGGCTCTTGCCGCGCGGCCCCAGCGGCAACTCGGTCAGATTCAGCGGCAGCTTGTGCTGCAGGCGCTTGGCATAGTCCTCGTAGCCCAGCTTCACCCACGCCGGCGCGCGCTCTGCGATGGTCAGGATGTGCGCACGCATGGGCGTTCAGGACTGCGCCGCTGCGCGCGACTCCTCCGCCAGTGACCACAGGCGCTCGAGACCATAGAACTCGCGAGTCTTCGGCAACATCACGTGCACCACGGTGTCGCCGAGATCGACCAGGATCCACTCGGCGTCTTTCTCGCCTTCGATGCCGATCGGCGCCATGCCGTGCTTCTTGGCCGTCACCACCACCTCGTCACCCATCGATTTGACATGGCGAGTGGAGGTGCCACTGGCGATGACCAGACAATCAGTAACGCTGGTCTTGCCGCGCACATCGATGACCTTGAGGTCGTTGGCCTTCATCGCATCGAGGCGCGCGACGACCGCATCGCGCACGACCTGATCCAAGGTCGGTGTCTGCGCCTTGGCCGGTTTGCGCGCACGCGGCTTCGGGGCCGGTGCCGCCGCGGTGGTGCTGGGAGTTTCGGCGACTGCCGCCTTGCGCGTGCGGGGTTTAGGGGCCGGAGACGCCACAGCTGCGCCGGCGGCCTCGGCAACTGCCGCCGGCTTGCGCTTGCGCGGGTTGGCTGTCGGCGCCGCGGCGCCTTCTGCGGCAGATTTGCGCGGCTTGCGGGGCGCGGCCGACGCGGCTGTGCTGGGATCTTTGGGCGTGGTCTTGCGGGTACGTGGACTGTTCAACGCGGGCTTACCTGATGAGCGATGCCCGCATTATATGTCCAGCGCCGGCTTCAACCGGGCACGACGGCGTTGCGGTACAGGCGCCATTGTTCAATCAGCTCGATCACCGGATCTGGCAGCAGATAGCGCACCGAGCGCGATTGCTGCAGGCGTTGGCGGATCAGGGTCGACGAGATCGGCATCGCCGGGATCTCCAGTCGCAGCACGCGTCCGGCCGACTGCTGCAACAGCGCGTTCGGATCGGCGGTACCGGCGGATGCCAGCAGGCTTTCGAGGCGCGGGTCGATCAGCGCGTGTGCGTCCGGTCGTGTCAGTACCACGAGGTGCGCCAGACTGCTGAGTTCGGACCAGCGATACCAACTCGGCAGGCCGGCAAAGGCGTCGGCGCCCAGCACCAGCGCGAGTGGCCGATCACCCAGCTCCGCGCGCAGCCCGACCAAGGTGTCGTAGCTGTACGAGGGCCCGCTGCGGCGCAGTTCGCGATCGTCGCAGCGCAATCCAGGGCAGCCACGTATCGCTGCCTCGATCATCTGCAGTCGTTGTTCGGCGTTGGCGCCGGGCTGCGGACGGTGCGGTGGCAGCGCACACGGCATCAAGCGCAACTCGCTGGCGCGCAAGGCCTCACGGGCCTCGAGTGCCGCCCGCAGGTGGCCATGGTGGATGGGATCGAAGGTGCCACCGAGCACCGCGCACAATGAGTGACTCATGCGGCGAACCTTGCCGCGCGCGCCGGCGGCAGCGCGGCGCGCAGCAACCAGCGCTCCAAAGCCACCCAGGGCTCAACCGGCGAACGTCCCTTGCAGGCGAGATCGATCTCCAATGCCTCCGCCAGTCGGACGCCCCAGTCACGTCCCAATGCGCGCTCCATCTGCGCCTGGCGCTGGCCATAAACCCGCGCGCTGGCCCAGTGTGCCTGCAGATTGCCGCCCGAATCGCGCACCGCATCCGCGGCTGCGAGCGCACTGATCTGGGAAATCAGATAGCCGGACAACTCCGCCGGCGCAAAGCCTTCGCCGCGCAAGGCGCGCAAGATGCGACGCGCGCGATCCGGTCGCCGCGCGAGTACGGCATCGAACAGCGCGTAAACGTCAAAGCGCGCGTGATCTGCCACCAGATCGACGAGCGCAGCGGCATCGATCTCACGGCCGTCGACCAGCAGCGCCAGCTTCGCCAACTCCTGCTGGGCCGCCAGCAGATTGCCCTCGACGCGCGCCATCAGTTCGACGCTGGCGTCATCGGTCAGGCGCACACCCAGCTTGCGCGCGCGCCGACTGAGCCAAGCCGGCAGTTCCTGCGTCTTCAACGGCCAGATCGGCACCAGCACGCCAGCACGATCCAGCGCCGCCACCCAGGGCAGGCTCTCGACGGCTTTGCCCCATTCGGGCACCTGCACCAGCAGCACGTCAGCGCCAGGGTCGCCCAGAAATTCGATCAGTGCCTCCGCGCCTTCGGCATTGAGCTTGGGTGTACTCAACCGAAGTTCCAACAGGCGACGTTGGGCGAACAGGCCGAAACTGCGGGTTTCCAGTGTCCATGCCTGCCAGTCGGTGGCCGATCCCACGTCCAGTACCTGGCGCTCGGCAATGCCCTGCTTGCGCGCGGCGCTGCGCACTGCGTCTGCGGCTTCCTGCAGCAACAGCGGCTCATCACCGGCGATCAGATAAGCCGAGCGCAGACCGCCAGCGAGATGCTGTTCGAGTTGGTCCGCTGCGCAACGCACCTGGGCCGGTCTCCGCGAGCTGTGCTCAGGCGGCGGCCAAAGAGTTGGCGATCAACTGCTCGATCTGGCCCAGATCCGGAATGACCGCCTGATCGTCACGCACGAGGACGTTCATCAACACGCCGGGACGCGTCGGCAGCGATTCATTCGACGGCACCAGCACATCCGGACTCAGTGTGGTCAAGCGCGGGAAGCCCTGCGCCAGCATGGCCACGTACGGCATGCGCGCATGGCCACCGAGCGCTTTCAGCACGGTGACGCGGGTACCGCGCGAGCCCTCATCCATCGCCATGCCGGCCAGCAGGGAGAACGAGAACAAGGGCAGCCGCCAGCCGCGCCAGTTGATTCGCCCCATCAGCCACTCCGGCGCATTGGGGATCTTCTCGGGCGTCGACAGCGTGATCACCTCGGCGACCGAGGCGTTGGGCAACAGCACGCGGCCGTTGGTCACCGGAATCATCAATCCACGAATCTCGCGTTGTTCGCTCATGGCGTTGATTCCTGTGTTTAGGCCAGTACCTGGAGCACACGGTCGGCCAACTCGGCCGGCGTCCCTTCAAAGCGGATCAGTCCCTGCGCCCTGGCGGCGTCGATCATCGAGGCGATGACGCAACTGCTGCGCTCCTGGGCCCACACCTGACCACCGCGTTCGGTCAAGTAGCGACCGCCCTCGACGGCATCGGCGCCCATGCCGCTAAACAGGATCAGCGTGACCTGATCGCCGAAACGGTCGACCGCATCGCGCACCAGTTGATCGATGGACGGGTTGTAAGGCGAGCTCGCGGCGGCACTGGTGCGCAGATGGCCAGTTTCGTCGATCACGAGCCGCTCATTGGCAGGGGCCACGACCACCTCGCCATGACGCAGGCGTTCGCCCGCGGCCGCGAAGCGTACTTTCAGCTGCGTTGCGCCATCGAGTTGTGCCGCCATCATTTGCAGAAACTCTGCGCCCATGTGCTGGGCAACCACGAAGGCAGCTGGCACCGAGGCCGGCAGGCGCGCGAGAAAAGCCTTGATGGCCTCCGGCCCGCCGATTGAGGCGCCGAGCACAAACACGCGATTGAGGTCCGGCAGCGACAGGCCGATGACCGGCACCGCCGCCACTGGCTCGAACAGCGAATCGAGGTCGCTCAGATCATCGCCAAACGCACCTTTTCCGGCAGGGCCGCTGGGCGTGTCGCCGAGGTCGAGCGCGAAATCCAGATCCGCGACCGACAGCAGGTCGCCGTCGGCGGCGCCATTTGCGGAACCCGCCGCAGCCGGCGCAGGCTCATCCATCGCGAACTCAATGCTGTCGAGATCGAGCGCGCCAAGGTCTTCCAGTTCGATTCCGGTCGCTTCGGCGTCGCTGGCAGACGCGGCTGTGCCGGTATGAGCCGTCGGCGTGTCCAGGTCGTCAAGCAGACGCAAATCCGACAGCGCCAGCGATTCCTCCAGATGACTCGGCAGCGCAGCAGCGGCGCGCGCGGGCACAGGCGCGGCGGCGGGCTTGGGCGGCTCCGCCGACAGCGGCTTCGCCGGCGCATCCAGCCGCCATTCGGCAACCAGCTTTTCCTCCATCTTCTTGGGCGCTTGCTCGGGAGTCTCGAGCGGTTCCAGCGACCAATTGAGATCCAGCGCAGAAAAATCGCGCGGCTCGGCAGAGGACTTGGCGGCTGCCGGCGGTGCCGCTTCGGGCTTTTGCGTTGACGGCGGCGCGGCGGGCGCGTCGGACAGCTCCGCGCTGAACTCACTGAACAGCGCATCGAGCTCGGCGAGCTCGCTGCCCGTCACCAACCCAGCCTGATCTGCCGGGATCGGCGCGTCCATGGCGCGCGCGGGTGCTACGGGCTCGGCCGGCGCGTCGAACAAGGTGTCGAGATCGACGTCGAGCGCTGCGGTATCGACCGCTGCACTGTCTCGCTTGGGGGCTTCAAACAGGCCGTCCAGGTCGAACTCGGCGTCCGATGGTACCGCCGTTTCCGGCTTCGTGGCGCTCGGCGGCGGGGCAGCGGCCTCGGTCGACTCGAATAGCAGAGCATCCAGCGCGGCGAAATCAAGCGCGTCCGTCACCGGCTGCGCGGTTGCTGCGGCAAGCTCAACCGCCGGAGCCGGCGCCTCGACCTCGGGCATCGGGGTGGGCTCAGCCGATATCACTGGGGCGGGGCGCGGTGCGCGATTGGGAATGACCGCGGCGCCCGGGGGCGGCGGCGGCGTCACATCGGTACGCCCCTTGAGCTTGGCCGACAGATGGCGCAACCAACGTGCCCGGTCCCAACCGCTGAGATCGCTGGACGCCGCCGGATCGTTGAAAATCACCGGCTGCGGCGCGGTCTCCAGCGCCTCGGTGACCTCATCGAGCAGATCTTCGAGCTCAGGATCGAGGTTGACGACGATGGCGTCGACGTTGTCGGCGGCCAAGGGTGAATGCGCCAGCGCGTCGGCCTTGCATTCCATTGCGATCTGCACACCGGCGTTCGCCAGCGCCGAACGCAGATTGCTGGTGCCGGCGTCCTGCTGGTAGATCAGGGCAACTCGAATCTCAGTGGACATGGGCATGCCCCGCGTCCAGCGCGTCCTGTACGTTCTTCAGCAGATCAGACTCCTGATACGGCTTGCCGAGGTAGCGATCGACGCCGACTTCCAGCGCGCGCTGACGATGCTTCTCGCCGGTGCGTGAGGTAATCATGATGATCGGAATGTGCTTCAAGCGCGGATCGTTGCGGATGTAGGTAGCCACTTCGTAGCCGTCCATGCGCGGCATTTCGATGTCGAGCAAGATGACATCCGGCATACGGTCCTGCAGCTGTTCGACGGCGTCGAGACCGTCTTTGGCAGTGAACACGTCGAGGTTGCTGCGCTCCAGCACGCGTGTGGTGACCTTGCGCATCGTGATCGAGTCGTCGACCACCATGATCAACGGCTGGCGGCGTGCCACCGGCTCCGGCGCCGGTTCGAGCAACTGCAGCTCGGCAGCCAACTCCGGTGCCTGACGCAGAGCGACACCGTGACGAACGAGCGGCGCCAAGTCGAGAATCACGACCACGCGGCCGTCGCCCATGATGGTGGCGCCGAAGATGCCGGGCACCGCGCTGAGCTGGGCGCCAGCAGACTTCACCACCACTTCCTTGGATCCGATCACGCCGGTGATGCGCACAGCGGCCCGCTGATCGCCGGTCTTGCTCATCAGCAGCGGCACCTGCGTTTCCTCGATGCCATGGCTGACCGGCGAACGCAGCAGATCACCCAGATCGTAGATCTGATAGGTCTCACCGCCATACACCAGATCCAGCTGCTTCTGTTCCAGGCGGCGGTCGAGTTCCTTGCGCGGCATCCGAGTGACGCCGGTGATCGAGGTCATCGGAATGGCGTAGGTGGAGTCACCCAGGCGCACCAACACCGCCTGCGCGACCGCCAGCGTGAACGGCAGGCGGATGGTGATCCGCGTGCCCTTGCCCAGTTCCGAATCGATCTCCAGCGAGCCGCCGAGCTGCTTGACTTCGCTGGCGACCACGTCCATGCCGACGCCACGGCCGGCCACCTTGCTGACTTCGGCAGCCGTCGAGAAGCCCGCCTCCAGCACGAACTGGAAGATGTCGCGATCACTCAGCTGCGCCTCGGGCTTCATCAATCCACGCTCAACCGCCTTGCGGCGGATCGCGTCTCGATTCATGCCACCGCCATCGTCGGTCACCTGAATCAGCACTTCGGTCGCTTCTCGGGCCACCTTGATGGCAACCGTGCCCTCTTCCGGCTTGCCCATCGCCTTGCGTATGGCCGGCGGCTCGATGCCGTGGGCCAGGGAATTGCGCAACATGTGCTCGAATGGCGCCGTCATGCGCTCCAGCACGGTACGGTCCATTTCACCTTGCGTGCCTTCGACCTTGAGCTGCGCCTTCTTGCCGAGCTCGCCCGCGGTTTGCCGCAAGATGCGGCGCAGACGCGGAACCAGGCTCTCGAAAGGCACCATGCGGGTGCGCATCAGACCTTCCTGCAGGTCCGAACTCACACGCGACTGTTGCAGCAGCAGCGTTTCTGATTGACGCGCGATGTCGTCGAGCAGGTTTTGAATCGAGACCAAGTCGGATACCGACTCGGCCAGCGCACGTGAAAGCTGTTGCAAGGTCGAGAAGCGGTCGAGTTCCAGCGGATCGAACTCGGTGTTGCCCGACTGTTCGCTCTCGCGCTGGAAGCGCGACAGGATCTGCGCCTCGGTTTCCATTTCCAGCTTGCGCAGCTGTTCGCGCAGACGACTGACGGTCTGTTCGAACTCGACCAAGTTGAAGCGGAAACCACCCATCTGGGCTTCCAGACGCGAGCGGTAGATCGACACCTCACCCGCGAAGTTCACGAGGTTGTCGAGCAGGTCTGCGCGGACGCGGATGAGCTCTTGCTGAGCCGCCCGGGCATTGGCCTCGTCGTCGTCCAACTGCGTGCGCCGCTGCGTACTCGGGCGCGGACGCGCCGCCGGCGGCACGCGCTCGGCATCGGCGGCCGGCGCCGCTTCTGCGTCGGTTGCAGCCGTTGCAGCCTGCTCTGCAGGCGCGGCGTCCTCGACGACCGCTGCCACCGTTGCCGCAGCCGGCGCTTCCTCGGCGAGCGGTGCGAGTTCGCGGCCTTCGATGATGGCTTCCAAGCGAGCGATGGTCTGCTCAGGCAGGGCGATGGCGTGGCGAGCACGTACGCGCTGCACCATCGAATGCAAGCGATCGAAGGCGCGTTCCAGCGCCTCGATGGCTACGCGAGAGATGGACGCTTGACCGTGCGCCATCGCCTCAAACAGCGACTCCATGGCGTGACTCAGGTCGCCCAGCGGGGTCAGACCCGCCATGCGCGCACCACCCTTGAGTGTGTGCAGATCGCGCTGCAGCGACGCCACCGCCTCGCGGTCGTCCGGAGCTTCGCGCAAGCGCGCCATCATGCCGTCGGCATGGTCGAGGATGTCCACGCCCTCTTCGACAAAGATATCGAGCAGTTCGAGATCCATGTCCGGCAGGTCGAGCGGACCTTCGGGATCGACATCCAGCGCGTGCCGCGCCGCCGTCGGGGTGCCATGCACGGCAGCTGCCTCTACCGCAGCCACCGTCGCCGGTCGGGCGCTAACGTTTTGCGGGTCCGATGCCACAGGCTCCGCGTCGCGCGTCGCCGCCGGTTCATCGCTGTGCAGCGTCACCTCGTCTGTCGTGTACGCGATAGCGTCCGCCGTTTCGGGGCTCGCGTCGTCGATCGAAGAGACCACACTGCCACTGTCCTCCAGCGACGCCAGCGGCTCCTCGTGTTCAGCCGCTTCGAAGTCGATCGAGTCGACGAGCGCGTCCGATGCTTCCGCGCGCTCAGTGGCCTGCTCGGGATCGACAATCTCGGACAGCGCCGCCAATCGGGGCGACTCAACCGATTCCTCCGTCGCATCCTCCGCCACCAGGACGTCCGTGGGCTCCGACGCAGACGGGTCTGGCTCCGCCACCGAGGACCACAGGTCCGCGAGGTCGGCGGCTTCCAGCTCCGACACGTCGACCTCGGCCGTTTCGGCGCCCTCGACCTCGACTGTCTCGCCCGAGTCCACGCTGGACTGCTCAGCGATCGCGTCCGCGTCGCCCTCCGCCGGCGCCAACAGGGCATCCAAGTCAGCCAGAGCAATGTCGCCCGGCGCTTCTGCGACAGCAGCCGGCTCCTCGATGAGCCCTGGCATCAAGCGATCGAGCTCGGCGGCATGGTCGCCCGATTCCAGGCCCGGCATTAGATCGGAAATGTCGATCAGGTCGGCGAGCAAGGCCTCGTCCGCTGGCTCTGCGGCCGCTTCCGTGGGCGCAGCATCGACTGCCAACGGCTCCGCGAGGATCGCGCCTACGCTCGGCGCTTCGTTTGCTTCCTCGGCCGAGGTCGCAAACAGATTCGATACGTCCACCGCATCGGATACCAGCAATTCGTCCGCGGACGACAATTCCGCCATCTCGGTCTCGTCGGCGGTCACCGTACTCAGGTCGACCGCCGGCGCCTCGGGCAGCTGAAGGTCGGAATCTCCCATCAGATCCGCCAGCAGTACCTCGTCAGAGATGCGGTCGGCATCGACGGGCGTCTCGCTGGCCGCGATCTCCGTCGCAGGCGCAGCGTCAAGGTCGGCCAATCCCAAAGCCGCCAGTTCGCCGAACACACTATCGTCGACGTCGGACGGGCTGGCCATGGTCGACGGTGCGGGCTCCGCGGCATCAAACACTGCAGTGAGCTCGACTGCCTCGTCGACGGCCGCGGACTCCAGCGTAGCGGCGTCGGTCCGTGCCTCGGGTTCCGCGAAAGCTCCATAGGCCTCGCCAAGTTCCACCGACTCGAGCGCCGCGGCTTCTGGCGTCGGCTCAACAGGTTCACTGCTCAGCGCGGACGCATCCGCCGTCTCAATCTCGCTCTCTGCCTCATACCACGGCAAGGCGTCGGCCTCGTCCGCCGGGACATCCGAGCGCTCGCGCTGTTCCTCGGCATCGTGAATGCCGAACCCGTGGTAGGGATGATCGGGCGCCGGCAAGTCGTCCCGCAGCGCAACCACGCGTTGCGCAAGCGCATCGGTATTGGGGGTCTCGCCATGGGCTTCGAGCGCCGACATCACCGCCGCAATGCACTGAGCAGATTCCCGCAGTGCTTGCACGCCTTCTACCGAGGGCTGCAGACCACGCGCACGCAAGCGCTTCAAGTACCCTTCGAGCGGCGCGACGACTCGCGTCAGCACCGGCAGATCCACCATCGACAGCGCGCCGTTCAAGGTGTGCACCGCGCGCAGCACTTCCTCCGTGACCGGCGGCGCCTGATCTGCGTGGCTCTGATCGAGGTACTGGTGGATCGTGGCCAAATGAGCGCTGACCTCGCTGCTGAGGATCTCCATCAGCATCGGGTCGACGTCCAAGGGCGAGGTCGCCGCGGCCTCCGTCTCGATCGGCGCCTGCGCGACGCTCTCAATCTCGGGGGCCGGCAGTTCCTCGACAGCCGGGGAAGCGGCTTCGATCGACGCTTCCTCCGCTGCCGGGACCTCGATCGGCAGTACCGCGCTGCCCGCCTCCGTGGTCGGCTCTTGCTCAGCCGTGACCGCCGGGGCGGGCGAGGATTTTGGGAGCCAAACCTCCTGGCCTGTCGCCAACTGCTCTGCCACCCACATGATCGTGCCGATGTTCGTATTCGGCTGGCCCTCGCCCTTCAGCGCCGCGAGCATGCCCGGCAGCGCCTCGATGGCGTGGTCCAGAAGGTCGAGCACCGCAGGCGTCGGCTGGATCGTCTTGTCGAGCACACGATTCAACATGTTCTCGATCTTCCAGGCGTACTCGCCGATCGCCAGCGCACCGACCAGGCGACCGCTTCCCTTCAGCGTGTGGAAGGAGCGACGCACCGGCTTCAGTTTCTCCAGATCGCCGAGGTCGTGCTTCCACGCCGGGTACTGGCGATTCAAATTGTCCAACTCGTCCTGCACTTCCTCGACGAACACCTCGCGGATTTCGTCGTCGATCTCGTCAGACGGAACCGAGTGGAAGCCCACATCCGGCAGATGGATGCCCGGCGGCATCGCCATAGGCGGCGGCTGCGGGGCAACGACCGCCACGGGCGCTGGCGTCGGTTCAACCACCACGACCGGTGGCGCTTCGATCACTGGCGGTTCGACGACCAGGGGCGCAGGCTCGGCTTCGGGTTCGAACACCGGCGCCAGATCCATCGGTGCCTCGATGACTTCGATGGCGCTGCTGTCCGGCAGCTCCGGCGTTGCGATGTCGGCCGGTGTCACCGGCTCGCTCAGATCCAGATTCAGATCCTGGTGCGACTCCAGGTCGAAGCTCAGTTCCGACACGGCGGACTCAGCTGCGATGCCGCTGCTCTCTGGCCCCGCGAACTCGGTGCTGCTGAGACGCAGCCCTTCCAGATCCTGGACTGCCGGACTTAGCGCCTCTTGCGCGGGCTCGCCGACGATCAAGGCCTCCAGGGAGTCGCCATGCGCAATCTCCACCGCCGTACTCATTTCCACCGGCGCTGGCTCAGGCACGACTTCTGGTGCTGCGGGCTCGTGCGCTGGCTCGGTGCTGGGCAACTCGACCGCCACCATGGCCTCGGGCGCTTCCAGCGCGAGCTCCAGCGGCTGATCCGAGTCCTGCGTCGTGCTTTCGATGCGCTCGGTCGTGAAGCCCTCGCCGAAGCTCGGGAAATCCGTGGCGCTGGGGACCGGTGTCGAGGGCTCGGCGGCGACTGGCTCGGCTTCCTCGCCGTGCTCTTCGCCCGGCAGCGGCCAGTAGCCCAACGCTTCCAGACTGCGCCGGGTGACGTCCAGGATTTTGTCGCGATTGCGGCGACCTTCTTTAACCGCCTCGAGATAGAACTCGATACTGGCGATCGCGTCCGCCATCAAATCGAGCTGGTCGCCCGACGGCACGCGGCGGTGCTTGAGCAACTCGACTTCGGCAAAGCGCACCACGCCGCCCAGCAGCGCTGCGGGCTCGGGCAGATTCAGCATGCGCAGGGCGCCGCTGATCTCCTCCAGCAAGCGCGGGATCTGCTCGATCTTGCTGTGGTCCCAAGGCGACTCGATGAAGGCGACGATGTCCTGCTTGGCCTGCTGCAGATTCGCCGACGCTTCCTTGGTGGTTGCATCGAGGATCTTGCGAACTTCAGCCTGCGGCAACTCGAAGCCGGAGCTCGGCACGCTCTCCTGACGCTGGTCCGCACCCAGACGGTCGATGTGATCGTCGAGCGAGGATTCCACGTACAGCAAGGAGCCGGCGATGTCGAGCAGCGCGCTTTCCTCGGCTGACTGCTTGCCCTGCACGATCCGCTCGAGCACATCGCGCTGGTCCAACACGACACGACGCGGCACACCGAGACCCAGCATGCCCAGGGTGTCGGCGACGCGATGCAGCGCTTCGCCCTGCGGTGCGAGATCTTCGACGTTGGCACTGCCGGTGCGCAGGTACAGATCGAGCGCGTCCTTGACGCGCAGCAGATCTTCCTTGATCGCCGTTCCGACGGTGTCGAGCAGCGCGCGGTTGTGGCCGGACAAGGCGCCACGAGCGTGCTTCAGTTCGGCCTCGGTCGGCATCAGCTTGTCGAGGCGATAGACCTGCCGCAATTCGACCACACGCGGCGGGCTCGCCGTCGATTGTGCTACGTAGTACAACAAACCCTTGGTCAGATCATTGGGCGGCTGTGAGGAAAAAGCCGCCTCGCCCGCATCGATCAAACGCTTCAGCTCGCGATCCACGCGCCCGATCAGCAGCTTGAGCGCCACCGATGCATCGACGCCCTTGACCAGCACCGCCTCAAGCGTCGCCGCGGCCACCCACCAGAGGCGCCGCGCGTCCAACTGCACGCACAGGCTGCGGACGCGATCGACAATCGCGATCAAGCGACTGAGGTTGCCGTCGACATCCTCGCCCTTGAACCACTTCAGCAATCCGAACTGGAAGGCCAGGCGCAGGCGACCGCCATTGGCGGCAATCAGTTGCTGCGCCACCGGCGCCTTGGAGCCAGCGGCAGACGGCGGCAACGGCGCGCCCAGATCCGGCGAGAACAGCGCTGTCTCACTGAGCAGCTTTTCGCCGCGGCAGGCTCGGAGGTCGTTCAGCAGCGGCAGCAACACGATCGGAATGTCGCGGTGCCCGCTCTGCAGTCGCTCCAGATAATCCGGCAGCTGCACCATGCCGCGCATCAGGACGGTATAGGCGTCCTCGGCTTGCTTGATCTGCCCGTCCAGGAGGCCGAGCGCCAGGCGCTCCATCTCCTCGACGACCATGGCAGCGCCGTACAGCTCGACCATGCGCAAGGTGCCCTGTACCTGATGCAGGTAACTGGCACAAAAGCGCATCTGGCTCTTGTCGGAGCTGTCTTCGACGTAGGCTTCCAGCGCCTGCTGAGCCTGCTTGAGCGTGTCATCCAGCTCCTGCTTGACCCAGGTCAGCGTGGTGAAGTCGATGTCGTCTTGAAGCCTCATCCGCGGACTCCTTTTTCCCAGCTTCGCAGCGCGCCCCGCGTGCGCTCACGATTACCGCTGCGACGAGTGGCCCGCCGCTTCGCCTTGATACCGCCCAGCTTCACTCGCATGCGCACGTCAGCTCGGCAGCTTGAAGTCGGCTACCGAACGCCGCAGATCCGCTGCCAGCTGCGCCAGGTTTCCGATCGATTCCGCCGTCTGGCTCGCGCCGACGGAGGTCTGTGTCGTAATTTCCTGAATCACGTTCATCGTTGCCGAGATGTTCGTCGCAGCTGCGGACTGCTGACGCGCGGCCTGAGAGATGTTCTGAATCAGGTCTGCCAGATCGTTCGACACCTTTTCGATCTCGCCCAGCGCCAGACCCGCGTCTTCGGCGAGGCGGGCACCGGCCACCACTTCCGCGGTCGTCTGTTCCATCGAACTCACCGCTTCGTTGGTGTCGGACTGAATCGTCTGCACCAGCGTTTCGATACGTTTCGTGGCGTTCGATGCGCGTTCTGCCAGTCGCTGCACTTCGTCCGCCACGACCGCGAACCCGCGACCGGCCTCACCGGCGGAGGCTGCTTGAATGGCGGCGTTCAGTGCCAGAATGTTGGTCTGCTCGGCGATGTCATTGATCAGTTCCACGATCGAACCGATTTCTTGCGAGGATTCACCCAGTCGCTTGATTCGCTTCGAGGTTTCCTGGATCTGGTCGCGAATGTTATCCATGCCTTGAATCGTCTGGCGCACGATCGCCGCACCCTTGCCGGCGATTTGCACGGAGCGTTGCGCCACGTCGGCGCTCTCGGCCGAGTTGCGCGACACCTCGTCGATGGACACCGCGATTTCGTTGATCGCCGCGGACGCCGAGGTGATCTGCTGCGCCTGATGCTCGGCGGCTTCTGCCAGATGCATGGCGGTCGCCTGGGTTTCCTGGGCGGCGGCGGCCACCTGCACGGCGGTTTCGTTAATCGTGGTCACCAGGCTGCGCAGTGCTTCCACCGCGAAGTTGATGGAGTCCGCGATGGCGCCGGTGATGTCCTCGGTCACGGTCGCCTTTACCGTCAGATCGCCTTCTGCGAGCGATCCCATCTCGTCCAGGAGGCGCAAAATGGCTTCCTGATTACGTTGATTCAGGTCGGCGGTGATCTTGTAGCGGCGAGCCTGGTCGCGATAGATCAAGATGGCCAGCAGGATCAGCGAGAGGGCTGCCAGGGCGCCGGAGCCGATGGCGGCTTTCAGTGAGGGGAAGGTGCGCCGGTTGGCCTGTTCACCGTATTCCACCGACAGCTGCTCGGCGTCTTCCAGCAGTTGCTCGGATTCCAGAGACACCGTGTTGGCCGCTTCGCGCACGTCGATCAAGTCGACGGCACCGGTCTGAATGTTTTCGACGTACTGACCGAGTTCCTGGAAGATGCCGTAGATCTCTTTCAGCACGCGTTGCGCTTCGGGCACGTTGATCGGCCGCACGCCGGTGGCGCTGTCGCCGTTCTGCAGACCATCCAGCACCTGACCGAACACCGCGGCGTCGCGACCGAAACCGTCGGCGGCCGTGGAGGCGGTTTGACCACCCTGCAGGATTTCGTTGAGGCGGCGCAACATACGGTCGGCCAGCGTGCCCTGGCGACCGGCGATGTACACTTGATCCTGACCCGCGCCGCGATCGGCGAGCAGCTTGGCGATCTCGTCGGATCGCACCTGCAGCAGCGGGATCTTGGACTGGAAGTCAGCGGCGGTCTGGTTAAGCTGCTCAACGACGGTCTGACGCGACAGGATGTTGTCCGCGGCAGCCTGGATCGGCGCCCAGGTCTTCTTCACGTTGTTGAGCGCGGTCTCGACTTCCGGGTTCTTGCGGATCGAGGGCACGCCTTCCTGCGGGTCGCCGTCTTCCAGCTTGCGCAGATTGGCCTGGATGGTCGACTTCTTGTCCTCCAGTTCATCGAAGGCCTCGGAGCGACCGCCCGCCGCTTCAGCCGCGAACTTCGCCAACTGCTGCGAGAGTACGCGGATGTCGGTGGCCAGACCGGTGGCTGCGCGGTCCTCGTTGTTGTTTACGTTCGCGAAGAAGAAGTTCGCGATCAATCCCACCAGGCCGACCAGCAACACCACCACGAGGATGGCGAGCATGGTCGAGCTTTCGCGCTGTTGGATACCGCCGGCTGCCGCACTCATCGCTCTATGACCCCCACTGTCGTCCCGTCCAAACCTCGAAGTTCGGCCCGATCAGGCCGCTGCCTGCATGAAGTCCGGCGCCCGCATCAACGCCGACATGCTGAAGACACCCCAACTCGATTGCCCCTGCCGGTACTCGTTTTCCAGGAACCGGCTCACTGGCGAATCTGCGTACACATCGACACCGCGCAGATTCTCTTCAACAAAACTGCGTTGACCGACCACCTCGTCGACGACCAAGCCAACGCTGCCGCTGGCGAGACGCACGACCAGCACGCGCGTGCGCTCGTTCACGCGGAAGGGCTCACCCTCCAGAAAGCCGCGCAAGTGCACGACGGTCACCAGGTTACCGCGCACATTGGCGATTCCCAGCATCCACGCCTTGGTGCCCGGCACCGGCGTGATCTGCGGGAACATCAGAATTTCGTTCACTTCGCTGATGTCGCTGACCAGGAAGGCGTCACCGAGCCGGTAGGCGATGCCGCGCCACAGACCGGGCGCATCCAACTGCTCGGGCAAACCGGCTACATGGGCAAGGCTGCGACGCTCGTAGTCGAGCAGGATCTCGAAGGGATTCAGCGCAGCAATCTCTGGCATCTCGTCCATTCAGGGCTTCCGTCAAGAGGCTGCGAGCAGGTTCTGGATGCGGGCGATCAGATCGCGCTCGCTGGGCGGTTTGCTGATGAAGTCCTTCGCGCCCTGCCGCAGGCCCCAGATGCGATCGGTTTCCATGTTCTTGGTGGTGATGATGATCACCGGGATCGCCGAGGTCTCCGGATCGCGACTGAGCGTGCGGGTGGCCTGGAAGCCATTCATGCCGGGCATGATGACGTCCATCAAAATCAGATCCGGGCGCTCCTGGCGCGCCATCGCAATGCCGTCCTCGGCGGTGGCGGCGGACAGGGTCTGGAAGCCCGCACGCTCCAACATGGCGCCCAGTACGCGCACATCGGTGGGCGAGTCATCAACGATCAGGATCCGCGCCATGCCTGTTCCCCCCGGATGAGCCGCAGACTAGCCGGCCGCGATGCTCTTGGCGTCCACGTAGCGACGAATTGCGCCGAGCAATTCCTCACGCGTGAACGGCTTGGTCAGATACTGCTCGGAGCCGACGATGCGGCCACGCGCCTTGTCGAACAATCCGTCCTTGCTGGACAGCATGATGACCGGCGTGCCTTTGAACACCTGGTTGTTCTTGATCAGTGCGCAGGTCTGATAGCCATCCAGCCGCGGCATCATGATGTCGACGAAGATGATGTGGGGTTGGTGATCGGAGATCTTCGCCAACGCTTCAAAGCCGTCGGTCGCCGTCATCACGTCACAACCCTCCTTCTTCAGCAGGGTTTCGGCGGTTCTGCGGATGGTCTTGCTGTCGTCAATGACCATCACACGCAGTCCGGCAAGGCTCCCCTTGTTCTGCGACTCGTCCACTCCCACCTCCGCCTGGTTCTTCGTCGGCGCGGATCACTCCGCGCGTTGCCGGCATTGCCGACGGATTCCGCGAACAGAATCCGGCCGCGCTCAAATTCGAGGACTACGAAAGCTCTTTAGCCAACCTTCCATCGAATGTCAAGATTGCGTTGCAAGTGTTTGTGCTTGCTGGATTCGCACGCCACTTGCCTGCACTCGTCCAGTAGCCCTCAGACCGTCGAAAACCGGGCATCGGCGCCTGTCGCTGGCATAATACACGAGCGTCCATGACCTGACCCCCGCTCAGCGACGCTTTTCCCATCTGCCAGGAGTACTTGCATGCCGAGGCGTGTCGCGGTCTTGATGGACCCGATCCAGAAGATCAAGACCTACAAGGACTCTACCTTCGCGATGATGCTGGAAGCGCAGCGGCGGGGACACGAGGTGCACGTTCTGGAGCAGGGCGACCTCGGCATGCGCGATGGCCGCGCCTGGATGCGCACCCGGCAAACGCGGGTGATCGATGACCCGCAGCACTGGTTCGAGCAGGAGGCCGCCGAGGTCCATCCCGCCGAACACTACGACTGGGTGCTGATGCGCAAGGACCCGCCCTTCAACGCCGAATATCTGTACGACACGCAGATCCTCGACCGCGCAGCTGCGGCGGGCGTCCACGTGGTCAACCGTCCGGCCTCGCTGCGCGACGCCAACGAGAAGCTGTTCACCGCCTGGTTTCCGCAGTGCTGCCCGCCGACGCTGGTCGCGCGCAAACCGGAGGACCTCAAGGCCTTCGTCGCCGAATACGGCGCGTGCGTGGTCAAAGTGCTCGACTCGATGGGCGGCACGTCGATCTTCCGCGTGCAACCGGGCGATCCCAATCTCAACGTGATCTTCGAGACGGTTACGCTGGAAGGCCGGCAGGCGGCGCTGATCCAGCGCTACATCCCGGAGATCGTGCACGGCGACAAGCGCATCTTGATGATCGATGGCGAACCGGTGCCCTATGCGCTGGCGCGCATCCCCAAGGACGGCGAGTTCCGCGGCAATCTGGCGCGCGGAGGCAGTGGCCGCGGGCAGCCCTTGAGCGAGCGCGACCGCTGGATCTGCTCCCAGGTCGGCCCGGAACTGCGGCGCCGCGGCTTGCTGTTCGTGGGCCTGGATGTCATCGGCGACTACCTGACCGAGGTCAACGTGACCTCCCCGACCTGCATACGGGAACTCGATGCACAGTTCGGAATCAACATCGCTGGCATGCTGTTCGACCGTCTTGAGGCCCTGTAAGTCGTGAGCACCCCGAACGTCGGCAGCGCAGATCGGCTGTCGCTCACCTTGTTGTTCGCCACCGTGCTGCACGCCGTGGCGATCTTTGGCATTGGCTTCAGCAGCGAGCAGACGCCGGGCTCAGTGCTGCCGGCGCTGGACGTGATTCTGGTGCAGGCGTCGACGGCCGAATCGCCGGAGAAGGCCGACTTCCTGGCCAATGCGGCGCAGGTTGGCGGCGGCACCAGTGACGAGGCCAAGCGACCGACTCAGGTGTTCTCGTCACCGATACCGAAGCCGGACGACGGCGTGGCGCCGATGCCAGTGCGCGCGAGCGCACCCGACCCGGCGCCAGCGGAAGCCGCGCCGACGCCGGTACTGACGCAGCAGCAGGCGGATCTGAAGGTCTCGACAGTGACGCCGAAGGAAGAAGCGCAGGCCCGGGCCCTGCCAAAGGACGACGCGCTGGTCGAACGCAGCATGCAGATGGCGCGTCTCGCCGCGGAACTGGACCGCCAGGCCCAGGCCTACGCCAAACGTCCCAAGCGCAAGTTCATCTCGGCCAATACTCGCGAATATGCTTACGCCAACTACATGGCGGCCTGGGTAGCGCGCGTCGAGCGCGTCGGCAACCTCAACTACCCCGACGAGGCGCGCCGGCGCAATCTGGAGGGCAGCCTGGTGTTGACCGTCGCGATCCGCAAGGACGGCAGTCTGGAACGCATCGACATCATCAAGGCCTCGGGCGTGCAAGTGCTGGACGACGCCGCGCAGCGCATCGTTGAACTGTCGGCGCCCTTCAATCCGATTCCCGACGCGGCCGAGCAGGTGGATGTGCTGCACATCACCCGCACCTGGCAGTTCGTCGCTGGCGACGTGACGATGCGCTGAGTCAGCGCGGCGGATCGGTATCCAGCCAAGACTCGTCCACTGCTTCCTCAGCTTCCGTTTCCAGAAACACCGTGCGCCATTCCGTCGGCGCCGTGCCGCCGAGCACGACTGTGAGTTCAGCGTCAGGCGGGTTCATTTCGACGACATCCGGGTCGCTCTCGCTGGCCGGGGCGCTGGTTGCGAGGGCGAGCGCCACCGGCATCCACAGGGCGTAGCGCACGCAAGGTGTGCCGGCAGCCTGCGCCAGCGCATCGCGTTCGGCGGCCGACATTGCCGAGAGGTTGTACACGGTCTTCTGACACAGCGTGCAGTGCTGCGACTTGACCCCGGCGGCGAAGGCCGGCGGCTGCGGACAGGGGGACAGTACACGCGGACAGCGGGTGAGGATACGGGCCATGGCGACTCCTGGTGTTGCGACATCAAGCTTGCGGGCAAGGTGGGCGCCGCTTGGGCAGATCGGTCGGGCGCCTGAGCGGAGGCGCCGAACGCTCGTCCGGCGTCAGCGGCTCCGCCAGCGCATTCTCGTCCTCCACCACATCGACGCTGCCGGCCTTCCGAGCCAGCGCGCGGTAGCGGGCAGCGAGCGTGGGATCTGGGTTCACCGCCCCGACACCCTGTAGGCGCACCCGGCTCAACCACTGCAACACTGGCGCCAACGGCGTCCAGTCGAGATCACTGTGCTCCAGCGACTGGATCAGTACCTCGGCATGCTCCACCCGGCGCGCCCAGGACGGGCTTCCGGTTACCGGTGCTTGCTCGAAGCGCAGACTGCGCAGATAAATTTCGGCCAGCAGCATTCGCGACGTGTCCGAGGCCGGCCCGCGCAGACCCAGTGCCTGCGTGCGCGCGGCCAGACGCTCGGCCGCGCCGAGCGCGTTAGCCTCGTCGTAGAACGGGACATTGATCTCGACGGGCAGGTAGTCGAGGCGCGCCATCGGCGCCGGCGGCGGCGGGCAATTCATGCTGAGATCCGGATCCCACTCGTACTCGGTTTGCAGGGCTTCCGCCAGTCCACGATCACGCACCCGCGCGGCGAGCACGGTGGATTCCCATCCGGTGAAGCGCCATCCATCCGCACCCAGCACATAGGCGAATCCAGTGCCCAGGTAATCGCCGCTGGCGGTGAGCAGCGGCACGAAAGCCACCTGCTCGACCACGATCGGGTCGGCGGCGCGCATCTGACGCAGGGCAGTACGGGCCTCGGCAGGCCAGGTCCATCGACAGCTGACCGCGTAGATGTCGGCTGTGTCATAGCGCTGCGATCGCCGCAGTTCGCTGACGATGAGGACTTCCCGCGGCAACAGCATCTCGCGGTCATAGTCGGCGTCGGCGTACAGCGCGTCTGCCTGCAATCTCGCCAGCCCCGCCAGCCAGTCCGCATCCAGGAGCAGCGCCGGATCCTGCAACTGGCATTCGGTGATCGCGCGCTGCGTCGACTGAATCAGCGCCGGCGTGGGCTCAGTCGCAGCCAGCGCTTGCGTGCAGCACCACAAACCCGCAATCCACAGGCAGGACTTCATGGCGCCTCCTGCTCGTCCAGCCACTCATCCGCGGCCAGTTCGGACTCCATGAATAGCTCGACCACCGGCTCATGGCGAAGGACCGTGCCGCCGGTGATCTCGACTGTTTCCAGCGCGGGCGCAGCCTCCTCGCTGTCCTGCGCCTGGGCGTGGCCCAGCAGCAGCGCTGCGCCAACTGGGACCCACAAGGCATAGCGCACGCAGGGCTTTGCCTGTTCTGCCAGTACACGCGCTCGCTCACTGAGACTGAGGGCACTCCAGTTGTGCACATGCTTCTGACAGAGGGAGCAGTAAGCCTGCTTCTGGCCGCGCTCAAATGTCGGCAACTGCTCGCAGGGACTTGCGATTCGAGGACAGCGCGTCAGCACCTTGGCCATCACCGGCTCCTGCGTGGGGACAGGTGCAGTAGAACGCGCATAGCCCCAAGGCAGGCTGGGGCTCAGATTGAGATCTGTTCACAATTGGCGCATGCCCTACGATCGGCACTGGACGCGCGCCTTGCGGATGGATCGACCGTACGACGAATCGCACGCGCCTGATCCACGGGCAAATCGACCCTTAAGCCCGTGTGTGCTGTCGAGTGGCGCGCAAGCCGGGCCGCGCGCGCGGCCCGGCTTGCAGACTTACATGAAGCCGAGATTGGCCGCCGAGAAATTGCCGAGGTTCGGGAAAACCGTGTTGACCTCGGTGGAACTCAGCCCCATCCAACTCGCCAGCGTCGCGCCGACCTGATCCATCGCGGTAGTCGGGATCATCTGGCCGCGACTGAAGCTGTCAGGTCCGTTCAAGGTCAGGTCGGGGAAGGTGCCGTAGAGGCGACCGCTGGCCGCATTGCCACCATTCACCGCGCCACCCATCACCATCGAGATGCCGCCCCAGGCGTGGTCGCTGCCGTCGCCGTTGGAATTCAGCGTGCGCGCGAACTCGCTCATCGTGAAGGTGGTGACGTTGTTCTGCAGCCCCATCTCTTCCAGCGCTCGATAGAAAGAGCCGAGCGCGCGTGAGATGCGCCGAAGCAGGCGCGGCTGGCCGTTGTCCGGCATCTGCGCGGCATGGGTGTCAAAGCCGCCCAGCGAGACGAAGAACACGTTGCGATTCTGGCCCAGCGCGGACCGCATCTTGATGATGCGGGCGACCATCGCGAGTTGCTCGGCCAAGGAATTGCCAGCATCTGAAGCCAGGTTGTAGCCGGCCACCGCCTGCTGATCGGCCAACGCTCGGAAGGGCGTGTTCAGCAGCGAATTGTTGGGATTGCCGGTCAGCAGCGTACCCATCTGCCCGGCCAGATCCATCGCCCGGCGCATGGTCGAGGCGTGCTCGTTCTCGAACACACTGCTGTTGGCACTGAGCAGACTGCAGAGCGCCTGCTCGCCGGCATTCAGGCCAGCGGTCGCACACGAGCGGAAGTTGTCCAGCGTGTTGGTGCCGGAGCAATTGGCGAAGTTGGTGCCGACGATCGATCCGGCGAAGGGATTGCCGCCGTTGGGATCGCCGCAACTCGACATTTGATAGGGAACGACTTGGGTGCCGATCTGGAAGCGGTTACTGCCGGCCAGCGAGATGTTCATCGGCAGCACCAGCGGCGGACTGGTACCGGTGATCGGCGCATTCTGACTGAACAGCAGATCGGCCACCTGGCCACCCCAGCCGTAGCGGAAGTTGGCCGTCTCGCGCCCCTGAAACCAGAGATTGGTCTGGTCATTGTGCGAGTACAGCTGCGGCGGCTTCGGCAGCGCCGGGTTGCTGTAAGTCGCCTTGGTCAGCGGCACCACCAGCGTGCCGACATTGGCGATCCACGCCACCTTGCCCTGGTTGGTCAGCGTCGCCAGACCCGGCATCTGGGTCTGCGCACCGTTGTCGTCGATCGAGGTCCAGTCGGCGCAGGCCGGATGCAGACCGTAACTCTGCCCGGAGGCCAGCGGCGTACCGCCGGGACCGGTGAGGTTGACTGGCAGCAGGGCGTTCTGGGCGATGCCCAGCGGCCCGTTAACGCCGGCATAGACACCGCCGCGCGAGGCCGAATAGACGCCGTAGCGGGTGTTGTCGGACGGGATCAGCCAGTTGTAGGAATCGCTGCCGCCGCTCAAAAACACGCAGACCAGGGCACGGTAACTGCCTGACTGCGCGGCAGCCGACTCGATGAGCCGCAGCTGCGGGATCAAGGACAGCGCGGAGCCACCGGCCAGCGTGGCGGTGAAGCGCTTGAGGAAATCGCGGCGTTCCTCACGACGAATGCGGGACATGGCGGGACTCCTCACTTCTGGACGGCAAATTCAGGGGACACGATGATCACGCGCAGCACCTGCTGGATGCGTTGAATGCGCGTCGTATCGGTGGTCGGTGCCGATTGCGCCAGCAGCATATTGACCAGCGTCGTTCGCATACTGGCCGACATCGCGCCGTACATCAGGCGAATGTTGAACTCGTCGATCAATTGGCCGTAGGTCGTGGCATTGCCCGCCTGTTGGAGAATGCCGACGTAATAACCAAAGGGCACGCAAGGACGGGTCACTGTGGCGCAACTGGTACTCCCGATGTACCAGTTTGAGATCAAATTCTGAATGGTGTCGTTCATGCGCGTGATGGACGACTCGTTCAGAATCTGGAATTCCGGCGAATAGAGGTTCGCAGCCTGGATGGCGCCGGGATTCTGGTAATCGGGCTCGTAGAAGTTGAATACGGTCGGCGAGTTGTATGGGCGCTGGTTGAAGCTGCTGTCAAAGCCCATCGACATCGAGATATTGCCCTCATTGCCGACCGAGGTATCCGGCTGCCCCTGAATGACGTCCAGTCCACGCCACAGCGCACTCAGGCGCAGCACCGGCTCGCGCACTTTCCCGAAATTGCCAGTCGGCGCGGAGCGCGCCTCGGTGTCCATCAACACTGCCCGAATCACCGCCGCGAGATCGCCACGCACGCCCTGACCATTGTTGTTGAACACCGTCGCGACGCGCTGGATGTAGGCCGGCGACGGATTGGAGGTGACAAAGCGCTGGATCAACTGGCGCGAGATGAAGGGCGCCACCGAGGCATGATTGACGATGGCATCCAGCGCCGCATTGATGTCCTGATTACACCCGGCCTCGCTGTCGGCGACCGCTGGCAGCGTAATGCTGTCGAAAATGGTCTTGCTGGAAAAATCGTGGAAGGTGCGTCCGCCGGCCAAGTAGTTCTGGTTGGTAGGCGGATTGTTCATCGGGAAACACACCATCGGCGCCATGAAATCGGCGTTGGTGTTGTTGCCGAAACTGGTACTGGTGTACGTGCTGCGTCCGTAAGACAGGCCGGTGAACGCACGCGCCAAAGTCGCGATGATGGTGTTGTCGTAGGTCGGGATGGGGTTGCCACCGGACAACTGCAGAGAGAAATCGAGATTGCGTTTCACCAGGCCGAAGGAAAACAGCTGCATGACTTCGCGCGCGTAGTTCTCGTCCGGCAAGATCGTTGTTGGCGGTGTGCCGGTCGTGTAGGCAGCCCGGTTGCGTACATAGGTCAACCACTGCGCCATCGTTGGGCTGTAGGTGACCTGCCCGAGCAAGGTGCGATAGCGGCCGAAGGCATTGCGGGTGAGCAGATCGCTGTACTCCGCGATCATGCGGGTGTCGATACCGCCGCTGTCGGCGGTCACCAGAATCTGGCTCAGCGCCCACGCCATGCGCTGACGCAATTGATCCTCGCCAAACACCGCCTGCACCCACCAGCGATCGACGCGATGACCCGAGTTCAGCGAGAACGTCGGCGTCGCCGCCACCAGCGTATCCAGCCAGGGGCGCGTCAGCGTGGGCGGCATCGAGAACTGCTGCTCGAACCATTGTCCGTAGCCGATGCCGCGCAGGCGCGTGATCTCGGCACGGGTCGGCCCGAAGGTTGCCTGCGTCAGGAAGCGTGCCGCCTCCGCATCCGTGGCGGGTGCGTCGGTAACGTTCTCGATATTGCTGCGGAAGATCAGGTCGTAGGTCTGAGCCTGCGCCTGCCCGGCGCCAAGCAACCCGTTCACGGCCAGCAGCAGCCCGCAGCCCAGGCTTCGCACCATAGTCATAAATCCCCCAACGGATCAGCGTCCGCGCAGTATGGCCCCTAAGCGACATTCTCGACTGTGACCGCGCACACGCGCAGCCGTCGCACCTGCGAACTCTGCCGCTGGTCGGATGTCACCCAGTGTCAGGTTCACCCTCGGGGGCCGGGTCATCGGCGCCGTCGACCCAGGCCGAGGACAGACGCTTCTGGTGGCGCGCACCGAGGGCTCGCAACTGCTCCGCCTGCCGGATCAAATTGCCGCGCCCGCTCTTGAGCTTGGCGGCGGCCTGATCGAGCGCCTGCAATGCGCGCTGCTGGGCCTCGCGCGCCTGATCGAGATCGCCAACGAAGCCGACGAATCGGTCGTACAACCGACCGGCGCGATCAGCGATCTCCTGGGCATGGTGATAGCGCTGCTCCTGCTTCCACAGCTCGGCGACGACGCGCAACTGCAGCAGCAGCGTGGACGGCGACACCAGCGCGACGCCGCGTTGCAGGGCATCGGCCGCCAGATTGGGGTCATGGCGCAAGGCATCCACCAGCGCCGACTCGATCGGCACGAACATCAGCACCAGATCCAGGCTGCGGCCCTGCAGCAACGCGGCGTAGTCGCGTCGCGCCAGACCGTCGACATGGCGTCGCAAGGACTGCAGATGCTCGTCCAGCGCTGCGCGCTGCTGCGCGGGCACTTCGGCGGCGAGCGCCCGCTCGTAGGCAGTCAGGGACACTTTGGCATCGAGCACCAGTTCGCGCGCCTGCGGCAGGTGCACCACCACGTCCGGCCGCGGCCGCCCACCGCTGTCGTCGCGATAGACCTGCTGGATCGAGTAATGCTGATGCTCCAGCAAGCCGGCCGACTCCAGCACCCGCGTCAGCACCGCTTCCCCCCAGCCGCCCTGGATGCGGTTGTCGCCGCGCAGCGCCAGCGTCAGCTGGCGCGCCTCCTCACCGAGCCGCAGATTCAGGCCGCGCAGGGTTTCGAGCTCGCGCGTCAGCACGCCGCGCTCGCGCGCCTCATCGAGGTAGGCGCGCTGCACCTGATCCTGCATGGCCTTGAGTTCGCCGCGCAACGGATCGAGGATCTGCGCGAGTTGCTGCTGATTGTCGGCACCGAGTCGCTGCGCGCGCTCGTCCAACAGCTCGGCCGCCAGGCCACGGAAGGACTCGGCGAACTCGGCACGCACGCGCTCCAACAGGGCGATGCGCTCCTGCGCCGAACGGCCCTCTTCGTCCAGCCGCACTTTGAGGGCAGCGGCCTGCGCGTACAGCGTCTCGCTACGCTGACGCAGCGCGGCGAGTTCGGACTCGCGCAGCTGCAAGCTCTGTTCCAGCGCCTGGGTGCGTTCCAGTCGCGCCTGCAGGGCCGCGATCTCGCCGATCAGCGGCTCGCGGGCCTGATCGCGAGCACGCAGGCGCTCGCACTCGTCACGCAGCAGATCGAGATCATCGCGCAGTTCCGCGATGCGTTCGCGCAATGCCGTGAGCTCTGGCTCGCGCGCAGCCGCGCCCTCGGCATAGCGACGTCCTCCGCGCCACGCGCACAGCAGCAGCAAGAGCGCCAGCACCAGCGCCGACCAGAACCAGGGATCCGCGCTCATGTTCTTGCTCGGGCGGGCACAAGCGCATGACTATGCCGCAGCAGCGCGGCCCAAAAAACACCAGGCCCGCACGCGGCGGGCCTGGCAGTCACTGACGATGCAGCTGGCCGAGGCCAGCGCCGGGATCAGGCCTTCGGAACGAAAGCCGCGCACCAGCCGTTGGCGCTCACGGCCTTGCCCGGGAAGATCGAGCACGGGCGCAGCGCGTCACCGTCCTTGCCCTGCACCAGATTGCACTTGGCGCACATCTGCTCCGGCTTGTGGTTCGGGTACTTGGCCGCGTCGACCTTGGTGGTGTCCTTGTGATAACCGAGGGCCGCGGCGGTGGGCTCGGCTTCGCCGAGCTCCGGCAGCGTCTGCGCCTGGGCCTGATTCACGACCGCCATCCCGGCGGCCACGCCGACGCCGGCGACCGCAACCTGACCGAAGAAACGACGACGCGATGCATCGAAATTCTGTGCTGACATGGTGATGACCTCCTGGGGAATAACGATATGTCGATAAGTCTGCACGCACAGGATGAACGCTGCCCTGATGCCGATCAAGCCGACGTTGGGATGACGGCATGATCCCGTATATTTCGCAGAAGTTCGCAGACGTATTGCGAACCATTCTTGTTTGCGCGAGGCTTCGATGATCGACTTCAGCCCCTACCAGTTTGCCCGCTGCGCCGACGCCATCGCCCAGGCTGGCCGCGAGTTGTCCCAGCGCGGCTGGACGCCCGTCACCAGCAGCAATTTCTCGATGCGTCTGTCGCCGCAGCATCTGGCGATCACCGTGTCCGGACGCGACAAGGGCATGTTGTCGGTGGCCGACATCATGGCGGTGGATCTCAACGGCAAACCGCTGCTGACCGAGCAGCGCTCATCGGCGGAAACCCTGCTGCATTGCCACATCTATCGCCGCTGCCCGGAGGCTGGCGTGGTGCTGCACACGCATTCGCTGTCGCAGACCGTGGCCAGCCGGCTGTACGCGCCGGCCGGACGCATCGAACTGGCCGGTTACGAACTGCTGAAGGCCTTTGCCGGACTCGACACGCACGAGACGCGCCTGGATCTCCCGGTGTTTCCCAACAGCCAGGACATGCAGGCGCTGGTGGCAATCATCGACGCGTACTGGGCGTCGACACCGATCCAGCACGGCTATCTGATCGACGGTCACGGCATCTACGCGTGGGGCCGGGATATGCTGGAGGCCATGCGTCATCTGGACGCTTTTGATTACCTGATCCGCTGCGAACTGGAATTGAGGAAGCTGAGTCGATGAGCCGCTTGCGCGTCTACCACGAGGATCGTCCGGACACCGCCCTGTTCCACAGTCTGGACCACGCCGCCATCCAGACGCGGCTGGCAGCCGCTGGCGTGCGTTTCGAGCGCTGGCAGGCTGGCGCGGACGTGCACCCGGGCGACAGCCAGGAACACGTGATCGCCGCCTATCGCGCCGACATTGATCGCCTGTTTGCCGAGGGTGGTTATCAGTCGGTGGATGTGATCAGCCTGACGCCGGCGCACCCGGACAAGGCGGCGCTGCGCCAGAAGTTTTTGAATGAACACACGCACGCCGAGGACGAGGTGCGCTTTTTCGTCGCCGGCCAGGGCCTGTTCTCGCTGCACCTGGACGATCAGGTCTACGAGGTGCTGTGCGAGCAGGGCGATCTGATCGCGGTGCCGGCCGGCACCCGGCACTGGTTCGACATGGGGCCGGATCCGGATTTCGTCGCCATTCGCATCTTCACCAACCCGGCCGGCTGGGTCGCCAACTTCACCGGCAGCGAGATCGCGCTACGCTTCCCGCGCCTGGACCACGCCGCATGATCGCCCGTCCGTCCGCGCTGGTGACTGATATCGAGGGCACCACCAGCGACATCGCCTTCGTGCAGCAGGTGATGTTTCCCTATGCCTACTCGGCGCTGCCCGGTTACTTGCGCCAGCATGCCGAGTCGCCCGAGGTGGCGCCCTGGATCGCGGCGGTGGCGGGCGAGATCCACACCACGCCGGACAACCTGCCGGCGGTGATCGCCGCACTGTTGTCCTGGATCGAGGCGGACCGCAAACACACTGCGCTCAAGGCTTTGCAGGGGCAGGTATGGGAGCAGGCGTTTGTCAGCGGCCAGTTCGTCGCCCATGTCTATCCCGACGCGCTCGCCGCCTTGCAACGCTGGCATGCCGAGGGCCTGCCGATGTACGTGTACTCCTCGGGCTCGATCCAGGCGCAGAAGCTGTACTTCGGTCACACCGCGGCCGGTGATCTGCGCCGCTGCTTTCGCGGCTACTTCGACACCACCACCGGCCCCAAGCGCGAGGCGGATTCCTACCGCAAGATCGCCGCAGCGATCGGCGTCCCGGCGGACGGTCTGCTGTTCCTGTCCGATATCGGCGCGGAGCTCGACGCCGCCGCTGCCGCCGGCTGGCGCACGGTGCAGCTGCTGCGCGCTGGGGCAACGCCGGCGCCCGGACATGCGCAGGTCGCCAGTTTCGACGAACTCGGTTTCTGACGCGGCATGCGCGAGCTCGCGCGCACGCTGAGCGCCGGCCTGCTGCTGTGCCTGTGCCTGCCGCTGCCGGCAGCCTGGCGAATGCGGCCGACCGGCCATTACTGGCAGCTGTTGCTGCCGACCGTCGCAGTGTCGGTGTGGCGGGATACGATCGGCGCTGGTGATGCCCTGCAGTTCTACGCCGGCGGGCTGCAGACGGACGCGCTCGGCGCACTGCTGCTGCTCGGCGCCAGCCTGGTGATGGCGCAGATCGCCGGCCTGCGGGTACTGGGGTGGTCGACCGCCGTGCACGCCGCCAGCGCCAGTCTGTGGTTCACGCTGGCCACCACGGCGATCTGGACCGGGCTGGCGGCAACCGGCTGGGACGGCGCGCGCATCACGCGGGGCGTGCAGATCGGCCTGTGTGCTTGGTGGCTGCTGATCTTGCTGCGTCTGGGCGCGAGCCTGTACAGCGGCCGCGCCGTCTGGCGTCTCGCCGGTGGCGCGGCAATGGCGGCAGCGCTGACGCTGTCGCCGCTGCTGTGGCTGCAGCCGCTGCGCTACTGGTATCCGGCCTATCCGACCGGTGCCGATGCCGAGGACAGCGAGGACACCAGCGCTGCGCGCGAGGTCCGTGGCAGCGCCGAGGCCTTGATCTACGCTCAGCCGGCGCTGGTCGCCAAAGCGGTGGCGCAGCTGGCGCCGGGCGTGCCGGGGCAGACCGACGTCTATTTGCTGGCCTTCGGCGGAGATGGCAACGAAGACGTGTCTCGCAATGAAGTCGAGTACGCGGAGCGCTTGTTTGCCGAGCGCTTCGGCATGCGCGATCGCACACTCACGCTGCTAAACCACCCGGACACCACCGACAGCCGTCCGCTGGCCACCTTCAGCAACCTCAAGCTGGCGCTGGCCGGGCTGGCGGGCAAGATGGACCGGCATGAGGACATCCTGGTGCTGTTCATGACCTCGCACGGCACCGAGGATCATCAGCTGTACGTCGATTTGCAGCCGCTGCCGCTGGACTGGATCCAGCCCGAGCCGCTGCGCGCTGCGCTGGATGCGGTGGGCATCGATTGGCGAGTGACGATCATCTCCGCCTGTTACTCGGGCGGCTTCGTCGACGCGCTTGCCAGCCCGATGGCGCTGGTGATCACCGCGGCGAGACCGGATCGCACCAGTTTCGGCTGCGGCGCGGACTCCGAGATCACCTACTTCGGTCGCGCCTTCCTGGTCGATGCCCTCAACCAGACGCGCTCGCTGGCAGCCGCCTTCGAACAGGCGCGAGAAACCGTGGCGCGGCGCGAGGCGGAAGAGGGCTTCCCGGCATCCGAGCCGCAGATCCAGGCCGGCGCGCTGATCCTGCCGCGCCTGCAGCGCTGGGCCGACGCACTGCCGCCAGCTGCACCGCTGCCCTTTGTGCCGGCAGTTCCGCAGCAGAGCTGCGAGCGCGAGGACGAGCGCTGTCCTTGATTGCCGGATCACGGCTTTGATCGCAGCATGGGGGCCTGGCCATCGTCGGAGTCCGCATGCTCGCGCATCCTCTGGAACGCCTGCTGGCTCCGCGTTCGATTGCGCTGATCGGCGCCAGCGATCAGCCGGATTCGCTCGGCACGCCGTTCACCCGGCAGCTGCTCGACAGCGGTTTTCCCGGCTTCATCCATCTGGTCAACCGCCATCGCGAGCGCGTGTACGGGCAGCCGTGCCTGCGCGACGCGCGCGAGTTGCCGGATGGCGTTGATCTGGCGCTGGTGCTGACGCCCTGGGCCAGCGTGCCCGAGGTGGTCGAACAGCTGGCGCGCCGCCGCTGCGGCGGGGCTGTGATCGTCGGCATTGCCACCGATGCCGGCTGGCCATGGGCCTCGCGCGCGGCTTTGCTGAAACGCCTGCGACGGCAGGTCGCACGCAGCGGTCTGCGCATCATCGGGCCGGCCAGCCAGGGCCTGACGCTGGCGCGTATCGGCGTCAATCTGAGCCTGTGCCCGGCGCTGCCACCGGCGGGCGGCATCGGCTTCGTCTCGCCCTCGGGCGCGGTCGCCGGCGTCATCGCCGACTGGGCGGCACAGCGCGGCGTCGGCATGTCGGCGCTGGTCAGCATGGGCGATGGCATCGATATCGACATCGCCGATGTGCTCGACTGGTTTGCCCGCGACCCCGGCACCCGCGCGGTGTTGCTGCACCTCGATACGCTGACGCAGGCGCGCCGTCTGCTGTCAGCCGCGCGCGCCCTGGCCTTTCGCAAGCCGCTGGTGGTACTGAAGCCGCACGCCGCCGGCCGCGAGCCCGAGGACGCGGCGGCGCGATTGTCGGATCAGGTGCACGCCGCCGCCTTCCTGCGAGCGGGCATGCTGCAGGCGGTGGATCTGGAGGAATTCTGCGCCGCCGCCAACGTCGATCTGCCGGCCTGGCCGCACGCCGGCACGCGCTTTGCCGTCGCCGGCAACGGTCAGGCGCTCGGCGCACTGGCGGCCGATGCCATCGCCGCCACCGGCGGCACGCTGGCGCAGCCGGCGCCCGACACCCTGCGCAAGCTGCGCGCGCTGCTGCCGGCGCGCGCCGCGCTGAGCAACCCCTTCGATCTGATGCGTGACGCCGGTCCGCAGCGCTATGCGGATGCGGTCAGCGCACTGGCGGCGGATCCGCACACCGATGTGGTGTTGCTGCTGCATCACCCGACCAGCTTCAGCCAGGGCGAGGCCGTGGCCAGTGCGCTGCAGCCGGTGGCAGCCGACCAGGCGCTGGTGCTGGCCGCCTTCGCCGGCGCCGAGCAGCAGCGCGCGCGGCGCATCCTTGCCGAACGCGGCATCGCCGCCTTTGCTACACCCGAAGCGGCGGTGCGCGCCTACGGCTTGAATCGCCGCTACTTCCGCCAGAAGTCCGAACTGATGCAGACGCCGCCGCCCCTGCTGCGCTGGCCCAGCGTCGACCAGACGGCGATCCCAGCGAATGGCGCGGATCCCCTGACGCTGGGCCGTGCGCTGCTGGCGGCTGCTGGCGTCGACATTCAGCTGCGCGAAGGCTCTGCGCCGGGCCCGACCGTGGGCTTTCGCTGCCATCCGCAGCTCGGCCCGTACGCCATCGCCGAGGACGCCGGCGCCCGGCATGTCGAATGTCTGCCGCTCGACCGTCTGCGGGCGGCGCGATTGCTGGAACGCGGCTGGCAGCAAACGCCGGCGATGGATGTCCGCGCCACACTCGAGAGCGATCTGCTGCAATTGGCGGAGTTGGTGCAGAGCCGCCCGCAAATCCGGCGACTGGAACTGCAGGGCATCGAGCAGGCCGACAGCGGCGAGCGCCGCGCCGGTTTGCGGCTGGAGTGGATCGACGACGACGAGCGCAGCCCCAGTGCTTTCGCCCCCTATCCCGGCGAACGCGACGGACCATTCCCGCTGGCGGACGGCAGCGAGGCCTGGCTGCGCGCCATTCGCGCCGAGGACGAGCCGCAGCTGCAACAGGGCTTTACCCAGCTGGGGCCGGACGAGGTGCGGATGCGCTTTCTCTATCCGCTGAAGGCGCTGACGCACGATCTGGCGGCGCGCCTGACCCAGCTCGATTACGACCGCGAAGTGGCGCTGGTGCTGGCCGATGCGCAGCCGCCCGGGCAAGCGCGGCTGTACGGCGTCGTCCGCGCCCACTTCGATCCCGGCACGCGCGCCGCCGAGTTCGCCATCGTCATCCCGCGCGCCCTCGGCGGCCGCGGCCTGGGCACGCTGCTGCTAAGCCGCATCATCAACCACAGCCGCCGCGCCGGCATGCAGCTGATCTGGGGCGACACCCTGCCCGACAACGCCGCCATGCGCGCGTTGGCGCGCAAGTTCGGCTTCAGCGAAACCCTGCACGAGCAGCTGATACGGCTGGAACTGGGGCTTTAGAGCCGGCGCCGCAGGACCTGCGTACTGCTCGAAGCGACGGCGCCCGGGGCCTTGGCGTGCCCGCGATCCGGCGCGTCGGCATCGCCGCCGTGCACCTCAGCGCCGCATCCCCATCGCCTGGCGCAGCGCGTCGAGGTCGACGTCGGGCGGGCGTTTGGCCTGGGCGTAGTAGCGGTCGTAGAGCGCGCGGGCCTCGTCTTCGGCGCGGCGGCGGGTGGCACTGTCGAGCCGATCGCGCAGACGATCGAGCGCCTGCTGCGCGCGATTCTGGTCGTTCAGATTGCACACCCGGCGACACAACGTGGCGTAGCGCCAGGCTTTGCCGAGGTCCTCGCCCAACACCTGTTGCAGCGGAGTCAACGGACGCATGGCGTTGGCGACCTGGCGAAAGGCCTGCTGCAGCATCGGGTTGTTCGCGCCGTCCGCTGGGCCAATGCCGCCAAAATAGTGCTCATAGCCGTCCATGAAGCCGGCTGCCGCCTGCCCGCTACCTTGCTGCAACGCCTGCTCCAGGAAGCGCGGCGCCAGCTCCCGATACAGCGCCAGTCGATCCATCTGCTCCAGCGCACGACTCAGCGTCATCGACGGCACCAGCGCGAATCCCAACTGACCGCCGAGATCGCCCAACTCCGCCGCGCGGCGCTGCACCTCGAACAGCAGGCTCTCGTCGAGGTCCTCTGGCAAGCCTTCGCAACGGTCTTTGAGTGCGCTCACCGCCTCCACCGCCTGCGCCATCATCTGCTCCATGCGCTGACCGTTGCGCTGACCGCGCGGTGTCTCGTCGAAGGCAATCAGCATGTCCATGCGCAAGGCGCTCCAGCGGTAGCGCTGGCAATCGCTGAGCTCCTTCAGCAGCCGCAGCGTGGCGGCCGCCTGACCGGCGCGATGGCCCTGAACCAGCGCGCTCAGTGTCTCGCGCAGCGGCAGCTGTTCTGGCGGCAAGGCTGGCGTGCCCGCGCTGGTGCTGGTCGGACCACCGCTGGCGACCTCCACGCTGGCGCTGACGACCGGGCGCTCTGCGCCTTCCACGCCGGGCTCAGCGGCCGCCGCGCCGGCCGCGGGCTGCGCGGCCACCGACGCCGCGACCGACGCTGGCGCCGGCGCCACGCCGGTCTGACGACCCGACCAGTAGCCGGCGGCTGCCACCAGGATCAACAACGCTGCAATCCACACGCCACGCATGGGTCACTCCAAATCTATTGCAGTGCATTGTGTGGATCTGACCGGCCCAATCAAGCGCCATTCAGCCTATTGCGGCATGCGCTGGCGGTAGAAGGTCGGCAGCCTGGCCCGCCACCACGCGCCCACCGCAGGCATCCGGGCTAGACTCGCGGCCCCCTCTTGCTGTCCCGACTGCGATGTCCAGCCTGCTCACTCTCCCGCTGCCGCGCGCTCCCATGCTGTGGAAGCGCTGGCGACCGCTGCATGGGGCAGCGCATGCACTGGCACTGACCGAGACGGCGCGGCTGGCTGGTCGGCTGGTGGTGGCGGTGACGCAGGACTCCGCCAGCGCGCATGCGCTCGAAGCCGATCTGTCGGCGCTGATCGAGCCCGGCGTGCCGGTGCTGCATTTCCCGGACTGGGAAACGCTGCCCTACGACCTGTTTGCGCCGCATCCCGACATCGTCTCGCAGCGCATCGCCACGCTGTACCGGCTGCCCTCGGTGACGCGCGGCGTGCTGGTGGTGCCGATTGCGACGCTGATGCAGCGGTTGCCGCCGCTGCGCTTCATCGCCGACCGCGTGCTGATGCTCAAGCGCGGCGATCGGCTCGATCTGGAGCGCGAGTCGCAGCGGCTGGAGCAGGCCGGCTATCGGCGTGTCGGCCAGGTGATCGAACCCGGCGATTTCGCCATTCGCGGCAGCCTGCTCGATCTGTATCCGGCCGGCGCTGCCACGCCTTATCGCATCGAGTTGCTGGACGACGAGATCGACACGCTGCGCGCCTTCGATCCGGAAACGCAGCGCTCGGCGGGCGCGGTGGAGCGCATCGAACTGCTGCCGGCGCGCGAGTTTCCCTTCGAGGAGCCCGACCAGCGCCGCGTGCGCGAGGCCATCCGCGAACGTTTCGACCTCGATGTGCGGCGTTCGGCGCTGTACCAGGATCTGAAGAACGGCAGCGCGCCCAGCGGCATCGAGTACTACCTGCCCTTGTTTTTCGACGCCACCGCGACGCTGTTCGATTACCTGCCCAAGGACAGCCTGATCGTCATCGAGGATCAGGCGCTGGCCGCCGCGGATCAGTTTTTCGCGGCCACGCACGAGCGCTATCAGCAGCGCAGCCACGATATCGAGCGCCCGATCCTGCCGCCGGGCGAGCTGTATCTGCCGCCCGAGGACCTGCGCGAGCGTTTGAACCGGCGCGAGCGCGTGCTGATCGGTGCGCATGCGGAGGCCGCCGACACCGGCTCGCAGCCGGCGCCCACGCTGCCGGTGCTGCGCAAGGGCGAGGAACCGGCGAACGAACTCAAGGCATTCCTGAGCGCCTATCCCGGCCGCGTGTTGCTGGCGGCCGATTCGCCCGGCCGGCGCGAGGCGCTGATCGAACTGTTGTCGGCCGCCGACCTGCGTCCGCAGACGCTCGACAGCTGGGAGAGCTTCCGCGCCGGCAATGCGCGCTGGGCGGTGGCGGTCGCCAGCCTGTCCGATGGCTTTGCGCTCAGCAATCCCGCGCTGACGGTGCTCACCGAGCGCCAGCTGTACGGCGAACGCGCGCGCCAGGAACGCCGCCGGCGCAAGTCCGAGCGCGATCCGGAATCGATCATCCGCGACCTCGGCGAGCTGGTCGAAGGCGCGCCGGTGGTACATCACGACCACGGCGTCGGTCGCTACCGCGGCCTGATTACGCTGGACTTGGGCGGTGCCCCCGGCGAGTTCGTCACCATCGAATACGCCGGCGGCGACAAGCTGTATGTGCCGGTGTCCGGGCTCGATCTGATCAGCCGCTACACCGGCGGCGCGCCCGAGCACGCGCCCATGCACTCGCTCGGCAGCGAGGCCTGGGACAAGGCGAAAAAGCGCGCGGCCGAGAAGGTGCGCGATGTCGCCGCCGAGTTGCTGGAGCTCTATGCCAAGCGTCGCGCGCGCGCCGCCGAGCCGATCCGCATCGATCGCGGTCTGTACGAGCAGTTCGCCGCCGGCTTCCCCTTCGAGGAGACGCCGGATCAGCTCTCCGCCATCGAGGCCGTGTTGGCCGATCTGGTCAAGCCCGAGCCGATGGATCGCGTGGTTTGCGGTGACGTCGGCTTCGGCAAAACCGAGGTCGCGCTGCGCGCCGCCTTCGTCGCCGCCCAGGCCGGCCGCCAGGTGGCAGTGCTGGTGCCGACCACGCTGCTGGCCGAGCAGCACTACCGCAACTTTGCTGACCGCTTCGCCGACTGGCCGATCCGCGTCGAAGTGCTGTCGCGCTTCAAGACACAGAAGGAGATCAAGGCGGCGCTGGACGAACTCGCCAAAGGCACCGTCGACGTGATGGTCGGCACCCATCGGCTGATCCAGGACGATGTGCGCTTCAAGCAGCTGGGCCTGGTGATCGTCGACGAGGAACAGCGCTTTGGCGTGCGCCAGAAGGAGCAGCTGAAGAAGCTGCGCGCCGAGGTCGATTTGCTGACGCTGACCGCCACGCCGATCCCGCGCACGCTGAACATGGCGCTGACCGGCTTGCGCGATCTGTCGATCATCGCCACGCCGCCGCAGCACCGGCTGGCGGTAAAAACTTTCATCGCGCAATGGGATCCGGTGTTGCTGCGCGAGGCTTTCGAGCGCGAACTGGGCCGCGGCGGTCAGGTCTACTTCCTGCACAACGAGGTCGAGACCATCGAGAAAACGGCGCGCGAGGTCGAGGAACTGATTCCGCAGGCGCGCATCCGCGTCGCCCACGGCCAGATGCCCGAGCGCGAGCTGGAGCTGGCGATGCTGGATTTCTATCGGCAGCGCTTCAATGTGCTGGTGTGCACCACCATCATCGAGAGCGGCATCGACGTGCCGAGCGCCAACACGATCATCATCAATCGCGCCGATCGCTTCGGTTTGTCGCAGCTGCATCAGCTGCGCGGCCGCGTCGGCCGCTCGCACCATCGCGCCTTTGCCTACCTGATCGTGCCGAACAAGAAGGCAATGACGCAGGACGCGCAGAAGCGTCTGGATGCGATCGCCTCGCTGGAGGAGCTGGGCGCCGGCTTCACGCTGTCCACGCACGATCTGGAGATCCGCGGCGCCGGCGAGTTGCTGGGCGAGGGCCAGTCCGGCGAGATCGAGGCGGTCGGCTTCACGCTGTACACCGAGATGCTGGAACGCGCCGTGCGCGCGGTGAAGGAAGGCCGCATTCCCGACGATCCCGACGCCATCGCCGAACGCGGCGTCGAAATTCAGCTCGGCATGGCGGCGCTCATCCCCGACGACTATCTGCCCGATGTGCACGCGCGACTGGTGCTGTACAAACGCATCGCTGGCGCGCGCGACGAGGAAGCGCTGGACGAGCTGCAGGTGGAGATGATCGACCGTTTCGGCCTGTTGCCGGATGCCGCGCGCAATCTGTATGCCATCAGCAAACTCAAGCAACGTGCGCAGGCGCTCGGCATCCGCAAGCTGGAACTCGGCCCCAGCGGCGGCCGTGTGCTGTTCGCGCCGAAGACCAAGGTCGATCCGGCGGCGCTGATCCGCATGGTCCAGCGTGAGCCCAAGCGCTATGCCTTCGAGGGTCAGGACAAGCTAAAGTTGAAGCGCGACATGCCGACGCCAGAAGAGCGGCTCAAGATCGCGAGCGAGTTGCTGGGTGCCTTGGGAGGACGCGGATGAACGGAGCAAGCATGGCGATGACAGGGATCGACGCACACCGCTCGCAGAGCACGAAGCACCCGGCGCAGCGCCCATCGGGCCTGCCGACGCTGCTGCTGTGCGCCCTGCTGCTACTGGCGAGCCTGCAGGCCTCGGCGCAGCGGATTCAGGTCGAGGTACTGGTGTTCGCCTACAACAATCCCGACGCTGGCGCCGCGCTGGCACCGGCCGACGCCGATCCGCAGTACAGCGGCATGCTGCTCGGCGACAGCGGTGAGCAGTACGCCAGCCTGCCGCCCTCGGCGCTGCGCCTGAATGGCGCCAACGACGCGCTGGCACGGCATGCGCGCACGCGCGCGCTGCTGCATCTGGGCTGGCAGCAGGACGTCAGCGCCACCCACAGCGTGCGCCTGCGCGGCACCCGCACGCTGCGCAACAACGCCCCCGAACGCGGCGCGCTGGCGACCGAACTGCCGGAACTCGACGGCGACCTCAACCTGCGCTTCGGCCGCGGCATCGAGGTCCAGATCGACGCCCTGCTGCGCGTCGCCACCCAGGACCGCGCCGGCCGCCCCAACGGCGAACAGCGCTTCCGCCTCAACAGCAAACGCGTCGTCGGCTACGGCGAAACCCACTACCTCGACCACCCCGCCCTCGGCGTCATCGTGCGCGTGGACAGCTTGGAGCCGGGCACGTGAAAGCACGAGGGCACGAGGGCACGAGGGCACGAGGGCACGAGGGCACGCAGAAGCGCGAGGGCACGCGCAAGCAAAGCGGAGGGCACGAGGGCACGTAGAGGCGGAAGCCAAAAGCCAAGTGCTGCCGTGCTGGTTTGGTGCTTGACACAGGGTCCTGGCCTGCGAGCCTTTTCGTGCCCTCGTGGCTTCGATGCGGCCAGTCGGCATAGCCGCCTGGCGCTTCCCGCAGCGCGCGGTGTTGCCGCGCAAGCGCTGCCCTTCGCCCCTCCGCTTTGCTTGAGCGTGCGCTCTCGCTCTTACGTGCCCTCGTGCCCTCCGCCTTGCTTGCGCGTGCCCTCGTGCTCTTACGTGCCCTCGCGCTCCGTGCTCTTCCTCTAGACTCCCCCGCCAGCCCGGGCCGCTGTGGCTGCGGGGTGCACATTCGGAGCGCGCATGACTCTGGGGATCGACCTAGGCACCACGCATTCGCTGGCGGCGATCTGGCGCGATGGCGCGACCCAGCTGGTGCCCAATGCGCTCGGCGAGGTGCTGACGCCGTCGGCGGTCAGCGTGGACGAGCAGGATCGCGTGCTGGTGGGACGGGCGGCGCGTGAGCGCCTGTCGACGCATCCGGCGCGGACGGCGGTCGCCTTCAAGCGCTGGATGGGGACGGATCGCAGCGTGCGCTTGGGCAATCGCAGTTTCCGCCCGGAGGAATTGTCGGCGCTGGTGCTGCGCTCGCTGAAGGAGGACGCCGAGGCCTGGCTGGGTGCGCCGGTCAGCGAGGCGGTGATCACCGTGCCGGCCTACTTCAATCAGGCACAGCGGCGCGCTACCAAGGCGGCGGCCGAACTGGCCGGCCTGCGCGTCGAGCGTCTGCTGAACGAGCCGACCGCGGCCGGCCTGGCCTATGGGCTGCAGGAGTCGCCCGATCACACCACCTTTCTGGTCTTCGACCTAGGCGGCGGCACCTTCGACGTCTCGGTACTGGAGTACTTTGAGGGCGTGGTCCAGGTGCGCGCCAGTGCCGGCGACACGCGGCTCGGCGGCGAGGACTACACCGAGGCGCTGGGCGGCGCCATCCTGGCGCGTCTGGGCGAGCTCGGGGCCGGCGCGCGCGAGCGCCTGCGCAGCGCCGGCGTGTTGTGGCGCGCCGCCGAACAAGCCAAACGCGAGCTCAGCGAGCGCGCCAGCACCCGGATCACGCTGGTCCATGAGGGCCAGTCGCTGGACTGCGAACTCGGTCGCGAGGACTTCGAGCAGGCCTGCGCGCCGCTGATGCAGCGGCTGCGGCGGCCGATCGAACGCGCGCTGCTCGACGCTCGCCTGCAGCCGAGTGAACTCGCCGAGGTGGTGCTGGTCGGCGGCGCCACGCGCATGCCGATGATCCGGCAGGCAGTGACCCGGCTATTCCAGCGCCTGCCGCTGCGCACCATCCACCCCGACGAGACCATCGCCCGCGGCGCCGCCATCCAGGCCGCGTTGCTGGCGCGCGCGGCGGCGCTCGACGAGGTGGTGCTCACCGATGTGATGCCCTACTCGCTGGGCGTGGTCGTCCAGGGCGATCGCTATTCGCCGATCATCGAACGCAATATGCCGGTGCCGGTCTCGCGCAGCGGCCACTACGTCACCGTGCAGGATCAGCAGAGCGTGCTGCTGCTGGACATCCGCCAGGGCGAGTCGCCGGTCGGCAGCGAGAATCTGGCGCTCGGCGTGCTGGAAGTGCCGGTACCGCCGAAGAAAGCCGGCGAAGCCGGGGTGGAAGTGCGGTTCAGCTATGACGCCAACGGCTTGCTGGTGGTTGACGCCCATGACGCCGAGACCGGTCGCCGCGCGCAGACGGTGATCCGCCAGCGCGATGATCAGCTCAGCGATGCGCAGCTGGCCGACGCGCTGGCGCGGCTGGACCAGCTCAAGGTGCATCCGCGCGACCAGCAGGAAAACCGTTTCCTGGTGGAACGCGCCAAGCGCCTGTACGAGGACCGCCTCGGCGTCGAGCGCGAGCGTCTGCAGCAGGCGCTGCTCGAGTTCCAGGCAGCACTCGAGACCCAGGACCTGGACGTGGTGGCCCGCGCTCGCACGCGCATGCGCGAGCTGCTGGACAGCGTCGACCGCGCGCCCTGGTTCTGATGACGCCCTGGACCGTCCTTGGCCTCGACGCCACGCGCGACCGTGTGGCGATCAAGCGCGCCTACGCGCGTCAGCTGAAGCAGTGCCGCCCGGACGAGGACGCCGCCGGCTACCAGCGCTTGCGCGAGTGCTACGAGTGGGCGCTGGCCTGGGCGCAGGCCGAGGACGCCGGCGCAGTCGCCGCCCTGGACGCGCCGGACAGCGTTGAGCCGAGGTCGCCGACCGACGCAGCGGCGACCGCCACGGCGCCGAGCAGTACCGAGGCGACTGCAGACATCGCCGCCGAGCCAGCGGATGCCGCAGCCGCGGCGGTCGAACGCCCGGCAGCCGCCGAGGCCGAAGCGCCGCCGATCGATCCCGAAGGCCTGGCGCGCTCCTTCTACGCCCACTTCGAGGCGCACGGCGCCGAGGCCACGGTGGCGGCGCTGCCGGCATTGCAGTACGCACTGGATGGCATTGCGCTGGCGCGCCGCGACGAGACCTCGCGCTGGTTTGCCGCCTTGGTGGTCGAGGTACCCGCGCTGCCGGACGCAGTGGTGGCGCATCTGCTCGGCTACTTTGGCTGGCTGAGCGACTACCGCAGCGCGGCGGTGCTGGGTCCCGAGCGCGTGGAGGCGCTGCGCGCGCGCGCCCGGCTCGCCGGTCTGGTCGCCCATAGCGCGGACACAGGCCAGACCTCAGAACCGGCGGCGGGCGATCTGGACCCGCCGCTCGGTGCCGGCGCGCGCATCGGCTATCGATTGCTGTGGGCCGCGCTGTGCACGCTCACCATCCTCGATCCGTTGGCGGGCGGCGGCGATCCGCTGATCCGCCTCGTCGGCATCGCGGTGGCGCTGCTGCTGGCCCGCCACGCGGACGCGATCATCCGCGAAGTATTGCGCAACGGTGGCGATCAGCTGCCATCCCCGCCAGGCGGCTGGCGCTGGGCCGCAGCTGTGACGCTGCCCGTGCTCGCCGGTATTGCGAGCCACTGGATCCCCTCGGTACGCCTGGATTTTCTGGCCGCGACGCTGGGCTCGGTCGGCGCCATCCTGCTCGGCTGGGCGAACGCCCGCGCCTGGCGCAGCGTGCCGGTGCTGCAGGCGGCGGCGGCTACCTGGCTGCTGATCGCGCATGGTCTGGATCCGCTGCTGAGCTGGTGCGGCAGCCTGAGCGCGGCGCTGGCCTATGCCGCCATCGCCGACCTCAAGGCTGCGGAACTGCGGGCGATCGCCAGCGCCCCGCTGCGGGCTTGGCTGCCCAGCACCGGCTGGGGCTGGTTCTGGATGATTCTGGCCTTCAAGCTGGTGGCGATGATGTTGCTGATCGCACCGATCCTGATGACGCCTTTCGTGTCGCTGCTGCAGGCCGAGCGCCATGGCATGTACTACGCTCGTCTGACGCTGGGGACGGCGGTGGCGCTGGGCGTGGCGCTGCGCCTGCCGCCGGATGCGGCAGCGCTGCTGGTGCTGGTGGCGCCCTGGCTCAGCGGCCCGCTGCGACACCTGGCCCTGCGCGGCGCCGGCGCCTGGAAGCGCTGGCGCGCGGCTTGACCCGCGGCCCGGCGCGCTCAGGCCGACGGGCGCAAGACGTCGATGGCGAACTCGTCCTCGAAGGGTGGCACGCTGCACTCCACCACATCGCCGGCAGCGATCTGCAAACGCACGCCAACTACATCGGCGATCACCGGCAAGCGCGCCACGCAGCGATCGGCCAGCACCGCCGAGCGCACCGTGGCCGCGCCCTCGGCGCGCAGAAACTCGAGCACGCGGAACAGCGAGTAGCCCTGGTACAGCACATCGTCGATCACCAGCACCTCGCGCCCGCGCACGCTGGGCGCATCGCTGCCGGGGCGGATCAGCTGGGTATCGGGATGCAGCAGCCTGAGATCGTCCGAGTAGCGCTTGACCGCCAGATCGAGGCGGTCGCAGGCAAAGCCATGCGAGAGGCGTGCAATGGCTGCCGCCAGCCGATCCGCCAGCGGCGCGCCGCGGCGCAGCACGCCCACGATCACCGGGCGCCCGCCAGCGTCCAGCAAGCCGGCGGCCTGCCGCGCCATGCGCTCGATCACCGCCTCCAACTCGGCGCCCTGGTACAGACGAAAACGTAGGCCGGGAACGGCGGTCATGCACTGCACTCCCAAGGATTGCGCCAAGTCGGCGGGCGGCGCCAATGCTAGCCTGCGCGCAGCCCCATGCTGAGCGCCGCATGCTATCGACCCCCACCCGCATCCTCGGCATCGACCCTGGCTCGCGCCGCACCGGCGTCGGCGTCATCACCGTGACGCGCGGCCAGGTGCGCCATGTGCACCATGGCGTGGTGCAGACCTCCGACGAGAACTTTCCCTTGCGTCTCAAGGACATCTTCGATGGTGTCAGCGCGGCGATCGCCGAGTTCAAGCCCGACGAGGCGGCCGTGGAGACGGTGTTTCTGTCGAAGAATCCGCAGTCGGCGCTGAAGCTGGGGCAGGCGCGCGGGGCGGCGATCTGCGCCTGCGTCAACGCCGGCCTGCCGGTCAGCGAGTACGCGCCGCGCCATATCAAGAACGCCGTGGTCGGCGCCGGTGGCGCCGACAAAAGCCAGGTGCAGTACATGGTCGGCATCCTGCTGACGCTGCAAGGCCAGCTGCAGGCCGACGCCGCCGACGCACTGGCGGTGGCGATCGCGCATGCGCACATGCGCGAAACCGCCGGCCGGCTGGGATTGCCGGCCAAGCTGTTTCGCTGATCGAGCGGGCTGCCGCGCTGGCGCGGCAGCCCGCCGGAATCAGGGCGCCGCGCTCGCTTGGGGCCCGGCGTAGCGGTCGATCCAGTCCAGCACCTGCTGGTACCAGAAGATCGAGTTCTGCGGCTTCAGCACCCAATGGTTTTCGTTCGGGTAGTAAATCAGCTTGCTCGGCACGCCGCGGCGCTGCAGCGTCTGGTAGAGCTCAATGCCGTGATTGACCGGCACGCGCATATCGAGCTGACCATGAATGACCAGCGTCGGCGTGTTGAAGTGACCGGCGCCGAAGTGCGGCGAGCCCTGCTGGAACACGCGGTTGTCCTCCCAGAACTCGGGGAAACGCGACTCGGTAAAGCCGAAGTCGCTGCCGATCTGGGTGTACCAGTTGTAGACGGCGGCGTGCGCGACCAGGGCTTTGAAGGGATGCTCGCGGCCCAGCAAGATGCTGGCCAGGTAGCCGCCGTAGCTGCCGCCGGCCGCCACCATGCGCTCGCCGTCCGCCCAGGGCTGTGCGGCCAACCACTGCGCCGCCTTGATCGTGTCCTCGTAGGGCAGCATGTCCTGCTGCGGGTTGATCGAGTCGGTAAAGGCCTGTCCGAAGCCGGAGGAGCCGTGGAAGTTGTGCCAGGCGGTGACGTAGCCGCGCGCCGCGAACAGCTGCGCATTCCAGCGCCAGGAATAGGCGTTGGTGATGCCATTGTGCGGACCACCGTGCAGCAGCAGCAGCACCGGCCAGCGCTTGGCCGGATCGAAGTCCGGCGGATAGTTGATCCACATCTGGATCGGCTCGCCGCGCGCGCCGCTGTAGGTCACAGACTCGTAGCGCCCGGTCTGGATCGCCGCCAGGGCAGCATCGTTGTGACGGCTGAGCGCCTGCATCCCACCGCGCTTGGGATCGATACGCACCAGCGTCGGCGGCTCGACGAAGCTCTCGCGCAAGCCCACCAGCAGCGGGCTGCGCCCGGCCGAGATCGCCAGCGCACTGACATTGACGCCATCGGTGATCCGCCGCGGCTTGCCCTTCAGCGGCAGCTCCCACACGCGCACGATGCCGGCATCGTCGATGGCGCCGATCAGCGCCTGACTGTCGCCGCGCCACACCAGCCCATCGGCCGACCGATCCCAGTCCGCATGCAGCGGCGTCAGCGGGCGCTTGCCACGCGCATCGGCGAGCATCAAACGACGAGTGTCACCGTAGAAACCGGGAATGGTCTGCCGCACAAAGGCCAGCAGGCGTCCGTCCGGGCTCCATTGCGGCACGTTGTCGGCGCCGGGATTGCCGGCCGAGACATTGCGCGGCTTCTCCGCGCCGAGCACGTAGACATCGAGATTGATCCTCTGTGGCGCCGGATCGCTGTCGGCGACGATCGCCAGCGTGCCGTCCGCCCGATTGATGTCGTAGGACGTAGCGTCGGCCAGACTGCGCGGCAGTTCCAGCCCGCTGTTCAGCGTCAGCGGCTCGGGGACGCCGCCGTCCAGGCTCACTGCATAGACGTGCGCCTGACGCTCATCCACCCACTGATCCCAGTAGCTGACCGGCGTGCTTTCCCAGACACGCGCCGTCATCTTCGACTCGCTGCGCTGCTTCAGGCGCTCGGCCATCGCCGGCCAGTCCAGATCCGGCCAGACGCGGGTGATGAAGGCCAGTCGCCGGGAATCGCCATACCATTTGGGCGCCACCACGCCGGTCGGCACCCCGGTCAGCCGCCGCGCCTCACCGCCACCGCGCATCGGCAGCACATACAGCTGCGGCGCGGTGTCGCCGTCGCGCTGCGAGACGAAAGCCAGCCAGCGACCGTCCGGACTGAAGCTCTGGCTGCTCTCCGAGGCGGCGTGGGAGGTCAGCAGCCGCGCACTGCTGCCATCGGCGGCATACCACCAGAGATCGCTGATCGCCTGGTCCTTGGCGAGGTCATAGCGGGTGACCGGCGCCACCACGCCCGAACCATCCGGCGCCACCACCGGGGGCCCGACTCGCTGCAAGTTCCACATCGATTCCGGCGTCAATCGCGCCGGCTCCGCCAGCAGCGGACCCGCCGCCAGACATAACAGCATCCACATCGCGCGCATGCGCAGCTCCTAGCCCCGTTTGGAGCGCGCCAGTGTAGGCCCAGCGCCGTCCAGATGGTGTGGGCAGCGGCTGTCAACGCGCCCGGCCCTGCTTCGTTTTGGACGCCCAAGACCAAACCCAGGAGCCAATCATGCGCACGCTGCTGCTACTGACCCTGATGCTGATCCTCGCCGCCCCGCACGCCGACGCCCGCAGCCCCATCGCTGCCCGCCAGGGCTACCAGTTGGCGCGCACCCACGCCGGCGTGGTGCAGGGCGATCTGACGCGAGCGGAAGCCGTCCGGCTGTACGCCCGCCAGGCGCACATCCAGCGCGTCAAACGGGCTTATCGCGCCGACGGCACGCTCAGCGCCTGGGAGCGCCAGAATCTGCAGCGCCGCCTGGATCGCAGCAGTCGCGCGATCGCCTGGCAGCGGCACGACGCCCAGCGTCGCTGGTAGGGTCAACCGAAGTCCAGCGGATCGACGTCCAGATGCCAACGCAGCCGGTGATCGCGACCGAGCGCGTAGGCGGATTCCATCAGCCGCGCCAGTGCGCTGTGCAGCGCCGGGCGCTCGGCGGCAGTCAGGATGAGCTGGAAGCGCCAGCGCCCTTGCCGACGCGGTTGCGGGGCCGGCAAGGGGCCGGCCAGTTCCACGCCGGGGTGGCCGGCGAGCGTCAGCTCGCGCTGCAGCGCCGCTAGAAAGCGCTCTGGTGGCGCCGGCTCGGCGTGCTCGGCGCGCAGCACGGCGGCATGGCTGACCGGCGGCAATGCGGTGGCCGCGCGCGCCACCAGCGCCTCGCGCGCGTAAGCGCCGTAACCGTGGCGCAGCAGCGTCTGCAGCAGCGGATGCGCCGGCTCATGCGTTTGCAGCAACACCACGCCCGGTCGTTCGGCGCGACCGGCACGGCCGGCCACCTGCACGATCAACTGCGCCAGGCGCTCGCTGGCGCGGAAATCCGGGCTCATCAAGCCCTCGTCCACGCCGACGATCACCGCCAGCGTCACCGCTGGCAGGTGGTGGCCCTTGGCCAGCATCTGGGTGCCGACGATGATCGTCGGCTCGCCGCGCAGCAACTCGGTCACCGCGTCGGCGAAGCTCGACTTGCGCGTGGTGGTATCGCGATCCAGGCGCACTAGGGGAGTTTGGGGAAAGGCCCGCGCCAGCGCGGCTTCCAGGCGCTCGGTGCCGGCGCCCTGCGGTGTCAGCGCCAGCGAACTGCAGCTGGGACAGGCCACCGGCGGCGCCTGCTGATGGCCGCATTGGTGGCAACGCAACACCGACTCGCGCCGGTGCAGCGTCAAGGCGATATCGCAGTGCGGGCACTCGGCATGCCAGCCGCAGTCATGGCACAGCAGGCTGGGCGCGTAGCCGCGTCGATTCTTGAACACCAGCACCTGGTTGCCCTGCGCCAGATGCGCGCCGATGGCCTCCAGCGCCGGCGCGGCCAGTCCGTCCAGCCAGCGCTGCCCGCGCAGATCCACCACCTGCCACTGCGGCGGCCTGGCGGCGCCCACGCGATCGGCCATGCGCAGATAGCGATAGCGCCCCAGGTCCACATTGCGAAGGCTTTCCAGACTCGGGGTCGCGCTGCCCAGCACCACCGGCACCGCCGCGCGCTGCGCACGCAGCAGGGCGATATCGCGGCCGTGGTAGCGGATGCCGTCCTGCTGTTTGTAGGAGGCGTCGTGTTCCTCGTCGACCAACACCAGCCCGAGGCGCGGCAATGGCGTCCACACCGCCGAGCGCGTGCCGACGATGACATCGACCTCGCCGCGCGCCGCCGCCTCGAAGGCGCGCACACGCTCGCCCTCCGAGAGCTCCGAGTGCAGCGCCGCCACGCGCCCCGGCAGACGCTCGCGCACGCGGGCAATCAGCTGCGGCGTCAGCCCGATTTCCGGCACCAGCAGCAGACCCTGCTGCCCGCGCGCCAGCACCTCGGCGAGCAGGTGCAGATACACCTCGGTCTTGCCGCTGCCGGTCACGCCATCCAATACAAAGGCGGCAAACTCGCCCAGCGCCGCGCTGACCGCGGAGATCGCCGCCTGCTGCGGCGCGCTCAACGGCGGCGCCGGCGCCAGGATCGGCGGCGGCGCGAAGGGCGACAGCGCCACCGCGTCCACCCAGCCTTCCGCCGTCCATTGTTCGATCAAGCTGCGCCAGCGCGCGCCCAGCGTTTCCAGATCGGCACGAGTCGCCGGGCCCTGCTGCAATCGCGCCCACACCTGCCGCTGCACCGGGCCGCGAAAGCGCTCCGCCGCCAGCAGCCGGCCGGCGGCGCTCAGCCCGTAACAGTACTCGGCGCCGAGGTTCATCGCTTCGGCGCGACGCAGCCCGACCGGCAGCGCGGTGGCGCATACCACGCCGAGCGGCGCGTGGTAGTAACGCGCGCTGCGCCGCAACACATCCCACAGCACCGGATCGAACAGCGGCGCCTGATCGAGCACCGCGCGCACTGTTTTCAGTTCCACCGGCGCATCGACAGCAGCGGCATCCAGCGTCTCGGCGACCACGCCGACCAGCACGCGGCGCCCGAACTCCACGGCCACGCGCGCGCCTACCGCCACCGCGGCGCCGGCCGGCGCCCGGTAGTCATACAGTTTGGGTAAGGGGGCCGGAACGGCCACTTGCAGCACCTGATTCATCGCCGCAGTCTAGCCGGCGCGCCCGCGCGCCTGCGCCCGCATTCGCCAGCCGCGATAAAGGCCCGCAACGACGCGGAGATCCAGGCAGGTGGTCGCGTCGGCCTGGGACATGCGCGCTAAGTGCCTGCCAGCCAAGCACTATTCGGGCTTGTCCACACAGGCTGTGGATAACTCTGTGGACGACGCCTGGAACAGCGCCCGCGCGGCCCGTGGTGACGGCAGGTCAAGCCCCCCGACGACGCCGTGACCACTTCAGCGCGGTCCTTTTAATTCAAGCACTTGCGATGCGATCGCCGGCGCCGGCACCGGGCTGACCAAGGCGCAGATCGGTGTCTGCCCGGCTGTGCACAAAATTCCCAGCGGCGGCGCGGGCTTGGCGCGTGTCAACGGTTTTTGCAGGCGCGCGTTCAGCGCAGGTGTAAGCACCGCCCGGATCGACGATGATCGTGCTCGACGCCACCCACCTCAGGACCATGACCGCCGAGCCGACTCAAACGCTGGCACTGCGCTCGCGCCTGGACACCTTCCTGAAGTCGGTGGAGCGGCGCGCGCTGCGGATGGCACAGCTGGCCGTGCAGGATCTGGACGATGCCATGGAATTGGTGCAGGACAGCATGCTCGGCTTCGTGCGCAGCTATGGCGAGAAACCGGATGCCGAATGGCCGCCGCTATTCTGGCGCGTGCTCGACAGCCGCATCCAGGATCACCACCGGCGACAGAACGTGCGCCGGCGCTGGCGCGTGTTCTTCCGCAGCGATGCGGAGGCCGAGGATGAGGGCGATCCGCTGGCGGAAGTCGCCGACGCGCAGACGCCGGGTCCGCTGGAACAGCTGAGCGGCGCGCAGTCGGCGCAGGCGATCGAGGCGGCCTTGCGGGCGCTGCCGGATCGTCAGCGTCAGGCCTTTCTGCTGCGCGTGTGGGAAGGCTTCGATGTGGCGGCCACGGCCGGCGTGATGGGGTGCTCGGAAGGTAGCGTCAAGACGCACCTGTTCCGGGCGATGGAGGCGCTGAAGCGGCGCCTGGAGGATCACCGATGAGCGAGCAAGACTTTCTGAATCAGGTGCGCGCCGCGCTCGACGACAGCGCCGCGCGCCTCGACGCCGCCACCGTCTCGCGCCTCAACCGGGCGCGCCAACGGGCGCTGGATCAGGGACTGGCGCGGCGTACGCGCTGGGTGTGGCCAACGCTGGCACTGGCGACCGCCGCCAGCCTGACGCTGGCGCTGGGGCTGCTGTTGCATACACCGGAGGTCGCGGCACCGCTGCCGCCGACTGCGGCCACCGAGGGCCTGGACTTCGAGCTGCTGGCCGGCAGCGAGGATCTGGAACTGATCGAGAATCTGGAGTTCTACGCGTGGCTGGAACAGCAGTCTTTGGATGGCTGACGCTGGTCTGGCTGGCCGGCGATCCTGCCGCGCCGGAGGCCGCGCCGAGCCCGGAACTCCTGATGTACTTGGGCGAGTTCGAGGATGCCGACGGCGAGTTTGTCGACCCGATGGCCCTGGATCGACCCGAGGCGAGCGCTGCTGCGCCGCAACCGGACAAGGATGAGAGTGACGATGAAGACCCTGCGCGCCCTGAGTGAAGCGCTGTGTGCCCTGACCCTGCTGCTGGCCAGCACGCTGGCCTGCGCGCAGGCGGTGGCCTGGGAGGATCTGGGCAAGGAGGAACAGCGCGTTCTGGCGCCGCACGCCGACACCTGGACGCAGCTGTCGCCGGATATTCAGCAGAAGCTGCTGCGCGGCGCCAGGCGCTGGCTGCTGCTGACGCCGGAACAGCGCGCGGCGGCGGCCGCGCGCTTCGCCGAGTGGCAGAGCCTGCCGGATCAGCGGCGCGCGGAGATCCGCCACCGCTACGAGGCCTTTCGGGCGCTGCCGCCCGAACAGCAGCGCGAGTTGAAGCAGGCCTTCGAACGCTTCCGCTTTCTGCCCCCGGCGCAGCGCGAGGCGCTGAAGCGGCGCTTCGAGGCGATGTCGCCGGAGGAACGTCGCGGCTTCCTGACTGCGCTACGGGCGACGCAACAGGCTGATCAGGCACGCAATTTCCTCATGCGCCTGCCGCCTGAGGAGCGCGAAGCCACGCGCCAGTTGATCGAATCGCTGACGCCGGCGCAGCGTCAGGCCATGCGCAGGCGGATGCAGGAGACGCCGCCGCCGGAGCGCGACGCGCTGCGGCGCAAGCTGATCGAGATGTCGCCCGACGAGCGCGCCGAGTTTCTGCAATAGCGCCAGCGCCGTTGCATCTGCCTTAAGGAAGCGCGCAACTGCCCGCATCCTGCGAGCTTTTTGCTTGTTCGCTCCAAGTCCGGCTTGTTAGATTCGCGGGCCTGTCCCCCTGTCCTGTACTTGAGCCCGCGCGCCCGTCGCCGGTTCAGCATCGGGCCGGGCTCGCCCGCGCATCGCAGCGTCGATGCGCCGCACGAATTCCCACACGGATGCCCGCTCGGGTGGCGACCTGAGCGTCCCGTATCGATCAGGCGCTACCATGTTCGGTTTCAAGCAGCTGCGCGGTCTGTTCTCGACCGACCTTTCCATCGACCTGGGCACCGCCAACACCTTGGTGTACGTGCGCGGCCAGGGCATCGTCCTCAATGAGCCCTCGGTGGTCTCGATCCGCCAGGATCGCGGTCCCGGCGGTCCGCGCTCGGTCGCCGCCGTCGGCGCCGAGGCCAAGCGCATGCTCGGCCGCACGCCCGGCAACATCGTCACCGTGCGTCCGCTGAAGGACGGCGTCATCGCCGACTTCACGATGACCGAGGCGATGCTGCAGCACTTCATCCGCAAGGTGCATCCCAACCGCCTGTTCCGCCCCAGTCCGCGCGTGCTGGTCTGCGTGCCCTGCGGCTCGACTCAGGTCGAACGGCGCGCCATTCGCGATTCCGCCGAGGCCGCCGGCGCCCGCGATGTGTTTCTGATCGAGGAACCGATGGCGGCTGCAATCGGCGCCGGGATTCCGATCCACGAGGCGCGCGGCTCGATGGTCATCGACATTGGCGGCGGCACCTCGGAGGTCGCGGTGATCTCGCTGAACGGCATCGTGTATTCCAACTCGGTGCGCATCGGCGGCGATCGTTTCGATGAATCGATCATCAACTACGTGCGCCGCAACCACGGCACCCTGATCGGCGAAGCCACCGCCGAGCGCATCAAGATCGAGGTCGGCTGCGCCTATCCGTCCAGCGAGGTGCGCGAGCTGGAAGTGTCCGGCCGCAATCTGGCGGAAGGCGTGCCGCGCAACATCACGATCAACTCCAACGAGATGCTGGAAGCGCTGCACGAGCCGCTGGCGGGCATCTGCAGCGCGGTCAAGATCGCGCTGGAACAGACCCCGCCCGAACTGTGCTCGGACGTGGCCGAACGCGGCATCGTGCTCACCGGCGGTGGCGCGCTGCTGCGCGACATCGACAAGCTGATTGCCGAAGTCACCGGCCTGCACGTTCACGTCGCCGACGACCCGCTGACCTGCGTCGCCCGCGGCGGCGGCCGGGCGCTGGAGCTGATCGACGAGCACGGCCCGGACCTGTTCGCCAACGACTGATCTGCATCCGGGCCCACGCCGATGATGGCCGCGGGTAGTCATGCGCAGGCACCGCTGTTCGGCGGACGCCCCGGCACGCTGAAGCTGGTCGTGCTGCTGTCGCTGGCGGTCATGCTGATGCTGGCCGACCGTCAGCGCGGCTTTCTGGTCGCCGTCCGCGAACGCGCCTTGACATTGACCACGCCGATCTACCGGCTGGCCGAGGCGCCCGCCGCGGCCTGGCATGCGCTGCAGTTGGGTTTGCGCGAGCGCGGCGCGCTGGCAGACGAGAACCGCGCGCTGCGCGAAGCGCTGCTGGCGGCGCAGACCGAGCTCTACCAGCGCCGCGCCGAGGGCGAGGCGCACACGCGCGTGCTGGCGCTGGTGCAGGCGGCGCGCCAGCAGGCGGTCGCAGGCACGCTGACGCGGGTGATCGACGTGGACCTGGACCCGTTCCGCCACCGCTTGCTGCTCGATCAGGGCAGCCGGGCTGGCCTCGCCCGCGGCGATGGGCTGATCGATGCCTTCGGCGTGGTCGGCCAGATCAGCGCGGTCGGACCGGACAGCGCGTTTGCGATCCTGATCACCGACCCCAATCACGCGCTGCCGGTGGAGGTCTCGCGCAACGGCGTCAAGTCGATCGCCTACGGCACCGGCGACGCCAGTCGATTGGAGCTGCCGAACCTGCCGATCAGCATCGACATTCAGGTCGGTGATCGCTTGCTCAGCACCGCCGTCGGCGGGCGCTTTCCGCCCGGCATTCCGGTCGCCGAGGTCACCGCGATCGAGCGCCCGACCGACGCCGCGTTCGCGATTGCCTACGCGCGCCCGCTGTCGCAACTCGCCAACAACCGCGAGATGCTGGCGGTCAAACCGCGGCCGATCGCCGGCCCCAGCGCGGACGGGGGCTGAGCCATGCGCGTCATGCGTGGCACCTACCGGCTGTTTCTGCTCGCGGTCGCTTGCGCCCTGCTGCTCGCCCTGCTGCCGCTGCCGACCTGGCTGGCGGTACTCAAGCCGATGGGCCTGGCGCTGGTGCTGTGCTACTTCGCGATCGAGGCGCCGGAGGTGGCCGGACTCGGCCATGCCTTCCTGTTCGGGCTGCTCGCCGACGTGCTGTTCGGCGAGTTGCTCGGCGAGCACGCGCTGCGGATGGTGGTGATCGTCTATCTGGCGCTGCGCTTCCGCCACCGACTGCGCTTTTTCCCGATCTGGCAGCAGGCCGGCGCCATTCTTGCGCTGTTGGCGAACGATCGCGTACTCGATCTCTGGATCCGCATGCTCGGCGGTGCACCGCTGCCGCCGCTGCTGTTCTGGCTGTCGCCGCTGGTCGGCATGGCGGCCTGGCCCTGGCTGTTCCTGCTGCTGGACGGGCTGCGGCTGCGCCGGCGTCAGGCTCAACGCGAGCGGCCCGGCTGATGTTCGGGCAGCGCCAGGCGATCAAGGATCAGGTGCAGGAGGCGCAGTTGTTCGGGCGCCGCGCGCTGGTGGCTTACCTGGTCATCTTGTTGGTCATCGTTGTGCTGCTGGCCCGCTTTGGCGAGCTGATGATCGTGCGCCACGCCGAGTACGCGGCGCGCTCGGATCGCAATCGCATCAAGCTGCAGCCGATTCCGCCGACGCGCGGGCTGATCCTCGATCGCAACGGCGTGATTCTGGCCGACAACCGGCTGGCTTACCGGCTGGAGCTGGTGCCTGAGCGCGTCCAGGATCTGGCGCGCACGCTGGACGCATTGGCCGAGGTCGTCGGCCTCGATCCCGAGGAGCGCGAACGCTTCCTGGACATGGTCAAGACGCGTCGGCCCTTCCAAAGCCTGCCGCTGAAGTTGCGTCTCAGCGAGGAGGAAGTCGCGCGCTTCGCACTGGAGCGCTATCGCTTCCCCGGCGTCGATGTGGTGCCTTATCTGACCCGGCACTATCCGCGCGGGCCCTTGTTCGCCCATGTGGTCGGCTACGTCGGCCGCATCGACAGCAGCGAGGTCGAGGGGCTGGACGCCGAGCGCTACGCCGGTACCACGCACATCGGCAAGACCGGCATCGAGCGCTATTACGAGTCGGAGTTGCACGGCGAGGTGGGCTATCAGCGCGTGGAAACCAACGCCGAGGGGCGCGTGCTGCGCGTGCTGGACGACTCCGCCAAGCCGCGCGCCGGCCAGAATCTGTATCTCAGCATCGACGCGCGCCTGCAGCAGACCATTGCCGATGCGCTGGCCGGCCAGGCCGGCGCGGCGGTCGCCATCGATCCTGCCAGCGGCGAGATCCTGGCGTTCGTCAGCGTGCCGAGCTACGACGCCAATCTGTTCGTCAACGGCATCTCGCGCGCCGACTACAAGACGCTGCTGGAAGCGCCCGGACGGCCGCTGTTCAATCGCGCGCTGCAGGGTGGCTACGAGCCCGGCTCCACGCTGAAGCCCTTCATGGCACTGGCCGGCCTGGAGCTCGGCCTGCGCGATGCCAGCTACACGATCTTCTCCACCGGCGAGTTCCAGATTCCCGGACAGGACATTCGTTTCCGTGACTGGAAGCGCGGCGGCCATGGCCGCGTCGATCTGGTCGAATCACTGGCGCAGTCGGTCAATACCTACTACTACCAACTGGCACTGGATCTCGGCATCGACCGCATGCACGCCTATCTGAGCCGCTTTGGCTTCGGCCAGCCTACCGGCGTCGATCTGATCGGCGAGGCCGCCGGCATCCTGCCCTCGCGCGAGTGGAAGCGCGAGCGCTACAAGCAGCCCTGGTTCCCGGGAGAAACCGTGATCGCCGGCATCGGCCAGGGCTACAACGTCGCCACGCTGCTGCAACTGGCCAGCGCCACCGCCGCGCTGGCCGAGGGCGGCGTGCGTTACCAGCCGCGCCTGCTGCATGCGCGCCGCGCCAGCTTCGATCAGTCGGCGGTGGCGCTGCCCAGCCTGCCGCTCGGCGGACCGCTGGTCGCAAGTCCAGCCCATCTGGCGCTGGTCAAGCGCGGCATGGAGGCGGTGATGAACAGCCCCACCGGCACCGCGCGCTCGGTCGCCCAGGGCGCCGCCTACCGGATGGCGGGCAAAACCGGCACCGCCCAGCGCGTCAGTCGCAATCGCGACACCGACGCCCCGCAGACACTGCGCCAGGGCCAGAAAAACCAGGCGTTGTTCGTCGGCTACGCGCCGGCCGAGGCGCCGGAAATCGCAATCGCCGTGGTCGTCGAGCAAGGCGGCTCCGGCTCGCAGGCCGCAGCGCCGGTGGCGCGCAGGATTTTCGACGCCTGGATCCTGCGCAATGCCACCGAAGCCGCGCCGACAGCGGCGCCGGGCAGCTTGCCATGACGCTGGAATCGCGCCTCGCCTGGATCGGCCGACGATTGCTGCTCTGGCTGCAGCCCACGCGCGTGGATCTGCCCTTGCTGATTGCCTTGATGCTGCTGGCCGCGACCAGTCTGGCGGTGGTGTGGAGCGCCGGCGCGCAGGACCCCGACATGCTGATGAAGCAGGGCATGCGCTTTGCGCTCGGCTTCGTGCTGCTGGGCGTCTGCATGCGCATCCCGCCCGCCAGCTGGCGCCGCTGGACGCCCTGGTTTTACGGCTGCTGCATCCTGCTGCTGATCGGCGTGCTGGTGCTCGGCGAGGGCAAGGGCGCGCAGCGCTGGCTCGACCTCAAGGTGGTGCGCTTCCAGCCCTCCGAACTGCTCAAGCTGGCGCTGCCGATGATGCTGGCCTGGTATTTCCACGACCGCGTGCTGCCGCCGACCTTGAGCTCGCTGCTGGTGGCGCTCGGGCTGATCGCGCTGCCGGCCGGCCTGATCGTCATCCAGCCCGACCTCGGCACCGCGGTCCTGGTGGTCGGCAGCGGCGCCTTCGTGATCTTCCTCGCCGGCCTGTCCTGGTGGTGGATTGCCGGTCTGGCGGCGGCGGCCGCGGCCAGTCTGCCGATCGTCTGGCAGTTCATGCACGAGTACCAGAAGAACCGCGTCTACCAGTTCCTCAATCCGGACGCCGATCCGCTCGGCAGCGGCTGGCAAACCATCCAGTCGAAGATCGCCGTGGGCTCCGGCGGCCTGTACGGCAAAGGCTGGACGCACGGCACGCAGTCCCAGCTCGAATTTCTGCCCGAACGCCACACCGACTTCGTGCTCGCGGTGTTCAGCGAGGAGTTCGGCTGGATCGGCGTCGCCCTGTTGATGCTGGCCTACGCCTTCGTCGTCGGCCGCTCGCTGTGGATCGCCGCCAACGCCCGCGACACCTACGGCCGCCTGCTCGGCGGCGCCCTGGCGATGACCTTCTTCGTCTACATCCTGGTCAACAGCGCCATGATCACCGGCATGATGCCCGTCAAGGGCGTCCCCCTGCCCCTGATCAGCTACGGCGGCACCTCCGCCGTCTCCCTGCTCGTCGCCTTCGGCATCCTGATGTCCATCCACGCACATCGACGCGGGTGAAGCGCAAGCGCTGCCCTTCGCCCCTCCGCTTTGCTTGCGCGTGCCCTCGTGCTCTTGCGTGCCCTCGTGCCTTAGCCCGCCGCACCCAGCCGGTACGCCAGCGCAACACAGACGACAAGGGAATAGCTCAAGAAAATCAGCGAGATGCCGCCCATATTGGCGCCTTTGCTGACGTGCCCGTAGCCGCGATCGCGCATGCCGCGCAGGGTCCGGTAGGCAAGCAGGCCGACGGCCGCCAGCGGCAGCAGCGTGAGGCCGGGCAGGATGCTGCTTGTGCTGAGCAGGGCGGCGCTGAGCAGTCCGCCGGCGACCAGGGCCTCGACCACCCACACCGCGCCGCGCGGCCCGCAGACGATCGCCAGCGTGCGTCGGCCGGCGGCGGCATCGCCGATCCGATCGCAGGCGTTGTTGGCCGCCAGGATTGCCGCGATCAGCAGCGTCGACGGCAGCCCCAGCCAGATCAGCGCCGCGCTCAGGGCTTTGGTATGCACATAGGCCGCCAGCGCGATCAGCAGTGCGCCCATCGTGCCGCCGGCGAACAGTTCTCCCACCGGCGTGCGCGAAATCGGCCACGGGCCGCCGCTGTAGCCGTAGGCGATCAGCATGCAGACGGCGCCGATGCCGATCACCTCCCAGCCGGTACGCAGCCCGATCAGCAGGCCGAGCAGCATGGCGAGCGCGAACAGGCCGGCGGACAGGCGCCAGGCGATACGCGGATCGATGCGGCGATGCACCAGCACCTTGTAGCGATCGACATCGGTCTCGACGGTATCGACGCCATCGCGATGGTCGTAGTAGCTGTTGAAGCCGGCAGTCGCCAGATCGACGCACAGGCTGGCCGCCAGCATCAGGGCGAAGGTGAGCGGATCGAAAGCGCCCTGCCCGGCCGCCCACAGCGTGCCAATGGCCAGCGAGGACAGGCTGACGATCTTGGTGCGCAACTCGACGATCCTGGCCAGATCGGACAGGGTCGGACGTTCGGGGACGGCAGTCAGCGTGTTCATGTCAGCAGCGGGATCGGCACATCGGGATCCACGCCCAGCGCATTGGCCGGGCGCACGTCGACCACGCCCCACAGTAGCGACCGATCGCGCTCGGCGGCATCGAATGGCGTGCTGTGCGTGGGTTCGGCAAAACTGCGCTGCACCACCACCGCGCCGGGACTGGCCGCATGGCGCACCGCCGCGTACAGTCGCTGGCGATAGCCAAGCGGCGCGCCGTCGAGAATGTTCGACAGCGTGAAGGCATCGAAACTGCCTGCCGCGCAGGACTCCAGATACGCGGCGGCATCGCCCTCGACCAGCTGGATCTGCGCCGGCACATGAGGCCCCAGCGGCGGCGTCTCGCCCAGCAGCAGCGCGCGGGCGTAGGGATTGTCACAGTTTGGGTAGCGGCTGAAGCAGCGCGCCATGCGCGCCCGCATGACGCGGCCGAAGTGCGCCGGCAGGATCGCCAGGAAGGGAGAGGCGTAGACCGTCTTCAGGCCGCTGATCGACAGCGCCACATCGGTGGCCAGGCGGAAGGCCGCGGTGTTCAGCTGCGTGTCCCAGAAACGCATCTGCTCGGCGGGGTCGGACAAGGCCAGAAACTGCTCCAGGCGCGCGCGGCGCCAGCCGCACAGCGCCATCGCGCGCCGGCCCAGGCCCACCAGATGCTCGGCGCTGCCGGTGATCGCCGGGGCCCCGCGCAATCGCGCCTCGGCGTACGCCAGTTGCACCGGGTTGATGTCGATCGCCGTCACCGGGTGCGCGTTCGACAGCGCCATCGCCATATCGCCAGCCGAGGCAATCGCAAACACGCGCGCGCCGGGCGCAAAGGCGGCGCGCTCGATGGCGACGTCCTCGTACATCTGGCCGAACAGCACCCGTCGCGGCCCCAACGCGCCGAAGCGTCCCGCCACCCAAGGCGTGCCCGCGCTCATACGCCGGCCAAGCCCAGCGCCACGACCCAGGCCAGCAGCAGCAGCGCGGCATTCTTCAACACCATGCCCACCGGATCGGGGATCCGCGCGCCGGAGAAATAGATGCCAGCCGTGTTCAGCGCGATCAGCAACAGCGTCTGCACCGCGGCAGCGGCCAGCGGCCACCAACCGCTCAGCACCCACAGTCCCAGCGCCGTTTCGGCCAGCCCAAGCAGGCGCAGCAGATCGTGCAGCAGCGCGCGCGACAGACCGGGCACCTGCTCGATCACTTCGAACTCGTGGCGATTGCGCCCGAGCACCTTGCACCAGAAGCCTTCCCACAGCCAGACCGCGGCCACCACGCCCTGTGGCAGCCAGATCGGCAGCGAGCTGCCGCTCACGGCGTCTCCCCGTGCAGCATCTGCCGGTAGCGCTCGATGAACGCGGCCAGCTGCTGATCGTAGTCGCCTGGCACCGGGATTCCCGGCACATTGGGCACGCCGTACAGTGCCAGCGGCGGCAGCCAGCGCATGCCGACGAAATGGGCGGTGGTTTCCAGCGGCTTGAGCAATTCGGTCACCGGATACAGGTTGTGGCCGCCAGGACGATATTTGTCCTCGCTGCCGCCGCAGCTGATCACCGCGCGCAAGGACTTGCCGCGCAGCGCCATCCGCGGCCCATAGGCCCAACCGAAACTCAGCACCGCGTCCAGCCAGGCTTTGAGCAGCGGCGGCGTGGCGAACCAGTAGAAGGGAAACTGCAGCACCAGCGTATCGACCGTCGCCCACCAGGCCTGCTCGGCCTCGACATCAATGCGGCCATCCGGATAGTCCGCTTCCAGATGTCGGACGCGCAGATCTGGCAGCGCCTGCAGCGCGGCCAGCAGCTGCCGGTGCGTGAGCGAATGCGCGATATCCGGGTGCGAGACGAGCACAGCGATCGACATGGATCAGAGCCGGTCGGAAACAGGATCGAAACCTATCGTAATCGATGCCGCCCGGCTTTGAGACAGCGCAAGCGCCATGCCGATCAGCTGCGTGGCTTGGCGCGATGGGTGGCTTTGGCGGTCCACGGATCGTCCGGCCAGGGATGCTTGGGATAGCGGCCCTTCAGTTCCTTCTTGACCTCCGGATAGGTGCGATCCCAGAAGCCCTTCAGATCCTGCGTGACCTGGATCGGCCGTCCAGCCGGGGACAAGAGGTGCAGCGTCACCGGCACCCGCCCGCGGGCGATGCGCGGCGTGTCGGCCAGTCCGAACAGCTCCTGCAGCTTGACCGCCAGCACCGGTGGCTCGCCAACCGCGTAGTCGAGCTTGCGGCTCATGCCGCTCGGCACGCTGAGCGCGTCCGGCGCTTCCTGGTCGAGCAGCTGCCGCTGGGCGTAGTCCAGGCTGCCCGTGAGCGCCTCGCCGAGCCGATCGGTGCCGAGGTTCGACAAGCGCGTGATGCCGTTCAGATAGGGCGCCAACCACTGCTCCAGGCTGCCGAGCAGCGCCGCATCCGACCAGTCCGGCAAAGCGGCCTCGGGCAACCAGGCGCGCAGACACTGCAGGCGCGCGCGCACGCGCTGCTGGTGCTCGCTGAAGGCCAGCGCGCCGATACCGAGCTGGCGGATGCCGGCGATCAGCGCCGCGCGTACCGCCTCCGGGTCGCGCGCGGGCTCGCTGCGGCGCTCCAACACGATGGCGCCAAAGCGCCGCTCGATGCGCTGCTGCGCCGCCTGGGTATGTGCGTCAAAGCCGAACTCGCGCACGGTCTGGTAGCGCTCAGGATAGTGCTGCTGCAACAGATCGGCATCGAAAGGCGCGGCGCGGGCGATACGCGCATCGGCGCCCGTCCCGGTCAGATCGCTGACCGCAAGCCAGGGCTCGCCGGTCAACGGCGAACCCGGTCGCAGCGCCGCGCCGCGGCCACCGGCGAGCTGGTAGCGCTCGCCCTTGTCCAGTCGCGCGATCCGATCCGGGAAGGCATGGATCAACAGATCACCGAGGGCATGCAGGCTGGGCTGCGCGGGCGCTTCCGGCAGGCGCAGCCGGCGTCGCCACTCGCGCGCCGCATGGTCGATGGCGCGCAGCCCGGCCGGCGATGCCGCACCGAGCGGGCGGCGTGCGCGCAGCGCCTGCAGGGCAACGAGGCGAGCGCGCCAGTCCTCGCTCCAACGCTCCTCGCCCTGCAGCGGATCGCGCGCCTCCAGCAGTGCCAGCAACTCGGGAATCAGACCGGCCGCGGCGTCGCGGCGGCCGTGGATGACCAGGTTGGCCAGGCGCGGATGGGTGCCGATGCGGATTAGCTCGCGCCCGTGCGGCAGCAGCCGATGGGCGTCGTCGATGGCGCCGAGGCTGCGCAGCAGCTCGCGCGCCTGCGCCAGAGGCCCGGGCGGCGGCGCATCGAGGAAACGCAGATCGCTGCCGCCCCAGGCGGCCAGTTCCAGCGCCAGCGGCGCCAGATCGGCGTCGACGATCTCCGGCCGGCGCTCGGATTCCAGACGCTTGTCCGGCGACCACAGCCGCAGCGCATAGCCCGGGCCCAGGCGCCCGGCACGGCCGGCGCGCTGGGTGGCCGAGGCGGCGGAGATCGCGACCGTCTCCAGACGTGTGAACCCGGCATTGGGATCGAAGCGGGGCTCGCGCGCGAGGCCGCTGTCGACCACCGCGCGCACGCCGGGCAAGGTCAGACTGGACTCGGCGACGTTGGTGGCCAGAATCACCTTGCGCCGACCGGCAGCGGCCGGCGCCAGCGCCGCCGACTGCGCCTCGATCGCCAATTCGCCGTGCAGCGGCACGCAATCCACGCTGGGCGGCAGCTGCGCCAGCAGCAAGCGCTGCGCATCGTCGATCTCGCGCCGTCCAGGCAGGAACACCAGCACGTCGGCGCTGGTGCGCGTCAGCGCCTGCTCGACCGCCCGCGCCAGATGCACGGCGAGCTTTTCCTCGCGGCGCGCGGGCAGGTAATCGATCTCGACCGGATGGCTGCGGCCGGCGCTGCTGACGCTCTGCGCGTCCAGCCAGGCGCACAGGCGGGCGCCATCGAGCGTGGCCGACATCAGCAGAATGCGCAGGTCCTCGCGCAGCCCGACCTGTGCGTCGAGCGCCAGCGCCAGCCCCAGATCGGTGGCCAGATGGCGTTCGTGGAATTCGTCAAAGATCACGCAGCCGACGCCGTCGAGCAGCGGATCGTCCTGAATCACCCGCGTCAGGATGCCCTCGGTGACCACCTCGATGCGGGTGGCCGCGCTGACGCGCGCCTCGAAGCGGATGCGATAGCCGACCCGTCCACCCGGTTCCTCACCGAGCTGACGCGCCATGTAGCCGGCCGCCGAGCGCGCCGCGATCCGGCGCGGCTCCAGCATCAGGATCTTCTGCCCCGCCAGCCACGGCGCATCGAGCAGCGCGAGTGGCACCGCGGTGGTCTTGCCGGCGCCGGGCGGCGCTTCCAGCACCACGCGCGTATGCGCGGCGAGCGCCTGCTGCAGCGCCGGCAGCGCCTCGTGGATGGGCAGCGTGGGATCGGTTTTCACGGGCGCCAGACAGCAGAACGGGGCGCCGAGCATAACGGCGCCCCGTCGTTTGGATCAGCCGGCCGCGGCCGACACCGGCCTCAGCGCTGCTGCATGCGCTGCGTCGCGGCTTCCAGATGCGCCGCCGGCGCCTGGTTCAGGTCGATGCCGTAGCGCGCCAGCACCTCCTCGTTGCTCAGGCCGCCGCTGGTGTCACCCGCCAGCGCACGCGCGATCGAACGGTCGAAGCCGGCATTGCTGGCCTTGTCCATCGAACTCGGGCCGCTGCCGTTCTGCACGAAATTGCGGCTGGCGGTGCGATGGCCGCGCACCGGATAGCTGCGGTAGGCCGAGGACTGCAGGCACTGCGTGGTCACGTTCGACAGCGACTTCGGGCACACCTTGAGGATGCCGTCGAACTGATAGGTGCCGGTTTTGACGATGTAATAGGCAAAGTTGTTCGGATCGTCGTTGACGATCAGATAGTGCTCACGCGTGCTCGACTGGTAGAAGCCCGAGGCATCGTGATTGGCGATGGCGCTTTGCGTGCAGCGGCCATCCAGCGAGTTGTTGGCGCGGCAGCCGTCAAAGACGTCCGGGTTCGGCGCGCGATCGACGCGATCGAACACCAGTACGTCGCCGTAGTAGGGATAGCTGACCGCGGTGCTGGTCGAGAAGTCGGCGGTGAGCTGCCACTCGCCGAGCATCATCTCGGTCTTGACGTCGCCGCTGGTGCGAGTCAGGTAGAAGTCATAGCGCTCGATCGGAATGGTGCGGCCACCCCAGGTCATGCGCCCGGCGGTCTCGGTGTCGAAGATGATCTCGATCGGGCCACCGGCACCGACGGCGACGCTGGCCTGGCGCCAGTTGCAGCCCAGGCACTGACCGCCGGTGAAGCTCGACAGCACGCCGGTAAAGCGCGCATTGCCGCTCATCGCGCCCTGCGAGGTGTACCACATCGGCTGGCCGTCGGCCTTGTACAAATAGCCGGCGAAGAAGACGAAATTGTCTTGCACTTCAATCAGATAACCGCTTCCAGGCTCGGCTGGATTCCACCAGGTCCCGCTCTCCGGGGTGAACGCAGAAGCGGCAGTAGCCAGGGTCAGTAGCGCACCACACAGGGCAGAACGGAGCAATCGCATGACGGAAGTCCAGTGAGAGGGAACGCAAGGAGGATTCTGGCCCTGCGCGCTGAATTCGTTATGAATCTTGACGGCCGTCCGGGCGCCCGCAGGCGCCCGTTCAGGCAGCGCAAGCGCTCACAGCGTCGGCAAGGCGCCCAGGAAGTCCGGCTTGCCGATCGGCACGCCCTGACTGCGCAAAATCGCGTAGGCGGTGGTCAGGTGGAAGTAGAAGTTCGGCAAGCCGTAATGAATCAGGTAGTCCTGGCCGTGGAAGCGGCGCTCTTTGGGCGTGCCGGGGCGCAGCGTGATGATCCGCGACGCGGCGCTGTCGAACAGCGCCGGGTCGATGCCGCGTGCGAAATCCACGCTGGTCTGAATCAGCGCCTGCATCTCGGCCAGGTTGGACTGGTTGTCGGCGATGCTGAGCACCTCCACGCCGGCCAGGCGTGCCGGTACGCCGCGGACAAAATCGGCCGCGATCTGGATCTGCCGCGACAAGGGGAACATGTCCACGATCAAGCGCTGCTGCAGCAGCAGTTCGGCGTCATAGCCCTGCGCGGCGGCATGCGCCTGCGCCTTGCTGAGGATGGCCGACAGGTTCAACAGGCCGTGCGTCAGCGGCGGCACGCTGACGGCATAGAGTGGATGCGTCATCGGGCGATCTCGATCGGGTTGGGGCGTGCAGCATGCCCCAACCCGCGCCCGCGTGCCGATCAACCGCGGCGAGTCTCGATGCCCTTGAGCACGCGCGCCAGATAGGGCTTGATCGCATCACGCGTGTTCTCTTCGGCATTCAAATGCGTGAAGGAATAGCGCGTCTGCCAGCCGCTGCCGAGCTTCTGCCCGGCGTGGACGTCGTACACCGCCACCTGCAGGATGGTGTTGTACTGCGGCACCGACTGCCCATAGAAGGTCAGCGTCTGCGAGCCGTCGGGCACCGCCCGCACCAGCACCAGATACTCGGCATTGCGCCCGATGGCGCCCAGCATCCGGCGCGGCTCGTCGTTCTCGGACAGCCCGCGCAGCAGATCCTCGTCGATCAGTTGCACCGAGGATTCGCTGAGGCGCTCCTCGATGGCGATCTCGGCCACACCGGCGACCGCCGGATCGCCGACGCCGATGACGATCACGCGCGGCGGACCGTTGTAAGCCGGCGTCGCCGGCGGCGGCACGCTGGCGCGCGCGACCTGCGCCGGCCGTTCGGCCAAGCCTTTGCCGGCGCGGTTCTCCAGACGACGCTCGCGCAGATCGGCGATGCGCTCATCCAGCGGCGTCGCCTTGCTGCGCGTTTGCGAGGGCGGCGCCGAGGCGCGGTCGCCCATCTGCGCAGGTGCCTCAACCGGCGCCGTGCTGGCCGTCGCCACCGCCACCGGCGGTGCTTCGACCGGCGCGACTGGCGCGGCAGCCGTTCCGCTGTCGGCGGTCGTTGTGGTCGCTGGCGTCGATGCCAATGCCGGCGTCGTAGCCGGCGGCGGGGTCGGCGGATCGACGGCTGGCGCCGGTTCAGCCGGACTGCTGGCAGGCGTGACGGCGGCTGTGGCGTCGGTCGCCGGCGTGGCCGGTGGCGTCGACGGCGCAGCACTGGTCGCCGGCGCGGCGGTCACGGTCGGCGCACTGGCAGGCGCCGTGGCCACCGGCGCATTGCTGGCCGGCGCACTGAGCGCGACGCCCTGGAACTGCTCCTTGAGCCCACCGTAGTACCACGCAGCGGCGCCACCACCGCCGATCAGCGCCAGCGCAGCGGCGGCCCACGGCAACACGGCGGTTTTGCGCGGCGGCGCCACCGGCGCGGCCGGGGGCGCGGGCTGCGCCACCTGGGCCGAGGGTTCGGTGCGGTAGGCCGGCGGCGCGGCGACCGGCGCCGGGGTCTGCAGGCGACGCATCTCGGGCGGCGTCGGCGCATTGACCACCGTGCCCAGCGCCGGATTCGACAGTGGCTTCGACGGCGTCACCGGCGTCGCGCTGTTCACGCCCACGGCGACCAGATCGGCAATCAGCTGATGGCAATCGCTGTAGCGATCCGCCGGCTCCTTCGCCACCATCCGGCGCAGGATCGCCGACAGCGCCGGATCGACCGACTCGTTGATCTGGCGGACGTCCGGAATCTCGGCCTGCACCACCTCCAGCATCATGCCCAGCGGCGACTCGTCCTTGTACGGCGTCTGCCCGGTGAGCATCTCGAAGAACACGATGCCGAGCGCGAACACATCGGAACGCTGATCGACCGGCTTGCCCAGACACACCTCCGGCGACAGATAACCGGGCGTACCGACGAACTGACCGGTGCCGGTGAGCTTCTTGTTGAAGTCCTGGGTGGCGAGCGCAATGCCGAAGTCCGCCACCTTGACCACGCCGCGCTGGGTGATCAGCAGATTGGCCGGCTTGATGTCGCGGTGAATCACGCCGCGGTCATGCGCCGCGGCCAGACCCTGGGCCACCTGCAGCAGGATGCGCGCGGCTTCCATCGGCGCCAATCGGCGTTCGCGCTTGAGCCGGCCGCTTAGCGACTCGCCCTCGACGAATTCCATCGCGAAATAGGGCTGCCCCTGGTCCTCGCCGACCAGATAGATCTGCACGATGTGCGGATCGTTGAGCTGCGCCATGCTGCGCGCCTCGCGGAAGAAGCGCTCGACCACGCTGGCGTCATCCGCCAGCGCCTCGGACAGCATCTTGATGGCCACATGGCGGTTCAGCGACGCCTCGTAGCCTTTGTAGACCACACCCATGCCACCGCGGCCGAGTTCGGCCACGATGTCGTAGTGCCCCACCTTGTTGCGCTGTGCCATGACTGCCGGAACCCTTGAAGTCGGCTTGCCCGAACGGAGTGTAGCGCTCCGCCACCTACACGTATCACTCACTGCTCACGCACACAGGCATGACGCGGGGACGATGCGCTCCTAGCGCTAAACGCAGGCAGGCGACGGCACTGCCTGATGAGGCTGTGCGGCGTTCAGATTGGCGTCAGTTTTGATTCACTCATTCTGCCAGGGTGCTTGACAGGAATTCCCATCATCTCGACTCAGACAATCAATGACTTAGCAATCTGATTCGATACTTTTGGCTGAATCATGAACGAATATTCATGTTCAAACTGAACGATTGTCGAATACCGTTAGTCGCAAATGAACCACGCTGGTGACCTTCGGCATTGTGCCTGGAACTTCCTTTGCGGCAACCTATCTATGGGTTCGGGCTGACACAGCTCGGCCCGGTTCACTCCTCCCCCAATAGTGAACCTTCAAGGTCAGATGGGACCTCCCCAACCTGTCTGACCGGCCCCCAGGCCCCGGGCGCTTCCCCAACGCCCGGGGCCATCTTGTTTATGGGCCCGGCTATCGTGGAGTCTGCCGGCGACTACGCCGTCTGCCGATCTGCCGGAGCCGATGCGCACGCCCACCGCCCTGCTGATCCTGATGCTGCTCTGGACCGCCTGCGCGGTTTGGCCGGGCGCTTCCGAGCCGGCCAAGCTGGCCGGCCTGCTGGTGGGCGCGGCGCTGCTCGGCGCCAGTGCGGCAGCGACGTCGCCGCCGCGCGCCCTGCTGGTGTGGCTGGCAGTCAGCGCGCTGTCGGCCGTGTGTGCGCTCGACGGCAGCAGTTGGCTGGGCAGCTACGCGCGGGCGCAGGGCTGGCTGGCGCTGCCGGCCCTGGGGATCGTCGCGATGAGCGCGGCGCGCCTGGGGCCGGATCAGCGCCGAATGCTGAGGATCGCGATCGCCGTGCTGGCGACGCTGCTGGCCGGCTATGCCCTGCTGCAGCGACTCGGTTTGGATCCGATCCAGTGGGTCGGCGCCGCGCCGCTGCGCCCGGCCGCTACGCTCAGCAATGCCAATGTGTTGGCCGGGTGGCTGGTGCTGGCCGCGCCGATCACCGCCCTGTGTGCCTGGACCGAGCGACGGCTTCGCGCGCTGGCAGCAGCCGCGCTGCTGCTGCAACTGGCCGGTTTGTGGGCCAGCGGCACCCGCAGCGGCATGCTCGCGCTGCTGCTGGCGGCGATGCTGGTCTGGGCGTGGCCGTCGGCTAGACGCCTGTGGGCACTGGCGCTGGCCCTGCCGCTGGCGCTGGCGCTGGCGATCGCCGCGCGCCCGGCCTCGGTGCAGGATCGTTTGCAGCTGTGGTCGGCCGGCGCACAGGCAGTCGTCGCAGCGCCCTTGGTGGATTTGCGCGGTCAGATTGACCCACTGGCCGCCTGGCGACTTTGGATAGGCTACGGCCCGGATCAACAGGCAGCCCCTTTGCAGCGCGCGCTGGCGCAGCAGCCCCGGCGCGACGGCGCCCAGGACTGGCAGGCCGACCGCGCTCACCAGGGCCTGCTCGATCTGTTGCTGCAATACGGCGTACTGGGGCTGCTGGCGGCGATGGCGGTGCTGCTCAGTGTGGCGCGGGCGCTGTGGCAGCGGCGCGGCGAGCCTGAAGGGCTGGCGCTGGCGGCGGCGCTGCTCGCCTGGCTGGTTCATCTGCAGGCCGGATTCCCGCTGACCGCCGATCGCACCCTGGCTTGGCTGCTGATCGGCTGTGCGCTGGCCACGACGCCGTCGCCCAAGCCGGCACGCTGGGGCGCGCTCGCGGCACTGGTACTGCTGCTCGCCGCCGCGGCGCTGAGCGGCCGACTGCCGAGCGCACGCGCCTATCCGGCGCTGGCCGCCGAACGCGCCTACCTCGACGGCCAGCAGCGCTACGCCGCGGCCATGCAGCGGCGCGAGCACGTCGCGCAGGCCTACAACGAGGCCGCACAGGCTTTTGTCGCCGGGCTGCAGTTCCGCCCCTACGACCGCGACGCGGCGCTGGCCGCCGCCAGCGCCTATGCCGAGAGCGCCGCCCACGGCGACGCGGCCGCCGCCGCTGCTGCCCGCGAGCTGCTGCAGCGCGCTGCAGCGCTGGACGCCAGTGATCCCCGCCTCGCGGCAATCCGCGCACGACTGCGCGGGGTAGACTCGCGCGACTGAACGAACGGGGGCCGGCGCGGCCCGGAGCGGACGATGACGCAATCGCAAAAAGTGATGGACTTCGTGTCGGAGAAGTGGGATCGCGAGATCGTCCCGCAGCTCAGCACCTACATCAAAATTCCCAACAAATCGCCGATGTTCGACCCGCAATGGCGCGAGCGCGGCTACATGAACGAGGCGATGAGCCTGCTCGAAACCTGGGTGCGCGATCAGCCGATCGACGGCATGGTGGTCGAGCGCATCACGCTGCCCGGCCGCACGCCGCTGCTGTACATCGAGATCCCCGGCAAGGGCGATGAAACCGTGTTGCTGTACGGGCATATGGACAAGCAGCCGGAGATGGTCGGCTGGAATGTCGATCTGGCGCCGTGGACGCCGGTGCTGGCGGGCGACAAGCTCTACGGTCGCGGCGGCGCCGACGATGGCTACGCCACCTACGCCTCGCTGACGGCGATCATGGCGCTCAAGGATCGCGGTCTGGATCACGCCCGCTGCGTGGTGCTGATCGAGGGCTGTGAGGAATCCGGCAGCTACGACCTGCCCTTCTATATCAACTACCTGGCGGATCGGATCGGCACGCCTAGCCTGGTCGTCTGCCTGGATTCGGGCTGCGGCAACTACGATCAGCTGTGGCTGACCACCAGTTTGCGCGGACTGGCCGGCGGCACGCTGCGCGTGCGCGTGCTGGAAGAAGGCGTGCACTCGGGTGACGCCAGCGGCGTGGTGCCGAGCTCCTTCCGCGTGCTGCGCCAGTTGCTGGACCGCATCGAGGACCCGGCCACCGGTCGCATCAAGATCGACCCCTTGTACGTGGACATCCCGGGCGAGCGCATCGAACAGGCGCGCGAGGCCTCGCAAGTGCTCGGCACGTCGGTCTACGACAAGTTTCCCTTCCTGCCCGGGATGACGCCGATGGCGCAGGATCTGTCGGAACTGGTGCTCAACCGCACCTGGCGACCGACGCTCTCGATCACCGGCGCCGACGGCCTGCCCTCGCTGACCGATGCCGGCAACGTGCTGCGCCCGCATACCTCGGTCAAGCTGTCGGTGCGGCTGCCGCCCACGCTGGATGGCGAACGCGCCTCGCGCCTGCTGAAGGAAGTGCTGGAGAAAGATCCGCCCTACGGCGCGCGCGTCGAGTTCGAGGTGGAGAAATCCGGCACCGGCTGGGCGGCACCGGCCACCGCCAGTTGGCTGCGCGAGAGCGTCAACGAGGCCTCGCGTACCTACTTCGGCCCGCGCGCGGCGGCCATGGGCGAAGGCGGCACCATTCCCTTCATGAACATGCTGCAGGAGCGCTTCCCGCAAGCGCAGTTCGTGGTCACCGGCCTGCTGGGACCGAAATCCAACGCGCATGGCCCCAACGAATTCCTGCACATCCCCACCGGCAAGAAGCTCACCGCCAGCATGGCCAAGGTGATCCACGAGCACTACGCCAACCGCGGCGGCACCACGGTCAGCGCGAGCGCGGACTGAGCCATGGCCACCTTCAAGCCCAGCTGGTTGCTCTACGGCGCCACCGGCTACACCGGCCGCTTGATTGCCGAGGCCGCCAAGGCGCGCGGGCACAACGTCATCCTGGGCGGGCGCGATCACGACACGCTGGCGCGCATGGCCGGCGCACTCGGGGTCAGCTTCCGGGTGTTCGACATGGGCGCGCGCGATGCCATCGACAAGGGCCTGACCGGCGTGCGTCTGGTGCTGAACTGCGCCGGCCCGTTCTCGCTGACCGCCTCGACCCTGGCGCAGGCCTGCATGCGCACCGGCGCGCATTACCTCGACATCGCCGGCGAAGTGGCCGACCACCGGGCGCTGCTGCGTCTGGATGAGCGCGCCAAGGAAGCCGGCGTGATGCTGCTGCCCGGCGTCGGCTTCGGCATCCTGCCGAGCGACTGTCTGGCGCTGTATCTGAAGCAAAAACAGCCGCAGGCGGTGACGCTGCTGCTGGCCTTCTCCAGCGGCCCCAGCGCCTCGGCCGGAACGCTTGCAACCTTGCTGGAAAGCCTGCAGCAGGGCGGTTTTGTGCGCCGCGCCGGCCAGTTGGTGGCGGCCGAGCCCGGAACCGAGTCGCGCACCATCGACTTCGGCCCCGGCAAACATCAGCGCGCCGTACTGTTCCCCTGGCGCGCCGACGTGCTCAGCGCCGGTTTGTCGACCGATATCCCGCATATTCAAAGCTTTGCGGCGGTGCCGGCGCTGCTGCGCTTCGTGCTGAAGAACCATGGACTGTTCGAGCAGGGCTTCTTCCGCAGCCTGCTGGAAAGCTACGTCCGCCGTGCCCCGGAGGGCCCCAAGCCCGCCGAGCGCGCCAAGCGCAAGAGCTGGATCTACGGCGAGGTGGTCAACGAGGTCGGTGGGCGGGCACGCGCGGTGGTGGAAGGACCGGATCCCTACGACTTCACCGTGTTGTGCGCGCTGGCGGCGGTCGAGCGCAGCCTCAGCGCGGCGGTGCCGGATGGCTACGCGACGCCGGCGCAGATATTGGGCAGCGCACCGCTGCGCGCGCTGCCCGGCGTGCGCGTGCATGACCTGGGGTAAGTACGCCGCCGTCGCGCTGGTGTTGGCTGCGGCGGCGCTGTGGCTGATGCGCTGGCCGCCCGCGGCGGCGCCGAACGCGCCGACGGCGCCTGGCACCGCGACCAACCGCGGCGCGGAAACGCCGCCGGTCGCGCCGGCGGCAGAGCGCGCGTCAGCACCCGTGCGCGGCGGCGACGCCCGCCCTGCCCTGGCGCAGCTGATGGCGCTACCCAGCCTGAAGGCGCTGCTCGCGGCCACTGCGGGCGATGGCGACCCACGCCAGCTCGAATTGCGCCAGGCCACCATGCTGTCCTGTCTGCTGGCGCAGGATGCGCTGACGCAGCGACCGTGGGCGCAAGAGCCGGCCGCGCGCGCCGCGCTGACGGCCTATTACGAGGGCTACTGCGCGCGCATCAGCACCGACAGTCCGGTCTACATCGAATTGCAGCGCGAAGCGGCGCGTCGGAACGCCGAATTGCCGGCCCGCAGCAGCGAGACCGATCAGATGCTCGATCGCATCCTGAATCGCGATGTCGATGCCGATCTGATCCAGCACTGGCTGGATCGCATGGTCGAAACGCCGATCCCCGACGAGGCCTACGCGCTGGCCAGCGCCGCCATCGACCCCGACGGGCCACTGGCGGGCGAGCTCGATGTGCAGACGCTGCGCCAGGTGCCGAATCCGCGTCGCTATGACATCGCCTGGGCGGTGGCCGATCTGCTGGCTTGCCAGAACGGGCCTTTGTGCGCGCCTGGGCGGGCGCACACGCTGCTGGCCTGCATTGATCGCTTCAACTGCAGCCCGGGCGCCAGCCGGCTGGAGATCCGCCGCGACGCCACGGCGCCGCGCGACTGGCGCATCGCCGAGCATCTGGCCCGGCAGATCCGCGCACGCCAGGCCCGGCGTCCGCACTAATCGGTGAGCCCCAGGCGATCTCGCGCGCGGCTCTGCCCAAAGGTCCGATGCCCTGGCGCAACGCGCGGCGCCATGCTTGCATTCACTTTTTCCGAGCTTGCGGAGCCTGACTCATGAGCGCTGCCCTGTGGACACCGACTGCCGAACGCGTCGCCGGCACCAATCTGGCCCGCTTCATGCGCTATGCGCACGAGCGCTATGGCGCCGATCTGCCTGACTATGCGGCGCTGTATGCGTGGTCGGTCAGCCACAGCGACCGCTTTTGGACCGCCGTGTGGGAGTTCTGCGGCATCCGCGGCGCCGGCCCGCTGGAGCCAGCCTACGTCGATTTCGAGCGCATGCCGGGGTGTCGATTCTTTCCCGCCACCGAGATCAACTTCGCCCAGAACCTGCTGCGCTTTCGCGATGAGCGGCTGGCCATCATTGCGCGCGGCGAGGATGGTTCCACGCGCGAACTCAGCTATGCCGATCTGGCCGAGGAAGTGCGCCGGGTGCGCGCCGCACTCCAGCGCGCCGGGGTCGGTGTGGGCGATCGCGTCGCCGGCTTCGTGCCGAATCGCCCGGAGGCGGTGATCGCCATGCTGGCCACCGCCAGCCTGGGCGCGATCTGGTCCTCGTGCTCGCCGGACTTCGGCATCAACGGCGTGCTCGATCGCTTCGGCCAGATCGAGCCGAAGGTGCTGTTCGCCGCGGACGGCTACTACTACGGCGGCAAGCGCTTCGACTGCCTGGAGAAAGTCGCCGGCATCCTGTCGCAGCTGCCCTCGGTGCAGCAGGTGGTGGTGTTTCCCTACGCCGGCACCGATCGGGCAATCGACAGCGTGCCGCGCGCGCTGCGCTGGGCGGATTTCGCACCGGACACCGACGTCCCGCTCAGCTTCGAGCCCGGCGCTTTCGATCGCCCGCAGTACATTCTGTACAGCTCCGGCACCACCGGCGTACCCAAATGCATCGTGCACGGTCAGGGCGGCACGCTGATCCAGCACCTGAAGGAACTGGTGCTGCACACCGATCTCAAGCGCGAAGACCGCATCTTTTACTACACCACCTGCGGCTGGATGATGTGGAACTGGCTGGTCTCCAGCCTCGCAGTCGGCGCCACCATGGTGCTGTTCGATGGCTCGCCTTTCCACCCGGGCCCGGGCGCGCTGTTCGATCTGGTCGACGAACTTGGCATCAGCGTGTTCGGCACCAGCGCCAAGTGGATCGCCGCCGCCGACAAGGCCGGCGTGAAGCCGCGCGAGACCCACAAACTCAGCAAGCTGCGCACCATTCTGTCCACCGGCTCACCGCTGGCGCCGGAGAGCTACGACTACGTCTACCAGCAGATCAAGGACAGCGTGCTGCTGGCATCGATTTCCGGCGGCACCGACATCGTCTCTTGCTTTGCGCTCGGCAATCCGATGCTGCCGGTCTACCGCGGCGAGCTGCAGTGTCGCGGCCTCGGCATGAAGGTAGAGATCCTGGACGACGACGGCAAGCCGCTGCGCGGCGAGCCGGGCGAACTGGCGTGCACGCAGCCGTTCCCGTCGATGCCGGTGGGCTTCTGGAACGATGCCGACGGCAGCAAGTACCACGCCGCCTACTTCGACAAGATCGACAACACCTGGTGCCACGGCGATCTGGCCCTGCTGACCGAGCACGACGGTCTGGTGATCCTGGGCCGCTCGGACGCCACGCTGAATCCGGGCGGCGTGCGCATCGGCACCGCCGAGATTTATCGCCAGGTGGAAAAACTGCCCGAGGTGCTGGAGTCGATCTGCGTCGCCCAGGACTGGGACGGCGATGTGCGCGTGGTGCTGTTCGTGCGCCTGCGTGAAGGCCAGGTGCTGGACGATGCGATGCAGGCGCGCATCCGCAAAGTGATCCGCGACAACACCACGCCGCGGCATGTGCCCGCCAAGATCCTTGCCGTGCCGGATATTCCGCGCACCATCAGCGGCAAGATCGTCGAACTGGCGGTCCGCAACGTGATCCACGGCAAGCCGGTGAAAAACACCGATGCGCTGGCCAACCCGCAGGCGCTGGAACACTTCCGCGACCGCGTGGAACTGACCCAGGATTGAGACTCGAAGCGCCGGCGGCTTAGCGGCCGACCAGCGCCATGCGCAGCTCGGCGACCTTGCTCTCGCGGTCGTCGAGCGACTCGGCGGCGCGCAGATCGGTGCGCGCCTCGGCAATCTTGTTGTCGGCAAGCATGCGCAGACCGCGTTCGGCGTACAGCCGCGCGGTCTCGCGCTTCAACACCGGCAGCTGCGGATCGCGCGAGTTGACCGTCTCCAGCGCCTGGATGTCGCCATGCGCCTTGACCATGCGGCCGGCCGTCAGCGCCTCGCGCGCGCGGGTGCGGAGGGCTTCGGCAACCGCGTCGATGCCGGCCTTGGCGCTGTCGCTTTTCGGGTCGATGCGCAGCGCGCCGCGGAACTTGTCCCAGGCCGAGTCGCCGGGCGGCTCCACCAGCTGCTCGGTGCTGAGCGCCAGCTCGCCTTCGCGGATCAGCTTGTCGCGCAGCGCCAGCTGCTCTGGACTGGGCGCCTTGGCGGCCTCGACGGCGGCATCCAGGCGCACCTTCAGATCTTTGAGTCCCGCGGTGCGCGGCGCCAGCGCCTGCACGCGCGCCAGTAGCTGCTGGGCGCGCGCGGTGTCGCGCTTGTCCAAGGCGGCGGCCGCCTGCACCAGCGCCGCGGCCAGCGCCTGATCCAGCCCGCGCTGTGCATCGCGATTGCCGGCATCTTGTTTGAGCACGGCCAGATAGCGTTCGGCCGCGCTGTTGCCGCGTGGCTCGACGGTGCTGCCGGCGGCGGCGAGATCACGCCCCTCGCGCAGCAAGCGTTCGATGGCACTGCGGCGATCACTGGCGGCGCGGTGATCCTCAATCGCGCTGCGCAGTTGCTCGGCCACACCTGCGGCCGCCGGGATCGACAACAGTTCCAGGCGCAGGCGCTCGGCAGCGGCGAGATCGCCGCTATCGAGCAGTGCACGCGCCTCGGTCGCCAGCGCCGCCGCCACCCGATCAACACCGCGCCGGGCTTCGGCATTGCCGGGTTCCGCGCGCGCGATGCGCGCATAGCGGTCGAGCGCGCCATCGGCGCCGCTGAGGCGCCCGGCGGACTCGGCCTGCGCGGCAGCGGTCAGCGCCGTGCTTTCGGCCGGCGGCAGCTCTGGCGCCGTAGTCGTGGTCTTCAGCAGCGCGATGAAGGCCTGCTGCTGACTCTCGAAACCGCGCACGCCGTTGAGCCTGCGCACGATGCCCTGGATGCGTACCGGATCCCGGTTGCGGCCCGTTTCCTGCAGCAGCCGCCCCAGCGTGTCCTCCAGGCCCCGGCGAGCGCGCGCATCGCTGCTGTCCAGCATCAGCGCCGCGGTGTACAGCGCCATCGCATCCTTGCCATCGTCGCTGTACCAGCGCCCTTCGGCCAGCGCCCGGTCGCCCGCCTCGACCTCGGTCTCCGCGTGCCCACCCCACTGCCGCTGCGCCCACTCGGTCAGCAGCGGGCGCTGCCAGTAGGCCAGCGCCGCCAGCCCCACCAGCAGCACGAGCGCGATCCAGGGGCCGATGCGCCGCGGCGGCGCGGCGGCAGGGCGGATCTGCGTGCGATTTTGCGGACGCGGGGTGACGTGCAGCGCGTCCGCGGGCCGATCGACATCCTCGATGCGACCGATCTGCGGCTCGGTGCGCACCGCGCCCTGCGAATCGTACGGCTTGCGATCGGCGCGGATCGGCGCTATCGGCTTGGTCGGCGTCTGGCTGCCGCGCCGCGGCGGCGGCGGCGTGTCGGCGGTGCCGGCGGCGATGCGCCGTTCCGCCTCGGCCAGCGCTGCATCAATCTCGGCGCCGGTCTGGAAACGCTCGGCCGGCTCCTTCGCCAGCATGCGTTCCAGGATCGGCTGCAGAAAGCGGTACTCGCCAGGCAGCTGCGGCAGCGGCGCCGTCATGTGCATGATGCCCACCGCCAGCGAGTCGCTGGCCTCGTAGGGCACGCGACCGCTCAGCAACTGGAAAAACACCACGCCCAGGCTGTAGAGATCGGCGCGCCCATCGATGGCGCGTCCACGCAGCTGCTCCGGGCTCATGTAATGCGGCGTGCCGACCACGGCGCCGGTCTTGGTCATGATGGTGCCGGAATCGGCCGCACGCGCGATGCCGAAATCGCTGAGCACGCAGGACCCGTCCTCACGCAGCAGGATGTTGTCCGGCTTCACGTCACGATGAATGAAGCCCTTTTCCTGCGCGTAGTGCAGCGCGCTGGCGATCTCGCGCACGCAGCGGATGGTCGGCTTCAACGCCAGCGGCGGCGATCCGCGACGCATCACCGGGCCGCCGGGCAGGTATTCCATGGCGCAGTAGTGGATGCCGTCGTGCACGCCGACATCGAAGATGCTGACGACATGGCGGTGATGCAGCTTGGCCGCAATGCGCGCCTCGCGCAAAAATCGCTCGCCAAAGCTGGGATCGGCCGACAGCTGCGGCGCCATGATCTTCAGCGCGACCTCGCGCTCCACCGATTCCTGGATCGCCAGGTACACCGATGCCATCCCGCCGCGGCCCAAGGGGCGCAGGATCCGGTAACCCGGGACAGTCGGAGTGAGATCGGCCATTGCGGCGATGATGGCACGAGCTTTGCCGCAGGGGTGAAACTGACGCGCGACCTGCATCGTCGCCGCCGCGCCTGTCCATCTCGGATTCAGTCCGACCGCCGCCACTTCCGCCCCTCGCCCATCGCCCGTATCGTCCTTGCACTCGGGTTGCGGGACGTTCCGGTGCTGCGCGCCTTCTTGCTGCTGTTGCTGCGGGCCTACAAGCGGTTCATCAGCCCGCTGCTGGGGCCGCGCTGCCGCTTCTATCCCAGCTGCTCGGACTACGCCGCCGGCGCCATTCGCCGCCACGGCGCGCTGCGCGGCAGCTATATGACCGTCTGCCGGCTGGGACGCTGCCATCCCGGCTGCGAGGGCGGACACGATCCGGTGCCCGAGCAGTTCACGCTGACGCCCTGGCGCCATCCGCCCGCCCCGGCGGCCGAGCCCGCAACCGAGCCCAAGGATCCAGCGTGACCGATAACTGGTATGCACCGCCGCAGGCCGAGGTGCTGGACAGCGCCGACACCGCTGCCGATGAGGTCGAGGCACTGCGCCGTGCGCATGTGCGTCACGAGGTCCACCTGAAGTCGATCGGCGCGCTCTACTACCTGTCTGGCGGGCTGATGGCGCTGGCCTGCGTCAGCATGTTGGTCAGCGTGATGTCGATGGCGCACCTGCAAGCCACGCCGCCCTCGTTGTGGCTGATGGTGCTGATCTATGTGGTGATCAGCACGCTGTCCTTTGTGATCGGCTGGGGCTTTCGCGGCCTGCGCCCGTGGGTGCGTGTGCCGGGCGGCGTGCTGGCGGCGCTCGGCCTGCTGGCGATTCCGATCGGCACGCTGATCAACGGCTGGGTGCTGTATCTGATGTTCGGCCGCAAAGGCCAGGTGGTGTTGTCACCCGAGTATCAGGCGGTGATCGCCGCGACGCCGCAGGTGAAGTACCAGCGCACCGTGGGCGACTGGATCGCCACCGGCATTCTCGTCGTACTGCTGCTCAGCATCATTGTCCTGTTCGTGATCGGCGCGCTGCGCGGCTGAGTCAGCCGCCGCCGATCGCCTGCACTAGTTCCAGCCGATCGCCGGGCGCCAAGCGCGTGTCTGCGTGGGCGCTGCGCGGCACGATCTCGCCGTTGCGTTCCACCGCCACGCGCCGGCCGCCATAGCCGGTGAGCACCAGCAGTTCGGCGATGCTGGTCAGTTCAGGGACGTGCTCGGCGCGTCCGTTCAGATGGATCTCGATCATGGCTCAGGGCTGTGGTTCGGCGATGGTGACGCAGACGAGAGGCGCGACAACACGCGATGCGCAGCCGAGTGTCAAGGGTCAGCCGCAGCTGCGATTGCGGCCGGCATGTTTGGCCGCGTACAGCATGGCGTCGGCGCGTTGCAGCAGTTCTGCGGGCTCATGCCCCTGCTCTGGCAGCATGGCGGCGACGCCGCGGCTGATCGTGACCACCGGCGCAGTCGCTGCGGCGGCGTGGGCGATCGCCAGCTCCTGCACCGCGCGCCCCAGATCGTCGGCTTTGGCCAGCGCGCCATCGAGCGGCGTCTCCGGCAGCAGGCAGACGAATTCCTCGCCGCCGTAGCGCGCCAGCAGATCGGCCGGGCGCCCCAGACGCGCTTTCATCGCCGCCGCTACCGCGCGCAGGCAATCGTCGCCGGCCTGATGCCCGTAGTGATCGTTGTAGGCCTTGAAGTGATCCAGATCCAGCAGGATTAGCGCCAGCGGCATCCGATTGCGCCGGCAGCGCAGCCATTCCACCTGCAGACGCTCGTCGAACCAGCGTCGATTGGCCACGCCGGTGAGCCCGTCATTGAAGGCCAGCGAGCGCAGCAGATCGGTCTGGCGCTTCAAGGCGACATGGGTGCGCACCCGCGCGCGCACCACCGGCGGACTGATCGGCTTGGCGATAAAATCGACCGCGCCTACCTCCAGCCCGAGGGTCTCATCCTCGGCGCTGTCGCGTGCGGTGACAAAAATGACCGGAATGTCTCGCAGCGCCGGGTCGGACTTCAGGCGCTTGCACACCTCGAAACCGTCGATACCCGGCATCACCACATCCAGCAGCACCAGATCCGGCGCGCGCCGCTGGCACTGCGCGAGCGCCTGGGCGCCATCGGTGGCCATGGAGACGTCGTAGTCGCCCTTCAGTACCTGGTAGAGGGTCTGGATATTGGCCGGCTGATCGTCGACCACGAGAATCCGCGGACGCTCCGACGGGCTGCTGATGGTCATGGCGCCTCCTCGCTCGCATGCGCGTCCAACCAGGCCTCAGCCAGACGGCAGGCCTGCAACGCCGCGCCGAAATCGAGCCGCGCCAGCGCATCGTCGACCGGCTCCAGGCAACGCTGCAGCGCATCGTTGGCGAGTGGCCGCAGCTCGGCATAGTGATCCAGCGCCGCCATATTGCTGTCGGCCAGGGCCGCCATCAGCGGCTCCAGGTGCGCGCGAAAAGCGTTGGCATCGAACTGCTCGGCGGCCAGCGCGTGGGCTTCCTCCGGCAACATGCTGTCGGCCGCCTCAGCGAGTGCCTCCACCGCTTCGGACAGAGCCTGGTCGCAGCGCTCGATCAATGGCTGATCCGCCTCGGTTGCCGGCTTGCGCAAACGCCGCTCCAGCGCCGCCGCGGCCTCAGCGAGGCGCTCGGCGCCGAGCGTGGCCGCCACGCCCTTCAAGGCATGCGCGATGCGCTCGGCATCGACGCGCGCGCCGCGCGCCAAGGCGGCCCGCAAGGGAATCAGCGTGTCGCGCTGTTCCTGCACGAACATGCGCGCCATCTGGGCGTACAGCACGCGATTGCCCGCCAGCCGTTCCAGCGCGCGTTCGAGCGCCAGCACCGGCGCTGCCTCACTGAGCGCCGTCAGCGCGGGCGGCGGCGCAGCCGGCGGCGAGTGCGGTCGCGCATGCCGCCAGACGGTACTGACTAGCGTTTGCACATCCACCGGCTTGGCCAGGTGGTCGTCCATGCCGGCCGCCTGAGCCAGCGCGCGGTCCTCGGCGCTGGCGTTGGCGGTCATCGCGATCACCGGCAGGCGCGTCAGCCCGAGGGCGCCGCGGATCTGCCGTGTGGCCTCGAAACCGTCCATCACCGGCATTTGCAGATCCATCAGCACCACGTCGAAACCCTGCGGGTCGGCGCGCAGACGCTCGATCGCCTCGGCGCCCTCGGCCGCCGTGGTCACCCGGGCGCCCTCGCCGCGCAGGATCTCGCGCGCCACCTGGCGGTTGATCGGATGGTCCTCCACCAGCAGTACCGAGACCTCGCGCAGGCGCGCAGCACCGACCGGCACCACGCCGCTCGGCGGACTGGCGACGCGCTCGGCCTGCCCGCGCACGAGTGGCAGCCGCACCCTGAACACGCTGCCGCGGCCCGGCAGGCTGTCGACATCCAGCTGTCCGCCCATTAGATCGATCAGCCAGCGACTGATCGGCAAGCCAAGGCCGGTGCCGCCAAAACGCCGCGAGGCGGCGCCTTCGCCCTGATAGAAAGGCTCGAAGATCAATGCCAGCTGATCGGCGGCGATGCCGATGCCGGTGTCGCGCACGCACAGCTCCAGCTGCGCCGGATCGCCGGGCTGCAGCCGCACCTGCAGATCGACGCGCCCGCGTTGGGTGAACTTGATCGCATTGCCGACCAGATTCAGCAGCACCTGGCGCAGGCGCACCGGATCGCCGGCGAGCACCGGCGGCACCTCCGCCTGCACCTCGATGCCGAACACCAGCCCCTTGTCGTCGGCGCTGTTGGCAAAGAGGGCGTGAATGTCGTCGATCACGGCGCGCAGCGAGTAGTCCTGCTGCTCGATCTGGATGCGCCCGGTTTCCAGTTTGGCGTAGTCGAGCAGATCGTCGAGGATCGCCAGCAAGGCGCGCGCGCCGCCATCGATCTTCTGCACCTGATCGCGCTGCGCCGGCTCCAGCGTCGAGCGCTGCAGCAGATAGGCCAGCCCGAGGATGGTGGTCATCGGCGTGCGGATTTCATGACTCATATTGGCCAGGAACTCGCTGCGCGCGCGCTGCGCGCGCTCGGCTAGCGCGCGCGCCTCCTGCAACCTTTGCTCCGCCAGCCGGCGCTCGGTCAAGTCCACCAGCAGCACCAAGGTGCGCGCGTCGGTGCGGGCGAGATGCAGATCAAAGCTGCGCTGGCCGCCCGCGATGATCAGGCTCAGCTCGCCCTGCGCCTGCGGCGCGCGCGCCAGATCCTGCCACAGCGCATCGAAGATCCCGGCGGCCTGCGCATCGGCGCCCAGGCTGGCCAGCCAGTCACTGCGGCTTAAGCCGGCTGCCGGCGCCGGGCCGATCTCGCTGTAGCGTGCATTGCTGAGCGCCAGACGGTCGCCATCGAAGACCAGCAGCGGCAGCGGCAGGCGCTCGATCAGCGCCCGCGTCAGCGCTTCCGAGGCGCTCAACTCGTTGCTGGCGCGCTTGCGCTCGGTGATATCGCGCACCACCCAGTACAGCGCCGCACGCCCAGCAAAATCAATCGTTTGCGCGATCACCATGACGTCGCGCACGGTGCCGTCCTGATGCCGATAGCGGGTGTCGAACTCAACCCGGCCTTCAGCCACCACGCGCGCCAGATGGCGGATGGTGTCGAGCGGCGCCGGGTGCGCCTCGTGCTCGCGGATGCGCATGCGCGCGAAGGCGTCGGCGCTGTAGCCCAACTGCCGATGCGCGGCGGCGTTGAAACTGAGCACCTGCTCGGACTCCAGATCGACGATCAACACGCCATCCGGCGAGAGGTCGAACAGCGTGCGATACAGGCGCTCGGCCGGGCCTTGGGCGGGCCCCGCCACCGGCGCCGCGGTGGGATCGACGAAAGCCAGCAGCGCACCGACCAGCACGCCGCCCTCGCGGGTCGGGCTGATCGAGGCGCGCCAGCGCGTCGGGCCGTCAGCAATCAGACACTCGCCCTCGTGCCGCGGCCACTCGCCCGCGAGCACGCGCGCCAGCGGCTGCGCAGCGCCCTCCCAGTGCAGCAACTCGCCCAGCGGACGCCCCAGCAGATCACCCGGGCGCAGACCGCAGGCGGACGCGAAGGCGGGATTGGCGAAGCGGATGGCCCCGGTTTGATCGACGCCAACGATGCCCTCGTCGGCGCCCTGCAACAGGCGCCGATGCAGTCCGCGCAGGCGCTGGAACTCGTTGCGCCGCAGCGTGGCGATCACGCCGGCACACACGGCGATCAGCGCTACTCCCAGCCACAGCAGCAGGCCGAAGCGCGCCTGCCGACTCCAGCGCGCCCACAGATCTGCGCGGCTGCGCGCAACGCCAGCTTGCCAGGGCCCGTCCATCGCGACCCAGGGCGATTGCACCACCGCCACCGCCCGCAGCGCCGCGCGCTCGTCTGGCAACGTGGCGCCGTAGACATCTGCGCCGGTCGCATCGCTGAGCCTGATCAGCACGCCCTCACCAGCCACTTCCGCGAGCGGAGCAAACCAGTCCGGCGCCAACACCAGCGCACTGATGCCGATCAGTGTGCGGTTGGCATCACGTCGCGCACGCACCACCAGCCGTGCCTGATTCGGCAGCGAGGACGGTGCCGCACTGCTATGCAGCCGTGCCTGCACATCGGCATCGCTGCGCGCCGCTTGCACCGCTGGCGCGGCGGACAGATTGAGACCGTTTAGTTCCGGTCGCGAGCTCGCTTGCACCACACCCTCGGCGTCCAGACTCAGCACCGCCAGCAGATGCGCGTCAAAGGCGGAGATCGCGGTGACCGAGGCCTGCGCGTCCACGGGATTGTTGGTCAGCGCGGTATCGAGGCGCGTCAGCAGCGTGCTGGCCGCCGCCAGTCGCTGCACCGCCGCCTGGGCCACCAGTTGCGCGCCATCCTGCAAGCGCTGTGCTTCGAACTGCTGCGACTCCACGTACTGCCGGCGCAAATCCCAGCCGAGCCCGGCCCCGATCAAGGCCAGCCCGACCGCCACCAGCGGCCACGGCGAGGTCTGCGCCAGGCGCAGGCCAGACAGCCACCGAGTGTACTTGTGCAGGACTGGACGCATGCCGCGATCCTACCTGAGCCGGCGCATCCACCGGTCAGCGCCGGCGCGGGTTGTGCAGGCGTGTTGCTGCTCCGTAGAATCGGCCGGCATTGCGGGTGTAGTTCAATGGTAGAACTGCAGCTTCCCAAGCTGCTAACGTGGGTTCGATTCCCATCACCCGCTCCACTTTCGCCGCCTGTGGCGAGTCAACTGCCGTCGATTGCGTCTGCTCAGACGCCGGCGCACACGCGGTTACGGCCTTCCATCTTGGCGCGATAGAGCGCTTTGTCGGCGCGATTGATGCAGCGATCCAGCGTTTCCAAGCCGGTGAATTCGGCCACGCCGAAACTGACGGTGATCTGCGGGCCGTTGGGGTAGATCGGCGTTGCACCGAGGCTCTGCCGCAACTCGTTGCAGCGACGCTCCGCCTCGGTGATCGACTGCCCCGCCCACAGCAGCAGAAACTCCTCGCCGCCCCAGCGTCCGGCCGCATCGTTGTTCTTCAGCGAGGCCTTGAGCTTGCGGCCCAGCGCGATCAGCACCTGATCGCCGACCGAGTGGCCGTACTGGTCGTTGATGCGCTTGAAGTGATCGATGTCGCCGATCACCACGATGAAGGAACTCTTCTGCCGACGCGCCTGCTCGGCGGTGTGCTCCAGCGCCTCCAGCATGCCGCGCCGGTTCAACAACCGCGTCATGGTGTCGGTGGCCGCTGCCTCGGCCAGCGCTGCTTCCAACTGGCAGCGCTGCTCAATCTCTGAGCGCAGCATCACATTGAGTTTTTCCAGTTCGGCGCTGCGTTGGCGCACCATCTCTTCCAGCCGATCGCGCGCGCCCTTGAGGTCGCCCAGCGCATCCTCGCGCTCACGCTGCGACAGGTTCAGACGCGCGCTCATGTCGTTAAGGGCGGCGGCGAGATCGGCAAACTCATCGTCGGCGCGCAGGTCCAGTTGATGGTCCAATCGACCTTCGGCGATCTCGCGGAAGCGTGCAGCGAAACGCTGCAGCACCCGGCGCGCCGAAACGGCCAGATACATGCTCATCGCCAGCGCCAGCACCACCGCCAGAATGAAGGAAATCGCCGAGTTGCGGCGCAGCTCGTAGAGCTTGCTGTTGATGTCGTCGATGGACACGGCCAGCAACACGCCGTAGGTACCAGCGCCGGGGCCCAAGGCCGCGGCAGCGTTGAAGCTGGGCGGCGAACTGGCCTCCTGCAGACGGACGGCATCGAAGCGGGGGCCTGCGACCCAGGATGCCGCCGCCAGGGTATCGCCCGGGGAATAGCCCCGCACCGCGCCGAAGGAATCCGCCACCACGACCAACTGCGGCCCGTCCACGCGCACGACCAGCAAGCGCGCGATCGCGCTGTTGGCGTCGGCGATGCCGCGCAGACTCTGCTGCAGGCGCTGGGACTCCGGGCGCGCGGCGTCCTCGACCGATCGGATCAGATCCAGTCCATCGACGCTGATCGCCTGTCCAGCCAGCCGCGCATTGTCGGTCAGGCGCGAGCGCAAGGCCTGCCGCAATTCCGACTCGGCCGCCCAGTGCATATAAGTGCCGAGGCCGAGCGCCGCCAGCAGCGCCACCAGCAGATGGGTGTAAAACAGCCGGCGTCCGATGCTCAGCCGATGACGAGCGCTCTTGCGATGGGCGGGCAACGCCGTCACGGCCATGGGGGTTCTGCCAAGCGGACTGGTTGCGATGCTAGAGCCTATGGCCGACGCGTGCACCTGCCACGCGCAAGGGTGTGCGCCCTGCTAGTCTCCGCCTTCACACGCGGCGCGGAACTGGGGCGGCTGCGTGCAAACCCGGGAGGTCGCATGGTGGGGCAAGTCGCATTCGGCATTTTTGGCCTGGCGGTGCTGATCGGCATCGGTTGGCTGTTTTCGAACAACAAGCGCGGCGTGGATTGGGGGCTGGTGCTGACCGGCATCTCGCTGCAAATCGCCTTTGCGGCGCTGGTGCTGCTGGTACCGGGCGGCAAGGATGTGTTTGACGCGCTGGGTCACGGCTTCGTCAAGGTGCTGGGCTTTGTGTCGGCGGGGTCGAATTTCATCTTCGGCAACCTGATGGACACCACCAAGTTCGGCTTCATCTTCGCCTTCCAGGTGTTGCCGACCATCATCTTTTTCGCCGCACTGATGGGCGTGCTGTACCACCTGAACGTGATGCAGGCGGTGGTCCGCGCGATGGCCTGGGCGATCACCAAGGTGCTGCGCGTGTCTGGCGCCGAGACCACTTCCGTGTGTGCCAGCGTGTTTATCGGCCAGACTGAGGCGCCGCTGACGGTGCGCCCGTACATCCCGCGCATGACCGAATCGGAACTGCTGACGATGATGATCGGCGGCATGGCGCATATTGCCGGCGGCGTGCTCGCCGCATACGTCGGCATGCTGGGCGGCAGCGACCCCGAGCAGCAGGCCTTCTTCGCCAAGCACCTGCTGGCGGCCTCGATCATGGCGGCGCCGGCCACGCTGGTGATCGCCAAGTTGCTGATTCCCGAGACCGGCAACCCGCTGACGCGTGGTACGGTCAAGATGGAAGTGGAAAAGACCTCCAGCAACATCATCGATGCGGCTGCGGCCGGCGCCGCCGATGGCCTCAAACTCGCGCTCAATATCGGCGCCATGCTGCTCGCCTTCATCGCCCTGATCGCGCTGTTGAACTGGCCGCTGACCTGGCTCGGTGAGGTGACCGGACTGCAGGCCTGGCTCGGCAAGCCCACCGATATGGCGACCATCCTCGGCTACGTGCTGGCGCCGCTGGCCTGGGTGATCGGCGTGCCGTGGCAGGACGCCACCGTGGTCGGCAGCCTGATCGGCCAGAAGGTCGTGATCAATGAGTTCGTGGCCTATCTGCAACTGGCCGACATCGTCAACGGCAATACCGCTGGCGTGGTGCTGACCGAGAAAGGCAAGCTGATCGCCACCTACGCGCTGTGCGGCTTCGCCAACTTCTCGTCGATCGCGATCCAGATCGGCGGCATCGGCGGATTGGCCCCCGAGCGTCGCGCCGATCTGGCCCGCTTTGGTCTGCGCGCCGTCCTTGGTGGCTCGCTGGCGACCTTCATGACGGCGACCATCGCCGGCGTGCTGAGCCAGTTCGGCTGATCCCGTCCCGGCGTCGCGCCAGTGCGCGGCGCCGGGTGACTCCCACGATCGGTTCAGATGTCGATGCCCGCTCCTCAAGTCACGCTGCTCGGCAGCTATGTCCAGGACCACTGCTGGCGCACGGATCGCTTTCCCGTGGTCGGTGAAACCCGCGTCGGCCAGTTTTACACCGGCCCTGGCGGCAAGGGCTTCAACCAGGCCATCGCCTGCCACCGTCAGGGCGTCAGCACCCGCTTCATCGGCGCCGTCGGTGCCGATGCGCTGGCCGCCACGGCGCGCCGCTTCGCCGAGGCCGAGGGCTTGTCCTGCCACTGGCATGAGGTGAGCGATCGGCCGACGGCCACCTCATCGATCGTCGTCGACGCGAGCGGACAGAATCTGATCGTCGTCGATCTGGCTGCGAACCTGGCCTTGCCAGCCAGCGCCGCAGAGCACATCGAAGCCGGCACGTGCGTGGTCCTCACGCAACTCGAAACGCATCTCGATGCGGTGCACGCGGCGCTCAAGCGCGCGCGTAGCCTCGGTGCGCTGGCGATGCTGAACCCGGCACCGATGCATCCTGAACTGTCGCCGGAAACGCTGGCGCTGGTGGACCTGCTGACGCCGAATGAAACCGAGTTCGCCCTGCTGCTGGCGCAACTGGGCGTGCCCGACGACGTGTCGCGTCCGTGGGAGTTGTCCGATGCCGACCTGCACGCGCTGTGCCGCTGCACTGGTGTGCCTACGGTCGTGGTCACGCTGGGGGAGCGCGGCTGTTTTGTCTCCCATGGCCGCGATCACCGGGGCGATGCCTCGTCTCACTATCGATTAGCACCCGAATCGGTACGTCCGGTTGATACCGCCGGCGCTGGCGACGCCTTTTCCGGCGCGCTCGCGGCGGCACTGGCTTTTGCCGCACCCGGCGCAGCTTTTGGCGACGCCGTCGTCCACGCCAACCGCGTAGCGGCGATGAGCACCGAGCAACCTGGCACCGCGCCAGCGATGCCGACGCGCGCCGCCGTGGAGGCGCGCTTCATTCAGGCCTGAGTTCGCACAGTCCACCATGCATGCCCCCAGCTTTCAGATCACGCCCGGATTCGCCGTTCCCTTCGTGCTGGTGGAGCACCCCGCTCCGACCGATCTGAACCGGCGTTTGCGCGAGCTGTTTCTCGCACGCGAGCAGGCCGGCGCACGCTATGCCAATCCGCAGCCTTTGGTCGATCGCAATCAGGCGCTGTACGAGAGCAACTTCCAGCTGTTTGATTGGCCCGACGCACCGGTCGGCGAGCTGCGCGATTTCGTCTGGGCGCAGCTGTACCGCGCGATCCGCGAGCTCAATGGCTACACGCTGGAGGAACTGAAGCGCCTGCACATCGCCGCCGAGTCCTGGTTCCACATCACCCGCAAGGGCGGCTATTTCGCGCTGCACAACCACCCGATGGCCAGTTGGTCCGGCGTCTATTGCGTCAGTCCGGGCAATTCCGCGGCCGGACAACCCGACAGCGGGCAGCTGAGCTTCATCAGCCCGATGGCCACCAACACCATGTACGTGGACATGGCGATGGCCCGCTTTGCCCACCCCTACAACTACGGCCCGCGCAACTTCATCCTGAAACCGGGGCAGTTGATCCTGTTTCCCTCCTGGGTACTGCATGAAGTCCGGCCATATCTGGGTGAGGGTGAGCGCATCACCGTCGCCTTCAACGCGCGCTTTGCGATGGTCGGGCTGGAACCCGGCAAGGTGCCGATCTACCGCTGAGGCGGGTGCGCGAGGCGCCGCGCAGACGCGGCGGGCTGCAGCCTGACGCAGCCCCTGCTAACCTTCGCGTCCCGTTTTCTGTCGACCCCGCCATGTCTGTCGTCCGCACCCGTTTTGCCCCGAGTCCCACCGGTTTCCTGCACGTGGGCGGCGCGCGCACTGCGCTGTTCTCGTACCTGGAAGCACGTCGTCATGGCGGACAGTTCGTGCTGCGCGTCGAAGACACCGACCGTGAGCGCTCCACCGAGGCGGCCGTGCAGGCGATCATCGATGGCATGGCCTGGCTGGGCCTGGAGCATGACGAGGGCCCCTATTTCCAGACTCAGCGCTTCGACCGCTACCGGCAGGTCGCGCACGAATTGCTGCAGGCGGGCAAGGCCTACTACTGCTGGTGCAGCAAGGAAGAGCTGGAGGCGATGCGCGCCGATCAGGAAGCGCGCGGACTGAAGCCGCGCTACAACGGCTACTGGCGCGATCGCAACGACACCCCGCCGGCCGGCGTGACGCCGGTGATCCGCTTCAAGAATCCGCTGCACGGCACGGTGGTGGTCGATGACCGCGTGCGTGGTCGGGTCATATTCGACAACGCTGAGCTCGACGATCTGGTGATCTGGCGTTCGGATGACTCGCCGACCTACAACTTCGGCGTGGTGATTGACGATGCCGATATGCGCATCACCGATGTGATTCGCGGCGACGACCATCTGAACAACACGCCGCGGCAGATGAACATCTACGAGGCGCTCGGGCACAAGATTCCGCGCTTCGCCCATCTGCCGATGATCCTGGGCCCGGACGGCGCCAAGCTGAGCAAGCGCCATGGCGCAGTCAACGTGCTGGGCTATCGCGATGACGGCTTCCTGCCGGCGGCGCTGCTGAACTATCTGGTGCGCCTGGGCTGGTCGCATGGCGACCAGGAAGTGTTCACGATGGCGGAGATGATCGCGCTGTTCTCGGCCGACGACGTCAACCATTCGGCCTCGCGTTTCGATCTGGACAAGCTGCGCTGGCTCAATCAGCACTATCTGAAGACGCTGGATCCGGAGCTGATCCGACCCGAGTTCGAGTGGCATCTGGCGCAGCAGGGCCTGGACCTGAGCAGCGGCCCGAAGGCGATCGACTTGATCGTGGCACTGCGCGAACGCGTGCACACGCTGAAGGAGATGGCCGAACGCGCCCGCGTGTGGTTCGAGCCGCTCAGCCAGTACGACGGGGCCGCCGTGCAGAAGCATCTGGTCGCCGCGGCCAAGGCACCGTTGCAGGCGGCGCACGCAGCGCTGGCTGCGCTGAGCGAATGGACGCCGGCGCGCGTGCATGAGGCGCTGGATCAGGCCGGCAAGTCCTTGAATGTGGGCTTGGGCAAGGTGGCGCAGCCGCTGCGCGTGGCGATCACCGGCACCCAGGTCAGCCCTTCGATCGACCACACGGTCTATCTCACCGGCCAGTCCGAGGCGCTCAAGCGCATCGACGCCGCCCTGGCCAAGATCGGCTGATCGATGCTCAGCACTGCGCTCATCGCCGTGGTCGCAGGTCTGGCCTCGCTGCTGACCTTCTACTCCGGCTTTGGGCTCGGCACGCTGCTGATGCCGGTGGTGGCGCTGTTCTTCCCGCTGCCGCTGGCGATCGCCATGACGGCGGTGGTGCACTTCAGCAACAACCTGTTCAAGCTGGGGCTGGTCGGGCGCCACGCCGATCTGCGCGTGCTGCTGCGCTTCGGGCTGCCGGCGGTGCTTGCGGCACTGCTGGGGGCGGCGCTGCTGGGTTGGATGAGCGGACTGGCGCCGGTGTACACCTACGAGGCGCTGGGGCAGATGCGCGCGGTGGCGCCGGTGAAACTGGTCATCGGCGTCGTCATCCTGGTGTTCGTGATGCTGGAACTCTCGCCGCGCTTTGCCGCATTGGCCCTGCCGCCACGCTGGATGACGCTGGGCGGCGCGCTCAGCGGTTTCTTTGGTGGCCTGTCCGGGCATCAAGGCGCCCTGCGCAGCCTGTTCCTGGTCAAGGCGGGCCTCGACAAGCACGCCTTCATTGCGACCGGCGTGTGCATTGCGCTGGCGATCGATCTGACCCGCCTGGGCGTCTATGCGCAGCAGTGGTCCGCGCAGGCGCAGGCCTTTGACTGGCCGGTCGTGATCGCGGCCACCTGTTCGGCTTTTCTGGGCGCCTGGATCGGCGCCAAGCTGCTGAAGAAGACGACGTTGGCGACCATACAGGGCTTTGTGACGCTGCTGCTGGTGGCGGTCGCGCTGGGTCTGATAGCGGGGTTTCTGTGAGCCGGCGGCGCGGTACCGCCATTGAGGCGGCAGTAGAAGCGGAACTGGCGCCCGGCAGTGCGCGCAGTTTTGGCTGGCTGATGACCGTGATTCTGCTGGTGCTGACCGGCATGGCCTACGCCCATGACAACCTGCTCTATGCGCCACTGGCGGGTGGCGCCGCGGCCTTCGCGCTGCTCGCACTACTCGCGCCGCGGGTCCTGGGGCCGCTCAATCGCGCCTGGCTGGCGCTCGGCCTGCTGCTGGGGCGTCTGATCACCCCGGTGATCATGGGACTGATCTACTTTGGCCTGGTCACTCCGCTGGCCGTTCTGGCGCGCTGGCGCGGCGTCGACCCAATGCGCCGCCGCTGGGACGCGGCGGCGCCGAGTTACTGGATCCGGCGCGATCCACCCGGCCCGGATCCAGCAACGATGGAACGTCAGCACTGAGGCTGCCGACGGCGAGGCTCACTCCTCGTGCAGGCTGACCGCGGCCGCATCCTTGCCACTGCTGCTGTCACTCGCGGCGCCGCCGACCGCCAGACGACCGGTGGTCTGGCGCTGCACGGCCAGCGCGGCGTTGCTATCGACGCCATAGTCCCACGCCGACAAGCCCGGCCCGCTGCTGCCAAAGCCGCCATCGACGCCGCCGGTCGGCTTGAAGGCCTGCAGAAACGCTGCGGTCTTGCCGCTGGCGGCATCCACGATCCACTGCCCGGACACCACGGTACGGTCACCGACGCTGTTGATATGGTCGGTCACCACGACGCCATCGCGCCCCAGATCGTGCAGCACCTGACCGCCACTGCCATAGGCCGCATCGACCGCGCCATTGGGCTTGAAGGCGGCCAGTCCGATCATGCAGTAGCTATCGCCCGTTGACGGATCCACTTTGCAGACGCTGCCACTGACCACGATGCGACCGCCAGATTGCATCAGCACGCGCCGACCGAAATCCTGGTAGCCGAAGTCGACGACGTTGATGCCGCCGACGCCGAAGGCGGGATTGATCGCGCCGTTGGCGAGGAAACTGCCGACGGCAAAGTCGTACTCGCCGCCCGGCTTGCGCGTGATGCCGCCGACCAGAATGCGGTCATTGGCGTCGATGCTGATGCCGCGCCAAGCCTCGTTGACGCCGACGCCCGCGTAGATGCTGGTCCAGGACAAGCCGCCGGTCCCGAAGGCCGGATCGAGCGCGCCGGTGGCCAGATTGATGCCGATCAGCAGCAGATCGCGGTCACCAGTCGCCGGATTGCGCGCGCCAGTCGCAATGATCAGACGCTGCGCATTGGTCTGGATGCCGGCGTCGAAGATCACGTGGCTGATCGGGGCGGTCAGCGCAATCGTGGCGACGCCACCGACGCCAAAGCCCGGCAGCGGTGCCCCATCCGGCTTGTAGGCCAGCACGTGAAAACGCCCGGCATCGCGCACCACCTGCCACAGATGGTCTTTGTAGCTGGCGACCTGACTGTAGGCCAACAAGCCCGGGATCAGCGCCGCGGGACCGGCGACGCCGCCCGCGCCGAAGCTGGCATCGGGATGACCGCCCGCATCGACGCGCGTCAGCACCGGCCAGACGTCGCCGGCGCCATCTTCAAAGACCTGGCTGCTGACGATCGCCTTGCTGCGCTGCACGGCAAGGTCGTCGGTCGCATCGTGCAGCTTGATATCGGTAAGCGTGTAGCCCGGTCCGCTGACCCCAAAGCTGGAATCCAGATCGCCCGGGGCGGCCTGGGCCGCAAGCGAGATGCTCGCCGACAGCGCGGCCAGGATGGTCGTGAGTTTGTTCATGAATGCATGCTCCGCGAGTTGGGAATTGCGCTCCCGGGCCCCTGGCCCCCGTCGGCGCAGCGCGGATCATTCGAATTGGCCGGCCGCGATCTGCCAGCTGGTTGGCAGAAAGCCCCTGCCCGAGGGCAGGGGCCACGGTGTTTCGCCAAGCACCCGTCAGATTGGACGCAAGCCCACCTGCGGTTCAGTCTTCCTGACGCTCGCGCGAACCGCCGTCGTTGTCGGAGGACTCGCTGCGCGACTCCTCGTGCTCGGGTTCCTCATACCGAGGCTCGTCCTGCTCGGGTTCCTCGTAGCGTGGCTCCTCACGCTCGGGTTCCTCGTAGCGCGGCTCCTCGCGAGCAGGCTCTTCGTAGCGCGGCTCCTCGCGCGCCGGCTCTTCGTAGCGTGGCTCCTCGCGAGCAGGCGCCTCGTAACGGGGCTCCTCGCGCGCCGGCGCCTCGTAGCGCGGTTCCTCGTAGCGCTGCTCAGCCGGGGCTTCGTAGCGCGCATCGTCGCGCCCGCGCTGGTCGTCCACGGTCGGGATCTCGTCGCGCGGTGGCTCATAGGCCGGCTCCGAGCGCACATCCGGCTGCACATCGCGGATTTCCGGGATCGCTTGCGAGTCCGCCGGCGGCACATAGGCGGGCTCCTCGAACTGCGGCGGCTTGTCGCTGCGCCCACGGCCGCTGTCGCTGGCGGGCGGCCACTGATCGCCCTGCGGACCGCCGCGGCCATCGACTTCGGGCAGGGTTTGCACCGACTCGGCCGGGCTACCACGACCGTCATCGCGACCGCGCTCGCCGCTGGCCGACAATCCCGCGTTCTCAGCCGGTGCCGCCGGCCCGCCACGGCCGTTGCCCGGCTGCACGCCAAAACCGTAGCTGCCGTCCGGGAAAGGCGCATTGAAACCCGGCGCCGGAGCGCCGGCGCCGACCACTTCTGCCGGTGCCTGGCGCGCATCGACGATGGAACCCGGCGCAAAGCCCGGATTCGGCGCTCCCTGGCCGGTATCGCGACCGCGCGGCGGCGGACGCATCCCGGCGGCGGCCAGATCGCGCGCTTCCCAGTAGGCCGTCGTCGCCACTGCGCGCGGCGAAATCGTGCGCGGCGGCGCCGCCTGCACCGCCGGCAAGCCGATGTTGTCGATCAACTCGCGCCGGTAGTAGGGATTGCGCTCGATGTAGTTGTAGTGCGAGCGCACCTGACGCACCCACACGGTGGTGAAGCGATTGGTGTAGGTGATGAAGGTAGGCGAGGAGAAGTACGGCTCCCATTCCCAGACGGTCGAGTAGGCCGTGTCGTAGGTGTAGTAGCCGTAGCGCGGGTAGTCCTCCCACAGGTCCACGAAATAGTCGTAGTCGCTGCAGTACCAGTAGCCGCGATCAAAGCGATACAGATCGAAGAAATACAGCAGATCGGCCGTCCAGCGCGTCAGCGGGCCCAGGGAATAGACCCAGCCGCGATAGGGATCGGCGGTGTAGACGATGCCGTAGCGATCAATGCTGTAGGCCCAACCGGTGGTCGGATCCAGGAACCAGATGTCGCCGCGGTAGTAGGTGTAGACGACGTGGTGGCGCGGCGCGCTGCGCCACTGCCAGCGCGCGTCGAAACGCTTGTGGTAAACGCGCACCGCGCCCGGCGGCGCCGAATTCCAGCGCGCGTAGCGCGAGGGGCTGGCCACGCGCACCTGCTGCCGCCAGTAGCGATCGCCCTGCCAGGCCGGCGCCAGTGCGGCGCCGTGGCGCGCGTTCGACGCCGCCCACTGCGCCTGGGCCAGATTCGGTTGTAGCGCGACACCGGTCAGCGCCAGTGCCAGTGTGAGAGACAGCGCTTTGCCACCCTTCCCCTGCTGCATGAGCCACCTCGATGGCGCGCACCTGCCATGCCCACCGCGGACACGGAACACGTGCGCTTGATTACATCCTGCGCGCGCAGGACTGAAGCGGAGTTGACTTGATCGGGCTCTGGCGTGCGGCCAGTCATGCCCGGTTGGGCGTGGTTAAGGGACCTCTTGCCAAGCATGCGGTGAAGCAGAAGCGGGTCGGGAGGCAGCGGTCGGGGGACCAGCCATGCGGCGGCTGCGTCCCGAGTCCCGAGTCCCGGGTCCCGTTTCGTTCCCCGGAAACGACAAGGCCGCCTCGCGGCGGCCTTGTGCGTGCAGCGCGTCTGCCGTGCTTAGAGCACGTAGACGAACACAAACAAGCCCAGCCAGACGACGTCGACGAAGTGCCAGTACCAGGCGACTGCCTCGAAGCCGAAATGGTGGTCTTTGCTGAAGTGACCCGCCATGCAGCGGAACAGGATTACGATCAGCATGATCGTGCCCAGCGTCACGTGCATGCCGTGGAAGCCGGTGAGCATGAAGAAGGTGCTGCCGTAGACGCCCGAGCCCAGCGTCAGACCGAGTTCGTGGTAAGCATGCACATACTCGACCGACTGGAAGTACAGGAACAGCAGGCCGAGCGCGATGGTCGCCGCCATCCAGACGTTCAGCGCGCGGCGCTTGCCCACCTTCAAAGCCCAGTGCGCCATCGTGATGGTCGCGCCGGAGGTCAGCAGGATCAACGTGTTCAGCAGCGGCAAGCCCCAGGCCGGGATGGTTTCGAAGGGACCGCCGATGGCGCCCGGACCGTTGGTCGGCCACACGGCCTCATAGCCGGGGTGCAACAGCTGGTTGGTCGCAAAACCGTCGCCCTCGCCGCCCAGCCACGGCACCGAGAAGATGCGTGCGTAGAACAGAGCGCCGAAGAAGGCGGCGAAGAACATCACTTCCGAGAAGATGAACCAGACCATGCCCATGCGGAAGGACACGTCGACCTGGTTGCTGTACATCCCGGACACGCTTTCCTTGATGACGTTGCCGAACCAGCCGAACAACATCACCAGCAGCAGCGCCAGACCGACGACGAACTTGGGCATGCCCAGCGCCTGATCGCCGTTCATCAGAGAGGCCGCGCCACCCAGCAGCAGGAACAGCGCCACCGATCCGATGATCGGCCACTTGCTGCCATGGGGCACGTAATAGGTGCCAGAACTTTGAGCCATTGAGCTTCCCCGTCTACAAAGTGTGCATAGGCCGTGCAGGCCCGGTTGAAAGTCAGAGCGCCGGATTATCGGGCAGCGTCGCGTGCTGCGCCAGACGATTGGTCGCCAGATCGTTGAGATAGAAGGTGTAGGACAAGGTCATCACCGACACATTCGCCGGCACCGCCGGGTCGATGACGAAACGCACCGGCATGTCCTTGGTTTCGCCCGCCTTCAGCGGTTGCTCGGTGAAGCAGAAGCACTCGGTCTTGTTGAAGTAGATCGAGGCGCGATTGGGCGCGACGCTGGGCACGGCTTGACCCACGATCAGCTGCTGACCCAGGTTGGTGGCTTCGAACATCGCCTCCACCACTTGCCCCGGGTGCACCTGCATCGAGGGCTGTTTGGCCCGGAAGGCCCACGGCAGCTCGCTGTTGACGCTGCTGTCGAACTGCACCGTGATCGTGCGCGAGGTATCGACCTGCCCGGCGCTCGCGCTGGCCGGCGACAGCGTGCCGGTTTTGCCGTTCACCCCGGTGATCTCGCAGTAGATCGAGTAGATCGGAATCAGCGAAAAGCAGAACACAAAGGATCCGCCGCACACCCACAGCATGCGGCGAATCAAAGGCTTGTGCGCGGATTCCGTAGCCATCACGAGAGCAGCAAAGCGCGGATGAAGAAGGATGCGTAGAGCAATACGGCAATCACGCTGAGCACGATCACCGTCCGGCGCACGGCCGGACGGCGATCATCCGAGGGCAACTGCGGCGCCATCAGTGACTCACGTCGCCGTGCGCCAGCACCTTGTCATCGATCTTCGGCGGCGTGGCGAAGGTGTGGTACGGGGCCGGCGAGGGCACCGTCCACTCCAGACCCTTGGCCGCTTCCCAGACGCCCTGGCTGGCCTTGGCACCACGCTTGAGCCAGCAGACGTCGATCAGCAGCCAGACGAACAGCAGCTGCGACAGGCCGAAGGCGAAGCCGCCGATCGAGGAGATCATGTTGAAGTCGGTGAAGGCCACGTTGTAGTCCGGGATACGGCGCGGCATGCCGGCCAGACCCAGGAAGTGCTGCGGGAAGAACAGCACGTTGACGGTGATCGTCGACGCCCAGAAGTGCACCTTGCCCAAGGTCTCGTTGTACATGCGGCCGGTCCACTTCGGCAGCCAGTAGTAGACCGCCGCCATGATCGAGAAGATCGCGCCGGTCACCAGCACGTAGTGGAAGTGCGCCACCACGAAATAGGTGTCGTGGTACTGGAAGTCCGCCGGAACGATCGCCAGCATCAGGCCGGAGAAACCGCCGATGGTGAACAGCACGACGAAGCCGACCGCGAACAGCATCGGCGTTTCGAAGGTCATCGAGCCCTTCCACATGGTCGCGACCCAGTTGAACACCTTCACGCCGGTGGGCACCGCGATCAGCATGGTGGCGTACATGAAGAACAGCTGGCCACCGAGCGGCATGCCGACGGTGAACATGTGGTGCGCCCAGACGATGAAGGACAGGAAGGCGATCGACGCCGTGGCGTACACCATCGCCTGATAGCCAAACAGCGGCTTGCGCGCGAAGGTCGGGATGATCTCCGAGGCCACGCCGAAGGCGGGCAGGATCATGATGTACACCTCGGGGTGCCCGAAGAACCAGAAGATGTGCTGGAACATCACCGGGTCGCCGCCACCGGCAGCATTGAAGAAGCTGGTGCCGAAGAACTTGTCGGTCAGCAGCATCGTGACCGAACCCGCCAGCACCGGCATGACGGCGATCAGCAGGAAGGCGGTAATCAGCCAAGTCCAAACGAACACTGGCATCTTCAACAGATCCATGCCCGGCGCACGCATGTTGAGGATGGTGGCGATGATGTTGATCGCGCCCATGATCGAGCTGATGCCCATCATGTGCACCGCAAAGATCACGAAGGCCACGTTGTTGCCGCCCTGAATCGACAGCGGCGGATACAGCGTCCAGCCACCGGCCGGACCGCCACCCTGCATGAACAGCGTGGACAGCAGCAGCGCGAAGGCGAAGGGCATGATCCAGAAGGACCAGTTGTTCATGCGCGGCAGCGCCATGTCGGGCGCGCCGATCATCAGCGGCACCATCCAGTTGGCCAGACCGACGAAAGCCGGCATGACCGCGCCGAAGATCATCACCAGCGCGTGCATGGTGGTCATCGAGTTGAAGAACTCGGGCTCGACCAGCTGCAGGCCCGGTTGGAACAGCTCAGCGCGGATCACCAGCGCCATGCTGCCGCCGATCAGGAACATGATCAGCGAGAACACCAGGTACATCGTCCCGATGTCTTTGTGATTGGTGGTGAATACCCAACGCTCGAGAAAACCGGTGGGCTTGTGATCATGGTCATCGTGCGCATGATCATCGTGGTGTGCGTGTTCGGCCATCGCCTTCATCTCCGCTCAAAACGTCAAAACTGGGGTCGGCATCAGATGCCGGTGACGGGGGCTTGCGCCGGCGCCTGGGCAACGGCGGCAGGGGCGGCTTGCGCAGCCTTCTGCTCGGCCAGCCAGGCATCGAACTCGGCGCGCGGCTTGGCAATCACGACGATCGGCATGAAGCCGTGGTCCTTGCCGCACAACTCGGCGCACTGGCCGCGATACACGCCTGGGGTATCGATTTGCGTCCAGGTCTCGTTGATGAAGCCCGGGATCGCGTCCTGCTTCCAGCCCAGCGCCGGCACCCACCATGCATGGATGACGTCGTCGGCGGTCAGCACGAAGCGGATCTTGGTGCCGGTCGGCACCACCAGCGGTTTGTCGACGTCGAGCAGATAATTCTCGACGCTCTTCGGATCGATGCCCGAGCCGACGCGGCGGGCTTCATCGGAGGCGCGCGCCAGCGAGGAGATGAAGTTGACATCCTCGCCCAGGTATTCGTAACGCCATTTCCACTGATAGCCGGTGACCTTGATGGTCATCTCGGCATTGCCGGTATCGGCCATGCGCACCAGCGTCTTGGTGGCCGGCCACGCCATCACCAGCAGGATCGCCACCGGAATCACGGTCCAGATGATTTCCGCCGTGGTGTTGTGGCTCCAGGTGTCGGCCACAGCGCCCTTCGATTTGCGGAACTTGAACACGGCATAGAACAGCGCACCGAAGACCACGATGCCGATCACCACGCAGACGCTCAGGATGATCATGTGCAGGTGGTACACATCCTGACTGGTCGCCGTGACCCCCGGCGTCATGTTGAGCTGCCAATGCTCCGGATTGGCGTACGCCCCTGCAGACAGGAGCAGTGCCCAGGCGCTGAGGGCGTAAGCCCCAAGTCGACGCTTCATGCCGTTTGTCCTCTAGCCACGTTATCGAATTCAGGTGTCTGTGCGCGCTGGCGTGCCTCGCCCAGACGGGTTTTGATCAAGTCTTCCAGGCTGACGCGCTGCGCGTGCGCCAGGAAGCTGCCGATCTCCGTGCGCCTGCCATAGGCGCCCAGAAACAGGCTGGCCGGAGCCGGATCGGCGTTCTCGCGCCAGATCCGCACCCAGGCCGTCGGGTACTGCGCCGCATCGGTCTTCCGCTGGCGGATGCGCTCGATACGCACCTCGCGCGGGTCGATCACGATGCGGTCGTGATCGTGGCTGCGGCGCCAGACGTAGGCCAGACACGCAACCACCAGAGCAATGTCAAACAAGGCAAACAATGGGGCGAACACGTTTCCCTGCAGGTAGCCGACCAGCGCGACGCCCAGAACCGACAGCGACATGATGACGACGATCAAGATCAAGGTCAGCGTACCCGTGGAAGCATTCGGGCGGGCGATGATCTCGACCGCAGCCCCCGTGCACGCTTCGCTGATCCGAACGTTCACATCGCGTCTCGCTGCAAGCACCCCAGTCAAGCCGGCGGAGTTTACAAGGCAGGCGTCCAGCCGGGCAATTGCGGAGCATAGGCTCGCATTCGTCGAACTGACGAAAAACTTCTGTGCGTGCGCCCGGGAGCTAGGGAACCTCTTGCCGAACATGGGTGCGGAGGGGCAGAAGCGGGGCGGGGGTCATGGGGCGGGGGACCAGCCATGCGGCGCATGCTTTGCGCTGTCGCCAGTTTGCAGAACGAGCAAGCGGCCCTGGGGCGAGACAGGGACTCGCTCAAGGCGGCGGCGCAAGCAGCCTGAACGCCGGGCTTGCCCCCAGGCGACGTCGCCCGCGCGCGGGCATGTGGGAGTTGCGGGCTGCAGCTAGACTGCGCGTCCCCGAGCCCCGAAGCCCTGCGCTGGTCCTGCCATGAACCCGGAACTTGCCCTGCTGCGCGATGCCCCCTCCGATGCCGACCCGGCGCTGCTGCGTCTGGCCGAGCACTACGCCCGCGAAGAGTCCGAGGCGGTCGCCGATCTGCTGCGCGTGGCCGAGATGGACGCCGATCTGAAGGCGCGCGTGCATGACACCGCAGCCGATCTGGTCAAGCGCGTGCGCGCTCGCAAGGCGGACCAGACCGCGGTGGAGTCCTTCATGCGCGAGTACGATCTGTCCAGCGAGGAAGGCGTGATGCTGATGTGCGTGGCCGAGGCGCTGCTGCGCATTCCCGACGCCGAGACCGCCGACAAGCTGATCTCCGACAAGCTGGGTGAGGCCGATTGGAACTCGCACGCCGGCAAGAGCGACAGCCTGTTGGTCAACGCCGGCACCTGGGGTTTGATGCTCACCGGCAAGCTGGTGCGCATTGCCGAGGACACCAAGCGCAACTTCTTCGGCGCCTTCAAGCGCCTGATCGCGCGTTCGGGCGAGCCGGTGATCCGCCTGGCCGTGCGCCAGGCGATGCGCATCATGGGCCACCAGTTCGTCATGGGTCGCACCATCGAGGAAGCGCTGGAGCGCTCGCGCGCCAAGGACCAGCGCGGCTATCGGCATTCTTTTGACATGCTGGGCGAGTCGGCGCTGACGGCGGCTGACGCCGAGCGCTACCAGCAAAGCTACAAGGCCGCGATCCTCGCCATCGGCCGCGCCGGCCCCTACGCCGAACTGGTGTCGGCACCCAGCATCTCGGTCAAGCTGTCCGCGCTGCATCCGCGCTACGAGCGCGCCAAGCGCCAGCGTGTGCTGGCCGAACTGACGCCGCGCGTGCTGGAACTGGCGCAGCTGGCCAAGGCGCAGGGCATTCCGATGACCATCGACGCCGAAGAGGCCGACCGCCTGGAGCTCTCGCTGGAAGTGATCGCGCGCGTGCATCAGCACCCGACGCTGGAAGGCTGGCAGGGCTTCGGTCTGGCGGTGCAGGCCTATCAAAAGCGCGCGATCGGGGCGATCGACTGGCTGGCCGAGGTGGCACGCAAGAGCGGCCGCCGGCTGAACGTGCGGCTGGTCAAGGGCGCCTACTGGGACAGCGAGGTCAAGCGCGCACAGATCGACGGCCACACCGGCTATCCGGTGTACACGCGCAAGCCGAACACCGATCTGTCCTATCTGGCCTGCGCGCGCCGGCTGCTGGCGCACGGCGAGGTGTTCTACCCGCAGTTCGCCACCCATAACGCGCAGACCATTGCCTCGATCTACCACCTGGCGCAGGGCCGTCCTTTCGAGTTCCAGCGCCTGCACGGCATGGGCGGCGATTTGTACGCGGAAGTGATCCCGGCCGAACGCCTGAACGTGGCTTGCCGCATCTACGCGCCGGTGGGCAGTCATGAAGACCTGCTGCCCTATCTGGTGCGCCGCCTGCTGGAAAATGGCGCCAATACCTCCTTCGTCAACCGCATCGTCGACGAGAGCCTGCCGATCGATGCGCTGATCCCGCATCCGGCCGAGGTGGTTGCCGCCACCGAGCCGAAGGCGCATCCGCGCATTCCGCTGCCGCTCAATCTCTACGGCAACGATCGCCAGAACTCGCGCGGCATCAATCTGGCGCAGGAACGCGAGCTGCGTCAGCTGATCGACGAGGCCGCCAAAGTGCCTTTTGGCACGCTGCGCGCCGAGCCCCTGGTGCCGGGTTCCTCCAGCCAGCAGGCGCCGATTCCGATCACCGATCCGGCTGATCGCCGCCGGGTGGTCGGCAGCTGGGTGCCGGCCGATGCCGCGCTAGTCGAGAAGGCGCTGGACAACGCCGTCGCCGCGCAGCCGGCCTGGGACGCCACCCCGGTCGAACGCCGTGCGCAGATGCTGGAACGCGCCGCCGAGCTGCTGGAGAACTACCGCTCCGAACTGATCGCGCTGTGCACGCGCGAGGCTGGCAAAACCATCCCGGACGGCATTGCCGAGGTGCGCGAGGCGGTGGATTTCTGCCGCTACTACGCCCAGTGCGCGCGCCGCGAGTTTGCGCCGAAGACGCTGCCCGGACCGACCGGCGAATCCAATCAGCTGCATCTGCATGGCCGCGGCGTGTTCGTCTGCATCAGCCCGTGGAACTTCCCGCTGGCGATCACCATGGGCCAGATCGCCGCCGCGCTGGTCGCCGGCAATGCGGTGATCGCCAAGCCGGCCGAGCAAACCAATCTGGTGGCCTGGCGCGCGGTGCAGATCCTGCACGAAGCCGGCGTGCCGGCTGCTGTGCTGCAGCTGTTGCCGGGCGATGGCGCCACCGTCGGCGCGCGTCTGACCCAGGACCCGCGCGTCGCCGGCGTGGCCTTCACCGGCTCCACCGAAACCGCGCGGCTGATCAACCGTGCACTGGCCGGCCGCGACGCGCCGATCGCCACGCTGATTGCCGAAACCGGCGGCCAGAACGCGATGATCGCTGACTCCTCCGCGCTGCCCGAGCAACTGGTCAAGGATGTGCTGTCCGGCGCCTTTGGCTCGGCCGGCCAGCGCTGCTCGGCCACGCGCATCCTGTTCGTCCAAGAAGACGTCGCCGAGCGCACGCTGAAGCTGCTGGCCGGCGCCATGGACGAATGGGTGGTGGGCGATCCCGGCCTGCTCAGCACCGACATCGGCCCGGTCATCGACGAGGGCGCGCGCAAGATCCTGGTCGACCACGCCGAGCGCATGCGCCGCGAGGGCCGGCTGATCAAGGCCATCGAACTCGGCGAGGCGCACCAGCACGGCTGCTACTTCGCCCCGCACACCTTCGAAATCGACTCCCTCGCACGCCTGCCGCGCGAGGTATTCGGCCCGGTGCTGCACGTGATCCGCTACAAAGCGCGCGAACTGGATCAGGTGATCCACAGCATCAATGCGACCGGCTACGGCCTCACGCTCGGCATCCACAGCCGCATCGACAGCACCATCGAGTACATCCAGCAGCGCATCCGCGCCGGCAACTGCTACGTCAACCGCAACATGATCGGCGCCGTGGTCGGCGTGCAACCCTTCGGCGGCGAAGGCCTGTCCGGCACCGGCCCCAAAGCCGGCGGCCCGCACTACCTGCACCGCTTCACCACCGAGCGCACGCTGACCATCAACACCGCCGCAGTCGGCGGCAACGCCACGCTGTTGGCGCAGGCGGAGTAAGGCGCAGCAGCGACCAACACCAGGCCCGCGTCCCATCGCAGGGACGCGGGCCCTTGCCCTTGGGACCGCCGACGTCCTCGTCGGCACACAGGCAACACGCTACGCAAGAGCACCGGCATCGCCGCCAACTGGCCGCCCGCGATCCCCAACCTTCGAGGCACCACCAAGCCCTTTGCCGACAAGGACGTCGGCGCCGCCGGCGTGAGCGCCGCGGTCGGACCGGGCTCGAACTCGCGGTGCGTCACGTCGAGCTCGCGGCATGCCGCGTCGACGAAAAAGCTCGACGCGGCAATGAAAAAGCTCGACGCGTGAGTGAAAAAGCTCGGCTTGTTCAGCTTCAACGATGCCGCGGCAATGAAAAAGCTCGACGCGTCGGCGAAGGTGCTGGAAGCCGCGGCCGTGCCGGCGGGTCCGGCGCGATCTGGCGCTGGGTAGGCGCTGCAGGCGGGCGCTCTGCTGTCCGGTCCGTCGATAGGGGCGTGGGCGCCGGAGACCGGCGCCGTCCTGTGCGGGCCATCCGAGACAGCGCAGGCGCCGCGGGAGCGGCGCCCTCCATTGGGGCACAGGCGCCGCAGGCGCGGCGCCCTCCTTCCGGCAACGGCGCCGCTGGAGCGGCGCCTTCTAAAACCCGTGTGCTGCCCTACTCGTCGGCGGCCGGCAGTACCTGGACTTCGAGGCGGCTGGCTTGCTCGCCGCCGCGGTGCAGGCGGTGTTCGGCGCGGACAAAGTCTTCGGCTTTGGCGGCGTAGATGCTGGGGACGAAGGTTTGCGGGTTGCGGTCGATGAAGGGGAACCAGGAGGACTGCACCTGGATCATGATGCGGTGGCCGCGCTTGAAGGTGTGGAAGACGTCGTTGATCGGGAAGCGGATGTGCGTGGGCGTATCCGGCTGCAGCGGCAGCGGCTGTTCGTAGGACTCGCGCCAGCGGGCGCGGAAGGGTTCGCCGCGGACCAGGGTTTGCTGGCCGCCGCGGTCGCGCCGGCCGGATTCGTAGTCGCTGTCGTCCCAGCCTGGGGCGACGCCGGGGCGCACGTCGATCAGTTTGACCACGAGGTCGGCGTCGGTGCCGGTGGTGCTGAACCAGAGATCGGCCAGCAGCGGCCCGGCCAGGGTCAGATCGGCTTTGAGCGGCTCGCTCTGGTACACCAGCACGTCCGGCCGGCGTGAGGCGAAGCGCTGGTCTTCGGCCATGTAGTCGCGGCCCCAGCGCTGGCTGATTTCCTGCGTGTACGGCACCGGGCGCGCGGGGTCGCTGGGCCAGGCATCCTCGCCGGCCTGGATCGGCTGGCTGCGCAGCAACTGTCCGCCGGCGTCCATGTACAGCGACTCGCGGCGGGTGCCCGGCGGCGGCCAGGCGGGGAAACGGCGCCAGCGGTTGGCGCCGGTCTCGAACACATAGGCCTCGGCCAGAGCCGGGTCGTCTTTGTCCTTCAGATGGTGCTCGAAGAAGGCGAATTCGAGCGCCTGAAAGGTCTCGGAGGTCTTGAAGCCGAACTCGGCATCGCCCAAGCGATCGCCGGCGCCGCGGTTCCAGCCGCCGTGCGGCCAGGGTCCCATCACCAGGGTGTTGCGCGCGCCGGGGTTCTGGCGCTCGATGGCGGCATAGGTGGCGAGCGGGCCGTACAGATCCTCGGTGTCGAACCAGCCGCCGACGATCAGCGTGGCCGCGCGCACATTCTTGAGGTGCGGCAGGATGTTGCGCGCTTTCCAGAAGTCGTCGTAATCGGGATGCGCGACCAGATCGTCCCAGAACGCCACCTTGTCGGTGAAGCGCGCCGGCAGATTCGACAGCGGCCCCAGGTCCAGGAAGAACTGGTAGGCATCGGGCGTACCGAAGGCGTAGCGCTTCCACTGCTCGTCGTCGGTGGGCTGCGGGCGCGGCAGTCCGAAGCCGGAGAAAAAGGCGAAGCTCATCTGCAGATTGAAGGCGCCGTGGCGATGCATATCGTCGCCGCGCCACCAGTCGGCGATCGGCGCCTGCGGCGATACGGCCTTGAGCGCCGGATGGCTGTCGATGGCGGCCATCGAGGCATAGAAACCGGGGTAGGAAATGCCCCACTGACCGACGCGACCGTTGTGGTGCTGCACATGCTGGAGCAGCCAGTCGATGCTGTCGTGGGTGTCGCTGGACTCGTCGATCTCGCTGCCGCGCTTGACCGGGTTGTGCGGGCGCATGTTGACGAACTCGCCCTCGCTCATGTGCTGGCCGCGCACATCCTGGTAGACGAAGATGTAGCCGGCCTGCTCGTAGGGCTCGCTGGGGCCCAGTGACCCGCGGTAGCGATCGAGGCCATAGGGCGCCACCGAATACGGGGTGCGCACCATCAGCATCGGATAGCGCTTGCTGGCGCTGGCGTCATTCGGCACGTAGACCGAAGTAAACAGACGCACGCCGTCGCGCATCGGGATGCGGTACTCGTACTTGGTGTAGTGCGCGCGGATGTACTCGGCACGCGGCGTGGGCGCTTCCAGCGTCGCCCGCGTGCCGGCGGCGGCCACATCGCGCAGATCCGGCGCCGGCGCTTGCGCTACGGCGGCTCCGGCCCACAACGCCAACCACAGTGCTTGCCTCATCATCGCCGCCTCCGCCTGCAAAGGCAGCGACGATAACCAAAGCAGCTGCGGACTGCAGCGCGGGGCCGCCCGACTCGACGGCCCCGCGCAAGGGTCACTCGTAGCCGTTGCGGAACAGCGCGTCCGGCAGTGCCAGCAGGAAGTCGATGTTGCTGACCTGATTGACCGCTGGCACCGCAATCACCGTGCCGGACAGCGGGTTGCAGCCGCTGACGCAGACGGCGCCGCCATACAAGCGATCTTCCAGCCCGAGGTTGTTGCGCGTGCGGGCGTAGTAGTTGCCGGCCGGCAGGCCGTCGATGCTGTAGACGCCCAGCGAGTTGGTGCGCGCGGTGCCGGCCAGACGGCCGCTGGCGTCGTAGATCTCCACGTCGACCAAGGCCAGCGGCACATTGCCGGTGTAGCGCACCGTGCCAGTGATGCCGAGGCCCGCCTTGGCGAGGTTGAAGTCGATACCGCTGACCGGCGTCGTGCCGACGCTAATGGCGGTGCCGCTGGCCGGCGTGCAGGCGAGCAGGCAGTTCTGACCGCTGTACAGTGCATTGACATAGCCGCCGCTGGCGCCGCGGGTGACGCCGTTGGTGGTAGCTGCGTAGTAGGTGCCGGCAGGCAGGCTGCCTTCGCTGAGGTACTGGCCGAGGCCGTCGGTCACGGCTTGACCGACCACCGCGCCGGCGCTGTTGTACAGGTACACGGTGACGTTGTTCAGTGGCGCCAGCGTGGTGGCGTCACGCACGGTGCCGGCGATGGTCTGACCGGTGGGCAGGCGCAGATTGATGTTGGACGGGCCGCTCAGCACCACTTTTTGCGCCTCGGTGCCGGTAAGCACGATCGGCGTACCGAGCGCCGTGATGTTGCAGGCGCCACCCGGACACGGCACGTTGGCGTAAAGCTGATCGACCAGGCCGGAGCTGTTGCGGATCAGCACGTAATAGGTGCCGTTGGCGACGCCGTTGAACTCCCAGATACCGTTGCTGATGGTGGTCGAGGCCACTTCGACGCCGGTAGCGCTGAGCAGGATGGCGACGCCGCTGGGCAGCGGATTGTTGAAGCTGTCGCCGGCGGTGCCGGAGATCGTGTTGCCGGGGACCAGCGCGAAGTCGATGCCGGTGAGCGAACTGGTCGACAGCACCAGCGGCGCGCCGGAGGACACGCTGCAGGGCGTCGGCGTGCAGCTGAGCCCGTTGTAGACCTGATTGACGTAGCCCGACAGATTGGCGCTGCGCAGCCGGTAGGTGCCGGGCTGCAGGCCGGCGATGCTGTAGTTGCCGCTGGCATCGGCCTGTGCGCTGCCGGCGACAAAGCCGCCGGTGTCGAATGCAACGACGCGCGCCAGTGCGATGCCGGCGCTGGTGCTGGCATTGCGGATGCGGCCGCTGATCGACAGACCGCCGCTCAGGGTGAAGTCCACCAACCCGGTCCCCGCGCCCGCGGCCACCGGCACCGGCGTGCCGCTCAGCACATCGCAGTAGCCGCTGCAGGGCAGCGCGTTGAACACCTGATCGACGAAACCCAGGCTCTGCTGCGTGCGGACGAAGAAGTTGCCGGCCGGCAGCGTGTCGACCTGATAGTTGCCCGAGGCATTGGTGCTGATCTGGCTGACCGGAATGCCGCTGGCGTCGTAGACCTGCACCAGTGCACCGACGATCGGCGCCGACGGCCCGCTGCGCAGCGTGCCGCTGATCGAACCACCGGTGGCGAGCGCGAAGTCGCGGCCGCTGACGGTCGCCCCGGCGGCCACCGTGATGGCGGTGCCGTTCAGGCCATTGCAGGCGGCCGGGCATGGCAGATTGGGCCAGGCCAGATCGATGAAGCCCGGCGTGCCGCGCGTGACCAGCCGGTAGTTGCCGGCAGCCAGCCCGCTGAAGCCGAAGGCGCCGCTGGCGCTGCTGGTGGTGCTGAGCGCCACCGCGCCGGTGGGCGTGAGCAGTTGCACAGTGACGCCGGAGAGCGCACTGGCGTTGCTGGCGCGGGTGATCGTGCCGCTGATGGTGGCGGCGGGCGTCAAGGTCAGATCGGCGGTGAAGTTGAGCGTGGTCGGCGGCGCCAGATCGATCGGCGTGCCGCTGCGCACCTGACAGGCGTTGCCGACGCAGGCCAGCGCGTTGTACAGCGCGTCGGCGCGGCCCAGCGTGTCACGGGTGCGCACGTAGTAGCGTCCGGCCGGCAGGCCGGTGAAGCTGTAGCTGCCGCCCGCGCCGGAGACCGTCGAGCGCAGCAGGTTGCCGATGGCGCCGTACAGTTCCACCGGCACATTGGCCGTCGGCGTGGCGCCCAGGCGCACAGTGCCCTGGATGGAGGCCGACAGTTCAAGCGAGAAGTTGATGCCGGCGGTTGTTGCGGTCCCGGCCACCGTCACGCTGCTGCCGCTGGTGGGATTGCAGAAGGGATCGCACACCAGATTGTTGTAAACCTCGTCCAGATAGCCGAGGTTGTTGCTGGTGGTCACGAAATAGGCCCCTGGCGCCAGCCCATCGATGCGCCAAGCGCCGGTGACGTCGCTGCGGGTGCTGCCGGAAGCGCGTCCGCTGGCGCTGTAGGCGTTGATCTGCACGCCCGGAATCGGCGCGCCGCCGCTGCTCGCGGTGACGGTTCCCGCCATGGCCGCCCCCTTGTTCAGCGCGAAGTGGATGCCGGTCAAATCGCTGCCGGTGACCGTCAACCCGGCGCCAGTGGTGATGCCGCAGCTGCCGTAGGGACAAGCCAGCCCGTTGTAGGCCTGATCGATGTAGCCGTGGCTGAAGCTGATGTTGTTGCGCAGCAGGAAGGTCGACGCGTACAGCGTGGTGCCGGCCGCAAAGCCGGTGCGCGAGTAGTAGTTGCCGGCGCGATCTGGTTGGGCGAAGCCGGCATAGTTGTCCAGCGTGTTGTTGAAGCCCACCGAACCGCAGCTGAAACCGACGCTGCCTATGACGTAAGCGCGGCAATCGGGCGCGCCAGCGGTGGCGGCGTCGGTGATCTGTCCACGGATCAAGGCCCCGCGCGGCAAGCTGGCGCTGATGCCCGACAGCGTGCCGCCGCTGGTGGCAAACAAGGGCGTGGTCGGCTCCAGATTGCAGCCGCCCCGCGGGCACGGCGTACCGCCAAAGGCCATATCGACCCAACCCAACACCGAGGTGCTGACGAAGGCACCGCGATAGCTGCCCGGCGCCAGCCCGCTGGCGCTGTAGCTGCAGACGGTGGAACTGCCGGTGGTCGGCGCCGTGCACACCGTCGAATTCTGTGAGACCAGCGCACCGTTGGCATAGACCTCCAGACGCGCGCGACCGCGCGGCGTCGGGGCCCCGGAGACAGCATCGGTGATCGAGCCGGTGATGATGCCGCCGCGCTGCAGATCGACGTTCACCGTGCTGCTGCCGCTGCCGCTCAGCACCAATGGCGTGCCGTAGTCCTCGCAGAAGAAGCCGCTGCAGACGATGTTGCCGTTGTGGGTCAGCTGATAGTTCTGCGCGCGTGCATCGGCGTAAACGTAGAAGGTGCCAGCCGGCAATCCACGTACGCTGTAGTTACCGGCGGCGTCGGTCGTCGCGGTCGCCAGCGTCCCGAGGGCACGCGAATACACCGCCACATTCGCACCGACCACCGGCGTCAACGTGCCGGCCTCGCGTATCTGGCCTTGCACCGTGGCGCCGATGGGCAGGATGGTGTCGGGCAAGGTTTGCGGCACCCCGGCGGCCACGGTAATCGTGGCGCCGGCATTCAGCGGATCACACACGGCCGGGGGACACGCCACATTGGGATGTGCGACCTGTCCATAACGCGTCGGCAGCGACTGCGCGGCGACTGGATCGAAGGTGGGGGCTGACACGATCAGCTTGTAGCTGCTGGGCCGCAGGCTGTCGAACACGTAGGCGCCGTTGATGTCGGCAGTGGTCGAGGCCAGCGTGTAGCGATCCAGCGAATACAGCGCCAGCTCGGCATAGGGCACCACGGCACCACCGCTGTCGCGCACCACGCCGCTAAGGGTGGCTTCCGCCGGCGCTGCAAAACTGCCGGCCGAGCTGACGGCGCCCGCTGTGGTGGCGACCAGTGCGGACGGAATCCAGCTGCAATCGCTGTTGACATTGCAAGGCAGGTCGCCGCGCGCCACATCGGACTGGCCAGCGGGATTGTCCACGTACACCCGATAGCTGCCGGGCGGCAGGTGATTGATCAGGAAGGTACCCGCCGAGGCCACCGTACTGCCGACCGTATTGCCGTCGGCGCCCTGCACCCGGATCCCGGCACCGTTGGCGGCGCTGCCACTGATCCCGGAGCCCGGCGCCAGCTGGAAGTTGATGCCGGAGACGTTGGTGCCATTCAGGGCGATCACGGTGCCGACATACACCGGGCAGTCAAAGAAATTCGGGCAGGCGATGCCGTTGTAGACCTGGGTCAGATAGCCGCCGGTGGCGGCTGGCAGCGTGGTGCTCAGGGGCGTGGCGCGCACCACCCAATTGCCGGGCGGCAAGGTCAGCGTGTACTGACCGCTGGCGTTGGTGTTGGCTGTGGCGACGATGCCGGCGCCGGTGACGTTGCTCTGGAAGCTGAACTCGGTGGCGCGCACCTGGACGTTTTGCAAGGGTGCGCCGCCGACTTGGGCCGTCACCGTGCCCGAGATGGTCGCGAGCGCGGCCGGCGCATCGCCGTCCTCGACGCGCACCGGCAGCTCGAGCAGGGCCGCTTCGGCGCGCTCGAGTTCCTGCAGTCGCTGCGGACTGGCTTGCGCCTGTCCGGCCTCGAGGCGCGCCCGGAAGCGCGCGATGGCATCGAGCGCGCGGTCGATGCGTGCGCGCTCTGCGCCTGCGGCGACGACGCCGACATCGTCAGCCGTCACCTGCGCCTGACGGATCAGCGCACGCGCTTCGCCATCCTGGGTTCCCGAAGCAGCAATTGCCGCGGCACTGAGGCCGAGCAGCAAACAGGCCAACATCCAACGCAACATGAGCCATTCCCCCGACCGTCGAAGCCACAATTATGGCCCGATGCTGTCGACAGGATGTGCCTAGCGTTGGTCGTTTTGCGGCGCGCCGGACCTCCGGGCGGCAGCGTATTGCGGCTTTGCGGAGGGCGCCGGTCCTCCGGCGCCTGGGGTGCTTTGCGGCGTCAGGCCACAGCAGCGCCGCGGGAGCGGCGCCCTCCAGTGCGCGGCGGATTGCGGTCTTGAGGAGGGCGCCGGTCCACCGGCGCCAGTGTGGTTTGCGACAACAGCAGCGCCGCGGGAGCGGCGCCCTCCGGGGCGGGGCTTGGCGCCTTCCGGGCCGGATGAATGCCGGGGGCGTGATCGCGCCCCCGGCGTTGGGCCTTACTGCAGCGTGGCGCTGTCCAACACCCAGCCGCTGGCCTGGCTCAGCGCCGTCCAGCGCAGCACCGGCTCACCCGGCAGGCTCTGCCAGGCGCCGAGTCGCAACAGGCCGTCGCTGCCGCGCAGCGCCAGCGCGTACTGCACCGATCCATCCCACTGGCGCGCGTACAGGCGCAGGGCGAGTCCGCGCGCGTCGCGCAGCTCGAGCACCCGCACAGCGACCTCGTCGAGCACGCTGCGCAAGGCCAGACCCGGCACCCGGAAGCTGCCGTTCGGCGCATTGATCGGCGGATCCTCCAAGCCATCACGGAAGATCAGATCGTTCTTGTTGAGATCAATCGCGCTGTTGTTGCCAGTCGCCGGGTCGTCGATGGTGGTATCGGCCGGCAGCTCCAGCAGAGCCGTATTGCTGATCTCCTGGCCGCTGCCGGCATTGCCGTAGAAGGTGAAATTGAGCACGCCGCCGACCGGGAACTGGCCAACGACCGTGTCCAGATTGCCGACGCCACCAACCACCGGACAGCTGACGCCGCCGGCGGCATCACAACTCCACACCGTGTTCAGCAAGCCGGCCGGGATGTCATCGCGGACGCGAATCTGCGCGGCGGCGTCCGGGCCGAGGTTGCGCACGGTCACCGTGTACACCAGCAGCTCGCCCGTCTGGTAGATGCTGATCGCGTCGGTCTTGCTGATGCTGACATCGGACAGCGCGTAGACCAGCGTTTGCGCATTGCCCGCGCCACTGCTGGTCGATGCCGCGTAGTTGCCGTCACCGGCGTAGCTGGCGGTCACCGTGCGGCTGCCCAGGCTGGTGAAGATCAGCGCGCAACTGGTCGTCGGCAGCGTCGCCGTGCAGCTGCTGGCGCCGCTGCTCAGCGTCACCGTGCCGGTGGGCGTACCGGCGCCGGGGGCGGACACCGCCAGTGCGAAGCTGAAGCTGGTGGGCTGGTTGATGCGGCTGCGCGCCGGTCCGCTGACGGCCAAGGTCGTCAAGGCTGCATTGACCTGGTGCGTCGTACTGCCACTGCTGCCGGCAAACACGGCGCTGGACGGCGAGTAGGTCGCCGTCAGCGTCTTGGCGCCGGCTGTCGTGCTGGTCAGGGAGCAGCTGCCGATGGCATTCGGAGAGGTCGCAGCCGACAGGCTGGCCGTGCAGGTGGCGCTGCCATCACCAATCAGCACGCTGCCCACCGGCGAGATCGTCTGCGCGCTGACATTGACGCTGACCAGATAGGGCTGACCGACCACGCTGGGATCCGGTACGTCGCTGCTGATGGTGGTGGTGGTCGGCTGCTGGTCGTCCTCCAGGATCGTCCCGGTCCCGCTCAAGCTGGTCGGCGTGGCATTGACCACGCTGCTGAGATTCAGCGTGAAGCTCTGATCGCCCTCGTACACCGTGTCGCCGATGATCTGCACCGGCACGGTGACGCTGGTTTGGCCGGCCGGGATGGTGAGCGTTTGCGCCGCCAGCGCCACATAGTCGTTGCTGGCGACCGTGGCGCTGCCATCGACGGTTGCACGCGTGAAGCTGACCGTACGCCCTGAGACCGGCGTCAGGGTGATCACGAAGTTCATCGGCGCCTGTCCACTGTTGCCTTCCAGCTGGCTCGGGCTGCTGATGCTCAGCGCCGGCAGGGCGTCGTCATCGAGGATCGTCAACAACGCCGAGTTACCTGGCCCGATGCTGACGTCGCCGACGGATCCGCTTTGCCCGCTCAGCGTGAGGGTGAAGGTCTCATCGTCTTCGTCCAGCAGATCGTTATTGATCGGAATGGTCAGGGTCTGCGGGGCCCCGGAGTTCGGCGGGAAACTGACGCTGCCGTTGACGACCGGCGTGTAGTCCGCCGCGCCGGCGGTTCCGTTGGTGGAATTGATGCTGACCGTCACGCCCGATTGCACCGCAGCCGTCGTCGTGATCTGCACGCTGATCTGCGCTGCACCCTCGCTGGCGCTGTAGCTGGCTGCGCTGAGGTTGATCTGCGCCTGATCGTTATCCGTCAGCGTCGCGGCTGCCGACAGCGTGCCTGGCTGGGCGCCTTGCAGGGCGCCGACCACGGTCAGCGTCAGCGTTTCCGCGCCTTCAACCGTGCTGTCGTTGATCGTCGCGACCGGTACATCCACGAAGCTCTGTCCGGCCGGGATCGTGAACGGCTGCGTCGTCAGTGGCGTGTAATCCCCCGGTGCCTGCGCAGTCCCGTCGGAGGTACTGACCGTACCGCTAACGCCGGCGGACAGCGCCGGTGCAGTCAGCTGCATACGGAACACCGCCGGTGTGCCTTCGACAAAGGACCCGGAAACCGGCACCACACCGAGCTGCGGCTGCGCGATGATGGTGTTGCTATCGGTGCTGACGTTGTTGCCAAGATTCTCGTCATTCACGCCGCCAGACGGGGCGGCCTGCGCGGTGTTGACGAGGTTGCCCGTTGCGGCTGCGGCCACGGTGCAATTGACCGCAAACAGGACGCTGGCTCCAGCAGGCAGCCCCAAGGTCTCCGCGATATTGCCCGCGCCCGATGAGGCACAGCTGCCACCGCTGCTACCGGCGCAAGTCCAGGTGACGCCGCTACAGACAGCTGGAAGCACATCGATGACATTGACGACCGGCGCGTTGCTGGGTCCCGCATTGGTGACCAGAATCGTGTAGCTGGTCGACGTTCCCGCCTCGACGGTGGTCCTGCCGTCGCTCTTGCCTACCACCACATCCGCCCGCGGGGTCAGCGCATCGTTGTCAACGGCGGTGTTGTTGCCGCTGACCGGATCCGGTGTCGTCCCGCTGACCGTCGCGGTGTTCAGTACGCTTCCGGTTGCGCTGGCGGGCACTGAGCAATTCAGCGTAAAGCTGGCACTGGAAGCGGCCGGCATCGCCAGCGTCTCGTTGATGGAGCCCGATCCGCTGGCATTGCACGAGGCGCCGCCTGACGGTGCGCAGGTCCAGCTGCACGACACCAGTTGGGGCGGAAGGTTGTCGACCAGCGTCGCGCTGGTGGCATCGGGCCCGGCATTGGCGACGACGATGGTGTAACTGGTTCCGGTGCCCGGCACGATGCTGCTGCTGCCATTGGTCTTGCTGACGCTCAGGTCAGCGGCGGGCGCGCGATTGCTCAGCGCGAAGCTGAGCGGTCCATCCAGGTTGCCGCGGAAGTCCGCCGTCACGTTGTAGCTGCCGAGCGTGCCGTTCGCGGTCGCCACGCTGCTGGCCACGCCGCCAGCATTCAAGGTGGCAATGGCCGGCGCCAGGCTGGCACTGGGACCCGCGCCGGGGGCCGAGTAGCTGATGCTTCCGTTGCTGACCGGCTCGCCGCTGGCGGCGGCTGTGACCGTCAGCGACAGCGGACTCGCGAAGGCGCTGTTGATCGCCGCGGACTGCGGGCTGCCGCCGGTGAGCGTTCGATTGAACCCGCGCGACTCGTAGGCGCCGATGTCGGCCGCCGCGCCCTGTGCTCGGGTGATCCCACGCTGATCCGTGGCGGTCAGCGTACCGCCGTCCAGAATCGGGCGCACCAGCACGCCCGGCCGCGATGACACGATCAAGGGCTGGTTGGTGTTGGCGAGCGCACCAGTGAACTGCACGACCGCGACTGCAATCGGGAATCCGCTGCCGGTGCCGATCACATCCACGTTGCCGGCGCCAATGCTCGGCAGCGCTTCGAGCGCGGACTGCAGCGTTGCTTCGTTGGGGCTGGTCAGCGGGGCGGTGGTCTGCCCGTTGAAGGTCAGCGTGTAGCTGGCAGTGTCCGTCTCGTCGCGGACGATCAACTGCACCTCGGGTTGATTGACCACGCCGTTGATCGCGACGCTGCCCGGCAGCAGGGCCAGCGTGTCGGTGCTGCCGCCGTAGCTCCCCAGCGGTGCCAGACCCGCCGCAACGTTGCTGACATTGCCGTCGGTCACACCGCGGATCGTCGAGCCTGTCAGCGTCCCGTACAGATTGCTGCCCCCGGACAGGTAGATACCTGAGCTGAACAGATCGCCCGCGGCATTGTTCGCTACCACGGTCGCGTAAGCGTACGTGGAGACGCCGATGCCGCGCCCCGCGTTACCAGCCACGGTGCTGTGAATCAGCAGGGTACGACCAAAATTCTGCGCGACTGCCGGATTTCCTGCGGCTGCCGTGCCGGTAAAGGTGCTGTTGCGCACGATGGCCACACCGCAATTGACAAACAAGGCCGCGTCACCGTTGCTGGTAAACAGCGAGTTGCGCAGATCGAGGAATTCGGCGCTACCGTTGACGCTGCAGGCCCCGCCGATGCGCACGGCCGAGGGGCCGTTCTCGCGCACGGTGACGCGATCCATGCTCAGCGAGCCAAGCGACAGCACCGCGCTGCCCTGGCCCGATTGGACCGGGGACACCCCGTTGCCGCGCGCAAGGGTCAGATCGGACATGGCCACCGACACCCCGGCATCGACACGGAACAGGCGACTGGTGTTGTTGCTGTCGATCCGCTGACCGCTGCCCTGGATCGTGAGGTTCTTGTTCAGCACGATCTCGCCGCTCGACAGGGTCACCTGGGTGACCGCAGGCAGGAACGTGATCGTGCTGCCGGCACAGGCGTCGGCCACGATTTGACGCAGCGATCCGGCGCCGGCATCGGCGCCGTTGGTGACCAGCGCTGCCGGACAGCCGATGATGTCGGGGCCGTCGGTGGCGGCGTTGTTGGCGCTGTTCGAGTCGGTGAACCCCGGTGGCGGCGCAATCGTTGCCGTGTTACTCAAGCTGCCCCCAGCCGCGCCGGAACTGATCGTACAACTGGCGCTGAAGCTGACGCTGCCACCCGGCGGCAGGTTGACAGTCTGATTGATGTTGCCGCTGCCCAGCGATGCGCAGGTGCCGCCGCCGCTGCCGGTGCAGGTCCAGCCGACCGCACTGCAGGCCGCCGGGAAGGTGTCCGACACACCGACGCCGACCGCGCTGCTGGGCCCCGCATTGCTGACGGTGATGTTGTAGTTGGTCGCGGCGCCGGCCACCACGCTGCTGGTGCCGTTGGACTTGGTGACGGCCAGGTCACCGGTGGGCGCCAGGGCATCGACGTCGGTGGCGCTGTTATTCCCCGGCACGGTATCCACGGTACCGGCAGCCGCCGCGATGCTCGCGGTATTGCTGAGGCTGCCGCTGGCACCGGGCTGGATCGCACAATTCAGCGTAAAGGTGACGCTGGCGGACGCCGGCAGCGAGACCGACGCGCTGATGTTGCCACTGCCGGAGGTAGGACAACTGCCGCCGCCCGCGCCGACGCAGGTGTAACTGCATGCGGTCAGTGTGGCGGGGAGCGTGTCGGTGACGGTCGCGCCGGTCGCGTCCGGACCTGCATTGCTGGCGACGATGGTATAGGTCACTGGCGTCCCCGGCACTTCGACGGTCGTGCCATCGGTCTTGGTGATCGCCAGATTCGCCGAGCGCAGCGTCGTAAAGGTGGCGACGTTGCTGTAGCCAGTCCCACTGCTGTTGGTCGCGTAAGCCTTGAAGCTGTACTGCGTGTTTGAACTCAGCCCGGTCGCGTTCAGCGTGTACACGCCCGTGGTGCCGGTGGTGGTCAGATTGACCACGCCAGGGCCACCGAGCTGGGGGTTGTTGTTGGTCGCCGTCGGCGCCAGCACGATGCCACGCACCGAGATGGCGGCCCCGCCGTCGCTGTCGACGCTGCCGCCGAGTACGGCGGTGGATTCGGTCACTGAGGCCGATGTGGGTGAACTGACGGTGGGCGCCACGCTGCTCGGACCCGGCACGATCGCGATACCCAGACCCAGCGTTACCGTGCCGATCGCCGTGCCAAAGATTGGCCCGTCGCCAATCAGATTGGAACTCAACGGCGTAAAGCTGGCGCCAGTTACCCGCAGCACCGCGTCGGGCGTGTTGGTCTTGTTCACGTAGTCGGCAGCCGCCGTCCCTTCAACACCGTTGTAGGAGTCGGCCGCCACCAGATTGGTCACGACGGTGCGTGCGCCGTTGCTCGCACTCAGACGCAGCAATTGATCGCTGGTGGTATCGATCAGCAGGACTGAGCCGTCGCTGTCTTCGGCCAGTCCGGCGGGCGAGGTAAATGGGTTGGCGGCATCCGGCACAGTCAGCGCCGAACTGGAGAAGATCGTACGCGCGCCGCCGGGGTTGGCGACGCGCAGCACCGCGTCGTTGGTGGTGCTGTCGGCCACCAGGATTCCCAGCGTGCTGTGGTTGATGATGCTGGTGGGCGTGGTCATCGCGTTGGTCGCATTCGGCACCGTGTCATCAGAGAGCACGCTCCGATTGCCGGTGGCAACGTCGATCAGGAACACCGCATCCGAGAAAACGCCGGCTGTAGAACCACTGTCAGTCACCGCCAGCTGCCCCGCGCCGACGACCGCGATGGACGTCGGTGAGGAGAATTCGGGCCCGCTGCCACGCGCAGTGACGCCGGCAGTGCTTGCATCGGTGGGACCGATCGACACGATGTTGCGATCGCCCGTGTTGCGGTCGATCTGGATCACGCCCTGGAAGGTCGAGTCGAGCACGTAGATGTTCTGGTTGCTGTCGACCGCCACATCGATCGGATTGGTGATCGCCGGGCCGCTGCCGCGCACCCCGGACTTGCTGATCAGACTGCGCCGACCGTTGGATGGACTGATGGCGTACAGGGCGTCGTTGGAGCCCTCAGTCACCAACAGATCACCCGTCTGGATGGTGGCCGTTGCGCTGAAGGCGCCCTCCACGGCACCAACATCGACGCCACCACCGGCAGGCCGCGGCGAGCCGCGCGCGTCTGTCGGCAAGGAGTTGCCGCCGTCGCCGCTGTCGATCAGGCTGGCGGCCGGATACACCAGCAAGATGCCGTTGGTGCGCGCGATGGTCCCCATGGTCAGTGCGCCGCTGCGCACCGTGCCGGTGATGGTGCCGCTGCTGGTGGCAATCCAGTTGCTGTTGGCGCTGCCACCTGCGGTGACCGTGCCGCCCGCGTAGTTGACCAGATCGAAGGTGGGCGTGCTGCCAGTGCCGTCGGTGGTGCCGTTCAGCACGGAGTTGTACAGCGTCAGGCTGGGCGCACCGCCGCCGGTCGCGTTGTAGTTGGCGATGGCGCCGCCGTCGATGGCGGTATCCGGCGCGAAGCCCCGAGTCAGCTGGTTCGCATGCACAGTGACGTGGCGCAAAGTCATGCTGCCGTCGTAGTTGAAGATAGCCGCGCCGGCACCGGTGCCCGGTGTGTGCCCGTTCCCCGCCGCATCTCCGTCGGTCGAACCACCCTGCGCACTGTTGGAGGTCAGCGTGGTGTTCTCCAGCGTGACCGTTCCGTTCAGATTGAAGATCGCGCCGCCCAGACCGGCCCCGCCACCGCCGCTGGCCAGACCATTGCCGTTGTACCCGCCGCCGTTGCCAGCGAAAGTGCCACCCAGGCCACGCGTCGCCGTGCTGATCGCGCCACCACCGCCGCCGCCGAAGCCACCGGCGCCGGCGGTGCCCCCGTTCGGCGGATTGATCCATGCGCCGCCGCCACCCTGACCGAAACCACCCGAACCGGCGCTGCCTGGTTGCACGCCGCCCGCGCCGCCGGAGCCTACCTATCCCATGCCGCCACCCGCGCCACCCGAACCGCCAATGGAGCCCACCCCCAGCCCACCGTTGCCACCTGTCGCACTGCAGGCAGCAATCGTGCTCCGGCGCAAGGTCAGGCTCGCCGTGGCGCCGTCGACGTAAATCGCGCCACCCATCGCTGCGCCGCCGCCGCCATTGCCAAAGTTGCCCTGCGCGCCGTCACCGCCGCGCAGACGACCACCGATCAGGGACAGATCCTCCAATTCCAGCGAGGCGCCGCCCGCGACGACGAAAAAGCGGGCATTGCGCGAGGTTGGTGCCGACAGGAAATCAATGGTCGACCCGTTGCCCTGGATCAGCGTAGGGCCAGTGATGCGCGGGTACAGCGTGCGGCCGGTGGAGTCGAGCACCACCGAGACGGTGTCATCCACCTGGAACAGCGTCTGACTCGGCAGCACGATGGTGTCGGCACCAGCGGCGCCGTTGGCGGCGTTGATTGCCTCCACCAGCGTGGTGGTGGCGGGGTTGCTGTCGGTGCCGTGCGCCGTGCTGTTGACGGTGAAGGTGGCTGCAGATGCCGAGGCGCTGCAGATCAGCGCGGCACCCAGCGCACATGAAATCGATGTCCGTTGCGAGCGACGAGCAGACCCGACCATAACGCTCCCCTGTCAGCGTGTGTAGGTCGCGTAGGTATACACCGGCTGCGCGATGCCCAACCATGCCGAATGGCCGGGCGCGCGACAACGCTGCCCTGGCGACCGACCGAACAGGGCACGGGTCAGGCGGGCGCGTCGCTCGGCGTGTAATGACGACGCGTAAACACCAAGGCGAAGCCGAGCAGATCGTCAAGGGTAGCCACTGGTGCGATCAGCCAGCCTTGTTCGTCACGCGCCCTGCGCAACCAGCCGTAGGCATTGGCGGCATACGTGTGCTTGCTGGCCTTGGATCCATCCCAGCCGGTGGGGATGTTCAGTGCCAGCGTGCCGCCGCCCCGCGCCTGCCTGAGCGCCTGCGCACACACCTCCCAACCCGCCGTGCCTTTCTCGTCGGCGGTGTCGAACATGGTGGAGGCGCCATCGTCGGAGACCACCAGGATATGCGTGGGTTTGCGCAGCTTGACCCGCGCCGCGTGGGTTTGTCGCAAGGTGGGCAGCGGAAACTGGGTACCGCCCCCGTAATAGCCGGTGAGGATCTTCAGGCACTCATCGGCCGAGCGCACGAAGCCCGGGGTGCTCATCACCTCGCGCCGACTGGCCCACAGCGTGACCTGCACCGAGGCGCCGGCGCGCAACGCCGACAGGCAGATCACCGCGCCCGCCAGCGCCGGCCACGACAACTGCGCGCGCGGGTCCGGCATCGACCCGGAACTATCGACGTACAGATCGAGATCGAGCGGCACGCGCGCCGGTTCGCTGCCCGGCTGGGTGCCGTAATGGCGCTGCACGGTGGTCAATCCCGGCACTGGTCGCGGCGAGATCGACAGGCTCGCGCGCCAGTCGATCAGTTCCAGTGGCTCGCCGGATTCCCACACATCCAGGCCTTCCGGCAGCGGATCCTCGCTGTGGCGCGCCGGCAGGCTGGGAAAGGGCACCAGATAGGGGCGGGCGCGCTCGGCGTAATAGCGAATGGCGGCGCCCTGCGGATCCAGCTTGAGGCCGGCCAGCCGCAGCAACTCGCCGTACTGATAGGGATCGCGCGCTTGACCGGTGGCCTGGCTGGCCCTGCCCTTGCATTCCGGCAACGCCTTGGGCACGCCGCCGAGCTCGCGATCAACGGCCGGGTGCGGTGGCTGTTCCTGCTCTCCCGCATCCATCTGGGTCAGCCCCTCGGGTTGCCCGCCGCGGCCGGCATCCTTGGTGTCCATCAGCGTTTGCAGTCGCTCGGTCGCTTGGCTGTCCTCCACCAGATACGGCAGCAGCAGCACCGCAAAGCGGCCGGCGCCGTCCAACCAGTGCAGCGGGTAGTGGCGCACCAGCCGCGCCGCCAGCCTTGCGTCAAAGTCGAGCGACTCCTCCAGCGCGGTCTTGCCGGTCAGGCTGCCGGGTTCCATGCCCCACAGCACTTCGTAGGCGCGCAGGTACAGCGTCCACAGCTTGCTGTCGGCGCCGCGGCGATTGCCGCGCACCACCGCGGCCATCAGCTCGGGCATGCGCAGCTTGGCCGAGCGGTACAGGCGATCGTTGATCAACAGATCGGTGTACAAATTGGCGAGCATCGGCGCGTGCTCGGTCAAGGTCGGCAGTGCCGGCAGCATGCGCGCCAGCGAGCGCGTGTGATCGGTGATCGAGGCCGGCGCGTAGACATGGTGACCGATCTCGTGCGCCAGCACTTCGACCCCGTAGTCGCCGATCCCGAGCGCCGCCACCTGTTGCAGATCGATGACCACGGTCTGATCGACCAGCCGAATCATCGCGAAACTGCTGCTCAGCCCCTGCCGCTGCGCCTCGGCCGAGGTGGCACACAGCAGCGGCGGCTTCAGCCGGGTGTAGGCGCTCCAGGCCGCCAGCGCCTCCGGCCAGGCCTGCTCCCAGCGCTCAGCCAGCGTCATCACGCCTGCGCCAGCGCGATCAGCGTGGCGGCGTGCGACCACGCGTGGGTCAGCACCAGCGTGTGCGCGTCGGCGGCCGCGCTGGTGATCTCGCCGCGATCGCCTAGCGCGATGCGCACGCCGGGGCCGATCAACACGCCTTGATCGAGGCTGTAGCCAGCCGGCAGCCGCAGCGCCGCGCGCAAGGGCGCCTCGGCGACCGCGTGCAGCTGGGCACCATAGGCGTCGGCGTACAGCGCATAGCGCTCCTGGCCAGACTGCAGCAGCAGCTGGCCAGCGCGTTGCGCGACGACTGGTGGCTCGGCGAAGCGCCCGCCATAGCCGATGAACTCGCCCACGTTGCCGGCCAGACTTGCGGCGCGACGATCGGAGCCTGCGTCGGGGCGCCACCAGCGGTCTTGCTGCAGGCGCGTGAGCATGTTCTCGTCCCACTGCTCCAATGGCACCTCCAGCACCAACGACGCCAACTCGCGATCCAGCGTGCGCAGGCGCTCCAGGGCGCTGTCGCGGTAGTGCGCCATGCCGTGCCGCCAGGCGGCTACCTGACCGGCGCGCAGCAAGTCCTCCGGCGTCCGTGCGCGCGCGGCCACGCGCAGCAGCGTACGCGCCCACGGCGCTCCGCCGCCCTGCCCCCACCAGTGCACCAGTGCATTGGCGACTGCAGCCAGTACACGCAGCGGCGCCTGGGCCAGTTGCTGTGGTGCATGCTGCGCCAGCGCCATCCAGGTCTCGACGATGCCCGCGGTGCGCGCGCCGGGACCTATCCATCGCTGTGCGTGCAGCGAGAGACCAAGCTCGAAAGCGGCATCCACCACCGCCGCCACCGCGGAACTGTCACTGCGCGCGATCGCCGTGGCGATCTGATCGACCGGGCCGGACAGGTAGTCGCCGAAGGCCTGCGCGTCCAAGGCCGGGTAGCGATGCTGCGCCTCGGCGTAGCGCCGGTTGAACTCGACCCGGCCACCGCGCAGCACCTCTGCCAGGGGCGCCGACACGCTCATCGCTGCACCAGCCAGCGCAGGTAGTTGTGATAGCGCTGATGCAGCGACTTCAGCATCAGCAGGTCATCGTGCATCGGCCCGTAGAGCTTGCCGCCCTTGCCGATCTCGGTGATCTGGCGTTCGATCCGCGTGAGGCGTTTGCGCACCTCTGCCTCCTCGACACCATCAAGTCCGGCGCGGATCTCGCTGGCGAGTTCCGCCACTGGATCCGCACGATCCAGATCGAGGCGGTCGTACTCCTGGCAGCTGGTGTCAAAGAGCTGGCGCAGCCAGCCGATGCGATCGCTGCGATAGGCCGTATTGGCGCCTGCCTGGAAGAACGGTGCGTCGAGATCCGGCTTCAGCTTGTCGTTCAGTACGAAAGGCAAGATCTGGCGCAGATCATCCAGGCCCACCTCGGCTGCGCCACGAAAGTACGCCAGCGCCTTGGCGTAGGTGATCAGCGTCATCAGATTGCGCACCGACAGGCCGTTGCGCGTGTGACAGCCGAGATCCTTCAGGCGGTCGCGGCCGTCATCCTGCGCGGTCAGCCAGTTCCAGTCGGTGCCGGCCAGGCGCGCCGTGTCCTTGCTCTTGTACTCGAACTGATCGCCAGCAACGTCCATGAATTCGAACTGGCTGGCGAAGAACTCCATCCGGCGGCGCACCGGAGCCGGCAGCGGCACCGCACGCACCTCCTTTGCCATGCGCCGCATTTCCTCTTCGTTGAAGATGATCTCGCGCGGGACGAACTCTTCCGGACGTGCATCCTCTTCGATGCGCGCCAGCAGCTCGCTCAGATAACGCGGGTTGAAGGCCAGCGCCTGCACGATCACGTCGATGCGGTCGCGCAGCGCTTCCACCACCTGGTAGGTGCCACCGCCCTGGTCGTCGTTGGCGGTCAGGTACCAGGCGGCCGGTGGACATTCGTAAATCTGATCGAAGAGTTCGGCGTAGTTGTCGCCCATCAGCGTCAGCAGCGCGCTTTGCGTGCGCGTTGGAATTCGGTTGTACTCATCGATGATCTTGACCCGCATCGACAGCCAGGAGCGCCACGCCACGCGCACCTTGGCGACGCTGTCCGCATTGATCAGGTCTGACGGCAGCGGCTGACCGAGCAGATCCGCGACCGTCATTTGCGGGTGGCCGCGCTGCATGCCGCGGCGCACCTCGCGCACCGGATAGCCGGCGAGCACGCCCATCAGCACCGAACTCGCCGTCTTGCCGCGCCCGGGGCCGCCGATGAACAGGCATTTGCGCTGGGTGGCGAAGGTCAGCAGCGGCAGCAGCACGAAGCTCGAGTAGCTTTGCGCGCTCGGCAGCACCAGCCGCGACTTGCGATCCCCGAGCCGGTACTCCTGCGGCGGGCCGTCCAGGTACTCGATGTCGTAATGCGGCGAGATGATCGCGGTGTTGACGATCCAGAAGTAGGCCTGGCGCAGCTTCTCGTCGAGCGGCAGCGCCGCGCTCTCGGCCATCTGCACCGGATCGGCCGGGCCGCGATACAGATCGGCCACGTCGAAGCGGCGGGTCTCGGCCGTCGGCCGGGGATTGGTCGGCGCCGCCGACAAGCGCTGGAACAGCTTGAGCATGTAGAGGAGTCCGCAGGACCTGCGCTAACTATGCCAGCACACCGAAGCACTCGCGCATCCGTCGGCGAGCGGCACGCTATGCTGCCCGGATGAGCCAGCCCAGCCTGCCTGTAGCGGTGTTTTCCGCCCGCGGCCTGACCAAGGTCTACCGTAGTGGCGAGGTGGAGATCCACGCGCTGCGCGGCGTCGATCTCGATCTGTACGCGGGTGAGTTCGTCGTCTTGCTGGGGCCTTCCGGCAGCGGCAAATCCACGCTGCTCAACATCCTCGGCGGGCTCGACATCCCGAGTGCCGGGCAAGTGCGCTACCGCGATCATGACCTGTCCGGTGCCAGCGAGGACGCGCTGACGCGCTTCCGCCGTGAGCATGTGGGCTTCGTGTTCCAGTTCTACAACTTGATCCCCAGCCTGACCGCACGCGAGAACGTCGACGTGGTCACCGAGATCGCCAGCAAGCCGATGGCGGCCGCGCAGGCGCTGGCACTGGTCGGTCTGGGCGACCGCCTGGACGCCTTCCCGGCCCAGCTGTCCGGCGGCCAGCAGCAGCGCGTGGCTATCGCCCGCGCCATCGCCAAACAGCCGGAAGTTCTGCTCTGCGACGAACCCACCGGCGCCCTCGATTCGGAAACCGGCGTGCGCGTGCTGCAAGCCCTGTCCGAGGTCAACCAGCGCCTCGGCACCACCACCGTCGTCATCACCCACAACGCCGGCATCGCCGCCATGGCCCACCGCGTCATCCACCTGCAGGACGGCCGCATCGTCCGCGTCGACGTCAACCGCGAGCGCAAGGCGGCGGGGGAGATTGTGTGGTGACGCTTAAAGCTGAGGCGGGTCAGGGGGCAGCAGGGGGCGAGGGACGGGGACTGCCGCGATGGCGCGGCGATGTGGCGTGCGTGGGGACGCTAGCCAAACGCGAGTGCTTGGGAGCAAGAGCGGGGCGGGGGGCGGGGGGCGGGGGACGGGGACTGTCGCGATGGCGCGGCGATGTGACGTGCGTGGGGACGCTAGCCAAACACGAGTGCTTGGGAGCAAGAGCGGGGCGGGGGTCGGGGGGCGGGGGACCCGCTCGGCCGCGCTTCTGTGGCGCTGTAGCGGGTACCGTTTACTGCCCGAAACGGGCCGAAGGCGGGACGTGGACACTGGATGAGCAGACGGCGGATCGCCGGCCACCAGGGATTCGAACGCTGCCCCAGATTGGATTCGCCAGCTCGGCACGGCGCATCGCTCTTCCATTCGCCGCTCCAATTCGTGCCGCGACATTGCGGCGCTACTGCTGCAGTCCCCGTCCCCTGCCCCCTGCCCCCTGCCCCGCCGTTGCTGGCCTCGCTGACAGGGCGGTGTGCCACGCGCGTGACCCAGCGCCATGCGCGCCCTGACTCGCAAACTGCTGCGCGATCTCTGGCATGTGCGCAGCCAGGTGTTGGCGATCGTGCTGGTGATGGCCAGTGGCATGGCCACCTATCTGATGTCGATCTCCAACCTGGATTCGCTGACGGCGACGCGCGAGCGCTTTTATCGGGAGTATCGATTTGCCGATGTGTTTGCCGGGCTGAAGCGCGCGCCGCAGTCGCTGGTCTCTGACATTGCGGCGCTGGACGGCGTCGGCGTTGTCGATGCCGGCATCCTGGCGCCGATGCGCGTGCGCCTGCCGGACTTCGCCGATCCGGTGCGCGGCATTCTGCTGTCGCTGCCGGATGTGGGCAGCAAGCCGTTGAATCAGCTGTATTTGCGTGCCGGCCGCATGCCGCAGCCCTATGCGCAGGACGAGATCGTGCTGGGCGAGGCCTTTGCCAGCGCCCACGGCCTGCAGCCCGGCGCCACGCTGAGCGCGGTGGTGGGTGGTCGCATGGAGACCTACCGGGTGGTCGGCATCGCGATCTCACCCGAGTACGTGTACCAGATCCAGGCTGGCGCTGCCTTTCCCGACTTCAAGCGCTATGCGATCGCCTGGATCAGTCAACGCGCGCTGGAAGCGGCCTATGGCATGGACGGCGCCTTCAACAATCTGTCGCTGAAGCTCGCGCCCGGCGTGCCGGCCGAGCGCGTGATCGAGCGCCTGGACCCGCTGCTGGCGCCTTACGGCGGCCTCGGCGCGCTGGCGCGCAAGGACCAGCTCTCGCACAAGTTCCTGAGCGCCGAGTTCGACCAGCTGAAGACCATGGCGACGGTGTTCCCGGCGGTGTTCATGAGCGTCGCCGCCTTCCTGCTCAACGTGGTGTTCTCGCGCCTGATCGCCACCCAGCGCGATCAGATCGCCATCCTCAAGGCCTTTGGCTACACCCACGGCGCCATTGGCCGTCACTACGCCGCGATGGTCGGCCTGGTGGTGGCACTCGGCGCGCTGGCCGGCATCGCTGGCGGGATTTGGCTCGGCCGCCTGCTCGGCGGCTTGTACATGAGCTTCTACCGCTTTCCCTATCTCGACTACGTGCTGGCGCCGAGCGCGGTAGCCGGCGCCGTGCTGATCTCGCTGCTGGCCGCGCTGAGCGGCGCCGCCTTCGCGCTGGTGCGCGCCGCGCGCCTGCCGCCGGCCGAGGCGATGCGCCCGGAGACGCCGCCGCGCTACCAGAGCACGGTGCTGGAGCGCCTGCTGCCGGCGCGCTGGCTTGATCAGCCGACGCGGATGATCCTGCGCCAGCTGGGTCGGCGCCGGCTCAAGGCGCTCTCGACGGTGATCGGCATCGCGCTGGCCTCGGGCGTGCTGACCATTGGCATGTTCCAGCAGGACGCGCTCAATTTCATGGTCGATCAACAGTTTGCACTGGCGCAGCGCAACGATCTGCAGGTCGGTTTCGTCGAGGCCGAAGGCCCCGAGGCGCTGCAGGAGCTGGCGCGTCTGCCCGGCGTGCTGGCGGTCGAGGGCGTGCGCAGCGTCGGCGTGCGCCTGCGCCATGGCCCGCGCGCGGTGCTGACCGGCCTCGAAGGCTTGCCGGCCGACGCCAGCCAGAAGCGCGTGCTGGATGTGCGCAGCCGGCCGCAGACGCTGCCCGCCGGCGGCCTGCTGCTGACCGACTATCTGGCGCGCATGCTCGATGTGCGCCGCGGCGATCTGGTCCAGGTCGAACAACTGCAGGGCGCGCGGCGCGTGCTCGATGTCCCGGTCGCCGGCACCGTGCGCGAGTTCATCGGCATCAACGCCTACATGGAACTGGATGCGCTCAATCGCCTGCTGGCCGAAGGCGAGCGCTACACCAGCGCGCTGCTGCTGGTCGATCCGCTGCAAGAGGCGGAACTGTTCCGACTGCTGGAGCAGCGTCCCGATGTATCAGCAGTGGGCTCGCGCAAGGCCGCGATCCAGAACTTCTACGACACCATGGCCGAGTCGCTGCTGATCTTCACCTACATCGCTACCCTGCTCGCCGGCCTGATCGCCTTCGGCGTGCTCTACAACACCGCGCGCATCGCCCTCGGCGAACGCGGCCGCGAACTGGCCTCGCTGCGCGTGCTCGGCTACACCCGCGGCGAGGTGGCCTACATCCTGGTCGGCGAACTCGCGATCCTCACTTTCGCCGCCATCCCGGTCGGTTGGCTGGTCGGCCACGGCCTGGCCCAGGTGATCGTCGCCGGCCTGCAAAGCGAGCTCTACCGCGTGCCGCCCTACCTCAGCACCGAAACCTTCGCCAGCTCGACCCTGGTCGTGCTGATCGCCGCCCTCGCGTCCGCGCTGATCGTGATCCACCGCGTGCGCCATCTGGATCTGATCGAGGTGCTGAAGACGCGCGAATAAACAGCTTCGGGCCCGCCCATTCGATGGTGATTCGTCGCGGGCAACGATCCACGCTGCAGCATCCGCGATGCTGGGTACAGCCGACGCGCGGAGCCGAATCGCAAGGTCTGTAGTACGCTCGACTCACCTCAGCAAGGCCACTGCGCGCATGTACGTGACCGTTTCCAAGAAAGGACAGGTCGTGATTCCCGCCAGCCTCAGGGCGCGGCTCGGCATCTCTGCAGGCACGCGTCTGGAAGTGAGCGAGAGTAACGGCAACATCCTGATGCTGGTCGAGCCAGAGCGCAAGACGGTGAGTGCGCACGCATGCATCGGCATTGCCGGATATCAGGGCCCGACAGTGGACTTGGACGCGCTGGACTTGACACGCTTCGCGACCAAACCATGATGCATTCGATCCCAATGTGCCGGTGCGCGTGGTGACGGGAGACTTACCCGCACTTACGAACCCTGTCGCTAAGCTCGCCTCCCACAACGCACAAAGCCGGCGGACGCCGGCTTTGTGGGATCAGGAGGCGCCGGCATGCACCGGCACCGTGGATGCGCTCAGAAGAAGCGGCTGTGCAGACGCAGGTAGTAGGCCGCGCCGTTCAGACCGAACTGCACGCTGTCGTAGACATGGCCGTTGTCGGTCTCGTTCGGGTCCTGACGGGTCGGGTAGGTGTCGAAGATGTTGGCACCACCCACCGTCAGCTTGGTGGCGTCGGTCAGGCTGTAGGTCAGGCTGACGTCGGCCGAGGCCTTGGCGTTGTACTCGGCGTTCGGGACCGGCGGGCCGGAGAAGGTGCCGAGAGTCTGCTCGCCGAAGTAGATCACCTTGACGTTGGCGTTCCAGCGATCGCGCGTCCAGTCAAAGCCCAGCACGCCCTTGCTTTCCGGCGCGCCGTTCTCGATGAACAGGCGCTCACGCTCGCTCAGCAGCACGTCTTCGCGACCGACCAGCGCCGGCGGCGCGTGGATCGAAGTCACCTCGGTCTCGCCGAAGTTCACACCCAGCGTGGTGGTCAGCTCACCGCCCCACAGCTCGCTGTCCCAGGCCGCCGTGATGTCGACGCCGCGCGTGCGGGTGTCGACCGAGTTGACGAAGAACTGCGCCTCGCCGACGTTGAGATCAGCCAGGATGTCGCCAATGTTCGGGTCGTCGGTGTTGAAGCGGCCGGACAGCACGATGCGGTCGTCGATGTTGATCTGGTAGGCATCGACGGTGATGGCTAGGTTGTCCATCGCCTGCCAGGTGAAGCCGAGCGAGCCGTTGACCGAGGTCTCTTCGGTCAGGTCGGGGATGCCGGCCGCACGTGCGATAGTGCCGCCGTTCGGGGCCAGCAGCACGTCCACGGGCTGACCGCTGATGAAGTCGGTGAAGGTGGACGAGAAGAAGCGCTGCTGCAGCGAGGGCGCGCGGAAGCCGCTCGACACCGAGCCGCGCAGCACGAAGGTATCGGTGGCCTTGAACGCCAGCGCAACCTTGCCGTCGAGGGTGGAGCCGAAGTCACTGTAATCCTCAAAGCGCACGGCGAAGTCGGCGGTCAGCTGCTCGGTCGGCGTCACCTCGACGTCCACATAGGCGGCGTAGCTGTCGCGGTTGGCGTCGGTCACGTCGCCCGGCTGGAAGCCCGGGAAGCCCTGGCTGCCGGCGTTGCCGCCGCCGGGGCCGTCGGCGTCGATGTAGGAACCCGGCTCACCGGCGAAGATGCGGTAGTTCTCGTCGCGATACTCGCCACCGAAGGCGATGTTGGTGCCGCCCCAGAGATCGCCGAAGTACTGGGTGAAGTCGAGATTGGTGGTGCTCTGACGGAAGGAGAAGCCGCCGGCATCGAAGGTGGTCTTGCTGACCGCCGGACGATTGTTCAAACGCTCGCGATTGGCGATCGAGGCATTCAGCGTGTTGCTGATGTCGTAGAACAGCTCGTTGTAGCCGTAGGTGGAGGACAGATCGACGTTCCAGCCGGCGATCTCGCTCTTCCAGCCGACCGTGGCGTAGCGGTCTTCCAGATCACCGTTGATGAAGGGCACGAAGCCGTCCGGATACATCGCCGCCGAGTTGCGCGAGGGGATGTCGTCGGAGCCGATGCCGTCGCGGCCGAAGGCAGCCGAGGAGGCGGCGCGGTTCTGGATGCCGCCGCTGAAGTAAGCGCTGCTGACCTCGCCCAGCGGGAGTTCGCTGTTGATCATCAGCGTGCCGTTCTCGACCGCGCTGTCGCCGATGATGCGCGGGTTGTTGCGCGGCTCGGAGCGGTCCGAGCGGCCGCGGTCCTGGTACTCGGCGGTGACCGAGAAGATGCCGCCATCGCCGATTTCGATGCCGCAGTAGCCGCTGTACAGCTGGTTTTCGCCGTCGCCACGGCTGTACTGGCCGTAGCCGATCAGGCCTTCGCAGCCCTTGTCGCGCTTCAGCGCAATGTTCATCACGCCGGCAATGGCGTCCGAACCGTACTGCGCCGCCGCGCCATCGCGCAGCACTTCGACGCGATCGATGCCGAGCACCGGGATGGTGTTGAGGTCGGTGCCGGTGTTGCCGCGGTTACGCGCGCCGAACAGGTTGACCAGCGCGGTGGTGTGGTGGCGCTTGCCGTTGACCAGCACCAGGGTCTGATCCGAACCCAGGTTGCGCAGCGCAGCGCCATCGACCAGATCCGCGCCGTCGGCGCCGGTCTGGCGGGTGGAGAAGAAGGACGGCACATTGGCCTGCAGCGACTGCGCCAGGTCGAACTGGGCCCCGCGTTCGGCGACTTCCTGCATGGTGATCACGTCGACCGGCACCGGCGTCTCGGTGTCGGAGCGACCGATGCGGCGCGAGCCGACGACGGTCATCTGGTCCAGCACCTTGGCATCATCGTTGGCCGGCTCATCGCCAGCTTCGGATTGCGCCCAGCTCGTCGTACCAGCCAGACTGAGCACGCCGGCAGTCGCCAGTGCCATCCACAAACGCGTACGTTTCATCAGAGGATCCCCGGAAAATGGTAAGCGCGCGTAGATTACTCGTTAACCTTTCGTTTCGGGAGTCCTGCGGGTGGACAGGGTGGCTGGCAGCCGCGCTGCTGGCGCTGGCGGCACCGCTCAGTGCCAAAGTGGTCGAGCAACTGGACTATGCCCACTACGAAGTCGACCCCGAGGGCTATGACAAGCTCTACCAGGCGGTCAATGCCGCCACGCCGGTCAAGATCGACGGCAAGACCTTCCACGGACTGACCAAATGGCACATCAAGTGGAACTATTGGTTCGACACCGACGAGGACGGCGCCTGCGCCATCACCCGCACCAAAGTCACGCTGACCGCCACCATTACGCTGCCCGAGCTGGTCAACAGCGAGGACTGGCAGGACGAGATCTTCGACACCTACCTCGAAGCGCTGACCGAGCATGAGATGGGGCACTACGAGATCAGCCAGGAAGCGGCCCAGGCCATCGACGAGGCGCTGCAATCGGTGGATGCCGAGGACGACTGCAGCACGCTCAAGCAAGTCGCCAATCAGAGCGCGCGCGATTTGCTGAACGAGTACAAGCAGGCCGAGCGCGATTACGACAAACGCACCGACCACGGCCGCACCCAGGGCGCGCGGCTGCGCGACTGAGCCTAGCCCGCCGGCGCATCCACCCGGGCCAGACGCACCAGTACCGGGCGGTGGTCGGAGCCGATGTCGGGGCCGACGCGGTAGTCCAACACCTGCCAGTCATCGCCCACCAGGATGTGATCGATCGGCAGCGCCATCACGCTGGCGATGCCACCGGCGTACCAGGTCGGCCACGGAAAGTAGCCGGCACGCGAGTCGCGCAGACCGGCGCGAGCGCGCAGCGCGCGGTAGGCGGCCGACCACGGCGTGGTATTGAGATCGCCGAGCAGCAGCGCGCCCGGATCGCCGGACAGCCAGTCGGCCAGCTCACCCAGTTGCTGATCGCGCCAGTGCGCGCCGCGCGCGCCCAGCGGCGGAAAAGGATGACTGATCCAGAGACTGGCGGCGCCCGGCGCAGCAAAGCGCACTCGCAGCGTCGGGTGCTGCAAGGGCTGGCTGGCGACCACCTCGACCTGTGCCGCGGGCAACCGGGTCCAGGCGCCGATGCCGAAGGGATCGGCGCGCGGCTCCGCAAGGCGCACCGGGTAACGCGCATCCAGAGTCGCCAGCGCCTCGCGCGCCGCCGGTGAGAGCTCGAGGATGGCAACCAGATCCGGGTTCTCCCGCTCGATCAACGCCAGCAGCGGCGCCAGATCCGGGTTGCCCACGTGAATGTTGGCGAGCAGCAGCAGGCGCTCGCTGCCGGGCAGCGTAGGCCGTTCGGGCGCCGTCGGTCCGCTCGCGCCCAGCCACAGCGCGGCGTTCAAGGCACTGACAGCGCCGAGGTACAGTGCCGCGCGACGGGCGCGCGTCGCCAACGCCAGTCCGAGGCCGAGCGCCAGCGCCAGCGCCAAGGCGTACTGGGCACGAAAATGCGCGCACAGGTCCAGCAGCCAGTGCCAGCGGCCGGCCAGACCCAAGCACGCCGGCAGGCTGATCAGCAGCGCGAGGCGGATGGCAGCCGCCGCCAGACACGGGCGGGAGGCGCTATGGTCGCTGTCCACCTTCAATCGGGAGCCCCTCATGCACCTGCGCGCCGCGCGTCTGGATGACTGCCCGCTGATCCTGAGCCTGATCCGCGAACTGGCCGAGTATGAGCGCCTGCTGCACGAGGTCGCGACCACCGTCGAGGACCTCGCGCAGCACTTGTTCGGACCGACGCCGCGTGCCGAAGCGCTGCTGGTGGAGGCAGACGATCAGGTCGCCGGCTTCGCGCTGTACTTCCACAACTTTTCCACCTTCGTCGGCAAGCCCGGCCTGTACCTGGAAGATCTGTACATCCGGCCGGCCTTCCGTGGTCGCGGCTACGGACGCCGGGTGATGCAGGCGCTGGCGCGGATCGCCGTCGAGCGCGGCTGCGGGCGCTTCGAATGGTGGGTGCTCGACTGGAATGCGCCGGCGATCGCCTTCTATCGCAGCCTGGGCGCGCAGCCGATGAGCGAGTGGACGGTGCAGCGGGTCAGCGGCGCGGCGCTGCTGGCGCTGGCTGGCGCGGCCGATGCCGCCGCCGACTGAGGTAGCGCCTGCGCCAGGACGGCGCACGGCGTGCACGCCGATTGTGCACCGCAACATGACACTCGCAGGCAGGCAGCCATCAAAATCAATGGCTTGCAGCGCAGCACGCGCTGGCACGCCGATTGCGTGAGTGCGCTGGCAGAGATCGGCCTGGGGGCCACACTGCGGGGCAGGACCCCGCGCGCTGCATCGGGGCAAGCGCGCGGGGTCCTGGTTGTTCAAACGGGTTTGCGCACCATCAGCCAGAAAATGGCGATCACCGACAGAAAGGCCGGCCATCCCAGGATGACCCAGAGACGCATGCGCCGATGAAAGGCCGGCGGCAGCGCCTCGCCCTGGGCCTGCGCCTTGGCAGCCATGCGCGCCAACTGGATTTGGATGCCGACTACCGGCAGCCAGCAGGCGCCGGTGAGCGCATACAGCACCAGCGCCTGCCAGACCCAGGGCGTGCTCCAGGGCAGTGACAGCGTGTGCAGCAAGGCCACGCCAGTGAGCAACTGCACGACCACCGCCGGCGTGGTGAACACGAAATCGGCGCTCACGGTGATCCGGGTCACGCGCGCGATCACCGCCACCTCGCCGCTGCGCCAGGCCATCCACTGGAAGTAGGCGATGCCGAGCCCGGTGCCGAACAGAACCGTGGACGACAGGATGTGGATCCACTTGAGCCACAGATAGCTCATCGGCGATCCGCCAGCACCAGCCAGACCAGGATTGCCGGCAGCACCACCAGATTCTTCGCCAGCCCACCCCAGGGATCCAGCCACAGCAAGGGCAGTCCGCTACCGAGCACCACGGTGTAGGCCGTCACCATCGCCAGCAGCGCCCGCGCGGCGCGCCGCGCCTGCCACTGGCACAACAACATGGCGCCGAGCAGCGCATCCAGCGCACTGCCGCCGTAGCCGAGCGTCCACGCCAGCGCATCGGGCCAGCCGAGCGGCGTCGCCAACGCGCGGATCTGTGCCGGACTCTGCGCAAAGCCGGCCACCGCCGACAGCAGGCACAGCAGCCCGAGGGCGACGCGCAGTGTCGGTGCCAGCGGATACAAACGCGCATGCCAGCGATCCTGGACCTGACTCGGCTCGCGCGCCATCCAATGCGCGAGCGGCGCCGGGGCGAGGCCGAAATCCTGCTGCAGGCGCGCGTGGTCTTCCAGGGTGCCGGCATTGCCGCGCGCCACCATGCGCACCAGCGTGCGCCCGAGCGGCCCCTCGCCGCCCTCGCCCAGCGCTCCGGCCACGCGCAGCAGCACGGGCGGCACCGGCAGCGGCCAGGCCGGCGCGTAGCCGAGCCAACGCCGCAGCGCCTTGAGGTAATCGGCGATGCTCATGCGCTCAGGACCGACCACCGTCCAGATGCCGCGCTGCGCGGGCGGTGCCTGCAGCGCCGCCACCACCAGCGCCGCCAGATCGCGCACGTGCACCGGCTGCACCGGCTGGCGCCCGCGGCCCGGCAAGGGCTGCAAGCCCGGCGCAGCCGCCAGCGCGCGCAGCAGCGAGCTGCCGCCGTAGCTGCCGGCCAGCGCATAGACCAGCGAGGGACGCAGCACCGTCACCGGGAGCGCGCATTCCAGCAGCGCCGCATCTGCGGCATGCTTGCTGGCGATGAAATCACCATCGGCGGGATCGCCCAGTGCCGAGATCTGCACCAGTCGCTGCAGGCCGAGCTCCGCCGCCGCGCGCGCCAAGGCCAGCGGCGCCTGCCGGTGCACCGCATCCAGCAGCGCAGCGCTGCCTTTGAGCAGTCCCGCTGCATTGACGACGGCGTCGACGCCAGCCAGACGCGGCAACCAGGCCGCCGGATCCACATCGCGCTGCAGATCCACCGCCACCGCCGTCACGCCCGGCGGCAGCGCGCCTACGCGCTCGGCGCGCACGCCCGCCAGCACCGTGTGGCCCTCGGCCACCAGCGCCGCGACGATCTGACGTCCGATGAAGCCCAAGGCTCCCAGCACCAGCACGCGCATGCTTCGATCCTGTGCTCAAAGCGCCACTATGCGACGCGCCGCCGGACGCGGCAAACCCCCGCACGCCGGTCCGACGTGCAGCCCTTGCCTTCCGCCCGCCCACCCCCACTTGCTGGCGCATGGACCTGCGATCTCTGCCCGATGAAGCCCTGACGCCCGCCGCGGTCAAACGCGACCGCCGGCGCCTGGAAACCGCCTTTTTCTGGGCCGCCGTGCTGGTGGCTGTGCTGTGGCTGGTGAAGATCGCCGAATGGGCGGCCGGCGCTGAGTTCACCGCGCTGGGGCTGTATCCGCGCGCTGCGCTGGGGTTGATCGGCCTGATCGGCGCGCCGCTGGTGCATGGCTCGCTCGGCCATCTGATGGCCAACTCGCTGCCGACGCTGGTGCTGATGACGCTGGCGATGTACGCGGTGCCGCGCGCCACCTTCCGAGCACTGCCCTTGATCTGGATCGGCAGTGGCCTGCTGGTGTGGCTGTTTGGGCGCGAGTCCACCCATATCGGCATCAGCGGCGTCACCCACGGCCTGATGAGTTTTCTGTTTGTGCTCGGCGCGATCCGCCGCGACCGCGTGGCGATCTCGATCGCGCTGGTGGTGTTCTTCCTTTACGGCAGCATGCTGTACGGCTTCCTGCCCGGCGAACCCGGCATCAGCTTCGAGTACCACGGCGCCGGCCTGCTGGCGGGTTTGGTGGCAGCGCTGCTCTACCGTCGGCTGGATCCGGCGCCACCAGTGCGCCAGTACAGTTGGGAGACCGAGCCCGAAGACCTGGAAGGCGCCGACGGACGGCTAGGCGTGGACCCGCTGGAACCCGAGCGCCCGAGCGAGGTGAAACCCCTGTGGGACGGGCCACGCAGCGCGCCGCGTGGCGTGGTGCTGCGCTTTCCGAGCGACCGCCGCCGCACCGCGCTGGATGACGACGACGACGCGCGCCCGCCGACGCTGCATTGAGGGATCTCTTGCCAACCATGGTCGGTGCGCAGAAGCGGGGCGGGGGACCAGCACTGCAGTGCTTGCCTGGCACTGTCTCACCCTTGGCTGAGCGAGTAAGCGCTTGCTCGTTCTGCAAACTGGCGGCAGCGCAGCGCAGAAGCCGCATGGTCGGTCCCCCGCCCCGCTGTTGCTCCCAGGCCATTTCTCGCCTTCGGCGCGCTTACTCATTCTGCAAACTGGCGACAGTGCAACGCAGCCGCCGCAAGGCTGGTCCCCCGCCCCCTGACCCCCGGCCCGCTTTTGCTCCTCCGGGCCTGCTTACTCCTCGACCACCTTGATCGTGCGCGCGGCGTCGGGGTCGATCGCTAGCCGGCTGGCCAGGGTGACCGCCATGGTGCGGTTGTGGGCGCCGAGCTTGCGCAGGATGGCGGTCACATGCGCCTTGATGGTGGCCTCGGTGACGTCGAGGTCGTAGGCGATCTGCTTGTTGAGCTTGCCCTCGCACAGCATGGTCAGCACGCGGAACTGCTGCGGTGTCAGCTCGGCGAGGCGCTTGGCGAGCTCGCGTTCCTGCTCGTCGAGGCGCACCGCGCCGTGGGCGAAAGGATCGAAAGTGTCGCCCTCGATCACCGTGCGCAGCGCGCGCTGGATCAATTCGCTGTCGGCGGATTTGGGCACGAAGCCGGAGGCGCCGTGCGCCAGCGCGCGCCGGATCACCATCGGCTCCTCGCGTGCCGACACCACGATCACCGGCAGCGCCGGCCGCGTGGCGCGGATGTGCGCCAGCGCCGAGAAGCCGTGAGCACCGGGCATGGTCAGATCCAGCAGCAGCAGGTCGGCCTCGGGATGGGCCTCGATTTGCGCCTGCAACTGGGCGACGTTCTCCGCCTCGGCAATGCTCGCCCCCGGCTGCGCGCGCTCGACGGCGCGCCGCATGGCCTCGCGGAACAGGGGGTGATCGTCAGCAATCAGGATCGTCGACATGGTCAGGGGAATCCGTAGGTGCCGCGTGGATTCCACCATGTTTTGATTCGAATTGCTCATGGCCTTGCGTCGATGGGGCGGACGGGACCCGGGCCGGCTCGGCCCGGGTCCCGCAGACTCAGCGTATCAGGCGCTCTTCCACCAGATTGGCGACCACGGTCGGATCGGCCAGCGTGGAGATATCGCCCAGATTTTCGTGCTCGTTGGCGGCGATCTTGCGCAGGATGCGGCGCATGATCTTGCCTGAGCGGGTCTTCGGCAAGCCGGGCGCCCACTGGATGTAGTCGGGCGTGGCGATCGGGCTGATTTCCTTGCGCACGTGCTCGCGCAGCTCCTTGCGCAGCGCCTCGGTGGCCTCGACGCCGCTCTTCAAGGTCACGTAGACGTAAATGCCCTGGCCCTTGATGTCGTGCGCGCAGCCGACCACGGCAGCCTCGGCCACCGCCGGATGCGCCACCAGCGCGCTCTCGATCTCGGCGGTGCCGAGGCGATGGCCGGCGACGTTCAGCACATCGTCGACGCGTCCGGTGATCCAGTAGTAGCCATCCTCGTCACGCTTGGCGCCATCGCCGGTGAAGTAGGTGCCCTTGAAGGTGGTGAAGTAGGTCTCAATGAAGCGTTTGTGGTCGCCGTAGACGGTGCGCATCTGCCCCGGCCAGCTGTCGAGCAGCACCAGATTGCCCTCGGTGGCGCCCTCCAGCACATGGCCCTCGCCATCGACGATGGCCGGGCGCACGCCAAACAGCGGCAGCGTGGCTGAACCTGGCTTCAGCGCCGTGGCACCCGGCAGCGGCGAGATCAGCGTGGCACCGGTTTCGGTCTGCCACCAGGTGTCGACGATCGGGCAGCGGGTTTCGCCCACCACGCGGTAGTACCACTCCCAGGCCTCGGGATTGATCGGCTCGCCGACGGTGCCGAGCAGGCGCAGCGAGGCGCGCGAGGTCTTTTTCACCGGCGCCTCGCCCTCGCGCATCAGCGCGCGGATCGCGGTCGGCGCGGTGTAGATGATGGTGACTTGGTGCTTGTCGACCACTTCCCAGAAACGCGAAACGCTGGGGTAGTTCGGGATGCCCTCGAACATGACCGAGGTAGCGCCATTGCACAGCGGCCCGTAGACCACGTAACTGTGGCCAGTGACCCAGCCGACGTCCGCGGTGCACCAGTAGATGTCGTCCTCGCGCAGATCGAAGATCGCCTCGTGGGTGTAGCTGGCGTAGGTCAGGTAGCCGCCGGTGGTGTGCAGCACGCCCTTGGGCTTGCCGGTCGAGCCGGAGGTGTAGAGGATGAACAGCGGGTCCTCGGCGTTCATGCGCTCGGGTTCGCACTCGGCCGGCTCGTCGGCGACCAGTTCGTCGTACCAGAGGTCGCGGCTGGCGTCCCACTCGACCGGACGCCCGGTGCGCTTGACCACGATGACCTTCTGCACGCTCTGCGTGGCCGGATTTTTCAGCGCCTCATCGACATTGGCCTTGAGCGGCACGATGCGGCCGCCGCGCAGGCTCTCGTCGGAGGTGATGACGATGGTGGACTGGCAGTCGTCGATGCGGCTGACCAGCGAATCCGGCGAGAAGCCGCCGAACACGATCGAATGCACAGCGCCTACACGCGTGCAGGCCAGCATGGCGACGGCGGCCTCAGGAATCATCGGCAGGTACAGGGTGACGCGATCGCCCTTCTTGACGCCGAGCTTGCGCAAGGCATTGGCCAATTTGCAGACGCGGGCGTGCAGATCGCGGTAGCTGATGTGCGCGCTCTCGGCCGGGTTGTCGCCCTCCCACAGAATTGCGGTCTTGTCGCCGCGCGTTGCCAGATGCCGGTCCAGGCAGTTGACCGAGACGTTCAGCTCGCCATCGGCGTACCAGCGGATGTGGAAGTCCTCGACCTGGTAACTGACGTCCTTGATCTCGGTGGGAAATTTGTACCAGTCGAGACGCTCGGCCACGCGCTTCCAGAAGCCTTCGGGATCGCGCACCGATTCGTCGTACTGGGTGCGATAGCTGTCGGCGGTGTAACGCGCTTTGGCGGCGAATTCAGCGGGTACTGGATAGACGTTGGCCATGATGCCCTCCCGAGACACGGCGTGATGAAGAACTGTGATCTAGGCTAGACCAGCCGGACCCCGCAGCGCTCCGACTTTGGTCGCAGCGAGGGCCGGGGTAGACCAAAGGCGAGTGACTCAGTTGGCGCCGAACTGCGCGCGGTACAGGCGGTAGAGATAGCTCGGATTGTCGAAGCCGCTGGCCAGGCCGGCTTCGGCCAGCGTGCGGCAACTGCCCTCGCTGATCAGCCGACGGACGCGCAGCAGGCGCTGATGGCGCAACCAGGCTACCGGCGCCTGTCCGGTCAGTTCGCTGACCCGCCGGCGCAGTTGGCGTTCGGACAAATGCGCGCGCCCGGACCACTCATTGACGCCGAAGCTGGCGTCCGCCAGATGCTGCAGCGCCAATGCCAGCAGCGGATCGTCGAGCGCTTCCGTCGCCGGCAGCGGGCTCGCCGCCTGCGGCCAGTGGCGACCGATCTCGGCCAGCAACTGGCCGATTTCAAAGGGCTTGCTGATCCAGGCGGCGGCGCCGGCCGCCAAGCCCTGCTCGCGATCGCCGAGGCCCGCTTTGGCCGACATCAGGATCACCGGCAGGGCCGCCGTCTCCGGGTGCGACTTCAGCTGCCGGCACAGCGCCACGCCATCCATGCCCGGCAGCATCACATCGCTGATCAGCAGTCGCGCCGGCGCCGCCTGCAGACGCTGCAGCGCGGCCTCGGCGTCGCTGACGCAATCCACCGGGTAGTGCTCGGACAGGCGCTCGCTCAGATAGGCGGCGAGCTCGGGATGGTCCTCCACCAGCAGAATGCCGCCGCTGGCCGAGGCCGTGACGGCCGGCGCGGTCGGCGGCTGCGCGGCGCCGTCCAACGCCAGTTCGGCGAGCAGGATGTGCGCACTGCCGAGCGGCAGCTCGACCCAGAACTCGGTGCCCTCACCGTCCAGCAGCCGGGTGCCGATGCGACCGCCGTGCAGCTCGACCAGCTCACGCGCCAGCGCCAGGCCAATGCCCAGCCCCTCGCGCCCCGCGCGCGGCGGCTCGCCGGCGCGCACGAAGCGCTGGAACAGCGTCGCCGCCAGCTCGGGCGGATAGCCGGGCCCGCGGTCGATGACGCGGATGCGCGCATGCTCTTGCGCCTCGCTGGGCTCGACGTGCACGCTGATCTCGCTGCCAGATGGCGCGTATTTGAGGGCGTTCCCGATTAAATTGCCGACGATCGTCGCCAGATGCGTGGGATCGGCGTACACCGGCAGCGCCGCCTGCGCGGCATGCACGCGCACGCTGACGCCCGCCTGTGCCGCCATCGGCGCATAGCTTTGCGCCAGCGTCTGCAGCCAGGCCACCAGCTCCAGGCGATATGCGTGCAGCGGCAGCTGACCGGCCTCGGCCTGCACCAGCCCCAGCAGTTGCTCGACCAGCTGCGCCAGTCGCTCGGTCTGCTGCAGCGGCAGCCGCAGGCGCTGGCGATCCCCCTCGCCGAGCTGTGCGCGCTCGATGACCTCCGCCAGCGGCAGCTGGATCAGCATCAGCGGCGTCCGCAGTTCGTGGCTGACGTCCGCCAGCAGTCGGCTGCGGAAGCGGTCCAGCGCGGCCAGCCGCGCCGCCTGATCGGCCAGCCGTCGATTGGCGCTCTCGATCAGCTCGTGGTTGTGGGCCAGCTGCGCGTGCGCCTGCGCCAGCTCGTCCAGCGTGGTCTCCACGCGCTGCTTCTGGTCGGACAGTTCCGCCGTCCGCAGCTGCACCTGGCGATCGAGCTCGGCGGCACGCAAGCGCAGGCGCCCCAGGCGCCAGCGCACCACGCCGGCGGTACCCAGCAGCGCCGCCAGCAGCAGCACGAGGTTGAAGGCGCGCGTTTCGTACCAGTACGGCGGCACCTGGAAGGCGAGCAGCGTGGGCACCTCGGCCCACACGCCATCGCCGTTGCCGGCAATCAGCTCGAAGCGATAGGCCCCGGGCGCCAGCAGTGCGAACGCCGCCTCGCGGCGCGGCCCCGCCTCGGTCCACTGCAGATTGATCGGGTGCAGGCGGTAGCGAAAGCGCACCTCGGCGCCGGCATGCAGGTCAGCCGCGTTGTAGCGCAGGTGCAGCGAGCGCACGCCGCGCGGCAGGGCACCGTCCTCCAGCGTGAGGGCGCTGCCGTCGAAGTCGATCCCGTCGATGACTGCGCGCGGCGCCAGGCTGCGGATCGGCAGCACCGCCGGGTCGACGCGCACCACGCCCCGCTGCGAGGGGAAGCTGATCACGCCGGCGGCGTCGACCGCCACTGCCGGCTGCACGCCGCCGTTGCCTTCGAGCTCGGTCAGGCCGTCGGCCAGCCCCAGCGTCAGCGGCGACAGCACGCGCTCGCGGCCGGTGAGCAAGCGCGCCAGCTCGGCCGCGCGCAGGCGAAAGATGCCCTGGTTGCTGTTCACCCACAGGTCGCCCTCGGCATCCTCGACCATGGCGTGCGGACTGTTCGAGGGCAGGCCCTCATGCCGGCCCAGCCGCAGCGCGCGCACGCCGGCGGGATCGTCAGCGGCGATGCGCACCAGCCCGCGGCCCTCGGTAGCGGCCCAGATTGCGCCATCGCGAGCCCGATACAGCCCGCGCACCGGCGTGCCGCCGAGTAGCGCTTCGGCAACCCGGTGGGTGGCGCCCGCCTGCTGGCGCCACAAGCCATGGCTGCTGCCAAACCAGACCGTGCCGTCGGGCGCATGCACGATCGCATGCACGGCGACGTCGTCGGCGAGTTGCCAGCGCGGCGTCCAGCGCTCGTCCACCCGCTGCCAGGCGCCGGCACTGCCGCCCGCCCACAGCTGTCCGCGGGCGTCGGCGCTCAGCGAGCGGATCTGCATCTGCGCCATCGCCGGCGGCAGATCGACCGGCTGGAAGCGCTCGCTCGCGCGGTCGAAGGCCCACAGTCCGGGCCGGAAGGGCATCGCGTAGATCTGACCATCGGCAGCGGCCGCTACACCCCAGATGTTCTCGCCCGGCAAGCCCTGCAGACGGCCATAGTTGTGCAGGCGGCCATCGGGCCACAGCCGGTACAGCCCGTTGCCCAGACTGCCCATCCACAGGCTGCCGTCCGGATCGTAAGCCAGTCCGTACAGATTGCCAGCGCGCAGCGCCGGATCCTCGCCCGCCAGCTGCACGCGCGCCGGGGCGGCCACGTACAGGCCGTCACGCAAAGTGCTGACCACGATGGAGCCGTCGTCGATGAAGCCGATCGCGTTGATGCGCCCCTGCGTCTGCAGCACGCGGTGGCGATTGCGATAGAGCTCGCTGCCCTCGCTGTGCCAGAGCACGCCGCGCGCATCGCGCTGGCTCTGTGCCGCCATGCCCGGACGCACACTGCCCTCCCAGGCCGGCTCCCAGCGCTCGTCGGTGTAGCGAAACAGCCCGTCCTGGGTGCCGATCAACAGGCTGCCGTCGGCCTCCGGGCGGATCTGGATAGGCGTCAAAGGCAAGCCCGTGCTGCGCACGATCCACAACGGCGGCTTGCTGGCAGACACCCGCAGCAGGCCGTCGGCAAAGCCCAGCAGCAGATCATTCTGATAGGGCTGACTTTGCATCGGAGTGTCGGCGTCGCGCCGCGGCAGATGCGGCAAGGGCGCCAGCGCGGCGCAGGCCTCCTGCCGGCAGCGCCAGCCGCGACCATCGGGCGCGATCAGCCAGTCGCGCTCGCCGTCGGGAACGGCCAGTTCCACATTCAGCGCCGGATCGATCGCCCGGCGCAGGCGCATGCCCTCGGCCTCGGCGCAGTACAGGCCGCGACGCAGCGTGATGCACAAAGGATCGGCGACCACGTGCAGCACGCGCGCATCGGCATCGACGGGATCGAGGCGCAGACGCTCGATCCGCTGCGAGTGCACGCGCAGCCACTCGCCGCCGCCGCCAAGCGCATAGACCTGCCCGCGGGCGTCGCGATAGACCGATTGGATGCGGTTGCCGCCCATCTCCGGGTACGCCGCGGCATCGTAGACACTGAACTCGCGCCCATCGAAGCGGGCCAGACCATCATGGGTAGCCACCCACAAAAAGCCATCGGCGTCGATGGCGGTGGTGGTGGCACTGCTGACCGGCAAGCCCTCGACGGAGCGATAGTGGCGGGTCACCAGCTCCAACGCGGTAGCCTCGCCCGGCATCCACAGCAGCAGGCCGAGCGCGATGGCAAGCGCCGGCGCACGGCGCAGGCCGCGCCCCCGCGCCGCCTCCCTGCCGCCCGCTTGCCGCCGTCCTTGCATGCCGAATCCATCCCCCGCGCCGCACGCGATGATGCCGGAGTAGCCGACGAACGGCGCGAGCTGAGCGTCGATCAGGACCCTGGGGAAGCGCTTGCCGTCGGCACGCTTGCTCGTCTTGCAGACTGGCGACAGCACACTGCGGGTGCCGCATGGCTGGACAGTCCCGAGCCCCGAGTCCCGAGTCCCGAGTCCCGAGTCCCGACTAGCGCGCCACCGCCCCATCCGGCCGTGCCGCGGGTTCTGCGGCTTCCGCGCGGCGCGCTTCCAGCAGGCGACGGGTCTCGGCGAACCCGGCGCGCACCGGGGCGTCGGCTGGCACAACGCCGTCCCATCGGCGTTCAATCTCGTCGAGCAGCGCAGCGGCGTGCGCAAGATTGCCGAGATCGATCTCGATCGACGCCGCGTTCCACATGGCCGATCCGACATAGCTGGTCTTGCCGGCGCCTGATTGCTCGTAGATCTGCGCTGCCCGCAAGTAGCCATCGCGCGCCGCCGCCTGATGCCCGAGTGCCAGCTCGGCATTGGCGAGGTTGAAGTGGTAGTTGCCGACCGTCTGGCTGCGCTCGCCGTAGACACGCATCAATTCCGGCCCCACCGCGTCCAGCATCGCGCGCCCGCGCACCGCGTCGCCCGCGGCTGTGTAGTACCAGCCGAGGGCCATTTGCATCCGCAAGCTTCGGTAGTCGTCGCGGCCATAACTCTGTTCGGTCAGGGCCAGTGCCTCGACCAGATCCTCCTCGGCTCCCGCGAAATCGCCGAGGTCGGTGCGTATCGTCCCGCGTCGCTGCAAGGCGCGCCCGATGGTGATCGCGCGTATCTCCGGCGGTGCACTGCGGGCGTTGACCAGAGCGTCTTCGGCGAGACGCTCGGCCAACCGCAGCTTGCCGTCCTCGCGCGCCAAGGTCCACTTCAGGTGCAACACGCCGTCGCGGATGCGGATGCTCTCGGCATCCTGTCCGGTGCCGATCAAGGCCTCGGCCCGCGCCGCCCAGCCTTCGGCCAAAGCCCGCTGGCCATTGCGGCTGGCCACCCATGCGCCACTCTCGTACGCGGCCGCCAGCGTGAGTCCTTGCGAAGTGGTGGCCTCCAGATCGGCCACCGCCCGGCGCGCCAGCGGCAGCGCGCGATCCATCGCTCCGAAGCTCGAGTACGCCGATGCCATGAGGGCAGCCAATGGGCCGCGCAGATCGGAATGGGCACCGAGCCTGACCTCGAGTTCGGCGGCCGCCAGATCGACCAGCTCCAGCGCGCCCGCGTTCGGGCTGCGACCGATGTTTGGGTCTGCCCCCTTGAACACCTCGCGCATGAAGTCGATGGCGACCCGTGCGCGCTCGGCTTCTGCCCTGGCCTGACGCGCCTGGTGCAACGCGAAGGTGGTGATCCCGATCAGGGCGAGCACGGCGGCGCTGCCAATTGCCAGGCCCAGCCGATGGCGGCGCAGAAACTGGCGCAGCGGATAAAAGCGCACGCCCTGGCGCGCCGAGATCGGGCGTTGATCGAGGACCGCATCGATGTCGGCGATCAACGCATCCATGGATCCATAACGGCGCGCCGGATCGCGCGCCATGGCCTTGCGCAGCAGCGCATCGAGATCGCCCGCCAGCGCGCGCGGGAGGTGGCGGGCGGCGTCTGCGCGACGCGCCTCGTCCTGCAATGCGTCGCGGTGCATGCGCCCGAGCGTGGGTGGATTGTGATTCAGCACGGCATGACTGAGCGCCACCGGGTCCTCGCCCGGGAAGGGCAGTGTTCCGGCGATCAGGCGGTAGAGCATCACGCCCAGCTGGTAGACGTCGGTGGCGACCGAGATGGGGCGACCAAGAAACTGCTCCGGCGCTGCATACGCGGGTGTCATCGGTCCGATCTGCTGAGCGGTCAACTCTGGCCGATCGGCACCGATCAGCTTGGCGATGCCGAAGTCCAGCAGCATCGGTCGTCCGCTGTGGCGCTCGACCAGAACGTTGGTGGGCTTGATGTCGCGATGGACGATGAGATTCCGGTGAGCGTGCGCCAGGGCCAGCGCCACTTCGCGGACGATCTTCAGGCGTTCGCGTACCTCGGGCAGATGCGCGCGGCAGTAATCGGTCAGCGTCGTGCCTTCGATGTACTCCATCAGCAGGTAGGGAACGCCATCGTCGGTCTCGCCGCCATCGATGAGCTGGCAGATGCCCGGATGGCGCAGCGCGGCGAGGATCTCCTGTTCGCGACGAAAGCGATCACGCAGTCCCGGATGCACCGACAGCAACAGCTTGATCGCGACCACCTGGTCGAAGGCGCCATCGCGGCGCTCGGCCTTGTAGACCGCCCCCATGCCGCCCGTACCCAGCAGCTCGATCAACACGAAGGGGCCGATCCGGCGCCCGACCTGCCGCTGCTCCCAGCCCTGCCCGGCAAGGTGCTCGGTTTCCGCCATCACCACGGCCGCGGGCCGGTCGATCAGCCGGGTGCTCTGTGCATGACGCGCCAGCAGGCGCTCGACATCGGCCCGCAACGCGGCATCGCCAACGGCATCGAGGAAGGACTGGCGCGCCGCCTCATCCAGATCCAAGGCTGCGTCGAGCATTGCGCGCACTTTGCGCCAGCGATCCGCGTCCATCTACACCGGTCCGGACAAAGCCCTCGCCAGAGGGCTGGGTGCCTCCAGGAAAGACCTGAGGCGTCTATCGCCACCCTGAGGCTGCGCACGCAGTCGGTGTCAACGCGCGCCGCCAGGGCGTCGATCTTGCTCACGCCGATGATCGGGCAGCCAGCGGGCCCGACGCCAGCGATCCGGTGCTATCGCCACCGCCACCGGCACGGAAGCCAGCCGGCGCGCCGCCCTCGCCCAGAAGCCCTCAGCCCGGCCGGGTGTCTGGCGACGGCCGGGTTTGCGCCGCCAGCCAGTCGATCAGATCCTCGGGGCGATCGCGGCTGCGCTCGGTGTAGGCAAAGGCGTGTTCCGGGTCAAGTACCCGATCCAGCCAGATGCCATCGGCGACTGGCTGCCGCGTGGTGCCCAGCCAGAGCGCGGTGTCGGCGCCCTCCTCCGGCGTGCGCAGCCTGGACTTGAGCACGGCGCGGAACCAGGGCAAGGCCGTTTGCACGCCGGCGGTGTCCACCCAACCCGGGTGCATCACGTAGACGCGCGGCTGTCCCTGCCAGCGCCGATTCCAGGCCGCGGTCAGCACCACCTGGGCGCGTTTGTGCTGCGCGTAGGCGGCCATGCCATCGTGGTCCTCGGCGCGCTCGGCCTGCAGCGCGGCCAGATCCAGGCGGGCGCCGTACATGCCGCCGGAGCTCATGTTGATCACCGCAGCACCGGGCGCGAAGGCCGCGGCCGCGCGCAGGCCCTCGGTCAACACATAGTGGCTGAGCAGATTGCTGGCGCAGGACTGCTCCCGGCCTTCTGCGGTGCGCAAATAGCGGTCCTGCAGTACGCCGACATTGTTGACCAGTACATCAATGGGCGCGCCGCCCGCTTGCAGCGCCTGCACGGCGCGACGGGTGTCGGCCAGCGAGCTGAAATCCACCACCAGCGGCCGCAGGCTGCCAGCGCTGCTGGCGCAGGCCTGCGCCAGCGCGGCGAGCTTGTCGGCACTGCGCGCCAGCGCCCAGACGGTGGCGCCGCGGGCACAGGCCTGTCGCGCGATCGCCGCCCCAATGCCGCCGCTGGCCCCGCTGACCACCCAGACCTGACCGTGCAAGCCCTCGGCGTAGGGCTGCCACTGCGCCTGTCGGCGGCGCAGACCGCGGCGACTGAAGCGGGTGTAGAAGCGGGCATAAAACAAAGCACTGAGCAGCGCGCGCAGCATCGGCGTGAGTCACCCTATCAGGAGCGCGCAGTGTGCCCGCGCGGCTGTGTGCATCCGGCATACAGGCCATCGACGCGGCGTAGCCGCGCTCAGGGCTCCCGAGTGACGATCGCGAAGGTCCCCGGCGCCTGATCGAGCAGCCGGAAGAAGCGCGCCAGATCGATGCGGCTGCCCTCGATATCGGTCTGATCCGACAGCAGCAGATCGCTGCCGCCGGCCGCGCCGGTGACGATCTGCAGGAAGAACTCCCAGCTCAGCGTCAGCGTGGCGCTGGCGGCGGGATCGGGCGGCGCCGCCTGGTGATGCAGCACGCCGTTCTCGATGTGCAGCCGGTAGCTCCGACCGAGATCGGAGAACACCAGATTGATGCGCAGATCGAGCGCGCTCGCCGCCGGGCCGTTGAGCGAGGCCGCCATCGCGTCGAGGAAGCGCTCGGGATCGGTGTGGCGCAGCACGTCGATCAGAAAGCGCCGGCTGATGCCCTGCGCCGGTCCGCCGTTGCGCAGCTCGAAAGCCCCGCTCAGATAGGCATTGCGCCAGGTCGAGGCCTCCGCCAGATAGCCGAGCTGCTCGAAGCTCCGCGCCAGCAACTCGCGCGCAGCCGCGTGCTCGGGCTCCGCGTACACCAGGTGCTTGAGCAGTTCGGCGGACCAGCGGAACTCGCCGGCGTCGTAGGCCCGCTGCGCCGCCTGCAGCAGCGCCGGCGCGCCGCCGGCCAGCGCCACGTAGCGACGTCCCGCCTCCACCGGCGGCAGCGGATCCAGATTGGCCGGATGGCCGTCGTACCAGCCGAGGTAATACTGATAGACCGCCTTGGCGTTGTGGCGCACGGTGCCGTAATAGCCGTGACTGCTGAGATGGGCCTCCAGCGCCGGTGGCAGCTGCAACTGCTCGGCGATCTCGGCCGCGTTGAGGCCGGCATTCATCAGGCGCACGCTCTGGTCGTGAAGGTAGCGATAGCTGTCGCCCTGCAGGCGAATGAAACGCTGGATCTCCGCCTGCCCCCAGACCGGCCAATGGTGTTGATTGAACAGCACCTCGGCGCCGGCCGCCTGGACCTGCGCGGCATCCAGATAGCCCGCCCACTTCAGCGCATCGCGCACCTTGGCGCCGCGCAGCGTGTACAGATTGTGCAGCGTGTGGCCCATCAACTCGGCGCCGCAGTAGGCCTTCAGCTCGGGCAGGGCGAACACGAACTCGGCCGGTGCCTCGCTGCCCGCCACGTTGTAAAACACGAAGCGCACGCCGTCGATCAGCTGCTCGCCGCCCGCCTCGCTGATCGTCAATGTGGGCGCCAGGATGCTCATGCGGCCGAAGGCCACCGCCTTGCCGAGGCCGTTGTCGACCAGCCCCTTGGCGTCGCGCGGCAAGCGGCTGCCATACATGTACATCGCGCGCCGGCCCATGGCGGCGCCCATCAGCACGTTCTCGCTGGTGGCCTCATCCATGAAGCCGGCCGGCGCCACGATCGGCACCGCGCGCGCCACGGCCTCCTCGGCACTGATCACGCCCAGCGCACCGCCAAAGTGATCGGCATGGCTGTGGGTGTAAATCAAGGCCGACACCGGCTGATCGCCCAGATGCTGGCGCGCAAAGGCCATTGCCGCGGCGGCGGTCTCCACCGAAGTCGCGGCGTCGACGACGATCCAGCCGCTGGCGCCCTGGATCAGCGTGATGTTGGCCAGATCAAAGCCGCGCAGCTGCCAGATGCGCTCGCTGACCTGGAACAGGCCGATGTGATTGTTGAGCAGCGCCTGTCGCCACAGGCTGGGGTTGACCGTCTCCGGCGCCGGCCCCTGGACGAAGGCGAAGCTGTCGTAGTCCCACACCACCTCGCCGGCGGCATTACGGACTTGTCCGGTCGGCGCCGCGATGAAGCCGCGCGCGGCGGCGGCAAAGGCGGCCGGGTCGCTGAGATCGTGCGCGGCGGCGACCGCCGCGTGCGCGGCCACCACCGCGGCAGTGGCATCGACGCCGGGCGCCGGCGGCGGCGCCGGGCTGCAGGCCGCCAGCCAGATCACGGACAGGCCCGCGTACAGGCATCGAGGTGGGCGCATGCGCAGGCGCTCCGAGACGGAAGGCTGCGATGGTACGGGCGGGCGGCGCCGGCATCTGCAACTTTTCGCCGCGCGCCCGCCCTCAGTGCCCGGGAGCTCGCAGGCGCTCGCGATAGACCGCCGGCGGCACGCCCTCCCAGCGCCGGAAAGCGCGGCGGAAGTTGGCCAGATCGGTGTAGCCGAGGCCGTACGCGATCGCTTCGATGGCGATTCGCCCCGAGCGCAGCTGCTCGACCGCCAGCGTGTGCCGCAGCTGGTCCAGCACCTGCTGGAAGGAGCTGCCCTCGTCCACCAATCTGCGGTGCAGCGTGCGTGGCGTCAGATGCAGCAAACGCGCGCAGACCGCCAAGGTCGGGAAGCCAGCCGAGGACTGCAGCAACAGCCGGCGCACGCGTGCGCTGTAGCGCTCGTCGCTGGCCTGCTTGTCGAGTTCGCGCCGGCAGATCTCGGCAGCCGCTGCGAATGCGGCGGGATCGGCGGTCTGCAAGCGTTGATCGAGGGCCGCCCGCGGCACGGCGATGCCATTCCAGCTTTGCCCGTAATGCACCGGACAACCAATCACCGAGCGCGCCAGCGCCTGGTACTCGGGCGCCGCACCGCGAAACGCCGCCTGCCGCACCAGACCCGGACCGAGCGCCAGCGCATCCAGCAGATTCTTGATCGCCATCAGCGTCGCTTCCAGCAACGGGCGCTCGAGGTCGCCGAGCGGCTCGGCCGGCTGCAGCTGCAGCTGCAGCCACTCGCCGCTGACCACCGTGCTGAGCGAGAGCAGCGGCATGCGCAAGCGCAGATAGCGCTGCATCAGCGCAATCGCCTCCCCCACGCTGGCACTGGTCAGCGCCGCCAGGCCGAGCACGCCATGCGCATGCGCCTGCAGCCGCGCGCCCACCAGCAAGCCCAGCGCCGGCTCACGCGACAGCCGCAGCGCCTCACGCAGCAGCTGCTGCAACTCCGCCGCACTCACCGTCGCCGCCGGATCCTCCAGCACCGACGCCGACACACCCGCCAGCGCCAACCAAGCACGCCGATCCACACCCGCCGCCTGCAGCTGGTCGGCCATGGGGTTCAAGTAGAGGACGGGGATGGGCATCGGGGAAAGGCACGAGGGCACGCTTAAGCAAAGCGGAGGGCACGAGGGCACGCAAGGGCCTGAAGCGAACGGCAAGGCGCTGCCGTGGTGGTTTGGTCTTTAACACATGCTCCCAGCCTGCGAGCCTTTTCGTGCCCTCGTGCCCTCGTGCCCTCGCGCCCTCGCGCCCTCGTGCAGTGCTGTCACAAAATGACCCCCTGCTGTCAATCAATGACCTCCCCCGACCACATGCTGAGATCGACAATGGCGCATCAGCTGGGAGGGCGTGGCGTGGCGGACGGGTTTCAGGTGCAGGTGAATGGGCAGGCGCTGCGGGCGCAGGCGGGTGAGACTTTGCTGCAGGCGGCGCTGCGCAGCGGCGTGGCCTTTCCGCACAGTTGTCGGGTGGGCGGTTGCGGCAGCTGCAAGTGCCGGGTGCTTGGCGGCGAAGTGCGTGAGCTCACCGAGTCCGGTTATCTGCTGAGCGCGGATGAGTTGGCGCAGGGCACGGTGCTGGCCTGCCAGAGCGTGCCGCGCTCGGATCTGCAGGTCGCCGTGGATTTGGCGCCGCGCGGCGTGCCGGGGCGCGTGCTCAGCCAGCGTGCGCTGAGTGCGCAGGTGATGGAACTGCGCGTGCAGTTGGATCAGCCGCTGCACTATCAGGCCGGTCAATATGCCGAGCTGCGGCTGGAGGGACTGGACGCGCGCGGCCGCTGCTATTCCTATGCTGCGCCCTGCAGCGCGGACGGCGTGCTGCGCTTCTTCGTGCAGCGGGTGGAGGGCGGCGCGTTCAGCGCGGAGGCCATGCAGACGGCGCTCGTCGGGCGGCGGATCTGGGTGGACGGCCCCAAGGGCGACTTTGTGCTGCGCCCGGGCAGCGCACCACTGTTGATGGTGGCAGGCGGCAGTGGACTGGCACCGATCCTGGCCATGCTGCAGCAGGCGCGTGCCGATGGCGATGCGCGCGCGGTGACCGTGCTGCTGGCGGCGCGGCGCGAGGAGGATCTGATTGCCCTCGATGAACTGCAGGCGCTGGCGCGCGCCTGGCCGACGCCATTCCGGGTGATTCCGGTGCTGTCCGGCCGCGGCGAGGTGCTCAGTGCCGTGCTGGCACGCCATGCGCGTGCCGACATGCACGCTTATGTGTGCGGCTCGCCGCGCCTGGTGGATGGCGTCAGCAGCGCGCTGCGGCGTCTGGGCGTGTCAGCGGGCGCGATCCATGCCGACCGTTTCAGCAGCCCGGACGCGCCGCGCACATCGGCGCACTGGCTGGATTACGCCAAGTACTTCCTGTTCCACGCCATCGGCGCCTACGCGCTGGTCTCGCTGCTGGCCGGCGGCATCTACACCACGGCTGGACTGTTGGGCGTGCTGGCGCTGTACATGCTGGGCGATGCGCTCAGCGGCGACGACACCCGCACCCCGGCCTTCAAGCACCCGCGCCTGCTGACGGTGCAGCTGTGGATGGCCTTGCCGCTGCTGACGCTGATCGTGCTGGTCTCGGTCTGGACGGTGGCGCCGGGCGATCCTTTGGGCCTCGGCGCCTGGATCCAGCACTGGACCGGCTTTGATGCGCTCGCCGCACGCGCGGCCACCAGCACCGGCCATCATCTGTCGGGGCTGATTCTCACCGGCCTGATGATCGGCATGATCGGCACCATCCCCGCCCACGAACTCACCCATCGCACCTGGGATCGGGTCTCGCTGCTGATCGGTCGCTGGCTGCTGGCTTACAGCTACGACGCCGCTTTTGCCATCGAGCATGTGTACGGCCATCACCGCTATGTCGCCACCCGCCACGACCCGGCCACAGCGCCGCGCGGGCGCTCGGTGTACTGGCACATCCTGGTGTCCACCTGGCGCGGCAATGTGAGCGCCTGGCAGATCGAGGCCGCGCGCTTGCGCAAGCGCGGGCTGCCGGTGCTGGGCGTGCACAACGCCCTGCTGCGCGGCTATGCGATGAGCCTGACGCTGCTGCTCGCGGCCTATGCGCTGGCCGGCATCACCGGCGCCCTGTGGTTCAGCGCCTGCGCGCTGTGGGGCAAAGCGCTGCTGGAGATCGTCAACTACATGGAGCACTACGGACTGGTGCGCGACCCCGCCGAGCCGGTGCAGCCGCGCCACTCCTGGAACACCAATTGCCGCGTCAGCTCCTGGGCGATGTTCAACCTGACGCGCCATTCACACCACCACGCGCAGGGCGAGGTGGCCTACCAGGATCTGCGCCCCTATCCCGACGCGCCGATGATGATCAACGGCTATCTGACCACCATCGTCATCGCGCTGATCCCGCCGCTGTGGCACGCGCTGATGGCACCCAAAGTCGCCGCCTGGGACCGCGACTACGCCAGCCCGCGCGAGCAGCAACTGCTGCAGGAGGCGGCGCCGGCCGCGCCCGCACTCCGTGAGCAGGCTCACGCGTAGGCGGCAGAAGCGGGGTCAGGGGTCGGGACCCGGGACCCGGGACGCGGGTCGCGGGTCGCGGGACGCGGGTCGCGGGTCGCGGGATGCGGGACGCGGAACTCGCCAGTTTGCGAAGCGAGTAAGCGCGCCGAAGGCGAGACAGGGACTCTGAACAGGTCTCGTGAGGCGCGTTGCGAGTCAGAATCGTCTGCCGCCAAGCGCGGTCCGCAGCCCCGGCCCGGCTCTCTGGACTAGGACCGCTTTGAGGCGGCGGACGAGTGTGGCCGCTACCCGTCGGGACGGGGCTGAATAGCGGACCCTCCGGCCTGCGAAACAGTTCGCAGGCGTTCGGGCCGACGCGCCGCAAGCCGTCGGCCCTCACCCCCACTGGAGACCGAATCAGCCGCCGTCGCGGCCGCGATACTGATTCCGAACCCCTGCCTCGCCCTTGGCGCGCTTACTCGCTCAGCAAACCGTACTGCGACAGTGCCAAACAAGCGCTGCAGTGCTGGTCCCCTGACCCCTGCCCCCCGCCCCGCTCTTGCCCACACACCATGTTTGGCAACAGGTTCCCTAGCCCGGTCCGGCGCGCCGGGCGGCCAGGCCGCCGAGCAGCAGGAGCAGCAGCGCGGAACTCCAGGGTGATATCGGCACCTCGCGCAGCGGGCTGCCCAGGCTGATGCGACTGGGGTTGTTGCCGGCGCGGGGGTCATTGCCGCCGTTGACGTCGTTGAGCGCGCTGGAGCCGGCATTGAGCGTGAGCGTGCCGGGCGGCATGTCGAACAGCAGCAGGCAACTGACGGTCCCACCGACCGTCACTCGATTGACCGTCGTACAGCCGATCAGTTGCGCGTTCGGCAGCGCCTGCGCGTCGAGGATCTGGCAGCCCATGGTCAGCGCCACACTGGGGCCCAGATTGCTGCAGGTGGCCTCGCACACCATGGCCTCGCCCGCCAGCGGTGCCGGATTGACGCAACTGATGCTGCTGACGGTGTCAGTGTTGCGGTACTCGGCGAAGTTGTTGCCGCCGCTGCCGGCCAGCGGCACGCGCAGGCTGATCGTGCTGGCGACGCTGCCGCTGCCGGCGCCGCCGGTGTCGCCCGTGGCGCCGCCGCCGCGGGTGTTGTAGGCGTTCAAGTAGCCCGCCGGCTGGGTCTCGGTGATCACGCAATCGCTGTCCACCGGCACCTGCGCAAAGTAGTAATTGCCGTCCTGGCCCGAGGGCAGGCTGGCGCTGTAGGCCGGGGCGCACTGCAGGCTGATCTCGGTGACGATGCCCGGATCCTCGGGCTCGTCGTCGTCCAGCGTGTTCAGCGGGTTGCTGTTCTCCTGATACACCCGTCCGCTGACCGGGGCGTAGAGCGGCGCTTCGCCGTAGGCGTATTGCGTGCCCAGATCCCCGGCGCCGGTGCTCAGATCGTTGGTCAGCGCGATGCCGGTGAACACATCGTTGCCGAGCACGCCGGGGAAACCGCCGCTTTGCAGCTGTCCCAGCGTTTCGTTGCGGTCCTGGTAGCCGGCCGGCTGGGTTTCGCGCAGCGTGTATCCGGCTGCATTGGCGCTCGGCAGCCGGCACAGGTAGGCCTCGCCGAGGCGCATGCGCAGCGCCGAGGGGCAGGTCAGGCTCTGCACCGGTCCGCCGTTGATGCGCAGATCGATCACCGTGCTGGTGGCAGAAAACGTGTCCACGGTGCGCGTGACCACTTCGATCGCGCGGCCCTGGCGATCGGTCCCGGTCAGCGTCAGCGTGACGCCGCCGATGCCCTGATCGGCCGGCGTGGGCGAGGCCGAGCTGTCGAGATCGGCGTACACATAGGCGCGCAACTCGCCTGCCGGCACGCGCACCTGCGCCTTGGCGCTGACCAGTACCAGCGATTCGCCCGGTGCCACCGCGGACAGACTGTTCTCGTACACATCGCCCGGCAGGTTGCCGGCGGTCTGCAGGGTCAGCGTCAGGCTTTGCACGCTGTTGGCGGCGATGCCGTTGCCATCGTCGATGCGCACGGCGGTGACGCCGGTCGGCAGACTGCCGCTGCTGCTCGCCACCCAGCTGGCACCGGCCGCCGGACACGCGCCGCTGCCATCGGGCAGGCTGCCGCCGTTGGACACGCAGTTGGGATTGCGATTGATCGCCGTCGGCGCGGTAGTCGAGTAGTACAGCGCGTACTCGGGCGCAGTCGGCCCGAGACTGCCGCCGGCGAGGCTGCCGCTGTAGGCGTTGGCGGTGTTCACCGCATCGCCGTTGTAGGGCAACACATCGATCAGCCGCAGCGCGGCGAAGGGCGCGCCCGCGCTGTTGGCATAGCGCAGCGTGTAGGACTGCGTGCCGTTGGCGTCGATGAAGGGCGTGGTACTGACCTTGGACAGCAACAGCCCCACCGGCACCACGGCGCGGAGGTCCTGAAAGGCCAGGCGATCCTCGGCCGAGCCCAGCGCACCGGGCTCGAACAGCGGACTCGGGTCGAGCGCGTGCTCCACCGTGGCCGAGCTGTGTACGTTGACGTTGTTCGCGGCGCCCAGCGCGAGCTGCGCGAGGTAGCGAATATCCGGCACCGACAGGCCCGGGACCGGGTTGGCAAAGCGCCATTCCAGCACCTGCGCCGGCTGCCCGGTCTCGGGATTGCTGCCGGCGTAGGGCGGCACGTGCAGCGCCGGCGCCGCCGACCCAGCCACGTAGTCCAGCGTCGCCGGCAGATAGCTCTTGACGATCAGCGGCGTGCTCACCGCCGGCGGCGCGCCATCGCCGCTGGTGAAACGCGTGCTCAGCGTGGTTTCAAACACCTCGCCGTAGCCGATGCTGGTCAGCGGCCCAGTCTGTCCGGTCGTCACATTGGCGCTGGCCGTCATGCTGATGCTGGTATCGGCGCTGCGCACGATGGCGTGATCATTCTCGGCATAGCGCCACAAGGACTCGTTGCCGAAGCGGAAGGCAGTGCGATTGGGCAGCCGCGTGCCGGGTGTCTGACTCAGCACCTCGTAGCTGCCGACCAGACCGACGGTGATGAATGGGGCCAACTGGTTGGCGCGCAGGCGCACACGGCGGATGCTGGGATAGCGCCCGCTGCCCGGCGGACTCTCCAGTGCCGGTGGCAGATCGATGCGCTGGCGACCGGATTGCAGCACCGGCGGCAGACTGGCCGACACCCAGTTGCCGCTGCTGCATTCGGGCGCCGACAACTGGCTGCGCGCGTCGCTGCGCGCGGGTTCGGTGGGCTGCCAGTCGATGTTCGGCACGCTGCCCGGATCGCTGCTGACCTCCACCGTGTAGCCGGCGCTGTTCAGCCCCGCCGGCGTGGCGTTGGCGCCGCCCAGATCGAGAAACAGCGCGCCATCCGCCGGCAGCTCGATCGATTGCGCCAGCGGATCGAAGGTCTTGCGCAACTGCGTGCGAGTAGCGTCCCACTCGTCGCAGAACTGCGCGTTGCTGTACTCGTCGAAGCCCAGGTTGCTGTAGACGAACTCGGCGGCCAGATTGCTGCCCGGAAAGGCATAGCCGTGCCGGCACACCGGATCGGACGCATCCTTGAGGCAGTACTCGTAGCCCTGCGCCAGCGTGTCGCGGCGCGGGTTGCGCCAGGTCTTCTGATAGCGCCCGGCGCCGGCGTCCAGCGTGGCGATGCTGAAGTTGTTGTTGTCGTCATCGTACTGCCCGACCGCGCCGAAGCCATCGTTGATCGCGGCGCCATCGGGCTCGTCGATCCCGCCGAGGCTGAAAGCGCGCAGCGCGCCGGCCTGCAGCACGCCGAGATCGTGGCGCACCGTCACCGAACCATCGCCAGTGCCGCCCTGGATCGGCAGCAGCACCGGCTCGGCCGGGTAGAACACGATCACCATCGCCACCAGCACGTACTGGCGCGGCGACACCTGACCATCCACCTGGAAGCGGGGAAAGCCACCGGGATCGAAGGTGTTGGGCGCCGGCGTCAGCTGTAGCGTGATGTCGCCGCCAGCTGCGCTCTGACTGCACTGGATGGTGCCGGAATTGACCGCCGCGTTGCTGCTGTTCGAGCCGCCGAGGCCGATGGTTCCAAAGGGATGGAAGACCGCGCGCAAGGGCGTGGCCTGGGTGCTGCCCACCGCCCAGCCGGCCGGCATCTGCAGGCCGTTGGGGATGGGATCGGTGCTGCCATTGATGCCGCAGCCGACCAGCTCGCCAAAGCCGGCCAGACCGTCGCTGTTGCGCAATCGCTGGGTCAGTGTGATCGGTCCCACGCCGCTCGCTGGCGCGCCGCCCACGCCCTCGCCGGGCAAAGCGAAGGCGATCGGGAAGGCCAAGGTGTAGCCGCGCCGGCCGGCTGGGGCGATCACCGTCGGGAAGCTCGCCGCCAGCGCGGGTTGATGGATTTGCGGGCCGCGCGCGCCGCGATCCAGCAGATTGGTGCTGGCGTAGCCAGAGAATTCGAGGTCGAAGCGCGCCGCCGCCGACACGATGTCGGCACAGGGCGACAGTGTCACGCTGGCGCCCAGGCGGCTTTCCCTGCACACGAGATCGAGCTCGGTCAGCGCGTCCTGATAGCCGCTGCGCTGCACCGGGCCGCTGGACTGCTGGTTCTGCGCACTGATCGAGAAGGCCGGACGCTGCACGCTGCCATCCGGCGTACCAAAACGTGGCCGCGCCAGCAGCGCCAGATTGCGCGTGCTGCCGTCGGGCAGGTTTCCAAGTTCGCAGCGCAGCTGCTGACCGCTCAGCGAGGAACCGGCCAGACACCAGGACGGGATCGGCGCGCCGCCGAAGCCCGGATTCGGCGGCTCGGCGTAGTCCATCGCCGCCGGCAGCAGGAACTCGATGCGCACCGCTGTCGCCGGCTGATGCAGAACGCGATAGCGCAGCTCGTAGCTGAGCAGGTCCAGCGTACGGATCACATGATTGCTGGCGCCGCTGTCGTTACCCGGCTCGTTGTCGCTGCCGAAGCCGCCGCTGCCGGTGCGTCCCAGGCCCGTCGGGCTCGGTGGCACCAGAATCAGGTCGACGCAGCTGCGACCGGGCTCCGGCAGCGCCGCGCAGGCGGGCTCCTGCGCCCGTGCACCCGACGCCAGCCACAGCCCCGCCCACAAGGCGAGGACAGCACAGCCGCGCGCGCTCATGGACGGACGGGGCGAGCAACCAGCGCCACCAGCAGCAACAGCAGCGCGAGCATGCCGAGCGCGGGATCGCCGAGCGCCGGCACCTGCACCGGCGGCTGCGTCAACGCGATCACGCCCAGGCCGAGAAAGTAGTTGTTGTCCGGGCCGGTGTAGCCACCCATGCCATTGCTGGTGCTGGGATCGGCATCGATGGCGGTCAGACTGAGGCTACTGAGATCGATCGCCGTGCGCACCCAGATGCCGACCGCGTCGATGCCCTTGGTGTAGCCCACCGTCTGCCCCGGCACCGGCACCGGCGTGTTCGAGCAGCCCGGCACCGGCAGGCTGATGTCACCGTAGCGACCGTCCAGCTGCAGCGTAGTCGCCGTCTGCGTCAGCCCCGGCGTGCAGCTGGGAAAGGTCGGGTTGGCGACCTGGATCGGCAGGGGAATGGGCGGCGGCGGCCGCGGCAGCGTGGAATCGCCGGCGCGCACATCGGCTATCCAGCCCGGCGGCCCGTTCAGCACGATGCGTTCGCCCTGATCGACGCCATCCAGGAACAGCCAGGACCCAGCCGGCAGCGAGCCGCCAATCAGGCCGCTGAAGTCCCATGCCGCGGTAGTGGTCGTGCCGTCCCCGGCATCGAAGTACAGCGCATTGCGATCCGACGCCGGTGCGGGCGTCCCGGCCGGCGCGCCGGCCAGTTGGTAGCCATTGGCAAAGGAGACCACCGCCAGATCGGGTATGCCGCCGCCGTAGCCGGGACCGCCGTTGGTGAAAGTGATGCCGGGCAGCGGCTGGTTGGGACCCGGATAGTAGCCATCATCATTGCGACCGATGCCGTAGCCGTTCCAGGCCGCCGTGCCGCCCGCCACGCTGAGCTGCAGCAAGGCCGCGCCGCTGCCGCGACCGCCGCCCGGAATCGAGGCCACATGGGTCTGCGTGCTCTGCGTGCTGCCGGCGCCGAAGCTCGGTGCCGCCGTGAACTCGCCCCAGTTCAGCGTTTGCGCCAGCACTGGCGTGCCCATGCTGATCAGTCCTGCTGCCAGCAGCATGCGCCAGCGCGCGTCCATCGCCTTCATATCCACTCCCGTCCAGATCGCCGCCTCGCCGCGGCGCGGCCGTGCCACACGGCCGCCTCGATCAGCAGCTTAGAGAGCGCCGCCAGCCGCCGGATCACATGTTTGCGGCAGGGCGGCAGACGCGCGGCCGGCGATCGGCTAGCGTCGACGCGCCTGCCCTACTGGCATTGCCGTGGACCTCGACGCCCTCACCGACGCCTATCTGCGCTCTCTGGATCTCAGCCGCGCCCCGCCCGGCATGGCGCTGTTGACCGAGATCGTTCGTCGCCACGTCGCGCAGTACGCGTTCGCCAGCCTCGGCCCGCGCCTCGGCGACCCGCTGCCGCTGGACCCGGCGGCGCTGTACGAGCGCATCGTGCTGCGTCGCCGCGGCGGCTATTGCTTCGAGCACAACGGCTTGCTGTACGCGGTGCTGCAGCAGTTGGGCTATGCCGTGCAGCTGCGGTTGGCGCGGGTGCTCAACAACCGCGACGTCATGCCCGGGCTGACCCACCGGATCAGCGAACTCGAACTCGACGGCCGCCACTGGCTGGTCGACGTCGGCTTCGGCGCACTCGGCCCGCCACTGCCTGTCGCCCTCGATGGCAGGCACTGCGTGCGCAACGGCCGCGCCTACTGGATCGCCGCCGGCCTGCCCGGCGAGTGGCTGCTGCAAACGCTGCACCAGGGCGCGCCCTACACGCTGTACCGCTTCGAGCGCAGCCGCTACAGCCAGGCCGACTGCGAACTCGGCCACTTCTATTCCCACCGCCACCCTGACGCCACCTTCGTCAACCACCTGGTGGCCTCGCGCATCGATGACCACTGCATTTACGCCCTGCGCAACCGCAGCCACAGCGTCATCGACGCCAACGGCGAGACCGTCAGCCCCATCGACAGCGCCGCCCAGCTGCACACCCTGCTGACCACCGTCTACGGCCTGCACCTCAGCACTGAGGAGAGCGCGCGTTTGTTTGGGTAGTCCCGACGACAGTTCGCGCTTGATTGGGCGGGGGGCGACCTGCGGCGCGTGTGAGATCCGCGTGGCTGCAGCAGCAACCTGATGCACACACCGTAGCCTTGCTCGTGCTCTGACCCAGGATCAGCACGCATCACAGCAGGCAATCAAAACGAATCATGATCGATGCAGATCCTATTCTGAACATCTTTCTGAAACAGATCAGATTCTTGCGACCCACAACGCCGGAATCCAGCGTGACTTGCAATCCACCAGTGGACGCGCGTACGATACTGGCTACCGCTTAACTAGTGTCATTATGGAAGCTCTCCATAGCGCGGTGTTCGCGTCAATGCATTCGGACGGAGTCCGGGCCACTACCTAAACCCAAGAGAACGAAAATGTCAGGTTTCGATAACGTCGCCATAGACGCTGCGATACAAATCCGCGAAACAGGCGCTCTTCCGCATGCCGCTTGGGAAGATTCAGCAAAGCGCTTATTGCCCTCGCGCGACCTACAGGAGAAAGGGTGCCCGAAAGCATCGTTTCTTGGCCTTTGCGCCGCAGGTTTGATAAGGGACGTGCCAGGCGGACATTTGAATGGAGCGATGGAGAGCCAGAACGCGCAGTATGCAATTGCTGCCGTTAAGATCCTTCGGCTTGTCGGTAGCGCTTCGGAGATCGACGAAAAGTTACTCTGGACCAAGGCCCTGAAGTTGGCGAAAGGCAAGGAAGGAACCTCCCACAATCAGCAAATGAACGTTGTGCTGGGTCTAGCGAGAGCGAATCTATTGAACGGAATCGTTTCATCTTAATAATCTGAACTTGGCACACAATCAGTCGAGCCGCGCAATCGTGAATTACCCTACGAGTTCCCGCCTCTACGCTCCGTAGTGGCTTGCTATCTTGCCGTTTAAGCCCGCAAACGCTGCGCATGCAACCACGCGTACAGCGGGTGGCATGGCGCGACGACGTCGGCAGCGGTGGGGCTGGTTTTTGGGGAACGTAGCCAGCCCAGCGCGCGGGCTTGAATCCTTCTCCCGCCGGGAGAAGGTGGCCCGCAGGGCCGGATGAGGGCGCGTCAGCGTTCAACAGCAGCGCCGCAGGAGCGGCGCCCTCCAGCGCGCGGTCTGCCCAGCCCTCGCGCGTCTGCGTGCCCTCGATCCGGCCCGTCGGCGTAGCCGCCGGGCGCTCGCTGCGGCGCGCGGCGGTGCCGCGCAAGCGCCGCAGCTCTCCCCTCGTGCTCTTCAAGCCCGCAAACGCTCCGCGTACAGCCGCGCGTACAGTGGCTGGCAGTGGGCGACGACGTCGGCGGCGGCGGGGCTGAGCTCGCGGCTTTCGCGCTCGGCGGCTTGGAAGCCGGTGGATTGCCAGACCGCGTGGTACCAGTGTTTGGCCCAGATGCCGTCACTGGCGCGCGGGCCGGCGGGCCAGTGGAGCATGCGCGTGGTGTACGGAATTCCGAGGCGATCGCACAGCGCGCGCAGGTGCGCGGCGGGGGCGCGCAGGAACTCGCCGGCGTCGACGATCGGCGGCGGCGTGCCGCGTTCGCACAGGTGCTGATACAAGGCCGCTTGCTGCGGAATGCCGATGTCGGCTGCCGTCACCTGATCGCGCGTGCGCAGGTAGGAAGCGACGACATCCGCCGGATCGCGGATCAGCAGCACATTGTGCAGCGCATCGATCCAGTCGAGATCCATGCCGGGCAGCAGGTGGTGGCACATATGCTTCTGGTACCACAGCGGCTGGCCGTCAGGGATCGGGCCGGTCAGTGCGGCGACCACGCGCCGCCAGTCGGTATCGCCGGTGGCGATCACCTCCTCGCGCCCGGGATGGTCGACGCCGGTGGCGGCGAGGTAGTGCGCGTACAGCGGCTCATCGCTGACCACGCAATCGCCGCGGTTCTCCCAGGCGCGCATCATCGCGGTGGAGATATTGCGCGGCCCCGACCACATCGCGATCCGCATCGGCACACTCATGCTTGGGCTCCGCGCTGGGCCACATCCTGGGCGACGCACTGACGATACAACCCCTGCAGGCGCTGGATCATCGTGCGCCCTTCCGGCCGCGCCGATCCCAGCACCCGTCCGTCGATGGCGTTGACCGGCACCAGGCCAGCAAAGGTGCCGGTGACGAAGGCCTCGTCGGCGCTGTAGGCCTCGGTCAGGCTGAAATTGCGCTCGAAGGCCGGGATGCCATGGGCCGCGCACAGCGCCAGCACGTTGGCGCGGGTGATGCCGCCCAGGCAGTAGTCGCCGCTGGAGGTCCAGACCTGGCCGCGGCGGACGATGAAGAAATGGGTGGAATTGCAGGTGGCGACGAAGCCGTGCGGATCCAGCATCAAGGCTTCGTCGGCGCCGGCGGTGTAGGCCTGGATGCAGGCAGTGATGCAATTGAGTTTGCTGTGACTGTTGAGCTTCGGGTCCTGCACATCCGGAAAGCCGCGGCGCACGTGCACGGTGTGCAGCGTCAGCCCGCGCTCCAGCACCGCCGGCAGCGGTTCTTTGTATTCGGGCAGGATGACGATGGTCGCCGGCCCGATGCAGACACGCGGGTCCTGGTAGGGCGTGCGCTTGATGCCGCGGGTGACCATCAGCCGGATATGCACGCCCTCGTGCATCTGATTGGCGGCCAGCGTGGCGTAGATCGCTGCGGTCAGCGCGGCGCGATCGAGGCCGATGTCGAGCAGGATGGCGCGTGCGCCTTCGTACAGACGATCGAGGTGCGCCTCCAGGAACACCGGGTGGCCGCCGACCACGCGCAGCCCTTCCCAGACGCCATCGCCCAGCACGAAGCCGGAATCGAACACCGACACCACCGCCTCGGCGCGCGGTCGCAGCACGCCGTTGACGTGGATCAGCACCTCGGCGTTGCGCGGATCGTCCTGAAACTCGTGCGTGCCCTGGCCCATCGCCGCCCTCCCGCTGCAAAGCGCCGAGCATAGCCGCCTGCGCCGACGTGCCCGCGGGCGTCGCCAGGACGAGGCTGCGCTGCGCCGAGTTGACCTTGCTTGCGGTCCCTGCACGCCTGCAGGCGATAGACTCGGCGGTCCTTTGTTGGTGCTTGCCGGAGTGTTCCGATGCGTCTGTCCCGGTCCGTCTGTGTCCTCACCCTGGCCGCGCTGGCGGCCTGCTCGCAGCCGGCCCCGCCGCCAGCCGCCGCTGCCGCCAAACCGCAGCCGGTGATGGTCGAAACCGCGCAGAAAACGCCCTGGGTGGATCGCATCCTGGCGCTCGGCACCACCCACGCCAACGAGTCGGTCACCTTGACGGCGAAGACCGCCGAGACCGTGGCCCGGGTGAATTTCAGTGACGGCCAGCTGGTAGAGACCGGCGCCGTGCTGGTCGAGCTGACCGATCGCACCGAGGTGGCGCAGCTCAAGGAAGCGCAAGCCGCCTATGTCGAGGCCGAGAAGCAGTACGAGCGGCTGCGTGGGCTCGTGAAGCAGGGCACGGTCACGCAGTCGCAGGTGGACCAGCAGCTGGCGGCGCGCGACTCCGCCAAGGCGCGCATGGAGGCGATCCGCGTGCGCCTGTCGGATCGCGTGATCACCGCGCCTTTCGCTGGCGTGCTCGGCTTCCGCACGGTCAGCCCCGGCACACTGGTGCAGCCCGGCACGGTGATCACCACGCTGGACGACATCTCGGTGATCAAGCTGGATTTCTCGGTGCCGGAGACCTTCCTGGCGGCGCTCGCAGCCGGGCAGACCATCGAAGCGCGCAGCGCCGCGTGGCCGGATCAGCAGTTCACCGGTGTCGTCACCTCGCTCGATTCGCGCGTCGATCCGATCACGCGCTCGATCCAGGTGCGCGCCGAACTGCCCAACCCCGAGCGCCGCCTCAAGCCCGGCATGCTGATGAGCGTGGAAGTGCTGAACCGCCCGCGCGACTCGCTGACCATTCCCGAGGTCTCGGTATCGGCGGTGCGCGATCGCATGTTCGTCTACCGCGTCAGCGCCGATAACAAGGCCGAGGAAGTGGATGTGCGCATCGGCAAGCGTCGCCCGGGCGAGGTCGAAATCCTCGACGGTCTGAACGAGGGCGACCGCGTGATCACCGACGGGCTGGTGCGAGTGCGCAACGGCGCGCCGGTCAGCGTGCTCGCCCCCGCCACCACCCCCGCCAGCTAAACGAGGCGCACGCCATGGTCCTGTCCGATCTGTCGATCCGCCGGCCGGTACTGGCGACGGTGATGAGCCTGCTGCTGATCGTCTGCGGCATCGCCTCCTTTCTGAATCTGCCGCTGCGCGAGCTGCCTGATGTGGATCCGCCGGTGGTCTCGGTCAGCACCACCTATCGCGGCGCCTCGGCGGCGGTGATCGAAACCCGCATCACGCAGATCATCGAGGACGCCGTCAGCGGCATCGAGGGCATCGAAACCATCCAGTCGCAGTCGGAGAACGGGCGCTCCTCGGTCACCGTGCAGTTCGTGCTGGGGCGCGATCTGGAAGCCGCCACCAATGACATGCGCGATGCGGTCAGCCGCGTCAGCGGTCAGCTGCCGCTGGAGATCGATCCGCCGCAGGTGGCTAAGATCGACGCCGACGCGCAGCCGATTCTGTGGCTGAACTTCGCCAGCGACAGCCTGGACATGCTGGCGCTGTCCGATTACGCCGAGCGCTACATGGTCGATCGCCTGTCCACGCTGCCAGGCGTGGCCAATGTCACCGTCGGTGGGCGCCAGCGCTACGCCATGCGCATCTGGCTGGACCGCGAGGCGCTGGCCGCGCGCGGGCTGACCGTGCAGGACGTCGCCAGTGCGCTGCGCCGCGAGAACGTCGAGCTGCCGGCGGGCTCGCTGGAAGCCACCCAGCGCGACTTCAGCGTGCGCATTGCGCGCAGCTACCGCGAGCCCGAACAGTTCGCCGCGCTGCCGATCAGCAAGGGCAGCGACGGCCACGTGGTGCGCCTGGGCGAAGTCGCCAAAGTCGAACTGGGCTCGGTGGAGCGGCGCAATCTGATCCGCGGCAACGGCACGCCGCAGATCGGCATGGGCGTGGTCAAACAGTCGACCGCCAACACCGTCGCGGTGGCGCGCGCGGTGCGCGAGGAAGTCGACCGGCTGTCGCAAACGCTGCCCAAGGACATGCATCTGGTGGTGGCCTTCGACACCTCCACGTACATCGATTCGGCCATCCACGAGGTCTATTTCACGCTCGCCATCACCATGCTGCTGGTGATTGCGGTGATTTACCTGTTCCTCGGCAGCTGGCGCGCGGCGCTGGTGCCGGCGGTGACCATTCCGATCTGCGTGATCGGCACCTTCATCGGCCTGTATGCCTTTGGTTTTTCGATCAATCTGATCACGCTGCTGGCGCTGGTGCTGTGTATCGGTCTGGTCGTCGACGACGCCATCGTCGTGCTGGAGAACTGTCAGCGCCGCGTGGATCTGGGCGAACCGGCGCTGGTCGCCGCCCAGCGCGGCACGCGCCAAGTGGCGTTCGCGGTGATCGCCACCACCGCCGTGCTGGTCAGCGTGTTTCTGCCGATCGCCTTCCTGCAGGGCAACCTCGGCGTGCTGTTCCGCGAACTCGGCGTGGCGCTGTCGACCTCGGTGGCGATCTCGGCGCTGATCGCGCTGACGCTGTCGGCCACCATGTGCTCCAAACTGCTGGTCAAAAGCGACGGCCATACCGGCCTGGCGCTGGCGGTGGACCGGCTGTTCCGGCGCGTGGAAGACGGCTATCGGCGCATGCTGGAGCGCAGCGTGCAGCGCAGCGCGCTGCTCGGCGCACTGGTGCTGGGCGCCATCGTCGCCAGCGGCTTCTTGTATGTGTGGACGCCGAAGGAACTGACGCCGGCGGAGGATCAGGGCTCCTTCTTCATCACGGTGAACGGCCCCGAAGGCGCCGGCTATGACTACACCGTGCAGCAGGCGCTGAAGGTGGAAGCGCCGCTGCTCAAGATGATCGAGGACGGCGAGGCCACGCGCGTCATCGTGCGCGCGCCGCGCGGCTTCGGTGGCGCCACCAGCGAGGATATGCACACGGCGCAGGCGCTGTTGTTCCTGAAGCCCTGGGACGAGCGCCCGTCGGCCTTCGAGCTGCAGGGCAAGCTGCAGAAGGTGCTCGACGAGATTCCCGGCGTGCGCTCGCAGGTGACCATGCGCACCGGCCTGTCGCGCGGCGGCGGTGGCGGCACGCCGGTGCAGTTCGTGATCGGCGGCCCGGACTTCAAAACGCTGGCGGAATGGCGCGATCTGATCATCGCGCGCGCCGAGAAAGTGCCGGGACTGATCGGCGTCGACAGCGACTACAAAGAGACCCGTCCGCAGCTGCGACTGGCGGTCGACCGCGCCCGCGCCGCCGACCTCGGCGTGTCGGTGGAAGCGATCGGCTCGACGCTGGAATCGATGTTGGGTTCGCGCCGCGTCACCACCTTCGAGCGCGACGGCGAGGAGTACGACGTGGTGCTGCAAGCCGGCCGCGAGGACCGTTCCGACCCCTCCGACTTGAGCAATCTGTACGTGCGCAGCGAGCGCAGCGGCGAGCTGATTCCGCTCGGCAATCTGGTCACCTTCACCGAGATCGCCGACGCCGGTCAGCTGCAGCGCTTCAACCGCCTGCGCGCCATCACCATCAGCGCGCGACTGGCGCCCGGCTACACGCTGGGCGAGGCACTCGACACGCTGGAAGCGATCGCCCGCGAGGAACTGCCGAACACCGCGCAGTTCGACTACCGCGGCGAATCGCGCGATCTCAAGCAGGCCGGCGGCACCGTGCTGCTGACCTTCGGCATGGCCATGCTGGTGGTGTTCCTGGTGCTCGCCGCGCAGTTCGAGAGCTTCGTGCATCCCTTCGTGATCATGCTGACGGTGCCGCTGGCGGTACTCGGCGCACTACTGGCGCTGTTCGGCTTCGGGCAACTGGCGCCAGTGTTCGGCTGGAACCCGCTGGGCGCCACGCTGAATCTCTACAGCCAGGTCGGCATCGTCATCCTGATCGGCATCGCCACCAAAAACGGCATCCTGATCGTCGAGTTCGCCAATCAGCTGCGCGACACCGGCCGCAGCGTGCACGAGGCGATCATCGAAGCCAGCATCCTGCGCCTGCGCCCGATCCTGATGACCAGCCTGTCGACCGCGGTGGGCGCCATCCCGCTGGTGTTCGCCGCCGGCGCCGGCTCCAACAGCCGCTTCACCATAGGCCTGGTGATCGTCGCCGGCGTCGCGGTCTCGACGCTGCTGACGCTGTTCGTGGTGCCCGCCTACTACCGCCTGCTGGCCGGCTACACGCGCTCGCCCGAGGCGCTCAGCCGCGAGCTGGAACATCTGGACCAGGTGACACCGCACGCATGAGCACACAGCGCATTCCCGGTGGCCTGCTGCTGGTGCTGGAAGGCATCGACGGCGCCGGCAAATCCACCCAGATCCGCCGCCTGCAGCTGCTGTGCGAGGCGCTGGGGCTGGAGGCCGTGTGCAGCCGCGAGCCTACCTACGGCCCCTACGGCCGCCAGCTGCGCGAAAGCGCGGCGCAGGCGCGGCTGGCGCCGGAAGAGGAGCATCGGCTGCTGCTGCTCGATCGCGCCGATCACGTGCAGAACCTGATCCGTCCGGCGCTGCAGCGTGGTGCCGTGGTGATCCTCGATCGCTACTACTACAGCAGCATCGCCTACCAGGGCGCCGCCGGCCTCGACCCCGCACAGATACAGCGCGACAACGAGGCCATCGCCCCGCCCGCCGACCTGCTGCTGATCCTGGATCTGGACCCGGCTCTGGGCATCGCCCGCATCAACGCCCGCGGCGACCGCCCGAACGCTTTTGAGGCCAGCGCCACGCTGCTGCATTGCCGGCAGACCTATCTCGGCTTCGCCGCCCTGCCCTACGCCCGACTGATCGACGCCAACGCCGACGCCGACCAAGTCACCGCCCAAGCCAGCGCCCACCTGCTACGCGCCCTCCACAGGCGCCTGCCGGGAATGTTGGGCGATAAGGCCTGACGGCACGCAAGAGCACGAGGGCACGAGGGCACGAGGGCACGAAAAGGCTCGCAGACCAAGCTCATGAGTAAATGACCAGACGACCACGTTAGCGCGTCGCTCTTGGCTTCAAGCTTTTGCGTGCCCTCGTGCCCTCCGCCTTGCTTGAGCGTGCCCTCGTGCTCTTGCGTGCCCTCGATCCGGCCCGTCGGCATCGCTGCCGGGCGCTCGTGTCGGCGCGCGGCGGTGCCGCGCAAACGCCGCCACTCTCCCCTCTCGCCTTTGCGTGCCCTCGTGCCCTCGTGCCCTCGTGCCCTCGTGCCCTCGCGCTGTTGCGTGCCCTCGTGCCCTCGTGCCCTCGATCCGGCCCGTCGGCATAGCCGCCGGGCGCTCCGGGCAGCGCGCGGCGGTGCCGCGCAAGCGCTGCTCCTCGCCCCTCGTGCCCTCCGCCTTGAACGTATACTCAGACCCGACGCCTCCCACGAGGTCGGGGAAACTTATGGCAGCCGAGATTGCGGCGGCGCTTTTCGATCTGGACGCTCAGTTCCCGGCGGATGCGGCCGAGGTGCGCGTGCGCACGGTGGCGCAGGCGGCGACGCAGTTGCGCGAGCGCCGGCCGGATTTGATCGCGGTGATGCAGGAACTGGGGCAGTCCTTCCTCGCCACCTTTGGCCCCGAGCTGCAGCCCTTGCTCAAGCGCACCCAGGACGCGCTGGCGCTCAGCTTCGTGCGCATGGCCACGCGGCATGGCAGCTGGGGCGGCGATCTGCACGAGTATCACAACGAGCAACACGCGCTGGAGCTGCTCAACGGCCGGCTGGCGCGGGTGCGCCTGCAGCTGGGCTGGCGCGCGCTGGAGGCCAGTGACTGGCTGCTGCTGGCGCTGTTCGCCACCTGCCACGATCTGCGCCAGCGCGAGGCCATCGCCTTCTGGCGCGATATCGGCGCCAACGAGCGCGCCAGCATCGCTGAAACCTTTCGCATCCTCGATACCGCCGGCTACTCGCGCGAGCAGGATCGCGAGTTCTATCTGTGCCTGGGCCTGATGATCGCCGGCTCCACCTTCGATGCGCGGCCGGCCTCGCCCAGCCCCTTCAACACCGCCGAGATGGCGTCCTCGGGCGGCTCGCTGGCGCCCAAGCTGGCACTGCGGCTGCGCGAGCTGGAGTCCGATGGCGATGCGCGCTACGCGCGGCCGGCGCGGCTGATGCTGATCGCCGCCGATCTCGACACCGCCAATGTCAGCGAGCCCTTTGTCTCGCTGGCGGGCAGCGCAGTGCGACTGGTGCAGGAGCGCGAGAAGCGCGCCGGTCGTGCGCTCGACGCCACCGAATCGGCGCAGCCGGTGTTCGAGTTCCTGACCCATGGCCAGGAGCGCTATTTCTTCGAGCTGCATCGCTTCGTGTCGCCACTGGGGCTGGAAGTCTTCGGCGCCGGCAAGCGCAACAACGAGCCGAAGATGCACTGGCAGCGCGAGCACATGCGCATCCAGTTCCCCGAGGGCCCGCGTCCGGGCCAGACCGGGCAGGACGTCATCGATGTGTTCCTGAAGCTGGCGCATGAGGCCCGCTGAGCCCGGGCACCCGCGCGGCGGCTTGCTGTTCGTCCCGGTCTCCGGTGGTGCCGGCACCGGCGAGCTGCAGCGCGCACGCCTGCTCGCGCTGGCAGCGCAGCAGCGCTGGCCGCAGCTGCCGATCCGCGTACTCGCCGCCGGCGCCACGCTGGCGCGGGTGGCCTGGCCCAGCGCGATCGAGCGCGTCGAACTGCCGGGCAGCCCGACCCGCCACAGCGCCGAGGTGATCGCCGCGCTGCGCGCGCAAGTGCCCTCCGTGGTCGTGTTCGACAGCACCGCGCGCCCCGCGCAGCTGGCGGCGGCACGCGAGGTCGGCGCCGCCGTCGTCTATCTGAGCTCACGTCCCAGCGCGCGCCGCCGCGGCTTTGGCTGGCGCGCATTGCGCCGTATCGATGAGCACTGGTCGGTGGAGATCAGTCGCACGCCGCTGCCGTCCGCCTGGCAACGGCTGTTGCTGCGCCTGTCCGGCGCGCCGCGCTGGCTGCCGCTCGGCACCTTGTTCGAGCCCGCCGATGCCAGTGGCTGCAGCGAGCTGTTGCGGCAGTTCGCCGCCGCCGGCGACTATCTGCTGGCCTGTCCGGGCGGCGGCACTGCCGTGGGCGCCGCGCTGTATGCCGACGCCGGGCGGCGCCTCGCGGCAGCGGGCGTGCCGACCATCCTGGTACGCGGCGACTGGCCACCCGAGCGCCAGCAGCGCGAGGGCGAGTTGCTGCAGGTCGGCGCGCTGCCGAACGCTCAGTTGATGGCGCTGCTGGGCGGTGCCCAGGTGGCGCTGCTGGGTGCCGGCAGCGTGCTGGTGCAGGCGCTCGCACTGGGCACTGCTTGCGTGGCCGCCGCGCTGGCGCAGGATCAGCGCGCACGCCTTCAAGAGCTGAGCAGACAGCAGGCCGTGCTGGCCGTCGGGGCGGAGCCCGCCGCGCTGGCGCAGCACTGCCAGCATCTGTGGGCAGACCGCGCCCAGCAAGCACGCCTGCGTGAGGCCGCGCGGGCGCTGGGTCTGCACAACGGTCTGCCGCTGGCGCTGGCGCGCCTCGCGACCTGGCTGCCGCCGGCGGCGCACGCCTAGCCTGCATCCGGATGGCGCGCGGCCCGCGTACAGCCTGCAGCCACCCGCGGAGTGCCGCCATGTCCAGTGTCGAATTGCTTGCGCTTGCCGTACCGCTGTCCTTCGTCCTGATGCTGCTGATCGAGCGCCGCTGGCCAGCACGCGCCTTTCCTGCGGTCCGCCATTGGCACTGGATCGGCGCCGCGCTGTTCATCTACGCCGGCGTGGTCAACAGCCTGCTGCCCGCCCTGCTGCCCAGCGATTGGCTGCGCGCACACAGTCTGCTGCACCTGCACACGCTGGGACTCTGGCCCAGCGTGCTGATCGCGCATCTGCTGATCACGCTGGTGACCTACACCTGGCACCGGGCTACCCACGCCTCGCCGCTGCTGTGGCGGCTGTTCCACCAGATGCATCACGCGCCGCGCCATCTGAACCTGTACGCGGCCAACCTGCTGCATCCGGCGGATCTGGCCATGTACGTGATCCTGCCCACGGCGGTGGCGCTGTTCGTGCTGGGCCTGGATCCCTGGGCGGCCGCTATCGTCGGCAATCTCGGCGCCCTGAACGCCTTCTTCCAGCACTGGAACGTACGCACCCCGCGCTGGCTGGGCTATTTCGTGCAGCGGCCGGAGGCCCACTGCATCCACCATCAGCGCGGCTACCACCAGAAGAACTACAGCGATTTGCCCCTGTGGGACTGGCTGTTCGGCACCTATGAGAATCCCCGCACCTGGGCCGGCGACACCGGCTTCGATGCGCCGGCCGATGCGCGCTACCTGGCGATGCTGGCCGGTGTGGACGTCAACGCGACGACGCTGGGCACCGGCAGCATCGGCCAGGCACGCCCGAACGCAGCGGCGCCGCTGGCCTAGGCGGCGCAGCCAGCCGCCCCTGCACTCAGCGATTGACGGCGCCCATGTGCGCGGCCGGATAGCGGGTGCCGTGGATGGGTACCGCCGCCAACACCGCCTGCAGCGCCGCGAGCGTGTCGGGCCTCAGCTGGACGCTGGCCGCTGCGGCGTTCTCCGCCAGCCGGCCCAGACTGCGCGTGCCGGGAATCGGCACGATGTCCTCGCCCTGGTGCAGCAACCAGGCCAACGCCAACTGCGCGGCACTGATCCCCAGTTCCTGCGCCAGCGCGCGTACGCGGTCGACCAGCACCCAGTTGGCATCGAAGTTCTCCGCCTGAAAGCGCGGGTTGTGCCGGCGCCAGTCGTTCGCCGCCAGATCCTCCGGCCGCGCGATGGCGCCGGTCAGAAAGCCGCGTCCCAGCGGGCTGTAGGGCACCAGCGCAATCCCGAGTTCGCGGCACACCGGCAGCGCATCCTGCTCGATCTCGCGCGTCCACAAGGAGTACTCACTCTGCAAGGCCGCGATCGGCGCTACCGCCGCGGCTCGGCGCACCGTGGCGCCACTGGCCTCGGACAGTCCCAGAAAGCGCACCTTGCCGGCGGTCACCAGCGACTGCATGGCGCCGACCGTCTCCTCGATGGGGACTTGCGGGTCCACGCGGTGCTGGTAGTAGAGATCGATCTGCTCGACGCCCAACCGCTTCAGGCTGGCATCGCAGCAAGCCAGCACATAGTCCGGCCGCCCGCACACACCGCGAAAAGTGCCGTCGGCATCGCGCACATTGCCGAACTTGGTCGCCAGCACCACCTCGCTGCGGCGCGTCGCCAGCACCTCGGCCAACAACTGCTCATTGCGCCCAACCCCGTAAATGTCGGCCGTGTCGAGGAAGTTGACGCCCATATCGAGCGCTTTGTGTAAGACCTCGAGATTCTGTTGATGGTCGGAATCGCCATAGAAATCCGACATGCCCATGCAGCCGAGGCCAATGGCAGACACTTCCAGGCCCTGTCCCAGACGACGGCGGGGAATTGATGCAGTCATGATGACATCCTCCAGTGGAATGCTGCGCACTGTAGCCATCGCTGCCCGCTGTGACAGCCGCAGCCGCTGCAGAATTCTTGCCCGATCCTGCAAAGGCGCCGCGATTGCCTGCACCGCTGCGCCCGACTCGCTAAGCTTCGACGCGCCCGTGCCGTCCGACCGGACGCCGGCGTGGCCAGACACCGATAGGACGATTCAATGGACGGCGATCATCAGCCCGTAGCGAGCGCACTGCGCCCGGACGTACCGGCCGAACTGCTGGCCCGGGTGCGCGCCGCCGCCCCGCAGGTGGGCGTCAACGCCAGCGCCTGGCCGGCACTGTCACTGCTGCGGGCTGATCATCCGGCAGCGAACCTGCCCTCGGTGTACGAGCCCAGCCTGTGCGTGGTGGTCCAGGGCAGCAAACGCGCAGTGCTGGGGCCGGACAGCTTCCAGTACGACGCCGGTCACTTCCTCGTCGTCTCCCTCACCCTGCCGGTCATGGCGCACATCCTCGACGCCAGCGTCGAGCGCCCGTACCTCTGCATCCGGCTGGCGCTGGACCCGGTGGCGATCTCGGAACTACTGCTGCGCCGACCATCCACCCAGGCGTCCGCAACCAGGGCGAGCGGCCGCGGCCTGTACATGGCACCGATGAGCACCGAGCTGGCCGATGCCCTGCTGCGGCTGATGCGCGCACTCGACACCCCCGACGACCTGCCGATCCTGGCACCGATGCAGGTGCGGGAAGTCTGCTATCGCGTGCTCACCGGCCCGCTGGGCTCACGCTTGCAGGATCTGGTCGACAGTGGCGGCCAGGCCCGCCGCATCGCGCGCGCGATCGAACTGATCCGCCATCAAGTCGACCAACCCCTGCGCGTCGCCCAGCTGGCCGAGGCGCTGCACATGAGTGAGTCCTCGCTGCACCACCGCTTCAAACAACTCACCACGCTGACGCCGGTGCAATACCAAAAGCGCCTGCGCCTGCACGAAGCGCGCCGACTGATGCAGAGCGAAGGCCTGCCCGCCGCCTCCGCCGGCTCCCGCGTCGGCTACCAAAGCCCCTCCCAATTCAGCCGCGACTACCGCCGCCTCTTCGGCGCCCCACCACGCCGCTCGCTGGCCGCGGGGTGAGGTACATGTGACGTTGGAAGGGGCGCGGCGCGGGACGGGGCGGTCACCCCAAGCCCATACACGGTGGTCACACAGCATGTCGATCAGGTGCACTGTTCGGGGAAGGTGCTGCGCCGGCGCCTTCAGTTCACGTCCGCTTCGTGCTTCTCGATCTCGGCGGCAAACCGCTGTGCGAATGCCTCGGCGTCACGCTCGCGGACGATTTCGCGCTGCACTTCAGCCTTGTTCAGGATAGTCAGCGCGGTTTCGTAGGCGCGATGCAACTCCGGGTCCTGAGGCTCGCCCACCAGGAAGTGAACCCGGAAACGCTCGCGGCTGTCGGCGATAGCACTCAGGCGTCCTAGCCAATGGCGAGCCTTGTCGCGGATGCTCTCGGCAGATGCGAGATCGAAGGACACGGGCTCCAGGCAGTGCAGCACACCGTTCTTCCACGTGTGCTTGAATTCCCACTGGTCGACATCTGCCGCAATCGTGTGGGGCGTCAGCACACGCATGACGTTGCGGGCTTCCAGCGTATGCTTGAAGTTACGCCAGACTTCATCATCGTCGCGACGTTCGCGGCCGGGGCGATCGTCATGGCGGGTCACCATGCGCTCATAGAGCTTCGCAACCGTGGCGGCCGGATCGCTGGTGCGGCCTACGCCCACGGATGACCATTGCAGGCTGCTGTCGTCTTTTGGCAGCACGGACTGGGCGAATGAAAGCACATCACAGCCAGCATCCAGAGACAGCTCCGACTGCATGCGCGCGCCCATGCTCAGGAACTGCCCCTGGATGAAACGCATCAGCGACTTGAAGTGGTCGGCATTGACGCTGGGGAACACCTTGCTCAGACGCCCGTACGTGGTGCGACATTGCGCAGCCAAAAAGCGGCTCTCGGGCGCGTGCAGGGCGACGCCAACGTTGACGAACTCACCGGTCGTGGTGTCATGGACGTAACGCAGCACGACATAGCTATAGGCTTGTAAGGTGCTCATGCCAGTACCCTCGCGACCTCGGCCAAGGCCGGCCGGATATGATCTCTGACATCAGCAATCAGAGCCAGTGCCCCGTCGGCGGCGTCGCCAGCTTGCAGCCATTCAGCCGGCAGAGCGGCGCGGTAGAGATCCAGGCGTTGTTCGCTCACCGCCGCCCACGCTTCCGCCAGCCGCGCAAAGTCATAGGGCCGACCTTTCAGACCCTGAAACAACGCATGTGGGCCGCGGCCCTGAGTTCCCAAGGATCCAGGTTTCCACACCGGTTGCCAGAACAGTATGGCCGTCATGAATGCCAACTCGTGGTCGATGATCGCCAGTGAGCGCCCGTTGCTCAGCAGGTTCGGGTTATCTGGGCGCCGGTCAGGGTTTTCGATCAGGCAGTCGAAAGCAAAAATCTCGGCAGCCTGCGACCTCAGTTCATCGGAGATGCGCGCGCCGATCGGCAGCGTCGTGAAGCCCGGCGGCAACTTGCAGGAACCGAAGGCGAGGTGGCTGCTAAGCCGCATTCGATCAGCCAGCGGCGCGTCGCTATTCGACACCAGGTCGATGAAGCCATCGTCGAACGCAACGACCATTGGCTCCGGGATCGGCAGACCGAGATCGGCCGCCAGCATCGCCGCGATGGCCTCCACGGCCAGTCCGCCGGCCTTCCGCTCTGAACCATGCGAAAACTTGGCGATCACTTCGACCTCGTCGCCGTTCGCGCGCTCGCAGGCGAGCAGGCCGGGCCACGTCTTGCCATTGCTCGCACGACGATCGAAGCGAACTGCGCTAACGGTCTCCATCATTGTGGGCGTGCTCGATTCCAGTTGCGATTTGTCGGCAGCGGAGTCGCCCCAGCCCTACGAGTGGCCCTGCCGGTCGTTAATGCGCGGGCATTCCAACGCTGGATCGGCGGTGGCAACATATAAACAACTCCACAGCATCCGGGTGAGCCTGCAGGACGCCTAAGCTTGCTGCGGAATTGCGCATCACATGGCAGGTAGCACCCATCAACGTGCCCTCAGTCGCAACTAACTCGCGCTGGCATCCAGAATGGCGCGCGCAAGCTGTTGGCGCAACTGGCGCGGGTCTACCCGTCGGATCCGCAGTTGGCCAGTGCGCGGGTCGGTAAGGGCGTAACACTGGGACAGATCGGTGGTTCCGAGGAAGCGCTTGCCGCGTCCGGAGGACATCGACGAGGCGACGGATGCGACGGCCAGCCAGTCGTCGGCCTTGGCCGAGCAGGCGCAAGCCGTGCCGCGAGGGGCCGTCTGAGCAAGCGTCGCAACGGCCGTCATTTCCATGGCGGACGACGCGGCCGGCGTGGCCGACGAGCTCGAAGTGCTGCGCTTTGGTTATCGGCAGCCGAATCGGCACGCTGATGGACGTGCATATGTGCCGTTCCCGCTCCCGCGGAAACGGCGTGCCTTTGACTGGATTCCCGCTCCTGATTAGCGTCGAACCTCAGTAGTCGTCAGTGGTCTGTCTCAGCCTGTGAGACGGCCGGGTGGGATCTTGGTGCCATTGAGAGCCAGGAGAGTGGCGATGGCAATGAACCAGGTGCAGTTCCAGAAGGGTCTGTCGGTGGCGGAGTTCATGGCGAGCTATGGCAGCGAGGCGGGGTGTCGGGAGGCGCTGGAGCGTGCGCGCTGGCCGCAGGGCTTCGTCTGCCCAAAGTGCAGCCATGTCACCTGCCGTCGTTTCGAGCGCGGTGGGCAGCTCTATCTCGAGTGCACCGCGTGCGGCCGTCAGACTTCGCTAGTCAGCGGTACGCTGTTCCAATCCTCCAAGCTGCCCCTGCGTCTTTGGTTCCTTGCGATGTACTTGCTCAGCGCGGCGAAGACCAACCTCTCGGCCCTGGAGCTCAAGCGCCATCTGGGCGTCTGCTATCGCACCGCATGGCGAACGAAACAGAAGATCATGCAGGCCATGACCGCACGCGAAGAGGCCCGCAGGCTCGAGGGCTTCGTGCAGATCGACGACGCCTACCTGGGCGGCGAGATCAATGGCGCCAAGCCGGGGCGCGGCTCTCCCAACAAGCAGGCCTTTCTGATCGCCGTACAGACCGACGAGACGATGGAGAAGGTGCTGTACGCCGTGGCCGAGCCGGTCCCGACCTTCGACAAGGCCGCAGTGGCTGATTGGGCCGCGCGCCGCCTGGATCCAGAATGTGAGGTGTACACCGATGGGCTTGGCGCGTTCAACGCGCTCGAAGACCAAGGCCATGCACGCACCACGGTTGTCGCGTCCGGGCGCCGCGAGCGAACGCAGACGACAAGCGCGCGCTGGGTCAACGTGGTGCTGGCAAACATCAAGCGCTCGCTCTCCGGCGTGTACCACTCGATCCGACAGCAGAAATATGCTCGGCGCTACTTGGCGGAGGCCACTTGGCGCTTCAACCGGCGCTTCGACTTGCGAGCGCTCGTGCCGAGGCTCACTGTAGCCATGGCGACGTGCGGACCCCACTCGGAACGAATGCTCCGGATGGCGACGAACTATGCGCACTGAAGATTAGCGCTAATCAGGTTCCCGCTTGCGCGGGAATGACGGGCTGGGGGTCTATGTAAACGAGGACAAGCGCTTGTCGGCTCGGTTTTGGCGGCCGGTATGGTCGACGAGCTCGATGTACTGCGCTTTGCTTAGCGGCAGCCGAATCGGCACGCTGATGGACGTGCGTAGGTGCCGTTCCCGCTCCCGCGGAAACGGCGCGCGTTTGACTGGATTCCCGCGTTCGCGGGAATGACGGGCTCGGGGTCTACCCGTCGTCGTGCGTTTGACTGGATTCCCGCTTGCGCGGGAATGACGGGCTGGGGGTCGACCCGCCGCTCGCGCAGCACAGCCAGTCGGGCATCGTTCGCGACGATCTGGCCTTCGCCGCGTCTGCCGCTACTCGCGGGCCCTTCGACTCCGCTGAGGGGCCGCCCTACGCGTGGGCACGCGGAGCGAATGTTGGTGCCGGTCACTCCTCGTCAGAGGCGTCTTCGTCGGAACTCTCCTCGTCAGCCGACGTGTCCTCGTCGGCAGCGGCCTGCGTGTCTTCGTCGGCAGTTTCTTCGGCAGTTGCCTGGGTGTCCTCGTCGGCAGTTGCCTCCGCGGATTCGTCGGCAGAGGACTCGTCGGCGGCTTCCGTCTCGGCCGAGTCTCCGCCCTCGGCTTTTTCAGCGTCGGCGAGTGCTTGCTGCACCTGGCCGCTCCCTATGAGGCTATTGGCGGCATCCGCAACCCGTTGTTCGGCTTCGGCCATAGTCTTTCTGCTAGCGGCGAAGTTCTGCCCCCCCGCCGCCGCAGGTTCCGTGCCCGAGATCAGTACCACAAGGCCTAGCAGCAAGAGGCGAGTCGCAGACACGTTCATGGTCGAGCCTTGGCGCAATGCACGGCGGATTGCGTGCAGGGTGGAGGATAGAAGCGCAGGACCCGCGCCGAGTGAAGGCTGGCTGATCGGTGAGAAGGCGGGATACCCATCGATTCCACTACCAAGGAACACAGTCGCACGCGCATCGTGCCCCGCAAACCGGGGCACGGCAGTTGGGGACGATGACGGGGCGACGTCCCGGTGCTCAGGGGCCCTCGAATCCGTCGCTGAACACGTCCTCTCCCAAGGCGTTGCAGCCGCCCGCCGGCACATTCACGGCTTTGAGGCTGAAGCGTTGATCGGCAGTGCGTGCTTCCGGCACTTGGCGCAACTCGGCCTGCACGGCGTATCGACCGTCGTTCGAGACGGCGCTTTCGCTCAGCGCCGCTGCCACTTTGAACCGGCCAGGGTCAGCCGTATCTGACGCAGCCGCCAGGGCCCCGGACGCGTACAGCGCGCAGACGAGGGCGAGTGTGCGTCTCAGCGGCGCCGCCGTTCGCAGCGCAAGGCGTGCAGGACTGTGGATGCTGGACCGGGTCGCGGCAGATGGGCCGAATTTGGCGTCCATGTCAGCGCGCTCCGTCAGCGGTCAAATGCGCCTCGAGGCGCGCCAGGCGCTCGCGGATGTCCTCGGCCTCGCCACGCAAGGCTGCATTCTCGGCGCCCAGGCGCTGCACCTCGCCCGCCAGCGCATCGCGCTCGGCCTCCAGCTTGGCGTTGAGACCCTGGATGGCGGCCAGTGCCACGCCGTCGGCGTCGATGGTGGTGATGCCGGTGTCGGTTTCGCCCACTTCGAAGGCCGCCTTGAAGTCCTGCGCCATCGGGCCGATGTGACGGATGCCGGTGCCCTGGGCGATGTAGCTCCAGGTGCTGATCGGCAGATCGACCACGCGCTCCAGGATCGCCAGGCCGTCGATGGCCTCGATCGCGGTCTTCACGCGGCGATCGGACAGGCTGGTGAAAGAGCCGCCGCCCGCGGCCATGGTCACGCCGGTGTTCGCGGCGGTGACGTTTGAGCGGATGAACACCGAGCCGTCCGCCGCGAGCTCCATGCGCCGCGCCTGGTTGGTCCCGTTGTAGTGATCGACGAAGAAGCCCGCGTTGTTGCTGCCGTTGCCGCCTCCGGCGCTGAACAGGATGCCGTCGGCCTGGCCGCGCTGCTTAAGCCAGATGTTGCTGAAGTCCGAGCCGTTCTTTGAGGACTGGACCGTCATCTCCACTGTCGCCACGGGCGGGGCCACATTGAGGCCAAAGCCGCCTCCCGCGCGGACGGCGAACTGGTCGGCGCCCGTAGAAACGAAGTCTTCCTCCGTACTATCTGCCCAAACGAAGGTGCCGACGTCGCCGATGACTCCATTCAGGGGAACGCCGACGCAGTTACCGGCCAGGGGAACGTAGGCGCTACCCGATCTCACCTTGGCTCGGGTGCCGGCAGCGTAGCCCGCCGCGGCACCGACGCAGTTGTTTCGCCCTCCGGCAATGGCGGCGTTTCCACCGAGGGCCGTGTTGAACTGTCCGCCAGCGACCACGCTGGCGAGTCCCAGCGCCATGTTCTGGCGCCCACCGCTCACGACCGCGTGCGTGCCGTCGCCACCGGCATAGTTCGCTTCGCCGCCACTGACGACCGAACCGGTCTGATCCGCGAGATTGTCCAGGCCACCGGCTACGGTGGTGTTAGGGCCGAAGGCCGTGTTGCCGCTTCCACCGCCGACGACTGATCGGCCACCGTTCGCCATATTTCCAAAGCCGCCGCCCACCGAAGCCCCGGCACTGATGCCCAAGCCCCCCGCGGTCGAGCCAGCCCGGTTGCCGGCGCCACCAGCCACCACGCCGTAATGACCTTCGATGCGGTTGGGCCCTGCCGCCTCGGAGACATCGGGATCGGTCACGCCAACTGGCAGGCCACCCCCGCCGATCGCAGCGCCGCGAACAAAGGGTTCCGTCAGGTTGCCGCGGCTGCCAAGCAGTGTGTTGCTGGTGATCGGCAACGCAGGCGAACCGGCGGTCGCGCTACTCGCCTCGATGCGCATGCCGCGCGCGTTGCGCGCGCGCAGCTCCAGCGGCTGCGCATCGGTGGTACCGAGGAAGTTGCTGGCTGGGTCGCTGCCCGAGTCGCCCGTGGTGCTCCAGCAGGCGCCGATCAGCGGCGCGGCGATCGCCTTGCTGCGGCCAGGGATCGCGCTGAACGCGCTGGCACCGCCATCGCGCACTGCCAGTTCCAGCCAGACATCGCTGCCCAGCGCCACCGGCGTATCGAAATCGATGCGGAAGCGGCCATCGCGCACCTCCACCCCGTAGAAGTTCAAGGGCGCCGTCATCGACTGCTTCACCGCATCACCGGCAAAGGGCGTCAACTGGAAATCGTAGCGGCCGTTGGCCGGCTGCCCGAGGTCATCGAGGCGACCTTCGTAGACGAACACCCCGGCGCTGACATCGCCGGCCAGCAGCGCGAGCACGGCGAGCGCGAGCAGGCGCGGACCCCAGGGGCGCCGGCCGGCGCAGGCGCGCCGCGGAGCGGCGTTGCCATCGGTGCGGAACGACCCGGCTCCGGCCGAAGCGGGGTGGCTGGCGGCACAGAGCGTGAGGCTGGACGGGTTCCGAGAGGGCATGATCGGGCTCCATTTGGGCAGGGCGCTTAACTGGGAACGAGGTCCGCGGAAAAACCGGACAACCGTTGCCCAGAAACCAGCCGTCACGACGACACTTCTCGCCGAGCCCGACGCGGGCCGCGCGCGATGGCCGGTGGAACATCCGGGCTAGAGCCGCGCCACGGCGCGTCGATGTCGGCGGGTGCACGGATGGGCGGCGGCTGGTCGGCGATGGACAACTGGCGGCCGCGGATCGGCGGCGGGGCGCCGTCGGTGGGCGGCTGGCGTTGGCACTTGCTGCTCGGCGGGCCGACGTTGAACACGCGGCGTCGGTGGCTGGACGGCTGGCATCCGCGGGTGGGCGGTCCAGGGTTCGGTGTTGGACGCTGCCCATGGGCGGGTCGACGCCGCGGATGGGCGGATGGACTGCTGGCGTTCGCCGATGCAGCTGTGCCCCGTCGGCGATGAAGGTCCGTGTATGCGCCGATGGAGGTCTGCAGCTGCGCCGTTGCAGCGCTGGCGTGCGCCGATGGGGTTTTGGGGGTTCGCTGTTGATGCTGCGGAGTAACGGCGATGAGCGCTGGCGCTTCGCCGGTGATGGTGTGGACCTTCGGCGATGGTCGCACGCAGGGTCGTCGTTGGACCTGCGCACCCTCGCCGTTGGATGTCTGCACCTGCGTGATTGCTGTTGTGGTGCTTCATTGTTGGTGGTGTGGAGGTCCATCGATGAGCCTGTGGCGTTCATCGGTGGTGGTGTGCAGGTCCAGCGCTGGGGGCGCAGTGGTTCATCGACGAGGGTCTGCGGGTCCATCGGCGAGCCGGTGGCGTTCATCGGTGATGCGGTGGGCTTCGTCGTCGATGGTGCAGTGGTTCATCGGCGAAGGTCGGCGGTTCATCGATGAGTCCGTGGCGTTTATCGGTGGGGGTGTGAAGGTCCATGGTTGGTGGTGCAGTGGTTCATTGGCGAAGGTCGGCGGTCCATCGGTGAGGGTCAGCGGTCCGTCGACGAGTCCGTGGCGTTCATCGTCGAGGGTGGCGGCGCCAGCGATGGAGTGAGGGGCGCCGTTCCGGTAGCGCGGCTCCGAGCGCGCGGGTGGGCCTTGCATGCGATGGTGTCCCATCGCGCCGGCGGCCGCGGCTTTGGCCGTGCGAACGGCGAACAGCTCGGTAGCGCGGCTCCGTGCGCGCGGGTGGGCCCTTGCATGCGATGGTGTCCATCGCGCCGGCGGCCGCGGCTTTGGCCGTCCACACGCCGACAAGCGCCGGGCGCCTCGCGTGTGGGGCGGGGTCGCCACGCCATGCATCTGGGACGCGAAGGACCCGGCCTACGCCCGAGGTAGCGCGGCTCCGTGCGCGCGGGTGGGTCCCGGCCTACACCCGAGGTAGCGCGGCTCCGTGCGCGCGGAGGGGCCGTTGCACGCGACAGAGCCCATCGCGCCGGCGGCCGCGGCTTTGGCCGTCCAAACGGCGAACAGCGCCGGGCGCCTCGCGTATGCGGCGCGGTCGCCACGCCATGCATCTGGGACGCGAAGGACCCGGCCTACACCCGAGGTAGCGAACAGCGCCGGGCGCCTCGCGTATGCGGCGGGGTCGCCACGCCATGCTTCTGGGACGCGAAGGACCCGGCCTACCTGCTCGCAATGACGCCGGGGTTTGGGGCAGGCCCGCAGTAGTACGGCGTCATTGCGAAGCCCTCGTCCGCGACGCGGATGAGGGCTGTGGCAATCCAGGTGTTGCTTTCGCTGCTGTGGGGGTCGCTGCGACGCGACGGACCCGGCCTACGGTGGCTGGTGGTGGTCGGTGCAGCCATGAAGCCACAGCCCAGGCGAACGCGAGAAGCTGGATTGCCGCGCCCCCGCAGCGCCCACGGGCGCCGCGGGGGCTCGCAATGACGCCGAGGCTTGGGGCCTCAAACACAACGGGCGCCGCTGGGGCGCCCGTTGTGGGGTACTGGTCGGACACTCAGGCCTGATCGGATCGTGGCACCGAGGCGCTCGATCCGGGCTTAAGTGCCGCTACGCGTCAGTAGCGGTAGTGATCCGGCTTGAACGGGCCTTCCTGCTGGATGCCCATGTAGCTGGCCTGCGCTTCGGTCAGCTGGGTCAGCTTGACGCCGATCTTTTCGAGGTGCAGACGCGCCACTTCCTCGTCCAGCTTCTTCGGCAGCTGGTAGACGGCCGGCTCGTACTTGTCCTTGTTCGCCCACAGGTCGATCTGCGCCAGCACCTGGTTGGAGAAGGAGTTGCTCATCACGAAGCTGGGGTGGCCGGTGGCGCAGCCCAGGTTCACCAGACGGCCTTCGGCCAGCATGTAGATCTCGTGGCCGTCGGGGAAGGTGTACTTGTCCACCTGCGGCTTGATGTTGGTCTTGACCACGCCTTCGGCCTGGTTCAGACGGTCCACCTGGATCTCGTTGTCGAAGTGGCCGATGTTGCAGACGATGGCCTGATCCTTCATCGCCGCCATGTGCTCCAGCGTGATGATGTCCTTGTTGCCGGTGGCGGTGACGTAGATGTCGGCGCGGCCGAGGGTGTTCTCGACGGTGTCGACTTCGAAGCCTTCCATCGCCGCCTGCAGTGCGCAGATCGGATCGATTTCGGTGACCACCACGCGCGCGCCGAAGCCGCGCAGGCTGCGGGCCGAGCCCTTGCCGACGTCGCCGAAGCCGCAGATCACCGCCAGCTTGCCGGCGATCATGCGATCGGTGGCGCGCTTGATGCCGTCGGCCAGCGACTCGCGGCAACCGTACAGGTTGTCGAACTTGCTCTTGGTCACCGAGTCATTGACGTTGATCGCCGGCACCAGCAGCTTGCCCAGCGCCTTCATCTGGTACAGACGGTTGACGCCGGTGGTGGTCTCTTCAGACACGCCGCGCCAGCTCTTGACCACCTGATGCCAGAAGCCCGGGCGCTCCTTGGCGGTGCGCTTCAGCAGCTTCTTGATGATGGCCTCTTCCTCGCTCTCGCTCGGCGAGTCCACCCACTTGTCGCCCTGCTCCATCTGGTAGCCCTTGTGGATCAGCAGCGTGACGTCGCCGCCGTCGTCCACCACCAGCTCCGGACCCTGGCCACCCGGGAAGGTGACGGCGTCCAGCGTGCAGTCCCAGTACTCTTCCAGCGTCTCGCCCTTCCAGGCGAACACCGGCGTGCCGGTGACGGCGATCGCCGCGGCAGCGTAGTCCTGGGTGGAGAAGATGTTGCAGGACGCCCAGCGCACATTGGCGCCCAGCGCCACCAGCGTCTCGATCAGCACCGCGGTTTCCACCGTCATGTGCAGCGAGCCGGTCAGGCGCACGCCGGCGAGCGGCTGCAGCGGCGCGTACTTGCGGCGGATCGACATCAGGCCCGGCATCTCGTGCTCGGCCATCTGGATTTCTTTGCGGCCCCATTCGGCCAGGGACAAATCACGCACCTTGAAATCGTGCGTGGGGAGCTGCTTGACGACTGCGTTCATATGCGTCCTCTTGGATGGTTCAAGTCGGGCGCCCTTCGGGATTCAAGGGTAAACCCATCGAGCGTGACCCCGTGGCGGGATTGCAGCGCCCCTCGATGAGCCGGTCGGCCGGCAGCGCCGGCGCGAGGGGGCGAATTCTATCGCTTATTCGCGATGAAGCGATGAATAGCCGCCCACTGGCATCGGGAACTCACTGATGGGAAGATCAACTGCAGGTGAAAGCGGTGCACAGCATGGATCCCGAGGAGCTGGAGGTCAGCGATCCCGAGGCGCTGCCGGAGCATTCGGCGCAGCGGCTGCAGGCCTTGGATCAGCTCGACGATGGCGTCTGGATTGCCGAGGCCGGTGGCGAGTTGCTGTATCGCAATCAGGTCGCAGCGCGAATGGAGCGGATGTTCTGGTCGCGCAGTGGCCTGGTCGGGACGATGGAAGACGTGGTGTTCAACCAGGACACGCTGGCGCAGCTGAACGAACGCGGCGAGTGGTCGGCCGAGTTCCATTTGAGCGCCGAGGAAGACGAGCAGGAACGCAGTGTGATGCTGCAGATGCATCGACTGCCCGATGCCAGCGGGCTGGTGTTTCACGCTCGCGACGTCTCACGCGAATGGCTGCGTGAGCAGGCTCTGCAGGATCGCCATATCGAGCTGGAACAGGCCTACAGCCGGCTCAAGGAAACCCAGACGCAGTTGCTGCAATCGGAGAAGATGGCCTCGATCGGCCAGTTGGCGGCCGGCGTCGCCCACGAGATCAACAATCCGATTGGCTACGTGCATTCGAACCTGGGCACGCTGCAGACCTATCTGCGCGGCCTGATGCGCCTGCTCGATGCCTATGAGCAGCCAGGGCAAGCGCAGAGCAGCGAGCAACAGAGCACCATCGACGCGATCAAGCGCGAGATCGACTACGGCTTCATGCGCGAGGATCTGCCGGCGCTGCTGCTGGAATCGCGCGAGGGCATCGAGCGCGTGAAGAAGATCGTGCTCGACCTGCGCGACTTCTCGCACGGCGGGCAGAGCGACGTCGACGAGTGGATGCAGGCTGACGTCCATCGCGGCCTGGAGAGCACGCTCAACATCGTCTGGAACGAAATCAAGTACAAGGCCGAGGTGCGCAAGGAGTTTGGCGTGCTGCCGCTGATCGCCTGCATTCCCTCGCAGCTCAATCAGGTCTTTCTGAACCTGCTGATCAACGCCGGCCAGGCCATCAGCGAGCGCGGCGTGATCACGATCCGCACTGCGCAGGTCGGCGCGGAAGTCTGCATCGCCATCAGCGACACCGGCATTGGCATCCCGCCGGAGAACCTCAAACGCATCTTCGATCCCTTCTTCACCACCAAGGCGGTGGGCAAAGGCACCGGGCTCGGTCTGTCACTGTCCTACGGCATCGTGCAGAAGCACCACGGCCGTATCGAAGTCGACAGCCATCCGGGCGAAGGCACCACCTTCCGCGTGTACCTGCCGATTCATCGCCACATCGCCGAATCCTGAGCCTTCCACTGTCCGGAGACTGCCATGCCCCGTCTGATGCTGGTCGACGATGAACCCAACATCCTCAACAGTCTGCGACGCGCCCTCAACGCCATGCCGGCCGATACCTTTGGCGGGCACCCGACGGTGGAGACCTTCACCGCCCCCGCGCACGCGCTGGCACGCGCCGCCGAGGTCGCCTTCGATCTGGTGATCAGCGACTACCGCATGCCGGGCATGGATGGTGTCAGCTTCCTGGAGCGGCTGATCGAGCTACAGCCCAACATCTCGCGCATGATCCTGAGCGGCTATGCCGATCTCTCGGCGCTGATCGGGGCGATCAACCGCGTCCAGATCGTCCGCTTCATCGCTAAGCCCTGGGACGAGATCGATCTGGAGTTGTCGATCCGCCAGGCCCTCAGCCATCGCGCGCTGCTGATGGAGAACGCCCGGCTGGCAGATCTGGTGCGCGTCCAGCAGGGCCGCCTGTCACGCACCGAGGTGGCGATCAAGCGCATGGAAGAGCGCTATCCCGGCATCACCAAGGTCAAGCGTGGCGCCGATGGGTCGATCGAACTCGACTTGGAGGACCTCGATAGCTGAGTCAGTGCCGCCCGGGCAGGGACACGGTCTCGAACCAGTATTCACGCAAGCGTCGGATCAGCGCCACCAGACCGTGAAAGCTGCGCGGCTTGCGCAGGTAGGAGTTGGCGCCCGCCGCATAGGCCGAGCGGATATCGCTCTCGGTGCCTGAGGTGGTCAGCACCACCACCGGCACCACCCGCATCTGCACATCGCCGCGCATGCATTCCAAGGCCGCCTGACCCGACATTCGCGGCATGTTGAGATCGAGCAGGATCAGGTCCGGCAGTTGCCGGGCGCCGCGCAACTGCTCGATCAGCTCAGCGCCGTCGCGGGCGAAGTGCACCGCGTGATCGACCCCGACATCGCGCAGCGCCTCGGCAATCAGCATGCGGTCGTCGTCATCGTCCTCGGCGATCCAGACCAGGGGATCCGGTCGCGGCGTCGGGATGCGGCTGGCGGGCGTATTCATGGGCAGACTCCGGATCTGGCGTAGGCGCCAGGGGCAGTTCAACGAGGAAACGCGCACCGTGACCGGTCGACTCCGCGCGCGCGCTGCCACCATGCTGTTCGGCGACGCGACGGACGATGGCCAGCCCGATACCCGAGCCCTCGTATTCGTGACGACCATGCAGACGCTGGAACGGCGCAAACAGTCGCTCCGCCCAGTGGGGATCGAAACCGATGCCCTGGTCGCTGACACACAGCCGGCACCAGTCACCGGGGCGCTCGGCGTCGGGCGGCAGGCGCTCGGCGCTGATGTGCACCACCGGCGCTTGCCCCGGTGCCACGAACTTGAGCGCATTGCTGAGCAGGTTCTGCAGCAACTGGCGCATCTGCGTGGGATCGCCGAGCACCACCGGCAGCGGCTCGATCTGCAGCTGCGCCGCGCTGCTCTGAATCTGCAGCTCGAGGTCACTGAGTACGCCGGCCATGGTGCGATTCAGGAACACCGGCTGCGCTGGCCGTTGCTCGCTGCGCAGGCGCGTGTAGGCGAGCAGACTGTCCACCAGCGCCTGCATGCGCTCGGCGGCGAGAACCATGCGGCGCAGATGGTCCTGGCTGCGCGCATCGAGCGTGCTGGCGGACTCCTGCAGGCGCTCGCCGAACACGCGAATCTTGCGCAAGGGTTCCTGCAGATCGTGCGAGGCGACGTAGGCGAACTCCTGCAGCTCCTGATTGCGTTGCGCCAGCGCAACGTGCGCCTGACGCAGTGCCTCGTCTCCGCGCTGACGCTCGGACACATCGCGACCCACCAGGTACGCCGTGCAGTCCGCACCCGTGATGGCGGTCCATTCCACCCAGCGCGCCGCCTCCCTGCCCATGCGGACCAGCAGCTGCGCGCGCTGCTGCGGCGCTTGCAGCGTATCGAGAAAGGCTGCGGCGGCGCGCTGGTCCAGTGCGCTCACCGCCTGCATCCAGGCGGCGCCGACCACGCCCTCCGCGGGCAGATCCAACAGGCTGGCCGCCGCCGGATTGGCTTGCACCAGGCGCCCCTCGCGCAGCACGCAGAAGGCTTCCGCCGAGAGCTGGTACAGGTGGTCGCGCTCCAGCAACAGCGCGCGCAGATGCCGCTCCGGGCGGACGTCGCGGAACACGACGACGGCGCCGATGGTGCGATCCTCCGAGCGCAGCGGTGCCGCCACAAAAGCCACCTCCACCGCACTGCCATCGGCCCGCGCCAGCACGCCGTCATCGCTGCGTACCGTGCTGCCGGCAACGATCGCCATGAATGCCGGGCGATCAAAGCAGGGACCGCGCTCATGCGCCCGCGCCTGAGCCTGGCCCTCGCCCGCATGGGTGTCGACATCGAGCTTCAGCAGTCGCCGGGCCACCGGGTTGGTGTACAGCAGGCGCAGATCCGCATCGACGACATAGACACCATCGGCGATCGACTCGGTGATGGCGCGGGAAAGCGTCAGCTCATCCTGGTAGCGCGCATTGGCGCTGCGCAGGGCCTGCTGCGCCGCTTCCTCGCTGGTGATATCGCGCAGCGCCACGATGATGCGTTCGGGCGAGGGGAAGACGCGCAACTCCAGCCATTGCCGGGTTGGTTCCGAGTAGTACTTGAGCACCCGGCCCTGCCCGTCCGCCTGCGCCGCCCGGTATTCCCGTTCAATCGGTCCGCCCAGCAATTCGGGATAGCAGGCCCACAGCGACTGCCCCAACAAGTCGGCGCTCGACCGGCCCGCCACGTACTCGGCCGTCCGGTTGAGGTAGCGGAAGCACCAATCGTGGTCGTACACGATCAGGCCGTCGGTCACGGCATTCAGGGCGATCTCCGATTCGCGCCGGGCATCGGCCAGCTGCCGCTCGGTGATTGCCAGCCGCAGGGTGGATCGATGCGCGCGCGCTGCCAGGAACACGGCCAGCACCGCCATCAGGGTCATAACGCCCCCCAGAGTCACCGCCCAGCGCGGGGCGCTGAGCAGTTCGTGGCGAAAGTGCTCGGCATTGGGATGCAGGGTCAGTCGCCAGTGACTGCCCGACAAAGCCAGCGTCCGCTCCGCGTGCGGAAGCTCGTTCGACAGCGGCGACGCCGTCGTCTCCGCCGGCTCCAGCGCGGCGATATAGCCGGCACGCTGATAGGGCAACAGGTCCAATGCCAGTGCGCGGGCGTCCCACAGCGACAGCAGCACGCCGGGCGCGGCCGCGGCGCCGGTCGGCTCGACCCGGCGCGCCAGCGTATAGCGCGCCCCGGCGACGGCTTGCAGGCGCCAGGCATCGGTCGGCAGCTCGGTGGACAGCTCCGCCAACGCCGGCGCCGGCGCGGCGATCCAATGCCATTGCCCGGCGCTCTCGATGGCCACGCCGATCAAGCCGGAATACTCCTGCTGCAGCAGCCTGACATGCTGACGATCAGCCTCCGTCGGCAGCGCGCCCAGTCGAGCGGAGAAGCGATCCAGCACCCGCAGCAGACTGTCGTACCGCGCATCGATCAGCTCCTGCAGTTCGGCGGCGTGAATCTCTGCCGTCCGCTGAAGGGCCTCTGCCCGTGACTGTGCGATCACTCGCGCCGTCAGCCAGGTCAGCGCCATACCCACCAGCGCGAGGATCACCGCCATAGCCACCAGCAGCCGGCGAACGCCGTCGACTTGCGGACTCATGACGGCTCTCCGCGCTCCTGATCAAAGCGCCGGAAGGCCTCCTGCACCTGCGCGCGCAGGGCGTCGTCGTCCCAGGGTTTGGTCAAGAACTTGTAGATGGCGCCGCGATTGACCGCGTCGGTGACGCTGGCGAGATCGGTATAGCCGCTCAGCACGATGCGCACGGTCTGCGGGTACATCTGCTTGACCTGACTCAGGAACTCGGTGCCGCTAATGCCCGGCATGCGCTGATCCGACAGGATCACCTGGACCTCCTGCAGCGCCAGCATGGAGAAGGCCTCGGCGGCGCTGCGCGCGCACAGGATCTGATATCCATCGCGGCGGAACACGCGTACCAGCGCGCGCAGGATGTTCTCCTCGTCGTCCAGCAGCAACAGCGTCCGCTGGGAATAGTCCGCGCCGCCGCGCAAGGCCAGGCTGTAGTCCTTGTGCAGCAGCGCCGGAATGGCGTCTGCCGGCAACGGCTTGGAGAAGTAGTAGCCCTGAAACTCGTCGCAATGGCAGCGACGCAAATAGCCGCACTGGGCTTCGGTCTCGACGCCCTCGGCGACTACGCGCATGCCGAGATGGTGGCCCATGGCGATGATGGCCCGCACCAGCGCGGCGTCGGGTCCGCTGGTGGTGATGTCCTGAATGAAGGCTTGATCGATCTTCAGTTTGTCGATCGGAAAGCGGCGCAGGTAACCCAGGCTGGAATAGCCCATGCCGAAGTCGTCGAGCGCGAGGCGCACACCGATGGCTTTCAGCTGGCGCAGCTGCTCGATCGCGCGGTCGGTGTTGTCCATCAGCACGCTCTCGGTGATCTCCAGCTCCAGCATGCCCGGCGCCACGCCGGTCTCATGGATCACGCGGCGCACATCGGTGACGAAACTGGGGCGCTGGATCTGGGCGGCGGACACATTGACCGACACCAGAAACCGCGGCAGCCGGGCATCCATCCAGGCCCGCGCCTGGCGGCAGGCGGTCTCCAGGATGTGCAGTCCCAGCTGGACGATGACACCCGAGTCCTCTGCCACCGGCACGAAGCGGCGCGGCGGCAGCAATCCGAACTCCGGACTGTTCCAACGCACCAGCGCCTCGACCGCGACGATCGAGCCGTCGCGAGCATCGACCTGCGGCTGATAGTGCAGCAAGAACTCCCCGCGGCTGATGGCGCTGCGCAGGCGCCCGCCGAGCGCCAGTCGATCATTCAAGGCCTCGCGCAGCTCGCTGCCGAACACATAGGCGCCATTGCGGCCGTTGCGTTTGGCTCGATGCGTGGCCAGATCGGCCTGTCGCACCAGCTCGACCAGCGTGCCGGCGCCCTCGGCAAACTGCGTCGCGCCGACCGAGGCAGTCAGATAGAGCGTCGCATGGGGCGTTACCGGCAGCGGCTCGGCGATGCGCTCGCAAACCGCGTTCGCCAGCGCCAGCGCATCGCTGCCCGCATCCAGATTGCCGAACACAGCGAGGAACTCGTCCCCCGCGTAGCGCACGATCTCGGCGTCGGGCCCGGCCAGCTGGCGCAGGCGATCGGCGATCAGTCGCAGCGCGGCATCGCCCATCTGGTAGCCGAGCGTGTCGTTGACCGAGTGAAAGCCGTCGAGGTCGATGAGCATCAGCACGAGCTGGCGCTGCGCGGCGCGCGACCGGGCGAGCAACGTTTCCAGACCTTGCTCGGCGCCGGAGTAGCGCGGCAAGGCCGTGACCGGGTCGTGCGTCGCCAGGTAGTTGCGCTCGGCTTCGAGGAACTTCTGCTCGCTGATATCCCCCATGACGCCGATGTAATGCCGCACTTGTCCGTGCGCATCACGCACCGGCGCCAGCGTGAGTCGGTTCCAGAACAGGCTGCCGTCCTTGCGGTAGTTGCGCAGGACGACCGTGCAGCTTTGCCGCTGCGCGAGTGCCTGCCGTACCTGGTCCAGCGCCGGCTGCTCGCGGTCATCGGCCTGCAGGAATCGGCAGTTGCGTCCCAGCACCTCGGCGATGCGATAGCCGGTGATGCGTTCAAACGCCGGATTGGCATAGATGATCGGGGCGTCCTTGTGGACGGCATCGACGATCAACACGCCGTCGCTGGTCGCCGCGACCGAACGCTGCAGCAGCGCCAGTTCGCGCTCGATGGCGCGCTCCTGAGTGATGTCGATCAGCGTGATGACGGCCGCCTGTTCGCCGTGCCAGCTGGTCTCGCTGACCCGCATCGAGACGCTGTGGAGTTGCCCGTCGGCGCTGACCAGTTCGTCCTGGTCGGCGCCCTGCAGCAGCGTCCGATGGTCCAGCGCCGATCCGACCAGATCGGCCTCGGATCGCCCCAGCAGCGCGCACGCGGCGGGGTTGACGAATCGGACCAACGCGGCGTCCCCGACCACGACGAGCCCGTCGGACAAATCATTGAGCACGCCGCGCAGAGTCTGCTCACTGGCGCGCAAGGCGGCTTCGGCACGGCGCCGGGCCGACACATCGTGTGCAGCCACCAGGCGTGCCGGCGCCCCATGCCACGCCAGCTCGCTGCTGACGATCTCCACGTCCAGCGTGCTGCCATCCTTGCGCCGATGGCGCCATACACCGGCATGCAGATGTCCCGAGGATCTCGGGAGCTGATCCAGAAACTGCAGCAAGTGCGCGCGCTCGCCCGGCTCGCGCAGATCAGCGATCGTCAGCGCCAGCATCTCCTCCCGCGTGTAGCCGTACTGCGCGCAGGCCGCGGCGTTGACTTCCAGGATCTGCAGCGTACCGATGGCATACAGCCACATCGGCATCGGGCTGGTGGAAAACAGCAGCCGATACTCCTGCTCGCGCCGCGCCAACTGCAGCGACAACCGGTGTCGCTCGAGCGCGTACCGGATCGTTCTTGCCAGTTGTTCCTGACCGAGGTCGCCCTTGACCAGGTAGTCGGCGGCCCCCGCGGCCAGCGCGCGGCGATCCAGTTCTGCCGTGCCGTAGCCGGTGAGCAGGATCATCGGCGGACGCGCCGGGTCGTTGGCGCTGGCGTGCAGCAGGTCCAAGCCGCTGAAGGCGCCCAACTGGTAGTCGATCAATGCGACATCGTGGCGATGCTCGGCCAGCAGCTCCAGGGCCTGCGCCATCCCGCCGGCGACATCCACCGTGCAGAGAGTCCCGTCCAGGCGGGTCAGCAGATCCGTGATCAACCATTGATCATCGGGATCGTCCTCCACCAGCAGGACGCGGATGCTCTGAGCAGGCAAGTGGCTGGGCACCGCTGCAACGCTCCTGGATCGAATCGCGCCCATGGCGATCGCCCGACTTGCGCGCGGGCCTGCGGCGAATCATAAGTGAGACCTGGATACCCGTGGGACATTTCTTTGCAGTATTGCCAATGCCGGCACGCCTGCGCGTGGCGTGCCGGCTGAGCACTGGGCGTTGAAGATCCAGACGCGGCGCCTGCCGCGGCGGGGATCAGTTGATCTTGAAGTTCACCGGCACCTCGGCCCACACCGGGCGCGGCAGGCCGGCGACGGTGTAGGGCTTGAAGCGCCAGCGCTTGACTCCGCGCATCGCCGCCAGATCGAGATTGCGATTGCCGCTGGAGCGCAGCACGCTGATCTCCTGCGGCAGGCCGTCGATGCCGACCAGCACACGCAGGCGCACATTGCCTTCGATACCGCGCGCCAGTTCGCGGCGCGGATACGGCGGCAGCGGCGCGGCGCGGGTTTGCAGACGCACCAACGCGCTCGGCATCAGCGCGCCAGCGACCTGCTCCAGACTGCTGTCCACCGGCGCCATGGAAATCGGCTCGCTCGGCGTGTCGACGATCACGTCATTGGGGCGGCTCGCCACTGGCGTCGGCACCGGCGGCGGCGTCACCGGCATCACCACCGGTACCGGCGTCGGCGCGGGTCGCAGCAGTTGCTGCGGCGGCGGGGGTGGTGGCGGCGGCGGAGGTGGCGGCGGCAGATCGATGAAGTCGACGGTGTATTCCTCTGCCGGCGGTGGCGGCGGCACCCATTCGAGCGGCTGGCGCGGCAGCAGCAAGGCGCCCAATACCAGCGTATGCAGCACCATCATCCCGGTGATCGCCACCACCCGCCGTTCGTTCATTGGCGCCGAGCGCCGGATCAGCATCGTCCCCATGCACGCCTCCTGCCTTTCGGCACTTGTGAGAGATTGCAGCCTCGAATTCACCTTAGCGGCCGTGCCCTCTGCGATCGCTGGGCATATCCACAAGGAGCGTTAAGGAAGCTCTTGCCAGATATGGGGGCGTAGGGGCGAAAGCGGGGCGGGGGGCAAGGGGCGGGGGACCAGCCATGCGGCGCCTGCGTTGCACTGTCGCCAGTTTGCAGAGCGAGTAAGCGCGCCGTAGGCGAGGCAGGGACTCTGATCAAGTCTCGTGAACCACGTTGCGAGTCATAATCGTCTGCCGCTAGGCGCGGTCCGCAGGGCATAGCCAGGCTCTCTGGCCAAGGACCGGTTTGAGGCGGCGGACGATTCTGGCCGCAACCCTTCGGGACGGGGCTGAATCGGCTACGATACTTGTTCAGAGTCCCTGCCTCGCCGTCGGCGCGCTTACTCGGGCGGCAAACAGGTACCCGCGACGGTGCAAGGAAGCGCGGCAGTGTTGGTCCCCCGACCCCTGACCCCTGCCCCGCTCTTGGCTCCACGCGCCCATGTTTGGCAAGAGGTTCCTCAATGTCAGGTAGCGCCACCATGAGCACAGGCTTCGAGCGTCTGCAGCAGGCCATCGCGCAGGGCGATCACGCCGCGCTGGCGCAAGCACTGGCCGAGGATCCTGCCCTGGCGCATGCGCGCGCAGCCGATGGCAGCAGCGCGCTGATGTTGGCGCTGTACTACCGGCAGCCGGCGATGGCGGCGGCGATCGCCGAGTACCGGCCGCTCGACTTTCACGAGGCGGTAGCGCTCGGGCGACTGGCGCCGGTCGCGGCCGAACTGGCGCGCAAGCCCGAACTGGCGCGCGCCTACGCTGCCGACGGCTTTAGCGCGCTGGCGCTGGCGGTGTACTTCGGCCAGCTGCCGATGGCGGCACTGCTGCTGGCCCACGGCGCCGACGTCAACGCTGCGGCGCGCAACGCCATGCGGGTGGCGCCGATCCACGCCGCGCTGACGCATCCGGAGGCGCAGGCGCTGCCGCTGCTGCATTTGCTGCTGGCCTTCGGCGCGGCCGTCGATGCGCGCCAGCAGCAGGGCTGGACCGCGCTGCACTCGGCGGTCCATCGCGATCAGCCGCAGACGATCCGCGCGCTGCTGTTGGCCGGCGCCGACCCGGAACAGCCGGCCGATGACGGTCGCAGCGCGCGTGCCATGGCGCAGGCCGAGGGCAGGACGGCAGCGCTGTCGGCGCTTGGCTGACGCAAGCACCCGCGGGCCGGCTATGCTCCGCCACACAGTCCATCACAGGTCGCCGCATGCGCGCTTCCGCCGCCCCCCTCGTAGTGCCGGAACCCTTCGGCAGCGACTGGCAGGCGCTGGTGGATTCCATCCCGGATCCGATCTTCGTCAAGGACATCGAACACCGCTGGATCGCGGTCAATCGCGCCTTTTGTGAGTTGCTCGGGCGGCCGCGCGAGGACATCCTCGGGCGCTCCGATTTTGACTACTCGCCAGCCGACGAGGCCGCCGTTTACTGGGCCAAGGACGACGAGGTGCTGGCCAGCGGCATCCCCAGCGTCAACGTCGAGATCCACACCGCCGGCGGGCGCCGACGCGTCATCGAGACCAAGAAAGCACTGCTCAGGCGAGAGAATGGCAGCGTCTATCTGCTCGGCATCATCCGCGACCAGACCGATCTGACCCGCGCGCGCGACGAACTCAAGCTCAGCAACCGCGAGCTGGAGCGCATCGTCGAGGAGCGCACGCAGGAGTTGCGCTCGACCAATGCGCGCCTGCGCCACCTCGCCTTTATCGATGCGCTGACCGGCCTGCCCAATCGTCGCGGCCTGCTGGAGCGTCTGGAGCGGCGGCTGGAACAGGGGCCGGTCGGACTGCTGTTTGTCGATGTCGACCACTTCAAGTGGATCAACGACTCCAAGGGCCATCCTTTTGGCGATGCGCTGCTGACGGCGCTGGCGCTGCGCTACCGCGAGCTCGCGGGTGTGGAACTGGTGGCGCGCCTGGGCGGTGACGAGTTCATGCTGCTGACCGCGCCCGAGGTCTCAACCAGCCTGCACAGCCTGGGCGCGATTGCCCGAAGCATTCAGGAAGCGACGCGCGCCACGCTGGTGGTGGATCGCGTCGAGATCACGCTGTCGGCCAGCATCGGCATCGCCTCGGCGCCGGATGACGGACTCACCGCGACCGATTTGATCCGCGCCGCCGACGCCGCGATGTACCGCGCCAAGGATCAGGGCCGCGATCGCTACGCCTTCTTCGACCCGCAACTCGGAACCCGCGCGCAGGAGTTTCTGAGCGTGGAAAACGGCCTGCGCGCCGCGCTGCGCCAGGGCCGCGTGCGCGTTGCCTTTCAGCCGATCTACGCCGCCCGCGCGCGCCGCCGCGTCGGCGTCGAGGCCCTCGCCCGCTGGACCGACAGCCGCCTCGGCGAAGTGTCGCCGGTGCGCTTCATTCCGGTCGCCGAAACCACCGGGCTGATCCATGAACTCGGCCATTACGTGCTGCGGCGCAGCCTGCAGCTGGCGCAGGAGCGCCTGCCTGCCCAGGAGCGTCTGGCGATCAATCTGTCGCCGCGGCAGATCGAGGAATCGAGCTTCGTCGACCGCGTGCTGGCGACCATCCGCGAGCACGCTTTCTCCCCGGCGCGGCTGGAGTTTGAAATCACCGAATCGATCGCCGCCAATCCCTCCGAGCGCGTGCTGGCGACGCTGTCGACGCTGCGCGAAATCGGCGTCACCATCGCACTCGATGATTTCGGCACCGGCTATTCGGCACTGACCCAACTGCAGCGCCTGCCAGTCGATCGCGTCAAAATCGATCGCAGCTTCATCGCCGAGATCCCCGGCAACCCCAAAGCCAGCGTGCTGGTGGAAGCGATGACCCGCATGTGCGACGCTCTGGACCTGAGCGTCGTCGCCGAAGGCGTCGAAACCGAAGCCCAACTGGCCTTCCTGCAAGCCCTCGGCTGCGCCGAGGTACAGGGGTTCTTGTTGGGGAGGCCGGAGGAGTGAGGGCCAGGCGGCCCTGATGGCAGCGTTCATCCGGACGAGGGTCAAGAGTTAAAAGTTAAAAGTTAAAAGTAAATTAGCAGCCGGCTTCACTTTTCACCTTTCACCTTTCACCTTTCACCTTTCACCTTTCACCTTTCACCTTTCACTTTTCACCTTTCACCTTTCACTCCGCCCCCTTCCACTTTCCCGCCCCCAATGACCAACCCCATGCTCATCACCTTCGGCCTCTATCTGATCGGCATGCTCGGTATCGGTTACTGGGCTTGGCGGCGCACGCGCAGTTTCGATGACTACATCTTGGGCGGGCGCAGTCTGAATCCGCTGGTGACGGCGCTGTCGACCGGCGCCTCGGACATGAGCGGCTGGCTGCTGATGGGGCTGCCGGGCGCGCTGTATGCGAGCGGGCTGGCGGAGTCCTGGATTGCGATCGGGCTGATCGCCGGCGCCTGGCTGAACTGGAAGCTGGTGGCCGGCCCGCTGCGCGTGTACACCGAGCGCGCCGAGAACGCGCTGACGCTGCCGGACTACTTCACCCACCGCTTCGAGGATCGTCAGCGCCTGCTGCGCATCTACTCGGCGCTGGTGATCCTGGTGTTCTTCGCCATTTATTCGGCCTCCGGCATCGTCGCCGGTGCGCGCCTGTTCGAGTCCAGCTTTGGCTTGCCCTACACCACGGCGCTGTGGGCGGGCGCCGCGGTGACCATCGTCTACACGCTGATCGGCGGCTTTCTGGCGGTCAGCTGGACCGACACCGTGCAGGCCACGCTGATGATCCTGGCGCTGCTGTTGACGCCGCTGGTGGTGATCGCGATGGCCGGCGGACCGCTGGATGCCTACGCCGCCATCGCCGCCGCGACGCCCGAGCGCGCCGACTGGTTCCACGGCACCAGCGTGATCGGCATCGTCTCGCTGATGGCCTGGGGCCTCGGCTACGTCGGCCAGCCGCACATCCTGGCGCGCTTCATGGCGGCGGAATCGCTGGCGGCGATCACGCCGGCGCGGCGCATCGGCATGAGCTGGATGGTGCTGTGTTTGCTCGGCGCGATGGCGGTCGGCTTCTACGCCAATGCCTGGTACGCGCTGCACCCGGAAGGCGCCGCCGCCGTCAACGCCAATCCGGAGCGCGTGTTCATCCTGCTGGCGCAGCAGCAGTTCCCGGCGTGGGTGGCGGGCATCCTGCTGTCGGCGGTGCTCGCTGCGATCATGAGCACGCTGTCCTGCCAGCTGCTGGTGTGTTCCAGCGCGCTCACCGAGGACTTCTACAAAGGCTTCGTGCGCCCGCGGGCGAGCCAGCGCGAGCTGATCTGGATCGGCCGTTTGTCCTTGCTGCTGGTGGCGCTGGTGGCGATCGCGCTGGCCTGGAACCCGGACAACCGCGTGCTGTCGCTGGTGTCCTACGCCTGGGCCGGATTCGGCGCCGCTTTCGGGCCGGTGGTGGTGCTGTCGCTGTATTGGAGGCGGATGACCCGCAATGGCGCGCTGGCCGGCATGCTGACCGGCGCCATCACGGTGCTGGTGTGGAAGCAGTACGGCTGGTTCGGGCTGTACGAGATGGTGCCGGGCGTCGCGTTCTCGGCACTGGCGGTGTACCTCGTCAGTCGCCTCGACAGCGACCCGCCAGCAACGGTGCAGCGCCGGTTCGACGAGGTCCAGCGCGAGCTGCGCGCGGGCTGAAGCGGCGTTGGTGCACTGAGGAAGCTCTTGCTAAACATGGGTGCGTCGGGACTCGGGACCCGGGACTCGGGACCCGGGACCGCCAGTTTGCGAAGCGAGTAAGCGCGGCATTGCTGGTCCCCCGCCCCCTGACCCCCGCCCCGCTTTTGTCCCGCCACACTCATGTTCGGCAAGCGCTTCCTTAACGGAAAGCCGGTGCGCGGGGGCCGTGGCGGCGGCCCGCTGCAAACTGAACATTCATTCCGTGGAAATAGACGAGCGGCCGGTTTCGGCCGATGCTCGGTCTCAATGCAGAGCATCGCAGGCACCGGCAGCCGCGTTGGGGGACGCGCTGACGGTGACCCACAGTCCCCCTTCCGGAGACGAACCATGCGCAAGACCGTGATTGCCTGTGCCCTGCTGCTCGCCCTGCCGCTGACCGCGCCGGCCGCCGAGATCTGCGAGTCCATCGACGCCGCCGCCACCGGCTGGGATCAGCTCTCGCAGCTGATCGACGAAACCCAGGGCGATGGTTTCAGCGAGGAAGAAACGGCCAAGCTGAGCGACGCCATCGGCAAGCTGACCGAGGCCTCGGCCACGCTGGCCGGCATGCTGCAGGGCGGTGGCAACGAGGATCAGCAGGCGCTCGGCAAGGAGCTGGAGGAAGTGCTGACCAAGTTCGCCAGCCTGGACGGCAGCGCCGACATCGACTACGCCGTCAGCGTCATCGACGAAGTGACCGATGCGATGGACAAGGTCACCGAGGACTGCGAAGCCGCCCACGGCGAGTGATCCTCTGCGGCACCCGCGCCACGCGCGGGTGCCCGCAGGCGCCAGGGCGGGCAACACGCTCCTGGCTGCCGGAGAAACTCTGGCCAAATGTGCGTGCTTGGGGCCAAGAGCGGGGCTAGGGTCAGGGGGCGGGGGACCAGCGCTGCGCTTGCGTGGGACTGTCGCCAGTTAGCAGCGGGAGTCAGCGCGCCGGGTGCACTATCCAAGGGCGCGGTCCACCGGATGCTGCGCATGGCGCTCTTGAATCTCTACCCACGACATTGCCACGCAACCGCCGCATGACCCCTCCCCCCGCCCCTTGCCCCTGCCCCGCTCTTGCTCTACATGCTCGGCAAGCGCTACCTCGGCGCAGCGGCCGTTTACTGCGCGGTCCAGCCGCCGTCCATGGCCATATTGCTCCCAGTGATCTGGGCTGCCGCATCGCTGCACAGAAACACCGCCAGCGCTGCGACCTGCTCCACGGTGACGAATTCCTTGGTCGGCTGCGCCGCCAGCATCACATCGCGCTTGACCTGCTCGGCCGTCAAGCCACGCGCCTTCATGGTGTCGGGTATCTGCCGCTCGACCAGCGGCGTCCACACATAGCCTGGGCAGATCGAGTTGATGGTGATGCCGTAGGTGGCCAGCTCCAGCGCCACCGACTTGGTAAAGCCGGCGATGCCGTGCTTGGCGGCCACGTAGGCACTCTTGAACGGAGACGCCACCAGCGCATGGGCGCTGGCGGTGTTGATGATGCGGCCCCAGCGGCGCGCCTTCATCTGCGGCACCACCGCGCGCGTGGCGTGGAAAGCGGCCGACAGGTTGATTGCCAGGATCTGATCCCATTTGTCGACCGGAAAATCCTCCACCGGCGAGACGAACTGGATGCCGGCATTGTTGACCAGCACATCGACGCTGCCAAAGGTCTCGGTCGCCTCGTGCACCATGCCGGCAATGGCGCTGCCGTCGCGCATGTCGGCGCCGCTGTAGCGCACCTGCACGCCATGCTCGGCGGCGATCTGCTGACGCGTGGCCTCGATCTCGCCAGCATCGCCGAAGCCGTTCAAGGTGATGTTCAGCCCCTGCGCGGCCAGCGCGCGCGCGATCGCCAGGCCGATGCCGCTGGTTGAACCGGTGACCAGCGCGTTGCGTGCAATCTTGTTCAAGGAAGTCATAAAGCCTCAGTTAGGGAAGTTCTGATCACTTATCGTGGCCGCGCCTGCGGCTGAATCGGCGAGAAAGTCGCCGAAGGGCATAGCGGGCTCTCTGGCCAAGGCGAACTCCCGAGTCCCGGGTCCCGGGTCCCGAGTCCCGAGTCCCGAGTCCCGAGTCCCGAGTCCCGCCCAAGCGCTTCCCTCGACGCGCCCACAAGGGCCACAGCGCCAAGTCTGAATCGTTGGCAGCCGCGGCGCACCCGCACGAAGGTACCAAGCCGCAGGCGCTCGCCGTAAGCGCGACTGAATCCAGCCACCCGACGCCGCCGGAAAATCGCCCGCAGACCGCGGAACTCGCTAACATCGGCAATGCGCGGCCCGTGGAGGCTGCCGTATTGCATCCTGAGGAGGGAATCCCGTGATTGTTCGACTTTCCGCTGCGCTGCTGTTGTCCCTGTGTGCTCTGTCCGCCAGCGCTCAGCAGGTGGTGAATCCGAAGCCGCTGACTGACGAGGAGCGCGCCGAGATCAACGCCCAGCGCCGCGCCGGCTGCAAGGCCCACGGCGAAAATCTGAAAATGCTGCAGGGCGACGGCAAACTGATGATCGAGGAAGGCGGCAAGCAGCGCGAACTGACCCGCGCCGAGCGCGACGCCCAGATCGCCGACACCCAGAAGATTCTGGAAACCTATTGCGGCGAGAAGCCCAAGGGCGAGTAAGTTGTAGCGGCGACCGGCCAGTCCGGTCGCCGCGTCCCGCGCTTGCCGACGTCACGCCGGTGCGATAACGTGCGCGCCATGTCCGAGTCCAAGTCCGCCACGCCTGCTGCGCCGGGCGCCATTGCCGATTTCGAGAAGTCGCTAGACGAACTCGAATCGCTGGTGTCGCGCATGGAAAAGGGCGATCTGTCGCTGGAGGACTCGGTACTGGCCTTTGAGCGCGGCATGCAGCTGTACCAGAGTTGCCAGAAGGCGCTCGACGAGGCGGAGTTGCGGGTGGATCTGCTGCTGAAGGGCAACGATCAGGCCGGACGCGTCCGCTTCGACCCCGAAACCCCCTGATCCGATGATGACCACGGCCGAAGGCGTGCTCGAGTGGGCGGCTGCGCGCGCCGAAATCGCGCTGGATCGGAGTCTGCCGCCAGCCGATCAACTGCCGCAGCGCTTGCATGCGGCGATGCGCTACAGCGTACTCGGCGGCGGCAAGCGCCTGCGCCCGGCCCTTGTTTACTGCGCCGGCCAGGCACTCGGCGCGACGCTCGATGCGCTGGATGCACCGGCAGCGGCCGTCGAGATCATCCACGCCTACTCCTTGATCCACGACGATCTGCCGGCGATGGACGACGACGCGCTGCGGCGCGGCAAGCCGACCTGCCACATCGCTTTCGGCGAGGCCGAGGCCATTCTCGCTGGTGATGCGCTGCAAGCGCTGGCCTTCGAACTGCTCGCGCGTCCGGGTCCGTGGCGGCTGGGGGCGCAGCTCGGCATGCTGCGGCTGCTGGCGGAGGCCTGCGGTTCGCTCGGGATGGCCGGCGGTCAGGCCATCGATCTGGCGGCCGTGGGCCAGCAACTGACGCTGGACGCGCTGGAGCGCATGCATCGCTACAAGACCGGCGCCTTGATCCGCGCCTCAGTGCTGCTGGGTGCGCTGGCGGCCGGTTGCGAGAGCGACGATCCGCGCTGGGCGGGGCTCGATCGCTATGGCCGTGAACTGGGGCTGGCCTTCCAGATACACGACGATCTGCTGGATGTGCTCGGCGACACCGCCACCCTCGGCAAGCCGCAGGGCTCGGATATCGCGCGCGGCAAGCCCACCTATCCGGCGCTGATCGGCATCGACGCCGCGCAGGCCTTGGCGCAGCAGCACATGCAGGCGGCGCTGGACGCCGTCGCGCCGCTGGGCGCGGCCGCCGAGCCGCTGCGCCTGATCGCGCGCTACGTGGTCGAACGCGCCTCCTGAGGCGCAGGCCTCAGGGACAGTCCTGTCCCAGCAAGCTGGTTAAGCGCTGCAAATCAAGCGTTCCGCTGCTGTAGCCAGGCAAGCTGCTCTGCCACTCGATGCGTGCCTGGCGCGCGTCGATGGCCTGAAAGCTGAGCGTGCCCCAGGGAATGCGCTCGACACTGGCCGGATCAAAGGCTGGCGGGAATGCACCGCCTCGGGTCAAGGTCATCGCCAGCGTGGCACGATCGCCCTGCACTGGCCCGCTGCCGAGCAGCCAGCGCTGCGCGCCGTTCTGGTAGACGTACCACACCGCCACCATCTGCTGCGCGCCGGCTGCCCCCAGCACCTGCACCTGCAAACCGTGACCATTTTGGCTGGGTTGGTACCAGCTGCCGCTGCTGCAAGCGAGCCCGGCGCCGCCGCTGGCCGGCCGGCTGAGTCGCCGCAGCGGCATCGAGCCGCTGCCGTAGCCGGCGCGCGTGCTGGTCCAGCTGGCGCTGCCCCGATCGGCCGTATCGAAGCTGAGCGTGACCTCGCCCCAGGGCTCCAGACTGACCTCGGCCGGGTTGTACTGCGGCGGAAACTGGCCGCCGCGGGTGATCGACATCGGAATACGCACGCGGTTGCCGCTGGCTTCTGCCGATCCCACCAGCCAAACCTGCTCGCCGTTGAGATAGGTGTACCAGGTCGCCACCACGCTGGTGACGCCGTCGGCCTCGGTGGCCTCGATGAACCAGCCGTGGCCGTCCTGCGCCGGATCGTAGTAGGCACCTGAGAGATCCGCCCCGATGCGATAGCTGCTGATGCCGTCGAAGTCGCTGAGCGGCGCGCGCCAGACGCCGCGTCCGTAGGTGTAGGCATACAGCAGCGGCGTGCCGGAGGCCGGCGTGGCCGCAATCGCCAGGCGCTCGACGATGGTGTTGGCGAAGCCACCGTTCTCGCGCGCCCAGTGCGCGCCGCCATCCAGGCTGACGAACACGCCGATATCGGTGCCGATGTACAGGCGCTGGCGATTGCCGGGATCGACCACCAGATGGTGCACCGGCACGTCCGGCAACGCGCCCTCGCCGCTGCCGTCGATCGCGGTCCAACTGGCGCCGGCGTCCTCGCTGCGCCAGACATGCTGGCCGCCGAAGGTCGAGTAGGTCGCGTAGGCGATGTTGGCGTCGACTGGATCGAAACCCAGCGAGGACACCCAGCCCTCGCGCGGCGTCACCTGGCTGTAGACCGTCGATCCGGTGGTGCTGCTCGCGCTGCTGCTGCGATAGATGCCGCGGTAGTTGCCGAGCAGGATGCGGTTGTTGTCGACCGGCGACAGGCCGATGGCGGAGATGCGCGCGTAGAAATCGCTGCCCAGCGAGGCGCTGGCAGCGCTCCAGTTGCGGCCCTGGTTGTTGGTGCGCCACAGGCGCGCACCCCCGGCGTACAAACGATCCGGCGCGCGGCTGTCGAGCACGAAGGGCATGATGAAAATGGTGACGTCGTTGATGCCATTGGTGGCCTCGGTGAAGCTGGCGCCGCCGTTCACCGAGCGATGGATATCGACGTTCTGGGCGCTGACGTACATCACTTGTTCGTTGCGCGGATCGATGGCGACGCTGGCGCCGTCGCCGCCGTAAATCTCGCGCACCTCGCGTTCGGGGGACAGGCTCGATTGCAGCACGGTGCCGTTGTCTTGCAAGCCGCCGATCCACAGCGAACCGCTGGCGGTGACTGCGCCGGTGTAGAACTGCGAGCTGCCGAGGCCGTACTCGGAGGTCACCCAGCGCACCGCGCCATTGCCCGGGCCGCAGGCGGCGATTGGCCCGAAGCGCACCGGGTCGTCGTCATGCTCGGTGTAGGCCACGCCGCCGTCGTTGGTGGCGTACAGGATGCGCGTGCCGCGGGCGTAGTCGGGGTGGAACTGGAGCAGATGCTGGTCCGCATGCAGGCCCCAGGGCGAGCTGCCGTCCTGCCACCAGTACGAGGCCTTGCCGAAGCTGCGCCCGCCGTCATTGGAGCGGTAGATCTCCATGCCGCCCACCCAGACGATGTCGGGATCGAGCGGATTCACCGCGATGGCCTGGTTGTACCAACCGGCGCTGTAGGCATCGAAACTACCGAAATTGCAGCGGCTGGCCTCAAAGCCGTCGGCATAGCTGAGCAGATAGGTCGACAGCACGTCAGCCGAACTGTTGCGCAACTGCGCGGTGAAGCTGCGACCGCCGTCGTCGGAGCGAAACAGCGCATGCAAACCGTTGTCGTAGTCGCCGCGGCCATCGCCGTTGCGATCCGGCCCCGGTACCGTGCTGGCGGCCAAGGCATACACCACCTGCGGATTCGAGGGCGCCAGCGCCAGCGAGGTGCGACCCATGCCGGTCTCGCTGAGCACCGCCTGCCACACCGGCGTGCCACGCGCATCCTCGGTACGGAAGACGGTGGCCGGGCACGGTCCGCCGCAGGCGGGCGGCACCACCGTGCCGGGCAGCCAGTAGCGGTCGTCCTCCGAGCGCGAGGCGCAACTGACCAGCAAGGCATCGCTGCTGCCCGGCAGCAGCTGCAGATCGGTGCAGCCCTCGTAGAGCAGGCCACCGTTGCTGTCGACCGGCTTCAGGATCTGCACGAAACTGGCACCGGCATCGTCGGAACGCCAGACACCGGTATTGGTCGCCGCGTACACGCGGCGGTGGTCGTTGGCGCTGATCTGCAGATCGGAGACGTAGCGGAAATTGTCGTTGAGCGTCGCCAGCAGCGGGTTGAAGTGCTGGCCGCCGTCGCGCGAGCGCAGGATGCCCTGCCCCCACATGGCGGCGTAGGGCCGCGCGTTGTTGCGGTAGAGCTCGCCGGTGCCTGCGTACACGGTATCGGGTTGCACCGGATCGATGACCAGTGCGCCGATGTTGAGGTTGGCGGCATCGTCGGACAGCGGCCGCCACTGCTGGCCGCCGTCGATGCTCTCGAACACACCGCCGGATACACCGCCAGCAAGCAGGCGCTGCGGGTCGCGCGGGTCGAAGACCAGCGTGCGCGTGCGCCCGCCGACATTCGCCGGGCCCAGCCACTCCCAGCGCGGCGCGGTTTTTTCGCCGCTGACATGGCGCCCGGCCTGGGTGCTGAAGCGCGGCATTGCTTGCGCCTGCGCTTCGGCACGCAGGTACCAGGCCGGGTCGATCTCGCGCACGCCGACCGGCAGTCGCCGCTGCGCCGCAAATTCGGCGCGCTCGCCAGGCGCATCCGGACGCTCACGTGCGGGTGACTGGAGATCCACCCGCGGGCCGGCACAGGCGGCCAGCGTCAGCGCGGCACCGAGCACCCAGCGGCGTATCGTCATCTGCGAGCCCTCGCGACCTTGTCGTCGTCGCAGTGTCCGCCGCCGTGCGCAGCTCGGCAACTGCCAGCAGTCCCATGAACCCGCGCTGCCAGCGCCCCCTTCCCTCACTTTCCCCTGCTGCAGCACCGGCCCATACTCCGCACCCCGCGCCGCTGGCGATCGCAGTTTCCGATGACCACCACGATGCAACACCCTGCCCAGGCGGTGCGCATAGCCCCGCATGCCGAACTCGACCGTCTGGCCGCCATTGCCGAGGACGTGCTGGCGCGCTGCCGCCAGCGCGGCGCCGATCAGGTCGAATTGGGGCTGAGCGTGGATGCCGGACTGGCCGTCAACGTGCGTCTGGGCGAGGTGGAAACGCTGGAACACACGCGTGATCGCGGCCTCTCGCTGACCTTGTACTGCGGCCAGCGCAAGGGCTCGGCCAGCACCGCCGACCTCGACGAGCGCTCGATCGCGATCACCATCGAGCAGGCGCTGGCGATCGCCCGCCACACCGAGCCCGACCCGGCCGCCGGTCTGGCCGACCCCGAGCGTCTGGCCACCTGGTTCCCCGATCTCGACGTCTGGCACCCCGATGCCCCGGACGCCGCGCGCGCGATCGAGATCGCCACCCGCTGCGAGGCGGCCGCGCTGGCTTTTGACGCGCGCATCAACAACTCCGAGGGCGCCAGTTTCAACAGCGCCCGCAGCTATGGCATTTACGCCAACAGCCACGGCTTTGTCGGTCGCGAGGCCGGCACGCGCTACTCGATGTCCTGCTCGGTGCTGGCCGGCAGCGAGGATGACATGCAGCGCGACTATCACTACGACAGCGTGCGCGCGATCGGCGATCTGCAGGACGCCGCGGCGCTCGGCCGCGAAGCCGCCCGCCGTACCTTGACCCGGCTCGGCGCACGCACGCTGAGCACGCGGCGCGCGCCGGTGATTCTGGCGGCCGAACTGGCGCGCGGTTTCTTCGGCCATCTGGTCGGCGCCGTCAGCGGCGGCTCGCTGTATCGCAAAGCCAGCTTCCTGCTCGATTCCCAGGGCACGCAGCTGTTTCCGCGCTGGGTGCAACTGGTCGAGCAACCGCATCTGAAACGGGCGACCGGTTCCGCCGCCTTCGACGACGAGGGCGTCGCCACCATCGCCCAGCCCTTGATCGCCGATGGCGTGCTGCAGCACTACGTGCTGGGCAGCTATTCCGCGCGCAAGCTCGGACTGGCCAGCACCGGCAACGCCGGCGGCGTGCACAATCTCACCGTGAGCGCCAACGCCGGCAGCCTGGACGAGTTGCTCGCCGAGATGGGCACGGGCCTCTACGTCACCGAACTGCTGGGCCAGGGCGTCAGCCTGATCACCGGCGACTATTCCCGCGGTGCCGCCGGTTACTGGGTGGAGAACGGCAAAATCGCCTACCCGGTGCACGAGATCACCATCGCCGGCAATCTGCGCGAGATGTACGCCGGGCTGATCGCCGTCGGCAGCGATCTCGATGTGCGCGGCAATGTGCGCACCGGGCCGGTGTGGCTGTCCGAACTGACCATCGCCGGCGACAGCGGCGCGCGCGACGAGGGCGATCCGGAATCATGAAAGCCGCCGCGCTCAGCCACTGTCGCCTCGCCATCCATGGCGGCGCCGGCGTGATTGATCGCGCCTCGCTGACACCTGCGCGCGAGGCCGAGTTCCGCGACGCCCTGGCCCAGATTGCCGGCGCTGCCTGGGCGCAACTGCAGTCCGGCGCCAGTGCGCTGGATGTGGTCGAACAGGCGGTCCGCGCGCTGGAAGACTTTCCGCTGTTCAACGCCGGTCACGGCGCCGTGCTGAACGCCGAAGGCGTCGCCGAACTGGACGCCTCGATCATGGACGGCCGCACCCGTGCAGCGGGCGCCATCGCCGGCGCACGCACGCCGCGCCATCCGGTCAGTCTGGCGCGCGCCGTGATGGAGCGCAGCGAGCACGTATTGCTGGTCGGGGCGGGCGCCGACCGCTACGCCGCCGAACTCGGCATCGAGCAAGCGCCGGCCGACTACTTCATCACCGCCGAGCGCGCCGAGCAGCAGCGGCTGGCGGCGCAGCTGGGCAAGATCACGCTCGACCACGATCCGCTCTACAACGGCCCGGCGCCGGGTGACAAGACCGGCACCGTGGGCGCGGTCGCGCGCGATGCGCAGGGCCATCTGGCCGCCGCCACCTCGACCGGCGGCATGACCAACAAGCGCCCCGGCCGCGCCGGCGACACCCCGGTCATCGGCGCCGGCACCTGGGCCGAGGACCAGAGCTGCGCGGTCTCGGCCACCGGCCACGGCGAGTACTTCATCCGCTCGGCGCTGGCCTATGACGTGCACGCGCGCATGGTCTACGGCCAGCAATCCCTGCCCGCCGCCTGCGCCGGCGCGCTCGCCCGCGTCGCCGAACTCGGCGGCACTGGCGGGCTGATCGCCATCAGCCACGACGGCGAGCTCGCCCTGCCCTACAACAGCGAAGGCATGTACCGCGCCTGGGTAGACGCCGACGGCGCGCTGCGCGTGGCGATCTATGCCGATCTGGACTGAAGCCATGAATGCCGACGACTTCGATGCCAACGACCTCCCCAGCCGCAGCCAGCAACGCCGCGAGGCGCTGGATGTGCTCGATTTGGCGGAGAAACTGGTGGCGATGAGCGCTACCCAGTTGCGCGAGGTGCCGCTCAGCGAGCGTGTGCTGGAGGCAGTGCAGCTGGCGCAGCGGATTCCCTCGCACATTGCGCACAAGCGCCAGGTGCATTTCCTCGCCAAGCTGATGCGCAAGGAAGGCGATCTGGATCCGATCCGGCTGGCGGTCGACAAGCCGCTGGAAGTGCGCAAGCGCGAGACTGCCGAGCTGCACCAGTTGGAGCGCTGGCGCGAGCGGCTGGTGAGCGAGGGCGACGAGGCGCTGAATGCGCTGATGCAGTCCTATCCGAATGCCGATCGCCAGCATCTGCGCCAGCTGATCCGGCAGGCGCAGATCGAGCGTCGCGAGCAGCGCGCGCCGAGCGCGCAGCGCAGCATCTTTCAGGTGTTGAAAGCGCTGTTCAAAGGTGCCGCAAACGCGCCCGCCGACCCGGCCACGGACGAGCAAGATCCCCTGGGCTGAAGGCTGCGGTCAGCGCCCCGCGCGCACGCGCGCGACGCGCTCGGGCACCGCAGCGTACACCTGCGCGATGCGCACATCCGGCAGCGTGATGCCCGGCAGCACCCGCAAAGGCACCAGCAGCGCCGCCACACAACCCGGCGCCGCGCCGGTGCAGTCGCGCAGCGGGCGCGCGTAGGCGGCAATATGTCCGTCGGGATTGTCGTCGAGCTCGTAGGCGGCGATGTAGTAGTCCGCCGCCGCCAGCCCGTCGATGCGGAAGCGCTTGAGCTGCGCCGGCAGCTCGACGCAGCGGATCGGCAGACTCTCGTCCACCGGGATGGCGCAGACACGCGTCAGCTGGCGACCGGCGCCCGACCAGGCCAGCCGGCCCTCGACCGCACCGGCGACGCCCACCGGCGGTTCGCCGGTCACCTCGCAAACCAGTTGGGTGGCGCCATCGTCGCGCTCGTAGACGCGGTAGCGCTGCTGCACATCGTCAGGCGAGATCGCCAGCCAGCCGCCGAGATCGGCCTCGAACTGCACCGGCAACTTGCGCTCGACCGCCTGGCGCACGCGCTCGCTGCCCGCCTTGAAGATGAAGGACAGTCGCCGCGTGCCGCCTTGCTGCACGCTGGCCGACACTTCCAGCGCGCTCAGGCCAAAGGCGCTGCGTGGGCGCGCGAGCTCGCAGTTGAGCGTATCGACGCCGCGCACATTGGTGCGCCGGCAGCCATCGGCGGCGGCGCCCAGCACCTCACGCAAGCCATCCGGGCCGCGCAAGATCGCCTCGGTATCGGCGCACGACCAGTAGTCGACAGCCGGCGTCGCGGCCGCCAGACCCAACAAAGCGACTGCATGAAGCAGCTGTAGAAGGCACCGTCGCATATCGCTACTCCGCTCTGCATGCTGCGCAGCATCGCGCGCCCAGGCTGATCGCTTCCTGAGCGCGCAATTCCGGCCGATAGAGACGCTCTTGCCAATCATTGTGCTTGGGCAAAAGCGGGGCGGGGGTTAGGGGGCGGGGGACCGGCATTGCGGCGCCCGCGTTGCGCTGTCGCCAACTTGCAGAACAAGTAAGCACGCCGAAGGCGAGACAGGGACTCTGAAAAGTCTCGACTCTGCTGCGCGTACTCGGGCGGCAAACAGGTCCCCGCGACCGCGCGACGGCAGCGGGGCAGTGCTGGTCCCCTGCCCCTCACCCTCGCACCGCTTTCGCGCCCACGCGCTCATCTTGGGCAGGAGGCACCCTAGCGCTTCTTGCTGCCGCGCTTGCGCTTGGCCTCGGGTTTCGGGGCGTCAGCGGCCTTGGGCGGCTGGTCGCCGATGATCGACTTGGCCGGGCACACGCTGAAGATCGGGCATTTGCGGCAGCCTACGGCCAGGGCGACAGGGCATAGGGTCATGGGGATGCTCCGACGGGTGGTGGACGCTGAAGCTTAGTCCGATTTACCCGAGTGTGCCGCCAGACGACGAAAGCCCTCGTCCATGCTGACCCTGGGCGCGTAGCCGAAATCGCGCCGCGCGGCGCTGATGTCGTACCAGTGCGCGGTAGCCAGATGATCGGCGACAAAGCGCGTCATCAGCGGCTCGCCGGGTAGCGGCAGCACGGTCCATGCCGCCTCCATCAGCGCACCGACGGCGTAGGCCAGCGCAAACGGAGTGCGCGCTTGCACCGGCGGCAACCCGGCACACGCCAGCATGCGATTGATCATGTCCTCGGTGGTCAGCGGCTCGCCGTTGGAGATGAAGTAGGCGCGACCCGCCTGCGGCGCGCCGGGCGCCAGCGTCGCCGCCGCCAGCAGATGGGCGTCGACGGCGTTGTCGATGTAGGTGGTGTCGATGCGCTTGCCAGGTTTGCCGATAAAGCGCAGGCGACCGGCGCGGGCGCGCTCGACGATGCGCGGGTACAAATGGTTGTCGCCCGGCCCCCAGATCAGGTGCGGGCGCAGCGCCACGGTGGCCAGCGTCGGGCCGTTGGCCGCCAGCACCAGCTGCTCGGCGATCGCCTTGGTGGCCGGATAGTGCGCGAGAAAGCGCGTGGCATAGGGCACGCGCTCATCGACGCCTTCGAGATCGCCGCCGCTGTGCACCACGCTGGGCGTAGAGGTGTAGACCAGCCGTCCGATGCCATGCTGCCGGCAGGCAGCCAGCACGTGCGCAGTGCCGTCCACATTGGCGCGCCGGTACTCGGCCAGCGTGCCCCAGTGCCCGGCTTTGGCCGCGACGTGGAAGACCACATCACAGCCGGCGGCGGCGGCCGATACCGCATTCGCATCACCGAGATCCCCCCGACAAACCACCGCCCCGAGTGCGCGCAGCGCCGGCGCGTCGCCGCGCTGCAGCGCCACCACGGCATGCCCCTGCGCCAGCAGCGCACGGGCGATCGCGCCGCCCAGAAAGCCCCCTGCACCGGTCACCAGCGCGCGCATCAGTGGACGGCTCCCGGTACCCGCGTGCTCGCCCATTGCTTCAAATACTCGCGCCCGATCTTGGCGTTGTGGCGGATGTCGACCGGGAAGCGCGGGTAATACAGCACATGCCGCAGGGCGCGGGTGTGTTCGTGGCGCTTGGCCATCACCAGCAGTTCCTCGCGGATACGTGCCTGCTGATCGCGGCCCACATCGGGCTCCAGCTCGACGATCAGCACCGGCTCTTCCTGCCCCTGCGGCCCGACGCCGACCAAGGCGGTGCGGAACACCTGCGGATGGGTGTTAAAGATCGGCTCGACCTGTTCGGTGCAGAGCGTGCCCTGGGCACTCTCGACCCGCTGCGAGCGCCGACCGCACATCCACAGCCGGCCGGCGTCGTCGAAGTAGCCGAGATCGCCCATCCGGTGCACGATGCGCTCGCCCTCGCGGATCTTGCCCAGCGCATCGGCATCCGGGCGATTGAAGTAGCGCTCGGTCGCGGTGGGTCCGACTACCGTGATCTCGCCGACGCTGCCAGTCGGCAGCTCCAGCTCCGCGCGCCAGTCGGGGATCGGCGCGTCGCTGATGCCGATGATGCGCACCCGATTGGGCGACACCACGCGGCCGACCAGCGTGCCGGCGCCGTGCTCGGTGCGCGTGCGCGCGTACTCGGTCAGCTCGCGGCCCTCGACCACCGCCACCGGCAGGCACTCGGTGGCGCCGTAGGGCGTCCACAGCTGAGCGTCCTCCGGCAGCAGCTTGCGCATGCGCTCGACCACGGCCACCGGCACCGGCGCACCGGCGGAAATGACGCGGCGCAAGGTCGGCAGCTTGACGCCACGCGGCGCGCCCCAGCGCGACAGCGCATTGACCAGCGCCGGCGAGGCAAACAGGTTGGTGACGCCAAAGTCGTGGATGGTCTGGATCAACTTGCCGGGATCGGCCATCGCCGGACGGGTCGGATCCATCTCCGGGATCACCGTGGTCATCCCGAGCGCCGGATCGAACAGCGCAAACGGCGGGAAAGTCGGCAGATCGATCTCGCCGGGGCGAATGTCGAAGGCCTGGCGCAGCAAGTCCACCTGCGCCAGAAAATGCCGGTGCTGGTAGACCACGCCCTTGGGCACGCCGGTGGAGCCGGAGGTAAACAGGATCGCGGCCGCATCGTCCTCGCGGGTGTCGGCCAGCACTGCCTTGCAGCGACGACGCGCGTCACTGCCCTCGCGGCCGATCTTCAAGAGCTCGGCGTAACTGTGGCCGCCCCAGGCAAAGCGCGGACCGACGGTCACCAGGGTGCGCAGCGTGCGCCGTCCCCAGCCGAGCGCGATGCGCGCCGCGTGCGCCAGCGGAATGCCGATGAAGGCTTGCGGCTCGGCCTCGGCCAGACACTGCTTGAGCGCCGACTTGGCGATGCCGGGGTCGATCAGCACCGGCACCGCGCCGGCCTTGAACAGCGCAAACATGAGTACGAACAGTTCGACACTGGGACGCACCATCAGCACCGTGCGCACGCCGCGGCCGATGCCGATGCGGTCGAGTCCGCAGGCGATCGCGTCGGACTCCTCGTCCAGTTGCGCGTAAGTCAGATGCGTGTGTGCCGGGCGCCCGGCCAGATCGCTGCCGCAGGGTACGAAGATCGCGATCTGATGCGGTCGCTCGCGTGCCATCCGCGTCAGCGCAGAGGCGATATTGACGCTGTCCATGGGCGGGCGGCAGACAAAGGGGGCGCAAGCCTGCCGCGTCCGCCGTGTGGGGTCAATCGGCGGCGCGCTGCTCACCTTTGGCGCCAGCGCCCGCGCTAGACTGCCGCGCGTCCGTCCGCAGGAGCAGCGTGGTGAATCGACTTGCAGCAGCATTGGCCCTGATTTTGAGCGCGGCGCAAGCCGATGCCGGCGCGCTCGTGACGCCAGCGGTGAACGCCGAGATCCACGCCAAAGGCAAAGCCAGCGTGCTGCTGGTGCTGCGCGATGCGCTTCAGGTCGATATGGCCGTGGCGCGCCGTCAGGGCGACGACAAGCTGAGCACTGCGGTGACGCTGCTGCAGCAGCATGCCGAGCGCACGCAGGCGCCGCTGCGCGCCTGGCTGGACGCCCGCGGTATCCACTACCGCGCCTTCTGGGTGGCCAACTTCATCTCCATTGACGCCGATGCCGACACCTTGAGCGCGCTGGCGGCACGCGATGACCTCGCCGCGATCGAACTCGACGCCAAACTCGGCCTGCCCCCGGTGGCCGAGGAATATCCCGGGCCAGTGCGCGCGATCACCGCCATCGAGCCCGGCGTCAGCCAGGTCAACGCACCAGCGGTGTGGGCGATGGGCTTTCGCGGACAGAACGTGCTGGTCGCCGGCCAGGACACCGGCTACCAATGGGATCACCCGGCGCTGAAGGCCAAATACGCCGGCTGGGATGGCAGCAGCGCCAATCACAACTACCGCTGGCACGATGCCATCGGCCCCGGTGGCAGCGGCGGCAGCTGCGGCGTGTCCGCGCAAGCTCCCTGCGACGACAACTCGCACGGCACCCACACCATGGGCACCATCGTCGGCGACGACGGCGGCAGCAATCAGATCGGCGTGGCGCCCGGCGCGCGCTGGATCGGCTGTCGCAACATGGACCAGGGCAACGGCACACCGACCACCTACAGCGACTGCTTCCAGTGGCTGATGGCGCCGACCGATCTCACCGGCCAGAACCCGAATCCGGCAATGGCGCCGCACATCATCAACAACTCCTGGGGCTGCCCGAGCAGCGAGGGCTGCACCACGCCGAACATTCTGCAGACGGTGGTCGAGAACGTGCGCGCCAGCGGCATTCTGGTGGTGGTCTCGGCCGGCAACTCGGGCTCCGGCTGTTCCACCATCGCCGAGCCGCCGGCGATCTACGCCGCCAGCTTCACCGTCGGCGCCGTCAGCGGCACCAGCATGGCCAGCTTCAGCAGCCGTGGGCCGGTGACGGTGGATGGCAGCAACCGCATGAAGCCCGATATCGTCGCCCCCGGGGTCAATGTCCGCTCCTCCACGCCGGGAAACAGCTATCTCGCGTTGAACGGCACCAGCATGGCCGGCCCGCATGTGGCCGGCGTGGCCGCGCTGCTGATGTCGGCCGATCCCACGCTGCGCCGCGACCCGGCGCGCATCGAGGCGCTGATGCGCAATACCGCCGTACTCGACACCGTCAGCAGTCAGCTGTGCGGCGGCGTGCCGACCACCACCATCCCGAACCCGGTATTCGGCTACGGCCGCGTCGATGCGCTGTCGGCCGTCCGCAACGGCTTGGGCATGTTCGGCATCAACGGCTTCGAATGACGCGATTCATGTGACTGAATTTTGGCCCAACGCGCGACGCGCCCCCAACCAATGGCCCACGTGACGTTCATCCGCAACCCGGATGCTAGGCCTCACCGATTGGCGGGCTGCGCGCCCGCAACGGTACTCCCCAAGCACAAAAGTGAGTACGACTCATGCGAATGAACAAATTGTGGTCCCTGACGCTGGCGACCGCGATGCTGCTGCCGATGGATGCGATGGCCGACACCGGCCTGTACATCGACGGCGCCGCAGGTCAAACCTCGGTGGATGATGAGGGCATCAACGACAACGACACCGCCTTCCGCGCGGGCGTCGGTTATCGCTTCCTGGAGAACTTCGGCGCCGAGCTCGGTTATCTGGACCTCGGCAAGGTCGAGGAATCGCTGGGCGGCGGCAACTCGATCTCGGTGTCCTCGGACGGTTTCTATGCCGGCGTCGCTGGCAAGATTCCGCTGTATGACGCCAGCACCGGTTTCTACGTCGGCGCCCGCGCCGGCCTGTATTTCTGGGACGCCACCGGCCGTCTGCGTCAGGGCACGACCACCGTGCGCCTGGACGACAGCGACAATGACTTCTACGTCGGCGTCAGCGGCGGCTATGACTTCAACGAGCAGTTCGGTCTGGGCCTGGCCTATGACCGCTACAAGCTCGGTGATGGCGATGCCGACCTGAGCTACAGCACGATCTCGCTGACCGGCGAAGTGCGCTTCTGAGGTACCCGCGGGGCCGGCCACGCGCCGGCCCCGCTCTATTCAGTCTTCGTAACGCAAGGCCGCGACCACCCACTGGCGCGTGCCGTCGCTGCCCGCCTCCGCCCACAGCGGCACCATCTCCACCGACAGCGTGTGCATCTCGCGCGGGCCGGAGAACCAAACCACCGACATCTCGGCCCGATCACCGTTGTCATAGCCCTGAAAGCGCCCGGCGCCGGCCCAGCTCTGCAGCAAGGCGGGCCAGTCACTGATCGTCGCCGGATCCAGCCGATACTGGCTGAACTCAAGCCCGGCCGGATCGACACCCGATCGCAGCGCGCGCAACAGCGCGTCGAGCACCGGCAGGAACTCGCCGCCGTCCTCGGCGATGCGCACATGCATGTCTTCGACCAGCATCGGGCCGCGCGCCACGTTGCTGGCCCGCTCGCCGGCTGCTGCCGGCAGCGCCGCGAGCAGCAGCCACAGTTGCATGGCGGTTTTCAGCGTCATCGTCGCTTGCCTGCGGAACCCGAGGACCGAGGCCAGCATGCGCCGGCCTCGGGCCTGGGAACAACTCCGCCGTCAGGGCGCGCTGGGATGCGCGCTGGGATAGGGCGACAACAACTGCGCTTCCTGCCGCGCCAACTCCTCGCGCAACTCACGGGCAATCGCGGGTATATCCACACCGCGCAGCGCCTGTGGCACCGGATGGATAACGGTCGGGAAGGTCTCGTTGTACACCAGCAGATTGGTGTACTCCGTGGGATCGACGCGCAGATTGTAGAGCTCCCACTGATCCGGCACCGGCCGTTCGCTCCAGGGATCGCAGTAGCGCACCAGCTTCCAGTCGCCGGATCGCAAGGCGCGAACGTGGGCCGGCTGCGGCACCGGGCCGGGCGCCAGTTCAGGCACATAGGGATGCGGCGATTCCGGCGTCGGTGGCGTGCGCAGCAGATCCACCGTGGCGCGGAACACCTCGTACTGCTGCCAGGACTGCGTGTTGTGCGGATCGTCGTCGCGCGGCAGCGGCTCGGTGATCAGGTCGTCGGTGGCAAACAGCACGCCCTTGCGCGGCAGACCGTCGGGCCCGTACACCGGCCCGGCGCCGGCGCGGATGACCGGCACCAGATTGGCGCCCGGCAGCGGCGCCGCCGGATGCGTCATCGACAGGCGGCGGCGAGCACGCTCGATCCGGTCCGGGCGCGCGTGCGCCAGTCCGAGCAGCGTCGGCAGGATGTCGATATGGCTGCTCTGCGCGCTGTTCACGCGTGGCCGGTCTTTGTCCGGGTTGTAGGCGGGCGAACTGATCAACAGCGGCACGTGCACCACTTCCTGATAGGCGCCATGCCATTTTTCGATCTGCATGCCGTGCGCGGCGCCATACTCGCCATGATCCGAGGCAAACACGACCACGGTACTCTCGCGCAGGCCGGATTCCTCCAGCGCCTGCAGCACCCGCAGGATGTGCCGATCCACCATCGAAATCATGTAGGCGTAATACTGCAAAAAGCCCACGGCACCGGCATCCGCCTCGCGCTGCAGTTGAAAGGGAATGGCCGACGCCAGCGTCGCCCGAATGGCGTTTTGCAGCACCGATTCAGGATCGCTGCCGGTGGCCTGACCGACACTCAGGCCGGTTTTGGCCGACAGCCCCAGCGCCACTTTGTAGGAGGTGTCGAACTGGGCGCGCGGCTTGTTGTTGTCGAGCAGGCGCTCTTTCTGGGTGGGCGAGGCGCTTGCGCACTCCTGCGGCAAGCCATTCGGGTTCAGCGGCACCCGGAAGCTGCCCTCGGTCGGCAGCGCGCTGACGCTGCCCTGCGGCGGTATCGGCACCGATCCACCGGGACCCACGGGCGGAATGGCGACGTCGCTGTCAGGGAAGGTCGGCTTCAGCCCGCGCGGCAGCGCCGGGTAGGTGGCGATATCGTGCGGATTGGTGAACGAGCACACCGCGAAAAACGGCGGCGTGTGCGGCTTCTGGCTGACGCCGGGCGCCACGATGTTGCGCTGCGCCAGCGCCCGGTTGTACGGCACGCCCAGCCCGCGACAACGCAAGAAGGTGACGGCCAGATCGGCGAATTGATAGTCGCGGAAGGTGCCCAGATTGTTCAGGGACGACCCATGCGGCTCGGGCCAGGACAGCTCCCAGTCGCCAAAGCCGAAACCTTCCAGCGTGTGCTCGGGCGGATCGCTGACGTGCCACTTGCCAAAGTAGTGCGTGCTGTAGCCCAACTCGCGGAAGTAATCGCCGGCGGTCGGCGCGCCATCGGCCCGCAGCCACGGGAAGTTCTGCGCATCCCCGCTCTTGAACAAGCCATCGGTCTGGGTGACCCCGGTGCGCGGACCGTATTGACCGGTCATGATGCTGGCGCGCGAGGGAATGCAGGCCGACTCGGCGATCGTATGGTCGGTGAACACCACCGCGTACTCGCGCAGCTTGACCAGACCCGGGAAATACTGTGCGTATGAATTGCCTTCCAGATTGCCGACGAAGGACAGGATCTGCTTCAGCTCATTGACAAAGCCAGCGTCCCCATAGCCAGCATTCGGGTAGTACAACTGATCCACCAGGATCATCAAGATATTGGGGCGAATCAGATGGTCATCATCATCATCGCTTGCGTTGCTGCCGCCATTTTGCTGCATACAACCTCCGCTTGCATGAACAACGGTAAATCGCCACCGCCGCAGGCTAGCACGCTTTGAACGGCGCCCTGGATGCAGAGGGGCAAAAGCGGGGCGGGGGTGAGGGGGCGGGGGACCGGCACTGCAGTGCATGCGTTGCACGGTCGCCGGCTTGCAGAACGAACGAGCGCGCCGAAGGCGAGGCAGGGACTCTGAACAAGGCTCGTAAGCGGCCTTGCGAGTCGGAATCGTCTGCCGCCCAGCCCTGCTCTATCCTCCGCGCAGCCTTGTCTATCTGCAGGAGTTGCCATGAGCTTCAAGCGCATGTCCGATCTCGCGCTCGCCGGCCAGCGCGTGCTGATCCGTGAAGACCTGAACGTCCCGATCAAGGACGGCCACATCAGCAGCGTGCAGCGCCTGAGCGCCAGCCTGCCCACCCTGAAAGCCGCACGAGACGCCGGCGCGCGGGTGATGGTGATGTCGCATCTGGGGCGCCCCAAGGAAGGCGTGTATGACGCCGCCGCCTCGCTGGCGCCGGTGGCGGCGTGGCTGAGTAGCGCGCTCGGCCAGACGGTGCCGCTGGTGCGCGACTGGCTGGACGGCGTCGAGGTGCAGCCGGGCCAGGTGGTGCTGTGCGAGAACGTGCGCTTCAACGTCGGCGAGGAGAAGAACGACGAGGCGCTGTCGCGGCGCATGGCCGCTTTGTGCGACGTTTTCGTGATGGACGCCTTCGGCACCGCGCACCGGGCGCAAGCCTCCACCCACGGCGTCGCCCGCTATGCGCCGATCGCCTGCGCCGGGCCGCTGCTGGCCGCGGAACTGGATGCGCTGGCCAAGGCGCTGGAACATCCCAAGCGTCCGCTGCTGGCGATCGTCGCCGGCTCCAAGGTGTCGACCAAGCTCGAATTGCTGGGCAATCTGGTCGAGAAGGTCGATCAACTGATCGTCGGTGGCGGCATCGCCAACACCTTCATCGCCGCCGCCGGTCACGGCGTCGGCAAGTCGCTGCACGAGGCGGATCTGCTCGACGCCGCGCGCGCCATCGTGGCCAAGGCGCAGGCGCGCGGCGCCAGCATTCCGCTGCCGCTCGATGTGGTCACCGCGCCGGCCTTCGCCGCCGATGCAGCCGCCACCATCGAGGGCATCGGCTCGGTGTCCGCCGAGGAAATGATCCTGGACATCGGCCCGCAGACGGCCGCGCACTACGCCGAACTGATCGCCAAGGCCGGTACGGTGGTCTGGAACGGCCCGGTCGGCGTGTTCGAGTTCGATGCCTTTGGTCAGGGCACGCGAGCCATCGCCGAGGCCATCGCGAACTCCAGCGCCTTCTCGATTGCCGGCGGCGGCGACACGCTGGCAGCGATCGAAAAATACGGCGTGGAAGATCGGATCGGCTACATCTCCACCGGCGGCGGCGCGTTCCTGGAGTTCCTCGAAGGCAAGGAACTACCCGCCGTGGCCATCCTGAAGGCGCGCGCCTGAGGGCGCACTGAGCGACGGCAGGTCCGTGCGCAGCGCCTGGAGGTGCGCCTCAAAGCCCTCCAGGCAGGCCTGCCAGGCGCCCGGCAGGCAGTGCGATTCGGAGTCCCGCCGCAGCGCGTACACGTGCTCGCGCGGGATGCCGGCGGCGGCGTAGGCGGCAAAATCCGTGGTGGAATCGCCGTAGGCATAGGCCAGCGTCCAGCCAGCGGCGCGATAGGCCTGGAGCACGCGCGTCTTGTACTGATCGGGCGCCTTGCGATCGGCACCGTCGGCCGGCAAATGCAGCGGGCCGGCCGGGAAGCCCTGCGCGATCAGCCACTGATCGAGGCCAGACTGGAACCACGGGTGGCGCGCGCTCAGGTACACCACGTGATAGCCCTTGGCGAGGTAGTGCTGCAGCGTCGCCGCCGCCTGCGGGCGCACGCTGCGGATGGCGCGCACATCCGGCGTCAGCGTGCCATCGATATCGACGACCACCAGCGCATGCAGATCCGCCGGCGCCGCCGGGATCGGCTGCGGCGCCGGGGCGGCGCAGGCGGAGAGTGACAGCGCCAGGGCGCAGGCCAGTCCAGCCTTTGCTATCGCAGACATGGGCACCTCGATGCGCTGGAAGTCCGGCGAATGTTAGCCCGCGCTGGCCGTGCGCTGTCCGGATCCTGCACGTTTCCCCGTATCGGCTGACATTCCCGTCGGAGATCTGCGATGCGAGCGTGGTGTGCTGTCCTACTCTGTGTGCTCTCCCCGTGCGCCGTTCAGGCCCTGAGCCTGAGCAATACGCTGGGGGAGGACCAACGCGCCGAAACCTTGAGCGTCGAGATCGACGGGCGCGTGGTCGGGCGACTCAAGCTCGACGCCGAGCACCTGCAGGCCACGCTGCGCTTGCCTGCGGGCGCGCGCCGCTACCGGCTACAGGGAACGGCAGAGATGAGCGATGGCACACGGCTGACGGTGGCGGGCGCCGGGCTGATCGTCTCGGTCGCCGAGATGGACCGCATCGGCGAGGCAGGCCGCGCCGCGGACGCGCTCGCCGCCTATGAGGATCTGGTCCGCGCGCTGCAGGCGGCGGCGCCGGAGGTCGATCTGTCGGCGCTGCCGTTGACGCGCGGAAGGCCGGTCAGCGAGGCCGAGTTGGCCGCCGCCGAGCGCCGCCTGGGCACGCGTTTGCCCGCGGGCTATCGCGAGCAGCTGCGGACCCTCGGCGCACTGACGGTGGGACTGCCCGATGCGCCCAGCGGGCGGCTCTACGGTCCGGATGCGCTGGACACGCTGCAGGCCTGGGTGCTCGCCCGGGCCGCCGAGAACGATTCCAGTCGCCAGGAGCTGCGCGCAATCGAGGCCTTCATCGGCAAGCGCTTCCGCCCGGCACGCCAGGATCTGGTCCTCGGCGTCTGGGAACGCGACGAACCCACGCTGGTACGCGCTGGCGAGCGCTGCCCGAGCGGCGAAACACCCTACGCCTTCCCGGAAACCCAATGGGAAGTGCTGATGGGAGCTGGCCTAGACGACAACGCCTTCATGGGCCTGATCAGCTATGAGGATGACATCGTCGGCGAGACGCAGTGCCTGAGTTTTGATCGGGAACTGGCCTACTCGCTGCACGACCACCTGATCGAACTCGGCCGCGACGCGCTCTACGTGATCGGCCCCGACGAAACCCGGATCGCGATCCAGCGGCGCGATATCGATCGGGAGCGTATTTGGTTGGGGCTGACTGAGGGGGAGTAGGGAATGGAACGGGAAAAGGGAAAAAGGGAAAGGGAAAAAGGAAGAGCGGCGGCCGTTGCAGAGCCCCGTAGGCAGGGTCCTTCGCGTCCGCGCTGTGCAAGACCGTCCCGTAGGCCGGGTCCTTCGCGTCCGCAGTGTGCAGCTTCGCCGCAGGTTCCCACACGCGAGGCGCCCGGCGCTGTGCTGCGGCAGGTCTGTCGACCTGGCCGCGCAGGGATCGCGATGGACCTCCGGGGTGTTGCGACCTGCCCGAAAGTGTCTCCCGAGGACCTGCGCAGGGATCTCGATGGTGCTGCGAGGGTGTCCCGATACCCTCCCGAGGCTGTCGCGACCTGCCCAAAGGTATCTCGCGAGGACTTGCGCGGGTCTGTCGATGACCTCGCGAGCCTGTCCCGAGGCCCTGCGCGCATGTCGCGATGTGCTTGCGAGGGTGTCCCGACGTGCTGCGAGCAGATCGCGATGGGCTCGCAGGGGTGGACCTGTGGGCTTGCGAGGATATCGCGATGAGCTCGCAGCCCCACCGAAGAACCTCGACAGCGTGTCGCGACAGGGTCGTGGCTATGTCGGGACAGCCTCACCGGGTCGTTGCGATAGGGTCCGCAGCGTATCGCGATAGGCTCGAAAGGTGGTCGGGTGGGGCTCGAAAGGGTGTCGCGACAGGGTCCGCAGGGTATCGCGATATCCACGCAGGACATCGGGACCTGCGCGCGGGCCCGTCGTGATGGGCTGGCATGCAGGTCCGCAGAGGCGCCGAGGCTGTCGGGAGGGGGCGGCCGGTATAGCCGGGCAGCGCGATGAGCGTGGTCTGGCGCTCGGCTACCCCGATCCGGAGCGAGTTGTCTTCCGGATGGAAGAGGGAAAAGGAAAAAGGGACAAAGCGCGACCAGCAAAAGCCGCGGCCGCCGGCGCGATGAATGGCGGTCGCATTAAAGACGCTGCGGCGCGCACGGAGCCGCGCTACATTGCGCCTGGGACGCCGTGAGCCGCCACTCCCTTTTTCCCACGGGGCGGGTGGGCAGCGGGGCGATTGGTAGAGAGTGAAAAGTGAAAAGTGAAAAGTGAAAGGAAAAGCCGCGGCCGCCGGCGGATCGGACAAGGGTCGCGAGATGAACCCGACTGCGCGCACCGAGCCGCGCTGCGCGACGCTTGCAAGGAACTGTGAAAGGGCAGCGAGCGCTTCACCTTTAACTTTTAACTTTTAACTTTTCACTCCATATCCCACCCATCCTCACCCCACCGGCAACCGCACCACCACCACGCAGCCGCGCGCGTCGGGGCGGTTGGACAGCGTCAGCGTGCCGCCGTGGTTCTCGGTGATCTGCCGCGCCAGCACCAGACCGACGCCGCTACCGCCGGGTTTGGTCGTGTAGAAGGGCACGAACAAGTTGTCGGTCTTGGCGAGGCCGGGGCCGTCGTCTTCGATCTCGATCTGTACCCAGTCGTTCTCGGCGTTCAGTCGGATGCGAACGCCGCCATCGGTTTCGAGCGCGGCTTCGGCGGCGTTCTTGGTCAGGTTGATCAGCGCCTGTTCCAGTTGATCGGGATCGGCATGCAGGCGGATCTCCGGCCAGTCGCCGATGGCAATGCTGCGGCGCTGTTCCAGCCGGGCGACGCGGCGCAGCAGTCCGGACAGCTCGACCTCCCGCTTGTGCGGCGGCGGCAGGCGCGCCAGTCGGGTGTAGGTGGACATGAAGCGCGTCAGCGACTCGGCGCGATCGCCGATGATGCCGAGCGCGCCCTGGACGTCCTCGCGCCAGTCCTCCGGCAAGGGCTCGCGCGCCACGATGCCGACTAGCGTGGCCGCCATCGAACGGATCGGCGCCAGCGAGTTATTGAGCTCATGGCCGAGCACGCGGATCAGGCGCTGCCAGGCCTGGCGCTCCTCCTCACGCAGCGCGCGCGACAGATCGGTGATCGCCAGCAGTTCGTGCGGGCGACCGCCCTCGCGAAAGGCCGCGCGGCGCAAATCGAAGCTGCCGGCGCCGCCCGGGAAGGCGGTCTTCAGCGTCGCCGGTGTCTCGGCTTCACAGCAGGCGTCGAGGCCCAGTTCGCGCGCCGTGCGTCCCAGCGCCTGGCTGGCCGGCAGTGCCAGCAAGCGCTCGCCGGCCGGGTTGATCAGTTTGAGCTGACGCTGATCATCGAGCGCAAAAATGGCGATATCGACGTTCGCCAGCACCTTGGTCAGCAGCGCGCCCGACTCCTCGACCTTGAGGCGCTGCTCGCGCAGCGTGCTGGCCAGCGCGTTGACCTCCCACAGCACTTCCCCGAGCGCATCGCCGCGCCGCGCCGAGATGCTGCGCAGACTGTAGTCACCGGCGCGCAGCGCATCGAGCAGATTCACCAGCGTCAGCAAAGGGTGCACGACCTCGCGCCGCAAGCGCCGCCACAGCCAGGCGGTCAGCGCCACCAGTGCAGCCATCGCCCCGAAACGCAGACCCGGCGTCCCGTCCAGCCGCCACAGGTACACGCAGGCCAGCACCAGCGCCGGCAGCACCAGCAGCACCGACCAGAGCCCGACCCGCAGCTCGTAGCGCAGGCGGCTCATTGGAGCGCCCAGAAGCCGAGGGCCCGAAAGCCGAGGGCACGAGGGCACGAGGGCACGCAAAAGCCGAGGGCACGAGGGCACGAGGGCACGAGGGCACGCGAAAGCGCAGGCACAAGCGGAAGCAACAGCAGTCCTGCCGCATGCGGATGCAGACCTGCCGTCGGCACCGCCGCCCACAACGCCATGCTGCGATCACCGCGGGGAGCCGCAAGGTCCCCCGGCACCCGCTTCTGCGTGCCCTCGTGCCCTCGTGCCCTCGTGCCCCGGCTTCTGCGTGCCCTCATGCCCTCATGCCCTTCTGCCTCCGCCTCTGCGTGCCCTCGTGCCCTCATGCCCTTCTGCCTCCGCCTCTGCGTGCCCTCGTGCCCTCGCAAATCCGCTTCACTCCGTTTCGCCCTCGCCCGGGCTGCGGATGCCGAACTTCTCCAGGCGGCGGTACAGTGCGGCGCGGCTCAGGCCCAGGTAGTCGGCGGCCTTCTGCACATTGCCTTCCGAGCGGATCATCGCGCGTCGCACCAGCATTTCCTCGGCGGCGTCCAGCGTCAGGTGATCGAGCTCGGTTTCGCTGGGGCGGCTGGGGGCGAAGGAGAAGTCCAGATCGCCGATCTCGTCGGCGCGCGACATCAGCACGGCGCGCTCGACCACATGCGAGAGCTCGCGCACATTGCCGGGCCAGGCGTAGCCGAGCAAGGCGCGCTCGGCGGCGGGCGACAGGCGCACGCGCTCGCGCTGGTAGCGCTGACCGAATTGGATCAGGAGGCGGCGCGCCAGCGGCAGGATGTCCTCGCGGCGCTCGCGCAGCGGCGGCAGGCGCAACTCCACCGTGTTGAGTCGGAACAACAAATCCTTGCGGAAGCGGCCTTTGGCAACGTCATCAGCCAGATCGGCATTGGTGGCCGAGATCAGCCGCACATTCGCCTTGACGGTGCGCGAGGAGCCCAGGCGCTCGAACTCGCCGTCCTCCAGCACGCGCAGCAGCTTGGGCTGTTGCGCGCTCGGGATGTTGCCGATCTCGTCGAGAAACAAGGTGCCGCCGTCGGCCAGCTCGAAGCGGCCGATGCGGTCCTGTTTGGCGTCGGTGAAGGCGCCGCGGACGTGGCCGAACATCTCGCTCTCGAACACCGACTCGGCGATGCCGCCCATGTTCACCTTGATCAGCGGCTTGTCGGCGCGGCGCGAGTTCTGGTGCAGCAAGTCGGCGATCAAGCCTTTGCCGGTACCGTTCTCGCCCAGCACCAGCACATTGGCATCGGTGGGACCGACGCGCTGGATCATGTCGAGCACCGGGCGCATAGCGGCGGACTCGGCGATGAAATCGCCGCGCTCGGTGCCGCGCAGGATCTCGTTCTCGCGTTCCAGCTTCTGCGCACGCTTGCGGGTGGCCGACAGCGCCGCCTGATTGCGCAGGATTGCCAGCAACCGGGCATTGTCCCAGGGCTTCTCGACGAAGTCGTTGGCGCCGCGGCGCATGGCCTCTACCGCGATGTCGATGGTGCCCCAGGCGGTCATCACCACCACCGGCAACTCGGCATCGAGCGCGCGGATGCGTTCCAGCAGATCCAGGCCCTCCTGGCCGCTGGTGGTGTCGCGCGTGTAGTTGAGGTCCATCAGCACCACCGACACCGCCTGCTTCTTGAGCAGCTCGATGACGCCGTCCGGATGCATCGCCTGCACCGACGGCAGGCCCTCAGCCTTGAGCAGAAAGCGCAGGGCTTCCAGCACATCGCGCTGGTCGTCGGCAATCAGTATCGGCAAATCGGCCATGCGGGTGTCCGTTGGTGCAGGAATGGAGCGCGCTACGCAGTTTACGTGCCAGGCCGCAGACAGCACGCGCTGGCACGGGCAGCGCACAACAGTGTCCGATTCCGGACAGCAAAAGCGATCAGCCGTCCGCCTTCATACAACGGTCGTCAGGCCGTCACGCCGCTGTTGCCTGGGCTGCGCACAGTCCGCGCCATCGCCAGAGGAGCATCTCATGCACAGTCTGCAGACCGAGATCATCCAGCGCTGGCCGCATTGGTTCGCCGGTGCCCGCGCGCGTCTGACCCGCCCTCTGCTCGATCGCCTGCTGCGCTACACGCGGCTGGATCGGGCCGAGGCCTTTCTGGCGGCGCATCCGCATCTGCGCGGTCTGGAGTTTGTCGAGGGCGTGCTGCGCGATCTGGATGTGCGTTACCAGGTGGACGATCTGGAGCGCCAACGGATTCCGCTCAGCGGCGCATGCGTGATCGTCGCCAACCATCCGCTCGGTGGACTGGATGCGCTGGCGCTGCTGAAGCTGGTGGGCGATCTGCGCCGCGATGTGCACATCGTCGCGAATGACTGGCTGTGCCGCCTGCAGCCGCTCAGGGAGCTGTTGCTGCCAGTGCGCGTATTCGGCGGGCGCAGCGGCGGCGCGCAACTCGATGCCATCGACGCGGCGCTGGCGCAGGGCGCCGCAGTGATCGTATTCCCCGCCGCCGAGGTCTCGCGCCTGTCCTGGCGCGGCATCCGCGACCGTGCCTGGCGCCAGGGTTTCGTCCGCTTTGCCGCACGCCATCAAGCGCCGGTGCTGCCGGTGCGCGTGCAGGCACGCAACTCCATCGGTTTTTACGCCGGCGCAGCGCTCGCCAGTCCGCTCGGGACGGCGCTGCTGCCGCGCGAGCTGTACGCGCCGGGTGGCCGGCGTATCGAGATGCGCATCGCCCGCCCGTGGTCGCTGCCGGCCGACGCCGATCAAGGCGGCCAGGCCCGCGGCATCGCGGCGCGCGTGCAGCAGGCGGTCGAACGCCTGCGGCGCGGACGCGATATGCTGCCGGCGCGCGCCGAAGCCATCGCCCATCCGCTGCACCGCGATGCGCTGGTCAGCGCCATCGCCACCCTTGATGTGCTCGGTGAGACCGCCGACGGCAAGCGCATCTTGCTGGCGCAGCCGGGCGCGCCGTCGATCGTGCTGCGCGAAATCGCGCGCCTCCGTGAACTGACCTTTCGCGCGGTCGGCGAGGGCACCGGGACGGCACTGGACTGGGATCGCTTCGATGCCTGGTACGACCAGATCGTGCTGTGGGACAGCACTGCCCAGCGCATCGTCGGCGCCTACCGGGTGGGACGCAGTGCCGCGATCCTGGCCCAGCACGGCAAGGCCGGGCTGTACACACACACCTTGTTCGACTTCGATCCGCGCCTGGACGAAGTACTCGGCAGCGGCCTGGAACTCGGTCGCAGCTTCGTCGTGCCCGACTACTGGGGCAGCCGCAGCCTCGACTACCTGTGGTACGGCATTGGTGCCTACCTGCGCCGCTACCCCGATCTGCGCTGGCTGTTTGGCACCGTGTCGATCAGCGCCGCATTGCCGCGACCTGCACGCGATCACTTGGTGGGTTACTACCAGCAGCACCACGGCGGCGATTCCGGGCTGGTGCGTGCGCACCATCCCTACCCCACACCACCGCCGCACTACGCCGAACTCGACAGTACCCAGGCCTTCCGCGTGCTGCGCGACAACCTGCAGCAATTCGGCGCGCGCGTGCCCACTCTGTACAAGCAATACACCGAGCTGTGCGAGCCGGGCGGCGCGCGCTTCCTGGCGTTTGGTGTCGACCCCGATTTCAACGACGCCGTGGACGGGTTGATCCTCGTCGATCTGCAGCAAGTGACGCCGCGCAAGCGCGAGCGCTATCTGGTTGCGCGCACGGAGCTGACGGCATGAGCCCGGCCGAGACCAGCGCGGCCACCTTCATCTCGGACCTGCATCTGGGATCGACGAACTGCCATGCCGAAGCGCTCTGTGATTTCCTGGCACACGTGCGCACCGAGAAGCTGTATCTGGTGGGCGATGTGGTCGACCTGTGGTGGATCAGCGCACGCCGGGCGCGCTTTGATCGTCACCAGCATCAGGTGCTGCAGCAACTGCACCGGCTGGCGCGGGTGGGCACCGAACTGATCTACATCCCCGGCAACCACGACCGCCCGCTGCGCGATCTCTGTGGTCTGGTGCTGCCGCGGATGACGGTGCGCCGGCAGGCGATTCACCGGGCCGCCGACGGTCGCCGCTATCTGGTCACCCACGGCGATGATTTCGATGCCCATGTGCAGCGCGGCGACTGGCAGGAGTGGCTGGGCGATCGGCTGTACGACTACATCCTGGCGGGCAATCGGCTGACCCATCAGATGCGCCAGCGCCTGGGACTGCGCTACTGGTCACTGGCCGATTTCATCAAGCGCCAGAGCAGCCAGGCCGAGCGCTACATCGCCCGTTTCCGTGAGGCCGCGCTGCGGGCAGCCGCCGCCCGCGGGCTGGCCGGCGTGATCTGCGGCCATATCCATCGCCCGGCGCTGGAACAGATCGACGGGCTGATCTACGCCAACGACGGCGATTGGGTCGAAAGCATGACCGCGCTGCGCGAAGGCCCGAACGGACAACTGGCGCTGCTGCGCTGGACCGGCCGGCACGAACTGCTGGCCGAGATGCAGGCAGCGCCGCTGCTGCTGGCGGCTTGAAGCGGCCTCAGACGACGACGACTCCACGCGGCCCTGCGCGCTGCGCCTGTTAGCATCGGCTCGCCCACTGGCGCCAGACGCCAGCCCGCTGACACGGAGACGCTATGGCTTCCGGCAACCGCCTGACGATGTACATCCTGATCGCGCTGGCACTGGGCGTGGTCTGTGGACTCAGCATCCACCACTACGCTGCCGATCCGGCGTCGACGGTGCAGTACTTCTCGCTGATCACGACGATCTTCCTGCGCCTGATCAAGATGATCATCGCGCCGCTGGTGTTTTCCACGCTGGTGGTCGGCATCGCCAAGATGGGCGATGTCGGCACCGTCGGCCGGGTCGGCGTCAAGGCAATGGTGTGGTTCCTCGGCGCCTCGCTGGTGTCGCTGACGCTGGGGCTGCTGCTGGTCAACTTCTTCCAGCCGGGGGCGACGCTGAATCTGCCGCTGCCGGATGCCAACGCCAAGTCGGAGATCGTTGCCACCGGCATGAGCCTGGCCGAGTTCGTCAACCATCTGGTGCCGACCAGCATGTTCGACGCCATGGCGCGCAACGAGATTTTGCAGATCGTGGTGTTCTCGGTGTTTTTCGGCGTCGGCTGCTCGGCGGTGGGCGCCAAGGCCAAAGTGCTGGTCGACGCGCTGGAAGGCCTGTCCTACGTGATGCTGCGCGTCACCATGCTGGTGATGTGGTTCGCGCCGGTGGCGGTATTTGCCGCGGTGTCAGCGGCGCTGGCAAAGAGTGGCGCCGGTCTGCTGGTTACCTACGGCAAGTTCATGGGCCAGTTCTACTTCGGCATTGTGCTGCTGTGGGTGCTGCTGTTTCTGGGCGCGTGGGCAATGGTCGGCAAACGCGCGATCGCGCTGTTCAAAGCCGTGCGTGAGCCCACGCTGCTCGCCTTTGCCACTGCATCCAGCGAGGCGGCCTATCCGAAGACGCTGGCGCAGCTGGAGAAATTCGGCTGCAGCAATCGGGTGGCATCGTTCGTGCTGCCGCTCGGCTACTCCTTCAATCTGGACGGCTCGATGATGTACTGCACCTTCGCGGTGCTGTTCATCGCCCAGGCCTATGGCATCGAGCTCAGCGCCGGCCAGCAGCTGACCATGCTGCTGATTCTGATGGTCACCAGCAAAGGCATGGCCGGCGTGCCGCGCGCCTCGCTGGTGGTGATCGCCGCGACGCTGGCGCAGTTCAACATCCCCGAGGCCGGTTTGCTGCTGCTGCTCGGCATCGACCATTTCCTCGACATGGCGCGCTCGGCCACCAATGTAATCGGCAACAGCGTCGCCACCGCGGCTGTCTCCGCCTGGGATGGTCAGTTGCGCAGCGAGGCCGAGGTGCAGGCGGAGCTGAAGCAGGCCACGGACTGATGCCGTGAGCATGCCCGCCGCCAGCGACTGGTTCCGGGCCGCCTGCCAGCGCGAACTGGAGCGGGCGCACGCGCTACTGGCCGACCCGGCGGCGGACCGCAATGCGGCCGTGCACGAGGGCCGCAAATCGCTGCGCCGCGTGCGCGCCTGGCTGCGCCTGCTGGAACGGCCGCGCCGCGAGGCTTTGCACGCGGTGGACCAGTCGATCCGCTCGCTGCGACGCACCATCGGACCACTGCGCGATGCTGCCTCGCGCATCGAAGCGCTGGATCGCCTGCGCCAGCGCAAAGCCCTGCGCCCTGCCCGCACGCTGCTGGCACGCGCGCGCCGGCAGTTGGCCAAGGATCTGGCGCAGCGTTGGGCGGCCAAGCCGATCGACGGCGGCGCCTGGACGCGCTTGCTCGGCGCGCTGGCGCAACTGGCAGCCGACGTCACCGGCTGGCCGCTGGACGGACTCAGCGAGGCCGAACTGCGCCTCGGCCTGCGGCGCGCGTTTTTGCGCGCCTGCCGCGAACGCAAGCTGTGCGCTGGCCGTCAGGCTGCCGTCGTGCGTCACGCCTGGCGGGGCAAGGTGCGCATCGTCTTGCTGCAGGGCCAGTTGCTCGCCAGTTGCGGCAGCGTACCGGGCCTCGACGCCTTGAAGCGACTGGCGCAGAGCCTGGGCAATGAGAACGACCTCGCCCAGGTGTCGCGCGTGCTTGGCCGGATCGGCTTGAGCGATGCGACGCGGCTGTCGATGCGTCGACTGGTGCAGCAGCAACGCCGGCTGCTCGCCCAGCGCAATGACCAGCGCGCCGAATCCCTGTTGCGACCGCGATTGCTGCCGAGCTGGCAGCTCGGCTGAGTGCCTGGAAGGAAGAGCGGGACGAACAACAGCGGGGCGGGGGTCAGGGGGCGGGGGACCGGCATTGTCGCCTTTGCGTGGCTGGTCCCGAGTCCCGAGTCCCGAGTCCCGAGTCCCGAGTCCCGAGTCCCGAGTCCCGAGTCCCGAGTCCCGAGTCCCGAGTCCCAGTCCCAAGTCCCAGTCCCGGGTCCCGAGTCCCGGGTCCCGGGTCCCGAGCCCAGGGTCCCGCCCTTTCACCCACCCGGCCAGCGCTTCCTTAACACCTCGGTCACGCGCAGTCGCGGCGGCGGCGCTATCCTGATGCGATTGCTTGCTGATCTCAAAAGGATGCTGACCATGACCGATGCCACCCGCGCACGGATCGAGAAACTGCTCTCCGAGCATCGCGTCGTCCTGTTCATGAAGGGCACCCGTCACGCGCCGCGCTGCGGCTTTTCCGCCACCGCTGCGGGCATCCTGAACGATCTGCTGGAGGACTACGCCAGCGTGGACGTGCTCGCCGACGAGGCCATCCGTCAGGGCATCAAGGACTACGGCAACTGGCCGACGATCCCGCAGCTGTACGTCGATCAGGAGCTGATCGGCGGCTCGGACATCATCAGCGGCATGCACAACTCGGGCGAGTTGCACGATCTGCTCGGCGTGCCGCGCCCGGATCGCTCGGCGCCCAGCATCGAGATCACGCCCGCCGCCGCCGAGGCCATTCGCAACGGCATGGCCGACGAGCCCGGCATGGCGCTGCATCTGTCCATCGACGGCCGCTGGCAGGCGCAGTTCATGCTCAAACCGGCGCAGGGCCACGAGATCCGCGCCGAGAGCCAGGGCATCGCCGTGCTGATGGATCTGGCAACCGCCCAGAAGGCGCGCGGCATGCGGGTGGACTGGGTCGACGACGTGCGCGGCAGCGGGCTGACGATTCAGCTGCCCGAAGCGCCGGCCGGCGTGCAGCCGCTCAGCGTGGAGCAACTGGCCGAGCGCCTGCGCGCGGGCACGATCACCGTGATCGATGTGCGCCCGGAAGCCGATCGCGCCCGCGCTCCCTTCGTCGCGGCGCGGGTGCTCGACACGGCGCTGATGCAGGAAGCCGCGCAGTGGCCCAAAGACCGTCCGCTGGCTTTTTTGTGCCACTACGGCAATTCCTCGCGCCAGGCCGCCGAGCGCTTCCGTGGCCTCGGTTTTCGCCAGATCTACAACGTCGATGGCGGGATCGACGCGTGGTCGCAGCGCGTGGACCCCAGCATTGCCCGTTACTGAGGGAATTCCCGTTATTTCACACGGGGCGTGCTTGCATTGCTTTTTGAACTAGAGCACGCTTTTAGCAAGTTACGCGAGAAAGATCAGCTAAGTCATCGACAGAACGGGAGGTTCGACGATGCGTGCGCGCTTTGTGTGGATGCTGGGCATGATGCTCGCCTTAAGCGCCTGTGGTGGCGGCGCGGACCCTGGGACCAGTCTGTGTGCGGCCGAGGCGAAGACCCGGATGGGCGATCAGGTGTTCCGCCTGGACGAGAGTCTGCTGACCAAGGAAACGCAGCCGGACGGCAATCTCAAGTACCGCGGCGAGGTCAAACTCAATCCCGGCACGCCGCGCGAGACCACCCAGACCTTCGATTGCATGGTGGCGCCCGCCAGCGGCAACACACCGGCGCGCGTGATCAACTTCCAGTTCAACTGGTAAGGCCTTTCCCGGTCGCTTGACCGGAGTCAACATGCGTCCCCGGGACGCGCGCTATTGCAGGGCTTCCGCCGCAACCGGAAGCCCTGATGCCTAACCGCCTCCCCAAAGCCGACCGCCAGCGCGCCAAAGTGCGCCTGGTGCAGCGCGGCGACACCGTGCCCAGCCTGGTACCGCGTGCGCTGGAACAGCATGTCTCCCAGGAAGTGGGTGCAGCAGCCCAAAGCCAGCTGGGATCCGCGGCACTCAGCTTGCTGGACGCGGCCTCCGGCAGTGCCGCTGATCGCGCCCGCCAGCTGCGCGCCTTGTTGGAAGGAGCCTCGGAGGACGATCGAGCCGCGCTGCGTGCGGCTCTGCTGGGCGGCGAGCCGACGGAAGATCAGGCCGGCAATCCGGACGAAGTGCTGGCCAGCGACTGGCGCGATGGTGGCTACCCCTATCGCTATCTGTTGCGCCGATCGAGCTACGAGAAGCAGAAGTTCAAGCTGCAGGTCGAGTTGCTGAAGCTGCAAGCTTGGGTCAAAGACACCGGGCAGCGCGTGGTGATCCTGTTCGAGGGGCGCGACGCTGCCGGCAAGGGCGGCACCATCAAGCGCTTCATGGAGCACCTGAATCCGCGCGGCGCACGCGTCGTCGCGCTCGAAAAGCCGAGCGAGATTGAACGCGGCCAGTGGTACTTCCAGCGCTTCATTTCGCATCTGCCGACTGCCGGCGAGATCGTGCTGTTCGACCGCTCCTGGTACAACCGCGCCGGGGTCGAGCGCGTCATGGGCTTCTGCAGCGAGCGCGAATACGCCGACTTCATGCGCCAGGCACCGGAGTTCGAGCGCCACCTCGTCCACAGCGGCGTGCATCTGATCAAGTTCTGGTTCAGCGTCAGCCGCCCGGAGCAGCGCCGCCGCTTCCGCGAGCGCGAAGCACATCCGCTGAAGCAATGGAAACTGAGCCCGATCGACCTCGCTTCGCTGGACAAATGGGAGGACTACACGCGCGCCAAGGAGGCGATGTTCTTTGAAACCGACACCGCGGACGCGCCGTGGACGGTGGTCAAGAGCGACTGCAAGAAGCGCGCACGCCTGAACGCGATGCGCTACGTGCTGCACACCTTGCCGTATCACAACAAGGATGCCGCGCAGATCGGCAAGCTCGACCGCCTGATCGTTGGTCGCGCCCATGTGGTCTATGAACGCGGCGAGCGGCCGGCGACGGTTTTGTAGGGCGCAAAGAGCCAGAGCAGGCGCCGGGGCCGGCGCCCTCCGAAGGCGATCTCATGCAAGACGAGGCGCCGGGGGCCGGCGCCCTCCGTGGGCTCGGCTAGCAGGCGGCGACCGGCGCAGCCGTGCCGCTCTGGTACCACGGCGGCAGCGGGAAGCGTGGCTCCTCGGTCCCGGCGATAACGCGCCGCAGCGCGCGCAGGTCCAGGCCTTCGGAGATCAGCGCCAGCAGGTCCAGCGTGTAGTCCCGCGGCAAGCGGTTGGCCGGCAGCAGGGCGTAGGTCGTGCAGGCTGGAATGGCGGCTTCCAGCGCAACCGCGCACAGGCTGGGCGGCAGCGACGGTACGCACATCTCGGCGACGATGCCGATCCCAAGCCCACTCTCGACGTAGGTGGCGATGACGCCGGCGTCGCCGGCGGTGAGCGCGTACTCGGGGTGCAAGCCGCGGCTGGCAAAAGCTGCCGCCAGCGAGGAACCCGGGCGCGTCGTCGAGGCGTAGGCCAGCAAAGGATGCTGCGCCAGATCGTCCAAGCGCAGTTCCTCGCGGCCTGCCAGCGGATGCGTCGCCGGCAGGATGGCTACCCGCCGCCAGCGGAACAGCGGCACCGCCAATCCGCCCGCCGGCGCTTCGCCGCCGCTGCTGGCGAGGGCGACATCGGCGTGACCCTTGGCCAGCGTCTCGGTGATGTGGATCGGGTCGCTGGCCTGGATACCGACGCGCACCTTGGGATAGCGCTGGCGCAGCGCCGACACCGCCTGCGGCAGCACGAAGCGCGCCAGCGTCTGCGTGCAGATCAGCGTCAGATCGCCGCTGGCTTCGCCGCGTGCATTCGCTGCCAGCGCCCGAATGCTGCGCGCCTCATCGACGATCCGACGCGCGCGCTCGGCGACCTCGCTGCCGAGTTCGGTCAATCCGGTCAGACGCTTGCCGTAGCGCGTCAACAGCGCAAAACCGAGTTCGTCCTCAAGGGCGCGCAATTGCTTGGACAAGCCGGGCTGGGTGGCATGCACCCGCTCGGCGGCGACGGTCAGATTGAGTCCGGCGTCGACCACCGCGATCAGATACCGCATTTGCGCCAGCGTCATGAATCCGCGCCCTATTGAGACGTCCGGAAGTCTAGACGTCCATTCTCGTAGCCCGCAAGCCAGGCCCTCAGCGGCGCCAGATCAGCGTCGCCATGCGTCCGCTCGCGGCGCCGTCGCGCCGATGCGAATGAAAGCGCACCGCGTCGCGCAGCGTGCAGTACTGACCACCAGCGATGCGGTCGATGCCAAGCGCACGCAGGCGCCGACGCGCCAGTGCGTAGAGGTCGGCGTGCCAGCGATCCGCGCGTCCGTGCGCGAAGCAGTCCGCGGCGCCGGCATCCGCTGTCAGCAGCGCCGCACGCACTTCCGGGCCGATCTCGTAGGCCTCGGGTCCGATCGCCGGCCCCAGCCACACTTGCAGATCAGCGCTTCCAGCCAGCGCGTGCACGCTGGCCTCGATGACACCAGCCGCCAGCCCGCGCCAGCCGGCGTGCACGGCGGCATAGGCGGCGCCGTCGCTGCTGGCGATCAACAGCGGCAGGCAATCCGCCGTCAGCACCACCGCTGGCGCCGGTCCGCGGCGCAGCACGCAGGCGTCGGCGACGATCTCCCCGGCGTGCACGGCATCGCCGTCGGCAACCTCAACCCCGTGCACCTGACGCAACCAGCAGGGAGGCGCCGGCAGCGCCAGCGCGGTCGCCAGTGCGGCGCGATTGTGTGCCACGTGCTCCGGCCGATCTCCACAGTGCGCCCCGAAATTGCCGGGGCCGTGGCCGTCCAGCGACACGCCGGGAAAACTGCGCAGCGCAGTGCCGCCACGCAATCCGGCCGGCAGCCCTTCGGCCTCCAGCCAGCCCGCCTCAACCATCACGCAGCACCGCCAGCAGCGCGCGCAGATCCTGCGGAATCGGCGCACTGACGCGCACTTCCTCGCCGTTGTCTGGATGCGCAAACGCCAGCGTCTCGGCGTGCAGCGCTTGCCGCTTGAACTGTCGCAGCGCGTCTTTCAGGGTGTCGCTGGCGCCGGCCGGCATGCGCAACGATCCGCCATAGAGTGGATCACCGACGATCGGCCAGCGCAGATGCGCCATGTGCACACGGATCTGGTGCGTGCGCCCGGTTTCCAGCGCCACCCGCAGCAGCGTGTGCGCGGCATAGCGCTCGACCACCCGATAGTGGCTGACCGCCGGCTTGCCGGACTCGACCACCGCCATGCGCAGGCGATCAGTGGGATGCCGGCCTATCGGCGCATCGACGGTGCCGCCAGCGATGACCTTGCCGAACACCACCGCCAGATACTCGCGATGGATCTCGCGACGCGCCATCGCTTTGGTCAGTGTGTGGTGCGCCTCCAGCGTGCGCGCGACCACCAGCGCCCCGCTGGTGTCCTTGTCGAGGCGATGGATGACGCCGGCGCGCGGCAACGCTGCCAGCGCCGGATCGCGATGCAGCAGGGCATTGACCAGCGTGCCGGTGCGATTGCCCGCCCCCGGATGCACCACCAGTCCGGGCGGCTTGTTGACGACAAAGAAAGCCGGATCCTCGGCGAGCAGATCGAGCGCGATGTCCTCCGGCGCGTCAGCGAGCACCACCTCGAGTTCGGCCTCCAACTCCACCGTCTCGCCGCCGACCACGGCATCGCGCGGACGCGGCTGTTTGCCATCCACACGCGCCTTGCCGTCCTTGATCCAGGCGGTCAGCTTGGAGCGCGAGAATTGCGGAAAGGTCTGCGCCAGCGCGGCGTCGAAACGCAGGCCAGCCGCGGACAGCGGAATTGCAGCGGTCAAAATCTGGGGCATCGTAGGCTCATCAAGCGCGGCTGAACCGCATGACCGGCGCAACAGACAGCGCCGCCGGCCCGGTAGGCTATCATCGCCGGCCTTGCTTGCCGGAAATGGGCTATGAGGCTGACTGTGCAGAAGCTGACGCGTGCGCTGGTGGTGCTGTTGACTGTGCTGATGCTGGCGGCCTGCGGCGGCAAGGGGGTGGAGGAAGAAACTGAAACTCTGCCGGTGGATCAGATGTACTCCGAGGCCAAGTCCTCGATGGACAGCGGCAACTTCGAGCGTGCCGTGCGCTACTACAAGCGCCTGGTCTCGCGTTTCCCCTTCGGTGACTATGCCGAACAGGCGCAGCTGGACCTGGCCTACTCGCAGTACAAGCGCAATGAGTACGACGACGCCATCTCCACGGTCAATCGCTTCATCAAGACCTACCCGGCGCACCCCAAGATCGACTACGCCTACTACCTGCGCGGCCTGGTGAACTTCGACCGCAACCGCAGCTACATCGATCGCATCCTGCCGAGCCAGGCCGGCAATCGTGACACCGAGGCGGCGCGCCAGTCCTTCAACGACTTTTCCGAAATGCTGCGGCGCTATCCGCAGAGCCGCTATGCCGCCGATGCGCGGCAGCGCATGGTGTATTTGAAGAACGATCTCGCCAACTACGAACTGACCATCGCGCGCTACTACTTCCGTCGCGGCGCTTGCGTGGGCGCGGCCAATCGCGCCAAGTACATCCTCGAGAACTACCAGCAGTCCGAGCAGATCCCGGATGCGCTGGCGATCCTGGTGCAGAGCTACGACGCCCTCGGGCAGCCCGAACTGGCCGCCGACGCCAAACGCGTGCTGGTCGCCAACGCCCCGGATCATCCTTACCTCACCGGCGTGCGCGAGAACGAGCGCCACTGGTGGAACTGGGTGTGGCCCTTCTAAGCGCGGGCTGAGCACGCGCTCTCGGCAGCGCGGCCTATACTCCGGCGCACCCTCGCCGGAGATTCCGCATGGACGGCAGCATTCCTGATCTGTTGACGCCGATGCTGCAGCGGCAGCGCCTGGCGCACGCGCGGCGCGTGCCGGACTACGGGCAGCGTGTCGATGACTTGAAGCGCCTGCGAGCGCTGGTGAAGCGTCGCGCCGAGGACATCGTCGCCGCCATCGCCGCCGATTTCGGTCGCCGCTCGCGCCACGAGACCTTGCTCTCGGATGTCATGACCGTGCTGCATGACATCGACTACACGCTGAGCCATCTGCGTCGCTGGATGCGCCCGAAGCGGGTGTGGACCAACTGGGAGTTCTGGCCCGCGGGCGCGCAGATCCGCTATCAGCCGGTGGGCGTCGTCGGCGTCATCTCGCCGTGGAACTACCCGGTGAATCTGGCGCTGATGCCGCTGGTGGCGGCGATCGCCGCCGGCAACCACGTGATGCTGAAGCCGTCTGAACTGACGCCACGCACCTCGGACCTCTTGAAGTCCTTGCTGGCCGAGGTGTTTCCCGAGGAGCGCGTCGCTGTCGTGCTGGGGGGGCCGGAGGTAGCTGCGCAGTTCTCCGCCCTGCCCTTCGATCACCTGTTCTACACCGGCTCGACCCAGGTCGGGCGCCTGGTGATGCAGGCGGCGGCGCGCAATCTGACGCCGGTGACGCTGGAACTCGGCGGCAAGTCGCCGGCCATCATCGCGCCCGATTATCCGATCGCCACCGCAGCGGCGCGCCTGACCGCCGGCAAGTGGCTGAATGCGGGTCAGACCTGCATCGCGCCGGACTACGTCTTTGTGCACGAGTCACAGCGCGATGCGCTGGTGGCGGCGATCGATCGCGAGATCCGCGCGCGCTATCCCTCGCTGGCGCAAAGTCCGGATTACACCAGCGTCGCCAATGACCGCCACTATGCGCGCCTGCAGGGCCTGCTGGCCGAGGCCGAGGCTGGCGGCGCTACAGTACTGCGCATCAATCCGGCGCAAGACACGCTGGACCCGGCCACACGCGTGCTGGAACCGACGCTGGTACTGAACGCCAGCCTGGACACGCGCTTGATGCGCGAGGAGATCTTCGGGCCGATCCTGCCGATTCTGAGCTATCGCAACCTGGACGATGCGCTGGCGCATATCAATGCGCACGACCGGTCGTTGGCGCTGTACCACTTCGATCTGGATCGCCAGCGCACCGAAGACGTGCTGGAACGCACCATCGCTGGCGGCGTGTCGATCAACGATTGCGTACTGCACATTGCGCAATCGGCTCTGCCCTTCGGTGGCATCGGCCCCTCGGGCATGGGGCATTACCACGGCCATCACGGCTTCCTGACCTTCTCCAAGCAGAAGCCGGTGTTCTATCAGGCCCGCTGGTCTTCATTCTCGCTGCTGAAGCCGCCCTACAAGGGCTTCGCCGACCGCCTGATCAAGTTCCTGACGCGCTGATCCCCACAACGCAAACGGGGCGACCTTGCGGCCGCCCCGTTTGCTACCTGCGCTGAAGTGACGATCAGCTGTCGCGACGCGTCAGACTGAATCCGGCCACCGCCGCCAGCAGCAGGCCCATCAGCACCAGACCGTAACGGTCCATGGTGGGCGCTGCCACCGGGGCTGCGGTGGACGCTTGCGTGCCCCACACCTGGAACAGCAGGTCCGGCGACAAGCCGCCGCCGACGCCGCACGCGGTCTGCGGGCGGAAGCTGGTGCACGGCACGGTCGTAGCAAAACCGCCGCCCGGATTGCGCCAGACCGATTCCGATCCGGTCTGCACCGAACGATTCGACCAGAAGTGCTGGCCGTTGGTGGTGAAACTCTGGTTGGTCTGGACACTCACCCAATAGGTGCCGGCCGGCAGATTGCAGGCGGTCGGCAAGCTGATCGTGAACGAACCCGCGCTGTCGACCGGCGTCAGCGCGTTGTAGGTGCAGCCCGCGACCGGCGCGCCCGGCAGATCCGGATCACCGCCGCCGGCCGAGTTGCTGTAGAAAACGACATCGACCGTCGCACCACCGGCGGTGCCGGTCGTGCCAACGGTACGGATCTCATCGACCAGCCAGCCGGCACCCGCCGGCACGACGAAGTCATCGGCCGCTTCGGAATCGTAGATATCGAAGGCCGCCTCGAAATCCTGATCCGGTACGCCGTTGCTGGCGGCATTGTCGGTCTGATCGTAGAGCAACACGCTGCTACCTTCGGCGCCGCGCGGCGGCACCACACCACCCCGACCCGCCGAGGGCGTCAACGCATCGGCCGTACCGACGGCACACAGGGACCACAAAGCAAGGGACAGCGGTGTCAGGCGCATAGGAACTCCGATCAGATCAGGACCAAAACCGAACCCGGATGGTATCGAAAACAAGGCCAGAAGGAATCCCCCAAACGCAAACTCGGCGCCGATCCCCCAGCGCCGTGACCAAGTCGACACATCGCGCGCGCAGAGCCAGCTCGGACCCGGAACCGCTCAGTCCACGCCGGGCCAGTCGGCGAAGTGCTGCGCATAGCGCCGCCAACGATCGATGCCGCGCTGATCGATCGGCTGCTTCACCTGCGCGGCGCTGGCGGTGCGCACCTCGCGGCGTGCCAGATGCGGGCTGAAACAGGCGGGCTCTGGCGGCAAGCCCAGCGCGGCCAGCAGTGCGGCGATCTGCTGCTGCGGCGCCGCCACCAGCTGCTCGTAGCGCAGACGCAGCACCTCGCCGGAAAACTTTGCCTCCCAATGCTGCATCACGCGCAGGTAGTCGGCACACCAGGCGCGCAGATCGGCCAAGTCATTGCTCCACGGTGCGCCGTGGGCGAAATACTGCAGATAGCAGCTGTACGCGGTGTCGCGCAGATCGCGGCGCACATCAATCACGCGGGCGCCGGGCAGCATCAGGCGCAAGGCGCCCAGATGCAGAAAATTGGACGGCGTCTTGTCGACCATCCACGGCCGCTCGCTGCGCCAACGGCGCGTGCGCGCCAGGTAGCGCTCCCCGAGCTCGGCGTAGTCCTCGGCCGATAGCGCGGCCAACCCCTCCGGCGCCAGATCCGCACTGGCCTGATGCAGCAGCGCCTGCAGATCCGGCAGCTCGCTGGCGCCGGCCACCTGCGAGTGCGCCGCCAGCACCTGCTCGACCAGCGTCGACCCCGAGCGCGGCAAGCCGACCACGAAGACGCAGCCGGCGCCGCGCGTCGGATCGCCGCTGGCCACGCGCGGCGTCTGCCAGGTCTGCAGCAGCCGATCCACCCAGGCCGTGTGCCGGTTTCGATCCCAGGCGATTTGCGCTCGTCGCAGATCGTTGGCATCCACCAGCGCCTGCCAGGCGCGCGCGTCATCGGCGCCCGCGAGATGGGCGTGGGCGCGGGCATAACCGATCAGCACGCGCTCCTCGCGCGGCAGCGTCGTGCGCGCCCACAGCGCGTCCAGTTGGGCGCGATCCTGCGCGTCAAAGTCGAGCGTCTTCAGATTGGCCAGACCCCACCACGCGGCGCCCGCCGTCGGTCGCAAGGCCAACGCGCGCCGTAACGCCGACACGGCCTCCGGAATCTCGCCCAGCGCCTTGTCCACCCGCGCCAGTTCGATCCAGGCGTCCACATGGGCCGGATCTCGCCGCAGCGCCTCCTGCAGCGGTGCCCGCGCCGCCCCCAGGCGCGCGTCGCTAACGAGCATTTTGCCGAGATTGAAGCACGGCGCGGCCAGCGCGGGATCCAGACCCGCCGCGCGCTCGAATGCCGCCGCCGCCTCCTCGATCCGCCCCAGCCGCCGCAACACCGAGCCCCGATTGGTCCATACGGCCGCCGAGTTCGGCGCCAGCGCCAGCGCGGCGTCGATGGCCGCGAGTGCCTCGCCCGCGCGACCCAGGTTCAGCCGCACCACCGCCAACAGGCGCCAGCGTTCCGATTCATCGGCCAGCGCGCCGGGCACCAACAGGCGTTCGGCGTCGGCCCAGCGTCGTTGTGCCAGCGCGTGGGCGAGTGGGGTCTGCATGCCCGAGGACCTGCTTCGAATGAATGGTGCGTCACGCGACTCTAGCGAAGCGGCGCGGCGCGCGCAGGCCATGGCTCGCCCTGGCCCGCCCGCGTCACGCGGGCGGGCCCTGACGGCCGGCCGACTCCCCTGAGCCGGCCGGCAAGCCTTAGCCCTTGGCCGGCATCAAGGCCTTGAGCACGCCATCCAAGCCACCGTACACGGTCAACTGACCCACCTTGTCGGTGACCTTCTCCAGCGCCTCCAACTCCTTCAGGCGCATCAACACCGGGCTTTCTTCCAGGATCTTCGCGGTGTTCAACAGGCTGCGCGTGGCCGCGGTTTCCTCGCGGCGGCGGATCAGGTTGGCCTGGGCCTGCTTCTCCGCCTCGACCACCTGGTTCAGGATCGCCTTCATCTCGCCCGGCAGGATCAGGTCTTTGACGCCGACCGTGGTCAACTCGATACCGATCTCCGCCAAACGTGCGCGAGCGTACTCGGCAACGCCGGCATCGATGGTGGTCTTGTCGGCCAACAGCGCGTCCAGCGGGCGCGTACCGATCACCTGACGCAGGCCCAACTGCAGCTCGCGATAGGTGTAGGTGCGCGCATCGGCAACGCGGGTCTTGGACAGCACCGGATCGCTGATTCGGTACACCGCCACCAGGTTGACGCGCAGGCTGACTTTGTCGCGCGTCAGGATTTCCTGACCCGCCACTTCCATCTCGACCATGCGCGTGTCCACGACCTCGACGCGCACATTGCGACCCGTGCGCCACCAGCCATAGACACCCGGCTGCAGAGCCTGCACCCACTTGCCATCGACCCACAGCAAGCCGACCTGCTCCGGACCGACTTCCTGGATCAAGGCGGCAGCGCTGATCTCGCGGGCGAGCTCCGCACTCGCCGGCGCGCGCAGCTCAGCCAAACGCGCCGTGCTGATCGCCAGCTCCTGCGCCAGATCCACGCGCTCCACCCGCACCGGCTCGGCCGCACGCCAGTAGAACTGCCGAGTACCCGGCGCCAGCACGCGCACCAGCTTGTCGCGCTGATAGAGCAGACCCAGTTCGCGCTTGCTCAGGTCGATCTCAAGGATCTCCGCCTCCAGCTCGGCGCGGTGCGTACGCATCAAGCCCTCGATGCCCGGCACGTCCACCTGCGGACGATCGAAGTTGTCGACCTTCAGTTCCTGCCGACCGCTCCAGCCAAAGCTCCAGGTGCGGCCCGGTCCGATGACGCGCCGGAAGCGACCATCCACCCACTCGATCGCGCGCTGGTTGTCAGCAACGATCACACGCTTGATCCACATGACACGAATTCCTTTTCTTGATGAGGTAACACTCTCCCAGTGCGCTCCACGCAGGGTCAGCGGGTGCCAGTCGGCGGATCTGAGGCACTTGCCAGCGGCGCAGGAGTCCGGGGGCGTCGATGCACGACGGGAGAGGACTCAGGCGGCGCTGGCAGGCCGCAAATCGTCTGAGCGGACACGCAGGCCAACCCTGCGTTGTGAGCCTGCTTCCACGGCCTGACACCCCTGCCCGGCGATGTCACCCGTATCCACAGGGCTCACTGGAGCCCAAGGGCATGGCCGCCTCGCGGCGACCACACTGCCGAGCTTGCCCCCTCGGCGGGGTGTTGCAGATGGCCTTGCGGCCTAACGGCGGGAGTCGAACCCGCTACCCAGTCATTCTCAGTGACTTGCTCTACCGGATGAGCTACGTTGGTCTTGCGACCGGTGGATCGCCATGGAGTCGAACCATGTCCTCCCGCGTCCGGCGGGCGCTCTACCGCTGAGCTAGCGAACCCTGCACTACTCGCCCGTGATCGCCGCGGCACCTGAGCCGATCAGAGATCGGTCAGACCAGTCGGGCATCGTTTCCGATCAACCCGAACCGTTGCAGCGATTCGTAGCCAGCAGTTTCTTCGGCTGTTTGTTGCAATCGCGGAGGCGACTGCAGCAAACACCCATATCGATTTTCTGGCGCAATCGTCCCTTCCTGCATCGACAGGCCAGAAAATAATCAAGTCAATATCGCAGCGCCGCGCTTGCAGCGCAGAGAAGTCCAAAGAAAAAGCCCCCGGCGTTTCCACCGAGGGCTTCGTCAGAAGCGACTCGGAGGCTGCCTGCGCAGCCCCCGATACATGCTGGAGGCTAGACGCTGAGGCGCAGGATCGACGCGGAACGCGGGCAATTCGCGCTCAGATCGATGAAGGTCAGATGCAGTTGGTTCATCATGACGGCAGCCTCTAGGAAGGTCAGGCAAGCCCGACCGGATGGCTGCGCATTATGGACTGGGAAATAATGCTGTCAAGCCCGGCGACACGATTATCTTGCTACCGTTCGTCGGGAAGTCCCAAGCCCGATAATCGGTAGATAATCAGGCTCAACGCGCCAGCCAGCCACCATCGACCGGCAACACGGCGCCATGCACATAGTCGGCCGCGCGTGCCGCCAGGAATACCGCGGCGCCGCCCAGGTCGCCGGGCTCGCCCCAGCGCCCGGCCGGTATGCGCGCCAGGATGTCGCGATTGCGCTGCTCGTCCTTGCGCAGCGCGTCGGTGTTGTTGGTCGCGAAGTAGCCGGGCGCGATGGCGTTGACGTTGATCCCGTGGCGCGCCCATTCGTTCGCCAGCAGGCGCGTCAGGCCGAGCAGACCCGACTTGCTGGCGGTGTAGGACGCCACGCGGATGCCGCCCTGGAAGGACAGCATCGAGGCGATGTTGATGATCTTGCCGCCGCGCTGCGCGCCCACCCAGTGGCGCGCCACCTGCTGCGACAGGAAGAAGGCCGACTTCAGATTGACGTCGACCACGTCGTCCCATTCGGCCTCGGTGAACTCGAGCGCGTCGTTGCGACGGATGGTGCCGGCGTTGTTCACCAGGATGTCCAGACGGCCGAACGCCGCCAGCACCCGCGCAACGATGTCGCCCGCCGGCGGACTGGCCCCGAACTCGGCCTCGATCCACTCGGCACGGGCGCCAGTGGCGCGGATCGCGGCCAGCGCCTCGGTCGGCGCGCTGCGCGAGAGTACTGCCACATCGGCGCCGGCCCCGGCCAGCGCCAGCGCGATGCCGAGGCCAATGCCGGTGTTCGCGCCGGTCACCAGCGCCACCTGTCCAGAAAGGTCGAAGGCGTTCATTTGAGTTGGCAGATATCGAGTTGCTGCATGTCGGTGTAGTCCAGGTTCTCGCCGCCCATAGCCCAGATGAAGCCGTAGTGGCGCGTCCCCGAGCCCATGTGAATCGACCACGGTGGCGACACCACGGCTTCCTCGTTGGCCAGCACCAGATGGCGCGTGTCAGCCGGCTCGCCCATGAAGTGCATCACGCGATCGTTGTCGCCGAGGCCGAAGTAGAAGTAGACCTCGGAACGACGGTCGTGCAGGTGCGGTGGCATGGTGTTCCACACGCTGCCGGGTCGCAGCAGCGTCATGCCCAGCAGCAGCTGGCAGGAGGTGCAGGTGGACGGCACGATGTACTGATAGATGGTGCGCTGATTCGAGGTCTCGAGCGCGCCGCGTTCTAGCGGCACTGCATTGGCGATCGACAGATGCTTGAGCGCATGGCGCGCATGCGCCGGCGTCGACACCAGATAGAAACGCGCCGGCTCGGCGGGATCGAGGCTGGCGAACTGCACCTCGGCACTGCCCATCGGTACGTACAAGCCGTCGCGCGGCGCCAGCGTCAGCGACTGCCCGTCCACGCTCACCCGACCGGCCCCGGCGCCGACATTGACCACGCCAAGCTCGCGGCGCGCCAGGAAGGGCTGGCCTTCCGCCGACTTGGGCTCGTGCTGGACCGGGAGCGCGACGACCTGATGCACCGGCGCCGCCCCGCCGATCACCATGCGCTCGTAGTGCGTGTAGTGCAGGCGCACCGTCTCGGGCACGAACAGCTCGCCGATGCGATAGCGCTCGCGCAGTTGATCGTTGCTGGCGCCGGCCATCATCTCCGGATGGGTGGCGTGGTAGGTCTTGACGTACATGGTTGGCTCCTGCGGTTCCGCTGAAGCCCAAGCATAGCCGGGCGACAGGGTTTTGGTAACCGGTGTCAATCAGGACAGAAGCACCACACACGCCGCGCGCCGGCTCAGAGCGCGCGGTCGATCAACTCGGTCGGCAGACTGGCGCCCGGCGCCCGCTGCACGCGCAGGCGCAGGCGGATGCCGATCAGGTCGAGAAAGTCCTTTTCCTGGCGCAGATCGGCCCAGGTCAGCGGATGCTGGGTCAACCAGCCGCGCGGGAACACCACGCGCAGCTCGCGACCCTGGACTTCCAGCTCCAGCGCCGGCAAATCCTCGGCGGAGCGCGAGCGGTGCAGCACCACGGCCAGCCGGAACAGCGCCAGCGTGCGCTTCAAGCCCTCGACATCGCGCGGCGACACGTCCTCGAAGGTGTGCTCGGGAATGCTGCGCCGGTGCCCGCGCACCAGCGCCGCCACCGCCTCCTGCTCCTGACGCGAGAAGCCCGGCAGGTCGCTGTTCTCGATGATGTAGGCGCCGTGCTTGTGATGCTGCGTGTGCGAGATCGCCAGACCGATCTCATGCACCAGCGTGGCATAGGTCAGCGTGTCGCGCGCCTCCTCGCCCAGACGCCAGGGCGCCGCCACCGCATCGAAGAGCTTGAGCGCAGTGGCCTGCACGCGCAGCGCTTGCGTTTGGTCGACGGTGTAGCGCTTGGCCAGCGTCAGGATGCTGCGCTCGCGCGGATCCTGATGCTGGAATCGCCCCAGCGTGTCGTACAGCAGGCCCTCGCGCATGGCGTAGTCGCTGACTCGCAGCGTCTGCAGTTCCAGCAGTTCGAAACAGGTCCACAGCGCTGCCAGTCCGCCCAGGAACACCGGACGGCGGTCCTCGCTCAAGCCGGGCAGGCGCGCGCGCTGGATCATGCCGACTTCGATCAGGCGCTCGATCAGATCGAGCAAGCCTTCGCGCGTCACTTCGCGCTCGCGTCCGCCGAAAGCGGTCAGGATCGAGGCGATCGACTTGATCGTGCCGGAACTGCCGATCACGCGCTTCCAGCCGCGCGCCTTGTAGGCAGCCAGGATCGGCGCGAACTCGATCGGCAGCCGCAGCAGCGCGTCCTGCCAGCGCTTGCGGGTGATGCGACCGTCGGCGAAAAAGCGCTGCGTGGTGGCGACGCAGCCCATCTGCAGGCTCTCGGTTTCCAGCGTCTCGAAGCCCTGGCCAATGATCAGCTCGGTACTGCCGCCGCCGACATCGATGACCAGCTGGCGTTGGCGCGGATCGTTCAAGCCGTGGGCGACGCCCAGATAGATCAGGCGCGCCTCCTCACGGCCCGAAACCACCTCGATCGGTGCGCCGAGGGCCGTTTCTGCCGTCATCAGGAAGGCGCGCGGCGCCCGCAGCTGGCGCACGCTGTTGGTGGCGACCGCGCGGATGCGGTTGCGCTGGATGCCGCGCAGGCGCTGCCCGAAGCGCGCCAGCGTGGCGATCGCGCGATCACGGACCTCGGGCGCCAACTGGCCATCGGCGGTCAGGCCGGCGGCCATGCGCACCGGGTCGCGCAGGCGATCGATCACCTGCAAGCCGCCCTCGGTGAAACGCGCGACAATCATGTGGAAGCTGTTGGAGCCGATGTCGACGGCGGCCAGCGGCTCGTGATCGATCCACTCGGATTTATCACCCATGTCAGCCTCCGCAGATCCGCGCCAGCAGCGAGGCCTGCGCTGAGTGCGGCATGTCCTCGCCGGTCAGCACACGCGTGTAGCGGCCTTCGGCATCCAGCTGCCAGGCCTGGGTGTTGTCCGCCATGTAGTTCTCCAGCGTTTCGTTGAAGACGCGCTGGCGCAGCTCCGGATCGAGGATCGGGAAGCAGGTCTCGACGCGATGCAGCAGATTGCGTTCCATCCAGTCGGCGCTCGACGCGTACAGCTCCTCGTCGCCGTTGTTGCGGAAGTAGTACACCCGGCTGTGTTCCAGCAGACGCCCGACGATCGAATAGACGCGGATGTGCTCGCTGACCTCCGGCACCCCGGGGCGCAGCACGCAGATGCCGCGGATGAACAACACGATCTCGACGCCGGCCTGCGAAGCCCGATACAGCGCCTCGATCACCTGCGGCTCGCTGAGGGCATTCATGCGCGCAAGGATTTTGCCGGCACGCCCCTTGCGCGCGTGGTCGGCTTCGCGGTCGATCTTGTGAATCAGCTCCGGCAGCAGCGTGAAGGGCGAATGCAGCAGCCGCTTGAGCTTCATCGCCTGACTCAGGCCAGACAGCTGCTGGAACAGCTTGTGCACATCCTCGCCGATGTCGCGATCGCAGGTAATCAGGCCAATATCGGTGTAGATCGCCGAGGTTCCCTGATGGTAGTTGCCCGTCCCCAGGTGCACATAGCGCTTCGGCTTGCCGTCCTCGCGGCGCACGATCAGCAGCATCTTCGCGTGCGTCTTGTAGCCGACCACGCCATAGACCACCTGCACGCCGGCTTCCTGCAAACGATTGGCCAGATCGATGTTGGCTTCCTCGTCGAAGCGCGCGCGCAATTCGACCACCACCGTCACGTCCTTGCCGGCGCGGGCGGCCTCGATCAGGTAATCCACCAGCACCGAGCGGCGGCCGGTGCGGTACAGCGTCTGTTTGATCGCCAGCACATCGGGATCGTGCGCCGCCGTCTTCAACAGGTCGACGACGGTGGAGAAGCTGTCGTAGGGATGGTGCAGCAGCACATCGCGCTCGCGCACCAGATCGAACACATTGCCAGCGGTCTTGGACTGCTGCACGCGCGGCGTGAACGGCCGGTATTTGAGATCCGGCCGATCCACCATGTCGTACACCGCGGCCACCCGGTTCAGATTCACCGGGCCGTTGACGCGGTACATATCGTCCTCGGTGAGTTCGAAGTGCTCCAGCAGGAAGTGACCGAGCGCGCGCGGGCAGGTGTCGGTGATCTCCAGACGCACGGCGCGGGCAAAGCCGCGGTCGAGCAACTCGTCTTTCAGTGCATGGGCCAGGTTGTCGACGTCGAACTCGTCCACCCACAACTCGCTGTTGCGGGTGACCCGGAAGGGATAGACGCCCTTGACCTTCATGCCCGGGAACAGGTCGTCGACGAAATCCTGCAGGATCGCCGACAGCAGCACGACATCGTTGTCGCTGGACGCCACTTCCTTGGGCAGGCGCACCAGACGCGGCAGCGAGCGCGGCGCCCGCACCAGCGCGAGATCGGCCTCGCGACCGAAGGCGTCCTTGCCCTTCAGCACGACCGCCATGTTCAGACTTTTGTTCAGGATGCGCGGGAAGGGGTGCGCCGGGTCCAGCCCCAGCGGACTCAGCACCGGCATCAACTCTTCGTGGAAGTAGTGGTGCAGCCAGCGCCGCTGGCGAGCATTCCATTCATCGCGACTGAGGAAGCGGATACCGGCCGCATTCAGTGCCGGCTTGAGCTCCTGATTCCAGGTCTGATACTGCTCGCGCATCAGATCCAGCACTTCCTCGCGGATCGCGGCCAGCACATCGGTGGGACTGCGGCCGTCCGGCCACGGCTTGCTGCCCAGGAAGTTCAGCTGATGGCGGATGGTGGCGACGCGAACCTCGAAGAACTCATCCAGATTGGTGCACGAGATGCACAGGAAGCGCAGCCTTTCCAGCAGCGGCACCCGCGCGTCCTGCGCCTGCGCAAGCACGCGGCGATGGAAGGCCAGCAAGCTGGTTTCACGGTTCAGAAACAGGCGCGTATCGCGAAGAGTCACGGCAGCAACGGTCATCGGGAAAGGCTCACAAGCTATCAGAAGCGCCGCAGCTGGCGGCGCCGATCTCAGGGCGCAGCGGCCGGCCCCAGCCGTTTGTGCGGGAACACGCAGCGAAAGGTGCTGCCGTGGCCGACCTTGCTCTCGATCTCCAGGCGCGCGCCGTGCGCGTTCAGCACGTGCTTGACGATCGCCAGCCCCAAACCGGTGCCGCCGCTCTCGCGCGAGCGCGAGGTCGACACCCGGTAAAAGCGTTCGGTCAGGCGCGGCAAATGTTGCTCCGGGATGCCCTGCCCGGTGTCAATCACCACAAAGGCGGCGCCTTCCGGATGCGCCTGCCAAAGCATGCGGATGCGCCCGCCATCCGGCGTATAGCGCACGGCGTTGAACACCAGATTGGAGAAGGCACTGAACACATCCTTGCCCGAGCCCACCAGATCCAGGGCCAGCGTGCGCTCGAACTCGATCTGATGACGACCGCCGCTCAGCGCCTGCGCATCGCGCTGCAAGGCCTGCAGCAGCGGCTGCAATGCCACCGGCTCCTCGCGCGGCACCACTTGCGCCTCCAGCCGCGAGAGCGTCAGCAGATCGTCGACGATGTGCGCCATGCGCCGACTTTGCTGCCGCATCTGCACGAACAGCGGCGCGAACTCGCCCAGCTCTTCGGGCTCCAGCGTTTCCATGTAGCCGTTGATGACCGTCAGCGGCGTGCGCAACTCGTGCGAGACATTGGCGACGAAGTCGCGGCGCACCTGCTCCAGCCGCATCAGATTGCTGACGTCGCGCACGATCAACATGCGAAAGCCGGGGCGGTAGCTGATCAATCGACACAGCAAGCGCACGCGCTCATCCGAGGGCGAGGGCAGATCGATCAGGGGTTCGTCCAGCTTGCCGTCAGCGAACCACTGCAGAAAGCGCGGCGCACGCACCAGATGGGTGAGGTGGTTGCCGATATCGGCCGGGTAGCGCAAACCCAGCAGGCGCTTGGCCGATTTGTTGAACCAGTGGATGGCGTCGCTGTCGTCGATCGCGATGATGCCGTCCGGCAGCGCGCGCGCCGCGTCGCGAAAGGCCTCCAGCGCGTCGAGCAAGCGGCGTCGGCGCTTGCGCTCGGTCTTGCGCCGCCGCTCCAGACTGTCGAACACCGCCTGCCATGCGCCCTCGGACTCCGGCGCATGCATCTCGCGCGAGTGCAGCCAGCGCTGCAGCCGCCACAATTGCCGCAATTGCAGCACAGCGCCGATCGCCAGGCCCAGCGCCATGCCCATCCCGGCGTGGCCGAACATCCAGCCGCCCACAAAACCGCCCGCCGCCAGCAGCAGCAGCCCGGCAGCGGTTTTTTCGACGGCGCGCGGAGTCATCGCGCGATCATCCCACCGCAGTCATCAGGTTGTCGTCGAGAAGCGGTAGCCGGCGCCACGTACGGTCTGCACGTAATCTTCGAGCTTGAACGGCTCCAGGCTCTTGCGCAGGCGGCGGATATGCACGTCCACCGTGCGCTCTTCGACGTACACACCGCTGCCCCAGACGTTGTCGAGCAACTGGCCGCGCGTGTACACGCGTTCCGGATGGGTCATGAAGAAGGCCAGCAAGCGGTACTCGGTGGGACCGAGCGGCACCGGCTTGTCTTGCGCGAACACGCGATGGCTGAGTGTATCCAAGGTCAGACCGCCGAGACTGACGGTTTGGCCCTCGCCGTGCGGCTGGGTGCGGCGCAGCACGGCGCGGATGCGTGCGATCAGCTCGCGCGTGGAGAAGGGTTTGACGATGTAGTCGTCAACGCCGGCATCCAGGCCGATGACCCGATCATCTTCCTCGCCGCGCGCGGTGAGCATGATGATCGGAATCTCCTTGGTCAGCTCGTCACGCTTGAGCCGGCGCGCGAACTCCAATCCGCTGGCGCCCGGCAACATCCAGTCGAGCAGGATCAGGTCCGGCAGTCGCTCGGCGATCAGATGGTGCGCGCCGCGGCTGTCTTCGGCCAGCATCGGCACCAGACTGGCGCGCTTGAGCGCAAAAGCAATCATGTCTCGAATGGCGGTTTCGTCTTCCACCACCAGCACGCGCTGTTCCACGGGGACTCCTGCGGCTATGGCCGTTCAGCGACCCGGTGATTCAAAGACGAAAATATGACCGCCGTGTGACGATGTCACGGATTTCGCTCACTGGCGGCGCGCTTCCTCCAGATCCTGACGCCGTTCGCGCAGCACGATCGGCCGCCACTGCGCCACCTGGGCGTCGATGCGAGCGCGCTCGTAGTAATCGAGATCGGTGCGCTGCGCGGTCTGCTCCAGCTGGCGCATGGCGTCCTCGAATTTGCCGCGCAGGAAGTAGGCCTGGGCGTAGGCCTCGGCCGCCCGTACCTCGAAACCGGCGTTTTGATTGGCGCGGGCGTACAACTCCTGGATCTGCGGATCGTCGGCAAAACGCGTCATCAGCGGACGCAGCACCTCCACCGCACGGCGTCCGGCCTCGGCGCCATCACGTTCGATCTGCGAACGCGCATAGGCGATCGAGATGACCCGGTGCGCCGGACGTTCGGCCAGCAGCGCCTGATAGCGCCGATCCGCATCGTCGAACTTGCGCTCGAAGCGATCCACCTCGGCGAGCGCGAGCGCGTAGCTGAGGCGCGTGGGATCGCGCTCGGCCAGCGTCGCCAGCGCCTTGCGCGCCTCGCCATAGGCCCCAGTGCGCATCTGCGCCAGCGCCAGGCCGTAACTCAGCGCGCGCGGATCGATATCACGCGAACGCTTGGTGTCATGGTAATAGCGCACCAGCGCCGGCAGGTCACGCGAGGTGAGCACGCGCACGCGCTCGCGCATCAGCGCGAACTCGACCGAGGTCTGCTGGGTCCCGCTGCGGAAGCCATCGGCGCGCGCCTTGGCCTCGGCGATGCGCGTCGTGGTGACCGGATGGGTGCGCAGGTACTCGGGATAGTCATCGCCCTGGGAGCGGTAGATCGCACCGAGTTTGGAGAAGAACGCCGCCATTCCACTCGGATCGAAGCCGGCCTTGGACAGCGTCTGGATGCCGACTCGGTCCGCCTCCGACTCATTGGATCGGGTGAAATTGATCTGCCGCTGCTGCAACAGCGCCATGCCGCTGACCACTGCCGCCTGCGAGCCATCGCCCTGCCCGCTGGCGGCCACCGCCAGCGCCAGTGTGCCAAGCAGAATCGGCAAGGCATCCTCGATTGAACTCTCCATCGCCCGAGCAATGTGCCGCTGGGTGACGTGCGCGATCTCATGCGCCAGCACCGCCGCCAATTCGCTCTCGTTGTCGGCCGCCAGCATCAGTCCGCTGAAGCTGACCACCACGCCACCCGGCGAGGCAAAGGCATTCACGATCGGCACGTCGACCATGACGAAGTGAAATTGGGTGTCGGTACGCCCGCTGGCCTGCACCAGCCGGTAGGCCAGCGTCTCCAGATACTCGACCAGCTCGGCGTCCTCGATGACGACGTCGTAGTTGCGCAGCGCGCGCATCAGGCCGTCGGAGTACTCGCGCTCTTTCTCTGCAGATAGAATCCGGCCAGAGGAATCGCCCAGATCCGGCAATTCCGGTGCAGTCTCCGCCGCCAGGGGCGCCAGCGCCAAAGCCCACAAGCACGCAGCGCCTGCTGCCTGCCGGCACCAGCCAGCCATCCTTCGAGCCGATTCACGATTCATGCGCCTATCCGTCATGCTGCTGAGCGACCCGGCAAGCGGCCTCCACGACCGGCAGGCGCTGACTTTCCTGCAGGCGGCACACGCCAGCGGGCATACGCTCGATACCGCCTTCTTTTACCACAACGGGGCTTTGGCGGCTCTGAACTCCGAGCCAGCGACGCGCGCGGCCTGGACTCGGCTCACCGACTTCGGCTTGCGCTGCATCGTCTGTCGCAGCGCGCTGGCGCGCGCCGGGCACGCGATCGAACGCTTGCCCGAGCCCTTCCACGCGGGCGGACTGGGCGACTGGATCGAGGCGCAAACCCGCAGCGATCGCGTGCTCAGCTTCGGCGTGTTCAGCCCATGAGCCCGCAGCGTGTGCTGTTGACCGCCGCGCCACCGGCGGTCGAAGGCGACTGGCGCGCGGTCGTCGACTGGCTGCAGGCCGCGGCCGCCTACGACCACCCGCTGGAGATCGCTGCCTGCGGCGCCGGACTGCGCTGGCTCAGCGGCTGTGACGCCGACTCGGCCGCCGCGCGCGCCGCCTTCAGCAGCCTCGCCCTGCTCGATGTGCAGCGGATCCAGGTTCCGGCCGGGAGCCAGCTCGACGGCCCGCCGGCTGCCTTCGCGCTGGTGCCGCTTGCGCCCGCAGAATGGCAGACTTGGCTGCGCGATGGCACCCTGCAGGTGCTGACATGAAGGCCTGCGTCCATCTGGTGAATGTCTCAGCCGGCCCGCGCTGGGCCGAACTGCTGCAAACCGTGCAGGCCGATGACGTCGTCATCTTGCTCGATCTGCGCGGACTGGATCAGCACTCGCCGCTGCCCGTGCGCTGCTGCGCACCGGCCAGCGCCATCGCGGCGGATCAAGCGCCCGTCTGGTGCACGCTGATCGATGATCTGACCTGGGCAGATGTGCTGACCGGGGAACGACCGGTGCTGTGCTGGACATGAGCGCATGGCGCACCAACGAAGCCGGCTACTTGCTGGACGCCAGCGATTGGACGCCGGCCTTTGCCGAGCAAGCGGCGCAGCACGAGGGCCTGAGCCTGACCGCCGAGCACTGGCAGGTGATTGATTTCCTGCGCGATTACTTTCAGCGCTACGGTCTCAGTCCGCCGATGCGCGTGCTGGTCAAGGCGATCGCCCCACTGCTGGGCGAAGCCAAGGCCACCAGCCGCCGTCTGTACCAGTTGTTTCCCGACGGCCCGGCCAAGCAGGCTTGTAAACTCGCCGGACTGCCCAAACCTGATAGCTGCATTTGAACAGCGGAGACCTTCATGGCCGAGATCATCATGTACACGACGGCGATCTGCCCCTACTGCACCGCCGCCAAGCAGTTTCTGGCGCGCAAGGGCCACACCACGATCACCGAAATCCGCGTGGACGAGCGACCGGAACTGCGCGAGGAAATGATGCAGCGCACCCAGCGCCGCACGGTGCCGCAGATCTACGTCAACGGCACCCACGTGGGCGGCCATGACGATATGGTGGCGCTGGATCGCGCCGGCAAACTGGACGCCCTGCTCGCCGGCTGATGCAGGCAGGACGACGACGCCGGCAATGCCGGCGTCGTCGCACGCATCAGTTGCTGATGCGCACCATCACCACGGCCTCGGCATCCGCCTGGCCCGCCAGCTTGTTCAGCGTGTTGTTGCCGAAGCGGGCGACTTCAAGGCCGCCGCTCAGCAGTGCGCAACTGCGCGGCGGACCATCCGCGCGTGCGCTGTCGATCTGGCACTGCATCTCGTAACCCTTTTGCGGGTCGGCCAGCACCGCCAGCGTCGGCGTCGACCGATCGGCGCGATAGACCAGCTGAATCAGTACCGTGCTCAGACGTGAGGCGGCATTGGTCGGCGTGTAGGCCCACGTACCGGCCATCGACTGACCATCCGGCGCCAGCGCGAAGTTCATCCGTCGCACCGAAATCGGCATCACTTCAACGGCATCCAACAAACCCGGGCCGCTGACTTGCGTGTACCACAGCACCGCCTGCGAATTGGACAGGAATTCCACATCCAGGGTGCCCACCGGATCGACCGACTGCGGGCCGCGATAGGTGCCCCACAGCGGCTGGCCGCCGATCGACTTCAGCAGATCGCCGTGAAATACGCTGCCCGAGATCGAACCCGCACTCAGATACCAGGCGGCCTGCCCGTTCAGCAGATAGGTGTTGGTCGTCAATGCCAGCGTGGTGCCCTGGCGCTCGACCATGAAGCCGATGCCACTGCCCGGGCTGGGGAACTCACCCGCACTGTCGGGCGCCCAGAAGCCGGGCTCCGGCTCGGCAGCGCGCTGATCCGCAGCGGCCACATCGACCACGCGGAAAGCGAGCAGCTTGGGCGTGTTGCTGGCGTCCTTGACCGAGTAGCGGATGCGGTAATCGACGGCGGCAGGAAAGCCCGCGCCGGCAACCGCGCCGGGGTCCACCGTCACCGAGTAGGGGGTCACCGCTTCGCCGCAGATCTGATCCGAGGGCTTGACCGAGACGTCGATGTTGGCGCCACTGACCACCACCGGCATCACCTGCAGCGGGCAGGTGTTCGGCCATTCGCCGCTCACGCGGATCTGAAACGCCTGGCCGGGGCGCGGATTGGCGGGAATGGTTTCGATGCGATGCACGAAAGCCTGGGCGCTGGCGGCCCCCAGCAACAGACTGCCGGCCAGCATCAGTCGATGAGTACGCATGGATGCAACTCCTGTCCGACTGCCGCCTGACTTACCGACTTTCGGCGAGTTGCTGGCGGCAGACCTCGCCGCTAGTTTACGCGCTCCTTCGGCCCTAGCGGAAGCCGCGATCTTTACAATTGCGGCACATCAATGAACAAGACGATCACAGTTATACGCGGCGACGGCATTGGTCCCGAGATCACCGACGCCACGCTGCGCGCGCTCGATGCGCTCAACTGCGGCCTGCAGTACGAATTTGCCAGCGCCGGATTGGTGGCTCATGAACAGGTGGGCAGTCTGCTGCCCGCCGAGACGCTGGAGTCGATCGGACGCACCCGCGTTGCGCTCAAAGGACCGCTGACGACGCCGGTGGGCGAGGGTTTTTCGTCGATCAACGTGGAATTGCGTCGGCGCTTCGATCTGTACGCAAACGTGCGTCCCGCCTTGTCTTTTCCGAATACGCGTTCGCGCTATGCCGACATCGATCTGATCACGGTGCGCGAGAACACCGAGGGCGCCTATCGCAGCGAGGGCCAGACGCTGTCGGCCGATGGCGAGTCGGCGCAATCGCTGATCCAGGTGACGCGCCGGGGCTCCGAACGCATCGCGCGCTATGCGCTGGATCTGGCGGTGCGTACCGGCCGCAAGCGCATCACCATCGTGCACAAGGCGAACATCCTGAAAACCACCTCAGGTCTGTTCCTGCGCACCGCCAAGGCGGTTGCACAGGAATATCCGGACATTGAAATCCGCGAGATGATCGTGGACAACGCCTGCATGCAGCTGGTGATGAATCCGCACCAGTTCGATGTGATTGTCACCACCAATCTGTTTGGCGACATCCTGTCGGATTTGTGCGCGGGCCTCGTCGGTGGCCTCGGCCTCGCGCCCGGCGCCAACATCGGCACCGACGCCGCCATTTTTGAAGCCGTGCATGGATCGGCACCCGACATCGCCGGCAAAGGCATCGCCAATCCAACCGCCTTGATGCTGGCGGCGGCGATGATGCTCGACCACCTGGGTGAGCTGGACGCTGCCACGCGTCTGCGCACTGCGATCACTGCCACGCTGGAAGCCAAGGATCGCCTGACCGGCGATCTCGGCGGCAGCGCCAGCACCCAGGACTTTACGGACGCCGTGGTCTCGCGCTTGAGCTGATCGACACCTTTTGAGGCCCAGGCGCGACGCCTGCGGCCTCACACACGCACGGCGCTCACCGCTGCCGGCGGCGAGCGTGGCGCTCAGCCGAAGTCGTAGGACATCACTTTCTCGGGTTCCTGCAGGAAGTTGCCCTGCACGAAGTTGACGCCGCAGCTGAACAGGATCGACATGCTCGCCGCGTCTTCGACGAACTCGGCCACGGTCATCCGACCCAGCGCCCGCGCCTGCTCGCACATATCGCGGATCTTGGCCTGGTTCTCGTTGTTCTTGGCCAACTCCGACATGTAGGTGCGATCCAACTTCAGGTAGTTGGCGCCTACGTGTTTGATCAGCTGGAAGGAATTGAGGCCGCTGCCGAACTGCTCGAGCGCGAACCCACAGCGCAGCTGCTCCAGACCTTTCTGGAAGAACTTCGCCTGCTTCAAATGGGTCACCACCTTGCTTTCCGGCATCTCGAAGACCAGCCGGTCACCGGGCACGCGCGCGGCCTTCAGTTGCTGAGCCAACCAAGGCAGCAGCGTGCCATCGTCGATTGCTTGCGGCGTCAATTTGACGAAGAAGGTGGTCATCCGGCCCTGCTTGATGCGCTCCTGCAGGATGCGCAGCACGTGTTCGATGACCCAGCGATCGATCTGCGGCAGCAGTCCGAAGCGCTCGGCGATCGGCAGGAACACGCCGGGCATGATTTCGCCCTTCGCACCGCGCATGCGCAGCAGCACCTCGTAGAACTCGCCCTCGGCGCCCTGCAACGAGACGATCGGCTGGTAGAACAGCACGAAACCATCCTTGCCGAGAGCGTTCTTGATCTGGTCCAGCCACTCGCGATCCTTGGCGGCGTCCGCCTTGTCCTGCGCGGCTGGGTCAAACACCTGTACGCGATTGCCGCCGTCCGCCTGCGCCTGCCGGCAGGCCTCGTTGGCCTTTTCCAGCACCATCTGCGCGCTCGGAATCTTCTCGGTCAACAAACACAGCCCGACGGTGGCGGTCAGACTGACCGAGCGCTTGCCGACGTCAAAAATGCGCTCTTCAAAGCGCTTGCGGATCTGCTCGGCGAACTGGATGCAGGCCTCGTGCGCACGCCCGGCCAGCACCGCCGTGAAAGTGTGGTCGGCGAAACGGGCAATGACATCGTGGGGCCCAGCGATCGATTTGAGCAGCGCCGCCACATCACCCAGCAACAGATCGGCGCCGCCTACGCCGATCTGGTCGAGCACCTTGCGGTAATTGTCGATCTCGATATACGCCACCGCCTGGTCGATCTTGCCGCTGGTCGCCGCTGCCACCGCTTTGTCCAACTCGCCCATGAAGTGCTGGCGGTTGTACAGCCCGGTCACCAGATCCTGGCGCTTCAGGGCATCGAGTTGCTCGGCCAGTTCGGCACTGACGGTCTGCTGGCGGAAGATGATCTGCGTCGCCGGCTCACCCTCGATGCTGGCTTCGGACAGTTCCATCACCGCATCAAAGGTACTGCCGTCGGCGCGCTGCGCACGCACGTCCAGCCGTTCGGGCGGCCGCTCGCCCTTGCTGAGCAGTTTGAGCACGGCGCGGAACTTCTCGGCATGTTCGCTGGCGATCAGATCGAGGATGGCGAGCCCCTCGATCTCGTCGAACTCCTCGTAGCCGAACCTTTCCAGATACGCACGGTTGGCGTACACGTGCATGCCTTCGTGCACATAGGCGATCGGGTCGCGCGAGCTGTCGAGCAAGGAATGCGCGCGGCGCTCGCTCTCGCGCCAGGCCGCCTCCATGCGCCGCAGTCCACGGCGTGCGCTCAGGTTCTCGAACTCGCGCAGCACCACGTGCTGCAGGTGTTCGGGGACCGTGCGCAGTGCGCAGTCGCGGGCGCCATCGCGCATCGCCTTCAACACCGCATCCTGCGAGATCGCATCGAGCAACTGGATCAGGACGATGTCCTTGCCGCTGCGATTGACCACCGCGGTCGTTTCCGCCAGCGAGATCCGCTTGGCCTTCGGGCTGAGCAACACGAGATCGGTACTGCCGGTTTCCAGCGCTGCCTTGAGCTGCTCCGGGTCTTCCACCCGGTTCGGGCGGATCGCCAGCCCGGCATTGCGCAACAGGCTGATGACCTGTTCGGCGTCCTCCACCGAATCCTCGACCAGCAGGATGCGCAGAACCTTGTCGGCTTTAGCCATGAGTAGCACGAGACCCTACAGACGAGCGCGGGATTTTGACCGAAGTACGGTGCAAATTGCCAGAAACACGGTCGCCTTCTGCCGCACCGGTCGCAAAATCCCTGCCAGCCGGCGCCGAGGGCGCGTTCAGGCTTACAGCAGCACGGTCTTGCTCGGGGCACCCGGGGTCTCGCGCGCCAGCCGCGGCACCAGATAGCCCGGCAAAGCGGTGCGCAGGGCCCGCAACAATTGGCGCCCGCGCCGCTCGGACACCCGGAAATGCGCGGCGCCCTGCACCCGATCCAGCAGATGCAGGTAGTAGGGCAACACCTGGTGATCGCCGCAGCGCCGGCTGAGCTCGATCAAGGCGTCGGCGTCGTCATTGACGCCACGCAGCAGCACCGCCTGATTCAGCAGCTGGGCGCCGGCGCCACGCAATGCCGCCGCTGCCGCGCCCACCTCGGCGTCAATTTCGTTCGGGTGATTTGCGTGCAGCACGATGGTCACCGGCCAGGGCAGTTCGCGCAGCCAGTCCAGCAGTTCGCCGTCGACGCGCTCGGGCAGCACGATCGGCCAGCGCGTATGCAGGCGCAGGCGCCGCACATGCGGGATCTGCGCCAGTCCCTGCGTGAGCTGGGCCAGCTTGTGGGTCGCGAGCGACAGCGGATCGCCGCCGCTCAGAATCACCTCGTCGATGCCGGTGTCGCCTGCGATCAGCGCCAGGGCCTCACGCCAGCCGTCGCGCGCCGCCAGCTCCTCGGCATAGGGGAAATGGCGCCGGAAGCAGTAGCGACAATGCACGGCGCAACTGCCGGTCGCGATCAGCAACACGCGGCCGGCGTACTTCTGGATGAGGCCGGCGCTGCGGACCCGCGCCAGATCGCCCACCGGGTCGAGCAAATCGCCCGGCTGCGACTGACCCTCGGCCGCGAGCGGCAGCACCTGACGCAACAGCGGATCAGCCGGATCACCATGGCGCATTCGCCGGGCGAAAGACTGCGGCACCAGCAAGGGAAAAGGCTGGGCCTGCGGCGCTACGTCGACCTGCGCCCGGCTCAGTCCGACAAAACCGAGCAGCGCGTCGAGATCGCGGAAAGCATGGCGCAGCGCGTGGGCGTAGCCGCGCGGCTGCGCGAGCACGGGGGTTGCGGTTATCATTGCAGGGTTTCAGCCTTCGGTGCTGCCCCGAAACATCGGGCGGTATACGGTCAGCCTGTGAGTCACAGCCGGTGCGCAAGGTGCAGCGCCGCCGCGGCGACGCCATCCTGACCGGAGCCCGGGAGCGCTGGATCACACACCGCCAATCATAGCCGCGCATGAAGCGCGGACGCGCACAACTGGAGATCGCGATGGCCAGCTATGGAATGAATGATGTCAAGAACGGACTCAAGATCTTGGTCGATGGCGATCCGTACACGATCGTGGACACCGACTTCATCAAGCCGGGCAAGGGCCAGGCCTTCACCCGCATCAAGATCCGCAACCTAAAGAACGACCGCACGGTCGAGCGCACGCTGAAGGGCAGCGATTCGGTGGACGGCGCCGACGTGGTCGATACCGATATGCAGTTCCTCTACACCGACGGCGAGTTCTGGCACTTCATGCAGCCGGAGACCTTCGAGCAGTTCCAGGCCGACAAGGCCGCCGCCGGCGACGCCGCCAAATGGCTGCGCGAGCAGGACATGTGCATCATCACGCTGTGGAACGGCGCACCGCTGTCGGTGACCCCGCCGAATTTCGTCGAGCTCAAGATCGTCGAGTGCGATCCGGGTGTGCGTGGCGACACCGCGCAGGGCGGCGGCAAGCCGGCCAAGCTGGAAACCGGTGCCGTGGTGCGCGTGCCGCTGTTCGTCGAGAACGGCGAGGTGATCCGCGTCGACACCCGTAGCGGCGAGTACGTCGGCCGCGCCGGCAAGTAAGGAGCAAGCCATGGTGGTCGTCGATACGCTGATCGAGGCGCGCTGGGTAGTGCCGGTGCAGCCCCGAGGAGCGGTGTACGACGACCACGCGGTCGCCGTGGACCGCGGCCGCATCGTCGATGTGCTGCCGATCGCGAGCGCCCGCGAGCGTTACTCGGCGCGCGAGACCGTGCAGCTGCCGCAGCACGCGCTGATGCCGGGACTGGTCAACGCCCATTGCCACGCGCCAATGGCGCTGATGCGCGGCATCGCCGACGATCTGCCGCTGATGACCTGGCTGAACGAGCACATCTGGCCGGCGGAAGCCGCGCTGGTGTCGCCGGCGTTCGTCGCCGACGGCATCGAGCTGGCGGCGGCGGAGATGCTCGCGGGCGGCATCACCGCGGTCAACGACATGTACTTCTTCCCCGAAGTCGCCGCGCAGGCCTATCGCAAGGTCGGTATGCGCGCGGCTATCGGATTGATTGTGCTGGAGTTTCCCACCGCCTACGCGCGCGACGCCGACGAGTATCTGGCCAAGGGCCTGAAACTGGCGGACGAACTCAAGGGCGACACCCTGGTGCACGCCTGTTTCGCGCCACACGCGCCGTACACGGTGTCGGACGCCAGTTTCGAGCGCATCCGCGTCTATGCGGATCAGCTCGGACTGCGCATCCATTGCCACATACACGAGACCGCCTTCGAGGTCGAAGACGCACGTCGCGCGCACGGCGTACGGCCGTTGGCGCGGCTGAAGCGTCTGGGCCTGCTGGGCCCGGATCTGACCGCGGTGCACATGACCCAGCTGACACCGACCGAGATCGAGGATGTCGCGCGCCACGGCGTGGTCGTCGCGCATTGCCCCGAATCCAATTTGAAGCTCGCCAGCGGCTTTTGCCCGGTCGGCCAATTGCTGGCAGCGGGCGTGCATCTGGCCATCGGCACCGACGGCAGCGCCAGCAACAACGACCTCGACATGTGGGGCGAGATGCGCACCGCGGCGCTGTTGGCCAAGGGTGTCGCCGGCGACCCCGCCGTGATGGACGCCGCCACCGCACTGGAAGCCGCCACGCTCGGCGGCGCGCGCGCCATCGGGCTGGACGATCAGATCGGATCGATCAGCATCGGCAAGGCCGCCGATCTGGTGGCGGTCGATTTCGACTGCGTGGAACTGGCGCCGGTGTATCACCCGGTTTCGCATCTGGTGTATGCGGTCGGCCGGCGCGACGTCAGCCACGTCTGGGTGGGCGGATCCTTGCGCGTCCGCGAGCGCACGCTGGTGGGCGTCGATCGGCGCGAACTGATCGACAAGGCGCACCGCTGGGCCGCCCACGGCGCCAGCGCGACGCGACGGGGACCGTCATCGTGAGCACCAACGCCGATCCGCAGGAACTTGCGCGCTTCAGCGAAGTTGCGCCGCGCTGGTGGGACCCGAATGGCCCGATGCGGCCTTTGCACGAACTCAACCCGGTGCGTCTGGGCTTCGTCGCCGAGCGTTGCACGCTGCAAGGCGCGCGGGTGGCCGACATCGGCTGCGGTGCCGGCATCCTGAGCGAGGCACTGGCACGCGCCGGCGCCGGGGTCAGCGCCATCGATCTGGCCGAGGACGCGATCGAGATCGCGCGGCTGCATGCGCTCGAATCCGGGCTGGAGATCGATTACCGCCTGCAGGCGGTCGAGGCGCTGGCCGACGAGCAAGCGGGCCAGTACGACGCCGTGACCTGCATGGAGATGCTGGAGCACGTGCCGGATCCGCTGTCGGTCCTGCGTGCATGCACGCGCTTGCTGCGGCCGGGCGGCCGTTTGTTCGTGTCCACGCTCAGTCGCACGCCCAAGGCCTTCGCTCTCGGCATCGTCGGCGCCGAGTACGTGTTGGGACTGCTGCCGCGCGGGACGCACCGCTACGAGCGCTTCATCCGGCCCTCGGAGCTGCGCCGCGGGTTGGTGGGTTTGGGAATCGGCGCGCTCGAGTTCCGTGGCCTGCACTACGATCCGCTGGCACGCCGGGCACGATTGGTCGACGATCTGTCGGTCAACTACCTGGTGGCCGGCCAGCGTCTGGACGCCTGCGCGTGACGGCGATTCAGGCGGTGCTGTTCGATCTTGACGGCACCTTGGTCGACACCGCGGCAGATCTCTTGGGCACGCTGGAGGATCTGCGCAGCGAACTCGGTCTGCCAGCGCTACCAGCGCCGCTGCCCGCAGCCGTCGCTGCGCGCGGTGGCCGCGGCATCCTCAGCCTCGGCTTGCCCGAGATCGCGGATGCCGCCGAACGCTGGCTGCCACGTTATCTGGAGATCTACACCGACCGCCTGGCGCGCTGCAGTCGCCCGTACCCCGGCGTGGAGGCCTTGCTGCAGCGACTGCAGGCCCGTGGCACCCGACTGGCGATCGTCAGCAACAAACCCGAAGCGCTGGCGCGCCAGTTGATCACGGCGCTCGGCTGGCAGCGCGTGTTCGGCTGCCTGGTCGGGGGCGACACGCTCAGCGTACGCAAACCCGCCCCTGAGCCGATCTGGCATGCCTGCGCCGCGCTCGGCGTCAGCGCGGGCCGCAGCCTGATGGTCGGCGACGACCGCCGTGATATCGATAGCGCGCGCGCTGCCGGCTGCGCCGGGGCGATCGCCGCCGCCTACGGCTACATCGAGGCGGACGACACCCCGCTGCATTGGCAGGCGGACCGCATCGCAGCTCAACCCGCCGATCTGCAGCAACTGCTGGACTGGCACTGAGATGGATCGCGAGCGCGAGACGCAGGCCTTCATCCGGCCCTGGATCGAACGCGAGCCCGCGCTGTGGCTGGCGGCGCAGTTTGCCGGAGACGCGCAGGCGCGAGCGCAGTTTCTGGCTTTGCAAGTGCTGATTCGGGAGTTGCTCGAAGCCAGTGTCGCCGTCGGCGGCGAGCGCGTCACCGCGGCCAAATTGGGCTGGTGGCAGGACGAAGCGCTGTTGTGGCAGCAGGGCCATGGACGCCACCCACTGCTGCAGGATGTCGATGGCCCGGTTTGGGGCAGCGCCTTGTTGCAGTTGCTGCCCGCGCTGGCGGCTTGGGTGCAGGCGCCGCCGCCCGCCACGCTCGATCAGGCCTGGGCCTCACTGCGGCCACTGGCAGCCGTGCTGGCGGGCTGGCCAGGCGCCGGCAATGCGCAGACGGAGCTCTGGCAAGGCTTGGGCTTTGCCATCGCGCTGCGACTGTCCACGCAGGCGCGGGCGCCGCTGGCCACCGTCATCCCGATGGACGTGTGGGCCCGCCACGGCGTGCGGCGCTCGGCCGTGGAGGGTCTGACGGACGCGCAGCGTGATGCCCTGCTCGCCGACTGCGCAAGACGGGTGCCGCCGTGGCCAAACGGCGGTCGCCAGCCGGCGTTGTCGGCGCTGGTGGCACTGGAACAGCGCTGGCTGCGCCAAGCGAGCAGCGGGCGCGTGCGTGGCCGGCTGGGCCCGACCGCCGCATGGACGGCGTGGCGCGCCGCCCGGCGCGCGCTCAAAGGCTGAGCCGGCGCAATTCGGGCGGCTGCTCGGCGCGCTCCCACACCTCGTCGAAATAACGCTTGAGCTCGTTGCGGCGCGGCGGATAGTAAAGATCGCCTTCGGCCTCGGGGCGATCGCCAAAACTGCGGTAGAGAAAGCCGCCGGCATCATTGAGCACGAAGGCCGCTGCGTACTGCAAATCCTCCTGCACCGGGCGACGGATCTGGATCACGCTGCTGAGGCGCTGGGCCAGATCGAGCAATCGATGGCCGTCGCGCACGGCCCGCGCGGTGTCCTGCACCAAGATGCGCAGGCTGGCACCACGGCCGGAAAGCGCGACGCGGCGACAGGCCTCCAGGATTTCCGCCCGCTCGTACAAGCCCGGCTCCAGATCGCGAGTGTAGATGCAGATCTCGTGGCGTGCCGCGCCAAGCAGCGCTTGCACCGCGTCCGCCAACTCGGCGCTGCGACTCGCACTCAAGCGCTGCGGCTGCCCGCTCGGCGGTGGCTGATCGCGCACAGGCGCCGGCTGCGCGGTTGGCAGCGTCAGCACCATGGTGCGGTGCGGAATCTCGCACTCCAGATACTCCGGGCCCTCGGCGACGAAGCCGGCCTTCTCGTAGAAGGGAATGGCGTGTGTCTGCGCGTGCAAGGACAGTCGCGACATCCCGCGCGCCTGCGCGCGTTCGATCAGAAAGCGCAACAAGGCCGCCCCAACGCCGGCACTGCGCCACTCGCGCATGACGGCCATGCGGCCGATGCGGCCGTCGGGCGTCAGCCGTGCAGTGCCTATCGGTGCGCGATCGGGCGTGCGCGCCAGCGCATGCTCGGAGATCGGATCGTCGCTGTCCCACTCCTCACTCTCCGGCACCCGCTGCTCGACGATGAACACGGCGGTACGCACGCGCTTCAGATCCTCGACGTCCACCGTCCACACGGCCGGTTCGACGTAGTAGCGGTCTTCGATCATGACACTGCTCGGCGACGGAACTGACGCAAGCATAGACCGCGGCACCCGGCACTCGAAACGCGGCGGCCGCGGGTAGACTGCGGCCCAGAGTCCTGCAGGAGTGTTGCGATGAGCGTACCCGAGCGCTTCAAAGCTTTCCGTATCCACCAGAACCCGCATCGTGCGGCGCTGGAAGACATCAGCCTGAGCGACCTCAACCCGGGCGAGGTGACGATTCGCACGGCCTACTCCAGCGTCAACTACAAGGACGCGCTCGCCGGTACCGGCCGCGGCAAGATCCTGCGGCAGTTTCCGCTGGTAGGCGGCATCGATGTCGCCGGCCATGTGGTCGAGTCGCGCGATCCCCGCTTTCGCGAAGGCGATGCCGTACTGGTCACCGGTTCCGGGCTCTCGGAGCATCGTGACGGTGGCTACAGCGAGTACCTGCGTCTGGAGAGCGAGTGGGTGGTGCCGCTGCCGCCCAACCTCAGTCTGCGTGAAGCGATGGGCATCGGCACGGCGGGCTTTACCGCTGCCTTGTGCCTGTGGCGCATGCTCAGCGTGGGCCAACGACCGGAGATGGGGCCGATCGTCGTTACTGGCGCCACCGGCGGCGTCGGCATGCTTGCCATCGACATCTATACCCGGGCGGGATTCGAGGTCCATGCGATCACCGGCAAGCCAGAGCAGTTCGATCAGCTGATTGCACTCGGCGCGCGCCAATGCATCGCCCGCGAAGGGCTGTACTTCGGCCAGCGTCCGATGGAGAGCGCCACCTGGGCCGGCGCGGTCGACAACGTCGGCGGCGACATGCTGTCTGGCCTGACGCGCATGATCAAACCCTGGGGCTCGATTGCCAGCTGCGGCTTGGCCGGCGGCATTGAACTGCACACCACGGTCATGCCCTTCATCATTCGCGGCATCAGTCTGCTCGGCATCAACTCCTCCGGCACGCCCTACGCGATACGCGCCGACCTTTGGCAGCGGCTGGCGCAGGAGTGGCGACCACGCCACCTCGAGCAGATCGTCACCCGCGAAGTCGGCCTCGAGGACTTGCCCGCAGTCTTCGATACGCTGATGGCGGGCGGCGCACTGGGGCGTACCGTTGTGCGCATCGCGCCGGCGCATTGATTTGCTTGTCCCGCGGTCTGTCGGTATGGGTAGAATCGGGGCATAGAGGTCACAGAGTGGGGTGGTTATGGCGCGTGTCTTGATCGTGGACGATTCCCCGTCCCAGTTGCTGGTGCTGAAGCGCATCGTCGAGGGGCAGGGTCACGAGGTGATCACCGCCGAGGACGGTCAGCAGGGCGTGGATATGGCCAAGAAGCACGTGCCCGACCTGATCCTGATGGACGTGGTGATGCCTAATCTCAACGGTTTCCAGGCCACCCGCACCATCGCTCGCGAGAAGACCACGAGCCATATCCCGGTCATCCTGGTCACCACCAAGGATCAGGAAACTGATCGCGTCTGGGGTCTGCGCCAAGGCGCCAAGGGTTACATCACCAAGCCGGTGAACGAGGCCCAGTTGGTCCAGGCCATCCGCGAGCATCTGCCCGCGGGTCGCTGAGGCAGATCCAACCAAGCAGTCTGGAAGGGCGCTGCGGCGCCCTTCGTTTTTGGTGCACCGCCACATCCAGGTCAGCGCCCGGCTGGACCTCCGTCGAATTGACGCTGGGGCACGGCGCTCCTAGCATCCGGCCCTCCTGCTGCATTGCAGCAATCTGGGGAGATCTGGATGAGCGAGGCGCAACGATTGGCAGTAGTCACCGGGGGCATCGGCGGGCTCGGCACCGAGATCTGCATGGCCCTCGCCCGCGCTGGGCGCCGCGTCATCGCCGCCGACCTCGACAGCCGACCCGAGCGCATCGCTGCCTTCCACGAGGCCGTGGCTGGCTTCGATGGTCGCATCTCCTTTGAGGCAGTCGACGTGTCCAGCTTCGAGCACTGCGCCGCCTTCGCCGAGCGCGTGCGCAGCCAGTACGGCCCGGTCGACATCCTGGTGAATGCCGCCGGCATTACGCGCGATGCCACCCTGCGCAAAATGGACGCTCAGCAGTGGAACGACGTCATGCGCATCAATCTGGACAGCGTGTTCAACCTGTCTCGGCAGTTTGTCGACAGCATGTGCGAGCGCGGCTTCGGCCGAATCGTCAACATCAGCTCGGTCAACGGCCAGACTGGCCAGTTCGGACAGACCAACTACTCAGCCGCCAAAGCCGGCATGCACGGATTCACCATGGCGCTGGCGCGCGAAGTGGCGCGCAAGGGCGTCACCGTGAACTCGGTCTCGCCGGGCTACTGCCGCACGCAAATGGTGATGCAGATCCCGGAGACCATCCGGCAAGAGATCGTCGCCAAGATCCCGGTCGGTCGCCTCGGCGAGCCATCCGACATCGCGCGCGCCGTGCAGTTCTTGTCGGCCGACGATGCGGGTTTCATCACCGGCGCCAACCTGCCGGTGAATGGCGGCTACTTCATGGATTGAGCGAGTACGCCCCGCGCGTCGCGCGGGGCGCTGCTACGCTTAGTTCGAGCTCGCCTCGGCGACCCGAGCGCCCTGCTTGCGCACAATCAGCATCGCCAGTTCGATCGCCTGCTCGTAGTTGAGGCGCGGATCCACCGTCGACTTGTAGGCGCGCTGCAAATCGCCCTCGGTCAAGTCGCGCGCACCACCCAGGCACTCGGTGACGTTCTCGCCGGTCAGCTCCAGATGTGCACCACCCAATCGGCTACCCAGCGCAGCGTGGATGTCGAAGGCCTGCTCCAACTCCGAGCGTATATTTTCGAAGCGCCGCGTCTTGTAGCCCGACGCCGTGCTCTCGGTGTTGCCGTGCATCGGGTCGCAGCACCACAGCACGCGCTTGCCGTGCGCCTTGAGCGCCTCGATCATGCGCGGCAGATGCTCCTGAATCTTGCCGGCACCCATCCGATGGATGAGCGTCAATCGCCCCGGGATGTTCTCGGGATTCAGCACATCGGTGAGTCTCAGCAGGTGGTCATTGCTCACCGAGGGCCCGATCTTGACCCCGATCGGATTGCGGATGCCACGACAGTACTCCACATGCGCGCCATCGAGCGCAGCGGTGCGCATGCCAATCCAGGGATAGTGCGTCGACAGATTGAACCAGCCCCATTGCCGCGGAACCTGGCGCGTCAACGCCTCCTCGTAGTGCAGCAACAAGGCTTCGTGCGAGGTGTAGAAATCCACCCGGCGCAGGCTGCCAATCGGCGCGCCGCCCACGCTTTCCATGAAGCGCACAGCGTCCCCGATCGAGCGCACCATCTCCCGGTACTCGCGTTCAAACGGCGAGTGTTGCACCCAATCCAGATCCCAATACTCCGGGTGATGCAGATCGGCAAAACCGCCATCGATCAAGGCGCGCACGAAGTTCATCGTCAAAGCCGACCGCGCATGCCCCTCGATCATCCGCGCCGAATCCGGAATGCGCGCCTCGGCGGTGAACTCAGGCCCATTGACCAAGTCGCCACGGTAGCTCGGCAGCGTGACGCCGTCTTTGGTCTCCATGTCCGCCGAGCGTGGCTTGGCGTACTGACCGGCAAAACGGCCGACGCGTACGATCGGCTGTTTCAGGCCATGCACCAACACCAGACTCATCTGCAGCAGGACTTTCAGCCGATTGGCAATGTGCGGGCTGGTGCAGTCAGCAAAGTTCTCCGCGCAATCGCCTCCCTGCAGCAGGAAGCGCTTGCCGTCCGCCGCTTCGGCCAGCTCCTGCTTGAGTTGCAGGATCTCCCAGGACGTGACCAAAGGCGGCAGCCGCTGCAGCTCCGCCAGATCCCGGTCCAGGCGCTCAGCGTCCGGGTAGGTAGGCTGCTGTAGCGCCGGGTGCTGCTTCCAGGAGTTCCGACTCCAACCCTCCGCCTCGCGTACCGCAGTCAAAGGACGTTCCTTTCTGATCATGACCCGCTCCTCAGCCCCGCACCGGCGCTTTGCCGGGCGGGAACACGACAAAAACCAGCATCACCACGGCAAGCCCGGCGAAGCAGACAAAGGTCCACGCCGGCATGCTGAATCCCAGGAATCGCCAGTCGATGTTCGCGCACTCGCCGGAAGTCATCAGGACGGTGCGCAACATGTCGCCGAAAGGGAAGTTGTTCCACATGAAGTCCAGCGGCGGCGCGCAGGACGGAAGTTGGTCCTTCGGCAACGACTGCAGCCAGATGTGCCGACCCGCAATCAGCAATCCAAGCACACTGGCGAGGAAGCCAAACACGGCATAGATCCGACTGCCGAGGCGCGCCGGCCCGTGCGCCGCAGCGATCAAACTGACCGTGCCAATCAGCACCACGGCGACGCGCTGGAACATGCACAAGGGACAGGGTTCCAGCTTCAGCACGTACTGTGCGTAGAAAGCATAGGCCATCAAGCCCACACAGATCAGTGCTATCGACCCAAACCAGACCCGCGACGACAAACGATCCACGAACACCTTGATACCCCCGCATTTCAGTACAGTAGTCCCCAGCGCGATCGCGCGAGGCGCCCTACCGCGATCACAGCGCGCCAGCCAAAAATCGTCAGCCGGAAATCGACGAAGTGCGCGCTGTCTGCGCCAGAGTGTAGCCTGATCCGATTGAATGCTGCAGTGCAAAAACGCAAAAGGCCGCCCGAAGGCGGCCTTTCTCACGACACTGTATCTGGCCTCAGACTTCCGTCGCGGCAGCAGCGGCCTGCGGACGGTCGACCAATTCCACATACGCCATCGGCGCGTTGTCACCGGCGCGGAAGCCGCACTTCAGGATGCGCAGGTAACCACCCGGACGCGCGCGATAGCGCGGACCGAGCTCGACGAACAACTTTCCGACCACCGCCTTGTCACGCAGCCGGCTGAACGCGAGGCGGCGATTGGCGACGCCATCCTGCTTGGCAAGCGTCAGCAGCGGTTCGGCGAAGCGACGCAGCTCCTTCGCCTTCGGCAGCGTGGTCTTGATCAGCTCCTGCTGGAACAGGGCGTTAGTCATGTTGCGGAACATGGCCTGGCGGTGCGCACTGGTGCGCGCAAAAGCACGGCCTGCATTACGGTGACGCATGATGTTTCTCCTTGATCAACCGCCGAACCCGCTGGTCGCGAGACCCGGCGGCGGCCAGTTTTCCAGCTTCATGCCGAGCGACAAACCACGCGCCGCCAGGACGTCCTTGATTTCAGTGAGCGACTTCTTGCCGAGATTCGGAGTCTTCAACAGCTCCACCTCGGTGCGCTGAATCAGATCGCCGATGTAGTAGATGCTCTCGGCCTTCAAGCAGTTGGCCGAACGCACCGTCAGCTCGAGGTCATCGATCGGGCGCAGCAGAATGGGATCCACCTCAGCGCGACCGGCCGAAGGACGCTCGGTCTCGCGGCGGCTGACATCGACAAACGCGCCCAGCTGATCCACGAGAATCCCGGCAGCCTGCTTCACCGCATCCACGGCGTCCACGGTGCCATCGGTTTCGACATCCAACACCAGCTTGTCCAGATCCGTACGCTGCTCGACGCGCGCGCTCTCGACCGAATACGCAACACGGCGGATCGGCGAATAGGTTGCATCAATCTGCAAGCGGCCGATCGGACGCGCCTCGTCCTCGGGCAGACGACGGCTGCTCGCAGCTTCGTAGCCCACGCCGCGCGCGATCTTCAGGCGCATCGACAGCGACACGTCCTTGGTCAACGTGCAAATGACCAGATCCGGGTTGACGATCTCAACGTTATGATCGGTGGTGATGTCACCCGCAGTCACCGGGCCGCGGCCCTTGCGACTCAGGTGCACCGTCGTCTGCTCGACATTGTGCAGACGCACCGCCACATCCTTCAAATTCAGCAACATCTCGACGACGTCCTCCTGGACGCCTTCGACCGTGCTGTACTCGTGCAGAACGCCGTCAATCTCGACCTCGGTCACAGCCGCGCCGGGAATGGACGACAACAGAACGCGCCGCAGCGCGTTCCCCAAAGTGTGCCCAAAACCGCGCTCAAGCGGCTCCAGCACGACACGCGCCCTACGCTCGCCGGCGTTCTCCACGACGAGGTTGTTGGGACGCAGCAAACTGGTTGCAGACGCCATGAAAATACCTCGCGCGATTACTTGGAGTAGAGCTCGACGATCAGGTTCTCGTTGATGTCGGCCGAGAGATCGCTGCGCTCAGGAAGCTGCTTGAACACGCCGGTGGACTTGGCAGCATCGACTTCGAGCCAGCTCGGCGCCAGATCCATTTCCTGACTGATCGTCAGCGCTTCCTTGACGCGCAACTGATCCTTCGCGCGTTCGGCGAGCGCCACGGTGTCACCCACCTTCACCTGGTAAGACGGCAGATTCACCACCTTGCCGTTCACCAGCACACCACGGTGCGCCACCATCTGACGAGCCTGCGCGCGGGTCACCGCAAAACCGAGGCGATAGACGATGTTGTCCAGACGACATTCCAGCAGCTGCAGCAGGTTCTCACCCGTTGCGCCACGACGACGACTGGCCTCGGCGTAGTAGCGGCGGAACTGACGCTCCAGCACGCCATACATGCGCTTGACCTTCTGCTTCTCGCGCAACTGCACGGAGTAGTCCGAGTTCTTCGCCTTCTTGGCAGCGCCGTGCTGCCCAGGCTTCTGTTCGATCTTGCACTTCTTGTCGATCGGGCGCGCCGGGCTCTTCAAGAAGAGATCGGTGCCCTCACGGCGAGCAAGCTTGCAAGTGGGACCAATATAACGAGCCATGTCGGGAATCCTCCTTGATTACACGCGACGGCGTTTCGGGGGACGGCAGCCGTTGTGCGGAATCGGCGTCACGTCGAGGATGTTGGTGACCTTCAGGCCGAGCGCGTTGAGCGCACGGACCGCAGACTCACGACCCGGGCCCGGACCCTTGATCCGAACTTCCAACGCCTTGACCCCGTACTCCAGAGCGACTCGCCCGGCTTTCTCGGCCGCAACCTGCGCGGCGAACGGCGTGCTCTTGCGGGAACCGCGAAAGCCCGCGCCGCCCGAGGTGGCCCAACTCAGGGCGTTGCCCTGGCGATCGGTAATCGTGATCACCGTGTTGTTGAACGAGGCTTGGACATGCGCAATGCCGTCCGAAACCGAGCGTTTGATCTTCTTCTTGGCCTTACCGGCCGCGGCTGGCGCCTTACTCATGATCGAATTCCGTCAAAAGGTGCTTACTTCTTGATCTGCTTGCGCGGACCCTTGCGCGTGCGGGCGTTGGTGCGGGTGCGCTGTCCGCGCATCGGCAAGCCCTTGCGGTGACGCAGACCGCGGTAGCAACCGAGATCGATCAGACGCTTGACGCTCATCGCCACTTCACGACGGAGGTCACCCTCAACCGTGTACTTCGCAACCTCGGCGCGCAGACGCTCGACTTCGGCCTCGGTCAGACTCTTGACCTTGGTTTCCGCCGCCACGCCAGCCGCCACGCAAATCTTGCGGGCGCTGCTCCGACCGACGCCGTAGATGCTGGTCAGACCAATCCACGCGTGCTTGTTGACGGGGATGTTGACTCCCGCAATACGTGCCATAACAAATCTCCACTCAAAGCGCGACCGGATGAACCGCCTATTTTAGCAGGTCCGTTGCCCGTTCGCGCAAGCCTTCCGATGATCGAATGTCGCGTACAGCTTTACTTCAGCAGACCGCCGCCGCGCCCCACGTTCTTCAAGTTCGCCTTCTTCAACAAGCTGTCGTACTGGTGCGACATCAAGTGCGCCTGGATCTGCGCCATAAAGTCCATCACGACGACCACCACGATCAGCAACGACGTGCCGCCGAAGTAGAAGGGAACGTTCATCGAGATGCGCATGATCTCGGGCAACAAGCAGACCGCGATCAGATACAACGCACCCACCGCAGTGAGACGAGTCAACACGCTGTCGATGTAATCGGCGGTCGCCTTGCCAGGGCGAATGCCGGGGATCAGCGCACCGGACTTCTTCAGATTGTCAGCCGTCTCCTGCGCGTTGAACACCAACGCGGTGTAGAAGAAGGCGAAGAAGAAGATCAGCGCCGCGTACAGCACCATGTGCAGCGGTTGCTCCGGACCAAGCAAGGCCGCGAGCCGCTGCAACCAGCGCGTGCTCTCATCGCTACCAAACCAAGTCGCCGCGGTTGCCGGGAACAGGATCAAGCTGGACGCGAAGATTGGCGGAATCACGCCGGCCATGTTCAACTTGAGCGGCAAGTGCGAAGCCTGGTTCATGTAGGCTTGGCGACCCGACATCCGGCGCGCGTAGTTCACCGTGATGCGACGCTGGGCGCGCTCCATGAAGACCACGAACGCGGTCACCGCGGTGACGATGCCGACGACCAGCACGATCGCCAGGAAGTTCATCTGCCCGGTACTGGCCAACTGCAGCGTGTGCGCGATGGCACTTGGGAAACCTGCCACGATGCCGGCAAAGATCAGAATCGAGATGCCGTTACCGATGCCACGCTCCGTGACCTGCTCGCCCAGCCACATCAGGTACATGGTGCCGGCCGTCAGACTGATCACGGCAGTAACCAGGAAGCCGACGCCCGGGGAAATCACCACATTGCCGCCCTGTTGCTGCAGTGCGAAGGCAATGCCGAAGGCCTGGAAGATCGCGAGACCGAGGGTACCCCAGCGCGTGTACTTGGCCAGCGTCCGACGACCAGCTTCACCCTCCTTGCGGAGCGCCTGCAGCGAAGGCAGCGCCGTCGCAAGGATCTGCACGACAATGGACGCCGAGATATAGGGCATCACGCCCAGCGCAAAAATCGAGAAGCGCGACAACGCGCCGCCCGAGAACATGTTGAAAACATCGATGATCGTGCCGCGCTGGGTGTCCATCAGGCGCAACATCGCCTCTGGGTTGACACCCGGCACCGGAATGAAGCTGCCGGCGCGAAACACGATCAGCGCACCGAGCACGAAGAGCAAACGCGACCGGAGCTCGGTCAAACGACCGAGCCCGCCGAGCGCGGAACCTGCATTGCTGGACGCGTTGGCCAAGGGATTACTCCACCGAACCGCCAGCAGCTTCGATCGCGGCCTTGGCGCCGGCCGTGCAGAGCACGCCCTTCACCTTGATCGCACGCGCAATGTCACCCTGCTTGACGATCTTTACGCGCTTGACGTCAGCATCAACCAGACCCGCTGCCTTCAGCGACTCCAGCGAAACCTCGTCACCCTTCAGGCGTGCCAAGCTGTAAAGCAGGACTTCGCCCGTGAACGCAGCGGACTTGGAGCGGAAACCGACCTTCGGAAGCCGACGCTGCAAAGGCATCTGGCCGCCTTCGAAGCCGGCTTTGACCTTGCCCTTGCCGGTGCGCGCGTACTGACCCTTGTGGCCGCGGCCGCAGGTCTTGCCGAGCGTGGAACCGATGCCGCGACCCACGCGACGCGCTTCCCGCTTGCTGCCCTCAGCGGGCTTGATGGTGTTCATTCTCATGACGCTTACCTCCGAGGCTTCGAGGGCTTAGCCCTCGACGCGCACCAAATAGTTGACCTTCTCAATCAGGCCGCGGACGCTTGGGCTGTCCTTCAGCTCGACCAGATGGTTCATACGCTTCAAACCAAGCGCCTTGACGCACAAGCGGTGCCGCGCCGGCGTGCTGTTGGGGCTGCGCACCAGGCGCACCTTCACGGTCGCTGCGTTCTGATCACTGCTCATTGGTCTTCCCCTTGATCTCGTCCAGGCTCTTGCCACGCTTGGCAGCGTAATCACCCGGCGATGCCATGCGAGCCAAACCCTTCACGGTAGCACGCACCAAATTGATCGGGTTACGCGAGCCGAAAGCCTTGGCCAGCACGTTCTGCACGCCCACCACTTCGAACACCGCGCGCATCGCGCCGCCGGCGATCACGCCCGTACCTTCGGACGCCGGCTGCATGTAGACCTTGGCCGCGCCATGAGCGCCCTGCGTCGGGTACCACAAAGTGCCCGCATTCAGGCTCACCTTGACCATGTTGCGACGCGCGCGGTCCATGGCCTTGGAGATCGCCGCCGGCACTTCACGTGCCTTGCCATAGCCGATCCCCACGCGACCATTGCCATCGCCCACCACGGTCAGCGCGGTGAAGCCGAACTGCCGGCCGCCTTTGACCACCTTGGCGACGCGGTTGACAGCCACCAACTTCTCAAGCAGACCGTCGCTACTCTCGTTATCGTTCGTCATGCTACTCATCCAAATAGGTGCGAAGAACGGAAGCCCGTTCTTAGAACTGCAGCCCGCCCTCGCGAGCGGCCTCGGCCAGCGCCTGAATGCGCCCGTGATACTTGAAACCCGAACGATCGAAGGCCACGCGGTCGACACCGGCGGCCAACGCAAGACGCGCGATGGCGCGACCCACGGCAGCTGCGGCCGTCTTGTTCTTGGTGCCCTTCAGTTCGGATGCCACCGACGACTGAACCGTAGAAGCCGCAGCGACCACGCCACCGCCGTCGGCCGCCAACACCTGCGCATAGATGTGCTGCCCACTGCGATGAACGGTCAGCCGCGGAACCATCAGTTCCCGAATCCGATGCCGTGTCGACTGCGCGCGGCGCAGACGAGCTTCCCTCTTGTCCACCTTGGCCATGACTTTGAATATCCTTACTGATAGATGGGCCTGGATCAGGCCTTCTTCGCTTCTTTGAGCGTGATCTTTTCACCGCCGTAACGCACACCCTTGCCCTTGTACGGCTCGGGCGGACGGAACGCACGGATCTTCGCAGCGACCTGACCGACGCTCTGCTTGTCGGAACCCTTGATCAGGATTTCGGTCTGCGTAGGCGTTTCCACCGAGACGCCCACCGGCACCTTAAACACGACCGGATGCGAGAAACCGAGCGTCAGGCTCAGATCCTTGCCTTGCATGGCGGCGCGATAACCCACGCCGACCAACTCGAGCTTGCGCTCGTAACCCGAGGCAACGCCGACCACGTGATTGGCAAGCAGCGCGCGCAGCGTACCAGCCATCGCCATACGATCCGGCGTGGCGGCGTTGATCGACACCACCGAGCCATCCACGCTCACCGACACCCCGGTCGGCTGCGCGAGCGACAGCGCACCCTTGGGCCCCTTGACCGAGATCTGGCCGTCCTTCGCCGTCAGTTCAACGCCCTTGGGCAAGTTGATCGGCTTCTTTGCAACTCGTGACATGAGAATCTCCTTGCCTTAGGCAACCAGGCAGAGCACTTCGCCGCCCAAACCCTCGGCGCGCGCCTTGGCATCGGTCATCAGACCCTTGGAGGTCGAGACGATCGCCACACCCAATCCGGCCAGCACGTTCGGCAGTGCGTCGGCGCCGCGATAGGTACGCAGGCCGGGACGGCTGACTCGCTGGATCTTCTCGATCACCGGCTTGCCCTGGAAGTACTTGAGCTTCACGCTCAGCACCTTCTTGCCCGGCGCCGTGTCGCTTACCGCGACCTCGTCGACGTAGCCCTCATCCTTCAACAGCTGGGCAATGGCCAGCTTGATGCGCGACGCCGGCATCTGAACGCTCGGATTACCCATAGCCTGGGCATTGCGGATACGCGTCAGCATATCGGCGATTGGATCGGTCATGCTCATGACTGTTACCTGATTCCTGTGTACTTACCAGCTGGCCTTGCGCAGGCCAGGGACGTCGCCGCGCATCGTGGCTTCGCGCAACTTGTTTCGGCCGAGACCGAACTTGCGGTAGTAGCCACGCGGACGACCAGACAGACTGCAGCGATTGCGCTGACGCGTCGGGCTGGAGTCACGCGGCAGCTTCTGCAGCTTCGCCTGTGCCTCCATCTTTTCCTCATACGACGCCGTCTGGCTGCAGAGGACCTTCTTCAGTTCGGTACGCTTGGCGCCGTAGCGCTTTGCCAGCTTCTCGCGCTTGATCTCGCGATTCACCATGGACTTCTTGGCCACAAAAAACTCCTGAATGCGCGATCAGTTGCGGAACGGGAAGCCGAAAGCCTCCAGGAGAGCCTTGGCTTCCTGGTCGGTCTTGGCGGTGGTGGTCACGCAGATGTCCATGCCGCGGATTGCGTCGACCTGATCGAAATCGATCTCGGGGAAGATGATCTGCTCCTTCACCCCGAAGTTGTAGTTGCCACGGCCGTCGAAGGAGCGGCCGGACACGCCACGAAAGTCGCGAACGCGTGGCAGCGCCACATTCACCAAACGATCCAGGAACTCAAACATCCGGGCGCGGCGCAACGTCACCTTGCAGCCGATCGGCCAGCCGTCGCGGATCTTGAAGGTCGCGATCGACTTGCGGGCGAGCGTCGAGACCGGCTTCTGACCAGCAATCTTGGTCATGTCGTCCAACGCATTTTCCAGGATCTTCTTGTTGCCCACCGCCTCGCCGACACCCATGTTCAGGGTGATCTTGACCAGACGCGGAACCTGCATCGGATTCTCGTACCCGAACTTCTTGATCAGCCCGGGGACCACGGTCTCACGGTAAAACGTTTCCAGTCTCGCGCTCACAACGCACCTCAAACAATGTCGATGACTTCGCCCGTGGAGCGGTACACACGTACCTTGCGCTCCACACCGGCGTCGTTCTTGACGGTCTTGAAACTGACCTTGTCGCCCTTCTGGGTCTTGGGATTCAGCAGCATCACGTTCGAGGCATCGATCGCGGCTTCCCGCTCAACAATTCCGCCCGGCTGATTGGCCTGCGGATTCGCCTTGGTGTGACGCTTGACTACCGCAACGTTTTCAACGTACACGCGGCCATCGTCGGTCACGCGCGTCACCGCGCCCTTGCGGCCCTTGTCTTTGCCGGCGATCACTACCACCTGGTCGCCCTTTCGGATGCGCTTCATTGCTATTTCCTCACAGCACTTCAGGAGCGAGCGACACGATCTTCATGAACCGCTCGGAGCGCAACTCGCGCGTCACCGGTCCAAAGATACGCGTGCCAATCGGCTCCAACTTATTGTTCAACAGCACCGCTGCATTGCCGTCAAAGCGCAGCAGCGAACCATCCGGACGGCGAACGCCCTTGCGGGTGCGGACGACAACCGCGTCATACACCTCACCCTTCTTGACCTTGCCGCGCGGAATCGCATCGCGCACGGACACCTTGATGACATCACCGATGTTGGCATAACGGCGCTTAGAGCCGCCCAGCACCTTGATGCACATCAGCTCCTTGGCGCCGCTATTGTCGGCGGCAGCGAGTGTGCTCTGCATCTGAATCATGACGCGCTCCTATTACTCGCCAGCTCGACGAACGATCTCGGTGACCGTGTAGCTCTTGGTCTTCGACAGCGGACGGCAGGACACGATCGTAACCGTGTCGCCCTCACGCGCGCCGAGTTCGTCATGGGCGTGGAACTTGGTGGAACGGCGAATGTACTTGCCGTACACGCCGTGCTTGACCTGCCGTTCGACCAGGACGGTCACCGTTTTCTGCATCTTGTCGCTCACCACGACGCCGACCAGCGGCCGCGCCTTCTTGGTGTTTTCTGTCTGCTGCTCGCTCATGGCTTAGCCCTTCCGCCCGATCTCAGCGATCACGGTCTTGACGCGCGCCACGTCACGGCGTGCACGCTTGATCTGGTGTACCTGGGTCTGCTGACCCTGGCCGCGCTGCATGCGCAGGTTGAATTGCTCCTGGCGCAAACCAGTCAGCTGATCTTTCAGCTCGGCAATCGTTTTGTTTCGCAGTTCACTGGCTTTCATCACAGCACCGAGCGGGTAACGAACACAGTCTTGACAGAGAGCTTGGCTGCGGCGAGCGACAGCGCCTCGCGTGCCAGCTCCTCGGAAACGCCTTCCATCTCATAAATCATGCGACCCGGCTGGATCGGCGCAACGTAGTACTCGACGTTGCCCTTACCGTTACCCATGCGGACCTCGATAGGCTTCTTCGAGATCGGCTTGTCCGGGTACACGCGGATCCACAACTTGCCACCGCGCTTGACGTAGCGCGAAATCGTGCGGCGCGCGGCCTCGATCTGGCGTGCCGTCAGGTGCCCGTGCTCGACGGCCTTCAGACCGTACTCACCGAAACTCACCTTGTTGGCCACGAACGCCAGACCGCGGTTGCGGCCTTTGTGGGCCTTTCGATACTTGGTACGTGCAGGTTGCAGCATGGCAGATTCTCCTTACTTCGCCTGCGAACGCTCGGCCTTGGTGTCGGCCTGAGGCGCATAGAGATCAAAGACGTCACCACGATAGATCCAAACCTTGACGCCGATGACGCCGTAGGTGGTCTTCGCTTCGGCGAAGCCATAGTCGATGTCGGCTCGCAAGGTGTGCAGCGGCACACGGCCTTCGCGATACCATTCCGAACGCGCAATCTCCGCGCCGTTCAGTCGACCCGAGACGTGTACCTTGACGCCGAGCGCGCCGAGACGAAGCGCGTTCTGCACGGCGCGCTTCATGGCGCGGCGGAACATGATGCGGCGCTCGAGCTGCTGAGTGATCGATTCGGCCACCAGCTGCGCATCGAGTTCCGGCTTACGGATTTCGGCGACGTTCACGTGCGTCGGCACGCCCATCAGATCCGACACATCCTTGCGCAGCTTCTCGATGTCCTCGCCCTTCTTGCCGATCACCACGCCCGGGCGGGCAGTGAAAATCGTGATGCGAGCGGTCTTTGCCGGGCGTTCGATCTGAATCTTGCTGATGCCAGCCTGGCTCAGACGACCCTTCAGGTACTCACGTACGCGCAGGTCGGCGATGAGATAGTCAGCGAACTCCTTGCGGCCCGCGAACCACTTCGAGTTCCAGTCACGCGAGACGCCGAGACGGATACCTACGGGATTAACTTTATGACCCATTGCGTGATCCTCACTCAGCCCGGCCGTCGCCCACAATCACAGTGATGTGACTGGTGCGCTTGATGATCCGATTAGCACGTCCCTTGGCGCGGGCATGCAGACGCTTCAACTGCGGACCTTCGTCCACGCAGATCTTCGTCACCTTGAGCTCGTCGACGTCGGCACCCAGGTTGTTCTCGGCGTTCGACACCGCGGACAGAAGCACCTTGCGGATCATGCCCGCAGCCTTCTTCGGGCTGAACGTGAGCAGCTGATCGGCGCGGCCGACAGCCATACCGCGAACCTGATCGGCGACCAGTCGAGCCTTTTGCGGCGAGATTCTCGCCGTACGCAGAATTGCGCGCGCTTCCATCTTACTTACCTGCCTTCTTGTCGCCAGAGTGGCCCTTGAAGGTGCGCGTCGGCGCGAACTCTCCAAGCTTGTGGCCCACCATGTTCTCGTTGACGATCACCGGCACGTGCAGCCGGCCGTTGTGTACCGCAAACGTGAACCCAACCATCTCAGGCAGGATCATCGAGCGACGCGACCAGGTCTTGATCGGCTTCTTGCTGCTGCCGGCAGACGCGGCCTCCACCTTCTTGAGCAGGTGCAGGTCGGCAAACGGCCCTTTTTTCAATGAACGCGACATGATGCGGTTACCTCAATCAGCCGTTGCGACGGCGCACGATGAACGTATTGGTGCGCTTGTTCTTGCGCGTCTTGTAGCCCTTCGACGGAACGCCCCAGGGCGAAACCGGATGCGGGTTACCCTGACCGGAACGACCCTCACCACCACCGTGCGGATGGTCAACCGGGTTCATTGCCGCACCGCGGACCGTCGGGCGGACGCCGCGCCAACGCTTCGCACCGGCCTTGCCCAACTGTTCTAGGTTGTGCTCCGAGTTGGAGACCTCACCGACGCACGCGCGGCAGTCGGCCGGTACTTTGCGCATCTCACCAGAGCGCAGGCGGAGGGTTGCATAACCCTGTTCGCGCGCGATCAACTGAGCCGAAGCACCGGCCGAGCGCGCCAGCTGCGCACCCTTGCCAGGCTTCATCTCGATGCAATGCACGGTCGAGCCGATCGGCATATTGCGCAGCGGCAAGCAGTTGCCGACCTTGATCGGCGCATCACGACCGCTCAGCAAGGTGTCGCCAGCCTTCACACCCTGCGGGGCGATGATGTAGCGACGCTCACCATCGACATAGAGCAGCAAGGCGATGTGGGCGGTGCGATTCGGATCGTACTCAACGCGCTCAACGCGGGCGGCGATTCCGTCCTTGTCGCGCTTGAAATCAATCAGACGGTAGTGCTGGCGCGAGCCACCGCCCCGATGGCGCGTGGTGATCCGGCCGTGGTGATTGCGACCACCAGTTTTGTCCTGCGGCTCGGTCAACGGCTTGTACGGGCCACCCTTGTGGAGGTCCGGCGTCACTACGCGAACTACACCTCGGCGACCGGCCGAGGTCGGCTTGACTTTGATCAGAGGCATCTCGATTCCCCTCAGGCCTGCGCGCCGAACTCAATGGACTGGCCATCAGCCAGCGTGACGTAAGCTTTGCGCCAATCGGCGCGCTTACCAGACCGGCCGCGGAAGCCCTTGGTCTTACCCTTCACATTGAGGACGCGGACGCCCTCGACCTTCACCTTGAACAGGCTCTCGACGGCCTGTTTTACGTCGAGCTTGGTGGCCGTCGTGGCCACTTCGAAGACGTATTGGTTGTGATCAGCCTGGATGCGGGCCGCTTTCTCGGAGATTCGCGGCTTGATCAGGACGGACAGCAAGCGCTCATTACTCACGACAGCCACTCCTCGATCTTCTTCACTGCGCCTACCGTCAGCACCACATGATCAGCCCGAACGAGATCCGCCGGGTTCATGCCGTGCACGTCGACGATGGAGACGTGCGGGATGTTGCGCGCCGCCAGATAAGCGGCCTCGGAGACTTCGTCTGCGACGAAGGTGGCGCGCGAGACGCCGAGTTCCTTCATCTTCGCCACGAAAGACTTGGTCTTGGTTTCCGCCACATCCAAGGCCGGAACCACTTTCAAACGGTCCTGACGGATCAGCTCCGACAGAATCGCCTGCATGGCGCCGCGATACATTTTACGGTTGACCTTCTGCGCGAAGCTGCGCGGACGGGCGGCAAAAGTCACGCCACCACCGACAAAAATGGGCGCGCGATAGTCGCCGTGACGCGCACCACCACCCTTCTGCTTCTTGAACTTTTTGGTCGTACCGGACATATCCGAGCGCGACTTCTGCGCCTTGGTGCCCGCGCGACCCGCGTTGCGATAGGCGGTGACGATCTGATGGACCAGCGCCTCGGAATACGGACGGTTGAACACCGTCTCCGACACTGCAATCGGGCTAGCGCCCAGAACATTGATTTCCATGGTGTATTCCTCAGCGACCCTTGGCGGCCGGCTTAACGACCACATCACCACCCGGCGCGCCAGGGATGGCGCCACGCACCAGCAGCAGGTTGCGTTCCGCATCAACACGGACAACGACCAGGTTCTGCGTGGTCTCTTGGGCGTTGCCCATATGACCCGCCATCTTCTTGCCCTTGAAGACACGACCCGGCGTCTGACGCTGACCGATAGAACCCGGAGCACGGTGGCTCAACGAGTTGCCGTGCGTGGCGTCGCCCATCGTGAAGTTGTGGCGCTTGATCGTGCCGGCGAAGCCCTTGCCGCGGGTCGTACCCGTGACGTCGACCACCTGGCCCGCAGAGAACACGTCTGCCTTGAGCTCGGCGCCCATCTCGAACTTGCCCACATCGGCGTCGCCGAGGCGGAATTCCCACAGACCGCGACCAGCGCCGGTCTTCGCCTTTGCGAAGTGACCTGCGGTCGGCTTGTTTACCAGCACTGCGCGCTTGCTGCCAGTGGTCACCTGGATGGCATCGTAACCATCGGTGGCTTTCGTTTTCACCTGGGTGACACGGTTCGGTTCGACTTCGATGACCGACACCGGAACGGACTCGCCGTTCTCCGTGAACACACGCGACATGCCGCATTTGCGGCCAATCAATCCAATTGCCATGACTTTGACCTCGCGTCGATCAGTAGAGCTTGATCTGAACATCGACACCGGCCGCGAGATCGAGCTTCATCAGCGCGTCCACGGTCTTGTCGTTCGGATCAACGATGTCCATGACGCGCTTGTGCGTGCGCGTCTCATACTGGTCGCGCGCGTCTTTGTCGACGTGCGGAGATACGAGCACCGTGTAGCGCTCGATCTTGGTGGGCAGAGGAATGGGACCACGCACCTGAGCGCCGGTGCGCTTGGCGGTTTCCACAATCTCGCTGGCAGACTTGTCGATCAGACGATGATCAAAAGCCTTCAGCCGAATACGAATTCGCTGTTGCTGTGCCATGTTTCTCTCCGTAGCGGTGTTCACGCCGCGCATCTCGCGCGATCGCCACATCCTTGAGCCTGCGCCCCACCGCCGATGTTTAGTTCCCACTCGCTATGAACGAGCAGGAGGGCCGCGGACTATACTCCGCGGCTGTGGATTTGCCAATGCCTAAGCCGAAGTGTTTAGCTTCGATTCACGCGTCCGCCGGCCTAGCCTCCTGGCAGAGCCCGCGGCGCGCGGGTGTTACTGGATCACCTTGGCGACGACGCCGGCGCCGACGGTACGGCCGCCTTCGCGAATCGCGAAGCGCAGGCCTTCTTCCATCGCGATCGGCGCAATCAACGACACCACCATCTTGATGTTGTCGCCCGGCATCACCATCTCGACGCCTTCCGGCAGCTCGCAGTTACCCGTCACGTCCGTCGTGCGGAAGTAGAACTGCGGGCGATAGCCCTTGAAGAACGGCGTGTGACGGCCGCCCTCTTCCTTGCTCAGCACGTACACTTCAGCTTCGAACTTCGTGTGCGGATTGATCGAGCCCGGCTTGCAGATCACCTGGCCACGCTCAACGTCGTCACGCTTCGTGCCGCGCAGCAACAGACCCACGTTGTCGCCCGCCTGACCCTGATCCAGCAACTTGCGGAACATCTCGACGCCGGTCACGATCGTCTTCGTCGTCGGCTTCAGACCAACGATTTCGATTTCCTCGCCCACCTTCACAATGCCGCGCTCCACGCGACCTGTGACCACCGTGCCACGACCCGAAATCGAGAACACGTCTTCCACCGGCATCAGGAACGGCTTGTCGATGTCGCGCTGCGGCTCCGGAATGTACGTGTCCAGCGCGTCCACCAGCTTGATGATCGCCGGCACGCCAATCTCGCTCTGATCACCTTCCAGCGCCTTCAGCGCCGAACCCTTGATGATCGGCGTGTCGTCGCCCGGGAACTCGTACTTGGAGAGCAGCTCGCGCACTTCCATCTCGACGAGCTCCAGCAGCTCGGCGTCGTCCACCATGTCCGCCTTGTTCAGGAACACCACGATGTACGGCACGCCCACCTGGCGCGACAGCAGAATGTGCTCGCGCGTCTGCGGCATCGGGCCGTCAGCGGCCGAGCACACCAGAATCGCGCCGTCCATCTGCGCCGCACCCGTGATCATGTTCTTCACGTAGTCGGCGTGACCCGGGCAATCCACGTGCGCGTAGTGACGCGTCGGCGATTCGTATTCCACGTGCGCCGTCGAAATCGTGATGCCGCGCGCCTTCTCTTCCGGCGCCTTGTCGATCTGGTCGTACGCCTTGAACTCACCACCAAAGCGCTCTGCACCAATCTTCGTCAACGCTGCCGTCAACGTCGTCTTGCCGTGGTCGACGTGACCGATAGTGCCCACGTTCACGTGCGGCTTGGTGCGCTCGAATTTACCCTTGGACATGGCGTACTAACCTCAACTCCGAATTGACTAATAAGTTGCCTAATCAGGCTTTCTTCATGACCGCCTCGGCGATGTTCGCCGGGGCCTCTGCGTAATGGTCAAATTCCATGGTGAACGTGGCGCGACCCTGAGACATCGAGCGCAGAGACGTGGCATAGCCAAACATCTCGCCGAGCGGGACCGTCGCGTTGATCACCTTGCCGGACGGCGTCTCGTCGCTGCCCTGTAGCACACCGCGACGACGGGAAATGTCACCCATCACGTCGCCCATGTAGTCCTCGGGCGTCACCACCTCGACTTTCATGATCGGCTCCAGCAAAACCGGCGCCGCCTTCATGAAGCCTTCCTTGAAGCCCATCGAACCGGCGATCTTGAACGCCATTTCGTTGGAGTCCACCTCGTGGTACGACCCGTCAATGATGCGAACCTTGACGTCGACGACCGGGAAACCCGCCATGACGCCCGCCGCGACCGCTTCCTGGATGCCCTTGTCGACCGCCGGGATGTACTCCTTCGGCACCACACCGCCGACGATCCCGTTCTCAAACAGGTAGCCCTCGCCACGCTCGCGCGGCTCGATTTCGAGCACGACGTGACCGTATTGACCGCGACCGCCGGACTGGCGCACGAACTTGCCTTCTTGCTTGACCGCGCGACGAATGGTTTCGCGATAGGCCACCTGCGGCTTGCCGACATTGGCCTCGACACTGAACTCGCGCTTCATGCGGTCAACGATGATCTCAAGATGCAACTCGCCCATGCCCGCGATGATCGTTTGACCGGATTCTTCGTCGGTGCGAACACGGAAGCTGGGATCTTCCTGCGCGAGACGCGACAGCGCGATACCCATCTTCTCCTGATCGCCCTTCGTCTTCGGCTCGATCGCCATCGCGATCACCGGCTCCGGGAACACCATGCGCTCCAGCGTGATCACGGAATCTAGCGCGCACAGCGTTTCACCGGTGGTGACGTCCTTAAGACCCACCGCCGCAGCGATGTCGCCGGCGCGCACTTCCTTGATCTCTTCGCGCTGGTTCGCGTGCATCTGCAGCAGACGCCCGATGCGCTCCTTGCGACCCTTGATCGGGTTGTACACGGTGTCGCCGGAGTTCAGCACACCAGAGTACACGCGGAAGAAGGTCAGCGTTCCGACGTACGGATCGGTCGCAATCTTGAACGCGAGCGCGGAGAAGGGCTCGGTGTCGAGCGCCTTGCGCTGGGCCTCGTTCTCCTTCTCGTCCGTTCCCTTGACCGGCGGACGGTCGCTGGGCGAGGGCAGCAGCTCGATCACGGCGTCCAGCATCGCCTGCACGCCCTTGTTCTTGAAGGCCGTACCGCAGAAGACCGGGATGAGCGAGGTCGCAATGGTGCCGCTGCGCAGACCGCCAAGGATCTCGGCTTCGCTGAGTTCTTCGCCCTCGAGGTACTTGTTCATCAAGTCCTCGGACGTCTCGGCGGCGGCCTCGATCATGTACTCGCGCGCTTTCTTGCACTTGTCCGCGAGGTGCGCCGGGATGTCGCGATACTCGAAGGTCATGCCCTGCGAGGCCGCGTCCCAGTGGATCGCCTTCATCTTGAGCAGATCAACCACGCCCTCGAAGTTGTCCTCCGCACCGATCGGCACCTGCATCGGCACCGGGTTCGCGCCCAGGCGGCTCTTCAGCTGACCGACGACCTTGTCGAAGTCGGCGCCAGCGCGATCCATCTTGTTGACGAAGGCCAGGCGCGGCACACCGTACTTGTTGGCTTGACGCCAAACGGTCTCGGACTGCGGCTGAACGCCACCAACGGCGCACAATACGAACACAGCGCCGTCCAGCACGCGCAGGGAACGCTCGACTTCAATGGTGAAGTCGACGTGGCCCGGGGTGTCGATGATGTTGAAGCGATGTTCCTGGAAGTTCAGATTCATGCCCTTCCAGAAGCACGTCGTGGCAGCAGACGTGATCGTGATGCCACGCTCCTGCTCCTGCTCCATCCAGTCCATGGTGGCGGCGCCTTCATGGACTTCGCCAATCTTGTGATTGACGCCGGTGTAGTACAGGATGCGCTCGGTCGTCGTCGTCTTGCCGGCATCGATGTGAGCCATGATGCCGAAGTTACGATAACGCTCGATGGGGGTCTCTCTGGCCACGGCAAAGAATCCTTTCTTGTCGGGGTGATGCTGGGGTTACCAGCGGTAATGCGAGAAGGCCTTGTTGGCCTCTGCCATGCGATGGGTTTCTTCGCGCTTCTTCACGGCCGAACCGCGGTTCTCGGCGGCGTCCAGCAGTTCGCCAGCGAGGCGGCGCGGCATCGACGTTTCGCCGCGCTTGCGCGCCGCGTCGATCACCCAGCGCATTGCCAGGGCAGAACGACGGGCCGGGCGCACTTCCACCGGCACCTGGTACGTCGCGCCACCGACGCGGCGAGACTTGACCTCGACAGCCGGGGCGACATTGCCCAGTGCCTTCTCGATCAGGGCGATGGCGTCCGAATTCTTGTTGCGGATCTCGTCAATGGCACCGTAGAGGATGCTTTCAGCGACGGCCTTTTTGCCGTGGCGCATGATCATGTTGACGAAACGAGCGATCACGACGTTCCCGAACTTCGGGTCCGGAAGCGTTTCGCGAGTCGGGTGGGAACCTTTGCGGGACATGGACGGGCCTCGAATCTATGGGTTACTTGGGACGCTTGGCGCCGTACTTGGAGCGGCTCTGCTTGCGCTTGGCCACACCCGAGGCATCCAGGGAGCCGCGCACCGTGTGGTAGCGCACGCCCGGGAGGTCCTTCACACGACCACCGCGAATGAGCACCACAGAGTGCTCCTGCAGGTTGTGACCCTCGCCACCGATGTAGCTGATGACTTCGTAGCCATTGGTCAAGCGGACCTTGGCCACCTTGCGCAGAGCCGAGTTCGGCTTCTTCGGCGTGGTGGTGTAGACACGAGTGCAAACGCCACGACGCTGCGGGCAGTTCTCGAGCGCCGGGGAGGCGGTCTTGAACGTCTTCGGTGACCGCGGCTTACGTACCAACTGGTTTACTGTCGCCATTGCTGGATCCCTAAGAAAACAAACGACAGGCGAAAAACGACCTGTCGAGAAGCGGGAGTTTAGACTGCCTTGATTTTTGCTGTCAACCCGCGATGTGAATGGAAGCTTGCTGAACCGACCAGGCGCCCGCGCTAGGCGGGCGCCGGGAGCGGTCAGAGCGTGTCTGCAAAGTCTTCGCTGCGATTGCCCCGACCCATGCCACCGAGGACTTCGAGCTCGGCGGTGGACAGGTCGTCGTGCTTGCGGCGGCGCTTGTCGTGATGCGCGAGTCCGGTGCCGGCCGGAATCAGTCGACCGACGATCACGTTCTCCTTGAGGCCGCGCAGCGTATCGCGCGTGCCGCGCACCGCAGCCTCGGTCAGCACGCGGGTGGTCTCCTGGAACGAGGCCGCGGAGATGAACGACTCCGTCGCCAGCGAGGCCTTGGTGATGCCGAGCAGCACGCGGTCGTACTCGGCCGGCTGCTCGTTGCGCGAATGGGCGCGCATGTTCTCTTCCACCACGCGCACACGGTCGATCTGCTCACCACGCAGGTAACGGGTATCACCAGTGGCCGTGATCTCGACCTTGCGCAGCATCTGGCGAATGATCACTTCGATGTGCTTGTCGTTGATCTTCACGCCCTGCAGCCGGTACACGTCCTGGATTTCCTTGACCAGATACGCGGCCAGCGGCTCGACGCCGAGCAGGCGCAGGATGTCCTGCGGATTCGGCTCGCCGTCGACCACGGTTTCGCCCTTCTCGACGTGCTCGCCCTCGAACACGATGACCTGGCGCCACTTCGGAATCAGCTCTTCGTGGACGTTGCTGTCCTTGTCGGTGATCAGCAGCCGCTGCTTGCCCTTGGTGTCTTTGCCGAAGCTGACGACACCCGTGCGCTCGGCCAGGATCGCAGGCTCTTTGGGCTTGCGCGCCTCGAACAAGTCGGCCACGCGCGGCAGACCGCCGGTGATATCGCGCGTCTTCGAGGTCTCTTGCGGGATACGCGCCACGACGTCGCCGACGCCGACTTCCGCACCGTCCTGCAGCGACACGATCGCGCCGGCGGGCAGGAAGTATTGCGCGGTGATGTCAGTCCCCGGAAGCACCAGGTTTTCGCCGTTCAAGCCTTCGAGGCGAATCATCGGACGCAGATCCTTGGCGCCGCCACCGCGACGCTTGGGATCGGTCACGACGTTGCTCTGCAGGCCCGTCAGTTCGTCGATCTGCTCATTAACCGTCACGCCGTCGACGAAGTCGATGAAGCGCATGCGACCGGCCACTTCGGACACGATCGGATGGGTATGCGGATCCCAGCTGGCCACCTTCTGACCGCCCTTCACCGCGTCGCCTTCACGTACCGTCAGCACGGCACCATAAGGTACCTTGTAACGCTCACGCTCACGCCCGTGGGCGTCGAGCACGCAGACTTCACCCGAACGCGACACCGCCACCAGATGGCCGGCGCTGTGTTCCACGGTCTTCAGGTTGTTGAGGCGAATAGTGCCGGTGGTCTTGATCTGGACATGGTCCTGTGCCGCCACTCGCGAGGCCGCGCCACCGATATGGAAGGTACGCATGGTGAGCTGGGTGCCCGGCTCGCCGATCGACTGCGCGGCGATAACGCCCACCGCTTCGCCGATGTTGACGAGGTGCCCGCGCGCCAGATCACGTCCATAGCACATGCCGCACACGCCGAACCGGGTGTTGCAGGTGATCGTCGAGCGCACCTTGACTTCCTGCACGCCGAGCTCTTCCAGCTTCGCAACCCAAGCTTCGTCGAGCAGCGTGTTCCGGGTCACCACCGGATCTTCGTCATTGCCGGGCGCAAATACGTCCGCCGCAACGACACGACCCAGCACGCGATCACGCAGCGGCTCGATCACATCGCCGCCTTCGACGATCGGCGCCATCGTCAGATGCTCCAGCGTGCCGCAATCGACCTCGGTGATCACCACGTCCTGTGCCACGTCGACCAGACGGCGCGTCAGATAGCCGGAGTTCGCCGTCTTCAACGCAGTGTCGGCCAGACCCTTGCGAGCGCCGTGGGTCGAGATGAAGTACTGCAGCACGTCCAGGCCTTCGCGGAAGTTGGCCTTGATCGGGGTTTCGATGATCGAGCCATCGGGCTTGGCCATCAGGCCGCGCATACCGGCCAGCTGACGAATCTGGGCGGCGGAACCACGCGCGCCGGAGTCGGCCATGATGTAGATCGAGTTCATCGACTTCTGCTCGACCGTCTTGCCCTCGGCGTCGACGGTCTTGTCGGTGCCGATGCCCTTCATCATCGCCTGGGCGACTTGCTCGTTGGTACGCGACCAGATGTCGACGACCTTGTTGTAGCGCTCGCCCGCGGTCACCAGACCGCTGGTGAACTGGTCCTGGATCTCGCGCACTTCACGCTCGGCGCGCTCGAGGATCTCGCCCTTCTCCAGCGGGATCTTCAGGTCGTCGATGCCGATCGAAACGCCGGCACGGGTGGCGTAGGCGAAGCCGGTGTACATCAACTGATCGGCAAAAATCACCGTGTCCTTGAGGCCCAGACGGCGATAGCAGGCGTTGATCAGCCCTGAGATGGCCTTCTTGGTGAGCGACTGATTCACCAGCGCAAAGGGCATGCCGGCGGGCAGGATTTCTGCCAGCAAGGCGCGGCCCACGGTGGTCTGGGTCAGCGTGCGCTTCTTGGTGCGCGTGCCGTCCTCGGCAATCTCGGTCTCGTCGATGCGCACGCGCACTTTGGCGTGCAGATCGACCTTGTTCGCCGAATATGCGCGATGGACTTCCTTGACGTCGGAGAAGGCCATGCCTTCGCCGCGCTTGCCCACCAGTTCACGCGTCATGTAGTACAGGCCGAGCACGACGTCCTGGGTCGGCACGATGATCGGCTCGCCGTTGGCGGGCGACAAAATGTTGTTGGTGGACATCATCAGCGCGCGCGCTTCCAACTGCGCTTCCAGCGACAGCGGCACGTGCACAGCCATCTGGTCGCCGTCGAAGTCGGCGTTGAACGCGGTACACACCAGCGGATGCAGCTGGATGGCCTTGCCCTCGATCAGCACCGGCTCGAAGGCCTGAATGCCAAGGCGGTGCAAGGTCGGCGCGCGGTTCAGCAACACCGGGTGCTCGCGGATCACCTCTTCCAGGATGTCCCACACCTCGGCGCTCTCGCGCTCGACCAGCTTCTTCGCCGCCTTGATCGTGGTGGCGAGTCCGCGGCGCTGCAGCTTGCTGAAGATGAAGGGCTTGAACAACTCCAACGCCATCTTCTTCGGCAGACCGCACTCATGCAGCTTCAGCGTCGGGCCGACCACGATGACCGAACGGCCGGAGTAGTCGACGCGCTTGCCGAGCAGATTCTGGCGGAATCGGCCCTGCTTGCCCTTGATCATGTCCGCCAGTGACTTCAGCGGCCGCTTGTTGGTGCCGGTGATGGCGCGGCCGCGGCGGCCATTGTCCATCAGCGCATCGACCGCTTCCTGCAGCATGCGCTTCTCGTTGCGCACGATGATGTCGGGCGCATTCAGTTCCAGCAGGCGCTTCAGACGGTTGTTGCGGTTGATGACGCGACGGTACAGGTCGTTCAGGTCCGAGGTGGCGAAACGACCGCCGTCCAGCGGCACCAGCGGGCGCAGGTCGGGCGGCAACACCGGCAGGACGGTCATGACCATCCATTCCGGGCGATTGCCGGATTCGACAAAGGCTTCCATCAGCTTGATGCGCTTGGACAGGCGCTTCAGCTTGGTTTCCGAGTTGGTGCTGGCGATCTCTTCCTTCAGGCGCACCATTTCGGCGTTGAGGTCGATGGTACGCAGCAACTCGTACACCGCCTCGGCGCCCATGCGTGCGTCGAACTCGTCGCCATGCTCTTCCACCGCCAGCAAGAACTGCTCTTCAGTCAACAACTGGCCGCGGGTCAGCGCCGTGAGACCGGGGTCGACGACGACATAGGCTTCGAAGTAGAGGATGCGCTCGATGTCACGCAGAGTCATGTCCAGCATCAGACCGATGCGCGAGGGCAGCGACTTCAGGAACCAGATATGCGCCGTCGGGCTGGCCAGTTCGATGTGGCCCATGCGCTCACGGCGCACCTTGGCCAGCGTGACTTCCGTGCCGCACTTCTCGCAGACCACACCGCGGTGCTTCATGCGCTTGTACTTGCCGCACAGGCACTCGTAGTCCTTGATCGGTCCGAAGATCGCCGCGCAGAACAGGCCGTCACGCTCGGGCTTGAAGGTGCGGTAGTTGATCGTCTCCGGCTTCTTCACCTCGCCGAAGGACCACGAGCGGATCAGGTCCGGCGACGACAGGCCGATACGAATCGAATCGAAGTCCTGGGCGGGACGCTGCTGGTTGAATAGGTTCAACAGGTCTTTCATGGTGCTTGCTCCAATGCCTTCGCCGATTACTGCGCTTCGTTCTCAAGCTCGATGTTGATCGCGAGCGAACGGATTTCCTTGACCAGCACGTTGAAGGACTCCGGCATGCCCGCCACCATCTGGTGGTCGCCATCCACGATGTTCTTGTACATCTGGTTGCGGCCCTGCACGTCGTCCGACTTGACCGTCAGCATTTCCTGCAGGGTGTAAGCCGCACCGTAGGCTTCCAGCGCCCACACTTCCATCTCACCGAAGCGCTGACCGCCGAACTGGGCCTTGCCGCCCAGCGGCTGCTGCGTGACCAGCGAGTACGGGCCGGTGGAACGCGCGTGCATCTTGTCATCGACGAGGTGGTTCAGTTTCAGCATGTACATATAGCCGACCGTGACCGGACGCTCGAAGGCATCACCCGTGCGGCCGTCGTACAGCACCGTTTGACCGGAATCCGGCAGACCGGCAAGCCGCAACATGCGCTTGATCTCGGCCTCGGTAGCGCCATCGAACACCGGCGTCGCCATCGGCACACCCTTGCGCAGGTTCTTCGCCAGGGCCATCAGTTCTTCGTCGGTGAAGGTGCTGAGGTCGACCTGCTGACGCACCATCTGCTGGTTGTAGATCTCGTCCAGGAACTTGCGCAGTTCATTGACGGCGGCCTTGGCCTCCATCATCTCGGCGATGCGCTTGCCCAGACCCTTGGCTGCCCAGCCCAAGTGGGTTTCCAGCACCTGACCGATGTTCATGCGCGAGGGCACGCCGAGCGGATTCAGCACGATGTCGACCGAAGTACCGTCAGCCATGAACGGCATGTCTTCCACCGGCACGATGTTCGAGATCACGCCCTTGTTGCCGTGGCGACCGGCCATCTTGTCGCCCGGCTGGATGCGGCGCTTCACGGCCAGGTAGACCTTGACCATCTTCAGCACGCCCGGCGCCAGATCGTCGCCCGCCGTCACCTTCGACTTCTTGTGCTCGAAGCGCTTGTCGAACTCTGCCTTGTGGCGTTCGATCTGTTCCTGCGCGCGCTCGATCGCCTCGGCCGCGGCGTCGTCTTTCATGCGGATGGCAAACCACTCGTCGCGCTTGAGCTTGCTCAGGTACTCGCGGCTGATGGTGTCGCCCTTCTTCAGACCCTGCGGGCCGCCGTTGACCGGCTTGCCCACCAGCACATCGGCGAGGCGGTCGTAGATCGCGGCCTCCAGGATACGGAACTGGTCGTCCAGATCCTTGCGCACGCGCTTGATCTCGGCTTGCTCAATCTGCTGGGCGCGCTTGTCCTTCTCCAGACCGTCGCGGGTGAAGACCTGCACGTCGATGACGGTACCGTCCATGCCCGGCGGCACGCGCAGCGAGCTGTCCTTCACGTCGGACGCCTTCTCACCGAAGATCGCCCGCAACAATTTCTCTTCCGGCGTCAGCTGGGTTTCGCCCTTCGGCGTCACCTTGCCCACCAGAATGTCGCCTGCATTGACTTCGGCGCCGATGTAGACGATGCCGCTCTCATCCAGGCGCGACAGCGCCTGTTCGCCCACGTTCGGGATGTCCGCGGTGATCTCTTCCGGACCGAGCTTGGTGTCGCGCGCGACACAGGTCAGTTCCTCGATGTGAATCGTGGTGTAGCGATCTTCCTTGACCACGCGTTCGGAGACCAGGATCGAGTCTTCGAAGTTGTAGCCATTCCACGGCATGAACGCGACCAGCATGTTCTGGCCAAGCGCCAGCTCACCGAGATCGGTCGACGGACCGTCGGCCAGCACGTCACCCGGCGCAACGCGATCACCGACATTCACCAGCGGGCGCTGATTGATGCAGGTGTTCTGGTTCGAGCGCGTGTACTTGATCAGGTTGTAGATATCGACGCCCGGATCGTTCTCGCCGACCTCGGCCTCATTGACCTTGACCACCACGCGGCCGGCGTCGATCTGATCGACCAGGCCGCCGCGGCGGGCGATCACCGTCACGCCGGAGTCGCTGGCCACCTTGCGCTCGATACCGGTGCCCACCATCGGGCAGTCGGCGCGCAGCGTCGGGACCGCCTGGCGCTGCATGTTGGCGCCCATCAGCGCGCGGTTGGCGTCGTTGTGTTCGAGGAAGGGCACCAGCGCGGCGGCCACCGACACGATCTGCATCGGCGACACGTCCATGTAATGCACTTCGGCCGGCGACTTCAGCAAAATTTCGCCACGCTCGCGGCAGGTGACCAGATCTTCGGTCAGATTGCCCTCGGCATCGAGCGTCGCGCTCGCCTGGGCGACCACGAACTCGTTCTCTTCGATCGCCGACAAATAGTCGACCTGATCGGTGACCCTGCCGTCGATCACGCGGCGGAACGGGGTCTCGATGAAGCCGTAGTCGTTGGTGCGCGCATACACCGACAGCGAATTGATCAGCCCGATGTTGGGGCCTTCCGGCGTCTCGATCGGGCACACGCGGCCGTAATGCGTCGGATGCACGTCGCGGACTTCGAAGCCGGCGCGCTCGCGCGTCAGACCGCCCGGACCCAGCGCCGACACGCGACGCTTGTGCGTCACCTCTGACAGCGGATTGTTCTGGTCCATGAACTGGCTGAGCTGCGAGGAGCCAAAGAACTCCTTGATCGCGGCGGCCACCGGCTTGGCATTGATCAACTCTTGCGGCGTCAGGCCTTCGGACTCCGCCAGCGACAGACGCTCCTTGACGGCGCGCTCGACGCGGACGAGGCCGATGCGGAACACGTTCTCCGCCATTTCACCGACGCTGCGCACGCGGCGATTGCCCAGGTGGTCGATGTCGTCCACCGTGCCCTTGCCGTTGCGAATGTCGATGAGCACGCGCAGCACGGACAGAATGTCATCGTGCGAGAGCACGCCGGAGCCGGTCGTTTCCTTGCGACCGACGCGACGATTGAATTTCATGCGGCCCACGGCCGACAGATCGTAGCGCTCGGCAGCAAAGAACAGGTTCTGGAACAGGTTCTGCGCCGCTTCCTTGGTCGGCGGCTCGCCCGGACGCATCATCCGGTAGATCTCGACCAACGCTTCGAGCTGGCTGCGCGAGGGATCGATGCGCAGTGTGTTCGAGATGTACGGACCGCGATCCAGATCGTTGACGAAAATCGTGCCGATGGCTTCAATGCGGGCACGACGGAACGCCGTCAGATGCTCATCGCTGAGCTCGTCGTTTGCCAGTGCCAGCACCTCACCGGTCTTCGGATCGACCACATCCTCCGAGAGCACGCGGCCGATCAGGTAGTCGTCCGGCACTTCCAGGTTCTTGGCCTTCAGCTTCTCCAGCTGACGCACGTGCCGCGAGGTGATACGGCGACCAGCCTCGACGATGACTTCCTTGCCGATCTTGATGTCAAAGCTGGCAGTTTCGCCGCGCAAGCGCTCGGGCACCAGCTCCAGCAGCGCACCGCTGTCCTTGAGCTCGAAGCGATTGATTTCGAAGAACATCTGCAGGATCTGGGTATTCGTGTACCCGAGCGCACGCAGCAGGATGGTCACCGGCAGCTTGCGGCGACGATCGATACGCGTGAACAGGCAATCCTTCGGATCGAACTCGAAGTCCAGCCAGGAGCCGCGGTAGGGAATCACGCGCGCCGAATACAGCAACTTGCCCGAGCTGTGCGTCTTGCCGCGGTCATGGTCGAAGAACACGCCCGGGGAACGGTGTAGCTGGGAGACGATGACGCGCTCGGTGCCATTGACGATGAAGGTGCCGGTGTCGGTCATGAGCGGCAGTTCGCCCATGTAGACCTCTTGCTCCTTCACATACTTGACCGCCTTGTTCGAGCTCTCGCGATCGTAGACCACAAGGCGCACGGTCACGCGCAGGGGCGCGCCATAGGACAGACCGCGCGATTTGCATTCGCGCACGTCGAACGGCGGCTCACCCAGGCGGTAGCTGACGTACTCGAGCGAGGCCGAGCCGGAGTAACTGCTGATCGGAAACACCGACTTCAGCGCAGCATGCAAGCCCACATCGCGATAGGCGGACGGCGCGTTTTCCATCTGCAGGAAATCGCGGTAGGAGTTGACCTGGATCGCCAGCAGCGGCGGGACGGCAAGCACCACGGGGGTCTTGCCGAAGTCCTTGCGAATGCGCTTCTTTTCGGTGAACGAGTAGCTCATGGGGGGTACTCTCGCCTTAGGCTGCCCGAGGGCAGCAGTGAATCAGGAGCAGGGAAAAGGAAAAGGGAAAACGGAAATGGAAAAAGCTCGCTCAGTCGCAGCGACTGAACGAGTGACAGTTCCAACTTCCTTTTTCCATTGCCCTTTCCCACTTGCTGCTAACAGATAGAGGCCGGGGACCCTTCGGCCCCCAGCCCCGCGTACCACAGTCGGACCAGGAGACGATTACTTGACGTCGACCTTGGCGCCGGCTTCTTCCAGCATCTTCTTGAACTTGGCGGCATCGTCCTTGCTGACGCCGTCCTTGACGGTCGCCGGGGCGCCTTCCACCAGATCCTTGGCTTCCTTGAGGCCCAGGTTGGTGATCGCGCGGACGGCCTTGATGACTTCGACCTTCTTCTCGCCAGCGGCGGCGAGGACGACGGTGAATTCGGTCTTCTCTTCGACCGGCGCGGCGGCAGCGGCGGCCGGAGCGGCCACGGCAACCGGGGCGGCGGCGGAGACGCCGAACTTCTCTTCCATCGCCTTCACGAGATCCATGATCTCCATGAGGCTCTTGGAAGCGATGGCTTCGATGATTTGTTCGTTGCTGAGAGACATGAGTTACAACTCCTGATGGGAAACGTGTATCGCTTGATCGATTGCGGAACTCGAGGCTTAGGCAGCGGCCTGCTTCTGGTCGCCCACCGCGCGCACCGCGCGCGCCAGGCTCGCGGCCGGCTCGGACAACACGCGGACCAACATGGTCGCGGGCTGAACGAGGCAACCCAGCAGCATGGACAGGGCCTGATCGCGCGTCGGCAGGCTGGCAAGTCGTTCCAGTTCAGCGGCACCGTAGAGCTTGCCGCCCACGGAGACGATCTTCGGAACCAGCTTGTCATTGGCCTTCGCGAAATCCTTGACCAGTCGGCCAGCAGCGCCCGGATCTTCCTTGGAGAAGGCGAACAGCAGGGGTCCCTTGAGCGCGTCGGAAACGCATTCGTAATCGGTACCCTGGACTGCGCGACGCACCAGCGTGTTCTTGGCGACACGCAGGTAGACGCCTTCTTTGCGTGCTTTCGCACGAAGATTGGTCAGCTGAGCAACGGTCAGGCCGTTGTACTGCGCGGCCACCAGCGACAACGCGCTGGAAGCCACCTCGGCGAGTTCTGCAACGACCTCTTTCTTTTGCTCGAGATTGAGTGCCATTGCTTTCCTCCAGCATCGGGGCAGCGAAAGCTGCACCCGGATCGACTACACCAGTTCGAACCGACCCTGGCGGCGGACCCCTTGCGGGGCCCTGTTGCGGTACTGCCGTTTCCATGTATCGGAGCGGGCGGCACCATCTGCGCGGGCTGTGGTGATTAAGTCTCGCCTTGCGTTGCCGGAGCTCCCGGCGCGGCGCGGCGACACACCCGCGGTCTTTGACGGCGGCCCGGCAGTGCCGGGCGCCCTCAAAAAATCTAGATCGTTCAGCGCGTCTGTAACGTGGACGGATCGACCGTCACGCCGAGACCCATGGTCGTCGACAGGCTGATCTTCAGCAGGTACTGGCCCTTCGAGGCCGCCGGCTTCAGACGCAGCAGATCGGCGATCAGGGCATTCAGGTTTTCGCGCAGCGCGGCGACCTCAAAGCTCGCCTTGCCGATCGTGGCGTGCACGATGCCGGCCTTGTCGTTGCGGAACTTCACCTGACCTGCCTTGGCGTTCTTCACGGCAGTCACGACGTCCGGGGTCACCGAGCCGTCCTTCGGATTCGGCATCAGGCCGCGCGGACCGAGCAACTGACCGAGCTTGCCGACGACGCGCATGGCGTCCGGTGTCGCAATGACGCGGCCGTAGTTCAGATCGCCCGCCTGCATCTTCTCGGCCAGATCGTCCATGCCGACGGCATCCGCACCGGCAGCCTTGGCAGCTTCGGCCTTCTCGCCCGCCGGGCAGAAAACGGCCACGCGGACAGTCTTGCCGGTGCCGTTCGGCAGCAGCGAGGAACCACGCACGCCCTGGTCAGACTTCTTCGCATCGATACCGAGGCGGATGGCCACGTCGACGGACTCGACAAACTTGACCTTGGAGTTGTCCTTCAGGATGCGCAGCGCGTCATCGACCGCGTAGGACTTGCCCGGAACTACCAGCCCCTGCAGGGCTTTGAAGCGCTTGGTCATGGTCGGCATGGCATCAGATCTCCACATTCAGGCCCATGCTGCGCGCGCTACCAGCAATGGTGCGCACCGCAGCGTCGAGGTCAGCAGCAGTCAGGTCGGGCATCTTGGTGGTCGCGATATCTTCCAACTGCTTGCGCGAAATCTTGCCAACCTTTTCGGTGTTCGGGCGGCTGCTGCCCTTGGCCAAGCCCAGCGCCTTCTTGATCAGAATGGTCGCCGGCGGCGTCTTGGTGATGAAGGTGAAGGAACGGTCGCTGTACACGGTGATGATCACCGGCAGCGGCGTGCCCTTTTCCATCTTCTGCGTCGCAGCGTTGAACTGCTTGCAGAATTCCATGATGTTCACGCCACGCTGACCGAGCGCGGGACCGACCGGCGGCGAAGGATTGGCCTCGCCCGCCTTCACTTGCAGCTTGATATAACCGGTGACCTTCTTTGCCATTGCTCTTTGCTCCTCGGGTCCGAACGCGTTGGGCGATATGCCCGCGGCTCCCCGTTGGTTGTGAAAAGTGAAAAGTGAAAAGTCAAAAGTGCGAGGCTGCCCTCATTTCACTCTATGCCCTTCACTCTCCACCGCTTCCTTTACGCCTTCTCCACCTGACCGAACTCAAGTTCGACCGGAGTGGATCGACCGAAAATCAGCACCGCCACTTTGAGGCGGTTCTTGTCGTAGTTGACTTCCTCAACCACGGCGTTGAAATCGTTGAACGGCCCTTCGATGACGCGGACCATCTCGCCCGGCTCGAACAGCACCTTGGGCTTGGGCTTGTCAACGCCGTCCTGCACGCGACGAAGGATGGCATCGGCTTCCTTGTCGCTGATCGGCAGCGGCTTGTCGGCAGTTCCGCCGATAAAGCCCATCACCTTCGGCGTTTCCTTCACGAGATGCCAGCACTCGTCGTCGATGCGCATCGAGCGGCCGTCGACGGCGGTCTCGATCTGCACCAATACGTAACCAGGGAAGAACTTGCGCTCAGATTTGCGCTTCTGACCGTGGCGCATTTCGATCACTTCTTCGGTCGGAACGAGCACCTGGCCGAAGCGATCCTGCAGTCCGGAGCGGCCGATACGGTCCTCTAGCGAACGCCGTACGGCATTCTCGAATCCGGAGTACGCGTGCACCACATACCAGCGCTTGGTCATCGTCCTAACCTCAACCCATCAACAGACGCACGACCCACGCCAGGATCATGTCGATGATCCAGACCAGGATGCCAATCAGCAGCACCGCAACCGCGACGATCAAGGTGGTTTGCCAGGTTTCTTGGCGCGTCGGCCAAACCACCTTGCGGACCTCAATTTGCGATTCACGCAGGAAGTGCATGAACTTCGCGCCCTGACTGCTCTGCAGCGCTACCGCAGCACCGGCACCCAGGCCCGCCAGCACGCACATGACGCGCGCCCAAGTGGGCCATGCGTCGGCGAACCAATAGAAGGCGACGGCGGAACCCACGACCAACAAGGCCGCTACTACGAGCTTTACAACGTCCATGGCAGCGCTTCCACCCGTCTGCTGTACTTCAACTTTTGCGTTCATAGCTTCCTAGACGCAGACGCCGCGCCCCTTGCGGGACGCGACGTTGGTTTCCTGATCAATCAGGCGTCGGGTTCGGAGTTGGCACGCCAGGAGGGAATCGAACCCCCAACCTGCGGTTTTGGAGACCGCTGCTCTGCCAGTTGAGCTACTGGCGTACTGTCTCGAACCCAGAACCCGCTCGATCCTTACTGGATCACCTTGGCGACGACGCCGGCGCCGACGGTACGGCCGCCTTCGCGAATCGCGAAGCGCAGGCCTTCTTCCATCGCGATCGGCGCAATCAACGACACCACCATCTTGATGTTGTCGCCCGGCATCACCATCTCGACGCCTTCCGGCAGCTCGCAGTTACCCGTCACGTCCGTCGTGCGGAAGTAGAACTGCGGGCGATAGCCCTTGAAGAACGGCGTGTGACGGCCGCCCTCTTCCTTGCTCAGCACGTACACTTCAGCTTCGAACTTCGTGTGCGGATTGATCGAGCCCGGCTTGCAGATCACCTGGCCACGCTCAACGTCGTCACGCTTCGTGCCGCGCAGCAACAGACCCACGTTGTCGCCCGCCTGACCCTGATCCAGCAACTTGCGGAACATCTCGACGCCGGTCACGATCGTCTTCGTCGTCGGCTTCAGACCAACGATTTCGATTTCCTCGCCCACCTTCACAATGCCGCGCTCCACGCGACCTGTGACCACCGTGCCACGACCCGAAATCGAGAACACGTCTTCCACCGGCATCAGGAACGGCTTGTCGATGTCGCGCTGCGGCTCCGGAATGTACGTGTCCAGCGCGTCCACCAGCTTGATGATCGCCGGCACGCCAATCTCGCTCTGATCACCTTCCAGCGCCTTCAGCGCCGAACCCTTGATGATCGGCGTGTCGTCGCCCGGGAACTCGTACTTGGAGAGCAGCTCGCGCACTTCCATCTCGACGAGCTCCAGCAGCTCGGCGTCGTCCACCATGTCCGCCTTGTTCAGGAACACCACGATGTACGGCACGCCCACCTGGCGCGACAGCAGAATGTGCTCGCGCGTCTGCGGCATCGGGCCGTCAGCGGCCGAGCACACCAGAATCGCGCCGTCCATCTGCGCCGCACCCGTGATCATGTTCTTCACGTAGTCGGCGTGACCCGGGCAATCCACGTGCGCGTAGTGACGCGTCGGCGATTCGTATTCCACGTGCGCCGTCGAAATCGTGATGCCGCGCGCCTTCTCTTCCGGCGCCTTGTCGATCTGGTCGTACGCCTTGAACTCACCACCAAAGCGCTCTGCACCAATCTTCGTCAACGCTGCCGTCAACGTCGTCTTGCCGTGGTCGACGTGACCGATAGTGCCCACGTTCACGTGCGGCTTGGTGCGCTCGAATTTACCCTTGGACATGTGCGGCCTCTGATGCGTGCGCTGCTGGCTGTGTGGTTAAGAAGTGGTGCCCACGACTGGAATCGAACCAGCGACCTCCTCCTTACCAAGGAGGTGCTCTACCGACTGAGCTACATGGGCACTTGAGTTGTGTTGACGCTTGGAGCGGGAGACGGGAATCGAACCCGCGTCATCAGCTTGGAAGGCTGAGGTTCTACCGTTGAACTACTCCCGCCCTGACGCTAGTCCATCGGTGGTGGTGGAGGGAGGTGGATTCGAACCACCGAAGTCAGTGACAGCTGATTTACAGTCAGCCCCCTTTGGCCGCTTGGGTATCCCTCCCCGACGGAGCCCACTATTGTGGTGGCACTCCCACGAAGTTGTCAACAGCAAGTTGAGCCCCAAGCGCTCGCGTTGCCGGATGGTTCAGTCGGTCTCCGCGACTGCCTCATCACTTAGCCGGTGGAGTCTACGACAATTCGCAGCTCTTTTGGCAAGGCAAACACCATGTTTTCGCGCACGCCGGACAATTCGGTGACTCGACTCGCGCCCATCTGGCGCAATCGCGCCACCACCCCTTGCACCAGACTGTCCGGCGCCGACGCGCCAGCGGTCACGCCGACGACCTTGGCATCGCCGATCCAGTCGGCGTCGATGTCCTCCGCACCATCGATCAGCCGCGCCGGGATGCCATGTCGCTCGGCCAGCTCGCGCAAACGATTGGAGTTGGAGCTGTTGGGCGATCCGACCACGAGCACACGATCGCATTGTTGAGCCAACTCGCGCACCGCGTCCTGGCGATTCTGCGTGGCGTAGCAGATGTCATCGTGGCGCGGACCCTGGATGTTGGGGAAGCGCGCTCGCAGCGCCGCAATGATCTCGCGCGTCTCATCGACCGACAGGGTGGTCTGCGTGGTATACGCCAGCGCATCCGGCTGGCGGACCTGCAGGCGCCACACGTCATCGGCTGTCTCCACCAAGTGGATAGCACCCGCGCCCTCGCCTGCCCGCCATTGACCCAGCGTGCCTTCGACCTCCGGGTGCCCGGCGTGGCCGATCAAGACCATGTCGCGCCCGGCGCGGCAATGACGGGCCACTTCCATGTGCACTTTGGTGACCAGTGGACAGGTGGCGTCGAAGACCTGGAAGCCACGCGCATCCGCCTCGTCACGCACCGCGCGCGAAACGCCATGGGCGCTGAAAATCACGGTAGCGCCGGCAGGCACCTCGGCCAGCTCCTCGATGAACACGGCGCCGCGTGCGCGCAGGCTTTCGACCACGAAACGGTTGTGCACCACCTCGTGGCGCACGTAGATCGGCGCGCCGTACAAATCGAGCGCGCGCTCGACGATATCGATCGCACGGTCGACGCCTGCGCAAAAGCCACGGGGATTAGCGAGTATGACTTCCATCGGCGTCTGTATCCGCTGTGTGCCGCCGCTGTCCGTACACTTCGTACACCAGCAGCAGAATGATGCCCACGGTGATGCCGGAGTCGGCGATGTTGAACGCCGGCCACGCCCACTCGCGCCAGTACACCTGAACGAAATCAATTACATAGCCCAAGCGCACTCGGTCGATCAAATTGCCGATCGCGCCGCCAATCAACAGCGCCAGCGGCAGGCACAGGGCCCACACACGGGCCGGCGTGCGCCGCAGCCACTCCAGCAGCACCAGCGTAATGGCGCTCGCCAACACCAGAAACAACCAGCGCTGCCAGCCATCGTGGTCCGACAGGAAGCTGAAGGCACCGCCGTGATTGTGGACCAGCGTCCAGTTCAGGGACGGCATCACCGCCTGTGGCACGCCATAGGGCAGGTGCTCGATAGCGAGCAACTTGGTCCACTGATCGAGCGCGATGATCAGCAGCGATAGCGGCAGCCACCACCAGCCGCGCGCGCGCCCGGCTTGCTCAGAACCAACGTCGGACTTCACCCTCTTCCTCCACGTTCTCGACGCAACGCCCACACAGTTCTGGATGGTCGGCAATCGAGCCAACATCGGGGCGGCGTTGCCAGCAGCGCGCGCACTTGGGCTCGTCACTGACCCGGGCGATCAGCGCGGCCTGCGCGCCATCCACGGTCAGCAGCATGGCACCCTCCGGCGCGTTGCCAACGTGAACCTGTACCTCAGACACCAGCAGCAGGAAGCGCAGCTCTTCGGCGCAGGCCTGCATCCAGGCGAGCGTCTGCGGGAGATGGAGCTCGACCGCCGCATCCAGTCCGGAGCCGATGCGCTTGTCCTTGCGCATCGGTTCGAGCGCCTGATTGACGCCCTCCCGCAGGGCCAGCAGCGCAGTCCACTGCGCGGCCGAAAGGCGCGCATCCGCCGGCAAGGGCTGCAGTTGCTCGTACCAGGTCACAAACAGTGGCGAGGGCTGCGCGCGCGCGGGCAGGAAACTCCAGATCTCGTCGGCGGTGAAGCTAAGGATCGGCGCCATCCAGCGCACCATGGCTTCGGCCACGTGCAACATCGCGGTCTGACCGGAACGGCGGGCGTGCGCGTCCTGGCGCAGCGTGTACATGCGGTCCTTGAGCACGTCGAGGTACAGCGCGCCGAGCTGCACGCTGCAGAAACTGTGCAGTTCCTGGTAAATCAGATGGAACTGGTAGTCGGCGTAGCTCTGCACGATGCGCTGCTGAAGCTGCCAGGCCTGATCGACGATCCACTGATCGATCGGCAGCAAATCGGCATGCGCGATCGCATCCGCGGCCGGATCGAAGCCGTTGAGGTTTGCCAGCAGGTAGCGACAGGTGTTGCGCACGCGCCGATAGGATTCGGAGACGCGCTTCAAGATTTCGTCGGAGACGCTCATCTCGGCGCTGTAGTCGGTTGCCGCGACCCACAGCCGCAGCACGTCGGCGCCGAGGGTCTTCATCACCTGCTGTGGCGCCACGACGTTGCCGGCCGACTTCGACATCTTCTTGCCATCGGCATCGACGGTGAAGCCGTGCGTCAGCACCTGCCGGTATGGCGCGCTGCCGCGCATGGCGACGCCGGTCAGCAGCGCCGACTGGAACCAGCCGCGATGCTGATCGGAACCCTCCAGATAAAGGTCGGCCGGGGCGCCAGCGAGTTCCGGCCGTGCATCCAGCACGCAGGCGTGGGTGACGCCAGAGTCGAACCACACATCCAGAATGTCGCTGACTTTTTCGTACCGATCGGCCTCGTCACCCAGCAACTCGCGCGGGTCGAGGTCATACCAGGCATCAACACCAGCCACCTCGATGCGCTGCGCCACCTGCTCCATCAACTCGACCGAGCGCGGATGCGGCGCCTGATGCACCTTGTCGACAAACAAGGCGATCGGCACGCCCCAGGTGCGCTGGCGCGAGATGCACCAGTCGGGGCGGTTCTGGATCATGCCTTCGATGCGCTCGCGTCCCCAGTCGGGCACCCAGCGCACGGTGTCGATCGCCGTCATGGCCTGCGTACGCAGCCCCGCCTGTTCCATGCTGATGAACCACTGCGGCGTGGCGCGGAAGATGGTCGGCGTCTTGTGGCGCCAGCAGTGCGCCACGCTGTGATCGTAGTCGAAGCCGGCCAACACGCGCCCCAGCGTGCGCAGATGCGCGACGATCTGCGGATTGGCCTCGGCAATCTTCATGCCGCCGAACAGCGGCAAATCGGCAGCAAAGCGGCCGTCACCCTGCACCGGGTTGATCACCTCGGCCGTGTACGGCTTCAGCGCGTTGAAGTCCTCGACACCATAGGCCGGCGAGGTATGTACCAGACCGGTGCCATCCTCGGCGCTGACATGTTCGCCGCAGATCAGCAGCGAGTCGCGTTCGTAGAAGGGATGACGCGCATCGACGCGCTCCAGCTGGGCGCCCACACAGCGTGCGATGACTTCCCCTTCCAACTGATAGCGCTTCAGGCAGCGTTCGACCAGCGCGTCCGCCAGCACCAGATGACCGCGCGCGGTGCGCACCAGCGCGTAATCCAGCGCAGGATGCACGCTAACCGCCTGATTGGACGGCAGCGTCCATGGCGTGGTGGTCCAGATCACCGCATAGCCGTCGTTGATCGGCGCCGCCAAGCCGAAGGCGCGCGCAAGCGCTGCGCCGTCGGCAAAGGGCAGCATGACGTCGATCGCCGGATCCACCTTGTTCCCGTACTCGATCTCGGCCTCGGCGAGCGCGCTGCGGCAGTCGAAGCACCAGTGCACCGGCTTGAAGCCGCGCACCACATGCCCGCGCTCGACGATCTTCGCCAGCGAGCGCACCATGTCCGCCTCGAAGCGGAAATCCATCGTCCGATACGGTTGCTCCCACGCGCCCAGCACGCCCAGACGCTTGAAGTCCTGACGCTGGCGGTCGATCTGTTCGGCGGCGTATTTGCGGCATTCGGCGCGAAACTGGCGCGCGTCTACCTTTTGCCCGACCTTGCCGACCTTCTTTTCGACGGCTACCTCGATGGGCAGGCCGTGGCAGTCCCAGCCAGGCACGTAGGGCGCGCGAAAACCGGCCAGCAGGCGCGACTTGACCACGACGTCCTTGAGGATTTTGTTGACCGCGTGCCCGATATGGATGTCGCCGTTGGCGTACGGCGGGCCATCGTGCAGGATGAACGCCGGGCGCCCGGCGGTGTGCGCCTGCAGCGCCGCATAACGACCTTCCTGCTCCCAGCGAGCGAGCATGCCAGGCTCGCGATTGGCCAGATCCGCTTTCATCGCGAAATCGGTGGTCGGCAGTTGGATCGTGTGTTTGTAGTCGGTCACGCGCGGGTTACTCCAAGCAGGCGCAAAGCTTCATCCGCATCACGCCGGATCTGCAGGACCAGGGAATCGAGGTCGGCAAAATGCCACTCGTCCCTTTGCTTCGCAATGAAATCCACTGTAAGCCGGCGACCGTAGAGATCGCCATCGAAATCAAAAAGATGCACTTCGAGCAGCAGTTCCTTGCCGCCGACCGCCGGACGGTAGCCGAGGCTGGCGACGCCCGGATGCTGCGTCAGCCCCGCACCGCTCACGCGCACGGCAAAGATCCCGCCGAAGCCCTGTGAGTTCTGCGGCCAGCGCAGATTCGCGGTCGGAAAGCCAAGCTGGCGACCCAACTGCTGGCCGCGCACCACGCGGCCGCTGTAGGTGTAGCGGCGGCCCAGCCAGCGCTCAGCGCGATCAAAGTCCGAATTCAACAGCGCTTCGCGGACGCGCGTGCTGCTGATGCGCTCGCCGTCGGCCGTCATCGCCGCAATCTCGCGTGCACGGTAGCCGTGCCGCTCACCCACCGACTGCAGAAGCTCCAGGTCCCCATCGCGGCCGCGCCCGAAACGAAAGCCGGGGCCCACCCACACCTCGCGCGCGCCGAGTGCATCCGCCAGCACCTGCTCGGCGAAGGCCTCGGCGCTCATCGACGCCAGCGCGTCGTTGAAGCGCAGACACAGCAGCCGATCGATGCCGGCCGCGCGCAATCGCTCACAGCGCTCGCGAAAGGGCGTGATTCGAAACACCGGCGCGCGCCGGAAGTGTTGGCGCGGCAAGGGCTCGAAGCTGACGACCGTCGCAGCGAGCCCCAGCATATCGGCGCGCTCACGCAACTGGCGCAGCAGGGCCTGATGCCCAAGGTGTACGCCGTCGAAGGCACCAATCGCGACGACTGCGCCGCGCGAGTGTTTGCCTGCGTTCAGAGGATCCCGACAAAGCTTCATGACGCAATGCGGCAAAAGCCGAGGAGTATATTCAGCTCGGCGTGATCGCGCTGCGGTCACGCAGATGCCGCGGGCGCAGCCCGAACAGCATGGCAGTGCCCAGATAGGCGATGCCGCCCGCAGCAACTGCCGCACTCAGCGCCAGCAGTCGCCCAGGAGCTCCCAGGCTGGGCATCGGCGGCAGCAGCCCGCGCACCCACAGCACCGACAGCGCCGAGGTCAGGGTGGCCACCGCGAGCGTCATGCCATAGCGCCGCCAGCCGGCCGCCGCCTGATACACCCCGGTCTGGCGCAGCCAGTAGTACAACAATCCGGCGTTGATGTAGCCCGCCAGTCCGCTGGAGAGCGCCAACCCGGCATGCGCGCCGGGCTTGCCTGCCCACCACCAGAGACCCACGAACAGGCCATTCATCAGGATATTGGCCAACATGCTGGCGATTCCCGCCTTGACCGGCGTACGCGTGTCTTGGCGGGCGTAGAAGGCCGGCGCCAGCACCTTCACGGCAATGAAGGCCGGCAGCCCGACCGACAGTGCGGCAAGGCTCAGCGCCGACATCTCGGCGTCCAACGCGCTGAAACGGCCATAGCCGAACAAGGTCCAGAACATCGGCTCTGCCAGCAGGACCAGCAACACCGTGGTTGGCAGCGCGATGAACAGCCCCAGGCGCAAGGCCCAATCGATCGAATGGCTGAAGCCAGCAGGGTCGCGCTCCGCGTGGCGTCCGGACAGATGCGGCAAGATCACGGTACCGAGCGCCACACCGAAGATCCCGAGCGGGAACTCGAGCAGGCGATCGGTGTAGTAGAGCCAGGTCACGCTGCCGGTGACCAGGAACGAGGCGATCAAGGTATCGACCAGCAGATTGACCTGCGCCACCGAGGAACCGAACAGGGTCGGGATCATCAGCGTCAGCACCTTGCGCACGCCGGAATCGCGCCAGCCCCAGCGCGGGCGTGGCAACATGCCCAGTTGGATCAGTCCCGGGATCTGCATCAGCAATTGCAGGGCACCACCCAGCAACACGCCCCAGGCGAGCGCCATCACTGGCTGCTCGAAGTACGGCGCGGCCCAGAGCGCCGCGGCAATCAGCGCGATGTTGAGCAGCACCGGCGACAGCGCCGGCAGCGCGAAGCGGCTGAAGCTGTTGAGGATGCCACCGGCAAAACCCGCCAGCGAAATCAACAAGATGTACGGGAAGGTCACACGCAGCATGTCGGCCGTCAGCGCAAACTTCTCGGGCTTGTCGAGGAAGCCCGGCGCGAACACGGTGACAAAGGCCGGCGCCGCGAGGATGCCAAGACCGACCACCATCAGCAGGATCGCAGCCAATGTGCCGCAGACGTGATCGATGAAGTGCCGTAGCGCCTCACGATCGCCGCGCGCCTTGTACTCGGCCAACACGGGGACGAAAGCCAGCGAGAAGGAGCCTTCGGCGAACAGGCGCCGCATGAAGTTTGGAATGCGGAAGGCGACGTAAAAGGCGTCGGTGGCCAGACTGGCGCCAAACTTCTGGGCAAACACCAGATCGCGCACGAAACCCAGGACTCGGGACAGCAGCGTCAACAGGCCGACGGTAGCGGTGGCGCGTAGCAGCTTCACGCAGAATCTCGCGGACGAGAATGGGAGCGCGAGTCTAGACACCCCGGTTGCGGCGCTGCGCGCGCGGACGGCAGTTGCCTGCTGACTGCCGCCTTTGGTCATTCTGAACCCGCCACCGCGGACACCCACTGCCATTGAACTGACCGATGCGCGACACGCGCGGCTTTTCGTTGACGCACGTGCGCCTACCTCGCTATGCTCCGCGGTCTTTTGTTCAGCCCCGTTGTTTCCGGAGTCCTAGAGTGGCCAATATCAAGTCCGCCAAGAAGCGTGCGCGTCAGGCCGACAAGCGCAACGCCCACAATTCCAGCGTCCGTTCGATGCTGCGCACCGCGATCAAGAAGGTCGTGAAGTCCATCGACGCCGGCGATCAGGCGGGCGCGGAAGCGGCGCTGAAGACCGCCGTGCCGATCATCGATCGCATTTCTGCGCACGGCTTCATTCACAAGAACAAGGCCGCGCGCCACAAGAGCCGTCTGACGGCCGCGATCCGCAAGCTCGGCGGCCAGCCGACTGCTTGATCGCTGCAGATTGCGCTCAACAAAAAGCCGGCTGACTGCCGGCTTTTTTGTGCGCCACGGCCAGATCAGCCCAACTGCTCGGGCTCGGCCGGTCGCTTCAGCCGCTCCAACTCGGCCATGGTCGCGTGGATCAGCGGCTCCAGCCCCTGACGTTCCGCGGCAGAGATCAGGTACACCGGGCCCTTCCAGCGCAAACTGCGCTTGAGCTTGCGCGCGCGCTCCTGCGCCTCGCCGTCGATCAAGGCATCGGCCTTGTTCAACACCAGCCAACGCGGCTTGGCTTCGAGCTCGGGATCAAACTTCTTCAACTCGCGCTCGATGGCGCGCACCTGGCGTCCCAAGGACAAGGCCTCGTCGAAAGGCGCGATGTCCACGACCTGCCACAGCAGACGCGTGCGCTGCAGATGCTTGAGAAAGTGCACGCCAAGTCCTGCACCCTCGGACGCGCCCTCGATCAGCCCGGGAATATCGGCCACCACGAAGCTGCGATCGGTACTGACGCGCACCACGCCGAGATTGGGATGCAAAGTGGTAAACGGATAGTCCGCCACCTTCGGCGTGGCCGCCGAGATCGCGCGGATCAAGGTGGACTTGCCGGCGTTCGGGAAGCCGAGCAGACCCACATCCGCCAGCACCTTGAGCTCAAGCTTCAGCTCGCGCTCCTCGCCCGGCGTTCCCGGCGTGGCGCGACGCGGCGCCCGATTCACCGAACTCTTGAAGTGCACGTTGCCGAGGCCGCCGCGGCCACCCTGTGCAACCAGCAGGATCTGCCCGTGCTGGGTCAGATCGCCAATCAGCTCGTCGGTGCCGGCGTCGATCACCACGGTGCCGACCGGAACTCGGATGGTGAGATCGTCACCACCCTTGCCGTAGCACTGGCGACTCATGCCGTTCTGGCCGCGCTCGGCACGGAAGTGACGCTGATGGCGGAAATCCACCAGGGTATTGAGCCCCTCGTCGGCGATCAGATAGATGCTGCCGCCTGAGCCGCCATCGCCGCCGTCGGGACCGCCCAAGGGGATGAACTTCTCGCGCCGGAAGCTCACGCACCCGTTGCCACCGTTGCCGGCGTACACCTGAATACGCGCCTCATCGACGAACTTCATTACTGCAACCCCGTTTTCCAGTCGCCCAAACGAAAAGCCCCGCGCAGGGCGGGGCCTTTACGCACATCGCTAGGACCAATTGCTCAGCCCGACACGACGCTCACGAAGCGGCGATTCTGCGGACCCGCCACCTTGAATTCCACCTTGCCGTCGGTCAACGCGTAGAGCGTGTGATCGCGGCCGATACCGACGCCGCGACCAGCGTGGAACTGCGTACCGCGCTGACGCACGATGATGTTGCCAGCCTCAACGGCCTGACCGCCGAACAGCTTCACGCCCAGATACTTCGGGTTCGAGTCGCGACCGTTGCGAGTCGAGCCGCCTGCCTTTTTATGTGCCATGACTTAATCCTCGGACTCGATCGATCAGGCGTTGATGCCCGTGATCTCGATCTCAGTGTAGTGCTGACGATGACCCTGCTGCTTGCGGTGATGCTTGCGGCGACGGAAGTGCACGATGTACACCTTGTCGGCGCGGCCATGGCTCTTCACCGTGGCAGCAACCTTGGCACCAGCCACCAGCGGAGCGCCGACCGAAATCGAATCACCGTTGGCAACCAGCATCACCTGATCCAGCTCGATGACGTCGCCCGGGGCGGCGTCGAGCTTCTCGACCTTCAGAACATCACCGGGGGCTGCACGGTACTGCTTGCCACCAGTTGCAAAAACGGCGTACATGACGAGACCTCGTCCGCTGAGTCTTAAAACAAAGGAGCGGGACTATAACCTTCACCGACCCACCGGTCAATGCAGCGCAGATCAGTCTGCGATCCCGCTTCGGGGTCGCGGACGATAGCGCAAAGCGGCACACAGGTGGGCACGCAGACGATGAGAAATCCAAGACTGTTCAGAAACGCAGACTCAGGACGCTCAGCCGGGGCTACGCCCGCTGCGCGGTCCCGGCACAATGGCGCACAATCTGCTTGGAAGCTGTCTGGCAAGCCGCGCCGGCTTGAACTTGCGCACAGTCTCACCACCGCCTGCAGGCTCAGTATGCTCAATCAGAAACCCAGTGCAGAGGATGCGCCGTTGACCGGACATGTGATTCTGGATCGCCGCCAAGAGCCGCGCTTCGAGCTGCCGGGCCGCTTTCGCCGTCTCGCGGCCGACGCCCCCAGCGGGCGGGTGGTTGACTTGTCGCTGAACGGGGCGCTGCTGGAGTGCGATGGCGCGGTCTCCTGCAAGGCCGGAGATGTGCTGGAGATACTGCTCGAATTGGACGAATCCCGACCTTTTGCGGCACAAGTGCGCATCGCGCACGTGCAGGGCGCGCGTCTGGGCGTGGAGTTCCATGAGATCGAGCCGCAGGCCTTCGAAATGCTGTCGGATCTGGTGCTCGCCCTGCGGCGCGCGCCGGCGCTGGCGAAGATCAGCATCGGCAGCTAAGCCACGTGTGCCTGGTGGCCATCGCGTGGGATTGCCACCCGCGCTATCGGCTGGTGGTTGCCGCCAATCGCGATGAGTACTACGCCAGGCCCAGCGCGCCGGCAGCCGAATGGGAGGAACTGCCCGGCGTCTATGGCGGACGCGATCTGCAGAGCGGCGGCTCCTGGATGGCGGCCGATCGCCGCGGACGGCTGGCGCTGGTCACCAACATCCGCCAACCGGATCCGCATTCAGGCGAGAGCCGCGGCGCACTGGTGCAGCAAGCGATGCGCTCGGAGCGCACGATGGAACTGCAGGCATTGACCTTCGCCGCGGACGCTGCGCACTACCGACCGTTCAATCTGGTGTTGGCCGACACCCATGGGCTGCTGCGTCTGCATGGTCCAACGGCACGGGTGGACCGGCTGCCGGCCGGAATCTACGGAATCAGCAACGGCGCCTTCGATCCGCCGTGGCCGAAAACGGCGCGACTGATGAAGGCGCTGGCCGACTGGTGCGAGTCCGCAAGTGCCGATTCGGAGTACCTGCTGACGGCGCTGGCCGATCGTCGCGTTGCGGCCGACGCCGAGTTGCCGGATACCGGCATCGGCCTCGAGCGCGAGCGCTTCTTGTCGGCCAGCTTTCTGGCCAGCGAGCACTACGGCACCCGCGCCAGCAGCGTGCTCACGGTCGGGCTTGACGGCATCGCCACCTTGATCGAGCGCAGTTTCGCGCCTTTCGGACAGCCTGCGGGCCAGCGCGAGCTGCGCTGGCCGCTGCAGGACTGAGCTCAGCTGCGCGGCTTGCGCGGCTTGCCGGCGTCCGCGCGCGGACGCTTGGTCGGGCCGCCGGTGGGCGGGTCGACCTTGCTGATGCGCAGCATGCGGCCTGACACCCAGACCTTCTTCAGGTGCTGGAAAATCTCCTTGGGCATGCCGGCCGGCAGTTCGATCGTACTGTGCTCGTCCTCGATCGAGATGCGCCCCATGTAGCGACTTTCGAGACCGGCTTCGTTGGCAATGGCGCCTACCAGGTTGCCCGGCTTGAGGCCGTGCGTGCTGCCGACCTCGACGCGATACAGCTCCAGATCCGGCGCATCCTGCGGGCGCTCGGCACGCTCGGCGCGCACCTTGGCCGGACGCACGCGCTCGGCGCTGCGTTCGCTGCTCGGCGCCTCAGCGCTGCGCTCACGTACACTCGGGGCGCGTTCGGGCGTGGCGGCGCGCTCCGCAGGCGCGCGCTCGCCGCTTTCGGCGCGCGCAGGCGCCTCGGGCCGACTGCGCTCGGGGCGTGGCGGTCGCGATTCGCGCGGTGGACGCTCCGCATCGACGCCCTTGTAGGAGCTCGCACCGGCCCGCGCCGGGCGCTCGTACTCGCGCGGGGAACGCGGTGCCGGGCCACGCGCTTCGGCGAGCGGCGCCTCGCCCGGCAGCGTGGTGTCACCGCTCGGCGGCAACAGCAGCGGCGTCTTGCCCTGCACCATGCGCGCCAGCGCCGCCGCGACATCGAGTTCCGACACCTCGTTCTGGTGTACGTACTCCTCGATGATGCGCCGGAAGACATCGAGATCAGTGGCCTCCATGGCCTCGCTGATGCGCGCCTGGAAGCGCGCGATGCGCTTCTCGTTGACCGCCTGCACCGAGGGCAAAAGCATCGGATCGATCGGCTGCCGCGTCGAGCGCTCGATCGCGCGCAGTAGATGGCGCTCGCGCGGCGTCACGAACAGGATGGCATCGCCACTGCGCCCGGCACGCCCGGTGCGGCCGATGCGATGCACATAGGCCTCGCTGTCGTAGGGAATGTCGTAGTTCAGCACGTGGCTGATGCGCTCGACGTCCAGACCGCGCGCAGCGACGTCGGTGGCGACCAGAATGTCGAGCTGGCCTTCCTTGAGCCGCGCGATAGTCTTTTCGCGCTGCGACTGCTGCAGATCGCCATTGATCGCCGCAGCGGCAAATCCGCGCGCCGACAGCCGCTCGGCGAGCTCTTCCGTGCCCTGCTTGGTGCGGGCGAACACGATCATCGCCTCGAAGGGCTCGGCCTCCAGAATGCGCGTCAGCGCGTCCAGCTTGTTGACGCCGCTGACCAGCCAGTAGCGCTGGCGGATGGCCGCCGCGGTGGTCGTGCTGGAGCGGATCGTGACCTCGGTCGGATCCTTCAGATGCGTCTGCGCGATGCGCCGGATCACGCTCGGCATGGTCGCCGAGAACAGCGCGATCTGCCGCGTGGCCGGCGTGTGCTGCAGGATGTGCTCGACATCGTCGATGAAGCCCATGCGCAGCATTTCATCGGCCTCGTCGAGCACCGCCACGCGCAGTTCCGACAGGTCCAGCGTGCCGCGCGCCAGGTGATCCTTGATGCGACCCGGCGTACCGACGACTACGTGCGTGCCGCGCGCCAGTCCGTGCAACTGCGCGCCGTAGCCCTGACCGCCGTAGATCGGCAGTACGCGGAAATCCGGCAGCTTCTGCGCATAGCGCTGAAAGGCTTCGGAAACCTGGATCGCCAGTTCCCGAGTCGGCGCCAGCACCAGCGCCTGCGGCTTGGCGCGGCTCATGTCGAGCTTGGCCAGGATCGGCAGCGCGAAGGCGGCGGTCTTGCCGGTGCCGGTTTGCGCCTGCCCCAGCACATCGCGTCCGGCCAGCAGCGGTGGGATGGTCGCCGCCTGAATCGGCGACGGCGATTCATAGCCCACGCTGGTCAGCGTGTCGAGCAGGGCGGAGGGCAGTCCGAGTTCGGCAAAGGTCGCGGGTACTTCGTCAGTCATGATCTTCCTGGAGCAACATGGATCGAGCTCGCAGGCTGCGAACCGGGCTGCATTCTAGCCCCGAACGTGCTGAACATAGGCAGCGGCGCAGGTCACACGCGGGCCGCCGCCGGCGAGGCAGCGACCCTGAGCCAGTACGCTGCCGCAGGCGATCAGCCCGCCAGCAGCGAGACGTCTGCCGTCTTCAGGAACAGCGTACTCAGGCGATCAAGCAGCGCCAGTCGGTTGTTGCGCACGGCAGCGTCCTCGGCCATCACCATCACGCCCTCGAAAAAGGCATCGACCGCCGCCTGCAGGTCGGCCAACCGGGTCAGGCCCTCGACGTACTCGCCGGCGGCAAAGCGCGGCGCGCTGTCGGTTTCGGCCTGGACCAGGGCGGCATAGAGCGCGCGCTCGGCGTCATGGTGCAAACGCTCTGTGTCCACCGCCGGCAGTGCGGCGACATCGACGCCACCCTCGCCCGCCTTGCGCAGGATGTTGCGGATGCGCTTGTTGGCGGCGGCCAGACTCTGGCAGGCAGGCAGTTGCTTGAACGCCAACACTGCCTTCAGGCGCCGATCGAAATCGACCAGATCGTGCGGGCGGCGCTGCGCCACGGCCTCGAACACATCGGCGGTGATGCCGGCCTCGGTGTAGTAGGCGCGGGTGCGCTCCAGGATGAACTCGTACAGTTCGTTTACCGCCGGCGCCGTCAGTTTGTCGGCGAGCTTGCCGAGCAGACTGTCGTCGTTGAAGGCGGCGTTGGCGATCTTGGCCAGATAGTCCTTCAGGCTCTGTGCCGGGATCGCCAGCACGGCGCGTTCGAGGATCTGCGGCAGGTCGAGGTGGATGCCACCCTCGATCAGTGTCCGCGCCAAGCCCAGTGCAGCGCGGCGCAGCGCGAACGGATCCTTGTTGCCGGTCGGCTTCAGGCCGACGGCAAAGATGCCGGCCAGCGTGTCGAGGCGCTCGGCGATGGCCAGCACGCGACCGACCGCCGTTGCCGCGATCGGCGCGCCGGACTGACGCGGGGCGTAAACCTCGTCGAGCGCGATCGCGATGGCTTCCGGCTGTCCCTGCGCCAGCGCGTAGGTGCGGCCCATCTGGCCCTGCAGTTCCGGGAACTCGCCGACCATGCGCGTCTGCAGATCGGCCTTGGACAGCCGTGCAGCGGCCTCTGCGAGGTCTGCAGCCACCCCGACCGCCGGCGCCACCGCGCGCGCCAGAGCGACCACGCGCTCGGTCTTGTCGTACAGGCTGCCGAGCTTTTGCTGGTAGGTGACGCTCTTCAGCGCCTCCACGTGCTCAGCCAAGGGCTGCTTCAGATCCTGGTCGAAGAAGAAGGCGGCGTCCGACAGGCGCGGGCGCACCACGCGCTCGTAGCCCTTGCGGATCTCGGCCGGATCACGGCTCTGGATATTGGCCACCCCGACGAAATTGGGCGTCAGCTTGCCGCCGGCGTCTAGCACCGGGAAGAAGCGCTGATGAGTCTCGATGGTGGTGACGATCACTGCCTCGGGCAGGCGCATGAACTCGGTCGGGATCGAGCAGGCGATCGCGCACGGCCATTCGGTCAGATTGCTGACCTCGTCGATCAGATCGTCCGGCAACCGCGCCACGCCGCCCTGCGCCTGCGCGGCCGCGCTGACCTCCTCGCGCACGCGCTCGCGCCGCGCCTGCGGATCGACGATCACGTGCGCCGCCAGCAGAGCATCGAGGTAAGCCGCCGGCGTGGTGATCGACACTTCCTGCGGATGATGGAAGCGATGGCCGCGGGTACGCCGACCGCTGTCGACCCCGTAGACGCGCGCCGGCAGAAGTTCCGCGCCCAGCAGAACGATCAGCGCGTGCACCGGGCGCAGGAAGGCGTAGTCGTTGTCGCCCCAGCGCATCGGCTTGCCCAGCGGCAACCCTTCGATGGCCGCCTGCACCATTGCCGGCAGCACCTCGGCGGTCAGCGCGCCCGGCTTGCTGGTGCGATGCACGTACCAGGCGCCCTTGTCGGTTTCCAGTTTCTCCAATGCCTCGACGCTGACGCCGCAGGAGGCCGCAAAGCCCTGCAGCGCCTTGCTGGGCGCACCATCCGGGCCAGTGCCGGCCGCCAGCGCCGGACCACGACGCTCCAGCGTCTGCGCCGGCGCCGCCAGCGCCACCTCAGGCAGCAGCACGGCGATGCGGCGCGGCGTCCACAACGCCTGCGCGCGATCGGCCGGGTGCGCGATGCCGGCTTTGGCGAGGCGCTCGGACAAGCCGCTCTTCAGCCCGTGGGCGAGATCGGCGACGGCTTTGGCGGGAAGCTCTTCGCAGAGCAGTTCGACGAGCAGGTCGGCGGTGGTGGTCATCAGGGTTCCGAGACAGCGTTCAGGAAAGGGTTGCGCACCACGATGCCGAAGTACTCCTGGCCGTGGTTCAGGTCTTCGCTCAGGATCTCGCCGCAGCGAGCGCGCTCGGCGGCGGCGATCACCAAGCCATCCGGGAGCGAGACCTGGTAGCGGGCCCGAGCGTCGAGCGCGCGCCGGGTCAGGGTGGTGTCTAGAGGGACCAGCGGGCAGTGCGCATACAGGCCAAGGGTTTCACGGACCTCGTCGACGCTGTAGCCGAAGCGCGGGCGCAGCAGCACGGAGGCCAGTTCGTTCAGCACCTGCGCGGACAGCACCAGACGCTCCTGCTCCAGAAGGTCACCAATCAGGTCGAAGGCGATCGCCTGCTTGTGGCCGGCGTCGGCGTCGTTCGCATAAACGAGGACGTTAGTATCGACGAAGCACGGGGCGGTCATAGCTCTCTTCGCGATCGAACTTGGCGCCGCCGGCATGGCGAGCCAGCCTTCGGGTGACGCGCCGGAATTCCTCCGCGCGCTGTTTTGCCGCGCTCGATTCCGACGCCACCAGTTGCTCCAGGTAATCGCGCAGCAACTGGGTCACCGTGGTGTCGCGGTCGAGCGCGAGCTTGCGCGCGCGGCGCAAGAGCTCATCGTCGACGGAGAAGGTCACATTCGTCATCAGCCAGCACCCTCATTATGGTTCACACACAATAAGGGCGAGCGCTGGTGCGGGCAATTCACTCAAGCGGCCTTGCGCAGCCCCGGGAAGCCAAGCTTCTCGCGCTGGGCGTAATAGGCCTCCGCCACCGCCTTGGCGATGGTGCGCACACGCAGGATGTAGCGCTGGCGTTCGGTCACGCTGATGGCGCGGCGCGCATCCAGCAGATTGAAGCTGTGACTGGCCTTGCAGACCTGATCGTAGGCCGGCAGCGGCAAGCCGCGCTCGACCAGTTTCTTCGCCTCGGCCTCATGCACGTCGAAGGCATGGAACAACTCGGGAACGTTGGCTTCCTCGAAGTTGTAGGTGCTCTGTTCCACTTCGTTCTGATGGTAGACGTCGCCATAGGTCACCACGCCTTGCGGCCCGCGCGTCCAGACGAGGTCATAGACGTTCTCGACGTTCTGCAGGTACATCGCGAGGCGTTCCAGACCGTAAGTGATCTCGCCGGTGACCGGCTTGCACTCCAGGCCGCCGGCCTGCTGGAAGTAGGTGAACTGGGTGACTTCCATGCCGTTCAGCCAGACCTCCCAGCCCAAGCCCCAGGCGCCCAGCGTGGGCGATTCCCAGTTGTCCTCGACGAGACGCAGATCGTGCGTCAACGGATCGATGCCGAGCGCCTGCAAGGAGCCGAAATAGCGCTCCAGGATGTCTTTGGGCGAGGGCTTGAGCACCACCTGGTACTGGTAGTAGTGCTGCAGGCGGTTCGGGTTCTCGCCATAGCGGCCGTCGGTGGGCCGGCGCGAGGGCTGCACATAGGCGGCGTTCCAGGGCTCCGGGCCCAGACAGCGCAAGAAGGTCGCCGGATGAAAAGTGCCGGCGCCGACTTCGGTGTCGAGCGGCTGGATCAGCACGCAGCCCTGTTCCGCCCAATAGGCGTTCAGGCGCGTGATCACTTCCTGGAAAGTGGGAGCAGACATCGCAATCTCAACAGAACGCAAAGAGCCGAGCAGTATAGACGCCGCCGACCACGCCCTGAACCCCGATCGGCGCGATCGATGCGGCTCAGCGACCCGCGGCGGCGGGCGACGCCTCGGCATCGGCCGGTGGCGGCGGCGGCGGATCGAGGTCGAAGCCGACGATCATCGGATCGTGATCGGAAGAGCGGAAGGGATCGGCGCGGAACATGCGCGCATCGAGCGCCCGCGAGCGGCCCTCGCGGTTGTAGCCAAAGGCGCCCATTTCGTCCGAGTTGATGTGCCACACTGCGGCGCCCGCGACCTGGCCGGCCAGGCTGGGACTGGCCAGCGCATGGTCCAGACTGCCGGACAGACCGTCGTAAACGAAGCTGTAATGGCCCTCGGCGTCACCGTGGCCCAATTGCACGAAGCCAGCCTCGCCGAGCAGGCGCACCGGATCTTCCTGCGAGTAAGTATTGAGATCGCCGAGGATCAGCACATCGGCATCGCCACTGGCGGTCGGGTCGGTCTGCAGCCATTCGTTCAGCGCGCGCGCCGCATCCACGCGGACGGCGTTCCAGCAGCCCTGGCCATCGCCGCGGTCCTGATTGCCGGGGTCGGCCTCCTGGCAGCCACCTTTGCTCTTCCAGTGATTGACTACCAGCGTGAACCGCGCCTGCGTCTTGGCATCGTCAAAGGTCTGCGCCAGCGGCACGCGGTTCATGCGATCGAAGGGCGGCAGTTCCAGCGTCGCCGCCGGTCCGGCCAGCTTCAGACGCTTGCTGCGATAGAGCAGGCCCACGCTGATTGCATCCCCGCCGAGCTTGGGGCCCGGCGCGCGCACGTAGTCGTACTCGTTGCGGCGCCCGCGCGACTGGTTCAGCCGGAACGCCAGTTCCTCGATGGCCGAACGCTTCTCGTAGCCATCGTTCTCGACTTCGACAAGCGCATAGATATCAGCGTCCATCGCCTTCAGCGCGCTCAAAATCTTGGCGCGCTGGCGGTTCAATTCCTCGGCATCGCTGGCGCCGCGCTCGGTCGGGAAGCCGCCGCCCTTGCCGTCGCCGTTGAAATAGTTCTCCAGATTGAAGGTGGCGATGCGCAGCGCGCCGCCCACTTCCGGCGCGCTCTCCGGCCGCGGCGCCTGCACTGCCTGCACGCGCTCGCCCGGGTGCAAGCGATAGCTGCCGCCACGCTGATCGAGCACGCCGGACACGCCGCTCAACTGCGTGCCGGTGCGGTACGGGGCGTCGATGCTGGGCTGCAGGCTGAGATAGCTCACCCGCTCCGGGGCGCCGAGCGCGATGCTGCCGTCATCGAGCAGCAGCCGCGCGCGGGCATTGTCCTCGGTTAGCGCGCGGCTTTGCGCGCCGGGCGGGAAGCGTTCGGTCGGTTGCCACTGGCGGCCGGTGAGGCCCACCAGCAACTCGCCGCGATCGATCAATCCATAGTTGCCGAGCACGGTCAGAATCGGCTCGACGGCGATGCGCATGCCCTCGAAGGCTTCCCAATCGTCCGCCACCAGCGGCGGCTCCTCGATCAGCGTGGCCTGCGGCAACTCGTCTACATGACCGCAAACGCGGAACTCGGACAATTCGGCCAGCGCGGTCAGCGTCTCCTCGCCCTCGCCCATCTCGCTGACGCGCCCGTGGACGCGGACGACGTCGCCGCGCTCCACCTTCGGCCGGGCGCCGTCGATCTGCACGAACAGACCTTCCGAGGTCATCGGGTCGCCGTCGCGATCGGCCTGCTCCTCCTGCAGGAACACGCCGCCGAGGCCGTCGATCATGTCGGCGACGACCACGCCTTCGACGGTGGCCAGATTGCCGACTTGCGGGCTCTTCAGCGTGGCGCCCTGCACCTCGCTGATCAGATTCGCCGGGGCGCCGCAGACACCCACCTGGATCGGCTCGCTGCTGCCGAGCGTGGTGGCGACATCGCGATCACAGCCGGCCAGGGCGAGCAGGAGCGGCAGGATGATGGCTTTGTGCTGCATGGAACCTCCCAGACGAAAACGCCGCCCGCGGGCGGCGTTTGTGGCAAGTCGGCGGCGCCGGCTTACTTGTACTGATTGACCAGATACTCGACCGCCGCGCGCACCTGCTCGTCGGTCAGCGAGGGGTTGCCACCGCGCGCCGGCATGATGCCGGCCTGGCCCTGGTAACCCTCGGTGGCATGCTTGACCAGCAGATCGATGCCGGTGGCGATGCGCGGGGCCCACAGTTCCTTGGTATGCGGCGCGCCGCCAGCACCGGAGCCGTGACAGGCGCTGCACAGATTTTGGTTGATCACCGCACCGTCCAGCGTGCCGCCGTAGGCGATCTGGCTGGCGGCAGCCTTGCGGGCCGCCTCTTCCGCCGCGAGCAGCGCGGCACGGCCGGTCTCGCCGGCGTTGACGGTGGCCGAGGGCTTCAGGCGGGCGTCGATCGCGGCGCGGGCAGCGGCCACGCGGTCGCGCTGGGCCGGATTGAGGTCTTCCAGCTTGGCGTTGGGCGTGACCTCGCTGTACCCATAAAACCGGTCGTTGATGTGGTGCGCGGCCAGGATCAACACAAAGGCAAAGGCCATCAGACCCAGAATCAGCTGGGCGAAGTGCTTCAGGAAGACCGCATCGTACTTGGTCACAGTGGAGCCTCTCGGATAACGAAATCAGTGAGCCTGAGGCCGTGCGGCCGGGCTGAGGGCGCGGAGTATACGAGGCAAGCCCGGCGCTAGGCCATGCGTGGATGGCAAGCGCGTGCATCCCAATCCTGCCCCGTGCGCACGCTATTCTGTGAACTTCCCGGCATGACGACGGCGCGCATGGCAGCACATCACATTCTGGTCGTGGACGACGAGCCGGATATCCGTTCACTGGTGCAGGACATCCTGGCCGACGAGGGCTACCAGGTGGAGTCTGCCCCCGGCGCCGCGGCGGCGCGTGCGGCGCTGCGCGCCAAACGCCCGGATCTGGTGCTGCTGGACGTGTGGATGCCCGATACCGACGGCATTTCGCTGCTGCGCGAGTGGAGCCAGGGCGGGCAGCCGCCGATGCCGGTGGTGATGATGAGCGGCCATGGCACCATCGAAACTGCGGTGGAAGCCACTCGGCTGGGCGCCTATGACTTCATCGAGAAGCCGATTTCGCTGGCGAAACTGCTGCTGACGGTCGAACGCGCGCTGGAGGCCTCGCGCCTGCGCCAGGAGAACGAAGGCCTGAAGCGGCGCCTGCCCGAGCTGCCCGAGCCGATCGGCAGCAGTCGGGCGATGCAGGATCTGCGCGCGCAGATCGAGCGCGCCGCGCAAACCGACGCCTGCGTGCTGCTGGAAGGCGAGCCCGGCACCGGCAAGCAAGTGCTCGCCCGCTATCTGCACGAGCGCTCGCCGCGGCGCGAGCGTCCTTTCGTGGTCGTCAGCGGCGGCGCGCTGATGAAACCGGACGCCGCGCGCGATCTGTTTGGCACCGAGGACAGCGGCGAGCTGCGCTATGGCCTGATCGAGCAGGCGCAGGGCGGCACCGTCTATCTGGACGAGGTCAGTGCGCTCGGCACCGAGCTGCAGACGCGGCTGGCCGCCGCGCTGGCGGCGCGCAGCTACACGCGCGTCGGCGGCCACGCCCAGGTGCCGCTGGAGGCGCGCGTGGTCAGCGGCACCAGCCGCGATCTGACACGCGAAGTCAGCGAGGGGCGCTTCCAGGAGGCGCTGCTGTATCAGCTGCGCGTGCTGCCGCTGCGGGTAACGCCGCTGCGCGAGCGCCCGGAGGACATCCCGGAGCTGGTGCGCTCCTTTGCCGAAACCTTTGCCGACCGCGACCAACTGCCCTATCGCCGCTTCACCGTGGCCGCGCAGAATCGCATGCGCCAGTACCCCTGGCCGGGCAATGTGCGCGAGCTGTCCAATCTGGTGCAGCGCCTGCTGATTCTCGGTCAGGGCGATGAGGTCGATCTGCCCGAGGTCGATACCGCGCTGGGTCCGGCACGCACGGAGGTCAAAGCGCGCGCCGACAACGCCCTGCCGATCGATCTCGGCCTGCCGCTGCGCGAGGCGCGCGAGCAGTTCGAGCGCGAGTATCTGATCCACCAGCTCAAGCTCGCCGGCGGCAGCGTCGGCAAACTGGCCAAGGCGGTCGGCCTGGAGCGCACCCACCTCTATCGCAAACTACGCTCGCTCGGCGTGGAGCTGAAAGATGGGGAGTAAAGCGGCGACGTACGACGAGGGCACGAGGGCACGAGGGCACGAGGGCACGCGAAAAGCGGTCCACGCCTGGTCGAGAGCCGCCTGTGCCATCCAGATCCCGAAGCGCTCGGTTCGGGCGGGCTTGCGTGCCCTCGTGCCCTCGTGCCCTCGTGCCCTCCCAGGCTGTCCGCGTTGGCTGCCCCGCAACGCCGTGCTCACGCAGCCCGCCGTATGAACATCCTCATCCTCGGCGCGGGTCAGGTGGGCACGTCGGTAGCGTCGGCGCTGGCGCGTGAGAACAATGACATCACGGTGGTCGACACCGACGCCGAGAAGCTGCGCGAGTTGTCGGAGAAGATCGATCTGCAGGTGGTGCAGGGCTTTGCCGCGCATCCCAGCGTGCTGGCGCGCGCCGGCGCCGAGGATGCCGATGTGCTGGTCGCGGTGACCTCCTCCGATGAGGTCAACATGATCGCCTGCGAAGTGGCCGCCACGCTGTACCGGACGCCGATGAAGGTGGCGCGGGTGCGATCGCTGGAGTACCTGAAGCACCCGGAGCTGTTCGGGCGCGGGCATGTGTCCATCGATCATCTGATCAGCCCCTCGCAGCGCGTCTGCGAGTACATCGAGCGCTTGATCGAATACCCCGGCGCACTGCAGGTGCTGGATTTCGCCGGTGGCCGGGCGCAGTTGCTCGGCATGCGGGCAGACAGCGACGGCGCGCTGGTGGGCCACCAGATCCGCGATTTGAACATGCATCTGCCGGCCGGCAGCGCGGTGCGCATCGCGGCCATTTTCCGCAACAAGCGCTCGGTGCCGGCCGAGGGCGATACCGTCATCGAACTCGGCGACGAGGTGTTCTTCCTGGCCGACAAGAAGAGCATCCGCGCGATGATGGCCGAGTTCCATCGCATCGAGCGCCCGGCGCGGCGGATCATGCTGGCGGGCGGCGGCAACATCGGCCTCGACCTCGCCAAGCAGTTGGAGGCGCGCTACAACGTCAAGGTGATCGAGCGCGGGCGCGAGCGCGCGCGGGCGATCGCCGAGTCGCTGGAGAACGCCATCGTGCTCAGCGGCGACTGCGCCGACGAGGATCTGCTGCGCGAGGAGAACATCGACCAGACCGATGTGTTCTGCGCGCTCACCAATGACGACGAGGCCAATATCCTGTCGGCAATGCTGGCCAAGCGCCTGGGCGCGCGGCGGGTGATCTCGCTGATCAACCGCCCGGCCTATGCGGATCTGGTGGAGAGCGGCACCATCGATACCGCGGTGTCGCCGCAGCAGATCACGCTGGGGGCGCTGCTGTCCTACGTGCGCCAAGGCAATCTGGTGCGCGTGCATTCCTTGCGCGGCGGCGCCGTGGAAGCGCTCGAAGCCGTGGCCGTGGGCAATGCCGGCTCGTCCAAGATCATCGGCCGCGCCTTGCAGCAGATCGCCTTCCCCAAGGGTGCCAGTATCGTCGGCATCGTGCGTGGCGATCGTGTGCTGGCAGCGCACCATGACACCGTGATCGAAGCCGATGACCATGTGATCGTGTTCATCACTGACAAGCGCGATCTGCGCAAGGTCGAACTGCTGTTCCGCGCCGGCGCCGCCAGCCTATGAGCCGCGAGGCCAGTCCGGGCCATACCGCCGCACGCATCGCTACCGCCCTGCGCGCCATCGGCAATGTGCAGTTGATCGTCGCGCTGACGCTGATTCCGTCGATCCTGATCGCCTGGGTCGACGACGACAACAGCGCCGAGTACTTCATCGAGCCCTTCTTGCTGATGGTGGCGCTGGCCACGGCGCTGATCGTCGGCTCGCGCGGGCGACGCGCGGAACTGCGCTTGCGCGACGGCTTTCTGGTGACCTCGGCAGTGTGGCTGATCGCCGCGCTGCTGACGCCCTTGCCCTTGATCCTCGGCCCGCCGCACATGAGCTACACCGACGCCGTGTTCGAGGTGGTGTCGGGGCTGACCACCACCGGCGGCACGGCCATCGTCGGCATCGACGCATTGCCGCGCAGCGTGTTGTTCTATCGGCAGTCGCTGCACTTTCTCGGCGGCATGGGCATCGTCGTGCTGGCGGTGGCGATTTTGCCGACGCTGCGGGTGGGCGGCGCGCAGCTGACCAAGGGCGAGACCAGCGGTCCCAACAAGGACTCCAAGCTGACCCCGCGCATCCAGCAGACCGCCGCTGCGCTGTGGCTGATCTACTGCGGTCTGAACGCCGCCTGCGCGCTGGCGTACTGGCTGGGCGGGATGAGCTGGTTCGATGCGCTGACGCACGCCTTCGCCACCATTGCCACCGGCGGCTTCGGCAACTACGACGCCAATTTCGCGCACTTTCAGAGCCCGCTGCTGGAGAGCATTGCGATCGTCTTCATGCTGCTCGGCGGCACCAACTTCGCGCTGCATTTCATCGCCTGGCGACGCGGCACGATCACCGTCTACGGCCAGGACCCGGAGTTCCGCGCCTATCTCTGGATCGTCGGCAGCTGCATCGCGATCACCACCCTCGGCATCTGGTCGGCTGGCGTGTTCGAGGGCTTTTTCGCCCATCTGCGGCATGCAGCCTTCCATGTGGTGTCGATGTACACCTCGACCGGCTTTACCACCACCGGCTTTTCCAGCTGGCCCGGCTTCGTGCCGGCCTTCATCATGCTGATCACCTTCCTCGGCGCCTGCGCCGGCTCCACCGCGGGCGGCATGAAAACCATCCGCATGATCATCACCAGCAAGCTGGCCTGGCGCGAGCTGCTGCGCGTGATCCATCCGCGCGGACAGTTCGTCGTCAAGGTTGGCGATCAGGTCATCAGCGAGTCCATCCTGGCGGCGGTTGCCGGCTTCGTCACCGTCTTCGTCGGCAGCTACGTGGTGCTGTCGCTGGCGGTCGCGGCCACCGGCGAGGATGTGGTCACCGCCTTCTCGATCGTCGCCTCATGCATGAACAACGTCGGTCCGGCGCTGGGCAAGGCCAGCGCGACGGTGCAGGATCTCAATGACATCGCCACCTGGCTGTGTTCCTTCGCGATGCTGCTCGGTCGGTTGGAAGTGTTCACGCTACTGGTGCTGCTGACGCCGGCGTTCTGGCGCGAGTAAGCGCGGCCAGCGCCTCCAGGTAGCCTTCCGGTAGCGGCCAGCGCCCAAACCAGCCGCTGCGAGTACCGGTCAGGATCGCCAGCGACTGCGCACGGCCACCGGGCAGCCGGCTCAGCGGGGCGAAACAGAGGTCGCGCAGGCGCGCCAGCGCGTCGGCCTCGGACTGGAACAAAGGCGTCAGCCAGCGACTGAAGCTGCGATAGGCGCGAATGTGCTCGGTGCGCTGCCGCGCGTAGGCGTCGAGCCGCTCCGCCAGCGTCCCTGGCGTCTCCAGCGTCTCGGCCAGCGTCAGCGCATCCAGCAGCGCCATGTTGACGCCCTGCCCCAACTGCGGGCTCATCGCGTGCGCTGCATCGCCCAGCAGCACCAGCCGGTCGCGATGCCAGGGCAGATCGAGCAGCACATCGCGGTAGCGCGCCCGCGCCAGCACGGCGTGGCTGGACAGGCCGCCCAGATGTGGCGTGATCGCGGGCCACAACGCGCTGAGTTCGGCATGCCAGGCGGCGAGCGGCTGCGTCGCCCAGGACTCGAAGGCATCGCCGTGCAGACTCCAGAAGAAGCTCATGCGCGGCTGCGGATCGTCCGGCCGGGTGCCCACCGGCAGCAGGCCGAGCATTTGCCGCGCCAGGCGGTAGCGCTGACGCAATTCCTGCGGCCACGGCCAGGCGCCCAGCGGAAGCAGGCACCACAGCGCGCCCCAGGGATAGGGCCGATCCAGCCGCGTACGCCCCAGCAGCGGACGCAGCGCGGAGGCGGCGCCGTCGGCGGCGACCACCAGATCAAAAGGCCCCTCTCGACGACCGCCGGCATCGACCAGATAGCCGCGCGCGCTGTCGACCTGCTCGATCCGCCGTCCGGCGTGGATGCGCACGCCCGCCGGCTGGGCGGCATGCAGCAGCTGGAACAGCGCCCCGCGCTGCATGCCGAGCCCGCAGTAATGCGCGCCGAGATCGGCATAGCGCATGTCCATCACCACGCGCCCGGCCGGGTTCTCTCCGTACAAGCGCTCGATCCGCGCCCCCAAGCCCCAGGCGGCCTCCAGCAGCCCCAGTTGCCACAAGGCGGCCATGCCGGTGGGCTGCAGCAGAAAGCCGGCACCGACCGGGCCGGGCTGCGCGGCCTGCTCGTAGATGTCGATGCTGTGCCCGGCGCGCCCGAGCGCGATGCCGAGCGCCTGCCCGGCGGTGCCGTAGCCAACGATGGCGATGGCGAGCGACGCACTCATGTCGAACGTGAGCGGTCGCCGCGCGTGAGCAGCCAGGCGGTGGGCGGAAAGGTCAGCCAGGGCGTGAGGTAGAACACGCTCAGGTACCAGTAGCGCAGCAGGTAGTCGGCCCCGAAGCCCAGATGCCATCCGCAGTACAGGCTGTCGGCCATCGCGAAGGGCACGGTGAAGTACAAGGCGATCCAACAGGCGCGGCGCATGCGCAATTGCGCGCGTCCGCGCTGCAACACGGCAATCGCCCACAGGGACATGCCGAGCTGGATCAACAGGCTGCCGATCGCCAGCGCGAGCCCGGAGTACTGCTGGTAATAGGCCGGCAATCCCGCCAAAAAGAAAGCCAGCCAGACGGCCAGTGCCTGGCTGAGCAACTTCAGGTGCGCGCGCGGCGACATGGGAATCCTCCGATTCGGGCAGCAGCGATGCTCGCCGTCCGCTGTTCGCTTCTGCAAGCGCAGGCGTCCGTAGTTGAACAGCGCAGTTGCGCGCGGGCCTGACAGAGCGCTACTAGCGGGGCTGGCTCGTCCCTTGCATTGGCGCCACCAGATCCGATTGGCGCCGCTGGAGGCCCGATGCACGCATGGCTGCTGGAACTCCGTCAGGCGCTGCGCCAACTGCGGCGCTACCCGGGCTTCGTGTTGAACGCAATGCTGACCATGGCGCTCGGCATCGCCGGCGTCAGCGCGACCTATGCGCTGGTCGACGCCATCCTGCTGGAGCCGCTGCCGATTCCGAGACCGGATCAGGTCGTGGCGGTGCACCGGCACGCTGCCGGCGAGGCGCAACTGTCACTGCCGGATGTGATCTGGCTGCGCGAGCACTGGCGCAGCGAGGCGATCTCGACGCTGGCGCCGGATTTCGCACTCGACCGCACCGACGGCGAGCTGCCGGTGCGGGTGCGGGCCACCTTGGTGGAAGCCGATTACTTCCGCGTGGTGCCGCTGCCGCCGGTACTGGGTCGGCTGCTGCAGCCGCAGGACGATGCGGTCGGCGCGCCGCCGGTGGTGGTGCTGGGTGAGCGCTACTGGCGCCAGCAGTTTGGCGCCGACCCCGCGGTGCTCGGTCGCGTGCTGCAGTTGTCCGGCATCCGCGCGACGGTGGTCGGCGTCGCCGCCGAGCAGGCCGATGTCGGCGAGTACGGCACCGATGTGTGGGCGCCGCTGCCGCCCTTTGCACCGTGGGCGCCGGGCTCGCCGGGCTCGAATACTTTCTCGGCGATCGCGCGCCTGCAGGCCGGGCAGGCGCTCGGCAGCGCGCGCGCCGAGTTGCAGACGGTCAGCGCCGAGTTGGCGCGCCTGCGCGACAACCCCGGCAAGGTGCTGGATGCCACGCCCTGGCTGGTCTTCCACACCGAGCCCGCACGCCGCGGTCTGTGGCTGCTGCTCGGCGCCGCCGCGCTGCTGCTGGTGCTGGCGACGGCCAATGTCGCCGCCTTGGTGCTGGTGCGCACCGTCCGGCGCGATTCGGAACTCTCGCTGCGGCAGGCGCTCGGCGCCACCCGCGGCGCGATCCTGCGCCAGCTGCTGGCCGAGGGTCTGTGGTTGGGCGCCGGCGGCGCGCTGATCGGCATCGCGCTGGCCTGGCTGGCCTTCGGCTGGATAGGCCATCAGGCGGCGCTGCCGCGGATCGCGGGCGCCGACCTGGATGCCTCGGTGCTGGCGGTCACGCTGCTGATTACCTTGCTGAGCGTTTTGCTGTTCAGCGCCCTGCCGGCCTGGCGCGTGCGCAGCGCGCGCGCGACCACGCGCGCGCAGGGCATCGGCCAGGGCCGCAACGAGGGCCGCAGTTTGCGCGCGCTGATCACGCTCGAGGTGACGCTGGCCAGCGCGCTGCTCGGCTCGGCGCTGCTGCTGGCGCAGAGCTTTCTGTCACTGAGCGGTCTGCCGCTCGGCTTCGATCCCGGCGGCGTGACCACCGGTGAGGTGGTGCTGCCAGAGGCCCGTTTTGCCGATCGCGAGGCGCAGACGCGCGCCTTCGACGCGATGGTCGACGCCCTCGGCGCGGCGCCGGGCGTACGCACGGCGGCGATGGTCGTCAGCCCACCGCTGATCGATGGGCAAAGCGTCAGCCACACCCTGCTGATCGAGGGACGCGAGCTCGGCGATGCCAATGCCGCTTACCGTCCTTTTGTCGGCGACTACTTCCGCGCGATGGGACTGGCGCTCCGCAGCGGGCGCAGCGTGCAACCGGGCGATGCCGGCGGCGAGCGCATCGCCTGGGTCAACGAGGCCTTCGTGCGTCGCTACCTGGACGGACAGGACCCGCTGCAGGCGCGCGTCGCCTGGCTGCCAGGCGAGGCCGGCCCGGACCCGCAGCCGCGCTGGATGCGCGTGGTGGGCGTGGTCAGCGATGTGCGTGGCAGCAGCTGGCGCGCGGACGACCGCCCCAGCGTGTACGCCCCCTACGCCCAGCGCGAGGCGAACTGGATCGGCTTTGGCACGCTGGTCGCGCGCGTCGAGGGTGATCCGGGCGCCTATCGCGAGACGCTGGCCCGCGCGGTCACCGCGGGCGACCCGGCGCTGGCGCTCGGCGAGGTCGCCACCATGCGGGATCGCGAGGATCAGGCCCTGGCCAGCGACCGCTATCTGCTGCAACTGGTCGGGCTGTTTGCCGCGCTGGCGCTGCTGCTCGGCCTGCAGGGCGTGTTCAGCGTGGTCGCCTTTGCCGCCGAGCAGCGCCGCAGCGAGATCGGCGTGCGGCTGGCGCTGGGCGCGCGGCCGGCGCAGGCGATGCAGGTGCTGATCCGCAGCACGCTGCCGCAGATCGTGGCGGGCGTGCTGCTCGGCCTGCTGTTGACGATGTTGGCAGCACGCGTGCTCGGCAGCCTGCTCTACGGCGTCACGCCCTACGATCCGCGCGTGCTGACGCTCACTGCCTTGGTGCTGCTTGCGGCGGCCGGTGTCGCCGCCTGGTGGCCGGCGCGCAGCGCCAGCCGCCTCGATCCCGCCAGCACGCTGCGCGGCTGAGGCCGCTCAGGGCAACGCCATCTCCGCGTGATAGGCGCTGACGCGATTGGCGCCAGCCTGTTTGGCGGCATACATCGCCGCGTCGGCGTGGCGCTGCAGGGTCGCCGCGTCATCGCCGTCGTCCGGGTAGACGGCCACACCGATACTGGCGGAGAGCTGACAGCGCGCACTGCCGATGGGATACGGCGCTGCCAGCGCGGCGCGGATCTGCTCGGCGACATTCAGTGCGTCAGCGGTCGCGCCGATCTTGGGCAGCAGCACGACGAACTCATCGCCACCGACCCGGGCGACCGTGTCGGAGGCCCGCAGGCAGCTCTGCATACGGTTGGCGGCCAACTTCAAGACCGCATCGCCGGCGGCGTGTCCATGGTGGTCATTGATCCATTTGAATCGATCCAGATCCAGCACCATCAGTGCCAGCGGCGTGCTGTTGCGGCGCGCCAGTGACAGCGATTGCTGCAGGCGATCAGCCAGCAGCACACGATTGGGAAGATCGGTGAGCAGATCGTATTCGGCCAAATGATGGATCTGCGCCTCGCTACGACGGCGTTCGCTGATATCGCGGGTGACACCGACCGCACCGACGCAGCGTCCGTGTTCGTACATTCCGCTGATCGACATCTCGACCCATACCGTGGCGCCACTGCGCGTCGTCTGTTCGAACTCGCCGCAGTACTCCTCCAGCGGCTGGCCCGAGGTGGCTGCCTCGCGCGCTCGCTTCAGCAGCGCCTGCGCTTGCGCCAGCGAGGCCGGCGTCAGCATGCTCTCCAGCGTCTGGCCATAGGACTGTTCTGGCGTGTAGCCGCGCAGCTTCTCCACCGCCGGACTGACATAGGTCAGCTTGCCGTCCAAATCCATGGACCAAATGACGTCCCGGCTGTGCTCGGTCAGCAGCCGCAGGCGCGCCTCGCTCTCGCGCAGCGCTTCATGGATCAGGTGCTGCTCGGTGACATCGAGCAGGGAGCCCACGCTGCAGGCAACCCCACCGAGGCGCGTCACGCCGGCAACGACGGAGGCCCAGCGCGTGAGTCCGTCGGCGGTCAACAGGCGCAGCTCATAGCGTACGGGCACGAACTCCCCGCGCAATCGTGCCCCTGCCCGCTGACGGGCGAGCTCGCGGTCCTCCGGATGCACGAACTCCAGGTGGCGCATCGCCAACAGGGCTTCACGGCTGTATCCCGTGATCCTGCTCATCCCCGGATTGACCTCACGGAAGCGCTCGCCGTCGAATAGGAACACGCCGATCGCAGTGGTGTCGGTCAGCGCACGAAAGCGCGCCTCGCTGTCGGTCAACTCCGCAAGCAGCTGGCTTTTCTCAGCAATCAGCTGCTGCTGGACGCGATGCACGCGCGCCGACCAGATTTGCATCAGCGTCAGGATCGCCAGCGAACACATCGACAGAATCAGCGCATGGTCGCCCAGTCCACGGGCCGCCGCCAACGCAGCCCAGGCCGGCGCAGACACCAAAATGACGACTGCGAAGCCCCAGGGCCCCGCGCCTCCAATCCGCATCGATGGACTCATTCCCGTCGGTCCCGTCACCAACGCAGACGGATTTTAGTGGGGTTGGGTAGCTACCCTTCGACTCAGATCAAGGCAACATCGAAACTCTGTGAAGTTTGGTGACTACCTTGTACGAATGCCCCCGAAGCTGCGCTCGGCGCAAGTATCCGCATGCAGGCCGATGCGCTCACCGCCCTCCGGCCGCCAGGAGCTGGCCTTCGCCAGCGGCGGCGTGCCAGGCGTTCTCGATGCCGTCAAAGTCGCGATTGCTCTCGGCCAGCAGCACCAGCGCGCCCTGGGCGTAGGGCAAGGTGCGCACGGCCACCATGTCGTGCCGCGTATCCATGCGCTCCACGGCCGTTTCGCCGGGCAGGTACATCACCGTGACCGGCCCCTGCGGCGCCTGCATGACCATGTGCACCGACCAGCGGCGATCCAGCGGACAGCGATTCAAATAGCTGATGGCGAGCGCATCCGACTTCAGCTGCAGACCGGCCTCGGCGAACATGCGCTCGACCAGCGGCTGCGGCACGCGCCCGGTGCGGGTGAGGGCGTAAGGTTCATGCGAGAGATGCTGCACGGTGACGGCAATCAACTCACCCGTGCCCGCCGCCGGTGCTCGCCAGTACCAGCCCAGCGACAGCGCCAGCACCGACAACGAGGCCGCCAGTGCCAACGGCCAGCGCCAGCGCTGCGGCGCGCGCGGCGACGCTGGCAGCGCCGCCAGCACGCGCTCAGCCAGATCCTCTGGCACCGGCACCGCCAGCGCGCGCGCAATCTGGTTCTCCAAAGCCAGCGCTTCTGCCAGCCGCGCCGGCGCATCGTCGCAGACGCGCGCGGAGGCCGCGTCGACCAGCTCGGGCGCGCGTGGGTCCACCAGCAACTGGCGCCGGAACTCAGAGCAATTCATGAACTTTCCCCTGCTGATCGCCGCGCAGCAGCGCCTTCAACTTGGCACGCGCCCGGAACAACTGTGTCATCACCGCCGGCGCGCTGATCCCGAGCTGCGAGGCGATTTCCTCGCAGCTGAAGCCGCCCACCAGTTGCAGCAGCAGCGGCTCCCGATACTTGACCTCGATGCGCCCGATGGCGTCGCGCATCTCCTGGATCTCGCTCAGTTCCTGCGCGCTCAAGGCGTCGCCGTCCTCGATCATGAGCTCGGCGATGTCGTCCATCGGCGGCGTCTTGCGCTCGTAGATGCGCGCATGTTCGCGGCGCACGATGGTCATCAGCCAGGCTTTGGCGGCCTTGTCGTCGCGCAAATCCGCTAGCGAGCGCCAGGCGCGCAGGAAGCTCTCCTGCACCAGATCCTGGGCCAATGCCTCGTCGCGGCACAGCCACCAGGCAAAGCGGTACAGATCGGGCGTCAGGCGCCGTACCAGTTGGTCGAACTCAGAGCGTTTGCTGTGCATGCGGGACCAGACCGAGGCAAGGCGTTTTGGCTTACACGTGCAGCGCAGCGCGCCCGCGCGCGTCTGCAAGGCGCCCGCCGGCACTGCTACCATCTGTGATCGCTCCAGCAGGAAGATTGCCATGATTCAACGATTTGACGTAGGCGCGCGCATGTCCGAGATGGCCGTGCATCAGGGTGTGGTCTATCTGGCCGGACAGATTGCCGAGGACGCCAGCGCCGATGCGCGCGGGCAGACCGAGCAAGTGCTGGCGGCGATCGATGCCTTGCTGGCGCGCGCCGGCAGTGACAAGACGCGCATCCTGCGGGCGCAGATCTTTTTGGCGGACATCGCCGATTTTGCCGCCATGAACGCCGCCTGGGACGCCTGGGTGGTGCCGGGACACACGCCGCCGCGCGCCACCGTGCAGGCCGCGCTGGCGCGCCCGGAGTGGAAGGTGGAAATCGTCGTCACCGCGGCAGCGGGCTGATCCCGTGCGCCGCTGGGCCGGCCTGCTCGCCGCGCTGCTGTGCGCCAGCGCGGCGGCCGCCGATCGCGCCTGTCTGGCCGCGGCCGCGCGCAGCCAGGTCGGCGTCACGCTGCACTACGACCCCGCCTACACCCAGCTCGCCTATCCGCTCGGCGATGTGCCGATCGAGCGCGGCGTCTGTACCGATGTGCTGATCCGCGCCTACCGGCAGTTCGGCATCGATCTGCAGCAGCGCGTCCACGAGGACATGCGCGCGCATTTCGATCGCTATCCGCGCAACTGGGGACTGCAGCGTCCCGACCGCAACATCGACCACCGGCGCGTGCCCAATCTGGCGACCTTTTTCGCCCGTCACGGCGAGCGACTCGCCATCGACCAGAGCGACGACGAGTGGCAGGCCGGCGACATCGTCGTCTGGCGCCTCGCCAGCGGTGTGCCGCATATCGGCCTCGTCTCCGAACACCGCAGCGTGACGGGCGTGCCGCTGGTGCTGCACAACATCGGCCGCGGCACCCGGGAAGAGGACGTGCTGCACGCCTACACCATCACCGGGGCCTACCGCTATCGCCCCGACGCGCTGGCCGAGGGCTGTCCGGCACCGCCGCGCGCGGATGCCGGCGCCCGCCCTCGCTAACCTCTACTGCTCCAGTCCCATGCATCTGATTGATATCGGCGCCAATCTCACCCACGAATCCTTTGCCCACGACCTCGACAGCGTGCTCGACCACGCGCGGGCGGTGGGCATCCGCACCCTGCTGGTCACCGGCGCCAGCGAACAGGCCAGCGTCGAAGCGCATGCACTGGCGCGCCGCTGGCCGCGTTTTCTCTACGCCACCGCCGGCGTGCATCCGCACCACGCGGCGGACTACACCAGCGAGACCCACGACACGCTGCGGCAGTTGCACGCGCAGCCCGAGGTGCTGGCCGTCGGCGAGACTGGACTCGACTATTTCCGCGATCTGTCGCCGCGCGCGACCCAGCAGTGGGCTTTCGAGCAGCAGCTGGAACTGGCGCTGGCCTGCGGCAAACCCTTGTTTCTGCACCAACGCGACGCGCACGAGGACTTTCTGGCCATCCTCAAATCGGTGCGCGATCGGCTGGCGGCCTGCGTGGTGCATTGCTTCACCGCCGGCGCGCGCGAGCTGCACGACTACCTGGACCTCGACTGCCATATCGGCATCACCGGCTGGATCTGCGACGAGCGCCGCGGCAGCCATCTGCTGGAACTGGTGCGCCAGATCCCTGCCGATCGCCTGATGATCGAAACCGACGCGCCGTATCTGCTGCCGCGCAACATCCGACCGAAGCCGAAGACCCATCGAAACGAGCCGCGCTACCTGCCTTATGTGCTGGAAGCCGTGGCCGCGGCCCGCGGTGAAAGCGTGGAGACGGTGGCCGCAGCAACCACTGCCACCGCCCAGGCCTTCTTCCGGATTCCCTGAGCGGGGTTCGAAAAACCGGCGGGTTTTGCAGACCTCGCCTCGGTTCAGCGACTGAAACGCACGCCCTCAGGCAGCACGATCTCCACGGTCACCGGCAAGTGATCGGACAGCTTCAGCGGCGGCGCCTCGTAGCGGGTGGCCTGGATGTCGCCGGAAATCAGGATGTGATCGATGGCGCGCTCGGGCTGCCAGGCCGGATAGGTGGCGAGCGCCTGCGGGCCGGGCACGCGCAGCCCGCTGCGCTCCATGAAGCGGCGGAAACTCGGATTGCTGGGCTGGCAGTTGAAATCGCCCATCAGCACAACGTGCCGGTAGGGATCGAGCAACTCGCGCAGGAAATCGAACTGCGTGGCCCGCGCCTGAGCGCCCAGCGAGAGATGTGAGATCACCACCGCCAGCGACTCGCGTCCGTCCCCGTACACCGCCAGCAGCGCGCCGCGGCCCTTGATCCGCCCCGGCAGCGCATGTTCTTCCACCTGGGTCGGCGAGGCGCGCGAGAGCAGACAGTTGCTGGACTCGGCAATGCGGCCGATGCGCCGATTGCGCTGCTGCCACCAGTACGGAAAGGCGGCGACGTCGGCCAGATAGGCGGCCTGATTCATGAAGCCCGAGCGCAGGCTGCCGCCGTCGACCTCCTGCAGCGCCGCGATATCCACATCGGCCAACAGGCGCGCCAACTCCGACAGATTCTTGTGCTTGCCGGGATCCGGCAGCACGTGACGCCAGCTACGCGTCAGGTACTCGCCGAAGTTCTGCTGGGCATTGCCGGCATGAATGTTGAAGCAAAAAAGACGAAGGCGCGCCCCGTGGGGACGCGCCTCCTTCTTGTCACTGACAGCCGTGCGGGCCATCACGATGGTGTCGTGCGTCTTAGCTGCCCGACTTGGCCGCGCGTTCCTTGGCCACCAGGTAATCGATCAGCGGCGCCACGTTCTGATGGCCGCCAGCGCTCGACACATCGAAGCGGTACTTGCCGTTGATGATGATCGACGGCGTGCCCTGCACACCCCAGCGCGGCAGCATGCTGTTGGAACGGCCGATCTTGGTGTTGACGGCAAAGGAGTTGGCCGCGCTCAGGAACTGCTCCTTGGTCACGCCAAACTGGGTGTACCACTGTGCGATGTCTTCCATCGACTGCATCTGCGTGTGCTGCTTGTGCAGCGCATCGAACATCGCCTCGTGAGACTTCTCCAGGATGCCGAGGGTATCGGCGGCGAAAAAGGCGCGGGCAAAGGCCTCGGCGGCCGGGTTCCAGGCAGCCGGGAAGCCCGAATAGGCCACGTCCGCCGGCGCGGTCGCCTTCCACTTGACCAGGTAAGGCTCCAGGTCATAGCAGTGCGGGCAGGTGTACATGAAAATTTCGAGCACTTCGATCTTGTTGCCGGAGCTGGTCGGCTGCGGCGGATCGATGGCGTAGTAGTGCTTGCCGAGCTGGAACGGTTCGGCCGGCTGGGCCCATGCCGGGGCGGCCATGGCAAAGGCGAGGAGAATCAGGGCTACGAAACGCATCGACGTGGTTCCTGGTAGTGAACGGTGAGTCCAGACTGACAGAAAGGACATGAAGCCTGATTGAGCGTGCGATGAGCTGCCTCAGGGCGTCGCCGGGGCGAGTCCCTGCATGTAGGAAGCCAGCGCTTCGATCTCGGCGTCGGTCAGCTGGGTGGCCACCTGCGACATGATCTTGGCGCGCGCGTCGGCGGGATCGCCGTAAACGGTGCCACCGCGGAAACGCTTGAGCATGTCGGCCGTGTAGGTTGCATGCTGGCCGGCGACGCGCGGGTACAGCGACAGCGGATTGCCGTGGCCGGTCGGGCCGTGACAGCTCATGCAGGCGGGAATGCCGCGCTTGGCATCGCCGCCGCGGTACAACGCCTCGCCCTGGGCGACCAGCGCCTCGTCGGCCAGGCCCGGCGCCGTCGTCTGGCTGGCGAAGTAGGCCCCGACGTCGGCCATATCCTGATCCGACAACGTGATCGCGAAGCCCAGCATGATCGGATTCTGGCGCTGCTGGCTCTTGAACATGGCCAGCTGCTGGGCGATGTAGGCCTCGTGCTGACCCGCCAGTTTGGGGTAGATCGGGTTGACGCTGTTGCCGTCGGCGTTGTGGCAAGCCGCGCACACGGCGGCCTTGGTCTGACCCGCGGTGGCATCGCCCGCCGACCAGGCCGGCGCGGTGTGGATCAAGGCCAACAAGGCCAGGGAGGGAATGAGCTTCATCGGTGGCAAGCCTCGAACTTGGAAACAAATACACGAGCGCCGCGCATTCCGATCGCCAGAAGCACGCGCCAAAGGCGCCGGATTCTACACGGCGCGACGGCGCGCAGGCATCCATGCGGCGCGGCGTTACAGCGCTGCGCAATCGCGGGCAAGCGCCACGACCCGGTGGACGCGCAACGCGCTTTCGGAGCAGTCTCCGCCCTCAGTTCCGCCTAGCCACGCCCGATGACCGCCTCCGCCCCCACCGATCTCGCTCGCCGCTTCCGCCGCGCCAGCTTCCTGATGAGTACGCCGGATCGCCGCACGCTGCCGGCCGACGGTGGTCGCGAGGTCGCTTTCGCCGGCCGCTCGAACGCAGGCAAATCGAGCGCCATCAATGCCTTGGTCGATCAGCATGCGCTGGCGCGCACCAGCAAGACGCCCGGTCGCACGCAGCATCTGGTGGTGTTCGGTCTCAGTGAGGGCGAGCGTCTGGTCGATCTGCCGGGCTATGGCTACGCGCGCGTCCCGCTGGCGGTGAAAGAGGCCTGGCACGCGCTGATCGACGACTATGTGCGCGAACGCACGGCGCTGGCCGGCATCGTGGTGGTCAGCGATATTCGCCACGCGCTGACCGATTTCGACCGCCAGATGCTGGCCTACTGTCAGGCGCGCGTGCTGCCCTGCGTGGTGCTGCTGAGCAAGGCCGACAAGCTCAACCGCGGTCCCGCGATGAGCGTGCGCCGCGAGGTCATCCGCGAAATCGCCGAGTTGGGCGTGGCCGCCGAGGTGGTGGTGTTCTCGGCCCAGGACAAAACCGGCGTCGACGAGGCCCGCGCTGCCGTCGCCCGCCTGCTCGACGGCCCCGTCAGCCCCTGAGCCATCCGCTTCCCTTTCCCTTTTTCCCTTTTCCCTTCAATGGACTTCACCTCGATTCTGATTCTGGCGCTGATCCAGGCGCTCACCGAGTTCCTGCCGATCAGCAGCTCGGCCCATCTGTATCTGGTCGGCGATCTGGTCGGCTCGGGCTACCAGGGCATCGTGTTCGACCTCGGTCTGCACCTCGGCACTCTGGCGGCCGTGCTGGTGTACTTCCGCCGCGACTGGATCACGCTGCTGCGCGCGGCGCTGCAGTGGCGTCCGGGCCAGCCGCTTGATCGCGAACAGCGCATGTTGCTGGGACTGGCGCTGGCGACCATTCCAGGCGGCGTCGCGGCACTGGCGCTCGGCGACGACGGTGCGATGGCGCTGCGCAATTTCCTGGTGATCGGCATCACCCAGATCGTGTTCGGCACGCTGCTCTGGTACGCCTTCGCGCGCGCCGCCAGCAGTGAGCGCGAGGAGCGCTCGCTGTCTTTGCGGGATGCCGTGCTAATCGGCGTGGCGCAGGCGGTGGCGCTGGTTCCCGGCGTGTCGCGCTCGGGCATCACCATGACCGCCGGACTGCTGCTGGGACTGGAACGAGTGGCCGCCGCGCGTTTCTCCTTCCTGCTGGCGGTACCGATCACCGCCGCGGCCGCGCTCCACGGGGTGCTGGAGCTGCGCCATGGCAATGGCGGCGTCGACGCTGGCAGCTTCTGGCTGGGTGCCGCGATCAGCGCCGTCGGCGGCTATCTGTGCATCCAGTTCTTCCTCGGCATGATCCGCCGGATCGGCGTGCTGCCCTTCTTCCTCTACCGCGTCGCGCTGGGCGTCGTGCTGCTGGTTTTGTTTTTCTCCGGTGCCGCTGCGACCCAGTAGATCCGCAAGGCCGGCGTCTGCCAGAGTGGCGCCGCCGCGCCAGCGCTGACCGCGAGTTCGACGCCATCGCCTTGCACCCAGGCATGCGTCAGTCTGGCCCGCAGATCTGCCTCGGAACGCGCCGGCTGCAGGCTCACCGCCAGCACGCACAGCGCGATAGCGGCGAAGGTCGGCGACCAATAGGACCAAGGGCTCGGACGGCGGCGGCCCAGCGCCGTGCGCAGGCGGTCCTTGCCACCCGCGGCTGGCGTGAGCTGCACCAGCCACGCAGCGAGTTCGTCATCTTTGCGGTCAATTGCCATCGACACCCTCCTGCACGTTCATGGACTTGAGCGCTGCCCGCAGTCGAGCGAGCGCGCGATGCTTGCGCGAGGCCACGGTGCCCGGCGGCCAGCCGAGCACACGGCATAGCTCCTCGGTGCTGAGTCCGGCGCACTCGCTCAACAGCACCAGGTTGCGGCTGTCGCGATCAAGCTGGTCGAGCGCCCGCTTGAGCAGCGCCTCTCGTTGGCGCCGCTCGGCCTGCGCCGACGGCCCCAGCGCCGGATCCAGCGGGGTATCGATCGGCTGTTCGGCGAAGGGCCAGAGCGAACGCCAGCGCAGGCGGTTACGCGCCAGGTTCAGTGCCGTTGTGTAGATCAGCGCGTCGAGTGACGCCGCCGTCACTCGCGCGCGCTGGTCCCAAACGCGCAGAAACGCGTCCTGGATCAGGTCCTGGCAGTCCTGTGCATGCCATAACCAACGAAAGAGCACGCTGTACAGCGGCCGCTCCAGTCGCTGAAATGCTTGCAGCAAGTGCGACTCGTCGATCACTGCTCAGGAACCGGCAGCCTCGGCGCGAACGATCACCAGCCGAACGCGAGCTGCGTCTCCTTCCTTCGGCGCTGCCTGCGCAAGCACGATGGTCTGGCCCAGGGCCAGGCGGGTCTGCGAGCGCAGGTTCATCATGCCGGCTTCCATCGACAGATCGATGTTCACCCCTTCCGATCCCGGCGACAGCCGCAGGTCCACCTGCGCGTGCTCGTCCGCGACTCGGCTCATCTCCAGCCCACCCACGGTCGTCGTCAGCGCCAAGTGGGTGCGAAGGTCGAAACCCGCTGCGGCGGTGTGTGTGCGTATCTCCTTGAGCGTGTCGGCGATTGCGGCGAGACCCGCATCGTCCTCGGGGTCATCGCTCGCATCCACCACCCAGAAATGCACGGTGACGGGTCCGGGATCGGGACCGGCCGTCAGGCTCGCCCCGGCCAGCTCCGTCAGCGTTTGCGCGACCGATGCCTGCACCTTGGGGGTTGCCAGCACCAGCAACTGATCCGGTGCCGGGCGGGTGACATTGCCGACTTGATTCAATGACATGGAAAGCGCGTGCTCCAGCGACTCGGCGCGCTCGACCGGGACGCGGTAAGCACGCAAGACGGCCGAGTCTGTATCGGCAGATGCGGTGCGCAGGTCGCGCCCGAACCAGATCATCAATGCGCCAAGCATCAGCACCGCGATAGCCGGGATCCAACGATTCATAGGTGTCACTCCTGGTGAGCGGCCCGCCACCGGGCCACGTTGTCACTGACACGCGAGCGCGATTTTTCTTCCGTTCGGGCATGCTGCGCCCTCGATCCTGCTGCGGGCCCGACCATGTCATTGAACGCCCTGCTGCTCCCTGGCGTGCGTCGTCGCGAGTTCTGGTCGTGGGCCTTCTACGACTTTGCCAATTCCAGCTACACCACGGTGGTGTCGACCGCCGTGTTCAATGCCTATTTCGTCGCCACCGTGGCGCAGAAGGCGCCCTGGGCCACCTTTGCCTGGACGCTGGCGGTGTCGATCGCCGCCGCCGTGGTCATGGTGATCGGTCCGCTGGCGGGCGCGGCGGCGGATGCGCGCGGGCGCAAGCAGCCGTTCCTGATCGTCAGCACGCTGACCTGCGTATTCGGCACACTGGGTTTGATGTGGGCGGGACCGGGCGATGTGGGGCTGGCGATGGCCTTCGTGATCCTGAGTTCGATCGGTTTCGGCCTCGGCGAGGGGCTGATCGCCGCCTGGCTGCCGTTGCTGGGCCGGCCCGAGGCGCTGGGGCGGCTGTCCGGCTATGGCTGGTCGCTGGGCTACGGCGGCGGGCTCGCGGCACTGGCGCTGTGCCTGGGCTATGTCCAGGCGGCGCAGGCGCGCGGCCAGGGCGCGGATGTCTTTGTGCCGGGCTGCATGGCGATCACGGCCGTGTTCTTCGCGATTGCGGCCTTGCCCAGTTTCCGGCTGTTGCGGGAGCACAGCACGCCCGACCCGACCTCGGGCAGGCTGATCGAGATCGCGTTCGGGCGGCTGCGCGACACCTGGCGCGCCAGCGCGGCCTGGCAGGATCTGCGCCGACTGCTGTGGGCAATCGCTGCCTACCAATCCGGCGTCGCCGTGGTCGTCGCGCTGGCCGCGGTGTACGCGCAGGAGGCGATGGGCTTCGATACCGCCGATACGCTGAAGCTGGTGCTGGCGGTCAACGTCACCGCTGCCATCGGCGCCTTCGGTTTCGGCTGGGTGCAGGATCGCGTCGGCCACCGCCGTGCGCTGATGCTGTCCTTGTGGATGTGGCTGGCGATGGTCGGCGTCGCCTACCTCGCCACCACCCGCCCCGCATTCTGGGTGGCAGCCAATCTGGCGGGGCTCGCGATGGGCGCCTCGCAGTCGGCCGGCCGCGCCATGATCGGCTATCTGGCGCCCGCCGACCGCGTCGCCGAGTACTTCGGCTTGTGGAGTCTGGCCGTGCGCGTGGCGACCATCGTCGGCCCGATCAGCTATGGCATCGCCACCTGGGCCTTCGCCGGCAATCACCGTCTGGCCATGCTGTGCACCGGCGTGTTCTTCGTGCTCGGCCTGCTGATCGTCGCCGGCGTCGATGTCGAGCGCGGACTCGCGGCCAAGCGGGCGCGCGAGCACCCTGACCGATGACCGCCATGAAACCGCGCAACGGTGCTGAGAAGATCCGAGCATCGTTGCGCGCCGATGTGAGACCTGCGGACTAGCATGCGTATGCCCACAGCCCCCGTCACCGCCCAACGCCGGCGCGCCGCGCGCTGGCGCCGCCTGCCCGGCTGGCTCCTGTGGGCGCTGCCCGCCACGCTGATCGCGGGCCTCGCCGGCGCCAGTCTGCCGTGGACCCTCGCGCTGGCCGTCGCCGTGGTGCTGGCGGCGCTGGCCGCGCTGATCGCCAGCTGGCGCGAGCGCGCGCCCTCGGCGGCCCACGTGCGGGCGCTGTCGACGCTGGTGGCGGCCTGGTCCGACGCCGACTTCGCCACCTCGATCCGGGTCCCGATCGACCCCGATCTGGCCGATCTGACCGAGGCGCTGAACGCGCTCGGCGCCCAGCTGCGCGACGAGCGCCAACGCCTGGTGCAGCGCGAACTGCTGCTCGACACCGTGGTCCAGAACACCCCGACGGCCTTGCTGCTGACCGATCCGCGCCAGCGCGTGGTCTACGGCAACTTAGCCGCCCGCGAGCTGTTCGGGCTGCCGGGGCGGATGGAAGGCCATGCCTTCGACGATCTGATCAACCGCCTGCCCGATGCATTGGCGGAGACGCTGCGCGGCGGCCAGGACGGGCTGGTGACGCTGCGCGACGGCGACGACGAGGAAGACGTGTTCCACGTGACCCGCCGATTGTTCGAACTGCATGGCCGGCGCCATCAGCTGACCATGCTGCGCCGGCTGACGCGCGAGCTGGCGCGCCAGGAAGTCAGCACCTGGAAGAAGGTGATCCGCGTGATCAGCCACGAGCTGAACAATGCGCTCGGCCCGATAGCCTCGATGGCGCATACCGGCAAGGTCTATGCCGAGCGCGGCGACAAGGCGAGTCTGCTCAAGATCTTTGCCACCATCGATGACCGCGCCCGCCATCTGGAAGCCTTCATCGGCGGCTACGCGCGCTTTGCCAAACTGCCCAGCCCGCGACTGACCAGCGTGCCCTGGGATGTGCTACTGGAAGGCGCCGTGCAGGTCGAGGGCGTGCGCGTGCTGGCGCCCTTGCCCGAGGCGCCGGCCTGGGTGGACCGCGCGCAGATCGAACAGGTGCTGATCAATCTGGTGAAGAACGCCATCGAAGCCGGCTCGCCCGCCGAGGGCGTGGAGATCCAGGTGCAGGACGCCGGGCCGCAGTTTCTGCTGCAGGTCCGCGACCGCGGCAGCGGCATGCCGCCGGCGGTGCTGGAACAGGCACTGCTGCCGTTCTACTCGACCAAACGCTCCGGTACCGGCCTCGGTCTGGCGCTGGCCCGCGAGATCGCCGAGGCGCACGGCGGCCGCATCAGGCTGGCCAATCGCCCCGACGGCGGCCTCAGCGTCAGTCTGTGGCTGCCCAAACGCGGCTGAGGCAGCCGCGGGCCGCTCAACCGCGCGGAGTCGCCTTGCCTTGCGCGTAGGCGTGCAGGCTGAGGGCCGGCGCCGGCGCATCGGCGCTGTCAGCGGCGACCGGCGGGGCCGGCGCGGTGGTCCGCGCCGCCATCAGCCGGGCGGCACGCAGACCCAGTTCACGCTCCTCCGCGCGTATGCCGCTGACGCGGAACTCCAGCACGCCATGGGCGGTGACGCGCAGGGCACGCGCACGCTCCACGGTCTCGCCGGGGCGCGCCTCGCGATCGAGCAAGGTGGCGGTGAAGCGCTCGGCCATCCAGGTCGGGACCTCGATCGCCGGTTGATCCTGGTCCTGATAGGCCAGTGCCTGTTGCCAGTCGGCGCTCGAGGCGGGCACGGCCAGCGCCCCGACTGGTTCGAAACGGACTTGCACGAACCAGCCGTCGTCGTCGGCCAGTCGCACGCGCTCATGCACGATCCACCCCAGCGTGTGCCGATCGATCGCGCCTACCCCCATATTGGCCAGGGCCTGCACCTGCTCGGCCGGCAGAAAGCGGAAATGCCGGGGCAGATCGAGCGTGGCTTGCGCGGTTTCCAAGGTGATACGGCCATTGCGCGCCTGCAATTTGCCTTCCAGCTCACGGATCGCCAACGAGCGGATGCTCACTTCCTGGCCGGGCGCCATCGGCATCTCGGCCAGATCCACCTCGGTGCCTGTGCCCGATGCTTGCGCCGACGTGCGCAGAGTCTGCGGAGCGACCGACAACACGCCGCCATTGGCTTCGATTTCGGCGGCCATCGCCGGATCCTGCCGGCGTATCTCTGCGATTTCCTCGGGCGAGTACTCGACTTCGTAGCCCTCGGCGTTGATCTGCGCCATTTCCTCGTCGGTATAGGCCAGGTAATAACCCTGCTGGCGGAACTGTTCCTCGGCTCGATGCAGGGACCAGAACATCATGCCCACAGTCGCCAGGCAGGCGAAAAAAGGGATACGAATATCCGCGTCGTCTTGACCCCAGTTGCGAATCAGCACGTAAATACTGGTGGGCCAAAAGAAAAACGTGAGCCAGCCGAGCGTGCCGCCACTGGAGCGACCGATGCGCACGCACATCCAAATGTGCAGCACGCCGAGCAGCAGGTAGTAGCCCGCAAAGGAAATCAAACCGCCCATGGCTCAGCCCCGCTCGGCGCGATTAATGCGGTCGAGCGGAATGGTGATGCGGGCCATTCCACCGTACATCTTGGCCTTCAGGCTGAGCTTTCCGTTGCGGATGCCCTCGACCGTGCCGCGTCGGGTTTCCCCGCCGACCAGCACCAGTTTCACGTCGCGACCGACATAGCTGGCGAGCGCGCCGACCGCGATGTCGCGTGACGCCGGCTGCGGGTGCCCTGCGGGCGTGCGCGCTTGCGGATGGCGCTCGGCCATGTACTGCTCGATCCAGGCCTCGTCATCGTCGGCTGCCACGGCGCCGGCAGGCACGCCGATCAGGGACGCCCATAGCAGCGCCCAGGTCCACACTCGCATGGTCTGATCCCCCTCAAACTGTTACGTATGATGACGTAAACGCGTAGAGAGGGCCAGACCAAAGTCCGAGTTTCACTGCATGCGTCGGCCAGGGAAGCTCTTGCGAAACACGGGAGGGGCTAAGACGGGACTCGGGACTCGGGACCCGGGACCCGGGACCGCCAGTTTGCGAAGCGAGTATGCGCGCCGAAGGGCCGACGGCTTGCGCCGCATTCGGCGCGTCGGCACGAACGCCTGCGAACTCGTTCGCAGGCCGGAGGGTCCACTATTCAGCCCCGTCCCGAAGGGTTGCGGCCAGAATCGTCCGCCGCCTCAAACCGGTCCTTGGCCAGAGAGCCGGGCTAGGCCTGCGGACCGCGCCTGGCGGCAGACGATTCTGACTCGCAACGCGGCTCACGAGACTTGATCAGAGTCCCTGCCTCGCCCCTGGCGCGCTTACTCGGGCGGCAAACAGGAACCTGCGACAGTGCTCGGAAGCGCGGCAGTGCTGGTCCCCCGCCCCCTGACCCCCGCCCCGCTTTTGTCCCGCCACACTCATGTTTGGCAAGAGCTTCCCCAAGCGGCCGGCGCATATCGGCAGTGGCGTCAAGCGCTCAGCGCGGCATCCAATTCGGCGATCAGATCGCCCACGTCCTCGATGCCGACCGACAGGCGCACCAGATGGTCGTGAATCCCGAGTTCGGCGCGTCGTTCCGGCGGGACCGAGGCGTGAGTCATGATCGCCGGGTGATTGATCAGGCTTTCGACGCCACCCAGCGATTCGGCCAGACCGAACAAGTGGCAGCGCTCCATCATCCGGCGGGCGGCCGCCAAACCACCGCGGATATAAACGCTGATGATGCCGCCAAAGCCGTGCATCTGCTGCGCCGCCAGCGCGTGCTGCGGATGGCTCTTGAGTCCCGGATAAATGACTTTTTCCACCGCCGGATGGCGCTCCAGCCACTCGGCGATCTGCTGCGCATTGCTGCAGGTGCGCTCCATGCGCAGATGCAGGGTCTTGACCCCGCGCAGCGCCAGAAAGCTGTCGAACGGTCCCTGGATACCGCCGACCGCGTTTTGCAGAAAGCCCATGCGCTCGGCCAGTTCCGGCTCGTCACCGACGACGATGACGCCGCCGACCATGTCGGAATGCCCGTTCAGGTACTTGGTGGCCGAATGCATGACCATGTGCGCGCCGTGCTCCAGCGGCCGCTGCACCATCGGCGAGCAGAAGGTGTTGTCGACCACCAGAATCACGCCGTGCGCTCGCGCAAAGGCGCCGAGGCGCGTCAGATCGACGATTTTCAGCATCGGATTGGTGGGCGTTTCCGCCCAGATCAGCCGGGTATTCGGGCGCATGGCGGCGGCCAGCGCATCGAAGTCGTTCAGATTCACGAAGCTGAAGTCCAGCCCGGCGGAGCGCCGGCGCACGCGCTCGAATAAGCGATAAGTGCCGCCGTAGACATCGTCCATGCACACCACGTGGCTGCCGGAGTCGAGCAGATCGAGCACCGTGCTGGTGGCCGCCAGACCCGAGGCAAAGGCATAGCCGCGCGTGCCGCCTTCCAGATCGGCGATGCAGCGCTCCCAGGCAAAGCGGGTGGGATTGTGCGAGCGCGAGTACTCAAAGCCCTGGTGCACGCCGGGGCTCTGCTGCACGTACGTGCTGGTGGCGTAGATCGGCGTCATCACCGCGCCGGTGGAGGGATCGGGCGATTGACCGGCGTGGATGGCGCGGGTGGCAAGGGCGTGTTTGGACATGAGGGGTGCGCGTCAGAGAAAGGCGCAGGATAGCGGTTCGCCGCCGCGCGCTGGCGCCGGGCGCGAGGCTGCACAGCACACACTTTGTTCACGCTGTGCACCCACAGGCGCCTGCGCAGCCCTATGCTTCGCGCACTTCTTTTTGGATTCCTGCGCATGCGTCTGTTGCCGGCTGTGCTTCTGGCCCTTTCCCTGCTGACGCCGGCCCAGGCGGCACGCATCGACACCAGCGGTGATCGTCCCAGTACCGAGATGCCGAGCGGCAGCGGTCCCTGGGTGGTGCGCGCCTACTTCCGCGATGATCGCGCCTTGAACCTGTTGCTGCGGCGCGCCGCGCCCTGGCGCGTGGATCGCCAGAACGGCGTGCTGCTGATCGAAGTCGACAACCGCTTCGAGTACCAGCGCCTGCTCGACGAGGGCTTCCGGGTCGCCATCGACCCGGCGCTGACGCACGCCATGTACAACCCGGTGAAGGCGCTGCCCGGCCAGATCAATGGCATCGCCGGCTACACCTGCTACCGCACCGTCGAAGAAAGCCTGGCGAGCGCGCAGCAGTTGGTGGCGGCGCATCCGGGCATCGCCGAACTGGTCGATATCGGCGATTCCTGGAAGAAGCACCAGAACAGCGCCGCGGGCTACGATCTGTGGGCGCTGCGGCTGACCAATCGGGCGATCACCGGCACCAAGCCGGTGCACTATCTGCAGGGCGGCATCCACGCGCGTGAGTACGTAACCGCCGAGACGGTGCTGCGCTATGGCGAGTGGCTGGCCGCCCAGTACGACGTCAACCCGGACGTCACCTGGGTGCTCGATCACCAGGAAGTGATCATCGTGTTCCAGGCCAATCCGGACGGCCGCAAGGTGGCGGAGATCTCCACCACGCGCAGCCAGCGCAAGAATCGCAACGAGAACTACTGCGCCACCGGCGGCACCACGCTGGGCGTGGATTTGAATCGCAACTTCCCCTTCGACTGGGGCGGCGCCGGCAGCTCCAGCACCGTGTGCAGCGACGTCTACCGCGGCCCTTCGGCGGCCTCGGAATATGAATCGCAGGCGCTGATTGCCTATCTGCGGCAGATCTTCCCCGATCAACGCGCCGAAGGCCCGGGCGTGGACCTGACCACGCCGGTCTCGCAGGATGCCACCGGCATCTACATGGACGTGCACAGCAACGCCGGCACCACCTGGTGGCCGTGGGGCAATGTCGATGGCGTGCTCGCACCGAACGCCACCCAGCTGCAGACGCTGGGCCGCAAGATCGCCTACTACAACGGATTGACGCCAGAGCAGTCCAATGCCGGCGGCGCGATCGGCGGCGCCACCGACGATTTCACCTACGGCACGCTGGGCGTGGCGGCGTTCACCATCGAGATGGACGGGACCAGCTTCTGGCCCAGTTGCAGCACCTACGAGGCCAGCATCGCGCAACCCACGCTGGATGGCTTTTTCATGGCCTCCAAGCTGGCGCGCGCGCCCTATCGCTGGGCGGCCGGGCCCGAATTGATCAACCTGAGCGCCTCGCCGGCGGTGGTCGCCACCGGTGGCAGCGTGACCGTCAGCGTGCGCGCCGACGACGCCCGCTTCAACAACACGGTCGGCAGCGAACCGGGCCAGGCCGTCACCGCCGTGGCGATCTACCGCACGCCGCCGTGGCAGCCGGGCGCCACGCCGCTGGCGCAACTGACGCCCACCGACGGCGCCTTCAACAGCACGGCAGAGAATGCCTCGGTCGCAGTCCCGGCCAGCGCGCTCGCCGCCGGTCGCCAGCTGCTGTATCTGCGCGCCACCGACGCCGCCGGCAACCAGGGACCGGTCGCCGCGGTCTTCGTGACCGTCGGCGCGCCCGATCCGGTGTACGCCAACGGCTTCGAGTGAGACGCTTGCCCCGGAAACGCGATTGGATTGAGAGGCTTTCCGCAAACAACTCCAAATCCAACACATCCCGGGATTCCGAACGGCGCGATGTGTCAGAATCGGACCAACGCAGGCCACCGTCTTTGCGTCGGGCAACAGAGGCGCAGCCGGTGCCGACGTCGATGTGCCGAATGAACCGCCCTGCGAGCCAGAACCCTTCAGATCCAGAAGACTAAATACATGTCATCAACCAAACTAGTTGCACACGGAGTTGGAACCGCGCATCCGAATGGACATTTCTACTCGCCGGTGTGCGATCCGGATGATTTAGCGGCTCGCCGAAGCGAGATTTGGCCCAATCCACCCAAGCCTTGCGAGGGGATTGACTTCAATGACGCGTCGCACATCTTCGTTCTGGACGATCTTTTTCCTCGGTTTATTGCAGACTATGACTATCCAGAGCAGGGGCGAGATGATCGTGATCTCGACTTTTTCTACACTCAAAATTCCCAGTTTAGCTGGTTAGACTCGCGGACACTTTTCGTGCTGATGCGCGCACTTAGGCCGCGCAACATCATTGAAGTGGGATCTGGGTACTCATCGCTGCTGATGGCAGATGTTAACCAGCGTTTTTTGGATGGTTCCGCCAATATTGTGTGCATCGAACCCTATCCGAGGGAGTTCCTGGCTCGCGGTATTCCTGGTCTATCCAAAGTGTTCGTCCAGCGGGTGCAGGATGTTCCTCTCGATTCGTTTGAGGCCCTCGACGAGAATGACATTCTGTTCATTGATTCGTCCCACGTGGGAAAAACGGGCAGCGACGTCAATTATCTGTTCTTTGAAGTCCTTCCTCGGTTACGCCGAGGCGTAGTGATTCACGTACATGATATTCCACTGCCAGCTGACTATCAGCAGGATTGGGCGATCACGGAGAATCGCAGCTGGAATGAGCTGTATTTACTGCGCGCCCTATTAATGTATTCGAACCGATTCGTTCCTTACTTTGGATGCAACTACGCCTGGCTTCAACACCGAGAGCGCGTCATCGCGGCGCTTAACCTTCCATCTGGTGTAGGTTTCGGCGGCGGGAGTTTCTGGTTCAGGCGAATCTAGTAGATTGGATATCAGAATCTGAACTCGCCCGGCGGCTGCGCCGCCGGGCCGGAGGAACCATTCCTCCGCCCGTCCGCGCGGGGCCTTGCCCTTGACGCAATTCCCTTCGCCCACTTCCGCGACCGGTGTGGCAACGCGGACTAATCCCAGCGCAACGCCACCATCGGGTCGATCCGCGCGGCGCGGCGTGCCGGCCACCAGGCAGAGGCCAGGGCCACCGCGCTGAGCAGCAGCGCGGCGACGGCGAGCGTGGCCGGATCCATGGCGCTGACGCCATACAGCAGCGATTGCGCAGCGCGGCCGACGGCGATGGCCAGCAGCAAGCCGATGGCACCACCGAGCGCGTACAGCTTGAAAGCATGCGCCAGCATCGAGCGCCGGATGTCGCCGGATGCGGCGCCGAGCGCCATTCGCAGGCCGATCTCGCGCGTGCGCTGTGTCAGGGAGTACGACAGCAGCCCGTACACGCCGGCCGCCGCCAGCAGCGTCGCCAGCGCGGCGAAGGCGCTCGACAGCAGACTGACGAAATGTTCCATCGTCAGGCTCTCGCGAATCTGTTCGGTCACGGGTCGCAGGTTTTCGATGGGGAGATCGGCGTCGACCCGCGCGACCGCGGCACGCAGCTCGCCGAGCAGTCGTTCGGACGGGCGCTCGCCGCGCACGTAGAAGGTCAGCGTGCCGAGCGACTCGTCCTGCAGGCGCGGCAGGAAGAACAGCGGTGGCTGACCGTCCTTGACGTTGGCGTAGTGGGTGTCGGCGACCAGTCCGACGATCTCGATGTCCAGCGTCTCGGTGGACCCGATCGCCATGCGCTTGCCGATGGCCTCGGTCCCGAGCCCGAAGTGCTCGGCGAAGCGGCGGTTGACGATCGCCACCTTGGGCCGCCCGGCCGTGTCGGCGGCGGTGAACTCCCGTCCCCGCAGCAGCGGCACCTGCAAAGTGCGGAAATAGTCTGCACCGATCTCGTTGTACGACGATTGCGCGGCGGCAGGCGTGGGCGCGGTGTAGCCCTCGACGCTGATACCGCTACCCCAATCGCTTTCTGCCAGCAGCGGCACCATGGACGACGTGACCGCGTGCACGCCAGGCACAGCCGACAGCGCAGCTTCCAACTCGGCATACAGCCGCTGTCGGTGCGCCACGTCATAGCCATTGCGCTCCGGCGATACCGTCAGCATCGCCAGTGTGTCGACGCGCATGCCGAGATCGATACGGCTCAGATGGATCAGGCTCTGGATGAACAAGGCCGACAGCACCAGGGCGGCCATCGACAGCGCAATCTGCACGGTACTCAATGCGCTGCGCAGCACATGCGTGCGCCCGCCCCCGGACTGGGTGCTGGCGCGCTTCAGGACCATGGCAGGCGCGGTCTGCGAGGCCAGCAAGGCCGGCGCCAGTCCGGCGATCAGGATGCTCGCCAGGCCGACCAGCAGCGCATAGGCAAACACCGGCAGATTGATCCCGGCATCGAGGACCGATGCGGCATCGGGCGGAATCGTCAGCGCGAGGGCGCGCAGGCTGGCATAGGCGAGCGGGATGCTGAGCGCCGTGGCTAGCAGCGCCAGCCAGCCGCATTCGAGCAACTGCAGGCGCAGCAACTGCCAGCGGCCGGCCCCGATCGAGGTGCGCACCGCCCATTCACCGCCGCGCGCAGATGCGCGCGCCAGCAACAGGTTGGCGGTGTTCAGGCTGGCAACGATGAGCACCAGCAGCGCCACCGCCATCAGCATCGTCATCGGTGTGCGTGCCTGCCCGATCAGGCTGCTCTGGCCGCGCGCACCGGGTTCCAGCGTCACCCGGCGAGCAGCGAACTGCGCGAGCGTGCCCGCGTCGATCCCCTGTTGCAGCGGCACTTCGGACTGAATCAAGGGTGCATAGACCTGATTGATGCCGATCTCAGCCGCCTCGATGCTGACGCCCGGCCGCAATCGCGCGTACAGATAAAGCCAGTAGCTCAGACGATTCTCGTGATCGTCGGCCTCCTGCGGACTCAGCAGCCAGCGCAAGGCCAGCGGCACAAAGACCTCAGGCTGCGTGCCGAGCGTGGTGCCGGCAAAGCCAGGTGGCGCCACGCCCACCACCGTCAGCAGCTGTCCGTTGACGCGAATGGCCTGGTTCAGCACGGCGGGATCGGCGCCCAGTCTCTGCGTCCAATAGGCATGGCTGAGGACGGCAATCCGCGGCTCGCCGATGCCCCGGTCGTCCTGCGTGGTGATCAGTCGGCCGAGGGCGGGTTGCAGTTGCAGCACGTCAAAGTAGTTGGGCGACACCATCAGCGCGCGCCCCGGTTGCGGCTGGCCGCGGAATGCCAGGTTGACCGACAGGCTGCGGTGCGCGGCGATGTCGGTGAACACTTGTTGCCGGGCGCGCAGATCGCGCCACATCGGGTAGCTGAAGATGGCGTCGCGCGATCCGGCCGAGCCGTTCGAGGTCGCTCCGAACTTCGGGCCGGGCGCGTTCAGATTGACCAGTTCCTGTGGAGCAGGCACTGGCAGCGGGCGCACCAACAGCTGCTCGAACAGCGAGTACACGGCGGTATTGGCGCCGATGCCGATCGCCAGCGTGAGCACCGCCAGCAGGGTGAATCCGGGGCGCAGGTACAGGGCGCGCAGGCTGTCGCGTAGTTCGGCGTACATGCGGGCTCCTGGCCCAGGGGAATCCCACCTTCTCAGCAAGCGGCGTGCCGTGGCCAGCCTGGCGTGTCCCGGATGCCTGCTGACGTTCGGTCCTGGCGGCCTCAGCGCGCGCGCGTTCGATTGCGGACGGGTGTGTCCGCAATCGGTCGCCAGCGCTGGGCACCACTGCCGCCACGGCCCAGCCGGTCGTCCTCGTTGTACAGCCGGCAGGCCTGCAGCGACAGACAGCCGCAGCCGATGCAGTCGCTCAAGGTATCGCGCAGTTCGGTCAGTGCCGCGATGCGAGCATCTAGTTGCTCGCGCCAGCGCTGTGACAGCCGCGCCCAATCGGACCGGGTCGGCGTGCGTTGGGCAGGCAAGGTCGCCAGCGCCGCGGCAATCTCTTCCAGGCTGATGCCGACTTGCTGCGCCGCGCGGATGAAGGCGATGCGTCGCAGCACATCGCGGCGATAGCGGCGCTGGTTGCCGCTGCTGCGCTCGGCGTGGATCAAGCCGCGGCCCTCGTAGTAATGCAGCGTCGAGACCGCGACACCGCTGCGAGCCGCTACCTCGCCCACACTCAGTTCCATCGTACTTGACCTCAAGTCCGCTTGAGCTTCTATGGTGCGTGGATCGAATCTGGAGCACAAGCAATGGAGCACGCCACGGTCACGATTACTGCAGGGCCCGCACTGTTTGCACCCGAACGCCGGGCGGTCTCGGTGGCTGCCATCGCGCTGGTGTCGATGCTGGCCTTCGAGGCCCTGGCGGTCACCGCCGCGATGCCCGAGATCGCGCGGGCACTCGACGGGCTAGAGCAGTACGCGCTGGCTTTTGGCGCGACGCTGGCGACCAGCGTGATCGGCATGGTCGCCGCCGGCAGCGACTGTGATCGTCACGGACCGGCGCGATCAATGCTCGCCGGCTTGCTGCTGTTTGCCGCCGGCCTGCTCGCGGCGGGGTTCGCATCGGACATGCACATGCTGGTGTTCGGACGCGTGTTGCAGGGACTGGGCAGCGGAGCGATGGGCGTCGCGTTGTACGTCACCGTGGGACGCTGGTATCCGGCCGAACTGCGACCGCGACTCTTTGCACTATTCGCAGCGGCTTGGGTGCTGCCGGCAATCATTGGCCCCGGTCTGGCCGGATTGATCGTCGAGTGGCTCGGTTGGCGCTGGGTGTTCCTCGCGGTGGCCCTCCTGCTGCCACCAGCAGCCTGGACCTTTCTGCCGGCGGCGCGCAGCCTGGCGCCCAGCGGCGTTGCAGAGGACACGAATGCGACGCGCCGTCTGTGCCTGGCGGTCATCGCCGCGCTCGCGGCGCTGGCGCTGCACGACTACGCCACTCAGGCGGCACAGCGGTCGCCACTGCAAGCCGGCGCGGGATTCTGCGTGCTGCTGTACGCCTGTGCCGGCTTGCTGCCCGCTGGCACGCTGACGGCCAGGCGCGGGTTGCCGACCGTCATTGCGCTACGCGGCCTGGTGGCCGGCGCCTTCTTCGCCGCAGAGGCTTTCGTGCCCTTGTGGCTCACACAACACGGCTGGACGATTGCCACTGCGGGTCTGGCACTCAGTTGCGGCGGTGTCAGCTGGAGCGCTGGCAGCGCGCTGCAGTCGCGCATCAGCGATCCGGTGCGTCGGCACACGCTGCTGCGGGCCGGCTTTGCGCTGTTGTTCCTGGCGCTCGCGGCGCTGACGCTGATCGCATGGTTCGACCAAGGGCTCTACTGGGTGTTGCCTACCTGGGCGCTGGCTGGCTTCGGCGTCGGGATGAGTTTTCCCTCGCTGTCGGTGCTGATGCTGGGATTGTCTGCCGAGCACGAGCAGGGCCGGCATAGCTCAGCGCTGCAGTTATCAGACGCCCTGGCAACCACGGCGACCCTGGCGCTGTGCGGCGGGCTGTACGTCAGCCTGCACCCATGGGTGCCATCAGAGCGCTTCGCGATCGTGCTCGCAGCCGCCGCGCTGATCGCGCTGCTCGCCACCGCGCTGAGCCGGCGGGTGCAGCCGCGAGTCGCTGGCGAGCAGCCGGTCGGACGGTTGCCGTGAGAGGCGCCACTCGAAGCGCCACGCGGGCGCGGGGCGACTTGGACTCAGTGTGTCGGCGCAAGGTGGCTCGCTGCATCGTCGGGTCCTCGATCCCTGGGTCCGCGATCGTTGGTATCCGCGATCTCCGCCGCCTGCGTGGATGCGTGGCGTGCACGTCGGTGGGCGGATGCTGTGCAGAGCGTTCGATGGATGCCCACAATGCCGCTGACTCGAATTCTGTCCCTCGCGCTGGCCCTGATGGCACTGCAACCCGTGGAGCAGGCAATGGCGACCGAGCAAGTTCCGTATGTGGTCGAACAGACGCTCGGTGAGGATGTCGAGATTCGCCGCTACGACCCCAGCATCGTCGCCGAGACGCTGATCGAACGCGGCGATTACCGCGATGCTGGCAACGAGGGCTTCCGCCGGCTGGCCGACTACATCTTCGGCAACAACCGCACGCGCGCCCGCATTGCCATGACGGCGCCGGTGGCGATGGCGCCCCAGAGCGAGCGCATCGCGATGACCGCGCCGGTGGATGCCAGCGCGGTGGCTGGCGGCTGGCGCATGGCTTTCTATATGCCGGCCGGCTACACGCTGGAGACGCTGCCGCTGCCAGTCGACGAGCGCGTACAGCTGCGCGCCGTTCCCGGTCGCCGGGTGGCGGCCCTGCGTTTTTCCGGGCGCGGGACCGAGGCGCAGTTCGCCGAGCACACGGCGGAACTATTGACGACGCTCGTCGGCGCCGGCCTGTCGCCGGTCGGCCAGCCGTGGACCGCCCGCTACAACGCGCCCTGGGTGCTGCCTCCGCTGCGTCGCAATGAGGCGATGGTGGAACTGGCGCCCTGAATCAGCCCGCCGGCGCGGCTGGTGCGTCCAGCCGGTAGCCGAGCCCGCGCACGGTGCTGATCAGCGAAGGGCCGTCGCCGTCGAGCTTGCTGCGCAGGCGGCGGATGTAGACGTCGACGATATTGGTCAACGGATCCTCATCGACCCCCCAGACATTGGCGAGGATGCGCTCGCGGCTGTACAGCCGGCCCGGCGCACTCATCAGCAATTCCAGCAGCGCCAGCTCGCGCGCGGTCAGCGCGATCACCTCGTCGCCGCGGGTGACTTCCATGCGCCTGCGATCGAAGCGGATCGGCCCGACCGTCAGCACCGTGTGGCGCTCGACCCAGGCCGGCGGCCGCCGCAGCAGCGCCTCGATGCGCGCCAGCAACTCCTCGAAGGCAAAGGGCTTGGTCAGATAGTCATCGGCGCCGCAGCGCAAGCCGGTGACGCGATCCTGCACGGTGCCCATCGCCGTCAGCATTAGCACCGGGCTGGCGATGCGCGCGGCGCGCAGTTGCTGGCAGACATCGTAGCCGCTGATGTCGGGCAGCATCACATCCAGCAAGATCAGCTCCGGTGCCACCTGGCGCGCCAGCGCGAGCGCCTCCTCGCCGCTGCGCAGCGTCTGGACGCGGTAGCCCTCCGCACGCAAGCCTCGGCTCAGGAAATCGGCGACGCGGGCATCGTCCTCCACCACCAGCAGCGTCATGCGTTCTCCTCGATCGGCAAATGCAGCACGGCGCGCAGGCCCTGCGGCGACCGTGGGCACAGTTCCAGCGTGCCGCCGTGAACGGCCAGAATGCGGCCGGCGATCGCCAGTCCGAGTCCGGCGCCATTCGGGTTGCTGCGGCGCGCGTGCAGGCCGCGAAAATGCGGGGTGCTGGCTTGCTCCAGCTCCTCGGCGCTCATGCCCGGACCGTCGTCGGCGACCTCGATGCGCACCCAGTCGGCATCCGCCTGCAGCGTCAGCCAGACCGTTCCATGCTCCGAGGTATAGCGCAGCGCGTTGTCGAGCACGATGGTCAGCGCCTGCTGCAGCCGCCCGGCATCGCCGTGCACGCGCACGGACTGCAGCGCCGCCGGCAGGTCGAGCTGCAGATTGACTGCGCGGTAGTGCGCCAGCGTCTGCATCTGCGCGGCCACCGCAGCCACCAGATCGAAGATCTGCAGCGGCGCCAGCGCAAAGGCATAGTCGTGGGAGCCGCTGCGCGCGGCGTCGAGCAGGTCCTGCACGCGCCCGGACAGCTCGCCGGCCGCTTCGGCGATACGCTGCAAGCTAGCGCACAGACCCTCGCGGTCGCCCTGGCTGCGCAGCGCGACCTCGGCCTCGCCGCGAATCACCGTCACCGGCGTGCGCAACTCGTGGCTGACCTCGGCAAAGAACTGCCGCCGACGCGTTTCCACCCGCAGCATCGCCTCGTGTGCATCGGTCACTGCCCGCGTGCGGGCGGCGACCAGCTCATCCAGCGAACGCCGCAGCTCGGCGTCGCGCGCCTGCGCGTCCTGCAGACGCTCGGCCATCGAATCCAGCAAGGCGCCGAGCTGACTGAACTCGTCGCGGCCGACCAGCCCGCTGCGCGCGCCGAGCTCCCCGCGCGCGAACGCCGCCGTCACCGCGCCGAGACGCGCGAAAGGCCGCTGCAGTCGCGACAGGAAGTAGCCGACTGCCAGCAGCCCCAGCACCAGCGCGCCGAGCGCCAACGCGGTATTGGCACGGCGCAGCACATCGAGCGAGCGCGTCAACCGGTCCGACTCGCTGGCTGCCAGCCGATCCTGACGCAGAATGGCTTCGCGGATGACTTCACGCATGTCCTGGCCGCCAAGTCGGTCGAAAGCCTGCAAGACGGTGCGCCAGTGCGCAGCCGGATCGCCCACCGGCAGCATCGGGATGGCCTCGCGCAGCGCACTCGCGGTGGTTTCGATGTTGTGTTCCAGCGCGCGGATCATCGACCATTCGGGCGAAGGCTCGCCGCGCAGCAGGCTGTCGCGCTCGGCCAGCGCATTCAGCTCGACCAGACTGTGCTGGATGCGAGTGACCAGCGTCAGCCGCGTCAGTTCAGGCGCATTGCCGGTGAGCATGGCCTCGGCGAACCAGACCTTCAGGCGCTGCTTGTTGCCGCCGATGGACTCGTACTCGGCCTGCATGCCGGCCGCCACCACGCTGCGCTCGGCGTAGTCGGTGGCAGTCAGCGTGGCCCACCAGGCGAAGCCGCATTGCACCAGCGCCACTGCGCTCAGCACCAAAAAGGCAATCGACAGCCGCGTGCGGATCATCGCGAGCCGACTCCTGCCCGGGCACGCCCACAGACGCCCGCCGCTGATGGGCGGGCGTCACGCAGCCCGGCAGCGCCTGTGCTCAGTTCGAGTACGGCAGCGAACTGTGGTGCAGCACGATGCGCAGCTTGCCGTCGTCGGTCTTCTTGAAGTTCCACGTCTTGTCCACGATGGTGGTGCTGCCATCCTTGTTGGTGAGGATGACATTCCCCATCGTCGAGGCGACGTCGCCGTTGATGTGGATCGCGGCGTTGCGAATCTCGACGCCGGTCCAACCCTTGAGCGCAAAGCCCGTGTCGTTGGGATAGTTCTTGTCACCACCGACGAAGTAGGCCAGCGCGCCATCACGGGTGGTCCGGAAGGTCTGCGGCGCCTGCGTCAGCGTGGGCTTGAACAGCACCGGGCCGAGGTTGTAGCCATAGGCCTCGTCGATCACTTTGCCGGCGAGCTCGGCTGCCGCCGGGCGGCCGCCCGTCTCGTAGGCCTTGCTGATCGACACCAGCGCCTGTCCCCAGGCCTGCTGCGCCGCCAGCACCTCGGATTCGGTGATGTTGGCGCTGTAGCTCAGCGTATCGCGCGCCGCCAGCGGGCTGCACACCAGGGCCGCGGCCAGCGCGAGCGAGAGTCGGAGGGTTTGCATCGGGTGTTGCTCCTGTGCGTAGTGGTGAGACCCCGCACACGATCGTCCGCCCGGATGACGCCCAGCGCGGCCGACGCATGAACGTCGCCGCGCGGATTGCATGAAAGGACGATGACAGACGCGCCGGGTCCGCCCCGCCGCGTCCGCCGCACTCAGGCCTCTTGATCCACCTCGAACAGCTGCAAGGGCTTGCCGTCCGGCAGCCGCAACTCGAGCGCGTCATCGATCTGGTCGAGCGCCTGCACGCGCGGGCACAAGGCATTGACGCGTGCTTCCAGCGCCTTCGCCGGCGCCTCGACCGAGGCTTCGACTTCGCGGCTCAGTTGCTCGGCGCGCTGCTCGATCTCGCTGGCGCGCGCCTCGTCGCCGCTCAGCGCCGCGCTCACCGCCGCGGCGGCAAACTCACCGGCCAGACGCGGCGCCAACCGGGTGGCGAATTCCTCGACGCGCTGCTCGAACAGCTGATCCTCGATGATGCGGGTGGAATGGGCGCTGGCGATGGCCCGGTCGATCTCCGCCCGCAAGGCGCTGAGCTCGCGCTCGAACTCGCCGCGATTGGCCTCGCTGCTGAAGCTGGTGATCACGCCCTGCAGCGCGGTGAATGCGATCTCGACCGCCTCGCCGGCGATCTGCCGCACCTCCGGCAGCAGGCGGCGGACTTCCTGCTCGAATTGCACGACGCGGTCGCGGTCGCCGGCGCTGATGGTCTGCTCGACGCCATCGATGCGGACGCGGCCATCAGCAAACTCGATCGCCGGACCGCCATTGCGCTGGAAGCGCAGGGCGTCCGTCTCCACGGTCAGATCGTAAGCGCTGTCGATCTCGCAGCGCGCATTGAGGTGGACTTCGGCCATCGCCTGCGATAGCGGCGCCATCAGCGCGGCAGCGAGGGCCAAGGTCAACGTACGGTACATGGCAGACACTCCTGATTGTGCTTCGGTGTCATGGTGAACCAGCACACCGTTGCACACATGGGCAGGAAGTCACAGGCGCCGCTCAGCTCAGCGGGCGGGCGGCAAGGTCCACAGACGCGCGCCGCGCTCGCCTGCACAGATCCACCCGGCCTGAACGCGCTCACTGCCCTGCACCAGCACCAGCGGCTGCGGCCGGCTGAGCTGCAGGCGATCAAACAGCGCCGCCAGCGCCAATCCGTCCACGCCAGCTTGGATCGGCGGCAGCGGCAGGCCCGCACAGCCTGCGCCCGCATGGGCGGGCGGCGGCAAGCGCAGATCATCGCCAGAACGGTAACGCCAGCGCGCCAGTGTCTGCCGATCCCGCGACTGCAGCACGGTGACGCCAGCGGCGCCGATGACCCGCCCGCGCCAGCCGCCGGCATCGCGCTCCAGGCGCAGCGCCGTGCCTTCGTCGATCCCGACCCCCAGCCCGGCAGCGCCGTGGATCAACAGCGTCGCCAACCGATAGTCACGGCCGCGCTGCGAGAAGTGCGTATCCAGCACGCCGTCGGCGAAGCTGCCCAGGCCGCCATCCGGATGGAACATCAGCGCGTCCGGATCCACGCCCGCGCAGGCCTTCGCCGCACGGCAGTCCGGGTCCGGCGGCAGCTGGCGCAGCGGCCAGGGCTTGCCGCGGGGCAAGGCCGGCCCGCTGACCATCATCACAGGCCCCGATTGCACCGCCGTCCCCGCACTGGTGCCGGCGAGCACCAGCGTTCCGGCGCGCAGCCGCTGGCGCAGCAGTTCGAGATCCGCCGATGCGCGCCCGTCGGCCAGGAACCAGGCGGCCCGCGTGTAGCTCTGGTCGCCGCCGTTGAGAAACAGGGCGTCGGCCCAGCGCAGCAACTCCAAACGCCGCTCGGGTTCTGCGCAGGCGTGTGCCAGCTCTGCGGCGCGCGCCGGATACAGCCGATCGCGATCGTGGGCTCCGCCGAGCTGGCCGCGCAGCCGGTCCAAGCGCGCGCAATCGTCCGCATCGCGCGCGGCGCGCACCGCCTGATCCAGCGGCAGCCAGCGCACCTCGGCACCGGCCTGCGTGTACAGATCGCGGTAGTAGTCGATGGCGGCATAGGGATCGCGGCTGGAGGCGGTACTGATCAAGACGCGCGGTCGCTGATGGCCACTGGCGCGCGCCATCGCCACCAGTTCGCGGTAAATCGACGCGCCCGAGGTCTCGGTGGACGCGTCCAGGCGCAGTTCTTCAGTCAGCGGCGTCCTCTCCAATGCGTCCAGGATGCGCGCCTGTTCGAAGCCGGCGAGGTCGCTCCAGGCGCCGCCCTCGGCACCCAAGGCCTGCGGCAGCGCGTCCGCGGCAAAGTCGTGCGCACCGGCGCGCGCCAGCCAGCGCCGCAGCGCGCCCAGCACCCGCGTCCGCGCGTCCGCGCGCGCCGACAGCCAGCCACTGGCAGCGGTGCGGCCGATGCCCGCCGCGTCGAGCCGATAGCGCGCCGCCGCTGGCGCCGGCGCCAGCACGGTCCCGGCCACGCAAGCCTCCGGCTGGGCATTGCTGCACACCGGCAGCGCGCCACCGGCCAGCAGCAGGCGCGTGTGGTCGGCCGCCGAGAGGTGGAGCGGCAGGGCGAGCAGCAGCAATAAGCACCGCAGTCTCATCGGCACGCACCTGTCCCAATGGGTTCAAGACCAGCTGCCAGAATGCCAGCTGAAACCCGCGCCGACCGGCTCGGGGCAAGCCGGCCGGCGCGTTTGAGCGCCTCCCTGGGGATACACCGCGGCCCGGAGACGACTGGCCGCGGCGGGGGTTCTGCCCTGATCTGGCGACGGCAGGCCGGCGCCGCCTGCGCGCACCTTACTGAAACTTGTAGTCCACACCGATGTAGTACGAGCGGCCGCGCGGATCGGTGTAGGTGGGATCGTAGCCAGCGATGAAGAAATAGGCCTGATTCGAGAACGGCGGCTCCTCGTCGAGCAGATTGAGCACACCGGCGCGCAGCTTGAGCTGCTCATTGACCGACCAGCTGCCAGTCAGATCCCACAGCGAGTACGCCTCTACATCGCGCGCCGGCAGACGTTCGTCGCTGAAAGGATCGTAGGTGGTGTTCTGGTCGCGGTAGCCGGAGGAATAGGTATGCGCCAGCGTCAACCCGTAATCGCCGTGGTCCCAGTTGAAGCCGATGCGATGGCGCCAGCGCTGGATCACCTGATCGTTGAGGAAGCGCCCGAGATTGCTGCGATAGGGCTCCAGCGGACCGAACTGGCGCTCGTAGTTCAGCACCAGCGTGCCGGTGAAATCGACGCTGAAGGTGCCGTAGTCGGTTTCCTCGCTGGCCAGGCGGCTGCTGAGGTCGACGCCGGAGGTCTTCAAACGACCCTGGTTCTCCTTCTGCAGGATGATGTTGGTGATGAAGCCGTCAGAATCGCGCTCGATGTAACGGCCGTTGTAGCGCTCCGGGCTCTCGATGATGATCTGCTCGCCGAGCGTGCTGATCACATCGCGCTTCTGCAGCCACCAGTACTCGAGGCCAATGTTGAACTGCTCGCTGGGCTCGTAGACGGTGCCGACCGAGAACTGGCGCGAGCGCTCGGGATCCAGGTCCGGGTTGCTGCGGCGTTCCACCGGCCATTGATCGGTACAGAGATCGATGCTGCCCTCGGCGGCGACGCACTGCGGATCAGTGATCAGGCTGGAGGTGACGCCGAACACGGTCGGGCGATACAGATCGTTCAGCGACGGCGCGCGGAAGCCGGTGCCAGCCGAGGCGCGCACGATCAGATCCTCGCGCGGCTGCCAGCGCACGCCAAACTTCGGATTGAAGGTGGAACCGACCTCTTCATAGTTATCGAAGCGCAGCGCGCCCTGCAATTCGACCGTTTCGCTGATCGGCGCGTTGAGCTCGGCGTAGGCCGAGGCCACATCGCGCTCGTCGCGGGTGGCGAGGATGTCCGAAGGCGACCCGGCCGGAATCGTGCTGTCGCGATCACCGGCGATGTTGTTGCTGAGCAGCAGCGCCGAGGGCGTGAAGCGCTGGGTCTCGCGGCGCACTTCGCCACCGAGCGCCAGTCCCATCACGCCGCCGTCCAGATCCATCAGACCGCGCGAGAAGTTGAAGTCGATGCCGGTGCTGACACCGCGCGATTTGCGCGCTTCGTCATCGATGGTGATGCTGTCGAGCAGCGCCTGCCCGGCCGCGGACGAGGGCCCGAAGGGATTGATCGTGCCGTTGCGAACGGCGGCGTCGAACTCGTTGAACAGCACATAGCCGTCGATGTAGCGATCCACCGCTTCGTTCTGGCTGCGCACCAGCGCGGTACCGTAGTCCCATTCGCCAAAACTGCCTTCGGCGCCGAGCACGATGCGGCTGCCTTCACTGGTCACCTCATTGGTGCGGTTGCCGGCCTCGGTCATGCGCAGGCGGATGCCGCTGAAGGTGGTCGGCAGGCCCGGCGCGCTGAGCGCCGCGCGATATGCCGGCGGCAGGATCGACACCGGCAGATTGCGGATGCGCTGCGGATTCGGACTCAGTCGGTAGATCGTTTCGGCGCGCGTGTAGGCCAATTCGGCAAACAGCTGATGCCCATCGGCGATCTGGAAGGCGGCGCGCCCCATGAAACCGATCTTGTCGGACTCGGGATAGATCTCGGTGTCCTGCATGTAGTCGTAACTGCAGGCGGTCGGGCCACCCGGGCCCTGCGCGGCAAACACCGTCGCCGGCGGATTGCAGCCAGGGAAGCTCGGATTGACGCGATTGCGCGTGCTGCCGGCCGGCAGCAGACCGGCACCAATCAGTGCGTTGCGCTGCGCGCTGCTGATGTCGATGTTGGCCGGATAGGTGTTGCTGGACATCAGCGCCGGCAGCAGCTCGGCCAGCGGGCGTTCCTGGATGAAGTCACGCTGGCTGGAGCGCAGCGCGCCGAGGTGCTGGACATCGAGCACGCCGAACACGTTGTAGCGATCATCCTGCAGATCACCGACGCCGCCGGCGATGGTCGCCGTCTGCTTGTCGGCGCCGCCTTCCTGGGTGTCGGCCGCGGACAGGCTGAGGTCCAGGCCCTGGTAGTCCGTGCGCGTGATGAAGTTGATCACGCCGCCGATCGCATCCGAGCCATACAGGGCCGAGGCGCCGTCCTTCAGCACCTCGACGCGCTCGATCGCGCCGGCCGGAATGTTGTTGAGATCGACGCCGGCCTCGTCACCGGGCGAGGCGAAGTTGGCGAGGCGTCGTCCGTTCAACAGAATCAGCGTGCTGGAGACGCCGATGCCGCGCAGATTGGCGCCGTTGAAGCCGCGCTGGCCGGAGGTGCCGTCGGTGATGCTGGCGCCATCGCTCAGTGGCGCCGTGTTGGCGGTCAGCGTCTTCACCATTTCGGCCGCCGTGGTGACGCCGCGCTCAACGATGTCCTCGCGGGTGATGATCTCGATCGGCAGCGCGGTTTCGCCGTCGATGCGCTTGATGCGCGAGCCGGTGACGAACACCGCGTCCAGTTCGGCCGCATCGGCGCTGGTGTCGGCGCTGTCGGTCTGTGCGTAGGCAAAAGCTGGCAGCAACAGGGCTTGGGTCAGCGCCATCGCCAGCAGTCGACGGGCGAACGGGCGTGGGCGACCGGAAACTTGGCGCGAGGCGAGAGCAGTCATGCGTAGGTCCTGACAGATCGAGCGAGGGCCGGCAGCGAGGGCCGGACAACCGGGCACAGCCGGTGCAGCCGCACTGTACCCGCCGCCCCGCTCAACCCCGCGACCCCCGACCCACGCTTGTCGCCCCTGGAAAAATTGGCGTCGCTTGCCGGCAACAGAACGAGGGCACGAGGGGCGTAGGGCAGCGATTGCGCGGCACCGCCGCGCGCTGCCCGGAGCGCCCGCCGGCCATGCCGGCGGGCCGGATCGAGGGCACGAGGGCACGAGGGCACGAGGGCACGAAAAGGCTCGCACTCCCTGAGTTCGCGTCAACAGCCACGGAAGCTTGCTGTTTCTGTGCTTTGCGCCTTTGCGTGCCCTCGTGCCCTCCGCTTTGCTTGAGCGTGCCCTCGTTCTGTTGCCCGCAAGCGACACCGGTTTGCGCAAAAGCGGGGGGCGGGTCGCTGGCGGGCGGGTGTGGTGCCATGATCCGGCCGTCGCGCCAGCCAGACTGACTCATGCACAGCCAACGCCATTTGCTCACCACCCGCGCGCCGGGATCTCACTGTGAACTGCTGAGCCTGCACTACGGTGCTGCCGGGGGACGCAAGGCGTATATCCAGGCGGCGCTGCATGCGGATGAGCCGCCCGGATTGCTGGTGAGCTGGTATCTGCGCCGGGCCCTGGAGGCGCTGGATGCCGCCGGTCAGATCGCCGGCGAGATCGTGCTGGTGCCGATGGCCAATCCGATCGGTCACGGTCAGCGGCTGCTCGGGCGCGCGCTTGGACGCTTCGAACTGGCGTCGGGCGAGAACTTCAATCGCTATTACCGCGATCTCAGCAAGGCGGCCTGTGCTGAACTGCAGAAGCACTGGGACGGCAGCAGCGAGCCGGACGTTGCCGCCGCACGCGCGGCGCTGCGGCTGGCGGCCGCTGCACTGCCCGCCGACAGCGAGTTGCTGAGCCTGCGGCGCTGCCTGCTGCAATTGGCGATCGATGCCGATGTCGTGCTGGATCTGCATTGCGACAACGAAGCGGCGATGCACTTGTACACGGCAACGCCGGTATGGCCGCAGGTTGAGCCACTGGCTCGGTTGATCGGTGCCGAGGTCTCGCTGCTGGCCGAGAACTCGGGCGGCGAACCCTTCGATGAAGCGTGTTCGATGGTCTGGGCCGCCTTGAATCGACAGTGGGCGGCGATCACCGGCACACCGGGTGCGTGGCCGGATGCCTGCGTGGCGACGACGCTGGAGCTGCGCGGCGAATGCGATGTGCGCCACGATCTGGCCGAGCGCGATGCGGAAGCCATTCTGGCCTATCTGACCGAGCTCGGATTCCTGGCCCGCCCACGCGCCGACTTGCCACCGCTCAAGCGGGAACCACGGCCGCTGGAGGGTTCGATGCCGGTGCTGACGCCCGTCGGCGGCTTGCTGGTGCACGCGGACCGGCTCGGCCAGGAGCTGCGGCAGGGCGACTTGATCGCCGAAGTCATCGATCCCTTGACCGGCGCAGTCACCGCACTGACCAGTCCGGTCGATGGCCTGCTCTACGCCCGCGAGAGCGTGCGCATCGTGCATGCGGGCATGAGCATCGCCAAGGTGGCCGGCACTGCGGCGCTGCGCAGCGGGCCGCTGCTGTCCGCCTGATCCGATGCGCCAGCGCTACGGCTTCCTGCTGATCCCCGGCTACTCGCTGCTGAGTCTGGCGAGTGCGACCGAGGTGCTGCGGGTGGCCGATGAACTGGTGGCGGAACTGGCCATCGACGTACTGCTGCTGTCGCGCGACGGACGCCCGGTGCCTGCAGCCGGCGGCGAATCCATGAGCGTGTCCGGCGCACTGCACGCGGCGCTGCTGCCGGCGCTGAGCGGTCTGTTTGTCGTCTCCGAGCGTCTGCCGGGTGCCGGCGATGCGGCAGCGCTGGCAGAACTGGCTCAACATGGCCGCCAACTCGATCGTCAGCGTGGCCTGCTCGGCGGCCTCGGCACCGGTGCGGCCTGGCTGGCCGAGGCCGGTCTGTTGAACGGCTATCGATGCACCGTGCCCGTGCTGCATACGGCGGAACTGGCGGCGCGCTGCCCGCAGGTGATTGTCTCGCAGCGGCTATACGAGCTGGATCGCAACCGCCTCAGCGGCGCTGGCGCCGGCGCGCTGGATCTGATGATCCATTGGCTGGGACTGCGCCACGGCGAGCGCCTGACGCGCCAACTGCTGGCGCATTTCGGCCTCGAGCGCCTGCGCGCCGCCGACGACCACCAGGTGGCGCCGGACAGCGCGCGCCTGGGCGGCTCCGCCAAGCTGGCCGAAGCGGTGGCGCTGATGGAAGCCAATCTGAGCGAACCGCTGTCGACCGAGGACATCGCGCAACTGGTCGGCGTGTCGCGGCGCCAGCTGGAACGGCTGTTCAAGCAGCATCTCGACACCTTGCCTTCACGCTGGTATCTGGAGCAGCGCCTGGAACGCGCCCGGCGTCTGCTGCAGCGCAGCTCGCAGTCGATCCTGCAGATCGGCTTGAGCTGCGGCTTCACCTCCGGCGCGCATTTCTCCAACGCTTATCGCAACTGTTTCGGCCGCACCCCGCGCGATGAGCGCAGCGCCCGCGCCGCCGCCTGGCGCGAGGCCGGCCCTACTGCAACGGGCGGCGCTGCCGACGCCCAAGAGGACCTTCGATGAGCCCGATGTCTCCCGACTCTGCGCGCTTCCTGTTGCGACCATGTGCGGCCGACGATCTGCCGGCGCTGGAGCGCTTTGCCGCGGCCAGCCCGGTGGGCATCACCACCTTGCCTTACGACCGCGCCTTTCTGACCGATCGCCTGCAGCGCTCGCTGCATTCCTTCGCCACCGAGGACGCCAGCGGCGAAGAGATTTACCTCTTTGCGCTGGACGATCGCCAGACCGGCGGCGTTATCGGCATCAGCGGCATCGCCGCGCGCGCCGGCTTCTCGGATCGCTTCTACAGCTTCCGCAATGAGTTCGTCGTCCACAGCAGCAAGCCGCTCGGGGTCAGCAATCGCATCCACACGCTGCACCTGTGCCACGACCTGACCGATGTCACGCTGCTGATCAGCTACCACATCGACCCCGCCTACCGGCACACGCTGGCGCCGCAGCTGCTGTCGCGGGCGCGGCTGTTGTTCATTGCCGAACATGCCGCACGTTTTGCGGATCGGGTGGCGGCCGAGAGCGCCGGCATGGCGGATGACAGCGGGCGCTGTCCGTTTTGGGATGCGGTCGGCCGGCGCTTTTTTGGCATGGACTACCCCACCGTCGAGCGCCTCACCGGCGGCCGCAGCAAGGCCTTCATTGCCGATCTGATGCCGCCCTCGCCGATTTACGTGCCGCTGTTGCCGGAGGAGGCGCAGTTCGCCATTGGCCAGCTGCATCCGATTGCCGAGCTGCCCTTCTCCATTCTGCTGGACGAGGATTTCGATGCCGATACCTATCTCGACATCTTCGACGGCGGGCCGACCGTGCAGGAGCGGCTGGCGATGCTGAAGTCGGTCAGCCGCTCGCGCCTGCTGCGCGTGCGCGCCGCCGATGCTGCGGTACGCCGCGTGCCGCCGGCCTGGCAGCTGGTGATCAATCAATCGCGCATCGAATTTCGCGCCACCTTGGTACAGGCGCCGGTCAGCGCCGGCGCGCTGCGGCTGGATGCGGCCACGCGGGAGCTGCTGAAGCTCCCGGAGGGCGCGCGTGCGCGTGCCGCGGAGTTTGATTTGCCCGAAGGAGTGCAGGCATGAAGGGCTGGACCTTGCGCGCCGCGCAGAGCGCCGATCTGCCGCTGCTCTCGGCTTTGCTGCCCAGCTGGGAGCTGGAGTCGGCCACCTTCGTCGATGGCGATCCCGACGATGTGCTGCTGTTGGCCTTTGCGATCGACGGCGACGCCGTACCGCAAGGCTGTGTGCGCATCCGCCACCGCATCGGGCTGCGCCAGCCGCGCTATTGGTTCCACGTCGGCTATCGCGTCCACGCCGCCCCCGACCTCGGCATGTTCAGGCGCGAGCGCACGCTGCTGCTCGGCAACGATCACACCGGCGCCACCGAGCTCAGTCTGATCGCAGTCGACCCATCCTTGCTCCGCGAGGAACAGGGGCGATTGCGGGTGCTGCTGGTGCGCTCGGCGCTGACGCTGATCCAACATGAGCAGGCATCCGGCGTGGCGCGACCCGATGCGCTGCCGCGCATCATCGCGGCGCTCCCCGGCGTGCGCGCCGCCGATGGCAGCTCGCCCTTCTGGCAGGGGCTAGGCCGGCACTTCTATCCAGAAGACCCACAGCGCGCCTGGCAGCGCTACGGCGAGGACTGGCTCACCCACGTCGCCGCCCTGCTGCCGCGGCACCCGCTGGTGGTATCCGTGCTGCAGTCCGATGCGCAGGCCGCCATCGGGCAGGTCGATCCGCGTGGTCAGGATCTGGCACAGGCGCTTTGCGAAGCCGGCTTCCACCCAGGCCAGCATGTGCACATCGAAGACGGCGGGCCGATTTATGAGCTGCCGGCCGGCCAGCCAGGCGTTGCGTAGGAAAAGCCGCGGCCGCCGGCGCGATGTGGCAAACCGCCCATCCGCCGCCCCTTGCGCGCACGGAGCCGCGCTACTTCCTCTCCGCTAACCCGCCGAGTCCCGAGTCCCGAGTCCCGAGTCCCGAGTCCCGAGTCCCGAGTCCCGAGTCCCGAGTCCCGAGTCCCGAGTCCCGAGTCCCGAGTCCCGAGTCCCGAGTCCCGAGTCCCGAGTTCCGAGTTCCGAGTTCCGAGTTCCGAGTTCCGAGTTCCGAGTTCCGAGTTCCGAGTTCCGAGATCTTAAGTCGCGTCAGCCCCGCGACCAATCGCCACCACGCCGGTGCGCGAGAGTTCCACCAGGCCGTTCGGAATCATCATCTCGACGAAAGCGTCGATCTTCACCGGCGTGCCGGTGAGCTCGAACACAAAGCTCTGCGGAGAGATGTCGATCACGCGGGCGCGGAAAACTTCGGCCAGGCGCAGCGCCTCGGCGCGCTGCTCGCCGCTGCTGGCGATCTTGATCAACGCCATCTCGCGCTCCAGTCCCGGCTTGTCCACGGCCAGATCGACCACGCGATGCACCGGCACCAGCCGCCCCAGCTGCGCCTTGATCTGATCGATCACGTCCTGCGTGCCGGAGGTGACGATGGTGATCCGCGAGGTGTGCTTGGTGTGGTCGGTCTCGGCCACCGTCAGCGACTCGATGTTGTAGCCACGGCCGGCGAACAAGCCCACCACCCGCGCCAGCGCACCCACCTCGTTGTCGACCGTGATCGACAGCGTGGTCTTCACCGGACGTGGCTTGGAATCGACCAGAAAATAGGCGGAAGCGGGTTGGGACATGGCGGTGGACTCGGCGGTTTGTGATGGTTTGTCGATCTAATCGGGGATGTCGCGAGACCAGTGAAAAGTGAAAAGGTGAAAAGTAAATCAGATCGGGCGGGCTGCGCCTCCAACTCCCAGCGCTTCACCCTTCACTCTTAACTTTTAACTTTTAGCCCTTCACTCGTAACGCTCCAGCGTTCAAGGCCTTCCGCTACACCAACATCTTCCCCGCCTCGGACACACCCGCGCCGTCGACGGCGTCGGGCAGGATCATTTCGTCGTGGGCGGCGCCGGAGGGGATCATCGGGTAGCAGTTTTCGAGCTTCTCGACGACGCAGTCGAAGATTACCGGGCCGTCGTGGTCGATCATTTCCTGGATGCGCGCGTCGAGTTCGTCCGGCGTCTTGGCGCGGATGCCCTTGGCGCCGTAGGCCTCGGCCAGCTTGACGAAATCGGGCAGCGCCTCGGAGTAGGAATGGGCGTAGCGGCCGCCGTGCAGCAGTTGCTGCCACTGGCGCACCATGCCCATGTATTCGTTGTTCAGGATGAAGATCTTGATCGGCAGCCGGTACTGCACGGCGGTCGAGATCTCCTGCATGGTCATCTGCACGCTGGCCTCGCCGGCGATGTCGATCACCAGCGCCTCAGGATGCGCGGTCTGCACGCCGACGGCGGCCGGAATGCCGTAACCCATGGTGCCGAGACCGCCGCTGGTCATCCAACGATTGGGCTCGTCGAAATGGTAGTGCTGCGCGGCCCACATCTGATGCTGGCCGACTTCGGTGGTGATGTAGGTTTTGCGGCCGCGCGTCAGTTGGTACAGACGCTCCACCGCGTACTGCGGCTTGATCGCCTCGCCGGTCTGTCGGTACGCCAGCGAGCGGCGCGCGCGCCAGCCGTCGATTTGCGTCCACCACGAGGCCAGCGCGGCGGCATCCGCGGCGTAGGCCTTGGCCTTCCACAGCGCCAGCATCTCCGCCAACACCTCGGCGCAGTCGCCGATGATCGGAATGTCGACGCGCACATTCTTGTTGATCGACGACGGGTCGATGTCGACATGAATCTTCTTCGAGCCGGGCGAGAAGGCGTCCAGCCGGCCGGTGACGCGATCATCGAAGCGCGCGCCGATGTTGATCATCACGTCGCAGCGGTTCATCGTCAGATTGGCCTCGTAGGTGCCGTGCATGCCAAGCATGCCCAGCCACTGCGACCCACTGGCCGGATAGGCGCCGAGGCCCATCAGCGTCGAGGTGATCGGGAAGCCGGTCAGCTGCACCAGTTCGCGCAGCAACTCGGAGGCGCGCGGGCCGGCGTTGATCACGCCACCGCCGGTGTAGAAGACCGGCCGGCGCGCGCTCGCCATCAGCGCCACCGCCTGCTCAATGCGCGCCGGATCGCCCTTGGTGCGCGGGCGATAAGTGCGGTGGACGATATTGCTCGGGCCGCTGTAGTCGCCGCGGCGGAACTGCACATCCTTGGGAATGTCGACCACCACCGGGCCAGGACGGCCGCTGGTGGCGATGTGAAAGGCGTCGTGCAGCACGCGCGCCAGATCACCGACGTCCTTCACCAGAAAGTTGTGCTTGGTGCAGGCGCGGGTGATGCCCACTGTGTCGCACTCCTGGAAGGCATCCGAGCCAATCAGATGCGTAGGCACCTGGCCGGTGATGCACACCAGCGGGATCGAATCCATCATCGCGTCGGCGAGGCCGGTCACCGCATTGGTGGCGCCGGGGCCGCTGGTGACCAGCAGCACGCCGGCCTTGCCGGTGGAACGCGCATAGCCTTCGGCCGCGTGCGCGGCGCCTTGCTCGTGCCGGACCAGAATGTGTTCGACGATGTCCTGCTTGAACAGAGCGTCGTAGATCGGCAGTACCGCGCCGCCCGGGTATCCGAAAATGTGGCGTACGCCCTGATCCTGCAGCGCCTTGACCACGATCTCCGCACCCGTCATCACGCTCTCACTCATCACTCGCCCCTTCAGCGCCCAGCCTGGATGGATGTCAGCGTGCCACGTCGATTTCGCGCCGATCTTGCGCTGCCGCAAGCGGGCGGGCGACGGGGCCCGCAGCTACGAAGGAGCGTGGGATCGACCCGACAAGGCAATCCTGAACCGTTCCTGTGCGCCGAGAGTACAAGGAAATGCTGCGAGTGCACACTCGCCTTTGGGATTGCGCGGGCGCAGCGAATCGGCGCCGGGTGCGTGCTACTGGGAGGCCCGTAGCAAACATGGGTGTCTGGGCAAAAGCGGGGCGGGGGGCAGGGGGCGTGGGCCCAGCCTTGGGGTGCCTGCGTTGCGCTGTCGCCAGTTTGCAGAGCGAGCAAGCACGCCAAAGGCGAGACCGGGACTCTTTCCGGACATGGGTGGGGTTCAGGGGGCGTGGGACCAGCCATGCGGTGCCTGCGTTGCGCTGTCGCCAGTTTGCAGAGCGAGCAAGCACGCCAAAGGCGAGACCGGGACTCTTTCCGGACATGGGTGGGGTTCAGGGGGCGTGGGACCAGCCTTGCGGTGCCTGCGTTGCGCGGTCGCCAGTTTGCAGAGCGAGTAAGCACGCCCAAGGCGGGACCAGGACGCTTGCCGAACATGGGTGCGGGGCAGCAAGCGCGGGAGACCCGCACTGCGGCGCTTGGTTGGCACTGTCGCGTCGCGGGTCGCTGCCTGGCGTTGCTTGATGAGTCGGCGCGCGCTCAGGCTGCCTGCGCGTAGCGCGTGGCCGGCAGACCGATCGTGGGCGCCTCGCCGTACCAGTGCAGATCGCGGGCGAGCGCTGCGACCTCGCCGATGATCAACAGCGCGGGCGATGCCAGCCCGTGCGCAGCGGCCAGCGCCGGCAGCTCGTCCAGTACGCCGCTGATCACCCGCTGCTCGCCGCGCGTGCCGTTCTCGATCAGCGCGATCGGCGTGCCGGGCGCGCGGCCGTGGGCGAGCAGGCGCTCGCGCAGCGTGCCGAGCACGGCGCCGGCCATGTACACGGCCAGCGTCTGCCGATCGGCGGCCAGCGCCGCCCAGTCCAGGCGATCGACCGAGCGCGCACAGTGCGCAGTGACCAGCCGCACCGATTGCGCGTGATCGCGATGGGTGAGCGGAATGCCGGCGTAGGCGGCGCATGCGCTGGCGGCAGTCAGTCCCGGCACCACCGAGTACGCAATGCCGGCGGCACGCAGCGCCTGCAGCTCCTCGCCGCCGCGTCCGAAGATGAAAGGATCGCCACCCTTCAGGCGCACGACCACCTGGCCGCGGCGCGCGTGCTCGATCAGCAACGCGTGGATCTCGGCCTGCGGCGTATGCGCGCCGCCACCGCGCTTGCCCACATCGATGCGCTCGGCATCGCGCCGCGCCAGCGCCAGGATCTCCTCACTGACCAGCTGATCGTGCAGGATCACATCGGCGCGCTGCAGCGCGCGCAGGCCATCCAGCGTCAGCAACCCCGGCGCACCCGGCCCGGCGCCGACCAGGATGACCTCGCCCGCCGGCGCCGCGCCGGCGCGCGCCAGCAACTGCTCCAACGCGCGCTCGGCCTCCGCCGGGCGGCCGTTGGCGACCTGCTGCGCCACCGCGCCCTCCAGCAGCGCGCCGTAGAACTCGCGGCGCGCGCGCAGATCCGGAAAACGTCGCCGGATACGCTCGCGCCAGCGCTCCAACAGGCCGGCGAGCGTGCCCAGCGTCGGCGCCAGCAAGCGCTCGATGCGCTCTCGCACCGAGCGCGCCAGCATCGGCGCGCTGCCCGCCGAGGAGATCGCCACCAGCAGCGGCGAACGGTCGATCACCGCCGGCACCTGGAAGCTGGACAGCGCCGCGTCGTCGACCACGTTGATCCACAACTGCCGCTGCGCCGCCGCGTCGGCAATGCGCCGGTGCAAGGCACCATCGTCGGTGGCCGCGATCACCAGCCAGACGCCGTCCAGTTGCTGCGGGCAAAAGGTCAGCGCACGGTGACTGAGCCGCCCGTCGCGCGCCTGCTCGCGCAGCCAGGGCGACAAGCGCTCCGCCACCACATGCACCACGGCGCCGCTGTCGAGCAGCATCCGAATCTTGCGCTCCGCCACATGACCGCCACCGACGACGAGCACGCAGCGGTCTTTCAAATCGGCAAACAGCGGATACAGGCGCATCGGACGGATCCCCGGACGGACGCCTCATCCTATGGACGTGTAGACGTCCGCAAGAAATGAGCGCCAGGGCCTAGCTTATGCCGGATGGGCATAAGGGACGAGGGGCGAAGGGCAGCGCCTGCGCGGCGCAGCCGCGCGCTGGCCGGAGCGCCCGGCGGCTATGCCGACGGGCCGGATCGAGGGCACGAAAAGGCTCGCAGGCCAGGAGCCTGTGTCAAGCACCAAACCACCATGGCAGTGCTTCGCTTTTGGCTTCAAGCTCCTGCGTGCCCTCGTGCCCTCCGCTCTGCTTAAGCGCGCCCTCGTGCTCTTGCGCTCAGGCCCACTCACTCAAGCCTTCGCGTTCGTACAGCGTCTTGAAGCTGGGCAGAGCCTTCATGCGTGCGGCGAGGGCGGCCAGGGCGGGCCATTCGGTGGCTGGCTTGGGCATGTTGCGCGACCAGCGCATCAGCATGGTAGCCAGGAAATCGGCGGCGCTGCGCTGTTCGCCACAGAGGTAGGGGCCACGAGTCGCCAAGTGCGCGTCCAGGCGGTCAAACACTGCTTCGATACGCGCTTGCGCCAGCGCCTTGGTGGCGTCGGCATGCGCCTCGCCAGCGCCCTCGTGCGGGTAGAACCAGAGGCGGAAGGCGGGCTGCAGCGTGTTGGCCAGGTGCAGCACCCACTGCAGGTACACGGCGCGCTCCGGCGTACCCGGCGCCGGGGCCAGATGGGCGTCCGGGTGACGCTCGGCGAGCAGCAGCACCAGCGCGGCGCATTCGGCCACCGGTTGGCCGTCGACGATCAGCGTCGGCACCACGCCATTCGGGTTCAAGGCCAGGTAGTCGGCGCGCTTGTGTTCGCCTTCCTGCAGGTTCAACCGGCGCAGTTCGTGCGGGACATCGAGTTCGATCAACAGCCAGTGCACCACCAAACTGGCGGCGCCGGGCGAGTAATAGAGCGCGTACATGCTCGTCCTGTGTCTCTGGGAGGAAGCACGGAGTCTATCGCCCGCAGCAGCGGACCTCAGCCCGCGCCGTCGGCCGGCCGGGCGACAGGCAAAAAAAACCGCAGCGGTCACGGGGGAGCGACCGCTGCGGCGTTTGGAAGGGATTGCGCCCGTGGCGACGGGGTGCCCACTGATCCAGCCTAGTCCGAGAGAGTGACCCGATCAGTGAGCTGAGCGCCTTCCCGATGAGTTAAATGTCCGTCGGGCGCCGAATGTCTCACCTGGGGCCACTTTTCCCGACGAACGGTAGGAAAACGGGCATTAGAGGCCCGCTTGGGGGCGGAGGAGCAGAAGCGGGGCAAGGGGCGGGGGGCGGGGGGCGGGGGACCAGCCATGCGGCGCTTGCGCGGCGATGTCGCCGGTACGACTTCCTGCGCGAGTCAGCGCGCCCGAGGCGAGACATGGAGCCTTGCCAATCAGAAGAGCGGAGGAGCATAAGCGGGGCAAGGGGGCGGGGGACCAGCCATGCGGCGCCTGCGCGGCGATGTCGCCGGTACGACTTCCTGCGCGAGTCAGCGCGCCCGAGGCGAGACATGGGGCTTTCCAAACACAAGTGCGGAGAAGCAGAAGCGGGGCAAGGGCCGCGGGACCAGCCATGCGGCGCCTGCGCGGCGATGTCGCCGGTACGGTGGCGCTGAGTCGCCCCCATCGTCTTCAGTCGCCTCGGTCAGCGCTCGTGCCGAGGCGGCGTCCTGTCTTATCCTCGCCGCTTCTCGCTTGCTGGATCGCCTCATGTACCTACGCTGCCTGCTGGCTGTCTCCCTGCTGTGCCTGGCCGCCGCGCTGCCGGCACAGAACACGCGCGTGCTTCTCGATACCGATCGCGGCCCGCTGCTGGTCGAGTTGGACACGGTGCGGGCGCCGATCACCAGCGCCAACTTCCTGCGCTATGTGGACGAGGGCACCTACAACAACACGCTGATCCACCGCGTGGTGTCGAACTTCGTCGTCCAGGGCGGTGGCTTCAAGGCCGATGGATCCCCGGTGACCCGCTTCAGCGCGATCGCCAGCGAGCGCAACAACGGCCTGCTGAACACGCCGGGCACCATCGCGATGGCGCTGTCGGGCAATCCACCGAACACCGCCAGCGCTACCAGTGATTTCTTCTTCAACACCGGCAACAACACCAATCTGAACGGCAACTTCACCGTCTTCGGCAAGCTGGTGTTCGGTTCGAAGACGCTGGCTGGCATCAACACGACGCCGCTGTTCGCCAACTCGGAGCAGCCGGTGCGCATTCCGCTGCTGAAGCGCGCCGTCCGCGTGGCCGCCGACGAGTTTCCGATCCTGCCGCTGCACACCGGCACCTGGTACGACCCGGCCAACGCCGGCAAGGGCTTCTTCCTGGAAATCGCGCAACCGTCCGGCACCGAGAACGGCCCGCTGCTGGTGGTGTCCTGGTACGACTTCTACCAGGGCAAGCAGATCTGGCTGGTGGGTCTGGCCAGCTTCAACTGGGGCGCCACCTCGGTGGAAGTGCCGGTGCAGATCAGCGAAGGCGGCCAGTTCGGCAGCGCCTTCCAGGCCGCCCAAGTCACCAGCAACCCGAATTGGGGTCGACTGACGGTGCGTTTCGTCGGCTGCGACGCCGGCGCCTTCAGCTACACCTCGATCTACGGCAACGGCAGCATCCCGGTGCGCAGCCTGACGCTGCCGACCAACGAGAGCTGCGTGGGCAACTGAGCGCGACGCGACGCTCCATCGGGAAGATCTGGGCCCGCCTTTTTTGCATTTCGATTCACATTCTGGCACAATGCCAGACAGCGACGGGGGATCCCTACTTATTTCTTGGAGAATGGAATGCGTGTTGCTGGTTATGCTGTTGCCTTGATGGCTTTTGCTTGGTCGACAAGTGCCGTCGCGACCGAATGGATTCGGTGCGATACCTGCTCTCCGGACGAAGCCGCATCGCTGGTTCTAGCTGGTTTCGCACCTTACGAGCGGGCCGTAATGAATCCGGCGCAAGGCTGGGCGAAAAAATTCTATATCGAACGGCAAATGCAGGGGCCCGGTTGCGATCCTCTTCGCGGGCAACAGGGGGCACTCGCATCAAAGCCGAAGGAAGACTGCATTTTGCGAAATGTGGCTACCGAGATTGCGCTGGCGCAAGACGATCAGGAATTCGCTGATACATGGGCGGCGTTGTACCGAGCCTCCAATGGCAGCATGAAAGTGGACACCGTGGTATCGGTAAATAACCTGAATCTGCCGTACTGCCCGGAGACCGACTGCGTGCGTGGCGGCAGGTCAGCATATGATGTCGTACGCTCTGCCAGCGTCGAAACCGACGTCCGGAACGCGATTGCGAGAATACTAAATTCAATCAGCGCGATCGGTCGCATTATGGACTGGGCAGTAACTGCAGCTCATGTCATTATTGGCGGCGGCGATGTTGCAATCATCTCGGTTCTCGTAGAGTTTGAGGATGGCTCGCACGCAGTCTATGTATTCAATAGTCAGACCAACCCGAATGGAGAACGCACGGAGGCGCGCGATCCGGCTGGGAACGACATCATGACTCCCGACAATGCATGGCGTTTTGTCGGAACTCACAGTTTCCCCAATTCGGCACTCGCTGGAAACTTTCTCGATCACGCCAGCAGAATTCCTGGCGTCGAAGTGCCCAATGGAATAATCAGCATCAACGGCCAGGTGCGGTGCACGTGGAACAACGGTACGCTAAATTGCCGAGGCGGATACTGAAGGTTCTGACGTCGAGCGTGAGTATGCACTTCGGCAAGTGATAGTAAGCGGCCATTAACGTGGCATGCACAAGGCCGACTCAGACATTCAACCAGCGCCCGCCGTCCACCCGCAGTACCTGACCGGTGACATAGCCGGCGTCGCGCAGCAGGAACAGCGCGGCGCCGGCCAGATCCTCAGGCTCCCCCTGGCGTTTCAGCGCGGTGCGCTCGATCACCGTGTTGAGCGACTCCGCCTTCTCCGGGTTGGTGGACCAGAGGATGTTGCCGGCCGCGATGGCGTTGACGCGCACCTCGGGGCCGAGTTCGCGCGCCAGCCCGTAGGTCAGCGCCACCAGCGCTGCCTTCGCCATGCAGTAGGGCAGATAGCGCGCCAGCGGACGTTCGGCGTAAATGTCGACCAGATTGACGATCGCTCCGCGCGCTGCGCGCAGGGCCGGGGCGGCGGCTTGTGCCAGGAACAGCGGCGCGCGCGCATTGGTGGCCATCAGGTCGGCAAACTGCGCCTCGCTGATCTGGTCCAGTGGCGTCGGATAGAAGCTGGACGCGTTGTTGACCAGCGCATCCAGCCGGCCGTAGTGCGCCAAGGCCTGCGGGACTAGCGCCTGGGTGGCGGGCAGATCGTTGAGATCGGCCTGCAACGCCAGCGTGCTGCCGGGGCGCAGCGCCTCCAGCTCTGACTGCAGTGCCCGCATCTCGTCTGCCGAGTGGCGGTAATGCAGCGCCAGATCGTAGCCGGCGCCATGCAGTCGGCGGGCGATGGTGGCGCCGACGCGGCGCGCGGCGCCAGTGATCAAGACGACAGGGCGATCCATCGGAGACACTCGGGGCGAGAGGGCGCGATCATCGCACGCGGACTGTGAGCGCGTTGCCGTCAACCAATCCCCTGCCGCCGCGTTTGCCAGCGGCAGGATGTCACCTGGGCCACGGAAGGCCCACCCACCGCCAGGATCGCCATGCGTCGCCTGATCTTTCTGCTGCTGCTCTGCCTCGGTCTGCCCGCGCTGGCCGCGGCGCCCGCCTCCGGCTTGTACTACGACCGCACGCGCGCCGGTCATGGCCTGGATCTGCAGGTCGTAGGCGACCAGATCTACGGCACCTTCTACACCTTCGAGCGCGATGGCCAGCCGATCTGGTATCTGATCAGCGGGCCCTTTGCCGGCGACAGCGGCACGCTGACCTTGAGCGAGTACCGCTTTGATGCCGCGCCGTCTCCGGCCGCGCGCGTGGTCGCCAGCTACCCCGGCGCCACCCTGACGCGGGTGGCGAGCGATTCCAGCTGTGGCGATGGCAGCAGTCGACCGGATGCGCGCGAGCGCTACGATTTTCGCTTCAGCATCGCTGGCGAAGCCCTGCGCTGGTGCCTGGAGCCGATCGTGCCGCCCAGCGGTGCGGCGGAATCGGCGCTATCGGGCAGCTGGTACGCGGGTGAGTCCGACATCGGCTGGGGCTTGATCAGCTACTGGTTCGGGTCGCCAGGTGCGGTCAGCGCCTTCCACACGCTGTACGTCTACGACGGCGAGGGCATGCCGCGCTGGGCCTACGCCGGTGGCCCGGCCCCCAGCACCGAGTACAGCGGCGCCTTCCAGTTTGCTCGCGGCTATTGCCGCAGCTGTGCCGCCAGCCCCCTGCAGCCGCAGGCTGCCGGCAGCGTCAGCCTGCGGCTGGTGACGCCGCGCAATGACGTCGATGACAACCGCATCGCCTTCGATCTGAGCTATCCCTACGGCAACGGGGGCCGCTATGCGCGCACCGAGCGCCCTTTGCGCCTGCTGACGCGGGCGCCGACGCCTCCGGCGGTGGCTGCCACCCGCGAGGGTCTGGTCCGCGGCACCGAACTCGGCGCCGGCATCGTGCGCTTTGCCGGCATTCCCTACGTGGCGCCGCCGCTGGGCAGCCTGCGCTGGCGCGCGCCGCAAGCCGCGCCGGCGCGCACGCAGCCGCTGCTCGCCAGCGAGCTGCTCGGAGGCTGTCCGCAAAAGGCGGTCAGCGATGGCCTCTACGACAGCAGCGTGCGCTTCCGCAGCGAGGACTGCCTGCAGCTCAATGTGTGGACGCCGGCGCTGCGCGAGGGCGCCCAGCGGCCGGTGATGGTGTGGATACACGGCGGCGGGCTGGTGCAAGGCTCGGCGGTGGAGCTGCGCCCGGATGGTTCGCCGGTCTACGACGGCGCCAAGCTTGCCGACGACGGCGTGGTGCTGGTCAGCATCAACTATCGACTGGGTCCGCTGGGTTTTATGGCGATGCGCGAATTCAACGCCGAGGCGCCCGACTATCCCAGCGCCGGCAACTACGGCCTGCTCGACCAGATCGCCGCGTTGCGCTGGGTGCAGGCGAACATCGCGGCCTTCGGAGGCGATCCGAATCGCGTCACCATTTTCGGCGAGTCAGCCGGTGGCCTGTCCACCTGCGCGCTGCTCGCCAGCCCGCTGGCGCGCGGACTGTTCCAGCGCGCCATCATGGAAAGCGGCGGCTGTCTGCGCAGCCTGCCGGCACTCGACGCCAGCGCCACCTCGGCCTATGCCCAGGGCGAGCGCGTGCAGGCCGCGGCGGGCTGCCAGAACGCCAGCGACCGCAAGGCCTGCGTGCGCGCCGCCAGCTGGGAGAGCCTGATCGAGGTCAGCAATCCCACCGTCGGTTTTGGCCGCACGGGCGAGAAGTTCGGACTGATCGAGGACGACTACAGCCTGCTGGAAGGACCGGGCATCGCGGTGCAGATGGGCCGCGCCGCCGCGGTGCCGCTGATTGCCGGCATCAATGCCGATGAGATGACCGTGCTGCTGCCCACCAGCGGCCGCCCACAGACGGTGGCCGAGTATGAGGCCTTGGTACGCAGCACTTTCCCGGCGCTGTACCCGCAGGTGCTGGAGCTGTATCCGGCCAGCGCCTATCCGCAGCCCTGGTATGCCTATGCCGATCTGCTGGACGACCTGCAGTTCGCCTGCCCGAACGCCGCCTACACCCGCAACCATGCGGCCTTTGACCGGCCAACCTGGCGCTACGTCTATACCCACGTGTTTGCCAACGCCAGTGCAATCTATGGGGCATTCCACGGCGCGGAACTGGCGTTCGTGTTCGGGCCGATCAACGGCGCCAGCAGCGCCGAAGCCGATCTCGCCGCGCAGATGCAGCGCTACTGGACGCGCTTCGCCGCCACCGGCGATCCCAACGGCGGCAGCGATCCGACGTGGCCGCGGCGTTTGCAGAACGACGATGTCGCCATCGAATTCGACGACCTCCGGCGCGGACTGCTCCCCAACTATCGCAAGTCCTACTGCGATTTCTGGAGCCGCTATGTGACGTTCTAGGAAACTTGAGCGCGGAGGAGCAAAAGCGGGGCGAGGGTCGGGGGGCGGGGGACCAGCACTGCGACGCCTGCGCGGCACAGTCGCGTGGCGCCAGGCGCGGTCCAAAGGTCTAGCCCGGCCGTCTGGCCAAGGACTGGTTTGACGCGGCGGACGATTCTGGCCGCAACCCTTCGGGACGGGCTGAATCGGCCACGATACTTGACAGAGTCCGTGTCTCGCCTTGGGCGCGCTTACTCGGACCGCAAACAGGTACCCGCGACGGTGCACGGAAGCGCGGCAGTGTTGGTCCCCCGACCCCTGACCCCTGCCCCGCTCCTGGCTCCACGCTCGCCAAAGCTGAGCGCGCCTCAGCCGAACTTCTTGCCCAGCCGCAGCACATTGCGGCCATCGATGTGCTCGTAGCTGAACTCGTCCATCATCGAGCGCACCAGGTGCAGGCCTAGGCCGCCGACCTCGCGCTCGGCGATGCCGGCGTCGAGGTCCGGGGCCGCCACCTGGGTGGGATCAAACTGCGGACCGGCGTGGCTGACCACCGCGCGCAGGGCCTGCGCCTCGACGATCAGATCTACCTGCATCGGATCGTTGAGCGACACCTTGCCGTGGGTGATCGCATTGGTGAGCAGTTCATCGAGCGCCACCTGCATGGCGCGCATCGCCATCTCGGGCACCTCGCCGGCCATCGCCGCGCGCTCCAACGCATCGTTGACCGCGCCGATTTCCGCCCGTCCGCCCTTGATGCGGAAATGCCAGACCTGCGCCTCCACCTGCGGCGCGGTCGGCGTGCGGCGGAACCAGCGTTTGAGCCATTGCCACATGGAGCGCTCCCGGGTCAGGCGATGCGTGCGCGCAGGGGCCGCCATCGTGGCGGATGCGCCGCATGCTGCGCAAGCGGAACGGCGCAGCCGGCTTACAAGGGCCAGCACGACCCGGGGCCAGCGCGCTCCCGCGCTCGCCGGCATCGTAATTCTGCCTTCAGGAACGCCGCCCATCGTGGCCCTCAGTCCACTCTCTGGAGGTCCGCGCCATGATCAAACCTGTCTATCTGGCTCTGTTGACGGCCTTGTGCGCACCGCTGGCCCAGGCGGCCAACTGGGAAGCGCTGCCGACCGAAGCGCCGGCGCCGGCGGACAATCCCACCACGCCGGAGAAGGTCGAGCTCGGCAAGATGCTGTACTTCGATCCGCGCCTGTCCTCGACCGGCACGGTGTCCTGCTTTTCCTGCCACAACGTCATGGAAGGCGGCGATGACCATCGCCCGACCTCGATCGGCGTGCATGGTCATGTCGGCGGACGCAATGCGCCGACGGTGTGGAATGCGGCCTTCCTGTCCACCCAGTTCTGGGACGGCCGCGCCGCCAGTCTGGAGGATCAGGCCAAGGGGCCGCCGGCCAATCCGATCGAGATGGGCATGGCCAACCTCGATGCGGTGATCGACCGCATCCGCAAGATTCCGGGCTACGCGCCCTACTTCCAGCGCGCCTTTGGCGGCGACGATGCGGTGACGCTGGATCACGCGGCGCAGGCGATTGCCGCCTACGAGCGCACGCTGATCACGCCGAACAGCGCCTACGACCGCTATGCAAAGGGCGAGGAGAAAGCGCTGACTGAACAGCAGGCGCGCGGACTGAATACCTTTGCCGAAGTGGGCTGTACCAGCTGCCATCAGGGCGCCACCTTCGCTGGCCCCAAGCTGCCGCCGGGCACCGGCTTCTTCATGAAGTTCCCGACCTACGCCGACAGTCCCTACGTGGCCAAGTACGATCTGCTGGCGGATCAGGGGCGTGCGAGCGCCACCGGCAAGGCCGAGGATGCGCATCTGTGGCGGGTGCCGACGCTGCGCAACCTGAGCTACACCGCACCGTACTTCCACAACGGCCTGGTGCACACGATCGACGAAGCCGTCCGCGTGATGGCCTCCACCCAGCTCAACAAGACGCTGAGCGATGAGCAGGTGAGCGATATCGTGGCCTTCCTGGGCGCGCTGACCGGGCCCTTCCCGGAACAGACGATGCCGCGTTTGCCGCCGACGCCGGGCGATCTGATCGACTGAAACGACCAGCCTCTGCGCGAGCGTGCTAGCGTGCCGGCACGCTCGCCGCGGGAGACTGCGCATGATCGAGGCTGCTGTCCGGCGCTGCGGTGCGCTCGCCGCAGTGCTGGTCTGTTGGGCTGGCTCGCTGCAGGCGGCCGCCTCGGTGCAACTGGCCGACGCCGATTGGCCTGAGGAGCAGGCGTCGGCGCCGCTGCGGGCGGCGCTGCTCGGCTGGCATCGCGCCTGGGGTGCTCGCGATCTGGCGGCGTGCAAAGCGCTGCTGGCCGCAGATGTGGTCCGCGCCGTACAGGCGCTGCCGGCCATCGCGCAGGGCCGCGAGGCCGTGCTGGCCGCGCTGCCGCAGGAATGGTCGGCCTACGAACGCCGGGCCGATGGCACGCTGGCGCTGCGCCAGGTGCTGCGTCAGGTCCACGTGCGCATCGAGGGCGATGCCGCGCTGCTGCATTACCTGGTGGAAACCGAGGGCGGCACGCTGTGGCGCTTTGACGATCTGAGCGCCCAGGTGGCGCTGTTTCGGCGTACCGAGGCGCGCTGGCAGCTGGTGTTTCAGGCCGATGCCGGCAATCTGGAGGCTGACCCGGACAGCGGCGCCGCCGGCACGCCCAACTTCAGCTACGACTACGTGCTGCCGGTGCAGGAGTTGCCGCGCGCGCAGGCCTTCTACCGACCGTTGCTGGGTGCGCCCGAGGCGGTGGTCGATGGCGTGGCGGTGTACGAACTCGGCGGTTCACGACTCTATTTGGACAGTCGCGCCGCAGCGCCCGCAGCGCCGCCGCGGCGCGGGCTGCCGAACGGCTGGCCGATCATCCATCCGGCCGACTACGCGACGGCGCTGCGCGCTGCAACGGCGGCCGGCGTCGACCTGCGCCCGACGGTCCAGGACTTCGGCGGACTGCAGCTGCGCTTTGGCTACGAGCCCGGCGGCAGTGTGGTGGCGCTGGCCGCACCGCCGCCGCCGCTGCCGGGCCCGGCGCAGCTCCGGCTCGATCCCGAGCAGCGCGGCGCGCGCCAGAACGCAGCGCAGGCGCGGGCCGAAGCTGAGTGGCTGCAGCACTGGCGCACCGCCGAGATCGATGCATTGCTGAAGCAGCTGGCACCTGATGCGGCCGTGCTGGATGCCAGCGCGACGCGCACGCAGGCCTGGGCGCATGGGCGCGCGAGCCAGCGGCGCGCGCTCGAAGCCGGCCTGCGCGCCAGCGCCGCCAGCGTGCTGGCGCTCGGTCCCGCCCATGCGGTGCGCGCCGGCCCCTGGCTGGCACAGGTGCGGCAGCGTGACACGCTGGGCGCACCGCCCTGGCAACGCCGTGCGCATGCGCTGCAGACGCTGGTGGTCGGCGCCGGCGAGCGCATCGAGGTGCTGCTGCTGGCCGAGCGCAGCGGCCCCACCGCGCTGGCGCTGGCCTTCGACTACGCCGGCATCCCGGCCACTGCGGCCGGCTGGAAGACCGCCGCGCGCGCACTGCGCGCGCTGACCGGCGCACAGAGCAGCTACACCGACGAGGGCTGGCTGGGCCTGTGGGGCGAGCGCGCGGTGCTCGGCCTGTACGAAGCCGATCCCGCCATCGACCATCTGCCGCGCCGGCAGGCGGCGTCGACCTATCTCAGCCTGTGGGTGCGCGACCTCGAAGGCGCGCTCGAGGTGGCGCTTCGGGCCGGCGCCGAGCTGCCGGTGGTGCCGGCGATCAACACGCGCGCCGGCATCGATCACAACCCCGGCTATCGCCAGGTGTACCTGAGCGACAGCGAGGGCAACGGACTGGTGCTGACCGAGTACACCGGCCGACCTTCAATGTGAGATCACCGAGGTCAGCGCAGCCTGCCGCGTTGGCACGCGCTGCGGCTGTGGCAACTCGCGCAGCCGTCCGGCCTGTGCCCCACGAAGGACCGCCAGCCTTGCCTGCCGGTGCTCGCGATCGGCGCTGCGCAGCAACGACGCGGCCTGTTCGCGCAAACCGGGCCCATGTCGCGGCGCGCCGAAGAGATCGCCGTAGCGCCAGCGAAAATGCGCCAGATTGCGCGCGATGACCGCCTGGATCTCTGCCTCGCTGTGATAGCGGGCGATGGTCGCGCGGTGCTCGTGCACGGCCTGCGAGCGCGGGCAGTAGAGCACCCGATAGCCTTCCGCCCAGGCCTGCATGCCCCAATCGGCGTCCTCGAAGTAGAACGGCGCGTAGGCCTGGCTCAGCCGCAGATAGCGCTGCAGCGGCTCACGCAGAAACAGCGAGGCCCCACCGCCGGCGTAGACATGCAGACGCGGCGTCTCGTCGGGCGGCAGCAAGTCGTGCAATTCCAGCTGGCCGTCGGCATTCAGCACCGGCAATGTGTAGCCGGTTTCCTCGCGGCGCCGGTGCGGGTCGGCAAAGCGTATTTGGCTGGCGATCGCAAACACGCCCGGCGCGCGCAGCGGCAGCAACTGCGACAGCGCATCGCTGTGCAGACGCATATCGCTGTTGAGCAGATACACCCAGGGATGCGCGGCCGCCTGCAGCAGCAGCTGCACGGCGCCGTGAAAGCCGAGCGCGTGACCGACAAAGGCCCAGTGCACCTGCGGAAACTGCGCCTGCAGCGCCGCGTAGTCGGAGGCCGGAGCGCCATTGACCAGCACGCGCAGTTCGCTGGGCAGCGCGACCGCCGACAGCGCCGCCTGCGCCGCCGCCAGCGTGCCGGCCAGCAGATCCGGCCGGCCGCGCTCGGGGATCAGGACCGACAGGCCGCTCATCGCAGCTCGGCCGATACCAGCGCGAAGCCAAGCTCGCGCGCATCGCTGCCCACACCCAGCGCCTGCGGACTGCTCGCCGGCGTGCAGCTGAGTTCCACGGTGACGCGCTCGCGCGCCAGCTCCGGCAGCGGCAGGCGCAGGCGGATGTCGCCGCTGCGATGCGCCTGGCGATGCACCCGGCGCCCGTCGATATGCACCTCGAACACCGCCGTCGGCGGCGCCTGCGCCAGCACGCCCTCCAGCAGCAGCTCGCGCGGTCGCGCCGGAGCCGGCAACCAGAAGGCCGCCTGCGCACCCGACCAGCGCACGCCGCTGCCGTCGTCGGCATGCCAGCCGCGCAGCAACTGCTCGGCCGCCGCCTGGGCGCCCTGCAGGCGCGCCTGCGGCGGGGCCGGGAGATAGGCGGTCTTGTAGACGCAAGTGCGGCAGGCCGCCTCCAGGCCTTCCAGATGGCGCAGCCGGAAGGCGCGATAGGCCGGGCCGTGCCAGATCGCCCGCAGCGACTCGCGCTTGAGATCGCCCAGCGCCACCTTCTCGGTGACCTCGCAGACGATCACGCGGCCATCGGCGAGCACATGCACGCTGTCGAAGGGGCTTTGATCGCAGCCGCCGATGCGCGCCCGCGGCGGCAGCGCGGCCGGCCACGGCTGCGGATGTGCGGCCAGCGGCGGCAGCGCGCTGAGCTCGTGCGAGGACAGCTGGATCTGCACCCCCGGCGCGCGCGAGCGCGCCTCGGCCAGCGTGCGCGCCAGCGCCTCGCGAAAACTGGGCCGCAGCGTGCCGTTGACGTGCTCGCGCTCGGTGCTCATCGGCAGCGGATCGCGCCCGATCAGCGGATGCACCGCCAGCACCTCGATGCCGAGCGTGGCCGCGTAGGCCGCCAGCGCGGGCAGTTCGTGCAGATTCTCGTGCATGGCGACGAAGGCCAGATCGAGCACGAAGGGCCGCGTGTTCTGCGCGCGCCAGTCGAGCACCTGCTGCAGCCGCGCCTGCATGGCCTCGAGCGTGCCGAAGCGATAGATCTCGCCGAAGCGCTGCGGGTCCAGCGTGTGCAGCGACACCGTCAGCCGCGACAACCCGGCGTCGAGCAGCGCCTGCAGACGCTCCGGCTTCAGCGAGGCCAGTGCGCTGACCAGCTCCACGGTGGCGCCGGTGCGTGCGGCCAGCGCCACCGCCTCGGCCAGCTGCGGGTAGTGCCCGGACTCGCCGGCGTAGTTGAGGCGGATGATCTGCGGCGCCTCGAGTTCCGTGATCAGCCGCTGATACAGCCCGAAATCGAGGTGCTCGCCGGCCCCGCGCAGCGCCTTGCGGCTGCAGAACACGCAGTCGAAAGGACAGCGCGAGGTCAGCTCGATCCACAGCACGCGCGGCAGCGGCCAGGTGCGGAGTTCGATCTCGTGCATGCGGCGCGTCTCGCTGGCGATGACTGCAAAGACCGCCAGAATGCCGCGAGGTTCCCGGCGCGTCGCTGACTCAGCCCGGGGCGCCGTCTACTCGGGGCGTGGTGAGGATCCAGGCCGAGCGTATCACCCACGGCAGGAAGGCGAGCAGCCAGCCGAGGCCCGCCAGCGCCAGCCACAGCGGCGCATTCGGCAGGATCTCGGCCGCCAGCCGCAGCAGCACGACGCCCTGCAGCAGCCAGAAGCACAGCCAAGGGATGCGGCCCATCTCCAGCGGTCGGCCGGAATGGCCCTGGGTGACGCGCGTGACCATGGCCACCAGCAGACTGCCGAAGAAGCCCACCGTCAGCGCATGCACCGGCGCGCGACCGTAGAGGTAGTTCCCGCTCCAGGCAAACCAGGCGCTTTGCGCCGCGTACAGCGCGAACGCGATCGGCAGCCAGGCAAAGCCAAGGTGCAGCACGAACAGCAGGCGCACGCGACGCGCCGCCGGCAGGCCCCAGCGCCACACCAGCATCAGGCCCAGCAGCGCCAGCGGCGCGTCGACCAGCCACAGCCAGGCGTAGGCATGCGCCAGCTCCAGCAGCAGATGCGCGTACACCAGCGTCAGCATCAGCGCCAGGATCCAGCCGGGCCGCCAGATCACATAACGCGGGATCACCGCCTGCGAGAAGAACGGCAGCATGCGATGGCAGACGCTCAGATAGATCGGCAGAAGCAACCCAAAGGTGCCGATCTTGATCGCGCCGAAGGCCTCGCGCGGATCGGCGCCGTGCAGAAAACGCGCGGCCAGCAGCAGGCCCACCGCGCCCATCGCCAGCGCGCACCAGCAGGCGATGGCGTGGTAGGTGCGCCCGCCATCGCGCCACAGCAGGCGCAACAGCAGCAGCAACCCGATCGCCCAGCCGAGCATGGTCAGCGCCCAGCCGAGGTGAATCAGCACCGGCAGCCCGCACAGGCCAGCGTGGAACAGCAGATAGCCGGCGAACAAACAGAGGCCCACCGGCACGTAGTGCCAGCGCGCGTAGGCCGGCTGCCCCATCCAGCGCGGGAACACCGTCAGCAGGAAGCCGAAGATGAACATCGGCAGCACCTGATACTGCATGCCGAGCGCATGGGCCCAGCCGGGCGGCAGCGTCGGCGGCGGCTGGATCGGCGTGCCGCGCGCCGCAGCGCTCAGCCATAGCGTCCACCAGCCCATCGCCACCAGCAACGCACTGGCGCCGCCGAGGAACAGCAGGCGGTGCGGCGCCGCCGCCAGCAGGCGCGCCAACTCGGCCGGATGCGCGGACGCGACCGGCGCCGCGCGATTCACCTCAAGACGCATGCGGGGACTCGCGGCAGCAGCCACCGCAGCAGTCGCCGCGCTCGGACTGCTGCGTGTCGATCTGATGCGCGCGCAGCAGCGCCACCAGCGTCGCCGCCGGCAGCACCGATTCGACCTGCAAGGCGCCATCGACCCACACCACCGCAGCGCCCGGATCCTGTTGCTGAATCACGCGCCTGGCGCGCTCGGCGATCTCTGTGCTCATCGGTGTGCTCCGCCTGGGATGGGCGCCATGGTCCGGCGCCGTGCCGCGTCAGCGCCTTGACGCAGGTCAGGCCCACGCGCGCAGCTGAAGCTTTGTTCATGCGCCGCCCGGAACTCGCTTAGCGCGACTGCGCCGACACTGCATCCATCCCCCGAGCGGAGCGTACCGATGCGCGAGCAGGCTGCGATGCCGATGTCCGATCTCAACACCACCCCGCTGGTCGACGTGATGCTGGTGCTGCTGATCATCTTCATGATCTCGGCGCCTTTGCTGACGCACCGGGTGCCGATCCCGCTGGCGCAGCCATCCAAAGAGGTGACACCGGCGCCCGATCAGAAATTCCTGATCGGCGTGGAAGCCACTGGCGGCAGCCTGCTGTGGACGCTGGACGGCGAGCCGATCGCCGAGCGCGAGTTGCACGCGCGTCTGCAGAGCGCCGGCCGGCTGGCGCGCGACCAACAGCCGGCCTTCCGCCTGCAGGCCGGCGAGAGCGTGCGTTTCGACACGGTAGCGACGCTGCTGGCGGCTGGCCGGCGCGCTGGCGTGGAGCGCATCGGGCTGGCGGAACTGAGCGCCCCGTGATCAGGCCGGCAGCGGCACGGTCAGCGTGACGGCCGTGCGGCCGGGACGCGAGTCGATGCGCAACTCGCCGCCAACCGCGCGGGCGCGCTGCTGCATGTGCGCCTGGCCTTTGCCACGCATGGCGTCGGCCGCGATGCCGCGGCCATCGTCGATCACCGCCAGCCGCAACTGGCCCGGCGCCGGTTCCCAGTGGCACTCCAGGCGCAGGCTGCTCGCCTGGGCGTGCCGCAGCACATTGGTCACCGCCTCCTGCAGGGTACGCAGCACGTTCAGCGTGGCGCGCGCGCCGAGCCGATCCGGCGCGCCGCGCATCTGCTGATCGGACTCAAAGCGCAGGCCGGCGGCCTGTACCTGGCTGCGGATGCGGCGCTCGAAGGCGATCAGCGCCATGCCCAGCCCGTCCTCCGCGGTGTCGAGCGAGTCCACGATCAGGCGCAGGTCGTGAATGCTGTCGTCCAGCGCCGATTCCAACGCCGCCGCGTCCAGCTGGCGCGCGTGCACCTGCATCTTCAGGCCGACCAGCTGTCCGCCGATGCCGTCGTGCATGTCGCGGACGATGCGCTGGCGCTCGTCCTGGATGGCGGCGACGCGCAGCATCTCGTTGCGCTCGGCATAACTCTGTTCCAGCTGCGCCTCGCGCACCTTCAGCTCGGCCGCCAGCAGATCGTTGGCGCGCAACACCGTGCGCCGTGCCTGCGCCGCCTCGCGCGCCAGCGCGAACACCATCGACAGGCCCAGCAAAGTGCCGACGATCGGCGACCACGGCAGCGTCAGCGGCAGCGCGGCATCGAAGGGCGAATGCAGGTCGTACAAGCTGCCGACGCGATCGAGCACGAAGGCCGACCAGCACAGCGCCAGCACCGAGCGCTCGATGAAGCGTCGGCCGCGTTCGCGCACCAGCGCAAGCGCCAGCATCGCCACCGCCGCGGCGCCCACCAGCAGCGCCAACCAGTAGGCCGCGTGCATCACCTCGGTCAACAGCGCATCGGCGCGCTCGGGCTGCCAGCGCGCGCCGAGGTAGGTCGCCACCAGCAGCAGCGCGGCCAGCGGCCAGGTCCAATGCACGCGCCGCGCGATGGCGGGCGATACGCCCACGTCCAGCAGCGCGTACTGCGCGATCGCCACCGCCATCGCCACGTTGATGCCGATCCAGACGCAGACGAACAGCGGCAGCGACATCGGAAACGGCGGACTGAAGCTCAGGAAGTAGGTGCCGAGCGCCTGGCTGGCCAGCAGCAGGATCAGCGCACGGATGCGCGGACGGTCCTCGCTGGGCCAGTTCACCGCCAGGCACAGCGCGATGGTGAACAGCAGGACGCCGACGCCGATCAGCGCCAAATCGGTCAACAGCAGCGTGCGCCAGCGATAGCTCTGCGCCAGCGTGTCGGCGCCATCGATGGCGTACTCGGACAGGGCCATGTCGTAGCCGGAGACCTCCTTCTCGATCTCCAGCAGATTGCCGCCCTGACGCACGCTGGCCGCGGGCAGCGCGTAGTAGCTCGGCTCCGAGGTCAGCAAGCCTTCCAGCCGGGCCAGCGGCACACTGGCCTGCAGCAGCGTACCGTTCAGGCGGATCTCGCGGACCTGCTCGCGGATCGCCAGATACAGCGCCAGCGGGCGCGCCGGATCGTCCACCGCAAACGGCACCCGGAACACCAGCAAAGCCGCCTGCGCCGGCGCTTCCAGCACATAGCCGTCGAGTCCGCTGCGCTGGGCGCTCAGCGTGGCGATCAGCTGGCGACCGGCGTCCAGCGCCTGCACCTCGACCTGGGCGGCGTTGGCCATCGCGGCGGGGCGGGCGGCGCGTTCGGCCCAGTGCACCAGTGGCCAGAACAGCAGCTGCCACAGCAACAAAACGCCGGCGTACAGCGGCAGGCGGCGGGCAGCGTGCGAGCGTGAGGCGGAGGGCATGCGCGTCGCTTGTCCTGCGTCCGGAGTTCCGCCAGACGCTACACGCGTCCGCGTGTAGACCGCCGCAGCACGCGCGGCTCAGTCGTCGGCACGCACCATCTCGACCAGCGGCGCCAGCACGCGGCGCTGGATGCTGAACTGGCCGGCGAAGTGTTCGTGCGCCTTGGCCCGCATCCTCGGCGCGAACTCGCGCAGGTAGCGCGCCAGCGCGTGATGACTCTCCAGGCGATAGGCCACCACCAGTTCCTGGTGCTCGGGTGTCGGCGTTTCCGGCTCCAGCACCATCACTTCGGCGCTGACAAAGCCCGGCAGCGTCAGCAACTCGCGCACGTGATCGCCCAGCCAGGCGCGGTATTCGTCCGCGACGGCTTCGCGAACCTGGATGCTGACTTCATACACGATCATCAGGAACTGCCTCAGAGATTGACCAGACTCATCACCAGCGCGCCGAGCGCGGTGAAGCTGAACAGCATGATGTAGAGGGTGCCGATGATGCCGTAGCTGATCATCGCGCCGAACCAACCCTGCCGGTACACACGTTTTTGCGTCAGATACAGGTTCAGCGGGATCCATGCAATCGCCAATCCCATCAGCGTCCACCAGGGATTGGTCCAGCCGGCCGGCCAGCGCTCGGCGATTTCGCTCAACACGATCGCCAGCACCACGCCCATGTAGAGAAAGGTGTGGCTGTGCACTGCCACCATCAGGTGTTCCATGTACAGCCGGCGCTTGAACACCAGCACCAGTTTCAGCAGCAGCGCAAAGATCGGCAGCAAAACGAACAGACTTTGCGGCAACACTCGCAGGAAGGAATGTCCAAGGCGCTTGGGATCTTCCTTGGCCAGCTTCAAATTGGCCTTGGCCAGCGCGATGTAGTCATTGACGCGCTCATTGGCGAAGTCCGGCAAACCGGGAACCACCAGCGGATTCTCGGTGCGATGCCAGGGTTGGTTGCCAAAGAGGGTCAGATCGATGTCGTCCTCGTCGTCCGCATCGGCTGACTGGGCCGAATCGGGTGCCGGCGCCTCGGCCTCTACCGCGGGCGCAGGCTTGGCCGCATCGGGCGCAGGCTTGGCCGCCTCGGGCGCAGCCTGGCCGGGAGCGGGCGCCGCTGGCGCGGCAGGCGGCGGCGCTGGCGTGGCGTCGGCAGGCGCCGTGGCCGGATCGGCGGGCGTATCGCCTGCGGGCGGCTCCACCACGTTGATTTGCACCTCGCCGGTCTGGTCGACGTTGACGTCCATCTCGGTCACCGAGCCGACCACCACGAACAGCAGCGCGCTCATCGCCAGATAGATGCGCATCGGCCGGACGAAGCTCATGCGCTTGCCCTGCAGATAGGCCTGGGTCAGGCGCCCCGGGCGCAGAAACAGATCGCGCAAGGTCTTGTACAGGCGCGAATCGACGTCGAACAGGTAGTCGAAGGCGTCGGTCGACAGCGCCACGATGTCGCGCACCGGGGTCTTTTCCGGCTGCCCGCACTGATGACAGAAGGGCCCTTGCAGCAGCGCCTCGCAGTTCTCGCA
>JAXMHB010000030.1:0-24409 GCA_046346965.1 Lysobacterales bacterium
ATGTTCTGGAAGAAGTAGTCGTTCGCGGTGTTGTCGACGTCGAATTGCCAGTTGTAGCGGCTGGTGCGATTGCCGCCCCAGCGCCGCGTCGGGTAGCGAAGATCGGCGTGCTGCGCATCGCTGCCGAAGTTCACGCCGTAAATCAGTGGGTTGATCGGGCGGCGCGGGCCGTTGAGATCGAGCGTGACGAGGGCCGCCGCGGGCGGTGCGCCGGCTTCCAGCACGACGTCGTCGACATAGACCACGCCCTGATTGGCGCCGCTCTGATCCTGCAGGATGATGCCGTCGAAGCTGCCGCTCGGTGCGCCGGCACCAGTGAAGGGCTGAAATACCTCGCGCCACTGGCCGGCCGCAATGGCGCCGCCGCTGATGATCTGGTTGAGCGGGCGCTCGTAGACCACCGTCTGACCCAGTTGGAAGCTCAGGCGGATGTTCTGATTGCCGCTGCTGCCGCCATGCACCCACAGGCGCAAGCCGCTGTAATCGGCAAAACTGCGCGCGGCGCCCGCGAAATACAGCCCCTGGAAAGCATCGGGTTCAAATGAGATGGCGTTGCTGCCGGCATGCACCGGACTGGTGATCGCCAGATTGACCGTCGCCCAACTCCAGTTCTGGTAGCCGTTGCGCAGGGCATCGTCGTACACCACGGTCTGCGCGCCGGCTTCGGCCGCCGCAACGCACAGCATCAGGCAAATCCAACGCATGACCATCGGCCCCGAACGGAAGAGGGCGCAGCGTAACGCGGATCGCGCGGGCGTGCCGGACATGGTTCACAGAGCAGCAACTGCGGGCATTTCGTATGCTCTAAACGGCCGGCCCGGCTGCACTTGTATCAGGACGCGCTGTCATTCCCATGCTCGCTCAAGACGCTGTTTCGCCCACGATTGCCGATGCGCTGGCAGCCTTGCGCGCGGGCGGGCTGGTGGCGATGCCGACCGAAACGGTGTACGGCCTAGCTGCTGATGCGCGCAATCCGGCGGCGGTGCGGCAGATCTTCGCCGCCAAAGGTCGGCCGGCCGACCACCCGCTGATCGTGCATCTGGCCGACGCAACCCAGGTCGAGCATTGGGCGAGGGACATACCGCCGACGGCCCGTGGTCTGATGCGCGCGTTTTGGCCTGGACCGTTGACGCTGATCCTGCCGAAAGCGGCTGCGGTCGATCCGGTGGTCACCGGCGGACAGGACAGCGTCGGGCTGCGCGTGCCCGCGCACCCGGTGGCGCAGGCGCTGCTGAGCGCCTTTGGCAGCGGTCTGGCGGCGCCCTCGGCCAATCGCTTCGGGCGCATCAGCCCGACCACCGCGGCGCACGTGCGCGAAGAGTTTCCCGACCTCGATCTCTGCATCCTCGATGGCGGCGCCAGCGAGGTCGGACTGGAATCCACCATCGTCGATCTGAGTGGTGCGGCGCCGCGCCTGTTGCGTCCTGGCCATATCGCGCGCGCCGACATCGAGGCACTGATCGGCCCGCTGCAGCTGCCTGCCGATCACGAGGGGCCGCGCGCCAGCGGCCGGCTGGCAGCTCACTACGCGCCCGGCAAGCCGCTGGATCTGGTGCCGGCCGAAGCGCTGGCTGGCTATTGCGCCGAGCACGACGAGCCGATCGCCTGGCTGAGCGCCGGACCGCTGCCCGCCGGCTGTCAGGGCCTGGCCCTGCCGTCCGCCAGCGCCGGCTACGCACAGGCCCTGTACGCCGCATTGCGCACACTCGATGCCACGACTGCCAAACGCATCGCCGTGTTGTTGCCGCCCGATAGTCCAGACTGGGCGGCAGTCCACGATCGGCTGCGGCGCGCTGCGGTGGGCGGTGGTCGCCACACACGCTGAGCTTGCGAGCGCGCGGAGACGTCGTGGCTTTCTATACTTCGCTGCAACACCCCTGACTCAAGGAGACTGGATCATGCGTCGCTATCGTCCCTGGATGCTTCTGATTGCCATCGCTGCCGCCCTGTCGCTCTCGGCCTGCAACACGGTCGAAGGCATGGGCAAGGACATCAAGAAGGCCGGCGAGAAGATCGAAGACACGGCGAAGTAAGGGCCTTGTCGCTGGGTATCCGACCGGCGCCGTCATGCTGGCGCCGGTCGGGCCTTTGCTGCCGTTGGTCGATTCGTCCGTGCGTCGGGAACCTTGCCTTTTGGTAACTGACTGTGATGGCCGTCACACTGTGCGAAGTCTAGGTGTTTCACACTAGTCACAACAGTTCATCTTCGGTTCATTCGGTCTTAAGGTGTCCACCCGGCACCCAACCAGGGGAAGCGCATGAATCACATTCGACTGCTGACAGTGGCATTGCTTGCAGCCGCGTCGACCCAGGCGGCGGCAACGATCTATCCGGTGGCAACGACGCAACAGCTGATCGAGGCGATCGAGCATGCCAACGAGCAGCCCGACACCGACATCATCACGCTGGAGCGCGGTCTGTACGTGCTCGAACGCGCTTATCAGGATGCGCAGCGGGCGGCGCTGCCGCGGATCACCAGCAGCATCGTCGTACGCGGCAACGGCGCCGAGTTGCGTCGCTATGCGCCCACCGACTTCCGGCTGTTCGATGTCGCCGAAGACGGCTATCTGCGGCTGGAGAGCGTGGTGCTGGCAGAAGGCTCCATCGGTGCGATCCGCAATCACGGCACCACCGAGTTGCGTCGCGTGGCGCTGGTCGATTCCACCGCGCGTGGCGCCTCGGCGATCGTCGAGAACTACGGCCAGATGAGCCTGCGCAATTGCGAAGTCAGCTTCAACACCGTGGCGGGCGCCTCGCGCGATGCCGGTACCATCGTCAACTGGGGGCAGTTGACGCTGAATGCGACGACTTTCCAGGGCAATCTGCTGTCGCGCCGCTACGACGGCGTCGCGCTGGCCTCCAGCGTGCTCAACTACGGATCGACCCGGATCGACGATGTCACCATCGCCGAGAACATCGCCGGCGTCGTTGACGAGGAAGCCGGCGCGCCGCAGGCGCCGCTGGTGAACCTGGGCAACGGCAAGCTGGAACTGCGGGCGGTGCGTGAGCACGACAACCTGCCGGCGCAGGCGCTGGTCGCCAATCCGATCGCGCCCTGAGTCAGCGGCCGCAGGCTTTCAGTCTGCGGCCCCGCCCTGCAATCATCGCCGCTGACTTCCGGCGGCGAACGCGGCGATGAGCGATGAACGTGCGCACCCCGCGGCCCATCTGGCCGCGTTGGTGCTGGTAGCAGCGGGCCTGATGGCTATGGGCGGTACGCCATGGACAGCGCCGTTGGAAATCCTCATCGTGTTCTTCCACGAGGCCTCGCACGCGCTGATGACGTTGCTGACCGGCGGCAAAGTGGTCGCCATGCAGGTCACCGTGGAACGCGGCGGCGAGGTGCTGTCGCAGGGCGGCAATCGCTTTCTCACCTTGAGCGCGGGCTATCTGGGTTCGCTGCTGATCGGTGCACTGCTGCTGGTCAGCGCGGCGCACAGTCGCCACGATCGCGCCATTCTCGCTGCGCTCTCGCTGGCCATGGCGCTGGCGACGATCCTGTTCATGCGCAATGCCTTCGGCCTCGGCTACGGGATCGCGATGGCTTTGATTTTGCTCGGTATTGCGCGCTTCTTGCCGGCGGCGGCCAGTGACTCGGTTTTGCGCCTGATCGGCGTCATGAGCCTGCTCTATGTCCCGCGCGACATCTTCAGCGACACCATCGAGCGCTCGCATCTGCGCTCGGATGCCTACATGCTGGCGGAGGAGTTTGGCGGCAGCACCTGGCTGTGGGGCGGCATCTGGCTGCTGATTTCGCTGGTGATCTGCTGGTACGCGGTGCGCATTACCCTGCGTGCGCCCGGCCCGGCGCGTGCGCAGACCCCGGCTGCGCCGCGCTGATAGACTCGATGGTCTACGCTCAAAGGATGTCACCGCGGTGAGCTTTACCCGACTGTGGATGCGCGCCAGCGCCGACGGCGCAATCGAGTGGTTGTGCCGCGACGCCGACGGGCGCCTCGTGCACGGCCCGGCGCAGCTCGCGATGCTCGATCCGCCGGTGTGGCCGCGCGTCGACGAGCGCGTGCTGGTGTGGGCGGACGAGAGTCTGGTGCTGCGGCGCGCGCCGCTTCCGGCCTCCGGTCGCAACAAATGGCGGATCGGCCTGCCCTATCTGGCCGAGGACTGGGTCGCCGGCGATGTTGCCGATCTGCATGTGGTGGCGGCGGAGACGCTGAACGGCGACAGCGCCTGGGTGGCCGTGGTCGAGCGCGCGCGCCTGGATGAGTTGCTCACGCGGCTGCGCAATGCCGGCTTCGAGCCTGATCGTATCTATCCCGAAGCCTCCTTCCTCGGGCCGGGGCGCTCGGCCGATGTGCTGCTCGACCACGGCCACGCCAGCTTCGCCAGCAGCGGCGGGCTGGCCGGCAGCGCTGAGGCCGATCTGTTGCCGATGATGCTGAGCGAGCCGTTGGAATCGCTGCGCGTCCTCAGTACCGGCGACGGTGAGCCGCAGGCCAATCGCATCGACACCGTGTTGCGCTGGCTGTCGCTGCAAGCACTCGATGGCAGCCTGATCGACCTGCGCCAGGGCAGCTATGCGCTCCAATCGCGCAGCACGCCGGCATCCGGCTGGTGGCGCATCGCTGCCGTACTCGCGGTGACGGCGCTGCTGGTGCATCTGGGGGCGCTCGGCGTGCGCGTCTGGCAGCTGTCGAGTCAGCAAGCGCAGCTGACGGGCGAACTCGAAGCACAGTTCCGGCAAGTCTTTGGCCCGGAGGCACGCATGGTGAATCCGGCTTTTCAGCTGCGTACCGAGCTGGCGCGCCTGGGGCAGGGCGGCAGCAGCAGCGGTGAGGTGCTCAATCTGCTCAAGGGCATCGCGCCGCTGATCGCCAGCGACAGCCGGCTGGTGCTGCGTGGCTTCATTTACAGCGAGGGCGCACTGGAGCTGACGGTCAGCGCCCCCGATGCGGCGCGTTTTGAAGGTTTGCGCGAACAGCTGCGGCTCAACTCCGAGCTGAAGGTGGAAGTCGGCAGCACGCAGATCGACGGCAGCAGCTTCACCGGACGCCTGCGGATCGAACGGGGGGCGCCATGAAGGCGTGGTGGGACGGGCTGCAGGCGCGTGAACGCCAGTTGGTGCAGATAGCCGCGCTGCTCGGCGCGCTTTTGCTGCTGTGGCTGCTGGTCTGGCGCCCGCTGGCGCGTGCCGAAACCGAGCTCAAGCTCGGCATCGAAACGCTGCGCACCGAGGTGGCCGAGGCGACGCAGGCGACGCGCGCGATTCTGGCCGGGCGCAACGCCGGCTTGATCGCAGCTGCGCCCTTGGTGCCGCATGGCGGACCCTCGCTGATGGCGCTGACCGATTCCAGCGCCCGCGACGCCGGACTGAGTTCGGCGCTCAAGCGCCTGCAGCCGGAGGGCGAGAATCAGGTCAAGCTCGAGTTCGAGGCCGCCGACTTCGATGCGCTGGTGGGCTGGCTGGAGCGTTTGGATCGCCAGGACGGCGTGGTCGTCACCGAATGGTCGGTGGATCGCGCGCTGGCACCGGGCGTGGTGAATGCCCGGATGACCCTCGAGAACGTACGTTGAGGCGGGAATGATGCGTCGATGGTTGCTGTTGGGCACGCTCGGGCTGCTGGCGCTGGGCGTGGTGGTGGTAGCGACCTTTCCGGCGGCGGTGGCTTGGCGCTGGTGGGGCGAGCGTGTGCCGGAGCTGCGTTTGCAGGGCGTGAGCGGCTCGGTCTGGTCGGGCGCGGCGCAGCGCCTCGCCGTGCGTGGACAGGCGCTGGGGGCGCTGCGTTGGCAGCTGTCGCCTTGGGCATTGCTGGGCGGCGCGGTTCAGGCGCAGATCGAGCTCGATGGCCCCGGCCTCAAGCTGCGCAGTGCAGTGCGGGCCACCCGCGACGGCCAGGTGCAACTGAGCGATCTCGGCGCCGAGGCCGAAGCCGGCTGGCTGGCCCCCGCACTGGCGATTCCGGCGCTCGAGCCCACTGGCACGCTGAGTGTCAACGGTGCCAGCCTGACGCTGGATCGCACGCATTTGCCGCGTGCAGTCGATGCCACGCTGTACTGGAATCAAGCCGGCGTGCGCGGACAGGCGGTTGCACGCCTCGGCAGTCTGACGCTGACCGCCCAAGGTCAGGACGGCCACATCCAACTCAACATCCACGATGCCGGTGACGGCGAACTCGAGGTCCGCGGTAGCGCCACGCTCGACGGCGCGCGCTATCGCAGCGAGGTGGTGCTGGTGCCGCGCGTGGCCGAGGGTCCGGTGGTGCAGGCGCTGCAATGGGTGGGCGAAGCGCGCCCCGAGGGTGGTCGGCTGCTGATCGTGGAAGGGCAGATCGTGCTGCCTCAGGAGACTTTGTGATGCTGGATCTGGACCATGCGCTAAGCGTTGCGCGCAACGCGGCCCTCGCTGCCGGCGAGGTGATCGAGCACTACGCCCGCAAGGGCGTCGATGTACGCTTGAAAGCCGATCAGAGTCCGGTGACGCTGGCCGACGAAGACAGCGAGCGCGTCATCCGCGAGGTGCTGCAGTCGGCCTATCCCGACCACGCCATCTACGGCGAGGAAGGCGGGCACAGCGGCCAGAGCGACTACCTGTGGCTGGTCGATCCGATCGACGGCACCAAGAGCTTCGTACGCGGCTATCCCTTCTACTCCACGCAGATTGCACTGATGGTGCGCGGCGAGCTGGTGCTGGGCGTGTCGCACGCCAGCGCCTATGCCGAGACCGCCTGGGCGCGCAAGGGCGGCGGCGCCTTTCTGCAGGGCAAGCGCGTGCAGATCACGCCGACGGCCGAGTGGTCGAAGGCCACGCTGTCCACCGGCAATCTGAAGACGCTGGCCGCTGATGCGCGCTGGTCGGTGCTGGCCGATCTGGTGCGCGGCGCCAACCGCACGCGCGGCTACGGCGATTTCTATCACTACCATCTGCTGGCCAGCGGGCGCATCGATCTGGTACTGGAAAGCGATGTCAACATCCTCGACATCGCCGCGCTGGTGGTGATCCTGCGCGAAGCCGGCGCCGAGTTCACCGACCTCAACGGCGCGCCCGTGGGTCTGGCCACCACCTCGGTGCTGACCGGCGTCCCGCACTTGCATGCCGAGGTGCTGCAGAAGCTGCGCGCGGCCTTGGGTTGAGCGCCTCGGCTGCCCGCCAGAGTTCACGATTGGCGCCGAAGTCCTGATCTTGCCTGCGCAAAGCCCGGCGGTCGCTGACGTAGACTCCGGGCGATGAAGACCTTACCGACCCTGCATGACACACGGCTCGTCGAGCCGCGCTACAAGATCGAGCAGATGGATCTGGAGTTCAGCAACGGTGAACGCCGGACCTACGAGCGCATCCACGGCTCTGGCCGCCCGATCGTCGTCATCGTCCCGATGCTGGATCGTGACACCGTGCTGCTGACACGCGAGTACGCGGCGGGATTGCACCGCTACGAACTCGGGCTGCCGCGCGGTCGCGTCGATCCCGGCGAGACCTTGCTGGAAGGCGCCGAGCGCGAGTTGAAGGAGGAAATCGGCTACGGCGCACGCGAGTTGCTGATCCTGCGTACCGTCTCGCTGGCGCCGACTTACATGAGCCATATGGCGCACATCGTGCTGGCGCGCGATCTCTACGAGGAGCGTCTGGTCGGTGATGAGCCGGAGGAAATCGAGGTCCTGCCCTGGCGCATGGATGAACTCCATCGCCTGCTGACGGTCGAGGAGTTCAGCGAAGGGCGCGCCATGGCGGCGCTGTTCCTGGCGCGGGAATGGTTGCGACTACAGGAGCAGGCCGGATGAGTCATTACAGCAGCCTGGCATTGGCGGAGTTGATCGACGGCGCGCTCGCGGTGGCCCGCCGCGCCGCTGCAGACATCATGGCGATCTACGCCGGCGGCTTTGAGGTCGAGCAGAAGTCCGACTGCACGCCGCTGACCGCCGCCGACATGGCCTCGCATCGACGCCTGGAAGCCGAACTGGCGCCGCTCGATCCCGGCGCGCTGGTACTCACCGAGGAATCGGCGCCGGAGCGCTTCGCCGTGCGCCGGCAGGCGCGCCGCTTGTGGCTGGTGGATCCGCTCGACGGCACGCGCGAGTTCGTCAAGCGCAATGGCGAGTTCTGCATCAACATCGCGCTGGTGGAGGACGGTCAGGTACGCCTGGGGGTGCTGCTGCATCCCCCCACCGGCACCGCCTGGTGCGCCGCCGAGGGCCTCGGTGCCAGCCGCATCGACGCCGACGGTCGTCAGCCTTTGCAGGTCACCCGCCCGTGCCCGGCGGTCCCGCGCGCCGCCGCCTCGCGCTCCTTCGGCAACGCTGCCGTCGAGGCCTATCTCGGCGCCTTGGGGCCGGTGGATCGCGTCCCACAGGGCAGCGCGCTGAAGTTCGGCCGCATCGCCGAAGGCCAGTGCGACATCTACGCGCGTCTGGCCTCGCGCTGCTCGGAATGGGATGTCGCCGCCGGGCAGTGCATCGTCGAGCAGGCGGGTGGTCGCGTCGTCGACGAACATGGGCAGCCACTGCGCTACAACCAGCGCGACATCGTCACCGTGCACAACTTCCTGGCCTATGGCGACGCCGATCGGCCCTGGCTGGAGGCGCTCGATGGCATCGCCCTCTACGATTGACGATCTGCTGCGGATCATGGCGCAGCTGCGCGACCCGCAGCGCGGTTGTCCCTGGGACCTGGAGCAGACCTACGCCAGCATCGCGCCCTACACCATCGAGGAAGCCTACGAGGTGGCCGATGCCATCGACCGCGGCGCCATGGACGAGCTCTGCGACGAGCTGGGCGATCTGCTGCTGCAGGTGGTGTTTCATGCCCAGATGGCCAGCGAGGCGGGTCAGTTCCAGTTCGCCGACGTCGTTGCCGCGATCTGCGACAAGATGATCCGCCGCCATCCGCACGTCTTCGGCGATGCCAAGGTTGCCGACGCCGAGGCGCAGAGCCTGGCCTGGGAACGTCTCAAGCGCGCCGAGCGCCCGGCCGACACCAGCCTGCTCGCCGACATCCCGCGCGGCCTGCCCGAGTGGCTGCGCGCGCGCAAACTGCAAAAGCGCGCCGCCAGCATCGGCTTCGACTGGCCCGACACCGGTCAGGTGCTGCACAAGCTCGACGAGGAACTGAGCGAACTGCACCAGGAAATCGCCGGTGGCCAGCGCGCGCGCATCACCGACGAGTTGGGCGATGTGCTGTTCGTCCTCTGCAACCTGGCGCGCAAGCTCGACATCGACGTCTCCACGGCCTTGCGCGGCGCCAACGCCAAGTTCGAACGCCGCTTCCGCCGCATGGAACACCTGGCCGCGGACAAAGGCTTGGCCAAGCACACGCTGGCCGAACAAGAAGCCCTGTGGGACCAGGCCAAAGCCAGCGACCATCGCGGCGAACTGGGATAGAAATGCGCGCAGACGCGGACGCGGGGCGAGGGCCGTGGGGTAAGGGAAGGGGACGGCACTGCGGCGCTCGTGTGGCGCTGTCTAGACATGTGGGCTGGCACGTCTCGCGAGGCGCTTTGCGGGCAGCGCCGGAACCGCGGCGACGGTGGATCTCCTGAACCGCGACAGATCGCCGAGCCGCTTCCGAAGGATGTCGATCGACGCCATTGGCGTCGCCATACGTGCCTTGTGGCGCTCCCCGTCCCGAAGGGGATGCAGCCGCAGCCAGCGCTCGGCGACTTCGTTCGACCATTTGCGCTGCTCGTGATCGACGCGCGTCAGCGGATCCACACCGCACAGCCAGGCCCGCCGCACGCAGCGCGTGACGCAGGGGTACAGGCCCGGTACGCGCGAAGATCGCCCGCAACGTCGAGACTTCTGATCACACCAGCGTCCAGCAGCGCTGCCACGAACTGCGCCAGTCGCCGGAGAAGGCCAACGACACACTGCGGCCGGTCGTCGGTCTGTCGGTGTTCCGGCTGCCGATGACCGAGGCGCAGTACATCGAGCTGGTCGACTACACCGGCCGACAGTTTCGGTCCGACAAGCGTGGCGCGATTGCGGAGTCCGAACCGCCAGCGTTACGGCGACTCGGACTCGACGCGGATCATTGGACCGGGCAAGTGAAGGGTATCGGCTCGGCGTATTGGCGCATCGTCGGCAGCGTCGAAGCCATGAAGGCGAAGGCACAGGTCATCCAACAAGAATGGATGAAAGGCATCGGCTACGCGAGGTGGCTTGAACGATTCCTGTCAGCGCAGCGCTCACAGCATTTTTGACGCCGCGGGCGTCTGGCGGCGTTGGCCCGACGCCGAGATACACTCAGAACACCCATGAAAAACTCGAGTCGCAGCGTCTAAAACGACGCCGCGACTCGGGAAATCAGTCACAGACCTCCCAAACGTTGGGTGTCCCCGTGGTCTCCTTTGGTCTCCTTGGTCTCCTCAGAGCTGCGGCGTCTAAAACGACGCCGCGACTCTGGAAATCAATCATAGACCTCCCAAACTTTGGGTGTCCCCGTTCTTGACTTCCGTTCTTGACTTGCGCCGTTGGCCCGAAGCCGAGATACCTTCAAAACACCCACGCAAAACTCGAGTCGCGGCGTCCAAAACGACGCCGCGACTCGCGAATCAGTCACAGATCACCCAAAATTTGGGTGTCCCCGTTCTTGTGTTGGCCCGACGCCGAGATACACTCAGAACACCCGCGAAAAGCTCGAGCCGCGGCGTCCACAACGACGCTGCGACTCGCGAATCAGTCACAGATCACCCAAATTTCGGGTGTCCCAGCTCTTTTTCCCAGTTTTTTTAGTTCATCCACCACTGCCCGGGTTTTTATTTAGTTTTCACAAGGAAAATTCCAAGCAGGAAAATTGTTGAAAGAAGGAACACCCCGGCAGTCGCCAAACCAATATTTGCGTTCATAAAACTAACCCAGGAGCTGACTGGGGTTGCCATCTGAATCGATTCCATAAGATGATGATTTAAGCGACGAGTGAAAAAGCCTAGAGCGATTACCATTAGACTCGACGCAAGAAACAGGGTACTCCACACGCTTTTATACCTTCGACGCGCGACCAGCGCCACGCCAAGCAAAACGAAGTGGCTCGCCGACATTAAATGGATGGCAGCCCATTCCGAAACAGTGGATATTTCCATGATTCGCTCACTATCCTTTGCAGGAACACTTTTCTCGACCTTCGTCGCGAATCTCTTTGTTGGGAGAACTGCGCGGGTCGAAAAAGTCAGTCTCAAGCTGCATTGCGGAATAGGGATAGCTTGGCAGTGATCGCCAACTGACTTGAACGTGCGGACAAACGAATATCTCGTTTGGATCATCAAACCATTTGCGAGCAACCGTCACATCCACCGAAATATTGAACGGGTTACCTTCGTCGGACGTGCAGTGGTAAGTGCAATTAAACGTCGCGTCATATGTCTCCCAGAACCAAGGGGCGAAATTTGGCGTGCCGTACGGATAACTCTTCGCATAATACAAGCATCTGCATAGGCCTTGAGGATCTGAGAAGCGCAAGGGGCTTCCGGCAACGAAGCCATAGGTGGATGCCCCCCCCGCCAACCCAATCGGATCACTCTCCACATACCGCCCGGTCCCCGGCTCATAGTCCCGGAAGTAGTTGTAGTGCAATCCGGTTTCCGGGTCGTGGATCTGGCCGGGGAAGCGCAGTTCGAACACGTAGGGCTTGCCGTCGCCGTCGACATCTTCATTCGGCAGGCGCTCGCCGAAGGCGTTGCTGCCGCCGGTGCTGGTGGTGCCGGTGACCAGCTCCCAGCGCCACAGGACGCCATCGGGCGCGGCGACAACGCGCGGGGTGCCCAGGTGATCCGTTTCGATCGCGAGCACCGTACCAGTGTCGATGATTCCGACCGGCACATCGTCCAGGTAGATCACGCTGCGATAGCGCACGCCGTCGGTTGCCGGATCGATGTCCTGAATGGTCGCAATCGCACCCGATTCGTTGTACAGGTACTGAGCACTCTTGATCACCGTTGCAACCCCGGTAACCGTGGACTTGGAGGTCCGCTCGCCCAAGCCGTTCAGTTCGAACCGATACTCCCATGCGTGCGAATTGCTGGAGACCGTTGTCATGCGGCCGCGATCGTCAAAGGCGAAGTTCTGGTCCAACTCGGGCACAAAGATCGTGTTTCCCATGGCGTCGTATTGCCGGGCCCCCACGCCGCCGATGCTCTGCAGTCGGTGGCTGTTTGCGGGATAGCTGTAGGCCTTCGCCGCTTGCGTCCCGGCCTTGGCCGACGTGCGATTGCCCGTAGCGTCGTAAGTGTACTGGTCAATCAGATCGCCGCCAGTGCGTACCTCGGTCAACCGATCCAGCGGATCGTACTCAAAGGAGCGACCTGCGCCGGCCTGGGTGATGGATTGGATACGACCAATGACATCCACGGCGTAATCAATGTTCAAGCCGTTGGGTCGATCGCTGGTGATTGAGTCGATCTGATAGTTCGCATCGTAGGTCTTCGTCTGGGTGTAGCCGTCCGCATAGGCAATGGTCTTCACCGGGCCAAAGGCGTAGTGGCTGATGGTGGCAAAGGTGGTCCCGTCCACCTCGATCGACTGCACCCGGCCTGCTTGATCGCGCCCATAGGTCACCGTGAACGTGCCTCTGTCATCCGGATACTTCACGCTGCGCAGCCGATCGGCGAGCGTGTAGCCGTACTCAATGACGGTCTCCTTGCTTCCGACAACCTGCCGCTTCTTCGTCACATTGCCGCGCCGATCGTAGCAGTAGTACGTCGTGCCGCTGGCGTCGACCATGCGGGTGCGCCGGCCTACCGGGAAGCTATTCGCGCAACCGGTCACCGCCGCCGACTCGTCATAGTAAAAGTAGCTGTTCTTGCCGGTATCGCCCAAGGGATAGGTGGTGGAGGTCAGACGGTTCGACGCGTCGTAGCTATAGTCGGTGCGCACACCGCGGAAGTCGGTCTTGCGCGTCACGTTGCCGGCCTGATCCTGCAGGTACGTGGTAATGCCGGTATCCGGGCTATTCAGCGCGTCCAGTTGCTGCAGACCATCGTAGGTGTAGATCGTCAGGAGTCCGTTCGGATCGGTCACCGTGCGCAGGCTGTCGGCGGCATCGTAGCTGTAGTACGTGTTGCCACAGGCGGTGTTGCCCATCGGACAGTTGGGACGCAAGGCGTCTTGCACCTGTTTCACCCGGTTCAGCGGATCGTACAGCGTATCGGTATCGCGCAGCAGGCCGTCCATCGACTGCGTGCGATTGCCGTTGCCGTCGTACTGCAGATTGGTCAGCACCAGTCGACCCTTGGTCTGATCGTCCAGATCGCCGGTCGGCAGCACCGCGCCCGCCGCTGTCAGCGCATCGCGCTGATTGATCAACCGACCCAGCGTGTCGAACTCATGCGCGACGCGACGCACGAGTGTGGTGTTTTCATAGGTCTTTTCGACCACCACTTTGCCCGCGGCGTCGCGCTTGTACTCGATGCGGTTGTTCAGGTTGTCGCGGATGCTAGTCACGCGCTGGGCGGCGTCGTAGTCGTAGTCCATGTAGCTGCCGTCAGGCAGCGTCATGACATTGACCAGACCGGTCTCCGGGACATAGCTGATCGTCGTCAGCGCGTCTTCGGCCGGCGTGGCGCCGAGTACCCGGCGACTGATGACACGTCCTTGGGCGTCGTAGTTGATCTCGGTGGCGACGCCATTGGGATCCGTCAGCCTCTTGACGCGCCCGCGCCGGTCGTAACGATTGAATGTCGTCACTTGCCCAAGCGCGTTCGTGACTGTCTGCAGATCGCCGGAACGGTTACACGGACCGTTGCTCTCGCACCCCGTCTCGTTCGTCAATTTGTAATAGCTCAGCGTGCTGATGTCGCTCACGTCTGTGCGCGGGCCGTCAATGGTGCGCAGGTAACCGGTCCAACAGTCGGGGTCAGTCGAGGTGCAATAGCTGTACACCGTGCGATGGACGCCAGCTGGGAGTGGGCTGCCACCACAACTGAAGTTCGACGACACCGCGTCGGTGACATCATGCTCGCACTGGTGGGTCAAGCGGTCGGAGCTGTCGTAGACCCAGGAGGACTTCTTGACCAGCGTCGGTGCGATTGCGAACGCGTCACAGAGGGTGTCGCCCTGACAGACGCGCCGTTGGATCAACTGATCGTTGCCGGACCAGTCGCTCATAGTGGTCCGGGTCTCTGGCGTCGCCGCCAAGCTGCCGTCGGGGTTTTCGGTGAGGCCCTCCACGGTGCGGATCAAATGCATTCCGGAGTACTGGTACAGCGTCACATAGCCGCGGCGATCCTTTTCGCGGCAGACGCGCCAATCGGCAGCGCCCGCAGACGTGCAGCGGCTGGCATTGGACTGGTTGTATGCGCGGCTCAACGTGCCCGCCGCGTCCCCGATGGTCGATGGGAAATGCAATGCATTGAGTTGAGCGCTCTGGCCGAGTGCGGGAATCTGATAGGTGCGCACATCGCCCAGCGCTTTGGTGACGGCGACGCTCGTGGGCAGGGTGTCGTCGTTGCCAAAGTAGGCTAGCTGCACTCGGTCATGGTAGAGGTTGCCCCCCTGGTAGGCGTCAACCACGCGGCCATAGACGTCGTACTTGAAGCTCGCAAAGCGGATGGGACTGGTGTCGATGGTGGTGGCAGTTCCGAGGTCCACACTGGCCAAATACTGGCGACGATTGAACGCACCGTTCGGCTCGTGGTCTTCATACTTGTACTGGCGCACGCGACCATCTGGGTAGGTGGCGCGCTTCAAGCGCCAGAACACATTGGTTGCCGCCGACTGGTCCCAATAGCTGTATTGCACCAACGCAGGCGCAGCCGGATCGCTGGCCAACACCACTTGCAGGAGGCGCGGCTGGTAGGTCGACATCAGATCGTAGTCGAAGCGCAACTGACGACCCCGCGCATCGGTCACTGTGTAGATGCTCCACCATGCCCAATCGAGGTAGTGGATGTTCTTCAGGTACGTGAAGCTCAACGTCTGCGACGTGTCGGTGCGGTTGCCAATCCGGATCAGTCGCCCGTAGTTGTCAAAGTCTTGATACTCGTCGCCACCGCGGGTCCAGCGCCAGCCCGAGCCTGCAGGGCTGAGCTCGCGCAAGGTCCAGTTCGATTTGGAGTCGGCGCGATAGACCTTCAACCCCGATGCCTCGGAGTCCATGGTGAAATGGACGATATCGCCTGTGGGTGTAGAGAGATTCAGTCCGGCGCCTCCTCCCATAAGGAATGAGGTCAGTACACGAGCGCTCCAGGTGTGCGTCCAGTTGTCGTCAATGAAGCCAAAGCTGCGCCCTTTGCGCGATGACCGGTAGGTGCGCCCGAAGGAGTGCCCGGCGAACTCGAAGTCCGATTCCGAGAAAATCTCCTCTCCAGTACTCGGGATACAGGGGTCGCCCTCCGGATTATTGCAGGTCGATTTCGGATTGGATCCGGTAACTACCAGGCCGGGGATGCCATTGACCGCATTCTGCGACTTTTCCACACTGCTGGGGGGCGCTGGAATGGCATGGCAGGGCATTTCCTGCTCATAGTTACGGGTATGTGGCGGGCTGAGCAGCGGTCGATCCGCAAAGTAGTCACTCTGCGGCTGGAAGCCGATGTTGCATAGCATGTACTGGAAACGCAGCATCGGGAAACGGCAGGTCAACTGGCCCGGGTTGTTGGTATTGCAGTAGCTTGCTGCGTCAGCGCTGATGTTGACGATCGAGCCTGGGGGCCAGGTTCCGGGAACGCCGCCACTCAGTTGCACGGAATAGCGCACCTCGATCGCGAGCGTCCCCATCTTCCGCGCCCAGTAACCGCCGCGGCGGTTCCCAGGGTTTGGAAGCGTCGCCGGAACTTGCGTGGAGTAGGAGGCTCTGATTGGCTCTTCTGTACCCGCAGCGCCTACCAGGGTGGGAACCGATGATGACGTCCAACACTGGCCGTTCCAGCACACAAATTGCGCAAAGCCACTGCCCAGTGCGTTATTGAATCGTTGCGTCTCCTCTCCCTGCGTCGCACAAAGCTTCTGGAAAGAACCTGAGCCAGAGCAGTTCGGCACGGTCGCGAAATTGGGATAGCCACCGTTCTGGCCATCGTCAATTGCGTAGTAGGAGCCGGCGTCCAGGGTGTACGGCCGCGTATGCGCATGGCCGGTCAGCGCCCCGCCGCGGTTGTACACCACGCTCTGACGCGCGCCGCCTGCGGCATTGACGTTGGAACTCGCATAGGCCAGCGCCATCGACACCATGTCGGGTCGCACTGGATCACGGATGGAATCCTCGAGCGCTCCTTGCGTTGTGAACGGCGTGGGGTTGACCGCGGAGCATTGCGAGAGCGAGGTGTCGGCGCACGTCCACTTGCCGTAGAGCGTACCGGCAATCGTTTTCGCAGTAGATAGGAGTGCGGATGCAGCCACTATGCAGCATGCTGCCGTCCGTAGAAATCTGGGGGCACTTGTGTGGTGCGCATCCGCAGCGCGGACGGCTGGTCTCTGGTTTTTCAGTGGGGTCATGATTCTACCGGGCTGTCGAAGGGGTGTTGCGATCAGTGTCATCGCCGATTATCGGGTGCTCGGATCCGACAATACAGTCATGTACATTTCATTCACAAGCCCTCTACATGGAATGAGAGCTATGCGTCGCACCATCGTTGAGATGGCGTAAACCGCTCCGGCTTTCCTGGCCCCTTCCGTTCAGAGGATCGAGCGTGGTTGGGAAGGTCAGAACAGTACTCTCCGAGCCACGAGAGCGGGCGGTTCGACTGGTGCTGCAGCACCAGAACGAAGGTGGCTCGCAGTGGGCGGCGATCGGGTCAGTGGTCGGAAATGTCAACGCCGACCGAGAACGGCGCACTTGGCGATTGAAAGTCACGATTGCGCAATTTGGCGCTCACGGAGCACGCTGCGGGAAGGCGCCGTGGGTCGCAAGGACCGACTGTTTGCCGGATGCGGACGCGGCGGCGAGGCCAGCTTGATCGAGACCGTCAAAGCGCACGGCCACGATGCGCTGGCCTGCCCGACGGATGTCTTCTTGCGCCTGCCAGCGACCCTCAATCGGGTCATCGAGAGCCTATTGCCGATGAACTGGCGGGCGAGCGCCGTCTAGCCATTTCGAGATCACCGCGCGTCGATGAGGCGGACGGAGGGCCGCCTTGCGGACGCGCTGAGGGCGCCGCAAAAGAAAGGGCCGCGCTCTTGCGAGCGCGGCCCTGGTTCAGGCCACAGCCAGGCCGCGATTACTCGAAGCCGTTAGCGAACATCGAGTCCGGATTGCCGGCCGGCAGGTCGATACACCAGCCGTTGATCGTGCCGGTGTCGATGCTGGCACGGTCTACTGCCGTCAGGCGCCAGACGCCCGAGGCATTCGCGGTGTTCAACGCACCAAAGGCGGTGGCCGGCTTGATCGCACCCGTGACCGCCGGGGTGGTATTGGCGCAGGTGTTGGCCGCGCCGGCGGCCGCGTCGGACATGCTGATGTTCATGTTGTCACCGCTGCAGGTCGTCGCCGGGCTGTAGATCGAGATCGGCGTGCCGCCATCCTTGGACAGCGTGAAGGCCAGATCGCCCACATAGGTATGGGTGACATCCAGCGTGATCGACAGCGCGCTCAGCGTCGGGCCACCGGCCGGGATGGTGATGTCCGCATTGACGCCGGCCGGGGTGTTATCCGGGATCGCCAACGGACCGGCGAAGCAGACCCGATTGAAGGTGGTGAACGAGAAGGGGCTGGAATTGGCGCCGGCACCACAGGCGTTCGCCGCACGTACGCGCCAGAAGTACTGCGTCTGGGTGTTCAGCGCCGGCGTCACCGTGTAGCTAGTGCCACTGACGGTGGCGGTGCGCACGATATTGCTGAAGCTCACGTCGGTGGCCACTTCCACCGTGTAACTGGCCACACCGGGGATCGCGGCCCAGCTGAGGACCGGCGAGGTCGACACCGCCGTCGCCGCATTCGCCGGCGCCGTCAGGCTTACGCCCGCCGGGGTGGTGGTTTGCACGACCAGATCCACATTGGTGGTCCGGGTGATCGGACCGGCCGCGGTGCCGGTGATGGTCAGCGGATAGGTGCCCGCCGCGACCGCGCCCAAGCTGCCCACGGTCAGCGTGGTGGTGCCCGGCGGGGTGACCGGATTCGGGCTGAAGCTGGTGGTGGATCCGGCCGGGTTGCCGCTGGCCGTCATCGTAACGGCGCCGGTGAAGCCGGAGATGCTGCCGATGCTGACGTTGAAGGTGGCCGAGTTGGCGCTGGAGCAGACCGTATTGACCGCCGGCGTCGCACCCTGGGAGAAGGTCGGCGAACCGCACTCATTGAATCGGAAGGAACCCACGCGCAACTGCCAGCCGCTGGGGGAGGTGGTCGGCGTCCACTGGTTGACGTACCAGAAGGTACAGTCGTCGGTCGGGTCGATGTTCATCGAGGTGTAGTCACCCCAGCGACTGCCGCCAGCGGTGTTGGAGCCGGTGCCTTCGACGATCACGCCTTCGCCCTGCGGCATGGTGTTGATCGGGTCGCTGGCCAGTCGGCCGGTGTAACGGATGCCCGGGAAGATGGACGCGCTCGAGACGCTGTATCCCAGGGCCATATTGCCGGCCGAATCCTGCGCGATCGAGCCCATCCAGCGGAAGATGCCGTCTGAGACGCCGGGCGCGTAGGTGGCGTCCTGGAACAGCACCGGCGAGGCGTTCGGGCTGCGGATTTCCCACCAGCGGATACCGGCCATGCCAGCCGCGGCTTCCACCGACTGGTTGGTGACCAAGGACTCATGGGTACCAAAGTTGCGGTAGGCCAGACGATTCAGCGGACGCTGGCGGTAGGACAGGATGTCCACCTTCACCGCGGTTCCGGCCTGCGGAATGCACTGGCGACCCGAGCAGGCGTCAAACACGGTGTCGTAGGCGGCAATCGGGATGGTGTTGGCGAGCGTGAACGAGGAGTTCGCCGGCGTGGCGAAATCGATCACGAACTTCCACAGCGTCAAGGCGTCCTGCGGCGCGCCGTACGGACCGCCCTGGTCCATCGAGCCGACGAAGAAAGCCGGACGACCCGCGGGGGGCAGCGTGGGGCCGTCGATATCCGCCGGCAGCAGACCGTCACCCACATTGTATGCAGTCGCACCCGGCGCAGCGATGAAGGAAATCACCTGCGGCGAGGGATTGCCGGCCAGCATCTGTGCCCGGTTGAGGGCGTATGCGCCGACGCCAGCGAAGGCGCCGGCGGTGCCGACGAATTCACGCGTGCTGATCAGATAAGCATCACGCCACATGCCGTACTTCGGATAGTCCGGGAAGTTGCTGCCGGTGGTGAACGCGTAGCGGTAATAGCTGCCGGTTGGATCGGGCGTCTGTGAGATCGCGACGCAGTTGAAGAAGGTGGGACCGGCCGCGGTGAACTGGGTCAGGATCCAGCGATCGGCGATCTGATCGTAGAACACGATCGGGTCACCGGCGTTCTCGGTCTGGCAGGCGCCGCCGAATCCGCTCCACAGCGAGTTGGTGGCGGCCGGACCGAACAAGGACGTACCCGTCTTGTTGAAGATCTGGAAGTGCAGATTGCTCATCGCCACATAGTGATTGGGCCCGACATCACCCGCAGGATCCGGCGGATTGACGCCGGAGATGTTGCTCTGCGCATTGAAGCTGACGATGGGCGCCGGGATGTTGCCGGGGCCAACCGCCGACTGCACGGTCTGGTCGATCGATTGCGGACCCGGCGTGTAGATCCACTCCAAACCAGACGGCGGATCCACCGTCGCGCCGCCTTGCTTCAGCGGACCCGAGTACACCGGGCGCATCATCGTGCGCAGCGGCGGCGACACGTCGAAGTGCGCCACTGGCAGCACGCCGCGGTACTGGCCCTGGATCACCGGTTGCGGCCCCGCTTTGGACACCTCGGCCGCTGCGGCCGCTCCTCCCAAACCACAGGCAGCCAACGCTGCCAACACGCTCAAACCCCTCATGACCAGCCCCTTGCACGACACGATTCGCGACGGAATCCGGAACAAGGACGGTAGCTCCACCGCACGGATGAATCAATAGTCAATCCCAGGATCATGGCGTAGTCGATGCCGATGGATACCGCCCGCGCCGCTTGGTCGTTCGATCAAGGCTTTGTGAAGGGATAGGTCAATCCTGACAGGCGCTCGGCGACGCGCGCAGACACACGGGTTGTCAGCAAGCACCGGTCTCAGCTCACTCCCATGTCGGATGCGCCCTCCGCCACTGGGCCGTCGTGAACCTCCGTGGTGCGTTGATAGCGTGTGAACGTCGGTGCTGCGGGTCCATCGATCTCGCGCCCGGCATCCGCTGATTGCCATCCGCCTACGCTCCGAGGTTCGCATGAAGCCCACGCTACTCAGTCTCTGCCTGCGCCTTGCTCTGCTGTCCAGCGCAAGCTCCACGCTAGCTGCGACCGCCGACGAGGCAGCGCCCAAGCCCGATGCCCCGAGCGAGGCGCAGGCCCAGCAATTGGACGAGATCACGGTGACCGAGCGGCCGTGGATGTTCAACATCGACACCAAGCGCGCCCATCTGCTGCCCGAGGTCGACGGCACCGCGATCACCGTGACCAAGAAGAACAGCGTGGTCAAACTGGTGGACCAGCCCGAGGTGATCGACAACCACCTGCGCGCGCTGTTCTCGCGCTTGCCCGGCTTGTTCGTCTCTGAACAGCAGACGCCGTCCCAAGGCAATATGAATTACCGTGGCATCGGCAATCCGCAAGAAGGCGAGTACGTGCTGTCGCTGCAGGATGGATTGCCGATCCAGAGTGACTGGATCGGCTTCCCGACGCTCTATTACCTGCCGGTGCCGCAGACGATCGAATCGATTCAGCTGATTCGCGGCGGCTCCAGCTTGCTCTATGGTCCCGAACCGGGACCGGTGGTCAACTACGTCACGCGCAAGCCGCCCACTGACCGCACACTGGCTGGCCGCAGCGACCAAGTGTTTGGCAGTCACAATCTGTGGTCCAGCTACAACGAAATCGCTGGCACGCAGGGCAACTGGGATTATCTGGTCAACATCGGCCACCGCGAATCGGACGGCGAGCGCCCCAATGCCGACTATGAGGTCAACTCCAGCGATCTGCACCTGGGCTATGCGCTGGCGCCGCGACAGCATATCGCGTTCGACGTACACGCCTATCACTCTGACAACGGTGAAGCTGGGCGCCTCAGTTTGCCCCAGTATCTGGCCAACGAGGACACCGTGCCCGGCCCTTACAATCGTACCTGGGTTGATCGCTATACGGGGTGCTCAGTTACGATGGCTGGCTGGACGACAGCACGCAGTTGACCAGCAAACTGTGGATTGGCTATCAGGATCTGGTGCACCGCACTGCAAATGCCTTCGTACCGCCGCAGCCACCGCCCACCTCGACGATCATCGATAATCAGAAGTTCCATTACAGCGGACTGGACACGCGCGTTCTCCGCCGATGGGGAGAGGGCAGCGCCTTCAGTGCCGGCTTTGTCGCCTACGATTCCAGCAGTCCTTGGAAGCAAACGATAGACAGCGATCTGCAGGCCGACCGCAACGACCACGACGGTACGCCGCGGCTGCGCCAGCAGCGCACCAACGACTACTGGGCGGTGTTTGCCGAGAATGTGTTCCGCTTCGGTCGTTTTCACATCGTGCCCTCGGTGCGCTATGAACATTCGGAACTCGATGTACGCGAGAGCGTGCGCCCCGCAAACCTGACACGACCGCTGATCAATCAGAACTACAGCCGCAATGTGCCCTTGTGGGGGCTGGGCTTTGGTAATGACTTCGGACGCGGGCACGAGACCTACGTCAACGTCTCACAAGGCTATCGACCGTTGCGCTGGCTGGATGTTGCCGGCCCCTTCGCCAATTTGAACGTCGCCCAGAACCAACCCGATCCCGCAGAGGCAGTGAGTTTCGAAGCGGGTGTGCATGGCTGGCCCAAGCGCGGTTTCTACTACGATGTCAGTGTTTTCCAGACAAACTTTAGTAATCGCATCGAGTCGCGCCAGATCAATGCGACGGATGTGATCAACGTCAATACCGGAGATACGCGTCACCGCGGCGTTGAAGCGGAAACCGAGTACGATCTGTGGGCAGATACGCCGCGTGGCGAAGACGGCCAGCACTTGGTCTTGTTTGCCAACCTCTCGGTGCTGGACGCCGAATTCACCCGCAGCTTGAACGGTGCGCAGGTCGGCAACGAACCGGCATTTGCGCCGTCCTACATCGCCAGAGCCGGCGTCACCTGGCGTCGCGATGATGCCTATATGCTCAGCCTCAGCGGCGTCAGCGTCGACAGCCAGTATTGGCAGGACAACAATTTGCCGCGCGGAACCGGCGCCAGCTTTGTCCCCGCCCAGATTCCCTCGTACACCGTGCTCGATCTGGCGGGAGAATACCGCATCAACTCGCACTGGCGCGTGCTCGGCGGCGTCTCGAACCTGGCCGATCGGCAATACTATGCCCGCGCCTTCCAGACCGGACTGGAGCCCGCCAATCGGCGCACGGTCTATGCAGGAGCGTCATTTGCCTTCTGAGCAACTGGAGCTCAGGCTGGTCTCCACGCGGCGCGGGCCTGAGTTGCTTGCTGCGCTCATTGACCCTTGGATCAATCCCCGCTGGCAGGCTGCGTCCTGACTGGGTTCTGCGCAACCTGTAGCGCGGCGGCGGTGTAGGCGTCGGCCGGGAACAGGTGTTCGATGCGCAGCGAGGCGAGCGTCACGTCCAGCGGGCTGCCGAAGGTGCTGAACATGGAGAACAGGCGGAGCTCGCGGCCATCCGCGGCGCGCAGGCGGGTGAGCAGGATCGGGCCGGGGAGCTGACTGCTGGCGGGCGCTGAGTGCAGCGTGGCGAGGCGCGCGCGCAGTGCGGGGACGTGCACGGCTTCGCGGGCGATGCGCTGGCGCAGGTCGGCCAGCATTTCCTCGGGGTTGAGCAGGCGCTCGCGGAGTGGGCCGTGATAGAGCCAATCGAGCAGATTGGTGGCCGCTGCAGGCACTTCGATCTCAAGCAGCGCCAGCAGGCGCGAGACGCCGGCGTTGGCCATCAGCAGATTCCATTCGGCGTCGATGACCAGTGCCGGGGCCGCGCCTGGGGCGTTCAGCAAGCTGCGCAGCGCGTCCCGGGCGGGATCCATTCGTGGGTCTTCCAGGGCCAGTTGCGAGTAGCGCGGCGCCAGCCCGGCGGCCAGCAAGGCAGCATTGCGTTCATTGAGCGGCGCGTCGAGGGCGTCGAGCAGGGTCAGCAAGGTCGCTCGGCTTGGCGTCGCGCGTCCGGTCTCGATGCAGCTCAGATGGCGCTGCGATACGCCGGTGCGCAGCGAAAGCTCCAGCTGACTGTATCGGCGTAGCCGACGGAGGCGGGCGACCGGGTGCATCGATTTCTCGCGTGCGGGCGGGGCGTCAAAGCTTAGAAGATCAGGCGGCGGCGCGACGATGACCTGGGACGTCATTGCGACCGTGCAGCGGCGCCCGGAGCATGCCGACGATCTACTCTGGAGGCACGCCGATGCGCACATGGATTGCGGTACTCACACTGGTGTTTGGGGTGTGGTCTTTCTGGGTGATGGCCCAGGTGGGCTATGTCGGTATCTGGCGGGCTGGCTTTGCCAATCTGGGGGCGGCCCAGATCACCTCCGACCTGGTGGTCAGCAGTCTGTTGTTGATGGGTTTTGTCGCTCGCGATTGCCGCCTGGCTGGTCGACCCTGGTGGCCGTGGGCGCTGATCACGCTGGCGGCGGGCTCCTTTGGCACGCTGGCGTATCTGCTGTGGCCGCGGCGGACGCCATGAGGACGGCGTGGATCGTGGGCGCGCTGCTGCTGTCCGCGGTGGTTCATGCCCTGCCGGCGACGGGCGTTCTGGGTGGGCCGGCGCTGGAGCGCTTGTACGGGCCGGCGGCGGCAGATCCGACCTGGGCATTGTTGCTGCGCCATCGCGCGCTGCTGTTTGCGCTGGTGGCGCTCAGCTGTGTGGCGGCCATTGGCATTCCCGGCTGGCGGCTGCCGGTGCTGCTGCTGGCAGTCGGCTCGGTCACCGGATTTCTGTTGCTGGCGGGGGCGCCGTCTGCGTTGCCCGCGGTGCTGCACAAGGTCTACTGGATAGACGCGGCCTTGCTCCCGGTGCTCGCGCTGGCGCTGTGGCTGCAGCTGCGTGGGCGGGCCTAGGGCGAGCAACGCACTCACGGCTGGGGGAGCCCCGCAGCTTTGAGCGGATGTTTCAGGGCTCCAATGGCGGCTCGGCGTCGCTTGCACGCGGCGCTTTTGACCGTCTGTCGGCCTGTTCAAGCCGCTGGCGCTGCGGCAACATAGGCGCTTCAGCTTTCCTGAAGGTTTGCGCCGCGCATGCCCGAAATCCTGGTCGTCGAACGCTCCGCCACGCTGTGCAATCTGCTGGAGCGCACGCTGGAATCGGCCGGGGTGGGCATTGCCCGTCACTTCGAGCGCTTCGGGGATGCGGTCGAGGAGATGCGCGAGCGCGTGGTGTCCTCGCGCTTGCCGGCGCTCCTGGTGATCGGCGTGCCGGAGCGCGAGCCGGCCGAGTGCCAGGCGCTGCTGAAGATCGTGCGCGA
>JAXMHB010000031.1:0-22709 GCA_046346965.1 Lysobacterales bacterium
TTGTGGCGCACGCTCTGGCAGCAAGTCCTTGATTTTGCGCACCCAAGGCGATGGCACGCCGGTTGCAGCACGTGCCGCGCACCCTACACCCTGCAGCGGAGACCCCGATGTCGATCGAAAAAGTCAAAAAACTCATCAAGGACCATGGCGTCAAATTCGCGGATCTGCGGTTCGCCGACATGAGCGGCCGCGAACAGCATTTGTCGATCCCCGCGCACACGGTGGACGACTCGGTGTTCGAGGACGGCAAGATGTTCGACGGCTCGTCGATTGCCGGCTGGAAGGGCATCAACGAGTCCGACATGGTGCTGCTGCCGGACGCCTCCACGGTGTTCCTCGATCCCTTCTCCGAGGAGCCGACGCTGGTGCTGCGCTGCGACGTGCTGGAACCGTCGACGATGCAGCCCTATTCGCGCTGCCCGCGCGGCATCGCCAAGCGCGCCGAAGCCTACCTGAAGGCCTCCGGCGTGGGTGACACCGCCTTCTTCGGACCGGAGCCGGAATTCTTCATCTTCGACAGCGTGCGCTCGAACGCCTCGATGAACGGCAGCTTCTACGAGATCGACTCCGAGCAAGGCGCCTGGAACTCGGGCAAGGTCTACGAGCACGGCAACACCGGCCATCGCCCGGGCATCAAGGGCGGTTACTTCCCGACCGGCCCGGTGGATGCCTTCCAGGATCTGCGCGCCGCCATGTGTCTGACGCTGGAAGCGCTCGGCATTCCGGTCGAGGTGCACCACTCGGAAGTGGCCACCGGCGGCCAGTGCGAGATCGGCACGCGCTTCAACACGCTGGTGAAGAAGGCCGACGAACTGCTCACGCTGAAGTACGTGGTGAAGAACATCGCCCATCAGCACGGCCACACCGCCACCTTCATGCCGAAGCCGCTGGTGGGCGACAACGGCAGCGGCATGCACGTGCATCAGTCGATCGGCAAGGGCGGCAAGAATCTGTTCAGCGGCAACGAATACGGCGGACTGTCCAAGCTGGCGCTGCACTACATCGCCGGCGTGTTCAAGCACGCGCGTGCGGTCAACGCCTTCACCAATTCGGGTACCAACAGCTACAAGCGCCTGGTGCCGGGCTTCGAGGCGCCGGTGCTGCTGGCCTACTCGGCGCGCAACCGTTCGGCCTCCTGCCGCATTCCGTGGGTGTCGAACCCGAAGGCGCGCCGCATCGAAGTGCGCTTCCCGGATGCGATCAACTCGGGCTATCTGACCTTCACCGCGCTGATGATGGCCGGCCTCGACGGCATCAAGAACAAGCTCGACCCGGGCGCGCCCTCGGACAAGGATCTCTACGACCTGCCGCCGGAAGAGGAGAAGCTGATCCCGACCGTGTGCCATTCGCTCGATCAGGCGCTGGAAGCGCTCGACGCCGACCGCGAGTTCCTCAAGGCCGGTGGCGTGATGAGCGATGACTTCATCGACGGCTACATCGAGCTCAAGATGAAGGAAGTGACCGCGCTGCGTATGCACACGCACCCGGTCGAAGTGCTGCAGTACTACTCGATCTGATCGGCCATGACCCCGGCCGGGCTGCTGCGCGCGGTGGTTCGTCGGGCCCACAGCGGCCCGGTCGGAGAGTCCTCGGAGAGCAGCGGCGCGCTGGCGCAGGCCAACGCGCTGCTCGATCAGTTGCACACGCCGCTGGCGGTCGTCGACCCCAGCGGCGTCATTGTCTATGCCAATGGCGCCCTTACCGAGGCGCACTGCGAACGCCGCGTGGTCGGCGGTCCGCTGGCGGCGCTGGCGCTGGGCGAGCACCCGCTCCCCAAACTGGTGCACAGAGTCCATGAGCAGCGCGAGCGCATCGTCGCCCGGCGCCTGCTGTTGGAATTGCGGCGCGAGGCGCCCAAGCGCTTTGACGTCGCCATCAGCCCTTTTCTCTGGCAGCAGCAGGCCTGCGTGCTGCTGGAACTGCATGCGCTGGTCGAGCACGATCAGGACCTCGGCGAAGGCGTGATCTCGGCGCCGGAACCGGCGGCGCAGCAGATGGCGCGGGCGCTGGCCCACGAGATCAAGAATCCGCTGGCCGGCCTGCATGGCGCCGCCCAGCTGCTGGAACGCGAGCTGCCCACCAAGGCGCTCAAGGAATACACCGAGGTGATCCGCGCCGAGGCCGACCGCATCCGGCGGCTGGTCGATCGCCTGCTGCAAAAACCCGATGTCGGCCATGCCGGTCAGCGCTTCAATGTGCATGAGGTGCTGGAGCGCGTGCGCACGCTGATCAGTGCCGAGGCCGGCGGCCGCGCCGAGGTGATCCGCGACTACGATCCCAGCCTGCCGGATCTGGACGGCCAGCCGGATCGATTGACGCAGGCGCTGCTGAATCTGGCGCGCAATGCCCTGCAGTCCGGCGCGCGCACGCTCAGGCTGCGCACGCGCGCCGAGCGCCGGGCGCGCATTGGCGATCAAACCGTGCGTCTGGCGCTGCGCATCGACGTGGTCGACGACGGCCCCGGCGTGCCCGAATCGCTGCGCGAGAGCCTGTTTCTGCCCTTTGTTACCGGTCGCGACGACGGCACCGGACTCGGCCTGCCGGTCGCGCTGGCGATCGCGCGCGAGCACGGCGGCACGCTGGCCTTCGTCTCGCGCCCGGGTTCCACCACCTTCAGCCTGCTGATTCCGGTGCAGCCATGAGGGCGCGTGTACTGTGCGCACGGTGCGCTCAGCGCTCGCCAAGGCCGTTCCCCCAGAACCACGCGGAGCACCCATGAGCGCCCAACTGCATCCGCACCCCGCGTCACGTCGCACCGTCTGGCTGGTCGACGACGATCGCTCGATCCGCTTCGTGCTGGAAAAAGCGCTGGCCGGCGCCGGCTTTGCCGTCGAGAGCTTCGACGCCGCCGAACCGGCGCTGCGCGCGCTGCATGCGCGCCGCCCGGATCTGGTGTTCACCGATGTGCGCATGCCCGGCATGGACGGCATGGCCTTCCTGGAGAAGCTCAGCGAGCGCGCGGCGCAGGTGCCGGTGGTGGTGATGAGTGCCTACACCGATCTGCCGAGCACGGTGGCCGCCTTCCATCGCGGCGCCTTCGACTATCTGCCCAAGCCCTTCGACATCGATGTGGCCATCGACATGGCCCAGCGCGCCACCGCACGCGAGGCGCCGGCGGCCGAAACCGACTGGTCGGACGAGGGACTGGTGGGCGACACGCCCTCGATGCGCGAGGTGTTTCGCGCCATCGGCCGGCTGTCGCGCGCCGATCTGTCGGTGCTGATCACCGGCGAAACCGGCACCGGCAAGGAATTGATCGCGCGCGCGCTGCATCGGCACAGCCCGCGCGCCAACGGCCCCTTTATCGCGCTGAACACCGCGGCGATCGCGCCGGAGCTGCTGGAAAGCGAACTCTTCGGCCACGAACAAGGCGCCTTCACCGGCGCCACCCGCCGTCACCAGGGCCGCTTCGAACAGGCCGAGCGCGGGACGCTGTTTCTGGACGAGATCGGCGATATGCCGCTGGCACTGCAAACGCGCCTGCTGCGGGTGCTGGCCGAGGGCGAGTTCTACCGCGTCGGCGGGCGCGAGCTGATCCGTGCCGATGTGCGGGTGATCGCCGCGACCCACCAGAATTTGCGCGCCAAGGTCGAGCGCGGCGAGTTCCGCGCCGATCTGCTGCATCGGCTCGATGTGGTGCGCATCCATCTGCCGCCGCTGCGCGAGCGTGCCGCCGACGTGCCGCGGCTGGCCGAGCGCTTTCTGGTGGAATCAGCGCGCGAGATGCGCGTGCCGCCCAAGCAGATCTCGGCCGACGCCGTGCGCGCGCTGAGCCGCTATCCCTGGCCCGGCAATGTGCGCGAGCTGCGCAATCTCTGTCAGCGACTGGCGCTGATGGCGCCCGGCGCGCTGATCCTGCAGGGCGATCTGCCGGAGGAAGTACGCCGCGTCGAGGCCGCGCCCAGCGTCGATGCCGGCTGGCTGAAGCCGCTGGCGGATTGGGCGCGCCAGCAGCTCGACAGCGATCAACCGGATCTGCTCGAAAACGCCAAGGCGAGTCTGGAGCAAGTGCTGTTCGACGAGGCACTCAAGCTCACCGGCGGTGATCGCCAGCAGGCCGCCCGGCGCCTGGGCTGCGGGCGCAACACGCTGACCCGCAAGCTCGGACCGAAGAAGCGATAGCGCCGGCCAGCTTGCCGCGATCCGACGGACGCGGGATAGTGGCCCGGATCAGCGCAGCAGGCCTGAAGGTAACGAGCAATGACGGCAAGCATCGATATCAGCGATATGCGCAGCAACGCCGGCGTCGCGGCGCAGCTGCTCAAGGCGCTGGCCAATGAGCACCGGCTGCTGGTGCTGTGCTATCTGCTGGAGGGCGAGCGCTCGGTCGGTCAGCTGAACGCCGAACTCGATCTCAGCCAGTCCGCCCTGTCCCAGCATCTGGCGGTGTTGCGCAAGGACGGGCTGGTCAGCACCCGGCGCGAAGCGCAAACCATCTACTACCGCGTCGCCAGCCCGGCGGTCACGCGCGTGCTGACCGCCCTGCATGATGTCTATTGCCTGCCGCGCGACGCCCAGGCGCAAGCCTCAGCGCAGTAAGGGCGTATCCAGCGATTTCAGCTTGCCGCCCGCGATCTTTTCAGCCGCAGCGATGAACTCGGCGGTGCTGACCTTGCGCAAACGCATCAGCTGTCGGGTCAGATCGTCGATGTGCTTGCGGCCCTGGGTCTTGCGCTGGATTTCCTGGTCCAGATCGACAAACAGCAGCACCGCGCGCGCGGTGGTTTCGGCGCTGGATCGCGGCGTGCGCAGCGTCTTGACCGACTTGCCCCAGTCGCGCAACCACTCCAGCGTGCGCTGATAGCGCGCATCGGTGGTGCCGCCGGTGCGATGCATCAACTCCACGCCGTAGAACTCGGCGATGCCTTCGGCGATCCAGTCGTCGTTGTCGGCCTCACCGCGGATGCGCGTGATCACGTGGGTCAACTCATGCAGCAGCGTGCTGGTGGCGTTCTCGCTCACCATCGGGCGGTCCAGATGCAAGTACAGCGAGCGCGGTGCCGACAGGCCGCCGCGCCACATCGGGTCGGGCGCCGACACGATCAGGATTTTCGGCGGCAGCGCGCCGAAGGCGTCTTTCATCGCCGGCAGGTTGTAGTTGAGAAAAGCCAGCATGTCCATGCGCCGCATGCCCTCGTCCTTGGGCGCGGCCAACGCCACCTCGGTGCCGGCGATGACCTCGCGACGGGTACCGATCTCGCCGACCAGCATCCAGCCGACCGGCCGATCAAAACGCCGGTCTGGATCGTCCACCAGAAAGCTGCCGTCGGGATGGGCAAGGTAGGGCGTATCGAGGTGCCACTGCGCCGGTACATCCAAATGCAGCCGCGCACGCGATTCAGCGCCCTTGGCAGAGCGCACGCGCGCACTGGGGAACACGCGATCGCCGCGGAACAGCGCCCAGTCACCCGGGAAATAGCTGCGGTAAGTGCCGTTGGAACGCTGCTCGTCGATGCGCACGCGCCAGCGCAGGGTGCCGCCACCCGGCGGCGGCGTCCACAGCGCCCGCGCGCCCTTGATCTGCAAATCACCGTCGGCGCGGATCTCGCTGTAGGCGCTGCCGAACTTGAGATCCAGCTGCTTGACCTGCTCGGAACCCTTGCCCAGCGTCAGCGAACCGCGCGCGCTGTGGGTACGCGCATCGAAAGACAGCGTCCAGTCCACCTCGTAGTGCGCAGCCGCAGCCTTGCCGGCGAGCAGACACAGCAGTAGCGAGATCCAATATCGGGCCATCGTCGGCATCCATCCTGAGAGTGTGCGCAGTCTGCCACTGCGAGGATTAAGGGAGTTCTAGCGAACGCCTGCCCGGCAGGGAGCAGAGGCGGGGAAAAGGGGCAGGGGTCAGGGGACCAACTGTGCCGCCATTACCGGCACTGTCGCCGATAGCAACCTCCATCTCTTGACTCTCGGCGCGCTTGCAGACTCCACACCCCGTGACACGACGGCGCCACGCAAGCGCTGCAGTGCTGGTCCCCTGCCCCCTGCCCCGCCTTTGCTCGCGGGTCAAGGGACCAACTGTGCCGCCATTACCGGCACTGTCGCCGATAGCAACCTCCATCTCTTGACTCTCGGCGCGCTTGCAGACTCCACGCCCTGACACGACGGCGCCACGCAAGCGCTGCGGTGCTGGTCCCCTGCCCCCTGACCCCTGCCCCGCCTTTGCTCGCGACGCAGCCGCTACGAGCTACCTTGCCGGCAGGCGCCGGACAGTCCCGCATCTGCCCCTACACTGCTTTAGGGAATCCACCGACGCGCGCTATGCTGCAAGGGTGGTTAACGATGTTGAATGGGGTGAGAGAGCGGTTCCGTCACGAGCATCCAACCGGGGGGCGTACCATGCGGCAGCTTTGGGTGGTGTTGTGCAGCGTGATCACATGGATGGGGCTGGCGAGCACGCCGGTCCAGGCTGACGAGATCGAAATCCGCGCCGACGAATGGCTGCCGTACAACGGCGGCACCAACCTGAAGCCGCCCGGCTACATGATCGAAATGGCCATCGCCATTGCCGCCCGCAACGGTCACACCATCGATTACCGCCACATGCCCTGGGATGCCGCCAAGTCTGCGGTGCGCGACGGCCAGTTCGACTGCGTGGTCGGCGCCTACGCCTCCGAAGCCGAGGGCATGGCCGTGCCCAAACGCGGCTGGGGCAAAGCCAACAACGCCTTTTTTGCCTTGAACGACAGCCAGTGGCGCTACACCGGCATGGACAGCCTCAAGTCGGTGCGCATCGGCGTGGTGGATGGCTATGACTACGACGATGGCGAGTTCGACGCCTACATCGAGGCCAATCGCAACGACCCGAGCAAGGTCGTCGTGGTCCCGGTGGTCGGGCGCGCCATCGTCAAACTGATCGCCCGGCTGTTCGGTAAGCAGATCGACGTGTTCCTCGAAGACACCAACGTCGCCGCCAGCGGCTTTGCCCAGGCCAAGGTCGAACCCGGCCGTATCGTGCAGGTGGGCGCACTCGGTGAGCCGGAAGACGTGTACATCGCCTGCACTAACAACGCCAAGGGCCAGCAATACGTGCAGATGTTCGATCAGGGCCTCGATCAGCTCGCCAGCAGCGGCGAACTGGCGCGCATCCTGGCGCACTACGGCGTAGCCGACTGGACCAAGAACGTCGAGCGCTAGGGGCAAAACGGGGCTCGGGGCTCGGGGCTCGGGACGCGGGACCCGGGACCCGGGACGCGGGACTCGGGACTCGGCTGCACCCGGCTCGTCCCACAGGGGCGCCACCGCCCTCCGCTGGATGCACACACCGGCTATGCCGTCGACGCGTCGAGCTTTTTCACTGGCGTGGCATGGTTGAAGCTGAACAAGCCGAGCTTTTTCACTCACGCGGCATGGTTGAAGCTGAACGAGCCGAGCTTTTTCACTCACGCGGCATGGTTGAAGCTGAACAAGCCGAGTTTTTTCATTGACGCGGCATGGTTGAAGCTGAACGAGCCGAGCTTTTTCATTGCCGCGGCATGGTTGAAGCTGAACGAGCCGAGCTTTTTCATTGCCGCGTCGAGCTTTTTCACTCACGCGTCGAGCTTTTTCACTCACGCGCCGAGCTTTTTTGCTCACGCGTCGAGCTTTTTCGTAGCCACGGCGCCCCTGTCTCGCTCTGGGGGAACCCTTGAACCAGTCTCCCGCGTCCTGCATCCCGGGTTCCGGGTCCCAAGTCCCAAGTCCCAAGTCCCAAGTCCCAAGTCCCGAGTCCCAAGTCCCAAGTCCCAAGTCCCAAGTCCCAAGTCCCAAGTCCCAAGTCCCGAGTCCCAAGTCCCAAGTCCCAAGTCCCGAGTCCCAAGTCCCAAGTCCCAAGTCCCAAGTCCCGCTTCCCGGGTCCCGCATCCCGCATCCCGGGTCCCGCGTCCCGGGTCCTGGGTCCCGAGCCCCGACGCACCCATGTTTGGCACGAGTCCCTTCCTTGCCCTCAGCACGCTACTCGAAGCCGTTCTCGTACACAGGGTCGCCGCCGCTGCCGAGGCGCTGCCCCGACAAGCGCGCCAGGATGGCGCTCTCCGATTGCGGTGCGCTGACACCCCAGGCAGGCACGCTCACCACCGGCACCGGATTGCCCAGCGCTGCGCCGTTGGCATCGGCGAGCTGCGAGCCGGCCACCAGCACGCCTTCCGGCGCCAGCGTGAGGCCGGTCAGGCGGGTGTTGTCGCCACCGGCGCCGCTGCTGTCCCACTGACCCACGATCAGGGAGCTGTAGCGGAGGGTGCTGAGATCCGGCGCGTAGACGCGGACGAAGTGATTCCACGCGCCCACCGGCATTGGCGTCTGATTGGGGCGCGGCATCTGCTGCTGCGCATCGATGGTGGTGAGCGTGCGCCGACCTTTGCACAGCACGCCGACGGCGCCATCGGCGCCAATGGCGATCTCTCCGGAGTAACCGGCGTCGGCGCCACAGCGCGTGGTGTTGACGTCGGGCCAGCCAGCGTTGGGGTTGGGCCAACCGCCGAGCAAGGGATCCGGATGCGCAGCGCCGTAGTTGGTGCTGCCTTCGACATACTCCGCCAGATAGCTGGCTGCGGCGATGCGTCCGTCGGCGAGGCGATAACTGCCGAGCCAGGAAATGTGGATGTTGCCGTTGGTGCCGGTGAACTGGTTCTGAAACCCGGCGCCAGTCGGGTTCAGCGCTAGCGCATTGCCGCGCCAGAAGTTGTAGGTGTTGTTGCCGTGCGTGCGTGCCAGCACAACCAGGCGATCCTGCGCGTAGTCGATCGCCAAACCGTCCACATACTGATCCGGCGAGGAGTTCGCCGGGGTCTCCTGATACAGCCGGTCCCACCAGAGCAGACTGCCATCGGCGCCCATCGCCACCACGGCCGGCTCGAAGTCCGGGTTGCCATCGGGCAGCGTGGATTGGGTCGCATAACCAAAGTACAGGCGGTTGTTGCGGCGATCGACCGCAATGGCGCCCACACGTTGTGTGCGCGCAGCGACCGCACGGTAGCCGGTGTAGCCCGGACCCGTGTTCGGACAGGTATTGGTGCCGGAGAGCGCGCACGGGCCGGCATGGTAGTAATCATCGGGAAAGCGCCCGAGGCGACCGCCGTTGCCGTTGGCGTCGCTGCCGCTCTGCTGATAGTCGGTGGTGCTGGTGGAGCGCAGGCTGCCGCGGCGATTGGCCTTCATCACGATGGCGCTGTACAGCAAGGGATCGCTGGCGGCGTTCGGGTAGCTCGATGCCGGCGTGCCGTCCCATTCCGTACTGGCGCTCCAGTGTGCATGCCAGTGCTCGACCAGCGCGCGGCTGCCATTGGCCGAGAGCTTTTCGATTGCCGCCCACTGGGTATCGAATCCCTGGCCGACCGCGTGGATCACCGAGCCATCGCCGCCGAGGTCCCAAGGTTGGCGCTCCTTGTGATCACCACCGGCACGCACGTTGTAGACGTAGCTGAGTCCGGTCGGAATCGCGCTGACGAAATTGGCGTTCAGCCGCGCCAGAAAGTAGCCGTCGCTCACCGCCCCGTCGCGACTGCCCGAAATCACCACCATGCCGGTGGCGGCTCCGGGCACCTCACTGCTGCGAATCTTGAAAACGTCGCGCACGCTGCCGGTCGGAAAGTGCAGCACCCGCAGTGGCGTCGACAAATCGCTGCTGAGATGGAGGACGAAACCAATGTTGCCGGTCGAGGCCGAGTCGATCCCGGCCGCCGACAGCGCAATCCGCGGAACCTGCGGCGCCAGCCAGTTCAGGTCCTGCGCCTGTCCAGCCACCAGATAACTGCCATCCGACAGTCGATGCACATCGTTGAAACGCTCACGCCCGCTGCCGCCGGCATAGGTCAGCAGATTCTGCGCAGACAGCGCGCTGGCACAGCAGAGACCGACGAGCCAGAGCCAGCGCAGCAACATGGGAGCACCCGGACGATTCGGCAACGCGCACAGTGTAGAGGCGGTCCGCAGCACGAAGGTCAACGACAGTCCCGGCCGCGCAGATCTGTGATCGCGTGGGCACTCAGGCCGCGAGTCGTCGCACCAGTTCCTCGGCACTCAGCCACTCGCCGACCCGCAGTTGTCCCAACAGCCGCACCATGGCCGCATTCAGCGGTGCCGCGCTGCCGTGGGCCTGGGCGAGACGAACCACCGCGCCGCACAGATCGTCGATCTCGGTGGGCCGTCCGGCGACGCGATCGTCGTACATCGAGGAGCGCGCATCGGGGGCAATTTTCAACATCTTCGACGCGATCAGCCTAAACAGCGGCGTCGGCAGCCGCAGCAGGCTGGGGATCAGCGTCGGCGGCAGTGGCGTGACCCGCGCCGGGCGGATCCCGGCGTGTGCCAGTGCCTCCAGCGCCTCCTGCTGCAAGCGCGCCAGCAGGCGCCGATAGCCCGCATCCAGCAGTTGCTCGCGCAGCGGCTTGCCGCTGATGGCGTTGATCGGATTGTTGAGGTTGAGCAGCAGCTTGCCCCACTGCACCTCGCGGATGTCGTCGCGCAACTGCAGCGCCAGGCCGGCGCGCTGGCACTCGACCTGTAGCTGTGCGGTGATCGGGGCGCGCGCCACCATCAGCGCGCCCTCGGTGGTACGCCGGACCTGAGCCGGCGCGGCCTGAACCACGTTGTACGGCACCATGCCGGCAAGCGCTTGCAAACCCGGCGCCACCGCCTTGATCCGATCGACATTTTCGACGCCGTTCTGAAAGCTCAGCACCGGCGTCCCGGGGCTCAGATGGTGCGCCAACTCGGCGGCCGCCGCGGCGGTGGCCGGGCCCTTGACCGTCAGCAGCACCAGATCGGGCGCGAACGCCGGCCAGCCGGTGCTGGCGCTGAGGCCCGCGCGCACGACCCGGGTGCCGCCATCGAGATCGGTGCAAATCAGTCCCTGCGCCTCCACCGCCTCGACCACGCTGGCGCGCGCGACCAGGTGCACGCGCGTACCGCCGGCCGCCAGCATGGCGCCCAGGAACTGACCAATGGCGCCGGCCCCGTAAATCAGCAAATGCATCCGAGCGGCCTCTGGGAAACCAAAGGAGAGACGCGGTCAGGATTGCATAGTTCCCGCTGCGGCACAGCAGCGCTGCTGGGTTGCAGCAGGGGAAGCGCTTGCGGTCCGAGCGCTCACGCAATCGACAAGCACCACGCCGCGCCGGCGCCACGCCCGTGCCGTAGTGTTGGTCCCCTGCCCCTCGACCCTCGCCCCGCTTTTCCCCGGCCGCTACCTTGCGATGCCTACAGATTCTGCGGTTCCATAGCCATTCCACATCGCTGACGGTCGGGTGCGCAGATGATTCGCGTCGTGTTCAACCAGAAGGGTGGCGTGGGCAAGTCCACCATCGTGTGCAATCTGGCGGCGATCGCCGCGGCGCAGGGACAGCGCACCTTGATCGTCGATCTCGACGCCCAAGGCAACTCCAGCCGCTATGTGCTCGGCGCCGGTGTGGCCGATGTGGAGATCGGCGTTGCCGACTTCTTCGAGGAAACCCTGTCGTACCGGCTGCGCAGCCGCGACCCGGTCGAGTACGTCACGCCGACGCCCTTCGAGCACCTGGCCGTCATGGCGGCCGACGGCCGACTGGCCGATCTGCAGACCAAGCTGGAAACCAAGCTGAAGATCTACAAGCTCAGCGAGGCGCTGGCGACGCTGAAGAAGGAGTTCCAGCAGATCTTCATCGACACCCCGCCGGCCTTGAACTTCTACACCTTGTCGGCGCTGATCGCCGCCGATCGTTGCCTGATTCCCTTTGATTGCGACGACTTCTCGCGCCAGGCGCTGTATCGCCTGCTGGAGAATGTCGACGAGATCCGCGCCGATCACAACAAGAAGCTCAAGGTCGAGGGCATCATCGTCAATCAGTTCAACGCCCGCTCCAAGCTGCCGACCCGGGTGGTCGAGGAGCTGATCGCCGAGAAGCTGCCGGTGCTGCCGCAGTACATTTCCACCAGCGTCAAGATCAAGGAAAGCCACGAGGCCGCGCGGCCGCTGGTCTACCTGGAACCCGGCCACAAGGTGGCGCAGGAGTACCGCGCCCTGTACGAGCTGCTGGACAAGAAGAAGCGCTGAGCGGGTTATGCTCTCCGTTCGATGCCGTGCGCCGGCATGCCCCGTAGCGCTGGCGCCATGCCACTGATGCGTCCGACCTGAAGGGAACGATCATGATTTTCGAGAAACTCTGGGGCGCGCTGCGCGCACAGTTCAACAAGCTGGCGAATTTCTTCTGGGAAGCCGATCCGATTGCGCAGATGCGCTACGAGTACGACCGCTCGGTCGAAGAGTTGAAGAGCGGCCGCGTCGGTCTGGAGCAGTACCGCGGGCTGGTGGAGAAGGTGACGCGCCAGGTCAAGGAAGGCGAGCGCCACGTGGCACAGCTGGAAGCGCAGGCGAAGGCCTATCTGAAGGCCGGCGACCGCGCCACCGCCGCCAAGTTCGCGCTGGAAATGGAAAAAGCCCGCAAGGATCTGCAGAGCAACCAGGAACAGCTGGCCATGCACGAGCAGTCCTACAACAACAGCCTGGCGAAGATCCAGCACGCCACCAAGAAGCTCGCCGAGGTGCGCGAGAAGATCACCAAGTACGACGCCGAGCTGAAGATGAGCGAGGCCGAGGCCGAGGTCGCCAAGCTGTCGGAGAGCTTCAATTTCAATGTCACCACCGATTTCGGTCAGCTGGAGCAGGTGGTGCAGGAGCGCATCGACAAGAACCGCGGCGCGGTGCGCGTGGCCGCCGACCTGTCCTCGCGCGGCATCGCCGAGATCGAGGCCGAGCAGAACATGGAAAAGGTGATGGCCGAAGACGCGTTGAAGCGCATGGAAATGGATATGGGTCTGGTGACGCCAGAAACCACCCAGGCGCCGCCAGCGCAGAAAGAACTAGGCCCGGCGCAGCCGAACTGATGCGCAGCACATCCAACCTACACGGCGATCAACCATGAACGGTCAACCGAAACCAGGCTTCTACTTTGTGGTGCTGTTGGTCATCCTCGGCCTCGTCGGCTACGCGATGTACCGGCTCAAGGCGCCCTCCGGCGACAACGGCACGACGGTCAGCGCCCCGCAGGATCCCACCCAGGGTGACACCCAGGCGAGCACGCCGCCCGCTGCCGATGGCGCCGCCGAGGCCCCCGATGCGGCCGGCATCACCACGGTCAAGGAATACAACTACGTCCCCAGCCAGAAGCTGCCGGACGTCAAGGGCGTGTCCAACTACAAGGCCATGGACGCGCGCACGGTGCGCTTCGCCATCAATGTCTGGGCGGGCTGGGCGCCGATCGTCTACGCCAACGGCGGCTTCAAGCCCGGCAAGGTCTGGCAGGCGCCGGGCGGCCAGCCGTTCAAGGTCGAACTGGTGCTGATCGACGATCCGGTCGCCATGCGCGACGCCTACGCTGCTGGCGATGTGCACATCGGTTGGGCCACGGTCGACATGCTGCCGCTGCTGCTGGAAAGCCTGCAGAAGGACAGCCGCGTGATGCCGCGCATCTACCAGCAGATCGACTGGTCGAATGGCGGTGACGGCATCGTTGTGCGCGACAGCATCAAGACCGCCTCGGACCTGCGCGGCAAGACGGTGGTGCTGGCACAGAACAGCCCCAGCCACTTCTTCGCCCTGAATACCCTGATCAACTCGGGCGTCGAGCCGGCCGAAGTCGATTTCCGCTTCACCAACACCGCCTTCGAAGCCGCCGCCGCCTTCAATGCCGACAAGAAAGTCGCCGGCGTGGTCAGCTGGGCGCCGGACATCTACAACCTGTCGGATGTGAAGGGCAACAAGCTGCTGGTGTCGACCGCGACGGCCAACAAATTGATCGCCGATGTGTGGTTCTCGCGTGCCGACTTCGCCAAGGACAACCCGGACATCATGGAAGGCCTGGTGCGCGGCATTTTCGACGCGATGACCGCGCTCGATGCCCAGGAAGCCAAGCAGCAGGTGGCAAGCTGGATGGCTGAAGGCTATTCGCTGCCGGCCTCCGACGCGCTGGCGATGCTGCCGGATGCGCACTGGACCAACCATGCCGAGAACCGCGAGTTCTTCTTGAACCGCAACAACCCGACCAACTTCGAGCGCACCTACAACACGGCCTACGTGATGTACCGCAAGATCGGCGCCGTCAGCTCGCGCGTCAGCTTCGATCAGATCTCCGATTTCAGCCTGATCCAGAAGCTCAACGCCGAGCCCAAGTACGCCAATCAGACCTCCAGCTATGGCATCAACTTTGCGCCGATGAGCGCCAGCGCCATTCAGTCGGAGAGCCCGGAAATCCTGACCAAGACCGTGGTCATCCACTTCTTCCCGAATTCCTGGGATCTGTACAAGAAAGTGGTCAAGGACAAGAACGGCAAATCGGTGGAAGAACTGTACGACCCCAATGTGGATTTCGTGCTGGAAGAGATTGGCAAACTGGCCGGCAGCTACGGCGCCGCGCGCATTGTGATCGAAGGCCACACCGATAGTTCGATGCGCGGCTCGGTGCCCGATTCGGCCGTGCGCGAGCTGTCGAGCAATCGCGCCAATGCGGTGAAATCCGAGCTGCTGCGCAAGTTCCCGAGCATGGACCCGAATCAGTTCTCGGCGCAGGGCATGGGCTGGGCACGCCCGGCTGATGCCAGCGACCCCGACAATCAGGCGAAGAATCGCCGCGTCGAGGTCAAGGTGTATCCGCTGGAAGCGCAGTAAGGCAATTGCAGGCCCGGCGGCGCAAAGCCGCCGGGCCATGAACGTCTGTCGCTGTCACTGCGCGGTCTGGACCACATCGCGCGCGCAGGCAGCGCCGGCGCTGCCACAGTTGCTCAGCGTGAAGTTAAGGTAATAGCTCTGCCCGGACACCAGCTGGCAGACCGACTGACCACCGCCGACTGCCCACGACACCGCCGGGTCGCTAACCGTGTTCGACACGCAGTTGCTGCCCAGATAGGCCGGATTGAAGCAGCCAGGCACGGTGGAAATCGACAAGGCACCCACGCCGCCGGCGCCCGGAAAAGTCAAGCCATTTACCGTGCCGAACTGGCCATCGGCGCCTGCGACAAAGGCGAGCGCGATATAGCTGTTGGGCTGCAGGCTCAGTCGAATCACGAAATTGTAGGCCGGCCAATTCAGCCCGAAGGTCGACGTCCAGGAGGCTTGCGCCCCATTGGCGGAGATCGGCTGGCAGGGCTCGAAGCCATCCTGGCGCACCAGATCGCCGCCTGCATGGGCTTGCAGGCTGGCGAGCAGGCATCCGGTGATCAATAGCGGGCGTAGCAGTCGCGTGACCATGGGGCTCTCCGATCAGATCGTCAGGCAGTATTCCACGTCTCACATCGTAACGGATCGCCCATTCGGGGAACTCCTGCATAGCTGCCATGCAGAAACACCAAGGCCCGCCGAAGCGGGCCTTGGTGCGTAGCGCGGGAGTCGCCTGAGCTTATTCGAAGCCGTTGGCAAACACCGCGTTGGAAGCGCCGCGGATCGCCACGGTCAGACGCGCGTCCGGCGCTGCTGCGCTGGCCTCAGTGAAGCTGAGCGCGCCGAAGGCGGTGGTGGTGATGCCGGCCGGCGCAGTGATGGTCACGCTAATCGTCACCGTCTGCGTCTCGCTGGTGTTGCCGGTGAAGCTGAAGCTGGCCGGGCTCACTTGTATCTGCGTGCCCGTCGGCGCGCCGGACACCACTGCGTTCCAGGTGGTCGGCGTGCTGCGCGTGTTGCGGAAGGTACGCGTGAAGGTGCAGCCACCGTTGCAACTGGTATGGCGCAGGCTGGGCAGATTCAGATTGCGCGGCTGACCGCCACTGGCCGGATTGGCCGCCAGGAAGTTGGCGAAGGTCTCGTTCATTACCAGACCCGACCGCGCCGCCTTGGACAGATCGATGCGGCCGTTGCCGATGTCATCCGGATCCCAGGGAAGGAGACCGTCGGACTTCAGACCGCTGACCTTGGTGGTCAGCTGCAGCGCCGACTTCACTTCCTGCGGCGTCCAGCTCGGATTGACCGCCCGGATCAGCGCCGCGGCGCCGGCCGTGTGCGGGCTGGACATCGAGGTACCGCTCAAGAAGCCGAACTGGGCCACGCCGCCCGCCGGCGCGATGTCGCCGATGGCGGCATAGATGTTGGTGCCGGGTCCCGTGATGTCGGGCTTGGTCACGTCAAAGGTGTCGTTGGGACCACGCAGGCTGCTGGCGTTCAGCACATCGGCGAAATTGGGATCGGTCAGACGCTCGGTCGGAACGTTCACCGTCATCTGCGCGCTGGGATTGGTCACCAGGAAGTCGCGCATGGCATTGCCGGACAGGTTCGAGACCATGATCGAGGGGATGGTGGTCGCGGTCAGCGCACCCATCACGATCGGCGGGCCGCCGGTGTTGTTGTAGATGATCGCGCCGGTGGCGCCGGCGGTCGTCGCGTTGGTGACCTTCTCGGCGAAGCCGCAGGTACCGCGCTGGATCAGCGCGATCTTGCCGGTCATCGAGCCGGCGGCGAAGCCCGGGTTGCAGCCCTGCTCATTGCCGAGCGCCGAGGCCACCGCGACCTGCGAGGTGACGGTAGACGGGAAGGCCGGGCCGGTGCCGGTCTGGCTGGGGACGTTCTGCGGACCGCCAGCGACGTTGATGCGATTGCCCTCGACGCGGTCATGCGTGGAGTTGGCCACCGACATCACCCACGGACCGCGATGATTCACGGCGCCCACCGGATTGGTGATCGTCGTGCTGGTGTTGCCGGCCGAGGCGGCGACGAAGATGTCCGCGTTGACCGCATCGAGGAAGGCGCGATCGGTGTCGGTCCACGGTGCGCTGCCGCCGGAGATCGAGAAGTTGATCACGTCCACCTGATCGGTGATCGCTTGCTGGATCGCCGCCTGGATGGCGGTGCCGCTGCAGCTGTTGGTGGCGCACACCTTGTACGTGCGGATGGTGGCGCAGGGCGCCACGCCGGAGATCTGCCATTTCAGCGGCACGCCGGATACCGTCAGCGGCGGCACCAGCGTGTTGCCGCCGGCGGTCGACGCCGTATGCACGCCGTGGCCGGTGCCGGAGGGATCGGTGTCCTCGGGATTGCCGCCCACGCAGTTGGTGGCCAGGCAGTCGAGGTTGGAAGCCAGCTTCGGATTGGCCGCGCTGTGGCCGCAGCTCAAGTCGTTGGCGAAGGAGGGATGGTCGGCGTTGCTGCCGGAATCGATCACGCCGATGACCACGCCCTGCCCGCGCGTGCCGACGCCGCCCGGCACGCTGGTGCCGTTCCAGATCGAGGGTGCGCCAATCAGCGTCGGGCCGGAGTCGGTCTGCAGCTCGAAGGTGCCGCCCGGTTCGACCGAGGTGATGCCGGGCAGTCCGCGCAGCTTCGCCGCTTCTTCGGCGGTCAGCATCAGCGCGACGCCGTGGTACATCACGTCGTAATTGTGCAGCGGCGTGTTGCGATGGCCGAGCGCCGTGTCGATCGCCTGCAGGTAGTCGCCTAGGCGCTGCTTCAGATGCGAACGGTAGGCCAGCGCGGCCGGGCTCTGGGCGTCGAGCTTGCGCGCGCCGAGCGCGGTCGGCGCGGTGGCGCGCAGCTCGCCGGTGCCGCCGGTGTAGTACAGCAAGCCGGGTTCGGCGAATTTGACGATATAGGCTTCGGCGGTCGCTTCAGCGACTTTCGAGCTCGTATCGGCGGCGCTCGCGGTCAGCGGAACGGCGCTCGTCAGACAGGCCAGAGCCAGGGCGAGGGGTCGGATCAATTGCATGGATCAGGTACTCCGTGAACGGGCGCCGAACGTACGCAGCGCGAGGCGGCTGTATAACACGAGGCCCGAACACGCGCGCCATTCCCAGGTCTGAACCGCGATGCGACGTCGAGCGATGGGGCTTGCTGCCCTGCTGATACTGGCTGCGAGTGCGTGGTGGTGGAGTGCACGCAGCACGCTGCAGATGGCGGTGGACGCGTCCACGGTCGCGTACACGGGTTCCGAGCGCTGCGCTGATTGCCACCAGGATCGCCACGACAGCTGGCACCGCACCTGGCATCGCACGATGACCCAGGAAGCCAATGCGCAGAGCGTGGTCGGCCGCTTCGACGGCCAGCGCCTGCAGGCCTTCGGCGGCACGGTCGAACCGATCCAGACCGCGGGCGGCTACGCCTTTCGCTATCTCGATCCGGCCAGCGGCGCCGAACTGACCACGCTAACGGTGGCGCGCACCGTGGGCTCGCACCGCTATCAGCAGTATCTGATGCGCGATGACAGCAGCGAGACCTACTACCGCCTGCACTATCTGTGGCACATCGAGGAGCAGCGCTGGGTGCACATGAACTCGGCCTTCCTCGGCCGCGACGATCAGCCCTTCGACGCCCAGGTGAGTAACTGGAACACCCAGTGCGTGCAATGCCACAACACCGGCGCGCAGCCACGCGTCAGCAATCTGGAGGCGGTGCGCGCGCGGGCTCGCGCCGGCGAGCGCTTCGATGTGCGCGCGGAGCTGCGCTTCGATACGCAGGTGGCGGAGCTCGGCATCAGCTGCGAGAGCTGCCACGGCCCCGGCGGTGCGCATGTGGCGCGGATGCAGCGCTGGGATCGCCGCCTGCTGGCACGCTGGATCCGCGATGTCAGCATCGTCGATCCGCAGACGCTGCCAGGACCGCGCGCCAACGATGTCTGCGGCGCCTGCCACGCCGCGCGCACGCTCAAGGACGCCAGCGCGCTCGACCACTGGATGCAGGAAGGCAGCGCCTATCGGCCGGGCGATGTGCTCAGTGATCACGTCGTCCCGCTGGCCGCCGACACGCCCTCGCCTTCCGCAGCGGCGCCGGATCTCTACCGCAATCGCTTCTGGGCCGACGGGTCGGTGCGCCTGTCCGCCTACGAATACCAGGGTGTGCAGGCCAGCCCTTGTGCGCAGGACAGCGAGTACACCTGCATCGGCTGCCACAGCATGCACACGGGCGATCCCGCCGGCATGTTGACCGAGCGCAATCGCGGCGACGCTCCCTGTCTGCGCTGCCACACCGAATTGCGTACCCAGGTGGCGCAGCACGCCGGCCACCCGGCCGAGTCGCCCGGCGCGCGCTGCGTCAACTGCCATATGCCGAAGGCGGTGTATGGCGTGATGACCATCCATCGCAGCCATCAGATCAGCATCCCCAATCCGGCGCGCGACGTGGCGCTGGGCAAGCCCAATGCCTGCCTGAACTGCCACGCCGAGGAAGCTGCCGGCTGGCGCGGCGCCACGGTGGTGCGTCAGGATGGCGCCGATCCGGCGTTGGCCGATGGGCTGGCGGCGTTGATCGCCGGCGATCCGGTGCGCCAGGCGGTGGCTGCCTTCGAGCTCGGCGTGGTCGAGCACGCGCCCGGCCCGCAGGCGCTGCGCGTGCGCGTACCCTGGCTCATCGCCGCGCTGGAGGATGATCGACCGGCGATCCGTCGCTTCGCCTGGCGTTCGCTGCGGGCGATCGATCAAGCACTGACGCTGGGACTGGCCGGCGCGCTGCAGGCTTTCGACTACACCGGCGCGCCGGCGGATCGCGCCGCCGCGCTGCAGGCGATCACGCTGGCCTACGCGAAGATCGACAAATCCGGCTGGCCGCGGCCGGCGGCGCCTACCGCGCTCGGGGCCGATTACCAGCTCGATCCCACGGTGCTGGCGACGCTGCGCACCCTGGGCGCGCGCAGCGACAAGCAGATCGACATTGGCGAATAGGCCTCAGGCCAGCTCGCTGCGGTACTGGATCAGCTTGTCGACCGGCTGCGAGTGCGCATGCACCTCGGCGTCTAGGCCCAGCAAAGCGTGCAGCGCCGCCCGCAGCTCGGCGAGATCGACCGCGCCCGCGGCATGCACGTCCAGCCGCAGACTGCCATCGGCCCGTTGCAGCAGCGCGTATTGGCCCAGCGCAAACTGCTTCAGCGCGTGGGTGACATCGATGTTGTTGATCCAGCGACCGTCCGCGCAGCGAAAACGCACCGGTGCGCGACCCGCCAGATCGACGATTACCCACTCGCCAGCACGACGCGCCAGCGCACCGTGATCGCCGGTGCGGTAGCGCAGCAGCGGCATGCAGAAATTGAAGCCGCCGCTCAGCGTGATCTCGCCGCGCTGACCTTCCGGCTGCGCTTGGTCGTCGGCATCGAGGATTTCCACTGCCAACTCGGGCTGCAGCAGCACATGCGCCTCAAGTCGGGGGTCATACACGGCGATCGGGCCGGCCTCGTTGAGCGAGTAGACGTCCAGCACCGGACAGTCAAAGCGCGTCTCCAGCTCCTTGCGCAGCCCGGCGGACAGCGCCATCGAGGTGCTCAGCAGCGCGCGCGGTCGATGCTGCAAGGGCAGCGTCAGTAACTCGGCGAAGGACAGCGGATCGCCGGTCATCAATTCGGGTCGCAGGGCGTCGATATAGGCGCCGCGGTGTGCCGGGTCGCGCCAGTCATTGGGGTGCAGATTGATCTTGGCGAGCCCGCATTCACCGCGCTGCGGCGTCACCGAGACATAGGTAAAGCACTGCTGCTGCCAGCCGATCAGCATGACGCCCACATCGCCCGGCCCCGATTGCAGTTCGATGCCGAAACGGCGCAGCGAACGCTGGTGGAAAGCGAGATAGCGACCGGCCACGCGCGGATGCGAGGCGATCAGCAGCGGGTTGCCGGTCAGACCGGTGGTGCGGAAGTTGATCAGGCGATCGAGCGCCAGATCGTCCGGCACGAAGGCGGCGATATCGCGGGCCAGATCGGCGCGCCGCAGCGTCGGCAGATCGGCAAAGCGCGCCGGCAGACTGCCGTAGCGCCGGTAATGCGGCACCGTGCGCAGCGCGTGCTCGGCGTAGCTGCGCAACCACGGCTGGCTCCAGTCGGCGCGCGGATCGACTTCGGCCTGCGCCATCGCGTCGGCAAACGCCTGCAGCTCGACGACCTCGGCCGGCAGCAGCCGATGGCCGCTGCGATTGCGGTAAATCGGCGCACTAGGATGCTCACGCAGCATTTTCAGCATGGCGCGACCAGCGTCACTGAGCGCGGGATAGCGGCTGTCGTCGTCCGGCGTGTCCTGGTTCATTCGCGCGACCATTTGTCGGCTGATTCCTCCGCCGCCTTGCGCGCCAGCGCCTCGCGAATCTGCCGGGCGCGTTCCTCGGCGGCGCGACTGGCGGCGGCCAGGCGCACGCGCTCGCGGGTGCTGACACCCAGCCAGCGATCCGCCGCCACCGTCTCGCTCTCGCCGGCAGGGCGCATGCCCGCCGTGCGCAAGGCCAGACGCGCCAGCTCCTCGCGGCGCTCGGCCTGCTCGACGAACTCGCGCGCCGGCATCTCAGCCGCCAGCGCGTTGGCCTCATCGATGAGCAGGCCGGCGAGTTGCGCCAGCGTGTACTTGCCGCGCAATTCCTCGGCCGCCAGCAGCCAGCACAGCACCTGGGTCAGCATGCGCGGGTTGCGCTCGGTCGCCGCCTGGGTGGCGGCAAAGCGCGCCAGCACGGCGGCGTCCGCTGGCACGCCGTGGCGCCGCAGCAGATCCGCCACCAGCGCCGGCACCACCACCTGACCCTTGTTGCCGATGCGCGGCTCGGCCAAAAAGGGCGTTGGCGTCTCCGCCAGCCGGCGAGTCAGTACCTCCAGCGGTGGGCCTTCCACGCTCATGCGGTCAGCGGCCTTTGGGCAGCCTGCGCTGCCGATGCGCGCAAGTCTACGTCGCAGGCGAACTTGCCGAACACCTGGGTACTCGGGCAATCGGCGCAGGCCGGCGCCCGCTGCTGCAACCGCGCCCGCTGAAACCGGGCCGGCAAGTCCTCAAGGGCCTCGATCTGAGCGAGGTCGACGCCGTACTCCGCGCCGGTGAAGGCGCACGGTGACAGGCGCGCGTACTCGTCGCAGAACACGAAGTCCTGGCCCGGCGCGCAATCCGCCACCGGCCGCGCGTAGCCCTGGGCATGATCCAGCTGACGAGCCCAGTAGCGCTCGCCGCCGAGCAGCTCCACCCCGCGTAGCGCCAGGCGCGCGCGCAGGGCCGGCAGCTCGGCGCAGAACTGCTGCAACGCGCCCGCGCTCACCCGTTCGAGCGCGTGGAACTCGGGGCGATCGCGGCCACCGAGCAGATTGCAGCTGATCTCATCGATGCCCGCCTCGGCCAGCGCCTGCGCCAGCGCGGCAAAGTTCGCGATATGCGAGCGCATCAGCACCACGTTGGCACGCAGCTTCAGGGTGCCGCTGCCGAGCTCGCGCGCGCTGCGCAGTGCCGTGATCGCCTCCAGGATGCGTCGGTAACCGCCGCGCCAGCCGCGCAGGGCATCGTGTGCCGCCCCGACCGCATCGACGCTGAGCGTCAACTCGTCGAGGCTGGCGAGCACCGCCGCACGTTCGGCCGGGCGCCACAGCGTGCTGCCATTGCTGGTCGCGCTGACGCGCAGTCCGCTGGCACGCGCCAGTGCGCTGTAGTGACGCCAGCGCGGCCAGCGCAAGGGCTCGCCACCGAGCCAACTCAGCATCGCCGCCGGCTGGGGGCGACGACGCTGCTGCCAGTCCCGCAGCAGCGCGATCAACCGCTCGATCTGCGCATCGCCGAGCGTGGTGCGCGGCATCGGCAGCCGCCGGTCGTAGGCGCAGAAGCCGCAAGCCAGATTGCAGCGGGTGGTGACGCGGACCAGAAGCAACATGGACAGGATCAGCCGGCGGCAGGTGCGGACAGCATCGCGCGCCCGCTCCGGCCTTTCCATCGCCGGCGCGCGCTCAGCGCTCCTTGGTCCAGCGCAGCTCTGCCACGCCGGGCGGCGCCGCAAAGCTGTCGGCGCGCGCCTGCGCCCAGAAGCGCTGGAACACGGCGTGACTCGGCGTACCGGTCAGCAACTC
>JAXMHB010000032.1:0-16278 GCA_046346965.1 Lysobacterales bacterium
GCCCTCGGCAACTGTTTCGAGGGCCCGGATCGCACCGCCAACGGCGGCCTGGCCTTCATCGAGTGGTATCTGCAGCGCGTGTGCACCGAGACCGGCCCCGGCGGCGTGCGCCTGGTCGATTATCTGGACTTGCATTACTACCCGCAGGGCAATGGCATTGCCGGCCTCGACAACGACGTCGCCGCCGGCGAGCAGGCCGACGTGCAGGCGCGGCGCATGCGCTCGCTGCGCGAACTCTACGATCCCAGCTACGTCAGCGAATCGTGGATCGGGCAGACCGCCTATCCCAGTCCCAATCTGCTGCGGCGTGCGCGCGCCGCCATCGACGCGCACTGCCCCGGCACCAAGCTGGCGCTGACCGAGTACAAATGGGGCCCCGACAACGGCAGCACCGGCGCCCTCGCCCAGGCCGAGTTGCTGGCGATCTTCGGCCGCGAGGGCGTGGACTACGCGACGCGCTGGGTCGCGCCGGAGGTGGGCACGTTGGCTGAGCACGCCTACCGCCTCTACCTCGATTACGACGGTCAGAACTCGCGCGTGGTCGGTGATTCCATCGGTGCCAGCAGCAATGTCGACAGCATTGGCGCCTACGCCGTGGACCAGAGCGGCGGGCCCTTGTACGTGCTGCTGTTCAATCGCAGCCCCAGCGCGCGCGATGTCGATCTGGACCTGAGCGGCAGCGCGGCCAGCAGCTACAGCGCCTACCGGCTGTCGGCGGCGGGCTACAACGCGCTGGCGGGCGGCGCGCTGAGTCCGGGCGTGGTCCGCCTCACTGCCCTTCCTGCGTACAGTGCGACGCTGATGGTCATCTCGCGGACGCAAGGCGTCACGATTTTTGCCAACGGATTTGAGTAGGTCCGCGGTCGATCGGGCGATGGCCGGCGCTAACATCCGGCCATGCCTACCCGTACGCCGCTGATCCTCCTGCTCGCCGCCGCGCTCGGCGGCTGTACCACGCCCGCCACCCGACCGGAGACCACGGTCAGTCTTGCGGAGCGCTACACCACGCGACCGACACCGGCCGACAACATCGATTCGGTGACCACCTGGGAATCACCCACAGAACAACGCTGGCTGATTGCTTCGGCCAAGGACGTGGATCAACTCGTTGTGTTCGACGGCGACACCGGCGTCGAGCTGCGGCGTGTCGGCCGCTCCGGAACGGCGCTGGGCGAGCTCGATCGTCCCAACGGACTCACGGTCATCGATGATCTGCTGTTCGTGGTCGAGCGCGACAATCACCGCGTGCAACTGTTCCAGCTGCCGGACTTTCAACCGCTGCTGCTGTTCGGGGCCGATCAGCTGAAAGTGGCCTACGGTATCTGGGTGCGCCGGATCGGCGCAGGCTACGAAGCCTATGTCACCGACAGCTTCCAGCTGCCCGATGGCACGCCACCGGCACTCGATCGGCTCGATCAACGCGTGGAACGCTTCAGCGTATCCAGGCGCGGGGCGCAATGGACTGCGGAAGCGCTGGGCCATTTTGGCGACACCAGCGCCGCGGGCGCGCTGCGCTGGGTGGAGTCGATCGTCGGCGATGTGCGCCACGGCCGGCTGATGATCGCCGAGGAGTACATGCCGGTCGGCAGCACCCTGCGCGTGTACGACTTCGATGGCCACTATCAGCAACAAAGCCTGGACCCGAAGTACTTCGTCGGACAGGCCGAGGGCATCGCGCTGTGGAGTTGCGGTGACGGCAGCGGCTACTGGCTGGCCACCGATCAGCGCGACGACGGCAATCGCTTCCAGATCTTCGACCGCGTCACACTGCAGCACCTCGGCAGTTTTGCCGGCATGCATACCAGCAATACCGATGGCATCCACATCCAGCAGCGCCCGAGCGCAGCCTTTCCGGCCGGCGTGTTTTACGCCGTCCACGACGATCAGGCGGTGTCGGCCTTCGATTGGCGCGAGGTGGCGCGAGCGACCGGCATTCGCGAAAGCTGCGCCGATGCGGCGCCCTGAACTCGCGTAAGGAAGCGAAAGCGGGGCGGGGGTTGGCGGGCGGGGAACCAGGACTTCAGCGCTTGCATGGCACCGTCGCCGGTACGGTTTACTGATCGAGTAAGCGCACCAACGGCCCTGGCACGCCTTCGGCGCGCTTACTCGTCCTGCAAACTGGCGACATCACAACGCAGGTACCGCATGGCTGGTCCCCCGCCCCCCAACCCTTGCCCCGCATTTTTGGCCCCACGCACCCAGGTTTGCGAAGAGAGTCACTTACGTACCCAGCTCCTTCAGCATCGCCTTGGCGCGATCACTCCAGCCGCGCTGGGCCTTGCGGTAGTAGGCGGGCGCGATACGCACTCGCTCCAGGCACTTCTCCAACCAGGCGCGCGCCTCGTTGCCGCGGCCCTCGGCGATCAGCAACTCCGCCAATCGGATTCGCGCCTCCTCGCCCGGGAAGGATTCTTCCAGTGCCTGATATTCCGCCAGCGCCTCGTTCGCGCGCCCCAGCGCCTGCAGACTGCGTGCGTACAAAAGATGGCCGTCGGGCGAGCGAAACTCAGGATTGGCGGCGATCAGATCCTCCAGCGTCTGCAGGCACTGCGCGGCTTTGCCTTGACCAAACTGCGCCTGCGCCAGTGCCAGCAGGATATCGGGATCGCTGGCATGCATGCCCTTGAGACAGCCGCGGAAGATGGCCTCGGCTTCGCTTGCCTCGCCCAGCGCCAGAAACTCGGCGCCCAGGCTCAATCGATTCTTGACGGTGTCAGCACGCGCCAATTCGTCGCGCAGTTTGCGCAAATCGCGGGTGGGATCGACGCGCTTGACCAGATCGCCCGCGGCCCGACGCGCGCGGGGATCGTTCTGCAGGTCCGGCAGGATCTGCGTCAGCGCATACACGGCCACGCCGAGGTAAGAGCCCAGCACGATGATCCAGGTCCACCAGTACGGCCGACCGCTGCGCACCATGTGGATCAGGCAGAAAAACTGCAGCAGGACCGACAAACCCAGCGCTGGAAACATGTGTGAGCGTTGTGTGCAGAGCAGCCGGCAGCATCACAAACGCGCCGGCACTGCGCAAGCAGCGGCCAGACGAAAGCGCTCAGGCGAGCGCGCCACCGCAACTGGAGCCCTGCCCCGCCGTGCATCCGTAGCAGTGGCCGGCGACGCGGATGTCGCGCCCTTCCAGTTGGGCGTCGAGCAGTTCCGACAGATGCACGCGCTCTGAACCCGGCCCCAGGGGCAGACCCAGCATCTGATTGAAGTCGCAGTCATGCACATAGCCCTGCCAGTCCACGCTGATCAGGTCCTTGCACATCACCTGGTCCAGATTGGCCGGCTGATAGGCCTCGCGCAGCAACTGCATGTAATCGTCGAACTGCCCGCGGCTGATCAGCGTACTGCCGAAGCGCTGGATCGGCATATTGGTGATCACATAGAGCTGATTGAACACCACGCCATAGCGCTCGCCCAGCATGCGCTTGTAGTCGGCTTCGAGTTTGCCCTGCGCTGGCGGCAAGGACGGACCTAGCGGGTTGTAAACCAGATTCAGCACCAGTCCGCTGCCTTCCTGACCGTAGCCCAGCGCATTGAGCTGCTGAAACACCCGTATCGAGGACTGAAACACGCCGGACCCACGCTGCTTGTCGACGTTGTCTTCCAGATAACAGGGCATCGACGCGATCAATTCCAGCCGATGCGCGACGAAGAAGGCCGGCAGATCCTCATAGCCGGGTTCCTCGACGATGGTCGGATTCAGGCGATCCATCACGTGCACGCCGCGCTGCCGCGCCGCCATGACCAGCCGCTTGAAATGCGGGTTCATTTCCGGCGAGCCGCCGGTCAAGTCCAGCATGCGGATGCCCTGACGGTCGATGAACTCGATCAACAGATCGATGGTGTCGCCGTCCATCAACTCCTTGCGCGTCGGCCCCGCATTCACATGGCAGTGCAGACAGGCGATGTTGCACAAGTACCCCAAATTGACCTGCAGCGTGCTCAGGCGACGACGCTGGATCGCCGGGAAGGGCATCGCGGCTAGCTGTGGCAGGGTCGGTCGCATGAGGGAGCGGGCACCGCGGCTGAAAGGACGAGCGGACAGACCGGGCGCAACGGCGCTTGCTGACAGCGGCGCCGCGCCCGCAGTGGCTGCGTTACTTGGTCGCGCTCTCGCGCGATTCGGAGGCGCGATTCGGATCCTGAATGCGCTGCAGACGTTCCAGGATCATGCGCACCGCTTCGCGGCGCAGTTCGCTGCGAATCAGATCCTCTTCCTGGGCCGCACCCAGCGCCTGCTGCTCGTCGAAGCTGTAGACGCGGCTCAGGTTGATCGGCGTGTCGCGCAGCAGCGGCTGTCCATCGGCACCATCCACCGCGTACACCACCCGGTAGTGCAATTCGTACTCGCCGACCTTGGCGCGGTCATCCAGGCTGATCACATTGCGCTCGGCGGTCTCCTCCTGAATCTTCAGCACGCTGACGCCGGTGGTGTTCAGCGGCTTCAGCGTGGCGCCGGCGCCCTTCAGCTCGCGCTCCAGATCCATCACCAGCAAGCTGTCCAGATTGACCGCCTCGATGACGACGGCATTCAGCACCTGGGGCAAGGGCTGCGCCTGCCGCAGCGTGTAGCCGCAGGCCGCAAGCGCCAGCGTGGTCGCCAGCGCAAGCGCCAGCGTGCGAATTCGAATGGCGGTCATGGGGCAGGCTCCAGATCAGTCCGAGACGACGATATTGACGAGTTTATCCGGCACGACGATGAACTTGCGCACAGTCTTGCCGTCGGTGAAGCGCGCCACGTCGGCATGGGCAAAGGCCAGCGGGCGCAACTCGGCCTCGCCGCTGCCCGGCGCTACTTCCAGCTTGCCGCGCAGCTTGCCGTTAACCTGCACGACGACGGTGATCAGATCGCGCACCAGTGCGGCCGGATCGGCCTTCGGGAAGCCGCGGTCTTCCAGCAAGGCTTCCGGATGGCCGAGCGCCTGCCACAGCGCGTGGCAGGTGTGCGGCGTGATCGGATTCAGCATCAGCACGATCGCTTCCCAGGCTTCCTGCAGCACGGCGCGCGAGGCCGGGCCGGTGGGCTCGAACTTGCCGATCGCATTGGACAGTTCCATGACCTTGGCGATCGCCGTGTTAAAGGTGTAGCGCGTGCCGATATCGCGATTCACGCCTTCGATGGTCTGGTGCAACTTGGTCCGCAGCGCCTTGTCGGCCGCGGTCAGCGCGGCGACGTCCAGCGCCGGCGCGGGACCCGCCGCCACATGCTCGGCCACCATGCGCCAGATGCGCTTCAAGAAGCGCGCCATGCCTTCGACGCCGGCCTGGCTCCACTCCAGTTGCTGGTCCGGCGGCGCCGCGAACATCGAGAACAGGCGCACGGTGTCGGCGCCGTATTCGTCGATCAGCGCCTGCGGGTCGACACCGTTGTTCTTGCTCTTGCTCATCTTTTCGGTGGCGCCGATGGTGACCGGCAAGCCGTCGGCCTTCAGCGTCGCCCCGGTGATGCGACCGTGCGCGTCGCGCAGCACATCGACCTCGGCCGGGTTGTACCAGGTCTTCTTGCCCTCGTCCTCGCGGTAGAAGGTCTCGGCCACCACCATGCCCTGACACAACAGGTTGATCGCCGGCTCGTCACTGCTGACGTAGCCGCAGTCGCGCATCACCTTGTGCCAGAAGCGGAAATACAGCAGATGCATCACCGCGTGCTCGATACCGCCGATGTAGAGATCGATCGGCAGCCAGTAATTGGCGCGCTGATCGAGCATGGTCGGCGCGTTCGGGCTGGTGTAGCGGGCGTAATACCAGGAGGACTCGACAAAGGTGTCGAAGGTATCGGTCTCGCGCCGAGCCGGCGCGCCGGTGGTCGGATCGGTGGTTTCAAAGAATGCCGGCATCTTCTTGATCGGCGAAGCCACGCCCTCGAAGCGCACGTCCTCGGGCAGTACCACCGGCAGCAACTCGGGCGGCACCGGCACGGCCTCGCCGTTGTCGCGATAGATCATCGGGATCGGGCAACCCCAGTAACGCTGACGCGACACGCCCCAGTCGCGCAAACGGAAGTTGACCTTGCGCTTGCCCTTGCCCTCGGCTTCCAGCTTGGCCGCCAGCGCCTCGAAGGCGCCCTTGTAGTCGAGGCCGTCCAGCAAGGGCCCGGAATTCACGCAGACGCCCTTCTCGGTGTAGGCGCCGGTGGACAGATCGATGGATCGGGACCCGGGACCCGGGACCCGGGACCCGTCAGCAGCAGCGAACTCGACCGACGAGGCCGCAGCCGCGTTTTCGCGAGTCCCGACTGGCTCGATCACCTGCCGGATCGGCAGCCCGTACTTGGTCGCAAACTCCCAGTCGCGCTGGTCGTGACCCGGCACTGCCATGACGGCGCCGGTGCCGTAGCCCATCAGCACGAAATTGGCGGCATACACCGGCACGCGCTCGCCGCTGATCGGATGGATGGCGTGGACGCCGAGCGGCACGCCCTTCTTTTCCATGGTTTCGACTGCCGCTTCGGCGACTGCGGCGTGCCGGCATTCTTCGATGAAGGCGGCCAATTCCGGGTTCTGCTCGGCGGCCTGGCGCGCCAGCGGGTGCTCGGCGGCCACCGAGACGAAAGTGACGCCCATCAGCGTGTCCGGGCGCGTGGTGTAGACCACCAGGTCGTCGCCGCCCTCGACCGCGAAATGGATCTCCAGGCCTTCCGAGCGGCCGATCCAGTTGCGCTGCATGGTCTTGACCGAGTCCGGCCAGCCATTCAGCTCGTCCAGCTTGCCCAGCAACTCTTCGGCGTAATCGGTGATGCGGAAAAACCATTGCGGAATCTCGCGGCGCTCGACCACCGCGCCGGAGCGCCAGCCGCGGCCATCGACCACCTGCTCGTTGGCCAGCACCGTCTGATCGACCGGATCCCAGTTGACCACCGAGTTCTTGCGATAGACCAGACCCTTGGCGAACAACTCGGTGAAGAAGCGCTGCTCGTGCTGGTAGTAGGCCGGCGTGCAGGTGGTGACCTCGCGCGACCAGTCGTAGGCAAAGCCGAGCGCCTTCAGCTGGCGCTTCATGTTGGCGATATTGGCGTAGGTCCAGTCCGCCGGCGGCACATTGCGCGAGATCGCGGCGTTCTCCGCCGGCAGGCCGAAGGCATCCCAGCCCATCGGCTGCAGCACGTTCTTGCCGAGCATGCGCTGGTAGCGGCTGACCACATCGCCGATGGTGTAGTTGCGCACATGCCCCATGTGCAGCGCCCCGGAGGGATACGGCAGCATGCACAAACAGTAGAACTTCTCGCGGTTCGGGTCCTCGCTGACCTCAAATGCGCGCGTGCGCTCCCAGAATTGCTGCGCGGACGACTCCACGCTGCGCGGCTCGAATGTGCTGTGCATGACGCTGCTGCCGAAAAGATCGAACCGCCAAGGCTACCGCAGGCACTGCCAGCGCGCGAGCAGGCGCCCGGGCGAGCGCCGCTTCCTGCCCGAGGCTCAGGCCGGGTCGAGCAGCTTCTCGTAGACCTGGAACCAGAGGTCATCGCGCTTGGGCAGGCCGAAGCGCTCGTCACCGTAAGGGAACTCCTTGCGCTCCCCGGTGGCGCGGTAGCCGCGGCGCTCGTACCAGGCGATCAGCTCGCTGCGCGTCCAGATCACCGTCATGCGCACCGCGCGCAGGCGCCAGGCCTGGGCGAGACGCTCGCACTCGCGCAGGATGGCATCGCCAACGCCGCCACCCTGCAGACCGGGACGCACCGCGAACATGCCAAAGTAGGCGGCGTCGCCCTGCTTTTCCAGGTGCGCACAGCCGACCAGATCGTCCTCGCGCTCGGCCAGCACCACCATCGAGCCATCGCGATCGAGCAGCGCGCGCACGCCATCGACATCGATGCGCTGACCGTCCAGCAGATCGGCCTCGGTGGTCCATCCCTTGCGGCTTTCATCGCCGCGGTAGGCCGATTCGACCAGGGTGACGATGGCGGCAACATCGGCTTGCTCGGCCGGACGGAAATGCAGATGCATGGGCGTAGACGATGGACCAGGAACTCGCAGTATAGGCAGGGAGATCAAGCGCCGATCAGCGGATATTTGCTGGCCACATAGTCCTCGATCATCTGCACGAACTCGCGGGTGACGCCCTCGCCACGCAAGGTTGCGACCTTGACGCCGTCGATGAACACCGGCGCCGCCGGACTTTCCCCGGTGCCGGGCAGGCTGATGCCGATGTTGGCGTACTTGCTCTCGCCGGGGCCGTTGACGATGCAGCCCATGACAGCCAGCGTCAGTTGCTCGACGCCGCGGTAGCGCAGTCGCCACTCCGGCATGCGCTCGCGCACATGATCCTGGACGGTTTTGGCGAGTTCCTGGAAGAAGGTGCTGGTGGTGCGGCCGCAGCCGGGACAGGCGGTAACCATGGGCGTGAAGGCGCGCAAACCCATGGTTTGCAGCAGTTCCTGGGCCACGATGACCTCGGTATTACGGCTCTCGCCGGGTTCCGGCGTCAGCGAGATGCGGATGGTGTCGCCGATGCCCTCCTGCAGCAGCACCGCCAGCGCTGCGGCGGAGGCGACGATGCCCTTGCTGCCCATGCCGGCCTCAGTCAGGCCCAGGTGCAGCGGGTAGTCGCTGCGCCGCGCCAGCTCGCGGTAGACGGCGATCAGTTCCTGCACGCCGCTGACCTTGCAGGAGATGATGATGCGATCGCGCGCCAGACCGATTTCCTCGGCGCGCGCAGCGCTGTGCAGAGCCGAGTGGATCAGCGCCTCACGCGCCACCGCAGGGGCGTCGAGCGGCTGCGCCGACTGGGCGTTCTCATCCATCAAGCGGGTCAGCAGCGACTGGTCCAGACTGCCCCAGTTGGCGCCGATGCGCACCGGTTTGCCGTAGCGGATCGCCTGCTCGACGATGGTGGCGAACTGCACATCGCGCTTCTGCCCAAAGCCCACGTTGCCGGGATTGATGCGGTACTTGGCCAGCGCTTCGGCACAGGCGGGGTGGCGCGTCAGCAGCAGATGGCCGTTGTAGTGAAAATCACCGATCAGCGGCACCGGCACCGACATGCGGTCGAGCTTCTCGCGGATATGCGGTACCGCAGCCGCCGCTTCCTCGGTATTGACGGTCAATCGGACCAATTCCGAACCGGCGCGCCACAACTGCGCCACCTGGCGGGTGGTGGCGTCGATATCGGCGGTGTCGGTGTTGGTCATCGACTGCACCACCACCGGGGCGCCGCCGCCTACCCGGACCGGTCCGATCTGCACCGCTACCGTCCGGCGCCGCTCGCTGACTCCGTAGTTGCCTTGCATACCCGCGCATCTTGCTGATCTGGGGCGGCGATTCTGGCACTGAACGCGCCGCTTCAGGCAGCGCGCGCGAGCGCTTGCAGCGATTGCAGCGCCTGCTCCAGATCCGACCACAGGTCTTCCACATCCTCGATCCCGACCGAGAGCCGCAGCAGGCCCGGGTGAATACCGCAGCGCGCGCGGGTATCGGCATCGACCACCTGATGCGTAAGAGCGGCCGGCCGCTGGATCAGCGTGTCCACCGACCCCAGACTGACCGCGGGCGTGATCAACCGCAGCGCGCCTAGGACGGCGTCGGCCTGGGACGCATCGGCCAGCTCGAAGGCGATCAAGCTGCCGGGGCCCGCCATCTGGCGGCGCCAGACCGGAGAGTCGCCCAAGCCGGGCGCGTGCACGCGCCGCACTGCCGGATGCCGTTGCAGCCGCCGCGCCAGCACGATGGCATTGTCCTGCGCTGCCAGCACGCGCAAACGTAGCGTACTGAGGCCGCGCAACAGCAGAAATGCCGCCAGCGGATGCAGGATCGCGCCGGTCAGGATGCGCACCTGACGCAGACGTGCGGCCCAGTCCGCGCTGCAAGCGATCACCCCCGCTACCACATCGCCATGGCCGCCGAGGAACTTGGTGGCGCTGTGCAAAACCAGCGCCGCACCATGACGCATCGGCTGCTGCAGGATCGGCGTGGCAAAGGTGGAGTCGACCAGCACCGGCACGCTGCCGGCCTGACGCACCACGTCCTCGATATCCACCAGTTCCAAGGTCGGATTGGCCGGCGTCTCGATGATCACCAGCGCGGTGTCCGGGCGCAGCGCGGCGGCGATGCCATCGGCGCTGACGAAATCGACGCTGCAGCCCAGCATGCCGGTCTTCAGCAGGTGATCGCTGCCACCGTACAGCGGACGCACGGCGATGATGTGGCGCCCCTGGGTCTGCGCGGCCAGCAGGACGGCGGTCAGGGCCGCCATACCGGAGCCGAACGCCACCGCCTGCTCGGCCCCTTCCAGCGTCGCCAACGCGCGCTCAAAGCGTGCCACGGTGGGATTGTGCAGCCGCGCGTACACCGGATTGGCTGCCTGCGCAGCGCCCGCCACCCACTCGGCCAGACTGGCCTCGGCCTGCGCCGGATCGGGCGTCGGGTAGGTGCTGGACAAATCGATGGGCGCGACGTGGACGCCGAGTTCGCTCAAGTCCTCGCGCCCGGCGTGGACCACCGAAGTTGCCATGCGCATGGCCATCAAACCGCTCCTTCATCGACGAGATGGCGTCTAGCCTATGACTTCGGCGCCATACTGGCGCTCCGACTGACGATTGTTCGGAGATTGCCGGTGAAGATCGAGCTGGATCGAATCGATATCGAACTCCTGCGGCTGCTGCGAAAGCATGCGCGGCTGAGCAACAAGGATCTGGCCGATGCGGTTGGCGTGGCGCCGTCCACCGCGCTGGAGCGAGTGCGGCGACTACGCGAAACCGGGGTCATCCAGGGCTTTCATGCCGAGTTCGATCCGACCGCGCTCGGCATTGCGCTGCAGGCCATGGTCGCCGTCCGTCTGGCCCGCCATTCGCGCGAGATGGTTGATGCCTTCCACCAGCATCTGCTCAGCCTGGGCGAGGTGCTGGCCTTTTATCACGTGGCCGGCGCCGACGATTTTCTGGTGCACGTCGCCGTGCGCGACAGCGCCCATCTGCGTGGCTTCCTGCTGGCTGCCTTCACCCAGCGCGAGGAAGTGGCGCACATCGAGACGCACCTGATCTTCGACTACCGGCGCAATCCCGAGGTGCCGGTCTACGTGCGGCCGGATTGATCGACTTATACCGTCGACCAGATCTCGTCCAACTCCGCCGCCGGCGGCGCTTCCGGCGCGGCCAGCGGCTCGCGCATGAGCTTGTGGCCGTAGCGGAACTGCTTGTAAGAGCCGGTGTTTTCGAGCAGATCGAGCTGCTCCAGCGGTTCGCTCAGATTGCGCTCCTCCAGACCATCGGGATCGGGCAGGCGCAACAGTTCCAGGCCGCCGGTGGTGTCGAGGATGGAGGGCGCCAGCAGCGTCGGCTGCGGATCGCCCTCGATCGCCAGCGGCGCCAGCAGCAGCCCGCGCAGAATCACGCGACTGGTCTGCGCCTCGCCGGTGGCGCGCACGGCCACCGCCTCGACGCGCCGGCTCAGCAACTGCACGCCGGCTTCCAGCGAGTCGTTGGCGCCGCCCTTCAACCAGCGCAGCACGCCGACCATCCAATCGGGCTCCTCATCGTCCTCGGCCGGGGCCGACAGGGCGATCAACTCACCGACCTTGGCCTTCAGGCCGTCGGCGTTTTCCCATACCAGCCGATAGCCACCGAGGCTCTGGTCGATCACCCGCACCTTCAGCACGTTCGGCGCGGCGTTGTCGGCATTGGCTTGCGCCCAGGCGGCCGAGCGCTCGCGGTCGCTCAGACTGACGCCGCCACTCAACTCGCCGACGAACTCGTTGAAATCGCGCCGCTCTGCGGCGAGGTAATGCACTGCATGCAAGCCGATGCAGGCCTGCATATTGTGGTCGGCCGGCAAGCGCGGGTGCCCGCGCTCGCCGCTGAAGCTCCAGGCCACGATCAGCTTCTCGGCCACGTCGCCAGCGATCTCCGGGCCGTGTCCCAAACGCCCGCGCACGGCGATCGGTGCGCCCGCCGTCGGCAGCATGCGCATGGCATTGCGCAGGCCTTGCACCAATCCGCTGGAATCGAGTCGCCAATAGCGACCGTGCACTTCGGCGCGCGGCGACATCGGCGGCGCATCCGAATCCGGATCGATGACGAAACTGCCGGTGGTGCCGCTGAGATCGACCCGGCATTGACTCGCCCAGACCTTGGCGGCCGCTTCCAGATCGACGATCTCCTTCTGCGTCAGGCGATAGGGATTGCCGATGAAGGTCAGCAGCGTTTGCAGATAGACGCTCTCCGGCGTCAGCGTGATGCCGGGAATCTGGTGATCGGTGATCGCCTTGTCCTGCAACTGCGCCTCGTAGGCAAAGCCGGCGAGCCGGTGCAACAGGCCCCAGACGCCCTGCGGCACCTCGCTGTAGGCGATGTAGCACTTGCTCAAGGTCTGCGAGCAGTGGGTCAGGCCGCGCACCAGCGCCAGCGCCGCCGAACGGCCGCGCAAAAAGGGCACGCTGCCCTTGGGCGCGCAATAGTCGTACACGCTGGTGGCGTAGCCGACCGCCAGTTCTCGATGAAAATCGCGCATCACCGCGCCGATCTGGCGCTTTTGCAGCGGCAACGGCAGCGGCTGTCCCAGCACATGGCGTTCCATGCTGGTGATCACCACCGCGACCGGATGGCGCATCTGTTCCAGGATTTCCACCCGCTGCGCCGGATCGACTTCCAGCTGATTCAGTTCTTTCAAGCCGTTGTACAACAGCCGCGCGGTGGCGCCGCTGTTCGCCAGCGGCAGTGCCTCGATCCATTGCTTGACGGCTTTGGCGGTGGAGGGAAAGGCATCGCGACCCGGCCGCTCGCGCTTGGGAAGCGCCCCTCCGAGCAACTCGAACGCGCTCTGCGCCATGTACACGCTCCCTGCAGTCAGACACTCGATCATAGCGCGAGGCCTCGGCGCTCTGGCAGCCATGGGCGCCGGGTGCGGCTCGTTGCAAGCCGCCAGCCGACCTACCTACACTCCCCATCCACCCTGCACTGGGCGAGAGGGCTGCCGTGACCGACACCTACGACATCGCCATCATCGGCTCGGGACCAGGCGGCATCAGCGCGGCGGCGCGCGCGGCGGAACTGAAGGTCTCCCACATCCTGCTGGAAGCCGCGCCGCATCTGTCGAACACCATCTACCGCTATCAAAAGGGCAAGCACGTGATGGCGGAGCCCGAAGCGCTGCCCTTGCGCTCGCCGCTGCCGTTCACGGCCGGTAGCCGTGAAGCCATCCTCGAAGCCTGGGATGAGGGCGTCGCCCGGCTCGGCGTGCAGGTACGCCACGGCGCCGAGGTCACCGCGATCAAAGCGCTGGACGGCGGCGGCTTCGAGATCAGCATCGGTCGCAGGGAGAAGCTGCAGGCCCGCCACGTGGTGCTGGGCGTGGGCTTGCAGGGCAACATCCGCAAACTCGGCGTCCCGGGCGACGACGCCCCCTTCGTGCAATACACCCTGGATGACCCCGACGAGTACGAGGCCGAGACCATCGTCGTCGTCGGCGCCGGCGATGCCGCTATCGAGAACGCCATCGCGCTGGCCCGACAGAACCAGGTGATCGTGGTCAATCGCCGCGAAGAGTTTGCGCGCGCCAAGGAAGGCAATCTGCGCAACATCAGCAAGGCGATCGAAGACGGTGTCATCGAGTGCTACTTCGGCAGCGCCCCCGAGCGCGTCGACAAACTCTCGGTGGGCCGCAAGCCCGGTCGCCTGATCCTGAACACGCCCAAGGGCCGCGCGCAGGTGCTGTGCGACCGCATCATCGCTCGCCTGGGCGCCAATCCGCCGCGCGCCTTCGTCGAAGCCTGCGGCGTCAAGTTCCCGAACGACGATCCGGCCTCGGTGCCGGCAATCAGCGAGCGCTACGAGAGCAATGTGCCCGGGCTGTACATCGTCGGCGCCCTCGGCGGCTATCCGCTGATCAAGCAGGCGATGAATCAGGGCTACGAGGTGGTCGAGTACATCCTCGGTCGCAGCGTCGAGCCCGCCGACGAGCCACTGCTGCGCGCCAAGTTCGAGGCCATGCCGGGCTTCCGCTCGGTCGCGGCTGCGCTGGAACGGGTGCAGACCGCGGTGCCGCTGCTGGCGACGATCACGCCGCTGCAGCTGCGTGAGTTCATGATCGACTCGACCATCCGCACGCCCAAAGCCGGCGAGCTGCTGTTCAAGCGCAACGACTACACCAACAGCTTCTATTGCATCGTCGCCGGTCAGGTCGAGGTACTGGTCGACGAGCAGAGCGGCAAGCGCATTGCGCTGGAGGCCGGCGAGTTCTTCGGCGAGATGAGCCTGATCAGCGGCCGTCGCCGCAGTGCCACCGTCTACGCGGGCGCCGGCTGCGTGTTGATCGAAACGCCGCGGCGCTCGATGCAGAAACTGATCAACTCGGTGGAAGCGGTCAAGAAGCTGGTCGATCGCACCTTCATCGAACGCGCCATCCGCGCCCGCTTCGGCGACGAGGCCACGCCGGCGCAGGTGCGCGAGGTGGTCAACGGCGCCTCGCTGCAGCGCTTCAAGGCGGGCGACACCCTGTTCCGCGAGGGCGACGAGGGCGACTGCCTGCATCTGGTGCGCGTAGGCTCGCTGACGATCTCGCGCAATATCGGCGGTCGCGAGGTGGTGCTCTCCTACGTCCCTGCCGGCAACTACGTCGGCGAGATGGCGATTCTGGGTGGCGGCAAGCGCTCCGCCACGGCGCGCGCGGCCATCGCCACCGAGACCATCCGGGTTGAGCGCGACGCCTTCCGCAAATTGCTCGGCCAAAACCCGCTGCTGCGGATGAAGCTGGCCAAAGAGGTCAAGCAGCGCACCGCCGACAACATCACGATGCAGGCGGCGGCCTCCGGCGGCGACATCATTTCCTTTCTGGTCAGTCAGGGTGTAGGCGAAGCCACCGACGTTCTGCTGATCGACGAGGCGCTCTGCGTGCGCTGCGACAACTGCGAAAAGGCCTGCGCGGAAACCCACGGCGGCACCTCCCGCCTGGACCGCGAGGCCGGCCCGACCTTTGCCAACGTGCATGTGCCCACCTCCTGCCGGCACTGCGAGCACCCGCATTGCATGAAGGACTGCCCGCCAGACGCCATCCACCGTGCCCCCAACGGTGAGGTCTATATCGCCGACAACTGCATCGGCTGCGGCAACTGCGAGCGCAACTGTCCTTACGGCGTCATTCACATGGCGGCCAAGCCGAAGAAAAAGCCGGGGTTGTTGCAATGGCTGCTGCTCGGCAATGGACCGGGGCCGGGCAATGCGCCCTATGACCCCGACAGCCACGAGAAAAAAGCCGTCAAATGCGATATGTGCAAGGACATCCAGGGTGGCGCCGCCTGCGTGCGCGCCTGCCCGACGGGCGCCGCCATTCGCATCAGTCCCGAGCAATTGCCGGATTACGCCTACGCCCGCGGACCGTGAAGGAGCGCGCCATGCATGATTCCATGTTGGATTACGGCCGCTACCGCTATTTATGGGTGTCCTTGCTGCTCAGTATCGGTTCGCTCACGGCCTATTTGTGGCACGACCCGATCGGCGTACCCAATGGCGGTTCCTGGCTGGGCTATACGCTGGGCACGATCGGCGCGCTGCTGATCCTCTGGTTGCTCTGGTTTGGCATCCGCAAACGCCGCTACGCGCGCGCCAGCGGCAGCGTGCGCGGCTGGCTGTCGGCCCATGTGTATCTGGGCACCACGTTGATACTGATTGCCCTGCTGCACGCCGGCTTTCAGGTCGGCTGGAATATCCACACCCTGGCGCTGGTACTGATGCTGCTGGTCATCTTCAGCGGCTTCTTTGGTGTCTACGCCTATTTGCGCTATCCGGCAATGATGACGCGCAATCGCGCCAACAGCACGCGGGCCGCCATGATCGAGGAGATCCGCGACCTCGACCAGCAGGCGCTGACGCTGGCCGATCGCATTGACCGCAGTGTGCACGACACCATCCTGCGCTCAATCCAGAACACTCGCCTCGGTGGCGGCGTCTGGGCCCAGATGCGCGCCCGCGACGACTCCGGGCAAGCGCTCAGCAAGCTGCGCGAGGCGGTGCTCAAGGTGAACGAAGCCGGCGCGGAGAAAAAAACCGGTCAGACCATGGTGATGATGGTCGATTTTCTGGCCAATCAAGCCAATGACAATCAAGCCGAGAACCTGCGCCGATTGATCGATCTGGTCGCCCGCAAGCGCGCCCTTGCCACCCGCGTCGCCCGCGACATCCAACTGCAGGCGCTGATGGAGATCTGGCTGTACGTGCACGTCCCGCTGTCGCTGGGACTGCTCGGCGCGCTGACCGCGCATATCGTGGCGGTGTTCTTCTATTGGTGAGTGAAAAGTGAAAAGTGAAAAGTGAAAAGTGAAAAGTGAAAAGTGAAAAGTGAAAAGTGAAAA
>JAXMHB010000033.1:0-14020 GCA_046346965.1 Lysobacterales bacterium
TGGCACCTCTTAGCCCGACTAACCTCGGGTCGCATCTTGGGCGCCAGTGTGGTGTTCTGTAGTTACGTTGAATGATTTCCGCGTCTTTTGCGCCGATGCGGAGTTGCTCGTCGTCGCCATAGCCCTGCTATGACTCCACCTCACGCTTTGCCTCAGCGCAAAATCCATCGGAAATCTCTGCAACTGAGCTACGGAACACCACACTAGCGCACACGGTTCAGTCGGCCGGCACGACCCTCCGAGACTCGGGTGCTGAAATGACGAGTAGTTTCACGAAAGCATGGTCCCAGGTGATTCAGTCTGCGTCGTGCCAAGGCATTTGAAGTTCACGGTGCAGTAGGCAGAGGACGACATCGAAGTGTCGCCTCATTGCCTGATCAGATCGCTTAAGAGTGGCGAGCCTTTTCGTGAGGCGAAACGGATCCATGCGCGTTTTTGATGCCTGTTGCGAACCGGTCGATCCCCGGCTGCCACGTTAGCCGCCCATTGCAATGCGCTCGCGCAAGCAGGCCCACGTGTCTTCACCCCAACACCACCAAATTCGCATAGGCCAGCACCAGCCATTTGCTGCCGGCGTCTTCGAAGTGGATTTGCACGCGAGCGTGGTTGCCTTGGCCTTCGGCGGCGGTGACGATGCCTTCGCCGAATTGGGCGTGGGAGACGCGGGAGCCTAGGGCGATGGCGGGGGTGTCGCCCCAGTCGTCGCGGCTGCCGGTGCTGCGGGCGGCGAAGCTGGGGGGGCGGGAGAGTTGGGCGCGGGGGCGGACTTCGGTGAGGCACTTTGCCGGGATTTCCGCCAGGAAGCGGGACGGGCGGTTGTGGTTTTCCATGCCGCGCATGCGGCGGGTTTCGGCGTAGCTCAGTGTCAGGTGGCGGCGGGCGCGGGTGATGCCGACGTAGGCGAGGCGGCGTTCTTCTTCCAGTTGGCCGATGCCGCCGTCGTCGACGGCGCGCTGGCTGGGGAACAGGCCGTCTTCCAGACCGATGATGAAGACGCGCGGAAACTCCAGGCCCTTGGCGGAATGCAGCGACATCAGCTGCACGCAGTCGTCCCAGCGCTCGCCCTGGCCCTCGCCGGCTTCCAGCGCGGCGTAGCTGAGGAAGGCGGCGAGTTCGCTCAAGCCGGCTTGTTCGTCTTCGGCGCTGAGCACAAAGCCGCGTGCCACCGAGATTAATTCGTCCAGATTATCGACGCGCGAGTCGGCCTCGTGCTTGCTCTGCGCCTCGTAGTGGGCGCGCAGGCCGCTCTGGGCCAGCAGTTGCTCCAGGCGCTCGTGCAGGCGCAGGCCCGGATCGCTGCGCAGCGTGCTCAGTAGGCTGACCATGGCTTGCAGGCCGGTGCGCGCGCGGCCTTTGAGCAGGCCGAGTTCGATGGCGTCGTGGGTGGCTTGCAGCAGCGAGCTGCCGGCGGCGCGGGCGCTGGCGCGCAGCTCGTCCAGCGTCTTGTCGCCGACGCCGCGCGGCGGTGTGCTGATGGCGCGCTCGAAGGCGGCATCGTCGGCCGGGTTGGCCAGCAGGCGCAGCCAGGCCAGCGCGTCCTTGATCTCGGCGCGCTCAAAGAAGCGCAGGCCGCCATAGACGCGGTAGGCGATGCCGTGGCGGATCAGCTCTTCCTCGATCACGCGCGACAGGGCGTTGGCGCGGTAGAGGATGGCGATCTCGCTGGGGCGGGCGTCCTCGTTGACGGCGCGACGGATGCGCTCGACCACGAAACGCGCCTCGTCCTGCTCGTTGTAGGCGGCGTAGACCTCGATCTTGTCGCCCTTGCCGGCGTCGGTCCACAGCTCCTTGCCGAGGCGTTCGCGGTTGCGCGCGATCACCGCGTTGGCGGCGGCCAGGATGGTGCCGGTGGAGCGGTAGTTCTGTTCCAGGCGAATGGTGCTGACGCCGGGGAAGTCGCGCGTGTAGGCCTGCATGTGCTCGACGCGCGCGCCGCGCCAGCTGTAGATCGACTGGTCGTCATCGCCGACCGCGAACACCTGTCCGCTGCTGCCGGCGAGCATGCGCACCCAGGCGTACTGGATGGCGTTGGTGTCCTGGAATTCGTCGACCAGCAGATGGCTGAAGCGGCGTTGGTAGTGCTCCAGCAAGGCCGGTTGGTGCAGCCAGAGTTCGTGGCTGCGCAGCAGGATCTCGGCGAAGTCGACCAGGCCCTGGCGCTGGCAGGCCTGTTCGTAGTGTTGGTAGACCTGGATCCAGCGCTGCAGATCGCCATTGTTGCCGGGGTCTACATCGCGCGGGCGCTTGCCGTCGTCCTTCCAGGCGTTGATCAGCCAGGTGCCTTGCTTGGGCGCAAAGCGGTTGTCGTCGAGGCCGAGTTCGCTGACCGCGCGCTTGACCAGGCGCAGCTGATCGTCGGCATCGATGATCTGGAAGCTCTCCAGCAGGCCGGCCTCGCGCCAGTGCAGGCGCAGCAGGCGGTGCGCCAGGCCGTGAAAAGTGCCGATCCACAGGCCTTGCGTCGGCCGATTGAGTAATTTCTCGCAGCGCGCGCGCATCTCGGCGGCGGCCTTGTTGGTGAAGGTCACCGCCAGAATGGCGTGCGGCCACACCTGTTCCACCTCGACCAGCCAGGCGATGCGCTGCGTCAGCACACGCGTTTTCCCCGAGCCCGCGCCGGCCAGCACCAGCAGATGACCCGGCGGCGCCGAGACGGCCTCGCGCTGGGCGGGGTTGAGGCCGTCGAGCAGATGAGAAATGTCCATGATCGGAGCGCCGAGCGAAACGGGTCGGACCGCACACGGCGTACCGGCCGCCCGCGGGCGCGCAAGCATGCCTCAGGGCATGGCGTGCCGCCATGCGGCGGGTGCGTTCGTTGCGCATGGGACGTAGGCCGGGTCCTTCGCGTCCGTGGTGTTTGGCGGAGCCACGGCGCCACATACGCGAGGCGCCCGGCGCTTGTAGGTGTGCGGAGGCCAAAGCCGCGGCCGCCGGCGCGATGGATTTCATCGCGTGAACCGATCCGCACGCGCGCACGGAGCCGCGCTACGGGCGCATGTGGGCCGCGGCCGCCGGCGCGATGGACTTCATCGCGTGAACCGATCCGCCCGCGCGCACGGAGCCGCGCTACGGTTGCATGTGCGCCGCGGCCGCCGGCGCGATGGATTTCATCGCGTGAACCGATCCGCTCGCGCGCACGGAGCCGAGCTACGGTTGCATGTGGGCCGCGGCTGCCGGCGTAGCCGGCTAGACTGGCGCATTGACCCGTTTGGAGCTTTGCCATGTTGCTGGATATCAGCGGTCGCCACGCCCTCGTTGGCGGTGGCAGTCAGGGCATCGGCCACGCGGCCGCGCTGGAACTGGCGCGGCTGGGTGCGGCGGTGACGGTGATCGGGCGTGATGCCGAGCGGCTGGCAGCGACGCTGGCCGCGCTGCATGCGATCAGCCCGGCTGCGCACGGCGTGCTGCAGGCCGATTACGCGGACCGGGTAGCGCTCGAGCACATCGTCAGCGACTGCATGGCCGCGCGGCCGGTCCACATCTTGATCAACAACACCGGCGGGCCACCACCAGGGCCTATCGCGCTGGCCAGCGAGGCGCAGTTTCTGGACACTTTCGGCCAGCATCTGCTGTGCAATCAGCTGCTGACCCGGCTGTGTCTGCCGGGCATGCGCGCCGCTGGTTACGGCCGCATCATCAATGTGATCTCGACCTCGGTGAAGGAGCCGATCAAGGGCCTGGGGGTGTCGAACACCATCCGCGGCGCGGTGGCGTCCTGGGCGAAGACGCTGGCGACCGAGCTGGCGCCCGAGGGCATCACGGTGAACAACGTGCTGCCCGGATACACCCGCACCGCGCGTCTGGATGGTCTGATCGCCGGCAAGGTGCAGCAGAGCGGGGCCAGTGCGGAGGAGGTGGCGCGCGGCATGGCCGCCGGGGTGCCGATGGGGCGCTTCGCCGATCCGGTCGAAGTGGCGGCGGCTATCGCCTTCCTGGCAGCGCCGGCGGCCAGCTACATCACCGGCATCAGCGTGCCGGTGGATGGCGGGCGCACGCTGGCGCTGTGAGATGAACGCACTCGCCCTGATGTGCCGGGTCGGCTTCGAGGCCGATCTGATCGACGAGTTGGCGCACTGGTATGCGCAGGCCCAGGCCGCTGCGACGCTGCGCAGCGATCAGCCGGGCGTGGTGCGCGTCAGCGCGGCGACGCTGCTGCCGCGCTGCAGCGAGCTGGTTTATGCGCGTGACTGCATCGTGGTGCACCAGGAGCTGCCGGCGCTGGATCCGCGCGACCGCCTGACGCCGATCACGGCGGCGCTGGCGCAGGCCGGACTGGCGCCCCCGGCGCTGGTGTTGGCCCCCGATAGCGAGGCCACCAAGCCGCTGGCGCCCTTGCTCGGGGCGCTGGCGGCGCGGCTGCAGCCGGGCGGGGCGGAAGCTGGGTCGGCGCGCGTGTGGATGCTCTCGGGCACGCATGCGCTGATCGGCAGCACGCCGCCCGCCGGCGGCGCGGTGTACCCGGGCGGCGTGCCGCGTCTCAAGTTTCCGCGCGAGGCGCCCTCGCGCTCGACGCTGAAGCTGGAGGAGGCTTTTCATGTGCTGATGACCGCCAGCGAGCGGCACACTCTGCTGCGCGCTGGCGGCAGCGCGGTGGATCTGGGCGCCGCGCCGGGCGGCTGGACCTGGCAGCTGGTGGCGCGCCGCATCCGCGTCACTGCCATCGACAATGGCCGCATCGATCAGCGCTTGCTCGACAGCGGCCTGGTGCAGCATCTGGCCGAGGACGGCTTCCGCTATCGCCCGCCCAAGCCGGTGGACTGGCTGGTGTGCGATATGGTCGAGAAGCCGGCGCGCGTGGTCGAGCTGATGCTGCGCTGGTTTGCCTCGGGCTGGTGCCGGGCCGCGATCTTCAACCTGAAGCTGCCGATGAAGCGACGCTTCGAGGCCTGGCTGCAGGCGCGCCAGACGCTGCAGCCGCTGCAGGCCGCGGGTTACTCGCTGCGCGCGCGGCAGCTGTATCACGATCGCGAGGAGATCACCGTCGCCGTGCTGCCGCCGCACGGACGGGCGTCGCAACCGATCGTGTTGCCGACGCAGCGCGCGGCGCCGTCGGCACGTTCGTCGCCACCGGCGCCGTCGGGCAAGCGGGCGCCGCCGGTCGCGCCGGGACGCGCTGGTCGCCCCGCATCCAAGCCGCCCGCGCGCAACGTAACGGCAGTGCGGGATCGGCGGGCGAAGCCGGGCGCGCCGGGTCCGCGGAAGCCGTCCCCTGGCAAACGCGGGCGCCGTTGAAAGCAGTTGCCACCCTGGCCGGTCTGGTGCCGGGACAGCAGCTGATTCGCAGTTGTCATGCAGCGGATGCAGTCTTAAGGTAAGCGCCGACCGGCCACGGTCGGCACAGTGGAGGGGCTGGTCCAGCCCGAGTTCGGCCCGGATCGAAACCGGGATTGACTATCACGTGATCGGAGAGAAGACCATGAGCAGCAAGATGATCAAGTCGGTTTCCCTGGCCGTTGGCGCCGCCTTCCTCGGCAGCGTCGCGATGGGCGCCTATGCCTCCACCAGCCTGTCGGCGACCGATCTGGCCAGCGGCTACATGCTGGTTGGCGATGACAAGGCCAAGGAAGAAGGCAAGTGCGGCGAAGGCAAGTGCGGTGGCGACAAGGCCAAGGAAGAGGCCAAGTGCGGCGCCGACAAGGCCAAGGAAGAAGGCAAGTGCGGTGAAGGCAAGTGCGGCGGCGACAAGGCCAAGGAAGAGGGCAAGTGCGGCGAAGGCAAGTGCGGCGGCGACAAGGCCAAAGAAGAAGGCAAGTGCGGCGGCGCGGCCTGATCCTGCACTGACCGGAGCCCGAATCGATGCGCGCGCTGGCGGATTTGACCGCGGGCCTGGGTTTGCGGCGCAGCATGCTGGCGGAGCTGGATGCCGCCAGCGATCTCGCGCGCAGCGTCGATTTCTTTGAAGTGGCGCCGGAAAACTGGATCGGTATCGGCGGAAGGTTGGGCAAGGCCTTCCGCCGCTATACCGAGCGTTTCCCCTTGATTTGCCACGGTCTGTCGCTTTCGCTCGGCGGACCCGATCCGATCGATGAGCTGTTTCTGCAGCGTCTGCGCGGTTTTCTCGATGCCCATGGCGCCTTGCTCTACAGCGAGCACCTGAGCTGGTGCACCGACGGCGCGCATTTGTATGACCTGCTGCCGATTCCGTTCACCGCCGAGGCCGTCCAGCACGTGGCGGCGCGCATCCGGCGCACCCAGGATCTGCTGGGGCGGCGCATTGCGGTGGAGAACGCCTCCTTTTACACCCCGCTGGCCAGCGAGCTCAGCGAGATCGAATTCCTGCAGGCGGTGCTGCGCGAGGCCGACTGCGATCTGCTGCTCGACGTCAACAACGTCTACGTCAACAGCGTCAATCACCGCTACGATCCGCGCGCCTTCATCGACCAGATGCCGGCCGAGCGCGTGCGCTATCTGCATGTGGCCGGTCACTATCGCGAGGCGCCCGATCTGATCGTCGACACCCACGGCGCCGATATCGTGGATCCGGTGTGGTCGCTGCTCGACTACACCTACGCGCGCCTCGGTCGCCGGCCGACGCTGCTGGAACGCGATTTCAATATTCCGCCGCTGGCCGAACTGCTGGTCGAGCTCCAGCAGGTGCGGGACATCGCCGAGCGCTACCCGAGCGCTGAGCGGCACCATGTCGCTGCGTGAAGCGCGCCAGCTGGCGCTGGCCCGTCATTTGCGCGACCCGGACGCGGTCGCCGCACCCGCGGATCTGGAGGATCGGCGCGTCGCCATCTACCGCGAGCTGGTCTACAACAATGTCTCCGGGCTGCTGGCTGGCAATTTTCCGGTGATCCGGCGACTGCTGACGGCCTCGGAGTGGGCGGCGCTGGTGCGCGCCTTCTTGAGCCAGCACGCGGCGCACACGCCGTTTTTTCATGAGCTCGGCAGCGAGTTTGTGCGCTTTCTGGGCGAGCATCCGGAACACGCCGGCGTGCGTCCCTTTCTGCACGAGTTGGCGCACTACGAATGGGTGGAGCTGGCGCTGGATCTGAGCGATGCCGAGCTGCCGCCGGCCGATGCGAACGGCGATCTCTTGCACGGCGTGCCGGTGCTCTCGCCGCTGGCGTGGGTGCTGGGTTACCAGTATCCGGTGCATCTGATCCGCCCGGAGTTTCAGCCCGAGGCGCCGCCGGAGCAGCCGAGCTGGCTCCTGGTCTATCGCAACCCGGCCGACCGCGTGCAGTTCCAGGCGCTGCAGCCGATGGCCGCCCGCCTGCTGGGACTGATCCAGGAGCAGCCCGAGCGCAGCACCGAGGCGCATCTGGCGCAGATTGCCGAGGAAGCACGCGTCTCGCTGGCGGATTTGCTGGCGCCGGCACAGCAGCTGCTGCAGGGCTGGCGCGAGCGCGGCGTGCTGCTGGGCACGGCGCCGTAGGACGCGCGACAGGGCTCGCGAGACGTGTACAGCATCCGTGTCTCGCCCGCCGTGCGCTGACGCCTGCAGCAAACAGACGCGCGACACTGCCACGTCAGCGCCGCAGTGCCGGTCCCCCGCCCCCTGACCCCCGCCCCGCTCTTGTGCATTCGTATTTGGCAAGCGTCCAGGTCTCGCCTTTGGCGCGCTGACCTCTGCAGCAAACCATACCAACGACACTGCCAGGCAGTCGCCGCAGTGCCGGTCCCCCGCCCCCTGACCCGCTTCTGCTCCTGCACCCCGCCTTATTGAGCTGCCTTCGCCGCGCCCTCGCTGAAGCCCGGCGCAATTTTGCGGGCGAGGGCGATCAATCGATCCGCCATCAGCCCGCCCCAGGCCAGATCCGCCGCGCCCAGCAACTCACCGGCTTCGGTGATGCGGCCCTCGGCATAGGCCTGTTCGGCGGCGACCATCGCTGCCTCGGCACGCGCGGCCAGATCGGTGGCACAGCGCGCTTGTTCGGCCAATGCCTCAGGTTCCAGTGGCCGATCCAGGCGCGCGTACACGCGTTCCAGCGTCTTGCGGTCGGGCAGTTCGTGGCCGATGCCGCGTTCGGAGATCTTGTAGACGCCGGCCACGCAGTGCGCCGCCAGCGCGGCGCGGCTGCGCGCGTCCAGGCGCAGATTGGGCATGTCCTCGCTGCCGGTGGAATAGACGATGCGCATGCGCCGCTGCAGCAGCGTCATCAGCGCGGCCGGCGGCGGCGCGAAATCCTCCTCGCCCATCACCTTGGCGCCGCCGACCAGCAGCGCGCCGGTGAAAACATCGGCATAGGCCGCGGCGATGCGGATGGCGGTGCGCGAGCCGCCCGAGTAACCGCCGATGGTGATGCGCTCGGCGTCGATGGGATAGCGCGCCCGCAGCGTCTCGACCGCGTGCAGCGCCAGCGGTATCCGCCGCTCGTAGACGTTTTCGCGGTTGCCCGAGCGGCGCGCCGCGACATAGATCACGCCGACGCGGTCGAGCACTTTCTTCCAGTCGCGGCTGAGCGGCAGTTGATCCATCGGCGAGACGAACACCAGCAGCCCGTAGCCCGCCGGCGGCTGTCGCGAGGGCAGATAGACGTCGTAGCGCTCTGCGGCTAGATCCACGGTCTGCTCGACGGCGTGCCGGCCGAGGTACGCCTGGAAGCGCTGCAGGCGGTCGTGCGTGGTCGGCGTGAACACCCGCCGCGAGAACTCATCGGCAGCCACCAGCGGCGAGTAGCGGTCGAACACCTGATCGGACAGCCATTGTCCGGCACGCGCGCCGGTGGCGCCGAGCAGCAGCAACGCGCACAGCAGGATGCGCATGGACCTCTCCGGATTCGTTCGACTACGACAGCTATCGTCGCAGATGCGCAGGTCCGTGTCAGCGCGGCTCAGGGGCAGGCACGTCCGCCCGCATGCACCAGTTCCGCACTGCCGTCCGCGCCCAGCCGCAGCCAGGAGGCGGCGACCGGCCAATCACCCAGCACGATGCGGCGGTGCATGCCGTCGTGGTGAATGGCCGGGCGATGCGTGTGGCCGTGAATGATCCAGTCGGCGCCGCTGCGGACGTACAGCGCAGCGACGGCGGCGGCGTTCACGTCCATGATCTCGGCGGCGCTCATCGCCGTGTGCGCGCGGCTCTGCGCGCGGGCGTGGGCGGCGAAGGCGCGCCGTTGCGCCAGCGATTGAGCCAGAAAGTGCTGCTGCCAGCGAGGGTCGCGCAGCTGCGTGCGCACCTGCTGGTAGGCCACATCGTCGCTGCACAGGGTGTCGCCGTGCAGCAGCAACAGGCGCTTGCCCGCCCAGTCGAGTTGGCTGAGCTCCGGCAGCAGCCGCGCCCCGCAGCGCTCGGCGAACGCCGGTCCGATCAGGAAATCGCGATTGCCGTGCAGCAGTTCAAGCTGAATGCCGCGCGCACTGAGCGCGGCCAGCTCGGCGCACACGGCCTCGATCAGCGGATCGTCGTCGTCGTCACCCAAGTAGGCCTCGAACACATCGCCCAACAGGATCAGCCGCTCACCGTCTGCGCGCACCTGCGCCAGCAGATGCAAAAAGCGGTCGTAGACCGGGTCCACGACCGCTGTCAGATGCAGATCCGACGCGATCCAGATCGCGCCTGCCGCCATGGCGGATCAGCCAGCTGGCTTGGTGGCCGGCGCCGCGGCCTCGATCACCGTGGCCTTCTCGATCACCACATAGGGGCGCGGCAGATTCTGGAACTCCGGCGAGAAGGCATTGGTCGGCATCACCTTGATCTTGTCGACCACCTCCATGCCGCTGACCACCTTGCCGAACACCGCGTAGCCCCAGGTGCGGCCATCGGCCTTGCTGACGTGGTCCAGCGCCTTGTTGTCGGCGACGTTGATGAAGAACTGCGAAGTCGCCGAGTGCGGGTCCATGGTGCGCGCCATGGCGATGGTGCCACGCGCATTCGACAGCCCGTTGTCGGCCTCGTTCTGCACCGGCGCGCGCAAGCCGCCCTTGCCGGTGAGTTCGGTGGTGTAGCCGCCACCCTGGATCATGAAGTTGTCGATCACGCGGTGAAAAATGGTGCCGTCGTAGTAGCCCGACTTCACGTACTGCAGAAAGTTGTCGACCGACTTCGGCGCCTTGGCCGGATCCAACTCCACAACGATCTCGCCCTGATTGGTCTTCAAGCTGACGCGCGGATTTGGCGTCTGCGCCGTGGCGACGGCCGACAAGGTCAACGCAAGCAATGCAACACCCAGCAAACGCATGACAGGCTCCTAGGACAGCGGATGAGGCCGCGATTCATAGCAGATTTGAAGGCTACGAGGCACGTCTGTGCAAAGGCACGAGGGCACGTAACTGCGCGAGGGCACGCTTAAGCAAAGCGGAGGGCACGAGGGCACGCAACGGCACGAGGGCACGCTTAGGCAAAGCGGAGGGCACGAGGGCACGCAACGGTGCGAGGGCACGCTTAAGCAAAGCGGAGGGCACGAGGGCACGCAACAGCACGAGGGCACGCTCAAGCAGAGCGGAGGGCAGGAGGGCACGCAACGGCGCGAGGGCACGCTTAGGCAAAGCGGACGGCACGAGGGCACGCAACAGCGCGAGGGCAGGCTTAAGCAAGGCGGAGGGCACGAGGGCACGCAACGGCGCGAGGGCACGCAACAGCACGAGGGCACGCTCAAGCAGGGCGGAGGGCACGAGGGCACGCAAGGGCGCGAGGGCACGCTCAGGCAAAGCGGAGGGCACGAGGGCACGAGGGCGCGAGGGTAGAGCGGCGGCGCTTGCGCGGCACCGGTGCGCGCCGCAGCGAGCGCCCGTCGGTCACGCCGACGGGCCAGATCGAGGGCACGGTAAGGCTCGCAGGACACGAGCATGTGTCAGGAACCAAATCACGGGCGCACCGCTTTTGACTTCAAGCTTTTACGTGCCCTCGTGCCCTCCGCTTTGCTTGAGCGTGCCCTCGTGCTCTTTACAGCGCTTCCGACGCAAAGTCGGCCAGGCGTGAGCGCTCGCCGCGGCGCAGGGTGATGTGGGCGCTGTGCGGCCAGTGCTGGAAACGGTCGACCACATAGGTCAGGCCGGAGGTGGTTTCGGTCAGGTAGGGCGTGTCGATCTGCTCCACGTTGCCGAGGCACACCATCTTGGTGCCGGGGCCGGCGCGGGTCAGCAAGGTTTTGATTTGCTTGGGCGTCAGGTTCTGCGCCTCGTCGATGATGACGTAGCGCGAAAGGAAGGTGCGGCCGCGCATGAAGCTCATCGCGCGCACTTTTACCCGGGACGCCAGCAGATCGTTGGTGGCCTGGCGCGCCCAGTTGCTGGAATCCTGCGGTGTCGCCAGCACTTCGAGGTTGTCGGTCAGCGCGCCCATCCACGGCGTCATCTTTTCTTCCTCGGTGCCAGGCAGGAAGCCGATGTCCTCGCCCACCGGCACGGTGGCGCGGGTGACGATGATCTCCTTGTAGCGCTGTTGATCCATCGTCTGCGCCAGGCCGGCGGCCAGCGCCAGCAGCGTCTTGCCGGTGCCGGCGGTGCCGAGCAACGTGACGAAGTCGACTTCCGGATCCATCAACACATTCAGCGCGAAGTTCTGCTCGCGATTGCGCGCGCTGATGCCCCAGACGCGGTGCGGATGGCTGAGGTAGTCGTCGACGATCTGCAGCAGTGCCTTGCCGCCCTCGACCTTCAGCACGCGCAGCGCCACCTGATTGTCATCGCCGAAGTGCAGAAACTGGTTCGGGTGCCAGCGCTCGTCGCGGCGCGTCTTCACCCGGTAGTAGGTGCGCCCGCGCTCGCTCCAGGATTCGAGCTCGGGGTGTTTGCTCCAGAACTCTGCCTTGAGCACGTCGACGCCGGTGTACAGCAGCGACAGATCATCGAGCGCGCGATCGTTCTCGTAGTCCTCGGCCGGGATGCCGTGGATCTTCGCCTTGATCCGCAGATTGATGTCCTTGGTCACCAGCACCACGCTGGCGCGCGGCTTCTCCTCGCGCAGCTGCAGCACCGCGCGCAGGATCTGGTTGTCCGGCAGCACTGAGCCAAAGCTGTGGCCATTGCTGGCGGCGTTGGTCTGGAAACGCAGCATGCCGCGCGGGCGATGGCGCCCCAGATCCAGACCATCGGGGTGCTTGAGCGCAATCCCGGCGTCGAGCTTGCCCTGGCCATTGGCCTCGATCAGTTCGCTGAGAAAGCGACTGACCTGACGCACATTGCGCGAGACCTCAGAGGTGCCCTTTTTGGCGGCATCCAGTTCCTCAAGCACCATCATCGGCAGGTAGACGTCGTGTTCCTCGAAGCGGAACAGCGCGGTCGGATCGTGCATCAGCACATTGGTGTCGAGTACGTAGGTCCGCTTCTTCTGGCTCATGGGCTACCGGGCAGGCGGGCAAGAGCGCCCGCGCTCAAGCATGCCGAAAAACCGTGTCAGCTGGATGCCGCTTGTCGGTGCGCTCAGATACTCGCATCCGCAATTTCGCAGGCGGCCATCATGGGTGCCACCGGCGCCACCCGGTGATCAGGATCATCAGCGCCAGCAGGCTCGCACCTACCGGGCTCAGACTCGGTACCGGCGCCGGGTTGACCGCCAGTTGAAATTGGCCTTGGTTGTTCGAGAACTCAAAATCCGGCGTCTCCGAGCCTGCAAGAGCATCGAAGCGTACGAGATCGGAGCGTGGGACATATTCGACCTGCATGGTCCTGGTCAAACCGGGGGCGGTCTGGCCACGCCAAAGGCAGCTGACGCTGTTCGCTTCGTCGGTGCGTACGCAATCAGCGCCTGCTGCCTGAGCGTTCAGTTGGTCCAGGCGATCGCGAGTGCTGAGGGTCAGTCGCATGTCGATGGCATGGTTGCCGCCGTGGTTGGTCGCGCTGAGGCTCAGCGTGGCTGGCATGCCGTGCGTCGGGTTGCCGTTTGACGGGCTAAGACCCAGTTCGAGGTCAGCCGTGTCCGCAGCCGTGGTAGTCAACACCGCTGTTGCGGCGGCTGGCCCGAATGGGTTGCTGTCGGCACCTGTGTAAACCCGGGCTCTTGCGACCAGCACTGAGGAAACGGAGCCGCTGAAGGACGTCACCCGCAATTGGCGGGAGGCTCCCGCAGGTGTGCTCTCTGCCCATGTACATTCGAGTTGCATCGGGACAGTAAAGATGACCGCGCATTGGGCGCCGGGATCCGGCTCCCACGCCAGAATGAACAAGGACACCGGTGGTGTGAAGATCAATGTGAGCCGGTCTGTTGAGACAGCGCCAAGGTTGCGACCGACCACCACGTACTCGATGGCAGGCCCTTGGATCGACAGGGACACGTCGGCCGGTGTCTGCTGCGCATCGGCGCCCGCGCTTGCGCACACTCCCGCTGTGAGCCAAAGCAATCGGGTAAGACGGGTGCTGGGTAGCATGTGGGCGTCCTGGATTTGAGATCTGCGGCTGCAATTGCGCCGATACGCAGGATCGCGCCGCAGGCTGCCATGGTTGGGGACCACGCAAGCAAAACGCCCGCGACTCGGTCTAGTCAGCACACCCAAGTCCGGAGCTGATCATGCAGGTCTCGCTGTTGCTGTGGTACGACGCCATCGTTGAACGCCTGCGGGGCATGGGCGAGATCCTGCCGCGACTGATTCTGCGGCTGGTGATGGGCTGGGAGTTCTTCGAGGCCGGCCTTGAGAAGTACCGCGGGGACAACTGGTTCAGCAACATCCAGAGTGATTTTCCCTTTCCGTTCAATCATGTGCCGGCGGACCTGAGCTGGGGTCTCGCAACCGCCTTCGAACTCGGCGGGGCGATTGCATTGTGGCTGGGCCTCGGCACGCGCTTCTTTGCCTTCTCGCTGCTGTTCCTGACCTTTGTCGCCACCGCGGCAGTGCATTGGCCGAGCATGTGGGGCATGTGGAGCGATCTGCTGAAGGGCTATGCGATCTCCGACATGGGCCACGGCAACTACAAGCTGCCGGCGCTGTTCGCGGTGATGCTGATTCCGCTGATTTTCAATGGCCCCGGCAAGCTCAGTTTGGATCATCTGATCCGTGTCTGGCTGCGCCGCAGCGAGCCGCAGCCGGTGCTGGACGGCTATGCCGTGGGTCTGGGCCTGGCGATCCTGGGCGCTCCCTTCCTGATGCTGATACCGGGCTTTGGTGCCGCGCTGCTGGTACTTGCCGTATTGGCCGCA
>JAXMHB010000034.1:0-12451 GCA_046346965.1 Lysobacterales bacterium
CCTGGGTGCGCACCTACGCGCCGCAACTGTGCGCCGTGTTTGGCGAGTCGCCGGCGCTGGAGACCAGTGTGGCCGCTTTGTTGACCCGCGCCGCGGTGGGTGCCTCGCTGGCCGTGGGATTGCCGGGACGCAGCTACACGCAGCGGCAGTTGTTGTTGGAGTGTCTGCAGGGCTACCAGGAGTTTCTGGCGACGCCAGGGCGCAGTTCCTGGCTGGCCGCGATTTCCGATCCGCCGATCGATGCCAGCACCGCCGCCGAGGACTTTCGTGCCGCCAGCCAGGGCATTCCCTTCGCGCGTACCCCGCAGTGGCATCTGTGGGAAGGCGGTACCGAGCCGATACCGCTGGAGCTGGCCCGGGTGGCGGCAGCTGCGGTAAGTCGTTATTGCGCCGATCGCGGTGCGCCGAATCCGATCTACGACGCCTTGCAGCGCAAGCTGGTGCGCGTCCCGCCGTCGATGTTGGTCGGCCTGCGCGGCCGCCGGCGTTGAGGCAAGATCGGCGACACGCTCAAGCTATGCTCCCTGCAACAGCCTGGGTCTGATCCTCTCGATGCGTTTGCTGGTGCCCGTCGACCTGAGTGTAGTCAGCGAGCGCGTCGTCGACGCCGCGGCGAGCCTGGCGCGCGTGTACGACGCCGATCTCTGGCTGCTGCACGTCACCGACCCCGATCCCGGTGAACTGCAGCGGGCCGATGCACCGTCAGCGGCACGTGACGAAATGGCCCATGAACACCGGGCCGATCACCGCGCGCTTCAGGCGCTGGCCCGCGGCCTGCGCGAGCAAGGTCTGCGTGCCACCGCCTTGATGGTTCAGGGTCCGATCGACCTCTGCATTCTGCGCGAGGCCAAACAGCTGAATGCCGACATGATCGTGATGGCGACGCATGGTCACGGCGCCATGTTCGATCTGTTTGTCGGCAGCGTCAGTCGCGCCATTCTGCAGGTCAGCCGGATCCCGGTGTTGATGGTGCCCGGCCGCTGAGCCGCCACGCGTCCTATTGATCGTCGCTGCCGGCGCGACGCGCCTGACGCGCTGCCTCCAGCGCGGCCTTGCGCTCGCGCGCCGCCGCATTGCGCGCGTCGGCGGCTGCCTGGGCGCGGGCGTTGGCTGCATCGCGCGAGGCCGCAGCGTCCAGGCTGCGCTGTGTGCTGGCTTGACGCGCATCGGGCGCCGCTGACGGCGCCGATGACTCGGGGCCGCCGCCGCCGGCTTTGTCGGTCGCGCGCTGCCGCTGGGCGGCCTCGCTGCGCTCCGCGGCTGCGGCATCGCGCGCGGCCTTCTCTCGGGCGTTCTTCTCGTCCCAGGTCTCGCCGGCGGCGACCGTGGTGGCATCCAGGCGCAGCACGACAAAGGGGATCGCGTCGTCGGCCTTGTGGAAGCACAGGTATTCAAGGATCTTGCCGGCGATCTGATTGGCGTCGTCGGAGAACGCCGCGTCAGCCGCAAAGGCCGCCACATCCTGGGCGCTGAACTTCCAGATGGCGTCGATCCGGTTGAGCTCCGCCGGTGGCAGCGGCGGATCCAACTTGGCGAGCATGCCGCGCGTGCGGGCGTCGGGCTCGTTCGAGCTGATCAGTTCGTTCTCCCAAGTGAAGCCGGTCATGTCCTTGAAGGTCACCGGCTTGCCGTCGATGCGCCTGACGATCTTGTCGCATCCGAAAAACTCGGGGTTCTGGGGCCGCAGTGAGCCCGTCGTATCGCGCTCGGTAAACTTGAACAGCAGCACCAGCGACTCGCCCGAGGCCAGCGTGTAAGTGGCGGGCGTGCTGCTGCTGACGGCGGTTGCACGCCGATCAACGAAACCCTGCGAGACCTGCTCGCTGTTGTACTCACTGATCTTGCGTTCAAAGTCGGCCACGCGGCCGAGGTAAGCGGCGAATGGCACATCGGCAGCGTGGGCAATCGAGCTCATCAGCAAGCCTGTCAGCAGGAGGGAGGGGCGCATGGGGATTCCAGTGGTGATGCCGGAGCGCACCTTAAGGACAGCACGGCGCCAGCCGAATCCCAGGCGCATGGGATGTACCTGGCCGGCGTGCATAGCAAGGTGTGACACCCGCAAGCGCCGGATGGAATCAACCCATGTCTGTGCGACACTCCGCTGAGATTCGATCGCCCGAGGCGGCATCCGTGCGCGTAGCCATCCTGGAAGACGATCCCGGCGTGCTGCGGTCCACCGTGCACACGCTCGCCGCCAGCGCTCGCTACACGCTGGCCTGGCAGGCGGAGTCGCTCACCCAGGCGCGGGCCCAGCTGCACCTGCCCTTCGACTTGCTGCTGCTGGACCTCGGATTGCCGGACGGGCGCGGTGTGGAGCTGATCCCGGCGGCGCGCGCGGTGGCGCCACAAGCGGCCATCGTGGCGTTTACGGTATTCGACGACGCCAGCAATGTGATCGAGGCGGTCGAGGCCGGCGTCGACGGCTATCTGCTCAAATCGGCCGATGCCGAGACCCTGCTGGAAACCCTCGCCAGTGCTGCAGCGGGCGAATCGCCGATTTCCCCGGCGGTCGCCGGCATTCTGCTGCGGCGACTGCGCCGCCAGGAAAGCAGCGAGCCACGTGCGCTGCCGCCGAAGCAGGACCGGTTGATGGCGTTGACCGCACGCGAGCGCGATGTGCTGGAGGCGCTGGCGCGCGGGCTGTCGTACCGGGAAGTCGCCGAGCTATTGGGCATGCGCGTCAATACCGTCTCGCACCACGTCAAGAATCTGTACCCCAAGCTCGCCTCCAATTCGCGCTCGGAAGCGATTTTCAATGCGGTGCGCGAGGGCATTCTCCGCCTGGATCCCTGACCCGGCACGGTGACGCCCCATGGATGTGGGGCGACAGCGCGGCGCGCGCGCGAAACACTGCGCGAGGGCGCAGTGAGCGTCGTCGCCGAGTCGTACACCATGAGGATGGATGCAAGCACCGGGAACCGCCTGCGCAGCGGACTCTGCTCGATCATTTGCTGGCTGGGTCTGGGTGCCAGTGTTGCCGTGGCCACACCCACCGAGACCGAGTTGGGCGCCGCGATTGCCGCGCGGGAGTACCACGCCAGTCTGCAGCCCAGCGGTTGGCAGGCGCCAAACCGCGCGCAGGACTTCCGCATCCATTTCGAGTCAGATGGCGTCGAGCTGACGGCGCGGGAACACGCCGACCAGCCCTTGCTGAGCATGCAGCTGACCCACTGGGGGCGCGCCAACCGCTTGCAGCCGCCCGGCGAGGGCACGCTTGCGGCGCAGGCGGAGCGGGTGGAACGCCGCAGCGCGGGCTTGACCGAGTGGTACGTCAACACGCCGGCGGGACTGGAGCACGGCTTCGACCTGTCGATGCCGCCGCCAGGGCAGGGCGCGCTCGAGTTTCACCTCCGCAGCGATCAGCCGGTGCGCCTGCTGCACGTCGATGCACTGGAGTTTGGTCGTGGCGAGCAGCGCTGGCGCTATCAGGGCTTGAAGGCATGGGACGCCAGCGGCCGTGTGTTGCCCAGCCGCATGCAGGTCGTGGGCGCGCAGCGATGGGTGCTGCGCGTGGACGACAGCGGCGCCCGCTACCCGATCGTGGTGGATCCGCTGCTGACACGCAGCGCCGATATCTCCCGCAACGGCAGCCAGAGCGGGGCCGAGTTCGGTATACGCATCGCCAATGCCGGCGACGTCAACAACGACGGCGCTGACGATCTGGTGGTCGGCGCCTTCAAGTACGACGATGGGGCGACCGACAACGGCGCCGCTTTCGTGTTCCTCGGTCCAGGCTTCTCGGTCGCGAACTCGACCTTTCTCAGCGTTGGCCAGGCCGGGGCCGCCTTTGGCGCGGGTGTCGGCGGCGCGGGCGACCTCAACAATGATGGCTACGACGATGTGGTCGTGGGTGCGCCGAACTACGACTTGAACGCCGGTAATCCAAACACCGGCGCCTTCTACGTCTATTTCGGCGGCCCCGGCGCCTTTGACCCGATCGCCGATGCCAGCGTCATCGGTCCCACCCAGAACGACAACATGGGCGCAGCAGTCAGCGGCGTCGGTGACGTCAACAACGACGGCATCGAGGATCTGGCCGTCGGCGTGCCGCGCTTCAATCCGGGTGGGCAGGTCGACAGCGGTCGCGTGTTCGTCTACTACGGCGGCAGCAGTTTCGATACCGTGGCCGACGCCAGCCTGGGGCTGGCGCAGGCGGTCAGCGCGATCGGCAGCGCCGTCGCCGGGCGCGGCGACGTCAACGGCGACGGCATCGATGATCTGGTCATCGGCGCCGGCGGCTATGAGGCACCGGGCGGTGCGCTGCTCAACGAGGGCGCCGCGCTGGTCTTTTTTGGCGGCAACGGCAGCCTGGACCAGAGCGTCGACGCCATCCTGCGCAGCAACAGCAACGGCGCCACCGGCGGGGCGTCGGTCGCGTTGGGCGACCTCAATGGCGATGGCATTGACGACGTCATCTCCGGCGCGCCGCTGCACGCCCCCACGGCCAACGTCGGCGGCATGGTGCAGATCTGGTACGGCGCCAGCGGCGCCTTCAACACCACCGTCGATGTGACACTGGCGTCCACACAGGCCGCGGAGCAGTTCGGTCGCAGTGTCGGCGTGCTCCCGGACATCAATGCTGACGGCCGCAAAGAGCTGATCGTCGGCGCGCCGGGCGCGGTCAATTCGGCGGCGCTGGTGGCCGGCAAAGTGAGGCTTTACTTCCCGTCTGCCGCCGGCATTGCCGCGCCTGCCAGCCTGGAACTCGAAGGCAATCAGGCCGATGCGCTGTTTGGAACCAGCGTCGCCGCGGGCGACTACAACGGCGATGGCGCTGCCGACGTGGCCGTGGGAGAGCCGGGGCGCGACACCGGCGCTTCGGTCAATCATGGTGCCATCTACGCCTACCTGGGACAGACCGACGAGTTGTTCCGCAACGGCTACGAGTGATCAATACAGGCCGTAGCGCCAGCGCGTGCGCAGCACGCGCTGGCAGCGCGCCGCCAGCTGTACCAGATGCTGGCGTCCGCCCAGCGTCGGTTGGCGCCGCAGCAGCGCCGCACCCTCGGCGCTGCACAGGTCGGTACGCTGCCAGACCAGCTGCTCGGCAGGCAGCGCGCTCTGTAGTTGCTGGGTCAAAGCCAGACACGCCGCCGCGCCGCGCCGCGCCGCCGCGTCCACCCGGGCGGCATAGCCGGGCAGCTGATAGCGCTCGGCATCGTGGAGGCACCGCAGCCACTCGCTGACCTGGCACCGCACGCCGCGCTCGTCGAGGCCGTCCAGCGCCCGAGCGGCAAACCGTGGTCCCCAGTAGCGTTCCCGGAGCGGACTCTGCACGCGCTGCAGATAGGGTTCCGGATTGATGACGAGGCCGTCGTAGTCAGTGCGCGCCGCCAGCCTTGCCAGCAGCGTGGCCAAGGGCAGGGCGTGCAGGCCGGCGGCAGACTCGCTGTAGATCGGCACCACCTGCATCTGCCGATGCGCGCGTGCCGGCAGCGCGACATCGTCCACCCACACCGTCAGCGCCAGCAGCTCGGCCAGACTGCCGCCGCCGCCGAGCAGATCGAGCTGCCGCTGGCGCGCCGCCTGGTGCGCCCGCTGATCGCGCTCCTGCGCCTGCCAGCGCCGCAATTCGGCCCATTGCGCACGCACGCAGGCCCAGACGCCCGCGGGCAGGTGGAAGACGTGCACGTCGACCGGTTGCGCTTCGTCCAGGCTTAGCGCGTCCTCGGCCCGCGGGCCGGGGCGCCAGTGCCGCACGCGCCAGCTGGCCAGCGGACGCGTTGGGGAGGCTTTGCCGACCGGGATGCGCCAGGCGCCCGCATGCAGGCCGGCAGCAAGATCGAAATCCGCAGGCGCCGCGCAGGGCTGCCAGCCCGGCACGTCCAGCCATTCCCGCAATGCCGCGGGTGCCTGACCCGCTTGCCAGCTGGACTCGAACAGGCGCTGTAGCAGCGGATGCGGGACGTCCGCTGCCGCCGGGTACGGCGCAGCGAAGGGCGGCGGATGGTCATCGTCGTCAGCCATGGTCGCAGTGTAGCGCTGACACATTCATGGCAAGCCGCCACCGCACCCACTTCCTAAGGTAAGCGCAACCCATAGCCATGTGAGTTCCCAGATGACGATGCGCAACGCCTGGTGCTTTCTGATCTGCAGCCTGAGCCTGCTGCTGGCGCAAGCGCTGCAGGCACAATCACCGCCCGCCACGCAAACGCTGACACCGCTGGAGCCCGGCGTGCCGGCGTCCAAGTTCTACGGTCAGGCAATGAGCAGCAACGGCAGCTACCTCGCGATCAGTGCGCCCAACGTGCTGAGCTCGCTCACGCCGGGGACGGTGTTGTTGTACCGCCGCGTCAGCGGGCTATGGACCTTCGTCCAGCACTTGCAGGCACCGGTGCCCGCGAATGGTGATGGCTACGGCACTGCCGTGCAGTTTGCCGGCCAGCAGCTGCTGATTGGCGCGCCCTACGCCACCGTCAGCGGCGCCAGCGCCCGCGGCGCGCTGTATGTGTACACGCTGGTCGCCAACGTGTACACGCTGAACGACACCGTGCAACCCGGTGTCGCCTTGGGCGCGGGCTCGGCCTTTGGCTTCCATGTGCACGCTGACGGCGGCTGGCTGGCCGTGGGCGCGCCACTGAGCGGCGCCGGGCGCGTGCAGATCTTCTACTACGATTCCGATATCGAGCGCTGGATCTATCACTCGCAGTTTCTGGGTGCGCAGACCAGCGTGCGTCATGGCATTCGAGTGCTGGTCAACGGCGATCGCCTGCTGGCCAGTGCGACCGAGGAGGTGCTGACCGGCGCCACCCGCGGCTATGTGTACGAGTACCAGCGCACTGGCACCGGGGCCACCGCGACCTGGGCGCAGGTGCAGCGCTTCCGGCCCACCTCTGCCACCAATGTGTCGGTGTTCGGCTCCGCGCTCGCGCTGTCGCCGACCGGCGATTCGCTGCTGGTCGGTGCGCCCTTCGAGGCGCCGGCCGGCAATCAGGACGGTGCGGTGTTCGAGTTCACCCGCGGCGTCGGTGGCGCCTGGACCGAGGCGGCGCGGATCAATCCGCCCTCGGCGACGGCGCTGAACTTCGGCGGCAGCATCGCCTACAGCAACGTGGCCGAGGTGCTGATCGGCGACATCCGCGAGAGCGACGTCGGCGCCGCCTATCGCTATCGCAAGCAACCCAGCGGCAGCTGGACACGCCAGTCCACCTTTGCGCGCGGCAGCGGTGGTGTGTCCGAGGACTTCATGGGCAGTGCAGTGCTCGCCATCGGCGATGAGGCGATCATCTCGGCCTCCGGCATCAACGGGACCAATGGTGACGAAGGGCGTACCTTCGTGTTTGCCGGCGCCCTGCCGCTGTTCCGCGATGGATTGGAGTAAGGTGGCGCGGCAAGACGGGAAGCGGACCCTAAGAAGGGAAGTGAGCATGGACACGACACCAAGCGCCGGGCGCCCATGACCCAGATCGAGGCCACGCAGACCGCGATCCGCATCGGGCTGATCGAGGACGATCCGCATGTGCGCGATGGCGTGCAGCGCGTGGTGGCGAGTGTGCCGGCGTGGTGCCTGAGCTTTGTCTGCGCCAGCCTGCAGGAAGCGCAGTCGGCGCCGCTCGATCGCATCGACGTGCTGCTGCTCGATATCGGACTGCCCGACGGCAGCGGTTTGAGCGTGCTGGCGCGTGTGCCGGCAGCAGTGCCGGTGCTGGTGATCTCGGCCATCGGCGATGAAGCCACGGTCGTGCGCGCGATCGAGCAGGGCGCCGCCGGCTATTTGCTCAAGGACGCTCGCGCCCAGGATTTGATCGACGCCGTCAGCGCCGTCATCAGCGGCGGCGCACCGATTTCGCCCGGCGTGGCAAGTTTTCTGCTGCGGCGCATGCGCAGTCCGGCGGCACCCGCGCCGGCACGGCGCAGCGTTGATTCCCCGCTGGAACAACTGACGCCGCGCGAAACCGATGTGCTGCGGGCGCTGACGCGCGGCTACAGCTACGAGGAGACCGGAACGCTGCTCGGCATCACCCGCAATACGGTGGGCCAGCACATCAAGCAGATCTACGCCAAGCTGGCGGTGAACTCGCGTTCCGAAGCGGTCTTTCAGGCGATCCAGGCGGGGTGGCTCTCGGTTGACGGTCGATAAGGCGTCTACAGCGGTGCCAGCATCGTCCTCACGCGGCGATGTGCGGCTGCGCGCGCTGTGGGCCTGCCTGTTAGTCTTTGGTTGCCTGGCGGCGGTCGTGGCCTGGTTGGATCAGGCCTCGCGCCCGCCCTGGCCGGCGATTACCGAGATCGATGCGGTGGCCTCGGATGCCCCGGATGCGCTGCAGGCGCTGCCGCCGGTACTCGACAACTGGAAAGCCTACACGCTGCCGCTGCGCATCTGTCAGGTCCGCTGCGACACGCTGTACACCGTGTATCGCCATCGCTTCGAGCTGTCGGCACGGCCCGATCAGGACTGGGCGCTGTACCTGCCTTTTTTCGACGCCAATGTCGCGGTCTACTTGAACGGTGCCAAGCTGGACGAGCGCGGGCGTATGGAGGCGCCACCCGACGTCTATCGCTTCCATCCGCGTCTCGTCCATATCCCCGCGCTGCAGTTACAGCCCGGCAGCAACACGCTGATCCTGCATCTGGTGGCCGAGCGTCGCCATATCGGCGGGCTGACGCCCTTTTATCTGGGCCCAGCCGACGAGCTGCGGCGAGCCTATCGCTGGCGCGCGCTGCTGACCGAGGACGCCGTGCTGGCCGTGTTTGCGCTGCAGGCCGGCAGCCTGCTGCTGGCGCTGGGCATCTACTGGCGGCGCCAGCGCGAGGCGGTGCTGGGCTGGTACTTGCCGACCGCCTGCGCCTGGCTGGCGCTGGTGGGACTGCACGTCTCGCCCACCTGGCTGAGCACGCTGGGAGCGCGCTGGACAGTGACTTTCCTGGGCTCGCTCGGCGCCCTGGCCTTCACCCCGCTGTTCATCATCAGCATCGTGCGGGCGCCGCCGCGCTGGATGCAGCGGTCGCTGCTCGGCTATTTCGGCCTCGGCGCCGTGCTGACCGTGCTGTGCCTGCACGTGCTGCCGCTCTCGCCCTACTGGCAGATCAGCGCGCCCAACTGGGTGGTGAAGATCAGCACCTATCTGCTGGTGCCGGTGATGTTCTGGCTGGTGGCGCGCATCGTCATCAGTCGCAGCGATGCCAGCGCACCGTGGATCATCGCGGCGGCGGCCATGCCCGGCGTGCTGGGGGTGGCCGACGCGCTGCGCGGCACGCTGACGCCGCCAATCGAGTACGCGCTGGTGCCGCTCGGTGGCCTCGGCGTCACCGTGGCGCTGTGGCTGGAGCTCGGCCGGCGACTGATCGACCACCAGCGCCGCATCAGCGAGTACGCCGCCGAACTCGAGGCCACCGTGCGCGCGCGCGAGGCGGCCTTGCACCATAGCTACGAGCGCATTCGCCAGGCCGATCGCGAGCGCGCGCTCGCTGAGGAGCGCCAGCGCCTGATGCGCGATATGCACGATGGCGTCGGCGGGCAATTGGCGTCGCTGGTGCATCTGGCCGGCAATCCCGACATCGGCCGCGATCAGGTGGTCGACGGCATCCGCGAGGGACTGGCCGATCTGCGTCTGGTGCTCGATTCCCTGGCGCAGGGCGAGGACGATCCACTGGCCGCGCTGGGGCGCTTGCGTCATCGCATCCAGCCGACGCTGGAAGCGGCCGGCATCCGCCTGATCTGGGATGTGGATGCGCGTCTGGAGCTGCCGGCCTGGAGCCCCGAAGCGGTGCTCAACATTTATCGCCTGCTGCAAGAGGCGACGCACAACGCGATCCGCCACGCGCAGTGCCGGACGCTGACGCTGCGCGTGCGCGCGGTGCCCGCGGGACTGGAGTTCAGCGTCAGCGACGATGGCGTCGGCATGGCGAGCGCTGCGCCGCGGCGCGGATTTGGCCTCGACAGCCTGCGCGCGCGCGCCGGTCGCCTCGGCGGCCGCCTGGAAATCGATTCCACGCCGGGGCAGGGCACCTGCGTGCGTGTGCTGCTGGACGCTGGCGAGCGCTGAGCCTTTAGTCCGGCGCGCGCACCATGCGCCACAGGCGCCAGTTCAGCAGCAGCGCCGCCATCGACAGCCCGGCGATGAAGCCCACCCACAGGCCCGGTGCACCCCAGCCGGCGCCGAAGCCCAGCATCCAGGCCATCGGAAAGCCCACCGCCCAGTAGGCGATCGCGGTGATCACCATCGGCATCTGCGTGTCCTTGAGGCCGCGCAGCGCGCCAGCGGCCGTCACTTGCAGGCCATCGGATAGCTGGAAGATGCCGGCCAGCACCAGCAGTTGCGAGGCCAGCGGCACCAGCGCCTCGGCCTCCGGCGCGTACAAGCGCGTCAGTTGGGCGGCGAAGATCAGCATCACGCTGGCCGAGAACACCTGGGTGCCGAGCGCCAGCGTCAGCCCGGCGCCGGCGGCGCGGCGCACGCCGGTGGCATCGCCGGCACCGCGCGCATGGCCCACGCGCACGGTCACCGCCTGCGCCAGCCCGAGCGGAATCATGAAGGTGACCGAGGCCACGTTGATGGCGATCTGATGCGCCGCGGCCCAGTCGCCGCCGATGCGTCCCATCAGCAGCGCGACGACGATGAACAGGCCGCCCTCCATCTGCCAGGCGAAGGCCATCGGCAGGCCCAGCGCCAGCAGTGCCCGAATCGGCTCGGCGCGCGGCGCATCCAGCTGCAGGATCGGCCCAAAGCGGCGGAAGTGCGCGGCGCGCGACAGATAGAGGGCGAGGCCGATCAGCTGCAGCCACAGCGCGATCGCGGTGGCGAGGCCGAGGCCGAAGGTGCCGTAGCCGCCGAGGCCGCGCCATCCCAGCGACAGCACCAGGGCCAGCGGAATCAGGATCAGCAGGCCGCTGGTGGCGGCCACCATGCCCGGCTTGGTGCGCCCGAGCCCGTCGGCATAGCCGCGCAGCACGAAAAAGCCCGCCAGCGCCGGCCCGCCAAAGCCCACGCCGCCCAGAAAATCCGCTGCCAACGGCTGCAGCCGTGCGTCCACGCCGACCCAGCGCAGCAGTGTGGCGGCGTTGAAGCACACCAGCATGACGATCAGCCCCAACCCCAGCGCCAACCACCAGGCCTGACGCACGCGCGGCGCGATCTCATCGAAGCGGCGCGCGCCGAACAGCTGCGCGACCGTGGGCGTGACCGATCCCAGCGTGCCGATGGTCAGCAGCAGCGCAAAGGTGTACAGCGCGCCGCCGACCGCCACTGCGCCCAGCGCGTCGGCGCCGATGCGGCCGGCGATCAGGCTGTCGACCACGTTCATCCCCATCGCCGACAACTGCGCGATCACCAGGGGCGTGGCCAGCCGCACGGTGGCGCGCACATGCTCGGGAAAGCTGGGGGTGGCGGTCATGGCTGGCGGTTTCCATCGGGCCGCGTATCTTACGGGCTGACTCGATGCGAGAGGCGGCTATGCGGGCTCTGGTGACTGGCGCGACCGGCTTTCTCGGCACCCATCTGACCACCGCACTGATCGCAGCCTCGGTGGAGGTGCGCGCGCTGTACCGCAGCGAGAGCGCGTTGGCGGCGCTGCGCGGGCTGCCGGTGGACGCGCGCCGCGGCGATGTGACCGACCGTGCCTCGCTCGACGCGGCGCTCGCGGGGGGCGTCGACTGGGTGTTCCACGTCGCCGCCAGCACCGCCAGCTGGCGCCCGCAGTTCGCCGAGCAGCAGCGCATCAACGTCGAGGGCACCCAGCACGTGCTTGAGGCGGCCTTGGCGGCCGGCGTGCGCCGCTTCGTGCATACCTCGACGGTAGCGGTCTACGGTTTCACCGACCAGACCATCAGCGAGCGCTCGCCATCGCTGGGACGCGACAGCTGGCACAGCTACGCGCGCACCAAGACCGCTGCCGAGGATCTGGTCCGCGCCGCCATCGCGCGCGGCCTGGACGCGGTGATCCTCAATCCCACCCATATCCTCGGGCCGGGCGACCGCCACAACTGGTCGCGCCTGCTGATGCTGGTCGATCAGCAGAAGCTCCCCGGCGTGCCGCCCGGGCGCGGCGCCTTTGTCGACGTGCGGGCGGCCGCCGCGGCGCATGTGCGCGCCGCCGAAGTCGGTGCGACCGGCGAGAACTATTTGCTCGGCGGCGAGGAGACCAGCTTCCTCGATCTGGTCCAGCGCGCCGGCCGTCTGCTCGGCCGCCCGACGCCCCAGCGCGCATTGCCGGCCACCGTGCTCAAGCTGGCGGCGCAGCTGCAGGATGGCTGGAGCCGGATCAGCCGCCGCGAGCCGGATGTCACGCCGGAGTCGGTGGCCTTCGCCTGTCAGCAGATGCGCTGCGATATCCGCAAGGCGCAGCAAGCGCTGGGCCTCCAGGTGACGCCGCTCGACACGCTGCTGGCCGATACCATCGCCTGGCTGCGCGCCGAAGGCCTGGTGGGACGCACATGAGTACCGAGTCGACCGCGCCCACGCGTCCGCTGAGCCGCCGCGAGCGCAAGGCCCTCGCCTGGCAGGGCCGCCAC
>JAXMHB010000035.1:0-11945 GCA_046346965.1 Lysobacterales bacterium
CGGCCTACATCTGGAGCGCCCTCGACGTGCTGCAGGTCGAGCGCATCGACCACGGCGTGCAATCGCTCAAAGACCCGCTGCTGGTGGAGCGCCTGGTGCGCGAGCGCATCCCGCTGACCGTCTGCCCGCTGTCCAACGTCAAGCTGTGCGTGTTCCAGACGCTGGCCGAGCACAATCTAAAAACGATGCTCGATCTCGGCATCGTGGCGACCATCAACTCGGACGATCCGGCCTATTTCGGCGGCTACATCAACCAGAACTTCCACGAGACCGCCGCCGCACTGAAGCTGTCGCGCGAGGAGCTGCGCACGCTGGCCGCCAACAGCTTCGAAGCCAGCTTCGCCAGCGCGGAGCGCAAGCGCGCCTACATGGATCGACTGGCGCGCTACTGCGCGGAAATGGCGGGCTAAGAGCACGAGGGCACGAGGGGCGAAGGGCAGCCGCTTGCGCGGCACCGCCGCGCGCTGCCCGAAGCGCCCGGCGGCTACGCCGACGGGCCGGATCGAGGGCACGCAGAAACTCGCAGGCCTGGAGCTTGCGGCTACACCAAGGACTGCAGCCGTCGATAGCTTCCGATCTTGGCTGTTACGTGCCCTCGTGCCCTCGGCTCTGCTTGCGCGTGCCCTCGTGCCTCACGCCCGTCACTCTCCGTTACACTGCCCGCAGGTCCGAGGCCTACTTGTGGGAGTCGATGATGAGCACGCCTTTTAACGCGATGATGCTGCCGCTGCCGTCGGTGCTGAACACGGCGAGTCCTGAGCCTCAGGCCACCGCCAGTTCGGTGGGCCTGTGTTTTTCCGGGGGTGGCAGCCGCGCGCTGACCTGCGCCATGGGGCAGTTGCGCGGGCTGCGCGCGCTTGGATTGCTGGATCAGACCTTTGCGCTGTCCTCGGTCTCGGGCGGCACTTGGGCGTCGAGTCTGTACACCTATCTGCCGGCCTCGATCAGCGATGACGAGTTCCTCGGACAGATCCAGCTGGATCCGTCCAAGATCACCATCTGGGGCAACGACGGCAATGCGCTCGATCACTTGCCGGCCCACAATCTGGGGCAGGTGCCCACTCGCCTCGGCACGCTGAGCGATCTCAGCGAGATCCTCGACCTGAAGCTCAAGTACGGCTATCCGAACAACGATTTGTGGCAGGGGCTGATCGGCAGCCAGGTGCTGTCGCTGTTTGGCTTGTGGACACCCGATGCGCAGGGCTTCGACCGGCGCTACATCAGCTGGACCAAGGCCGTGCGCGATGCAGCGATCGCGCGCAATCCTGGGCTGACGGCGGCCGATTTCATTGCCGTCGAGCGCCAGCGGCCGTTTCTGGTGATGAACACCAGTCTGTTCCTGAGCGATGACGCGTCCGCCGATCTGGTGCCCTTCGAGGCCAATTTCTCGCTCGGCGTGCGCCAGTTCTTTCCGCCCAGCGGCGCCCAGACCGGCGGCGTGGGCGGCGGTTTGCTCGAGAGTTTTGCCTTCACCGGCGACTACGTCGGCGAGGGTCAGCCGGGCTATGTGCAGACCACGCGCCCGGCCCGGCCGTACTCGCTGGCGGACATCGTCGGCAGCAGCAGCGCCGCCTTCGCCCAGGTGGCCGAGGAGCAGTTCCCGGCACTGTCGGGGCTGGTGCCGCGCTACTCGTACTGGCCGGTTCAAGGCCGGGCGAGTACGCCGTCGCAGGTCTATCGATTTGCCGACGGCGGCAGCCTGGAGAACCTGGGCTTGAATGCCCTGCTGGCGCGCGGGCTGCGCAAGCTGGCGGTGTTCGTCAACACCGACGAGAAGCTGCGCAAGGAGGGCAATGACATCGTCGTGTCCAGCGATCTGCCGCCGCTGTTCGGCCTGCAGCCCTGGGTGGCCGGCAAGGGCTATGTGCCGTACGCGCAGGATCCCGGCAGCGGCTCGGTGCGCCTGTTCCGCCACAATCAGGTGTTCGACACGCGCGATTTCTGGCCGCTGATCCAGCAACTGTGGCAGGCGCGTCAAAACGGGCAGTCGGTGCTGGTGCCGCAGTCGCTGAGCGTGCTGCCGAACCCGTGGTTCAACGTGCCGGGCGGCTACACGGTGCAGCTGTTGTGGGCCTACAACGAGTTCGTGCCGAACTGGTGGAATCAGCTGTCGCGTGAGGTGCAGCTGTTCATCGACGCCGAAAGCGTGCTCGATTTTCCGATGTACAACACCTTCACCCAGCTCGAATTGTCGCGCTATCTGGTCAATGCGCTGGCGCATCTGGCGTCGTGGAACGTGGCGGCGGACGCACCGGCGGGCAAATCGACCAACAAGGAATTGTTCCGGGCCTTGTACAGCTGAGCCGAGCGGCCGCGGGGTTCACACTGCGGAATCCTGCTCTCGCCGGGAGCAGGTGACCCGCAGGGCCGGATGAGGGCTGGTCCTCGTTCAACAGCGGCGCCGCAGGAGCGGCGCCCTCCGGCGCTCTGACCTCTCCCGCTGGGAGAGGGGATTCAGGCTGTCGGCACGAGCGGGACGATGCTGCCGACTGGGGCGGGACTCACGCTTCGCAAACTGGCGAGTCCCGGGTCCCGACGCACGCATGTTTGGCAAGAGTCCCTTTCTCGCCTTCGGCGCGCTTACTCGCTTGGCAAACTGGCGAGTGCCGCGTCCCGCGTTCCGCATCCCGCATCCCGCATCCCGCATCCCGCATCCCGCATCCCGGGTCCCGGGTCCCGGGTCCCGGGTCCCGAGTCCCGTCTTAGCCCCTCCGCACCCATGTTCGGCAATAGGTCCCTTAACAGCGGCGCCCTCCGGCGCGCGGTGTCATCAGTCCCCGCGCCTGCCGCTATCCTGCGCGCATCGCACCCGTCGGAGGCCTGGCATGTGGCAATCCGCTGAGACCTCGCTGCAAGGCGTTCCCGCCTTCCTGTCTTACTTTGCGCTGGCGGTCGGACTGACGCTGCTGTACGTGCTGATCTACACGCGGCTGACGCCGCAGCACGAGTTCGCGCTGATCCGCCTGAACAACAACGCCGCCGCCACCGCGCTCGGTGGTTCGCTGCTGGGCTTCGCGCTGCCGTTGCACAGCGCCATCACCAACGCCATCGGGCTGCTCGACTGCGCGCTGTGGGGCCTGATCGCGTTGACCGTCCAGGTGCTGACCTTCGTCGCGCTGCGCCTGGTGCTGAGCGGCCTGCCGGATCGCATCGCCCGTGGCGAACAGGCCGCCGGCACCTTCGTTGCGTCGGTGTCCATCGTCGTCGGCCTGCTCAATGCGGCGTCGATGACCTATTACTGATCCGGTCGACGCGATCGCCATGAAACCCTGGCGCATCCTGCCGCTGGCGCGCTTCCCGGAACTGGCCGATACGCTGGCCGACTGGCACCACGCGCAGTGGGGCGAGCTGATGGCGCCGTGGACGCACGCCGAGGCGCTGGCCGAACTGCGTGCGCATGCGACTGGCGGCGATTGCCCGACCACGCTGGTGGCGCTGGGCGACGATGGCAGCCTGCTGGGATCGGTGAGTCTGGTGCTGGAGGACGCGCCGGAGTTGAAGGACATCGGCCCCTGGCTGGCCAGCCTGTACGTGCGGCCGCAGGCACGCGGCCAGGGCATCGGCGCCGCGCTGGTGCACGCGCTGGTGGCGCACAGTGCCGGCGTTGCGGGGATCGAGACGCTGTATCTGTTCACCCACGACCAGACGCGCTGGTATCAGAGCCTGGGCTGGCAGCTGCATGCGCGGCTGCGCGTGAGCCTGCATGAAGTCGATGTGTTGACAATCAATGTAAAGAAGAGGGCGCAGACGTGAGACATTTGGCGCTCGACGGACATTTATATCGTCAGGGGAGGGGAAATCTCGCTCGGCGGCAGGATGTCCATGAACGCAATCAGCAATCGATCTATTCGTCTCTTCCAGCGCTTCCGCGCCGATGCGGTGCCGCGTCTGGTGCGTGGTCAGCTGGTGGCGGTGATCTCGGGCGACGGCCAGGGCTGGATGGCGCGCGTACTGGAGCCGGATGTGCAAGCGCCCGGCTGGTACTGGGTGGAGCTGTCCGACGGACGGCGTCTGTTGAAGCTCGATCATGAGCTCGAGGAGCAAAGCGCCCTGCGCGACGCCTCGCTGGAGTGAGGCCGATCAGCGCTATATGCAGCTGGCGCTGGAGTTGGCCGAGCGCGGGCTGTACACCACCCACCCGAATCCACGCGTCGGCTGTGTGCTGGTGCGCGACGATGAAATTGTCGGCAGCGGCTGGCATCAGCGCGCGGGCGAGGCACATGCCGAGGTCCACGCGCTGCGCATGGCGGGCGAACGCGCCCGCGGCGCCACCGCCTACGTCACGCTGGAGCCCTGCGCCCATCACGGGCGTACGCCGCCCTGTGCCGATGCGCTGATCGCGGCCGGCGTGCGGCGCGTGGTCGCGGCGATGCGCGATCCTTTCCCGGCGGTGGATGGCGCCGGTTTGCGGCGTCTGGACGCGGCTGGCATCGAGGTCGGCAGCGGGCTGCTGGAGGCGGCGGCCGAGGAACTCAACCTCGGCTTTCTGTCACGGGTGCGGCGCCATCGACCGTGGATCCGGGTGAAGCTCGGTCTCAGCCTGGATGCGCGCACGGCGCTGGCGGATGGTCGCAGCCAGTGGATCACCGGCCCGGCCGCGCGCGCCGATGTGCAGCACTGGCGCGCGCGCTCGAGCGGCGTCCTCACCGGCATCGGCACGCTGCTGGCCGACGATCCGCAGCTGACTGTGCGGCGCGAGGATCTGCCGCCGGTGCAGCCCGAGCGCATCGTGCTCGACAGCCGCGCACGCATGCCGGCCAGCGCGCGCCTGCTGCAGACGCCGGGGCCGGTGCTGTGGGTGCATGCCGCCGAGGCCAGCGCCGCGCCGATGCCGGCGCAAGTGGAGACGCTGACGCTGCCGCTGCAGCACGGGCGTTTGCCGCTGGCACGACTGGCCTACGCGCTGGCGCAGCGCGGGCACAACGAGATTCTGGTGGAAGCAGGCGCCACGCTGGCCGGGGCCTGGGTGGCCGCCGGTCTGGTCGATGAGTTGATTTGCTATGTGGCGCCGCGCTTGCTGGGGTCGGATGCGCGCGCCGCGCTGGCGTTGCCGCCGCTGGCGGAACTCAGCGACGCACGCCCCTGGCGCTGGCAGTCCGTCGACCGCGTGGGCGAGGACCTGCGCCTCGTCCTGCGGGCGCCGGCCGACTGAGCCGGCCGGCGATCCCGAGACTGGACCCTGCCATCACGGCGTGTGGCGGCCTTACTTGAAGGCGCCGGGCAGGAAGCTGTGCCATTCCAGGCTGGCGTCGCTGCCGCCCGTCTCGCTGGCACTGCCAGTGGCGACGCTCGCCATGCCGGCCAGATCGGGCATCGACGCATCATCCTGGTGCTGGCTGGTCAGCGCGATCACGCCGAGGGCGGCGTAGACAGCCAACACGAAGCAACCGAAGCGGATACGTTTGGAGTTCATGGTGTTCACCTTTCGAGCATGAGGCTCGGACGGACATTCGCACGAATCGTGCCAGCGAACGATGCCCCCGCCGCCGCCCGCCGGTGTGCGCAGAATCCGCCAACCGACGTGAAAGCAAGCCGAAAGGTGTGTGACCGGACCGCGTCCGCTGTCCGTTCCCGGCGCCGCGACTGTCCGGCCGCGGACACCGGGCGGACACGCTGCGGTGCAGCACGACCGCAACCGCGCGGCTGATTATGCTCAGCCGCGTGCAAGCCATCTCTCCATGGTCGCCGGGCATCACCTTCGAATGCCTGAGCGGCGCCAGACTCAAGGGTGCCCTGATTGCGGGCGCCGGGCGGGTGCTCGCCAAACGCGAGGACCTGAATCGCATCAACGTGTTTCCGGTGCCGGACGGCGACACCGGCACCAACCTCGCGTTCACCATGCTGGCAGTGCTGAAAACCGCGCGGCGGCTGCGCGGCGCCGACGTGGCGACGGTGCTCGGCAAGGTCGCGCGCGAGGCCATCGACGGCGCACGCGGCAACTCCGGCGCGATCCTGGCGCAGTTCTTCCAGGGCCTGGCGGACGGTCTGCCGCGCTCGGGCGCGGTCGGCGCGCGCGAACTCGCGGAGGCGGCGATGGGCGCCGCGCGCGCGGCGCGCTCCTGTCTGGCCGAACCGCGCGAGGGCACCATGCTCAGCGTGATTGCCGACTTCGCGACCGAGTTGCGCGCGCAAGTCGAGGCCGGCGTGGCCGATCTGAGCGAGCTATTTCGCCGCGCACTGAGCAGAGCGCGCCAATCTTTGGCGAATACACCCAACCAGCTGCCGGTTTTGCGCGCCGCGGGCGTGGTCGACGCCGGTGCGGCGGGCTTCGTCGATTTCCTCGAAGGCGTGCAGGACTTCATCGAGCGCGGTCGCGGCGCACTGCGGATGGCGCCCGAGCTGCGCGACCAGTGCGGCCACGACGAGGTCCATCTGGAGGCGGTGGAAGCCGCCAGCCACTATCGCTACTGCACCGAGTGCGTGCTGAGCGGCAGCGAGCTTGATCTGCCGCGCGTGCGCCAGGCGCTGGCCGGGCTGGCGCTGGACTCGCTGGTGGTCGCCGGCGGACGCGACCGCGTGCGCGTGCATGCCCACATCGATCGCCCGAACCAGCTGTTTGAAACGCTGTCCGGGCTGGCCAAGGTCACGCAGCGCAAGGCCGACGACATGCAGGCGCAAGCACGCTTGCGCGCGTCGCCGTTCCAGCGCGTGCGCGTGGTCACCGATTCCGCCGGCGATCTGCCGGCCGCCGAAGCGGAGCGCCTCGGCATCACCATCGTGCCGGTACGGGTGAATTTTGGTGACGACGACTATCTGGATCGCATCACGCTGTCGCCGCGCGAGCTGTACGCCCGCCTGCGCGAGGGCAGCGCGCCGCGCACCTCGCAGCCGCCACCGGGCGATTTCCGGCGCGCCTACGAGTTGGTGCTGTCGCACTGCGAGCACATCGTGTCGATCGAGCTATCGAGCCGGCTGTCGGGCACCTTTCAAGCTGCGCAGGGCGCCGCGCGCGAGGCCGGCGGTGCGCGCATCCAGGTGCTGGACACGCTGAACGCATCGGCCGGTTTGGGCCTGGTCGCCATGGCGGCCGCCGAAGTGGCGCAGACCGGCGCCGAGCCGGCCGCGGTGGTGGCGGCAGCCGAGGACGCCATGCAGCGCACGCGCACCTTTGCGCTGATCCGCGACCTGCGTTACGGCGTACGCGGTGGCCGCATGCCGGCGATGGCCGAGCGCATCGCGCGCTGGTTCGGCCTCACCGTGCTGATTGCCAACACCCAGGGTCTGGTGCGGCCGTTCTCGGCGCTGCTGGGCAAACAGCGACTGGTGGAACGCTTTGCCCAGGTGGTTGCGCGCCGCGCGCCGCCGCATCGGCGCTGCCGTGCGGTGGTCGGCCACTGCGACGCCAGCGACGACGCCGCGCGGCTGGCCGCGGCATTGCGCGAGCGCCTGCCGGCGCTGGACAAGGTGTGGGTGGTCGAAACCGGCCCGGCGATCGGCGTCCACGCGGGCCCGGGCTCGCTGGTGGTGGGCCTGCAATGGACCCCGTGATCGCACTGCTGCTGAAGCTGCTGGCGAGCTACCTGATCGGCAGCGTGGTCGGCAGTCTGTTGATCGGACGCCTGCGCGGCGTCGATATCCGTCAGCTCGGCAGTGGCAATGCCGGCGCCACCAACGCGCTGCGCACCCAGGGCAAGGCCTTTGCGATCGGCACGGCGCTGATCGATGTGCTGAAAGGCGTGCTGGCGGCGCTGCTGATTGCGCCGCTGGGCGGTGTCGGCGCCGGCGGACTGGGATTGCCGGAAACCCAGCTCGCTTGCGGCATCGCCGCCGCGCTTGGGCATTGTTATCCGCTGTTTCACGGCTTTCGCGGCGGCAAAGGCGCCGGCACCCTGTTCGGTGCGCTGCTGGCCCTGTTTCCCTGGGCCGGCCTCGCGGTGCTCGGACTGTGGGCGCTGGTGCTGATGAGCACCGGCTATGTCGGCCTCGGCACGGTGATCGCCGGTCTGGCCTTCGCGCCGGTGCTGTGGTTGCTGTACACGCCCGGCAGCACGCTACTGTTGCTGGCAATGGGCGCCGGCTTGCTGCTCACCTACACCCATCGCAGCAATCTGGCGCGGGTGTGGGCCGGCAACGAGCACCGCTTCGAGCGCGCCCGCGTGCTCGGTCGCTGGCTGGGGCGGTAGGGGCCGGTTGCCGAACATGGGGCGTGCAGGAGCAGAAGCGGGTCAGGGGTCAGCAGAAGCGGGTCAGGGGTCAGCAGCTGTGTTCAAAGTCAAGCCGTTTTTGGCAAGTCTTCGCCGCGTCGGCGCTCGCGAGCGTCGCGCAACTTGGCGTTGAGTCGCACCAAGAGCTTGCGCATGGCGGCGGTTAGCGCGACTTTGGATTCCTTGCCTTTGGTCTCCTTCAGGCGACGGTAGAAGGCGGCAATGTCGGGGTTGCAGGTAGTGGCGGAGAGGGTCGCCATGTACAGCGCTGTACGCGCCGCTTTGCGTCCGCCACGGATGTGGCGTTTGCCTCGCTGCTCGCCGCTGTCATTGGCTACCGGGGCCAGGCCGGCGAGCAGGCTGATCTGGCCGCGGGTGGCAGACCCGATCTCCGGGAGCAGGATCAGCAGACTGACGGCGGTGATCCAGCCGACCCCCTTCTCCGCATCCAGCAACTCGGCGTCGAGCTTGAGTTCCGGTTGGTCTTTGATGCGCGCCTTGATCTCTTTCTCGACCTTGTCGATGGCCTTGTCCAGCTGCTTGAGCAGGAGGTTGATCGAGCGTTGGACAAACTTGCTGGTCGCCATCTGCAGGCGATTCTTCTCCTGCGTACCACTTTCGACCAGATCCAGGCGCCACTCCACCAGTTGGCGCAGTTCGTCGTCCGCCAGCGTGGGCGGCGCCCAGCGCGGGTGGTTGGGCCGTATCGAGGCGATCTCCGCGAGCACTTTGGCATCGACACGATCGGTCTTGGCGAGGTAGCCCATGCCCTTGGCCAGGTCGCGCGCCATTCGCGGGTTGAGCCTCAAGACATGCAAGCCCGCGCGGGCGAGCACATCTGCAATGCCGCGCTCATAGGCCCCGGTGGCCTCCAGCGCGACGCGCTCGACCTTCCATTCCTGCAGGCGCGTCAGCACCTCAGCCCAGCCCTGGGGAGTCTGCGCCGCCTTCCAGGAGATCTTGCGTTCCCAGTGAAACAGCACCAGTTCCTTCTTGCTGACATCGATGCCGACGAAGCTCATGTGCGCGCCCTCCGACTGTGTGTGGGTGAGAGCGGTTCTCCACCACGGCGTCCGCCTTGCATATACGTGTGTTGAACACTGGCAACTGTCCGAGCGATGGGTGGAGAATCAAGCGGCGGAGTGACCTGCTGACCCACGTGCGTGTGCTGTACAGAGGCACCAGGGGGGCTCGTCACTCCGCCACTTGCTCCCAAACCAAACCTCTCGCAGTTCGCAAAAGCAGACAAGTAATTGTCAGAAGCAAGAGCGAAGCAGGAGAGTCAGAAGCTAGATACAAGGGGGCGGGGGACCGGCTCTGCGGCGCTTGCGTGGCACTGTCGTAGGCTGGTTTGCTGCATGAGTCAGTGCGCCGAGGACGAGGCCGGACAGTGACGATGAACCTACCGCTGGACGCCCTGCGCATCGCGCGCGGCCACGCCATCGCGGTCGAGGTGCACGACTGCGTCGACTCCACGCAGACGCTGGCGCGCACGCGCGTGCAGGCCGGTCAGCGCGCGCCGCTGGCCATCTTCGCCGAGCAGCAAAGCGCGGGTCGCGGGCAGCGCGGGCGACGCTGGGTCTCGCCAGCCGGCGCCGCGCTGTATCTGACGCTGATCTGGCCCAGCCGGCGCCCGCTGGCCGCGCAGGCGGGGCTGTCGCTGGTGGTTGGCCTCGGCGTGCGCGCGGCGCTGCGCCGGGTCGGCGCCGAGGTGCATCTCAAGTGGCCCAACGATGTCTGGTTCGCCGATCGCAAGCTGGGCGGCATCCTGGTCGAACTGCTCGGCGAGCCGAACGGCAGCACGGCGCTGATCGGCATCGGTTTGAATCATCGGCTGCCAGCGGCGGCCGCCAGCGCGATTGATCAAGCGCATATCGATCTCGCGCAAATCCTGGATGCTGTGCCGGAGCGCTCGGCGCTCGCCGCGCTGCTGCTGGCGGAACTGGAGCGGCAGCTTAGCGAGTTCGAGCATGCCGGGCTGGCACCAGCGCTGTCCGACTGGCCGGCGGCCGACGCACTGGCAGGCCGACCGGTCTGGCTGATCGAGGGCGAGCGCCGCAGCGCGGCACTGGCACTCGGCGTCGATGCGCTCGGTAGACTGCGGGTGTTGATCGATGGCCGCGAGCGCGTACTGGCTGCGGGCGAGGTCAGCATCCGCCCCGCCTGACCGATGAGGATCGCCCGCTGTGAATCGCCCCCAACTGCTGATTGACCTGGGCAATACCCGTCTGAAGTGGGCAGTGCTGGCGCCCGACGGCGCGCTCAAGGCTGGTGCGGCGATTGCCCACACCGAGGACGGTTTCGGTGAGCTGGCGCCGCTGCTGGAGGCCGGCGCCGAGTGCGCGGCTGCCTGGGTGTCCTCCACCGCGCTCAGCCTCAGCGATGCGCTGCTGCTGACGCTGCGCCAGCGCCTCGGCCTGCCGACGCAGCTGTTCCGCTCGCCGAAGGAGGCGCACGGCATCCGCAGCGCCTACGACCACCCGGAGACGCTGGGCACCGATCGCTTTCTGGCCATGGTCGGCGCCCGCACGGTGGTCGATGGCGCCTTTCTGGTGGCCGATGCCGGGACCGCGCTGACGGTGGACATGGTCGACAGCGAGGGCCAGCACCTCGGCGGCCTGATCGTGCCCGGACCCGTGCTGATGCGCGAGGCGCTGCATCGCGGCACTGCCGGCATCCGCACCGGCGAGGTGGTGCGCCTGCGCGAGTTCGCCCGCAGCACCGACGACGCCGTCTGGAGCGGCGGCTGCCTGGCCTGCGTGGCCTTGATCGAACACGCCCATCGTCACGGCGTGCTCGGCGTCGGCGAGCACGTGGATCTGCTGCTGGCCGGTGGCGCCATGCCGGCACTGGCGCCGCACCTCAGCCTGCCGCACCGCACCGTGGACGATCTGGTGCTGCGCGGCCTGGCGGTGTGGGCCGAGCAGCAGGCGTAGGGGAGTGCTGGCCGAGATGCGCGCGTAGGAGCGGGACTCGGGACTCGGGACTCGGGACTCGGGACTCGGGACTCGGGACCCGGGACCCGGGACCAGCATTGCGGCGGCGGCGTGGCGCTGTCGCTGGTACGTGAGAGCAAGAGCGGGGCGAGGGGCGAGAGACCGCCACTGCCGCGCCCGCGCGGCCACCACGCGACCGTGCCACGCCAGCGCGTCAGTGCCAGTCCCCCGCCCCCTAACCCCTGCCCCGCTTCTATGCCGTCAGGCTTGCAAGGTGCGACCAGCGGCGGTCCAGCCTTGCACCCCGCCGGCCAGCGAGCGGACGTCGGTGAATCCAAGTCGCTGCAGCGCCTCGGCCGCCAGCGCGCTGCGACCGCCACTGCGGCAGTACAGCACCAGCGGGCGTTCGCGATGCGCCAGCGCCGGCGCGGTGACGCAGTTGACGGCCGGGTGGCCGTCGATCTCGAACTCGAGCACGCCGCGCGGAATGTTGACGGCGCCGGCCAGATGGCCGCTCGCGTACTCAGCCGGCTCGCGCACATCCACTACCGGCGCGCCGCCCGCCTGCAAGGCCAACAGTTGCTCCGCGTCGATCTCCCGAACCGCCGCGCGTGCGGCCGCCACCAGATCCTGAACCTTGAGTGCCATGCGCCACCGCCTTTATATGAGTCGTTGCTAATTCACGTTAGACTACGGCAATCGCCCCCGCGCTGCCAGCCCGGAGACCCTGCATGCACGCATGCCCATTCATCCCGCTGCACGCGCCATGGGACTAGGGAACCTCTGGACAAGTATCGTGGCCGCGACGGCGGCCGAATCGGTCTCCAGCTAGAAAGTCGCCGAAGGGCATAGCCGGCTCTCTGGC
>JAXMHB010000036.1:0-6094 GCA_046346965.1 Lysobacterales bacterium
GGCTCTCTGGCCAAGGACCGGAACGACGCGGCGGACGATTCTGGCCGCAACCCTTCGGGACGGAGCTGAATCGGCCCCCAGCGTCGTCAGTCGCCTCGGCCAGAGAGCCAGCTATGCCCTTCGGCGACTTCCTAGCTGGAGACCGATTCAGCCGCCGTCGCGGCCACGATACTTGTTCAGAGGTTCCCTAGGCATCGCATGTTGACCAAACCCCGTGCTGTTACGCGCTGTTACCGAGCGTGACCCAAACGCGCAGGCGCCGTGACAGGCACTTGCCTAAGGTTCGCATCCAAGGCGACACCACTCAGTACGGATGGAGGATGCGATGGCGATCATGGCGGCGAAACGTTGCGAAACCGGGGTCTGCGGTCACTGCGCACAGCCCTGCGTGCTCGGCACGTTGTCCAGCGGCATGCGCCTGGATCTGCGTGACTTTCCCGATCTGAAGGAACGTCACCTGGGCCGCGGCGACTATCTGTTCCACGCCTCGGGCGCCTTCGAATCCTTGTACGCGGTGCGCACCGGCTCGCTGAAGGTCTCGGTGCTGACCGAGGACGGCCGCGAGCAGATCACCGGCTTTTTCCTGCCGGGCGACCTGGTCGGCCTGGACTCGGTCGGCCTGCGCCAGCACGCCAGTTCGGCGGCCGCGCTGGAAGACACGGTGGTGTGCGAACTGCCGTTCTCGGTGCTGGAGCGCTACGGCCAGACCGCGCCGCGCATCCAGGCCGCGCTGTTCCGCATGCTGAGCGGCCAGATCCGCCGCGAGCAATCGACGCTGCTGCTGCTCGGCTCGCTGCGCGCGGAAGAGCGTCTGGCGCAGTTCCTGATCGATCTGTCGCAGCGCCTGCCAAACGAGCCGGTGTGCGGCACGGCGATCGGCATGCCGATGACGCGCGAGGAAATCGGCAGCTACCTCGGCCTCAAGCTGGAGACGGTCAGCCGGACGCTGTCGAAGCTGCACCGCGAGGGCGTGATCGAGGTGGTCAAGCGCGGTGTGCGCATTCGCGAAATCAACAAGCTGCGTTTGCTGGCCGGTCTGGCCGTGCGTCCCAGCAACGCGCGCCGCGTCAGCGCGCACTGATGGCTTGAGACACGCGGGTGGACGACCATCTGGACCGCTCCCCACCGGCTCCCGTCGTGGCGCTGGTGGAACCTGATGCCGATGTGCGCGAGTTCATCCAATCGCTGCTGGTGGGCGCCGGCTATCGCTGCGAGTCCTTTGTCAGCGCAGAGCGCTTCGAACGCTTTGCCTCGACCAATCCGGTGCAGATGCTGATCACCGACAGTGATCTGCCAGGCATGGACGGACTGGAACTGGCGCGGCGCGTACGCGCGTCGAAGCATCCCGTTCCGGTCATGCTGCTGACATCCGACAGCGGCGGAGACCTGGAACGTCAGGCGCGGGCTGCCGAGGTCATGCGCGTGCAGAAAAAGCCGCTGGGTGTGCGCGAGTTTCTGCAGTCGGTGGCCGCCGCGGTGGGCTTTTCCTCGGTGCACTGAGTCAGCGCGGCCGATCCAGCATCCAGCGCACGGCTTCGGCCAGATCCTCGCGCGCATAGGGCTTGGCCAGGATGCGTGGCCGCTCACCCTCGCCAAAATGCCGCTCCAGCGCTGCTTCGGCATAGCCCGAGCAGTACAGCACCGGCAGGCGGCTGCCCGCGGCGCGCAGGCGATCAGCCAGCATGAAGCCGGTCTCGCCGCCGGTGAGCACCACATCGGTGAATACCATCGCCGTGTCGGGGTGGGCCTTGAGCGCGTCGAGCGCGCTGTCGATCCCAGCCGCCTCGCTGACCTGATAACCGAGTGAGCGCAATTGGGCGCGCGCGATCTTGGCGACCTCGGGATCGTCCTCGACCACCAGAATGCGCTCCTTGCCGCGCAGTTGCGTGCTGACCGGCGCCGCGCTCGGGGCCTGCGTCTGGCCAGGCGCCACCGGCAGCAGCAGGCGGACAGTGGTGCCGATGCCGGGCTCGCTGTAGATGCGCACATCGCCGCCCCATTGGCGCACGAAGCCGTAGACCATGCTGAGTCCGAGGCCCGTGCCTTTGCCGGCGGCCTTGGTGGTGAAGAAGGGTTCCAGTGCGCGGCCGACGACCTCGCGGCTCATGCCTTCGCCGGAATCGCTGACCTCGATGACCACGGTATCGGCGGCCCCACGCGACAGGCCCTGGCGCTCGCGCGGATGGCCCGACAGCGTCAGCGTGCCACCCTTGGACATCGCATCGCGCGCGTTCAGCGCGAGATTGAGGATCGCGCTTTCCAGCTGACCGGCATCGGCCAGCGCATGCGGCAGCTCGGGATCGATGCTGTAGCGCAGCTCGATGCCCTCGCCCAGCGTGCGTCGCAACAGATCACGCATGCCGATCAGCAGGGCCGTGCAATCCACTGCCTGCGCCATCAACTGGCGCTTGCGCGAGAAGGCCAGCAGCTTGTGCGTCAACTCGGCGCCACGCTTGGCCGCGCGTGCCGCCGAATCCACCAGCGCCAACGCGTCGGGACGCTCCGCCAGCACGTCTTCGAGGATCTGCAGATTGCCCGCGATCACCGTCAGCAAGTTGTTGAAATCATGGGCGACACCGCCCGTCAGCTGGCCCAGCGCCTCCATTTTGGAGGCCTGCAGCAGCAAGCCCTGGTGGTGCTGGCGCTCGAACACCGCCGCCACCAGATGCGCCGCGCTCTGGGCGAACAGGCGCTCGTCGTCGCTGAGCATGTCGTCGGCGCGGCGAAACAGGAACAGCAGGCCATGGATGCGCGAGGGTCCACGGAGCGCAATCACCACGCCGGAGAGAAAGGCCTCCGGCTGGCGCCGACCCTTGCGCCCCGGCACCACCAGCAGTTGCTGCACGCTGCCATCGAGGATGCGCTCCAGACGCTGCTTGGCCAGCACCGACTGGATGGCATCCAGCGCACAGCTCTCCGGCGACCAGCCGCGCACACCGACGAAGCGCACGTGTTTGCCGCCGTGGCCGCGCTCGCAGATGCCGGCGTGGGTGAGCTTCAGTTGTTCGATCAGGGTATCCAGCGTGCGTGCGCTGAAGGACTCCAGCCCCGGGGTGCTGACCGCCTCTTCCGCCAGTCGGGCCAGCGCCAGCTGTCGCTGACTGCGCTTCAGCAGCTCGCGCGAGCGCTTGACCTCGGTGACGTCGCGCACCGCTGCGACCACCATGCGGCGTGACGCCAGATTGAGCGGACTCAGGCTGACCTCGACCGGCACCTCGGTACCGTCCTTGCGGCGCCCGACCAGTTCCATATTCAGACCCATCGGCCGGCTGCGCGGATCCTGGATGTACTGCGAGCGATCGCCGCGGTGCGCTTTGCGATAACGCTGCGGGATCAATGCCTCGATCGGACGACCGACCAGTTCGCCCGGCGCGTAGCAGAACAGTGCCAGGGTGGCCGCGTTGGCGTACTGGATCAGCCCGGCGGCATCGACCACCAGCAGCGCGTCTGGCGCGGCGTCCGCCAGGGCCTGCAGCAAAGCGGAATCTTCGGTGACCTCGGGCATGCGCGCTTCACGACACGTCGACTGTGCAGGCAAGCATATATCCGACGCCACGAACTGAGCGAATCAGGCTGGGCAGCTTGGAATCGTCGCCCAGCTTGCGGCGCAGACGGGTGATTTGCATGTCGACGGTACGATCGCAAGGCCCGGCCTCGCGGCCGTGGGTCAGATCGAGGATGTCGTCGCGGGTGAGCGCCTTCTGCGGATTGCGCGCCAGCGCCGACAGCAGCTTGAACTCGCCGTGCGTCAGGGCGATTTCCTGGCCGTTGCTGTCACACAAGCGATGCTCGCCCAGCCGCAGCTCGAAGCCGGCAAAGCGCAGCACGCCGCTTTCCGCGCGCTCGCGCGGAGCCGCCTCGCTGCGGCGCAACACCACTTTAATGCGCGCCAGCAGCTCGCGCAGATCAAAGGGTTTGGTTACATAGTCGTCAGCGCCGAGCTCCAGCCCGACGATCTTGTCCACGGTGTCGCCGCGCCCGGTCAGGATGATGATCGGAATCCGATGGCGATCCCGCACCTGACGGATCAGGCCGAGGCCGTCCTCGTCCGGCAGGCCGAGGTCCACCAGCGCAAGATCGGGCAGCTGGCGCTCCAGAAAGCGCCGCGCACTGGCCGCGCTGTCGGCCTCGCTGATCGTAAATCCCTGGGCGCCGAGGTAGGTGCGCAGCAACTGTCGAATCTCTGGCTCGTCATCGACGATGAGTATCTCGGTGCCCAGCGTCTTGTCCTCTCGTGGCGGTTTGGCGCATTTAATGCTGGCAGATTGCGGCAAGCGGCTGAATCACACCTTGGAACAAGAACGCTCGCTGTTCTAGGTGAATCCCCGGCATCAGGGTGACAGAAACTCGGGCGCCTCGCCAGCCTCGGCGCGCGTCTGGCACACCAGGCACAACGCCGCGGAAGGAAAGGCGCGCAGGCGCTCGATCGGGATGCGCGCACCGCAGCACAGGCAGCGGCCGTAGGTGCCGAGATCCATGCGGCCCAGCGCACTGTGGATGTCGTCGAGCTCGTTCTGATCGCGCAAGGCGTCGGCGAAGCCGAGCGAGTGTTCGAGGTCGGCTACTGCGGCATCGACCTCACGGCCACCGGGGCTGCTGGCACGCTGCGCGCTCAGCAGGCTGTCGATTTCAGCCGACAAGGTGGCCTCACGCGACTGCAACAGGTCGCGCAAATGGGACAAGTCGCTGGCGCTCAGGTGCTTCATGTCCCTTCCCCGCTCAGGCCCGCACGACCAGAACCGGCACGCTGCAGTGCGTCAGCACTTTCTGCGTCTCGCTGCCGAGCAGCAGCGCCTCCAGTCCGCGCCGGCCATGCGAGGCCATGACGATCAAATCACAGGCGCTGCGCTCCGCCTCATCGACGATGGCGCGAAAGGGATCGGTGCTGAAGACGTAGTGCGTGCGCGCCTCGATGCCATGGGCACGGGCATGGCGCTCGGCGCTGCCGAGGATGGATTGCGCTTCGGCAATCGCGCGCTGCTGATAGGCTTCGCGCGCCGTCACCGCCGCCATCGGGATATCCACCGCCTGATCGCCGACGAAGTCGGTGACCACGTGCAGCACGCTCAAGCGCGCGCCCAGCGCTTTGCATAACTCGATGCCCTGCGCGAGCGCGCTCTCCGACAGCCGGCTGCCATCGGTAGGAATCAGGATGTGCTGATACATGCTGGCCTCCCGTACTGGATGCGCCGGTGCGGGCGCCCAGCCGCTACCGTGCGGCCTGCCCCTCGCATACAGGCTAGCGACTCTCGCCCGGATCGGCTTGACGCGGGTCAAGGGCGATCGTCACGCGATCTACACAGTGGGGTGCAAGGTGAGCAAATGGCGTTCGCCGTCAGCGCCCGGGACCTGCAAACGCAGACTCGAACTCAGCCGCACATCGGCCGGCAGGCGCGCGATCTCGGCCTCGGGATACTTGCCCTTCATCGCCAGCCAGCATCCGCCGGGCGCCAGCAGCGCGCGCGTGCTGCGGACGAAATCCGCGAGCTCTGCGTAGGCGCGCGACACCACCTGGGTGAATCCGGGGTCGGCGCGCAGGCTTTCCGAGCGCTGTTCGTGCACGCTGCAGTGCGTCAGGCCAAAGCGGCGCACGCACTCGCGCAGGAAGCGCGCCTTCTTGCCATTGCTGTCGACCAGCCAGACGCGCTCGTAAGGCTGCACCAGGGCCAGCACCAGTCCCGGAATGCCGGGGCCGCTGCCGATGTCGGCCAGATCGCGATCCCGCGCGTAGGGCAGGATGGCGAGCGAGTCGATCAGATGGCGATCGATCATCGCCAGCGGCTCGCGCACCGCGGTCAGGTTGTAGGCCGAGTTCCACTGCAGCAGCAGCGCGATGTACTCGAGCAGGCGGGTCTGCGCGGCGGCCGGCAGCGCCAACGACAGGGCGTCCAGCCCCTCGGTCAAACGCGCCTGCCAGGCGGGTTGTATGTCCATCGCGGCGCATCCCAAACGGCTGAGCGGATCGGCGGCGGAGTCTACGCGCAAGCCGGCCGAGGCGCCGATTGCACCGAATCGGGGCAATGCCGGGGTCTGGCGCGCGCCGCTCACCTCAATGGTGCACACTATTGGTGCTCGACCTGCGTTTCGTGCACTG
>JAXMHB010000037.1:0-5362 GCA_046346965.1 Lysobacterales bacterium
TCGCGCCTTCAAAGCGGCGTTCTCGGCCTCGAGTTTGGCATTCAATCCCTGGATTGCAGCCAGCGCCACGCCGTCGGCGTCCACCGTGGCGATATGCTGGTTGTCGCTGCCGGTGCCGAATGCGGCCTGGAAGTCCTCGGCCATCGGGCCAATGTGCTCGCCTTCGGCAGAGTTGCGATAGGTCCAGCGCGAGATCGGCAGCGACACCACGCGGCTCAGCACTTCTCCGGGATCGATGGCGGCAAAGCCTTGCTTGAACAGGCGTGAGGAACCATTGGTCCAGGTGCCGCCTGCAGTGAGCTTGGCGCCGTTTGCGGTGGTCTCCAGGAAGTTGGCGCCGGTGGGCTGCACCGATAGGAAGAAGGCGTTGTCGCTGTCGCGGACGTAGAAGCGGCCTACCTTGCCGTTGCGGGTCCGCATGATCAGGTCGACGTCCGCATCGCCGCTGTTGGGTCGTGTCGCGATGACGAAGTCGTCGTTGGTGGCGATGGTGCCCGTGTTGAAGGCGACGCCCCCGTCAGCGCGTGCCAGAAACTGGTTGGGCGAGGCCGACTGGAATGTACCGGCACTGCCATCGGCGAAGACCACGGAGTTGTTGGCAGTGGCGGTAGCGGTGCCCGTGCCGACCGTGAAGCTGTTTGGAGCCTGGGCGGAGGAGTTGATCCAGGCTGCAGAGCCCGTGCCGTTCGCGCTGGAGTTATTTTGTTCCACGCCGCCGGTGGTGCCACGCACATACAGAATGTCGTCGCCGCGCGAGCGCAACGCCATCAATGAGGAATCCGCCGGATCATTGGTGCCGATGAAGGCGCCGGCCGGCACCCCGGTATTGCCCCCTACTGCCCAGCACACGGCGCCCTGAGTGGCCTTCAGATCGATTGCCATGGGCTGATCCAGCGCCACGAACTCTCCGCCCCCCTGACGCACTGCCGCGTGCAGCTGAGCATCGCTGTACTGTGAGAGATCGACGCCGAAATCCACCTCGGCCGAGAACTGGCCCTTGTTGACCTTGACGCCGTACAGCGTGACCGGTGCCGCCAGCGGGCGCTGCGTGGCATCGGTGACGCTCAACTGCACATCGTACTGGCCCTGCGCCGGCTTGCCGCCGTCCTCCAGGGTGCCACGGTAGGTGTAACTGGCCGCCGAGGCGCAGGTGGCGGCGGTCAACAGCGCGACAAACAGCAGACTGTGTTTCATGGCGTGCTCCAAAGCGTGCAAAGGGTCGTGGGCGATCCGAGGTGTTTACTCAAAGCCGTCTTGCAGCAGGACGTCGAGGCCGCAGACGGCCAGGCTCTCCTTGTCCCCGAGGGTGGCGCTGAGCCGAAAGCGCGCGGCCGATACGGCGCTCAAAGGCTCGGGCAGGCGTATCGGATCGGCCTGTTTGGTCTCACTGGGCGCCGGTGCGCCGAGAGGCTGCAAGCTGGCGCGCAGTGCAAAGCGATCGCTGCGGGCGACCGGGTTCGGACTCAGGCTGGCCGCCGCCTGGAAGCGCGCGGCCTGCGCCGCACTCGTCCACACCAGCGCCAGGCTCAACAGCGCCAGCGTCAGGGCATAACAGGGTGTTCTGTGCATCGAGGACTCCGTCGATCGCCGCGGGGGTGATCAGGGGAACGCGCATTCGGTGGCAATCCGGACAGGGTGGATGCAGGACTGCGAACTGCGATACGCGTGCGCAGCGGCAACAGCTGCCGTCAGCGCGTCGCCGGGGGGCGATGGATGCGAGAGCGTTCAGCGGCGAGGGATTGGGCAACCTCGGGTGCGACCGCGCCCAGCGGGCGCGCACACCGGTCTGATCATCAATCGAGCCCGGCCAGGGTGTCCCGGATCAGGCGCTCTTGGTGCTTCGTGGTGTCATCGGCGTTGGCCGCGCAAGCGAGGGCTGCTTTTCTGCAGGTCCACATAGAAGCCGGAGTGGCATCTTCCGGATCAGGGCCCAGACAGCCTAACGAGGCCGCCGCTGGCTGGCAAAGCAGGGACGCTGCCCAGCGTCCCGCTTCGCGCTCAGTCCTCGAATCCGTTCTGCAGCAGGCTGTCGCCCAGCCTCAGGCTGGCTTGGTTGTCAGCGCTTTGCAGCTCGTTCGAGGCCGAGCTGGCGCTGACGTCGAGGGTGCTGGCGCCGCCGCCGTAGCTGCCTTGCAGCGTGATGGTGACGCTGCGATCGCGCCACAGACTGGCCAGTTGGAAGGGTTGGTACTGGGCGCTGGGGACGTCGTAGCGCGGGGTCAGGATGCGCGGCGTGCAGCTGGGAATGCCGGCCGGGTCTTCCAGGCAGCCACTGGTGCTGAGGCCGCTCAGATTGGCCGGTGCGGTGATTGTCAGCACCGGCGTCATCGCGCGTGCCTGGCCGGCGTTGCTCAGCTGCACGGTCAGCGTGATCGGGCTGCCGGGCGCGGGCGCCGGGTTGGGCGAGCCCAGGCTGACCCGCAGGTCGGCATCACAGCGATAGCCACCGATCAGTGCCAGGCCGCGGCTGAGGTCTGGCTGGCTGCCAGGCGCCGCGCCGATCTCGCCGCTGCTGCGCCAGTAGTCCAGGGTCAGGCTGGCGTTGGTACCGATGAAGCCCAGCGCCGTTGTGGCAGCGACGGTACGCGGCCGACACGGGTCCCAGACGGCGCCGACGGTCTCGCCGCGGGTGCTGCCGGTGATCGGGATGTTGGTGGTGAGGTAGAGATCGGTGCGGATCCGCTCCAGGACGACAACGGCGGCGCCTGACCAGTGATAGAGCTGCTGGACTTCAGGGTTGTAGGCGATCAACTCGCCGTCCCCGCCGTTGCCAAGCGTGGCGAGCGCCGTCTGCGCGGCGGTCAGTTTGTCGATCAGGTACAGCGTCTCCGGCACGCGGGCGTCGTCGGCGGTGACGCCAAACAGGCGCCCGTCCTCGGCGAAGGCGATCGAGTCGAATTTGTCGCCCAGCTCTCCGATCGGTGTGGTCGCCCCGCTGACCGGGTCCACCGTCATCAACCACAGATTGGTGAATCCGCTCATCCGCAGCACCGCATACAGTCGCCCGTTCAGGGCGTCATCGGGCGGCGGCAGCGCGGGATGTACGGCCAGCGCACGACCATTCACGATGCTGCTTGGATTGCCCTGCACCTCAATGCCATCGAGCCAGGTCAGCGTGTCCGGGTCGTACAGGTAGAGGGCGCCGTTCTGCGGCAAAGGCCCGTTCTGATAGGGCGTGATGCCATACAGCTGGGCCTCGGCGGTGGCGCTCAGGCACAGACTGAGGAAAGCGATCGATCGCAGGCGGTGGCGCATCGCGGTCCCCGGCAGTGGCGTCAGATCGGCATTGTACGGGCGCATGCGCCTCAGGCCTGCGGTGGCAGCCGTGCGCGCCAGCGCCGCAGCAGCAGCGTATTGGCGATGACGCTAAGGCTGGAGCCGGCCATGGCCGCGCCGGCCAGCACCGGGCTCAAGCCGCCGAAGGCCGCCAGCGGGATGCCGATCAGGTTGTAGATCGAGGCCCAGAACAGGTTCTGGTGGATCTTGGCGCGGGTACGGCGGGAGATGTCGATGGCGGCCGCGACCAGACGCGGATCGGGGCGCATCAACGTGATCGCGGCGGCGTGCATGGCCACATCGGTGCCGCTGCCCATCGCAAAACCGACATCGGCGGCAGCCAGCGCCGGCGCGTCATTGATGCCATCGCCGACCATCGCCGTGGGCCCTGGCAGCGAACGCAGCAGCTCGAGTTTGGCGGCCGGCAGCAGTTCGGCGTGCACCTCGGCGGCGTCGATGCCGGCCGCGGCGGCAATCGCCAGTGCCGCGCGCTGCTGATCGCCCGAAGCCATCAGCGTGCGGATGCCGAGGGCCTGCAGCGCGCGGATGGCGCTGGCCGATTCCGCGCGCAGGCGGTCGCCAAAGGCCAGCCAGCCCAGGCACTGCCAGCCGGCGCCCTGCTCGCAGGCCAGCCAGGCCAGCGTGCGCCCCTGCACGAGTTCGGCCTCCGCCGCGGCCTGCCAGGGCTGGCGATCCACACCGAGTTCGTCCATCCAGCGCGTGCTGCCGAGCACATGGCGGCGGCCGTCGATGCGCCCCTCGACCCCGCGACCGCTGTGGGTACGCAGCGCGCTGGCGCTCAGCGGGCTGGCTTCGCTGCCCAGCGCGCGCGCCAGCGGGTGTGTGCTGCCGGCCTGCAGCGCGCGGGCGCGCGGCAGCAGCGCCGGATCTCCGGCACGCGCCAGCAATGCCGGGCGGCCCTCGGTCAGCGTGCCGGTCTTGTCGAACAGCACGGCGCGTACCTGGCTGGCTTGCTCCAGCGCGGCGGCGTCCTTGATCAGAATGCCGGCGCGGGCGGCCACGCCGGTGCCGGTCATGATCGCCGTGGGCGTCGCCAGTCCGAGCGCGCACGGGCAGGCGATCACCAGTACCGCCACCGCCCGCAGCAAGGCCGTGTCCAGCCCGGCGCCGGCCAACAGCCAGCCGAGCAGCGTCAGCAGCGCCAGCCCCAGCACCACTGGGACGAACACCGCGGCCACCCGGTCTACCACGCGCTGGATCGGCGCCTTCTGCGCCTGCGCGTCCTCGACCAGCCGAACGATGCGTGCCAGCGTGCTGTCGGCGCCGACGCGCAGCACGCGCAAACGCTGCACGCCTTCGCCATTGATGGCGCCGCCGGTGACCGCGTCGCCCGGGCCGCGTGGCACGGGCAGCGCTTCGCCGGTCAACAGCGACTCATCGTGCAGGCTGTCGCCGTCCAGCACCACGCTGTCGGCGGGCACGCGGGCGCCCGGCAACAGCCGCAGTTCGTCGCCAGGCTGCAGCGACTGGATCGGCAGCGTCTGCCAGTGGTCGTCGCGCCAGACCTCGGCGATCTCCGGCTGCAGCGCCTGCAGCGCGCGGATCGCGGCAGTGGTCTGGCGCTTGGCGCGCGCCTCCAGCGCCTTGCCCAGCAGCACCAGCGTGATCACCACCGCCGAGGCCTCGAAGTACAGCGTGTGGGTCTGGCCGCGCAGCAGGTGGTAGACACTGAGTCCATAGGCGGCGCTGGTCCCGAGCGCCACCAGCAGATCCATGTTGCCGGCGCGATCGCGCAGCGCCTGCCAGCCAGCGCGATAAAAGCGCGCGCCCAGCCAGCACTGCACCGGCGTCGCCAGCAGCCATTGCAGCCAGCCGGGCAACATCGCGTGCACGCCAAAGGGCAGCGCGAGCATCGGCAGCGCCAGCGGTGCGGACAGCAGCGCCGCCCACAGCCAGTCGCGCGAGGGCGGCGCGGGTGCGGGCGCGGTCTGCTCAACCAGCGGCGCCGCGCGATAGCCCGCTGCGGCGACCGCCTGCACCAACGCCTCGGTGGCGGTGCCGGGCGCCACGTGGACGCTGGCGATCTCGGTGGCCAGGTTGACGCTGGCCGCCTGCACGCCGGGCA
>JAXMHB010000038.1:0-2688 GCA_046346965.1 Lysobacterales bacterium
ATCCGCGCCAGTTGGAGGCGCACGTGGGCGATCGTATCGAGATCACGCTGGACAGCAGCCGGCGTCTGCGCGGCGTGCTGGAAGCGATCGACGCGCGTCAGCTGCGACTGCGCGTCAGCATCGGCGGCGGCTACGCCAGCATGGATCTGGAGCGCTCGCGCGTCGTTAAAGCCCGGCGCGGCTGAGTCCGGCGCTTCGGCGCCGCAGCCAGCGCTCGCAGGGCTTGCTGTAGTAGCGCTCGACCGCCGCCGCCAGCGCCACGCACACGAGCAGCGCCGGCAGATAGGGCAGGAAATTCCAGCGCGGCTGCGCGTCGCCCAGCAGTGCGTGCCACAGCGCCACCACCGTCAGCACCACGAACATGTGGGTCAGATACAGCTCGTAGCTGAGCCGGCCCATGCGCGCCAGCCAGCCCAGCCCAGGCGGCGCTGGCGCCTGCAGCCAGTCGCAGCCGAGCAGCACCAGCGCACTGGCGCCGGCGATCACCAGCAGGCTGGCGTGACCGGTGGCGCGCCAGAGTTCGCCGGCGCAGGCCAGACAGGCCAGCAGTACAGCGACGCCGATCGCCAGCAGGCAGCGGGCGTAGCCGCGCGAGGCCGGCCACTGCGTCGCCTGCGCGGCGAGCACGCCGACGGCGATCGCCGACATCGCCGGCAGATAGGCCTTCTCCTGCCAGATCTCCTGGCCATCGAGCGCCGCCCGCGTCCACGGCAGCGACAGCACCAGCGCGCCTAGGCTCAGGAGCAGCAGGGGTCGCGGCAGCAGCAGACAGGCCAGTGGGAAAATCAGGTAGTAGAGCTCCTCGATCGACAGCGACCACAGCACATCCCAGCTGCCCGGCAGCCAGGTGGTCTGGCCCTCGTACCAGTTGAGGTGCAGCCCGAGCGCCGCCAGCCAGGCGCCACCCAGCGATTGCCCGGGCTGCTGGATCACATAGCCCGGCACGCCGAGGCCGTGCAGCACGCTGAGCACCAGCAGCAGCGCCAGCAACAGCGGCAGGATGCGGCTGGCGCGATCGCGGTAAAAGCGGCGCAGCTCGATGCATCGCAGATCGCCGTAGCGCAGCATCAGCCGCCGCGTGATCAGAAAACCCGAGATCACAAAGAAGCAGTAGACGGCGGCGTAGCCGCTGTAGCTGAGCACGCCGATCAGGCGGGCAGGCAGCCACTCGCCCAGCCAGCTCGGCCCCAGCGGCAGGCGGAAGCCGAGCGCCAGATGGTGCACGATGACCAGCAGGATCGAGCCGCCGCGCAGCGCATCGATGCCGCCATTGCGGGCCTCAGATTCGATCGCGCTCACAGAGCGGCCTCCCGTCTACACCAGCGCTGCAGTAGACCCGAGTGCGCGGCCGCCGTGTACCGATTGGCCCGCAAGCGGTGCAGACTACCGGGCGCGACTGCGGATACGGAGCCGGGGAGGGCGCCATGTCAGCCGAGATGCACAACGCGCCGCCGGTCGATGAGCGGCCTTTCGTGGTGCCCTGTCAGAGCTTGCCGTTCGGCGCACCCTGGCAGTGGCTGCGGCTGGGCTGGCAGGACTTCGTGCGCGCTCCGCGCCTGTCGCTGCTGTTCGGCACGGTGATCATGCTGGTGAGCATCGCGGTGTCGGCGCTGGCCTGGTTCCTCGGGCGTTTTGCGCTGCTGGCCACGCTGCTGTCGGGCTTCGTGTTCATCGCGCCGCTGCTTGCGGTGGGCTTGTACTGCGTCAGCCGCGAGCTCGCCGCCGGGCGCCCGCCGGCGCTGCGGGTGTCCTTCGTGCTGGCGCGGCGCGTGGTCGGGCAAGCTGGCGTGTTCGCGCTGGCGCAGCTGGTGATCCTGCTGGTGTGGTCGCGCGCCGGCATGATGATCAACGCCTTTGTGCCGGTGGAAGATGGCGACTGGCCCTCGCTGATCGAGTTTCTGGCGATCGGTTCGGCGGTCGGCTCGATCTTCGCCGCGCTGACCTTCGCGGTCGCTGCCTTCTCGCTGCCGATGATCGCCGACCGCGAGGTCGACATGATCACCGCCTGCGTCTCCAGCGTGAACGCGGTGCTGCGCAACAAGCGCACGATGCTGCTGTGGGCGGCGCTGATCGCGCTGCTGACCGCCGTCGGCTTTGCCACCGCCTTCCTCGGATTGATCGTCATCATGCCGTGGCTCGCCTACGCCGCCTGGCACGCCTACCAGCAGACCCTGCAGCCCGACGACTGGCCACGGCTGGCCTGATTGGTGGGGAAGACGCTCGCCGATCCGCCGCCCCGCTCAGGCATGCACCAGATACCAGCGCCAGTCCTGCTCGCCGACCTCGCGCATGAACTGGCCGAGCTCGGCGTACTTGATCGCCAGGTAGACCTTGAGGAAGTCGGCGCCCAAAGCCTCGTGTGCCCAGGTGCTGGCTTCCAGACGGCGCAGCGCGCTCAGCCAGTCGGTCGGCAGCAGCGGGCGCTGCTGGGCGTAGCCGTTGCCGTGGATCGGCTCGCCCGGGTCGCTGTGCGCGCGGATGCCGCTGTGGGCGGCGGCGAGCACCGCGGCGGCGGCCAGATAGGGATTGGCGTCGGCGCCGCACAAGCGGTGCTCGACATGGCGGCTGGCCGACGGGCCGCCGGGGATGCGCATGGACACCGTGCGGTTGTTGACGCCCCAGCTGAGCGCGGCCGGCGCGTAGCTGTTGGCCTGGAAGCGCCGATAAGAATTGGCGTGCGGCGCGAAC
>JAXMHB010000039.1:0-1649 GCA_046346965.1 Lysobacterales bacterium
GCAGGGTTGGTCCTGACATCGGAGCACCCTGCGGGTGAGTTGTGTGGGGGAATCGATTCGATCTCGCCCAGCGCCCGCAGACCATGCGCAAACTCATCGTCCAGCAACTCGACTACGACCTCACGCCGGTAGCGGGCCTTTCGTTGGTGGGCCACTGCCTGAACGCGTTGCGGCCGAACTTCAGACGGCTCGATGCGGCGCTGCCGATCAGGGGCGGCGTGGCCAACAGCGACATCGTGCGCAGCTACATCGGCCTGCTCGCGCAAGGCAAGAGCGACTTCGACGCCATCGAGAACTACCGCGGCGACGCGTTCTTCAAGCAATCGCTGGACATCGCGCTGCTGCCTTCGAGCCCGACGCTGCGCCAGCGCATGGACGCCAAGGCCAGTGCACTGTTCGACTTCGTGCCGCCGATGATCGAGACGCTGCTGGGCGGCCAGCGCCCGGACTACGGGGTGCTGCCTTGCGGTTGGCTGCCGCTGGACGTGGACACCTTTGCGATGGACAACGGCGGCACGCTCAAGGAGGGCGTGGGGCGCACCTACGCGGGCGTGGACGGCTACTGCCCGCTGGCGGCGTATCTGGGCAGCCATGGGTTTTGCCTGGAACTGGCACTGCGCCCGGGCGTGCAGCACTCGGCCTCGGAGACCGACTTCAACCTCGAGCGCGTCATCCCGATGGCGCAGCGTCTGAGTGCGGCCGGGCCGCGGGCGCCGATCCTGGCACGCCTGGACTCGGGCTTCGACTCGGCGCGCATTGCGCGCGCTATCGAAGCGTGCAACAAGCCGGGCCTGCCGCGGGTTGATTTCCTCATCAAGTGGAACCCGCGCAAGACCGACGTGGGCGCACTGGGCGCACGGCTGGGTGCCGAGGCCAGCACATGCTGGGAGCACCCGCGCGAGGGCAAGCGCGTGACGACCTGGGAAGAGCCCGTCGCAATCGAGGGCATCGAGCGGCCGGTGCGTCGGGTGTTTCGTCTGATCGAGCGCGCCATCGACGCCCGTGGCCAGGTGCTGCTCGTGCCCGAGCTGACGCTGGAGGGCTGGACGACGAGTCTGCCGGCCGCGCAGTTCAGCGCCGCGGCGATCATCGCGCTGTATGCCGACCACGGCACGCACGAGCAGTTCCACTCCGAGTTCAAGACCGACCTCGACCTCACGCGGCTGCCCTCGGGCAAGTTCGACACCAACTACCTGGTGTGCCAGCTCGCGGCGCTGGCGATGAACATCCTGCGCCTGATCGGTCAGCGCGGCTTGCTCGGGCCCGATGCACCGGTGCGGCACAACGCCAAGCGCCGGCGCATCAAGACGGTGATGCAGGAGCTGATCTACCGGGCCGGCCGACTGATCGCGACCGGCCGGCGCGTGATCCTCGGGCTGGGCGCCAACGACAAGGCAGCCAAGGCCTTCATCCGCCTGCATGCGCAGTTCGCACCGACGGCATAACGCCACATCGCAGCGGCTGGACTGCCGCGCGAGCCCGCTCATCCAGTACCCGGCCCTGCCGAACACCGTCCACGGCAGCCTGGGCCGTGCCCGCCGACGCTCGAAACCGGCACGATCGGCACGCCAGCACCGCCTGCGGCCCGAAATCCGAGGCCGATCGACCTTCGGCGGCATCGCGGAACGCGCCAAACCAATCAAATCGGG
>JAXMHB010000004.1:0-408065 GCA_046346965.1 Lysobacterales bacterium
AGCGGCTCGGCCTGAACGTCGCCATCAGCGGCCAGCAAGGCCCCTGCGACGCCCGGAGCTACCTGAAGCTGGTGGAGGACTTGCGCTCACGCTTCAGCGAAGATGGATACCCGGTCCACAGCTTTCCGGATCTGTCGCTCGCCTCTTGGATGTACAAAGACCCGGTCGATGAAGCCGTGCCAGCGGGGGGTGTCGGTGGGGAGGCTGCAGAGGGTCAGGCCACCCAGGGCGAGGTGCGCGAGGCCTTTCAGGTCGCTGCACCGATCGTGCCCTACTCGGTTGACGACGTCCTCAAAGACGGATGCTTCCTCGACCGTGAAGAGATCGACCGGCTGCTGGACCGACTTCGCACGAAGAAGAACCTGATCCTGCAGGGTCCGCCCGGTACAGCAGCGAGTCCGCCACGATGCGCGCCAGAGCCTCGCGGCCGTCGGGGTCTTTGGACAAGACTTCCAGGTGGCCGTTGGCTGGCTCGTAGGTGATGTGGGATGACACAGCACGAATCACCTCCTGCGGCACCAGTTCGCTGGCCTGGACCCGATCGATGATCTCGGGCGGGCGGTTGTGATGCACGCTGACCTGGTACAGATCGACGTCTTCGCCGGTGAGAGTGTCGGGGCGAAGTCGCTTGAAGATCTGGACGGCAACGGTGTCCGCCGCACAGCCAAGTTGCTGGGCGACGGCTTGGTGGAAGGCCTGGCGAGCCGCCGCGTCATCCAGGACCGTCAGGTCCTTGGGCGCCACATAGCCCGAGTAGCAAGACGCGCTCTGGCGAAAGACGTCCGCCTGGCGGGCATTCAACGCCTCCTCAAAGAGCGCGGGCGTGTTGAGGTACAGCCACAGCGCACGTTCGTACTGGTTGGGGATGGCTGCAAAGGCCGCCCTGGCATCGTCGCCGACGATGTCCTGGCTGATGCCTGCGATGACGTCTTGCCCGGCACCGTCGGAAAGCAGCACGATCCGCTCAGCCAACTCCTCGATCTTCCGCCGCGCGCTCAGGTCCAGGGCCGACAGGACCGGCTCCATGACAGCGCGCTGCTCCTGCTTGCCCTGCTTCTTGTCCAGATCCGGCATCGGCAGACCGAATTCGGCCACCATGAACTCACGGAAGACTGCCGGCGCGAGGTGGCCGAGCAGCTTGGACAGGTTTTCGGCATCGTTCATCGAGAGATTCCCCCTTCGCAAGGTGTTGATCGGGTTGGCACCAGCCCGAGCCGCCCCGTCTTGTTCTTGGGGGTTGCAGACCGATTACGTTCGGTGTACCGAACGATGCGGATTATTTCTGGCTCCATCCATGTTTGTCAAGCAGGTACGATTGCGTTCGGTCCAGTGGTATTATTTTCGGCTTGGAGCGGACCAATTAGGAGAGATCGGTGCCATCACCCCTGGGCGACAAGATCCGCGCACTGCGGAAAGAGAAGAAGCTCAGCCTTGAACGATTGGCCGAGCTGACCGAGTCCAGCAAGAGCTACATCTGGGAGTTGGAGAACAAGGACGACCCGAAGCCGTCAGCGGAGAAGATCGGCAAGATCGCCTCGGTGCTCGAGGTCACGACCGAGTTCCTGCTCACCGAGTCGACGACACCCCCTGGTGAAGAGGTCATCGATGAGGCCTTCTTCCGCAAGTACAAGAGCATGCCCGAGGGGACCAAGAAGCGGCTGCGCAAGATCCTCGATGCCTGGGATGACGACGAGTGACCGACCGCAAGCAGCCAATGGCCGAGGCCAACCGCATCTCGTCCATGCTCAACATGGTGCTGGGAGCGAACCGCTTCCCGGTCAAGGTCGACGAGGTCGCTCTGGAGTATTCCCGGCAGTGCTTTGCCGACTCGCCCGTGGACAAGGTTCACGGTGAGGACCTCGATGGCTTGGAGGGGATGCTCGCGGCCAACAAGGCGCGCTCGAAGTGGTTGATCGTCTACAACAGCGCTATCCGGTCAGAAGGCCGCAAGCGCTTCACCATCGCGCACGAGTTCGGTCACTACATCCTGCACCGCCGCATCCAGGATCGGTTCGAGTGCGGCGGCGACGACATCGAGACCGGTGACGGCAACGAGCGAGACATCGAAGCTGAGGCCGACAAGTTCGCGTCGACCTTGCTGATGCCGCTGGACGATTTCCGGAAGCAGGTCGATGGCCAACCGGTCAGCTTTGACCTGCTGGGGAACTGCGCCGAACGCTACGGCGTCTCCCTGACCGCTGCAGCGCTGCGCTGGACAGAAATCGCCGAGAAGCGCGCCGTCCTCGTGGCCAGCCGTGACGACCACCTCCTGTGGTCGAAGTCGAATCAGGCCGCCTTCAAGTCCGGCGCCTACTTCGCAACGCGCAAGAACACCATCGAACTGCCGCAGGACGCCTTGGCGCACAGCAACAACCTCTTGGACGTTGGTGCTCAGAGCCAATCGACGCGGGCACAGGCCTGGTTTCCGCGTGAGCCAGCGTCCATGCCACTGACCGAAATGACCATGGTCGCGGGCCAGTACGACTACTCGCTGACGCTTCTGCTCATGCCCGACGCTGAGTGGCAGCGGCCACAGCATGATGATGGCGAGCCCGAGGAGGACACCTTCGATCGGTTCATCCGCAACGGCCAGCACCCCGTTCGGTAGTTCATGGCCGATCGATCATGACGACGCACAAGTGGCAGTTCGCCTCCCGCTTCCGCCGTCACGCCTTCGGCTGGCGATCAGACACACCGATCCAGCGCATCAAAGAAGCACTCGCCGAAATCAAGGCAGTCGCACGCAAGGACCCAGTGCTCGCGGCCGAGGGCGCCGTGACGTTGCTGGAGAAGCTATCGCCAGCGCTGGAGGAGGTCGACAGTTCTTCCGGCGCCCTGGGCACTGCGGTGAACCGAGCTATCGACACCCTGGTGCCCATCATCGCCAAGGCTGATGTCGATCGGCGCGTTCGGCAGCGATGGCTGGAACGTCTATGGCAAGCCCTGCAAGACGATGAGATCCCTTACATCGAATCCCTCGGCGAGCACTGGGGCGAGCTGTGTGGGACCCCGGAACTGGCGGTGGTGTGGGTCGATGAATTTCTGCCTCTCGTCGAACACGTCTGGAGCCCACGATCCACCGGTCACGGGTTCTTCAAGGGGACGAGTGCATGCCTTGCGTCGCTGTATGCCGCTGGCCGCCACGATCAACTGCTCGCGCTGCTGGAGCGGGCGCCATTCAAGTGGTGGCACAACCGCAGGTGGGGCGTCAAAGCACTGGTGGCGACGGGCAAGAAGGCGGAGGCGATTCGGTACGCCGAGCAATCGCGCGGCCTGAACGATCCGAGTTGGCAGATCGCCGAGGCTTGCGAGGACATCCTGCTGTCGTCGGGGCTGGCCGACGATGCATACCGGCGCTACGCGATCGAAGCCAACCAAGGTACGACCAACCTGGCCACCTTCCGGGCCGTCGCCAAAAAGTACCCGAGCACGCCACCAGAGCAGATCTTGCGCGACTTGGTGGCCAGCACGCCCGGCGCTGAAGGCAAGTGGTTCGCGGCCGCCAAGGATGCCGGTCTGTTCAACGTCGCTATCGAGCTGGCGACCACCAGCCCTACCGATCCGCGCACGCTGGCCCGAGCAGCCAGGGACTTTGCCGAGAGCCAGCCTGAGTTTGCGGTCGCTGCCGGTCTTGCTTCGCTGCGGTGGATCTCGCTCGGGCACGGCTTCGAAATCACCGGTACCGATGTGCTCGACGCCTACGCGGCCGTCATGAAGGCGGCGTCAACTGCAGGCTTGGATGCGCAGCAGATCAAGACTCGGATCAGGGATCTGCTGACGTCAACGCCCACTGGTAACCAGCTCATAAAGACCGTCCTGGCCCATCACCTGACCACCTGATTCGGTCTCGTCTTCGCAGGAGCCAGCGCCAGCACGCAGGCGCTCGAAACTCCCTCATGGTGTCGGTGAGGGGTCGTCCGGAGAATTTCGCCATTCAAGCGAGTTTGATGGACAGGACCGACACCGATGCATGAGATCAACCAAGTTCCCCCTGACCGGATGACCCCGGAGCAGCGTCGGCGCGAGATCGCGTCGTTGCTCGCAAATGGGCTCGTCCGCCTTCGCAACGCCGACTCTCGCCCGTCCGGAAGACGGACTTCGGAGAGCGAGTTTCAGCTTGGCTTCTCCGGCCACCAGCGCGTTCATTCAGACCCCGTCAACAACACAGAAACGGAGTCCTGATGAGCACGCCCGCCAAGGCCAACACCGACAAATTCACCGCGCCACCATCGATGGCCTCACAGATCGCACGATTGCCCGAGCTGCCCATGCCGGAAATCAAAGCGCTCTGGCAGAGGCTCTTCGGTGACGACACGCCCACCCACAACCGCCAGTTCCTGGAGCGGCGCATTGCCTACCGCCTGCAAGAGGTGGAGTTCCGCAAGACCGACGGCAACCTGCTGGAGCGCAACAAACGCCGCATCGCATCCTTGATCGAGACCGGCAAGGTCAAGAAGCGCGACCGTGACTACCGGCCGGCAGCGGGCACTGTGCTGACCCGCGAGTACCAGGGCGTCGAGCACCGCGTCATCGTGACCCAGGACGGCCAGTACGACTTCCAAGGCCGGATGTACCCGAGTCTGTCGATGATCGCCCGGGAGATCACCGGCACGCGCTGGTCAGGGCCCCTGTTCTTCGGGCTCAAGGCACCAGCCACTCCCAAGACAGCGGCGAAGAAGGGAGTCCGGCGATGAGCGAAGTCCTCAAGCGCCGCATGCGCTGCGCCGTCTACACGCGCAAGTCCACCGACGAGGGGCTGGACCAGGAATACAACTCGATCGACGCCCAGCGCGATGCGGGGCATGCCTACATCGCCAGCCAGCGTGCCGAGGGTTGGATTCCGGTCGCAGACGACTACGACGACCCGGCCTTCTCGGGCGGCAACATGGAACGCCCGGCGCTGCGACGATTGATGGCCGACATCGAGGCCGGCAAGATCGATGTGGTCGTCATCTACAAGATCGACCGCCTGACGCGCAGCCTCGCGGACTTCTCCAAGATGGTCGAGGTGTTCGAGCGCTACGGCGTGTCCTTCGTGTCGGTCACCCAGCAGTTCAACACCACCACGTCCATGGGGCGGCTGATGTTGAACATCCTGCTGTCCTTCGCACAGTTCGAGCGCGAGGTCACCGGCGAGCGCATCCGCGACAAGATCGCCGCCAGCAAGCGCAAGGGCATGTGGATGGGCGGTGTGCCTCCCCTCGGATACGACGTCGAGAACCGCCGACTGGTGCCCAACGAACGCGAGGCCAAGCTCATCCGGCACATCTTCCAGCGCTTCGTTGAACTGGGCTCCGGCACGATGCTGTTCAAGGAGCTGAAGCTCGACGGCGTGACGTCCAAGGCGTGGACCACGCAGGACGGCAAGACCCGCGATGGCAAGCCGATCGACAAGGGGCTGATCTACAAGCTGCTCAACAACCGGACCTACCTCGGTGAACTGCGCCACAAGGAGCAGTGGTACCAGGCCGAGCATCCACCGATCATCGACCGCGAGTTGTGGGACAAGGTGCACGCCATCCTCGCCACCAACGGTCGGGTTCGCGGCAACGCGACGCGGGCCACAGTGCCGTACCTGCTCAAGGGCATCGTGTTCGGCAACGACGGTCGCGCCTTGTCGCCGTTCCACACCACCAAGAAGAACGGCCGCCGCTACCGCTACTACGTGCCGCAGCGCGAGAACAAGGAGCACGCGGGCGCGTCTGGGTTGCCACGGCTGCCGGCTGCAGAGCTTGAGTCCGCCGTACTGGACCAACTGCGCGCGGTCCTGCGATCCCCGGATCTACTGGGTGACGTCCTGCCGCGCGCGATCGAGCTCGACCCCAGCCTCGACGAGGCCAAGGTCACGGTCGCCATGACGCGGCTCGACACCATATGGGACCAGCTCTTCCCAGCCGAGCAGACGCGCATCGTCAAGCTGCTGGTCGAGAAGGTGATCGTGTCGCCCAACGACCTGGAAGTGCGGCTGCGCGCCAACGGCATCGAGCGCCTGGTGCTGGAACTGCAGCCAGCCGGCGCGGCCCAGCCCGAGGAGGCATTGGCATGAGCGAAATCCGCATCCAGAGGACAGGCGAGCCCGACGTCATCGAGGCCAGCGATGGGCGGCTGACCTTGTCGGTGCCGATCCAGATCAAGCGGCGCAGCGGGCGAAAGTTGGTCACGCTGCCGATCGACCCTGAGACGGGGGAACCGGCCAAGGCCAGGCCCTGGGACACGGCCACCACGCCGCTGCAACTGGCGGTGGCCAGGGGTCACCGCTGGCTGGCCATGTTGGAGTCGGGCGAGGCCAAATCGCTGCGAGAGATCGCTACCCGGGAAGGGATCGACAACAGCTACGTCAGCCGGATGGTCAACTTGACCACGCTGGCGCCGGACATCGTGGCGGCCATCCTCGACGACGCCCTGCCCAACCACGTCACGCTGTTTGACCTGGCGGTGGATCCGCCAGCGCTGTGGGATGACCAGCGCGCCCGGCTCAGGTAGACCAATCGGCCTGCCGCCGATAAAATGCGGCGAGGTGCCCACCTTACTTGCACACGAGTAAAAAACGGCTTCGTCTCACTGTCATTGAAAACCTCTCTTTGAGCCTCGTCGTCGGGGACTTAAACGTGTGCGCCTGACCCGAAATCGGCGTGGCACACAGGAAAGGTTCGTCATGACAATCAAAGAGCTCGCGTATTCCGCGCAGCAACATCTCCAGGCCAGCACGGGCAGCTCCCTCAAGAGAGCCCACATCTACGAGCTGCTGGCAGCCTCGTTCGGCTTCAAGTCCTATGCGGCACTTGGCGTTGATACCGTCTTCACACAGCGACGCTCGGACGACAAGCGAACTGGCTCGCACCGCGACTTCGTCAGACGGCGCTGCATCGAGCTCGGATATCCGCCGGAAGGCGCGGATCTGGTCTCGGTGTCGCTAGGGTCCTTCCTGGCAGAGCGCCAGATTGGCGTAGTGCAGATTTCGGCGTTGATCAGCCAACTGCGAGGGGATTGGTCCAGCCTAGACAACGATCCGGCTGATGACGACCCCGAGCAGTTCGGCGACGAGCAAGACGATCGGCTTGGTGCCCGATGGGCAGATGGTGACGAGGCTGCTATCGCACCGCTCATGCTCGATGGGTTGGAGGCAGCGGCCAGCAAAGGCAACGCTCTCGCGCACTACGCCCTGGCGCTGATCCATGCCCCCGACGACGATGACGACACCGACCGGGGGGCGGGAAGCTCCTACTGGCACTCCCAGGCACAACAGGGTCGTGTGCTGACAGGCGTGGAAAAGGAGTGGGCAGAGGCCCATGCGGCTCGACTCACTCAAGCGGACAAGTACGCCAGCCATCTTCGCGAGGCTGGTCGACTCGGCAATCAACATGCGCTCCTCGACTTGGCGGAACGCTTTGGTGACCCGTCATTCTTCGAGCGGCCGCGTCACGATGTTGGTGCAGATCCATCGGCCATTGCCGAGATTGCCGAGCGACTGGGGCGCGTGGCTGATGCGAAGCACTGGCTTACCGTGGCTGCCGAGAATGGGGACACGGACGCCATGCTCCGCCTGATCGAGGAGCACGATCAAGGAGATCTGGCTCGGTGCTGGACTTGGGTGTATCTGTCCAGGCTGGTCGGCACGGACCTGTCCAAGGACGCTTACTACGCGATCAACGAGGACGGCTCGGACTACGACGATGATGTCGGCGGTCCCGCCTATGCAGCGGGCCGCGACGGCATAGATCTCGCCCCTATCAGCGCCGAGCAAGATGCGGCTGCCAAGCAGGCCGCGCAGGGTCTGTTCGAGCAGATTCAGCGGGCCGCTGCTGTCGAGCCAAGGCGGTAAGGTCGGAACGGACAGCCTCCTGGCCGCGGCAGTTCCCCTCCGGGTAGGCAATGCCGCGATCCAACCGCTTGAACCGTCCGCGCGTAACCCGTTGATTTGAAAGGGTGCTGAACTGTGCCTTTGCGGACTCCGGGCCACTCGCGGAGAGCGAAGCCCGGGAGAAGAATGGCCAGGAGAGAGCGAAAAGCGGCCGAGAACGGGCCAGACAGGCAACCGGCGAAGTCCGCAGGTGTCCGCATGAACCCGCGCAAACACGCGGGAACTGTCGCCAACAGACGAGAAAAAGCCCCAACTGAGAACAGTTGGGGCTTCAATAGTGGTGGAGGCGGGGGGAGTCGAACCCCCGTCCGCAAGCCCTACATCTTAAGCTCTACATGCTTAGCCGGTTATCAGATCTCGTTGCGCCGCGCTCCAGCCGGCAGGAAAGCGACGCAACCAGCCTGGTCGTTTTAGTTGCCGGCGTCAGGCCCGCGCGGCTCACGATTTCGTGATTCTGACCCTCCGTTACCGAGCACGAACACAAGGCAGGGAGGTTAGGCGGCCTTAGGCCGCCAGAGCGTAGACTTCGTCGTTCGCGACTAGAGTCTTGCAGCTGGATTAACGAGGAAAGCTACCCCCTCGGCATGCACCCAAGGTTTCGTGACTTCCGTCGAAGCCAATGCGCCCCCGTGCAGGACCTAGTGTAGGGACGGGCAGGGGCAGATTCAATGGCCGTGGTGATCGGCCTTGTCGCTGGCTTCGGGCGGTGCGGATCAACGTCATGAAAATCAATTGGTTGCGGAGTCAGCGAGCCAGCCCTTGACGCGCAGCGGCCAAGTGCCGTTCAGAAATGCCCCAGCTTTCGGCCGGGCGGCGCTGGTTTCCCAGCGCCGCGTAGGCTTGAGACTGCTGGCTTTACCAGGGGTCGGGCACGAATCCCGGGAAGGGGCGGGCGTCGCCGCGATCAGCATAGTGGCGCGGCGGGCGCGGCAGGATGCCGGCTGCGACCAGGTTGCGGCGGCTGTCGTACCAGATCGCGGTCACTTCCGCCGGTGTGGTGCTCGCGCGGCGGAATTCGGTGGTCTGCGCATACGACCATTCCCGTTCACCGTGTCCGGTCCCGAGGCTCTTGGCGGCTTCGGCGTCCTCGCGCGAACGGCCTGGCGCCGCTCCCGTGGCGCTATCGGCAGCGCCGCGGTCGTAAGGCGAGGCCGGGGCTGGTTCGCGCGCGATCGCCGGCGGCTGGTAGGGCGGAACGAAGCGACGTTCGGTGTAAACGGCCACGCCGATCACGCCGACGTTGTCCGGCCGCCCGGTGCGCGCGGCATAGCTCTCCGGCAGCGAGACGAAGTTGAATGCGGCGATCTCACGCATGTTCTTGCGCCAGCCGTTGATCGTGGTGCTCTGCCAGGGCTCGAGCACGTATCCCGACTGCGCCGGGTGGGCGGTTTCGCCGGTGATGACGTTGACGCCGTCGACCGACACCACCGCGAGCACACGCTCGCCGCTGCGGTTTTGCAGGCGGATCGCGTACCGGTTGCCAGGCTCGCCCGCGGCATACAGGCGACCGTCGTAGCGGTGCAGCGGAATCGTGCGCCCCAGCGTACGGTCCTCCAGCGTAACGTCGACGCGCTGTGCGAGCGCGACGGTCGGCGCCAAAGTAGCCAGTAGGGCGATCATTGCGAAGGTGTTGCGGGTGCTCATGGCCGTCTCCTGCGGCGGGGGTTTCGACACAGAAAACGCCGCCGCGCTCACAATGGGGTTGGTGCAAGAGACGGGGGCGGAGCGCGTTCAGCCACCGACAACACGCTAGAAGTTTGCACGTAGCGGTTGCCAACGCGCGTGGACCGCACTAGCATCCGCGCTCCCAACACGCCGCTGTAGCTCAGTTGGTAGAGCAACTGATTCGTAATCAGTAGGTCCCCAGTTCGAGTCTGGGCAGCGGCACCAGGGAAAACAATGACTTAGGCCGCCTCGCGCGGCCTTTTTCATTTTCGGATCGGCCTATGGCGTCATTACGCGCGCTTCCGGGTGCGAGCGCCTGTTGCCAGTGCCGGCGCCCGTTAGGCGGCGCGCCGCGCGGCAGGGGCCCAGCGCAGCGCGCTCCCTTGAAATCTGTGCGCGCCGCAACGGCGGCGCAGATCAATCGTGTTTCGAACTGACGTCAGCGGTGCGGAGGACGTTCAGTGTCCTGAGCCGATGTGCGCATCCGGCTTCAGCTTGAGCAACTCGCGCATGAACTGCGTTTGGATGCGCTGCAGCGCTTCGGGCGTGTGGCCTTCGAAGCGCAGCACCAGCACCGGGGTGGTGTTCGAGGCGCGGATCAGGCCGAAGCCGTCCCGATACTCGGCGCGCAGTCCGTCGATGGTGATGATCTCGCTGGCGCCTTCGAAGTGCGCCGAGCTGCGCAGGCGCTCGATCAGCGCATGATGTTCGCCTTCCGCGCAGGCGACGTTCAATTCTGGCGTGCTGTGGCTGGTCGGCAGCGCGTTGAGCACGGCGCTTGGGTCGGCGCTGCGGCTCAGGATCTCCAGCAGACGCGCAGCGGTGTAGGCAGCATCGTCGAAGCCGTACCAGCGCTCGCTGAAGAAGATGTGTCCGCTCATTTCGCCAGCCAGCGGCGCGCCCGTGTCCTTGAGCCGCGCCTTGATCAGCGAGTGGCCGGTTTTGTACATCTCGGCTTGCCCGCCGGCGGCGCGGATCGCTTCGGCCAGACGCTGGCTGCACTTGACATCAAAGATGATGCGGCCGCCGGGGACGCGGCTGAGCACATCGCGCGCGAACAGCACCATCTGACGATCGGGGTAGATGTTGTTGCCTTCCTGGGTGACGACGCCGAGGCGGTCGCCGTCGCCATCGAAGGCCAGCCCGAGCTCGGCGCCGTGCACATGCACCGCCTCGATCAGATCGCGCAGATTCTCTGGCTTGGAGGGATCTGGATGGTGGTTGGGGAAATTGCCGTCCACGTCCGAATAGAGCTCGATCACCTCGCATCCCAGCGCGCGCAGGATGCCGGGCGCCGAAGCGCCGGGGATGCCGTTACCCGAGTCGACGACGATCTTCAGCGGGCGCGCCAACTTGCAGTCGTCGGTGATGCGCCGCGTGTACTCGGCGAGCAGGTCCAGTGAGGACACCTGGCCCTTGCCGTGCGCGTAGTCCTCGGCCTCGATTCGCTGCCGCAGTCGTTGAATGTCGTCCCCATAAATGGCCCTGCCCGCCAAGACCATCTTGAAGCCATTGTAATCCTTGGGATTGTGGCTGCCGGTGACCTGGATGCCGCTGCGGCAGCCAAGATCGCCGCGCGTCGCTGCCGCGTAATACAGCTGCGGCGTGGTCACGGCGCCGAGTTCGATGACGTCGACCCCCGATTGCCGCAACCCGCGGATCAACGCGGCCGCCAGCGCCGGGCCGGACAGGCGGCCGTCGCGGCCGACTGCCACCGCACGCTCGCCCAGCGCTTTGGCCTCGGTACCAAATGCACGCCCCAGATGCTCGGCAAAGCGCTCGTCCAGCGTTTGTCCAACGATGCCGCGGATGTCATAGGCCTTGAAGATGGACGAATGCACGTGCATGGGGAGCTTCCGATCGACGAAGGCGCGAATACTGCGAGAAGCGTGCCGAGCTTGCTACCCGCCAGCGTCAATAGCGGCGCATCAAGCCCACCACCACCCCCTGGATCTGGACGCGTTCGGCGGGATAGCACTGGATCTCAAAATCCGGATTGTCGGGCAGCAGTTCCACGTCGCCGCCACGCCGGCGCATGCGCTTCAGGGTGGCGCTCTCCCCGTCGATCAGCGCGACGACGATATCGCCAGCACGCGACTGTGGGCGCGCTTCGACGATCACCACATCGCCGTCGTGGATGCCGGCATCGCGCATCGAGTCGCCGCGTACCTCCAGCGCGTAGGCATCGCCGCGCGGCCGCAGTTGCGCCGGCACGGATACCCGCTCGCTGCCGGCCAGCGCTTCGATCGGGCGCCCGGCGGCGATACGCCCGAGCAGTGGCAGCGAGCCCTCCTCGGTGTCGCTCAAGCGCACGCCGCGTTGCTTGCCATCCATGGGCGCCACCAAGCCGGCATCGACCAGCGCACTGACCTGCTTGTGCAAGGACCCGCGAGAGGCCAGCCCCAACTCCTTGCACAGCTCCTCCAGCGAGGCCGGGGCGAGCCCGGCGCGCGCGCGCTGGCGCAGGTGATCGAGCAGGCGGCGTTGTGCAGAGGTCAAAGAAAGCGCTTGCGTGTTTTCCATTGGTTCTCTACGCTGATGATGGGAGAACGGAAAGAGAACGTGCCGTGAGCTTAGACGCAGTCAGGCAGGAAGTCGAGTGGACGCCCGAATTGCCCGGGGCGGAGCCAGCCCCCGATCGCGTAGCGGCGCTGGTCGCGCGGCTCAAGCGCAAGTACCGCGATTGCATCACGGGCGAGGCCTACACCGCGGCACGGCCAGGGCGATACGGAGCCATCCCGGCGCAGATCGACGCACGCCTGCGGCAGGCGCTGCACAGCCGCGGCATCCAGCAGTTGTACAGCCACCAGGCCGCCGCCTGGGGTGCCATTGCCGAGGGGGCGCATGTGGTCATCGCCACGCCCACGGCCTCCGGCAAAACGCTGTGTTTCAACGGCCCGGTGCTCGACGCCGTCCTGCGCCATGAGGCTAAGGCGCTGTATCTGTTCCCCACCAAGGCACTGGCACAGGATCAGGTGGCCGAACTGCTGGAGCTCAATCGCGCCGCCGAACTCGGCGTGCGGGCCTACACCTTCGACGGCGATACGCCGTCGGACGCGCGGCAGGCGGTGCGCACCAAGGGTGACATCGTCGTCACCAACCCCGACATGCTGCACCAGGCGATCCTGCCGCATCACACCAAGTGGGCGCAGTTCTTCCAGTCGCTGCGTTACATCGTCATCGATGAGGTGCACAGCTATCGCGGCGTTTTCGGTGCCCACGTCGCCAATGTGTGCAGGCGTCTGCAGCGCATTTGCGATTTCTACGGCGTGCGGCCGCAGTGGATCTGCTGCTCGGCCACCATCGGCAATCCGCGTGAGCACGCCCAGGCGCTGTGCGGGGTGCCGATGCAGGCCATCACCGAGAGCGGCGCACCGGCCGGTGCCAATCACTTGCTGTTCTGGAATCCGCCGCCGATCAATCCGGATCTCGGGATTCGCGCGTCGGCGCGCTCGCAGGTCAGCAAGCTGGCGCGCATGACGCTCAAGGCGGGACTCAAGGCCATTTTGTTCGCGCAGTCGCGGCTGATGGTGGAAGTGCTGACCAAGTACTTGAAGGATGTGTTCGACCACGATCCGCGCAAGCCGGCGCGGGTGCGCGCCTATCGCGGCGGCTACCTGCCGGAAGAGCGGCGACTGACCGAGAAGCTGATGCGCCAAGGCGCCATCGACGCCATTGTCAGTACCTCGGCGCTGGAGCTGGGCGTAGACATTGGCGCGTTGGATGTGTGCCTGCTGTGCGGCTATCCCGGCAGCATTGCCGCCACGCGGCAGCGCCTCGGCCGTGCCGGGCGGCGCCAGCAGGCGGCGCTCGGTGTGCTGGTGGCCAGTAGCGATGCCCTCGATCAGTTCGTGGTCCGCAATCCGGGCTACTTTCTGGAGCAGTCGCCCGAGCAGGCGCGCATCGACCCTGACCAGTTGTTGATCCTGCTCGATCACATCCGTTGCGGGGCCTTCGAACTGCCATTCAATGAACAGGACCGCTACGGTGGCCGCGATGTGCGGGAGTTCTTGCAGTACCTGAGCGAGGAAGGCGTACTGCACCAGGATGGGGCGCGCTGGCACTGGATCGACGACAGCTATCCCGCCAACGCGGTGAATCTGCGCTCGGTGGCCGACGGCAACTTCGTCGTGGTTGATCGCACCGGCGGCAAGCAGACCATCATTGCCGAGGTCGACTATTCCTCGGCCGCCGTCACCCTGTACGAGGGTGCGATCTACATGGTGCAGTCGGTGCCTTGGCAGGTCGAGAAGCTCGACTGGACCGGTCGCAAGGCCTATGTCACGCGCACCCATGTCGATTACTACACAGACGCCATCGACTACACCAAGCTCAAGCCGCTGGCGGAGTTTGATCGCGCCAGCAGTGGTAGCGGCAGTGCGCTGCACGGTGAGGTGCACGTGGTGCGCCGGGTGACCGGTTACAAGAAGATCCGCTACTACAGCCACGAGAACATCGGCTACGGCCCGGTCAACCTGCCGGATCAGGAACTGCAAACCACCGCCGTCTGGTGGCAACTGTCCCCGGCGGCGATCGATAGCGCCTTTCGCACCCGCTTTGAGGCACTGGATGGCTTTCTGGGCGCGGCCTACGCGCTGCACACCGTGGCCACGCTGTTGTCGATGTGTGAACCGCGCGATCTGGGCAAGGCCGTCGGCAGTGGTGACCAGGACTGGTCGGCGCAAGTGTCCGCCAAGGGGCGCGGCGAACTGCGCAGTGCGGCCGGGGAAGCGCTGGATCCAGCCACGGTGTCTCAGTTTGCTCCGTCGGTCTATCTCTACGACAACTATCCGGGAGGCATCGGTTTGTCGCGCCCGCTGTACGAGCGTCGCGAGGAGTTGGTTCGGGCCGCCATCGGCCTCGTCAGCGGCTGCCGCTGCGGTCAGGGTTGCCCCGCCTGCGTGGGGCCGATCTTGGCCAGTGATGAATCGCGCAGTCCACGCGGCAGCGCCCTCAAGGTGCTGGAACTGCTGCGCGGCTAGCCCGCATGTATCACGGCGGTCGCGGAGGGAGGTGTAGGGATTTGCCCCGAGGGCAAGGCGCGCGGACGGTGAAGGCCGGCGGCTTGCGCGGCGCGCCGTACGTCGGCCTGAATGCCCGCGCAGCGTGCGGGCCGGTCGTGCACGCGTTGGCAGGGCTATGGCGACATCAGGCAACGCAGCCATCGGCGCCAAGGCCGAGCCATCGCCGCGAAGCAAAACGATGCAGGCCACGGTCTGGCTACTCGGCCGCCGCCACGGTACCCGGCGACGGTGGGACGGCCCGGGCGTCGCGACGCGCTGCTTTGAGAGTGGCGGGCTAGGGTCGCCATGCTCGCTTTGCGCGAACGTCTGCAACAGCTTCGCTCCGTGCCCGCCGCCGAGGCAGTGCCGACATTGGATGCCGAATGGAGCGAGCGACTGGCCAGACTGCGCCTGCTTGCGCGCGAGCGGGCGGGGCAGGGCGTGCGCGCGCCGGGCGCGTCGCCGCCGCTGCCCGGCGTCGAGCACACCCCGGCACTGCGGACGCTGGAGGTCCGCGTCAGCGCACTGCGCACGCGCTTGTCGGGTCTGGATCTGCCGTCGACGCTGGCGCCACCGTGGGACCCTGATCGACAGGTCGCGCTGGAGCGGCTGCGCTTCTTCGACACCGAAACCACCGGACTGTGCGGTGGCTGCGGACTGAAGGTCTATCTGCTCGGCGTGCTGCGCTGGCAGGACGATACCTGGGTGCTGCGCCAGTATTTGATGACTCGGCCTATCGGCGAGGCGGCGCTGGTGGCCGCGTGGCAGGCGGAATGCAGCCCGGACGCGGTGCTGGTGAGCTACAACGGCAAGCGCTTTGATGTGCCGGCGCTGCGAACGCTGGAGATCCTGCACGGACGCCCTGCCACTAGCCCGGCGGCCCATTGGGATCTGCTGTATCCGGTGCGCCGGGCGTTCAAGGGACATTGGCCGGACTGCCGTCTGACCACCGCCGAGCGCATGCTCGCTGGCATCGAGCGTCACCACGATCTGCCCGGCAGCGAGGCGCCCAAGGCCTGGCGCCAGTTTCTCGCCTGCGGCGACACCACTCAGCTCATCCGAGTGATGCAGCACAATCGTTCGGATCTGGAAGCGCTGCTGCGCATCCTGCGGGCGTTGTTGGCAGACGCCCGCACGGCGCCGCGGCCGCGGCGACCGGGTGCTCGTGCGGGCGCTGCTGCGGTGCTCAAGCCCGCTCGACCTGACACTGGAAGCAGTTGAATTTCGAGCGGATGTGCACGTAAGCCGTGGCCGGATCGGAGAGCAGTTGCCGGCAGATGTGGCCGAGTTGCTCGCCCGGCGCTACCCCGCCGGTCTCGTAGCGGATCCAGTGGCGAGCGTCATATCCGCGGTAGATGGCTGGCTGAAAGTGACCGAACCAGCGCGGCAAGTGTTCGCTGTCGTAGCGCGTGCAGGCCTGCCGATGCAGGAAGATCGGCCCCACTTCGGCATAGGGCTGCGCGCTGTCGAAGGGCCGGTAGGCCAACAGCAGCAGTTCGTCGCCTTCCTCGATCAACTGCAGACAGTGGCGGCAGGGATTGCCTACCCCCACGGCCCGCTGTGCGCGCGCCGGCTGCCCATGCGCGTCCAGCCCACCCGCGCGGATCTGCGCCACGTAAGCGCTGTCTATACCCTGAACTTTCAATGTCGTCATGCTCGACACCTGCCGATGAACGCGGATTGCGTGTGGCTATTTCACGCCAACGTTGAACGCCTGTCTGGCCGTTTGCGGACCTGGATTTTTCTGCCGCAGACGCGCCGGAATCCACGCGGATGCGGGTGCGGGCCGGGCGGAGGAGTTGTCGATCTTTGCCGCATCTCAATACCCGCGACGTGGATCTCGCTAAGCTAGCTGCATGGATCTGTCAGGAGCTGGCCGTGACCCTCGCGTATCTGAGTCATCCGGACTGTCTGCGACATGAGATGGGCCCGCACCATCCGGAGTGTCCGAGCCGATTGCGGGCCATCGAAGATCGGCTGACGGCGGCGGGCGTCATGGACTGGATGCGCCACATCGAGGCCCCGCTGGTGGATCCCGCCCGCCTGCGGCCGGCGCACGATGCGCGCTATCTAGCCGAAATCGAGGCCGCCGACCCATCCGAGGGCTATGCCCATGTCGATCCCGACACCTATATGAACGCCTACACGCTGCGGGCAGCGCGGCGTGCGGCCGGGGCGGTGGTGCGCGCCGTCGACGGGGTGATGGCCGGCGAGTTCAAGCGCGCCTTCTGCGCGGTGCGGCCGCCCGGTCACCACGCCACGCGGGCGGAGGCCATGGGCTTTTGCTTCTACAACAACGCGGCGATCGGCGCGCTGCATGCGCTGGAGCACCATGGGCTGGCGCGGGTGGCGGTGGTCGATTTCGACGTCCATCACGGCAACGGGACGGAGGACATACTGGCCAACGACGAGCGCGTGCTGATGGTGTCCACCTTCCAGCACCCGCTCTATCCGGCCTCGGGCACCGAGCCGCTGGGCTTCAACATGGTCAACGTACCGCTGGCACCCTACAGCGATGGCGCTGCTTTGCGCGGGGCGGTAACGCGCGAGTGGTTGCCGGCTCTGGAGCGCTTCCGGCCGCAGTTGCTGATCATCTCGGCGGGTTTCGATGCGCACCGGGACGACGATATGTCACAGCTGATGTGGACCGAGGCCGATTACGCCTGGGTGACTGGCGAGATCGTCGCTGTCGCCGATCGCCACGCGCACGGGCGCGTGGTCAGCACCCTGGAAGGCGGTTACGAGCTGCAAGCGCTGGCGCGTAGCGTGCTCGCGCACGTCAAAGTGCTGGGAGCCTTGTAAGCCGGTGGAGCCTTCACTCCGCTGCCGACTGATTCAATGACGCTCGGACTTTGGCTGTGCGTCGGAGGGGACGCGTGGCCGCAAGGGAATTGCCATGGACAAACACGCCCTCACCCCGTTCTTTGACCCCGCCCGCATCTGGGTGCTGCACGCGCCAGGCCATGCCGACCTGGCGCTGGCGCGCAGCCAACTGGCACCCTGGCTGGCGGATGGCCGCGCGCGTTTCGATGAATTGACGCTGGCGACGCTGGCGGCCGAGGCGCCGGCGATCCGCGCCGATGTCGTCTGGCTGCTGGCCGATGTGTCGATCGCGCGCGGCGTGCTGCCGGCGCTGCAGCGCTGGCATCTGAAGCTGGTGCTGCTGAGCGGCGATGCCAGCGACATGGGCGAGGTGGACCGCCTGGTCCAAGCCGCGCGCGGCTTCGGCGTGCGCATCTTGGGTCCCGGCGCGCTGGGCCTGCAGCGCCCGGCGCGGCAATTGAACATGAGCCTGCTCGGCACCATGCCGCCGGCCGGCGGGGTGGCATTCGTCGCGCAATCGGGCTCGTTGGCCGCCTCGACGGTCGACTGGGCGCTCGATCAGGGCGTGGGCTTCTCGGCAGTCATCAGCGTCGGCGCGCAGCGCGACATCGATCTGGCCGAAGTCCTCGATTTCCTGGCGGTCGATGCCAGCACGGAGAGCATCGTGCTGTATCTGGAGGGCGTGCGCGAACCGCGCAGCTTTCTGTCGGCGCTGCGCGCGGCTGCGACGCTGAAGCCGGTGGTCGTGCTGAAGGCCGGTCGGCATCCCAGCACGGCGCTGGCGGCGGAAACCCATTCGCGTGCGCTGATCGGCGATGACGATGTGTTCGACACCGCCATCCGCCGTGCTGGCGCCGTGCGCGTGCGCTTCTTCGTGCAGTTGTTCTCCGCAGTCAAATGCCTGGCCTCGCGCTACAAGCCCACCGGCCGGCGGCTGGCGCTGGTCGCCAACGGCGGCGGTCCGGGCGTGCTGGCCAGCGACTGGGCGGTGGATTCGGGCTTGCAGATCGCCGAGTTGTCCGAGGCGACGATGGACAAGCTGCGACAGCGCATCCCGGAGTCCAGCGCGCGCAACCCGGTTGATGTCGGCGAGCGCGCCGCCGCCGACAGCTTCGCTGGCGCCATCGAGATGGTGATGGAGGATCCCGGCGTCGATGGCGTGCTCGCACTGTTCGCGCCGAAGGCCGATCGTGATCCGATGACCTATGCGCAGGCGCTGGTGGCGATGCGCGATCGCTATCGCAAGCCCTTGATTGCCTGCTGGTTGGGCGATCGCCGCGTGCTGGAGTCGCGGGCGCTGCTGGCGAAGGCGCGCATTCCCACCTTCCGCACGCCGGAGCCTGCCGTTGATGCCTTCGGCAATCTGGCCAGCTTCTATCGCAACCAACAACTGCGCTGGCAGACGCCGCCCTCGCTGGCCGAAGGCGAGCCACCGGATCTCGACAGCGCGCGGCTGCTGCTGGCCCAGGTGGTGGCGCAGGGGCGCAAAACGCTGACCGAGATGGAGTCCAAGGCGCTGCTGGCGGCGTTTCATATCCCGGTGGCGCGCACGCTGGTGGCGCGCACGCCGCAGGAAGCGGCGCTGATCGCGCAGCAGTTGGGCTTCCCGGTCGTGCTCAAGGTCAGCTCCCCCGATATCGCCCACAAATCCGATGTCGGCGGCGTCATGCTGGACATCCGCGGCGCGCGTCAGTTGCAGCTGGCCTGGCAAACGTTGATGGACGGCGTGAAAGCGCGGGCGCCGAATGCACGCGTCGACGGTGTCGCGGTGGAGCCGATGGTGGCGCCCAAACACGGGCGCGAACTGTATCTGGGCGCCAGCAGCGATCCCTTGTTCGGTCCGGTGATCCTGTTCGGCGCCGGCGGTCGCGCGGTCGAGGTCTATGCCGATCGCGCGATGGAACTGCCGCCGCTCAACCGCTTCCTGGCGCGGCGCCTGATCGAACGCTCGCGCGTGTCGCGCATGTTGGGCGAGTGGCGCGGCGCGCCGGCGGTCGCGCATGCGGCGGTCGAGGCCGCATTGCTGCGGCTGTCCGAGCTGGTGTGCGAGCTGCCGGAGATCCAGGAAGTCGATCTCAACCCCTTGATCGCCGACGACCAGGGCGTGACCGTAGTGGACGCGCGCATCGTGCTCAAAGCGAGCCATCGACCGCCGGAAACGCCGTACGGGCACATGGCGATCATGCCGTACCCGACGCAACTGGAGCGCGATTGCCTGCTGCGCGACGGGACGCCCTACCGATTGCGCGCCATCCGCCCCGAGGACGCCGACACGCTGCAGGCCTTTGTGCGCAGCCTGTCGGACGAGGCGCGCTATTTCCGCTTTGTCGCCAGCATCAAGGAGCTGGCGCCCAAGCAACTGGCCCGCTACACGCAAATCGACTACTGGCGCGAAATGGCGCTGGTGGCCGAACTCGATCTGCCCGCCGCCCTCGCCACCGAGGCACCCGCGCGCCTGTTTGCCGGTGTCGCCCGCTATATGCTCAATGCCGACACGCGCTCTTGCGAGTTCGCCATCGCCATTGGCGACGCCTACCAGGGCCAGGGTTTGGGCGTGCAACTGATGCAAGCGCTGATCGACGTCGCCCGCTCGCGCCGTCTGGAACGCATGGAAGGCATGGTGCTGGCCAATAACCGCAAAATGCTCAAACTGATGCATCGCCTCGGCTTCGAAGCCCACCCTGATCCCGAGGACGCCTCGATGATGCTGGTGACCCGAGCGCTTTAGACACCTCTTGCCAAACATGGAAGCGTGGGGACAAAAGCGGGGCGGGGGTCAGGGGGGCGGGGGACCAGGTCTGCAGCGCTTGTCCAACACTGTCGCAGTACGGTTTGCTGAGTGAGTAAGCGCGCCAAGGGCGAGGTAGGGACTGTGAAAATGTATGTGGTCACGACTTGCTCAGAGTCCATGTCTCGCATTTGGCGCGCTCACTGGTTCGGCAACCTGACGACAGTGCCAGGCATGCGCCGTATGGTTGGTCCCCCGCCCCCTGACCCCCGCCCCCGCTTTTGGCCCCACGCACCCATGTGTGGCAAGAGCTTCCTTAACGGCGACGAACCATGACCCATGCCGGGATTGCCGCTGCCTACGATGAACTTGCGGACCGTTGGCGGGACGACCGATTCCCGCGGGACAACGGCAGCGCGCAATATCGGAGGGCACTCGGCTTTCTGAATGTCGCGCAGGGTGCCGCGCTGAGCGTAGGTTGCGGTTGCAACACGCGCTTCAATGCCTTGCTGCGCGAGAAGGGCCTCAGCGTCGAGGGCGTCGATTTATCGCTGCGCATGGTGCAGATCGCCCGCGAGGCCGATCCGGATGCCACGATTTATCATGCGGACGTTTGCGACTGGGCGATCCCCAAGCACTACGCATTCATCAGTGCCTGGGACAGCCTCTGGCACGTCGCCCTTGCAGCGCAAAAGCCGTTGCTGCTGAAACTCATGGATGCGCTCACGCCCGGCGGCGTGCTGCTCTACACCGCTGGCGGCCTGGACGCGCCCGCTGAGCACTGGGACGCCTATATGGGACCAGAACTCTACTACGCGTCCCTCGGCATCCCCGCCATGCTGGCGCTGCTCCCGGAGGGCAACTGCGTGTGCCGGCATCTGGAGTTCGACCAATACCCGGAGCGGCATCTGGTCGTCATCGCTCAGAAGGTCTGATAGCCACAGGCGAGGTTGGTCGTAGCGCCTCCGATTCGCGTGTCAGAATGGTCGCCGGACGGCAGGAGACAGCGCATGCGTACATTCCTTTTGGCCCTCGGGCTGTTGCTCACCACCGCGGTAGCGGCCGCGGATCAGGCCAAGGATCTGCTGCGGCAGGTCACGGGTGGCAGCGCGTCCGGCAGCAAGGCCACCTCATCGAGTCTCAGTCAGAGCGATGCCAGCGCCGGCATCAAGGAAGCCCTCGCGCGCGGCGTCAGCGCCTCGATCAAGCAACTGGGCACCCAGGATGGCTTTCTGAAGGATCAGGTGGTGCGCATCGCGGTGCCCAAGTCCATGCGGAAGATGAGTGAGGCTGCGCGCAAGCTCGGAACGGACAAGTACGTCGAGGACTTCGAGACCTCGATGAACCGCGCCGCCGAAAAGGCGGTGCCGGCCGCGGCGGACATCTTTGCCGAGGCCATACGCCAGATGACGGTGCAGGATGCCGTGGCGATCGTCCGCGGTGAGCCGGATGCCGGCACCCAGTACTTCCGCCGCGTCACCAGCGACAAATTGCGCGCCAGCTTCCTGCCGATCGTCGGCAAGGCAACCAGCGAGACTGGGGTCACCGACAAGTACAAGAAGCTGAGCAAGCAGAGCGGCGGACTGGACCATTTGCTCGGCGGCGGCAATGCCATGGACCTCGACGGCTACGTCACCGACAAGGCGATGGACGGCTTGTTTCACTACATCGCCGAGCAGGAAAAGGCCATCCGCAAAAACCCGCTCGCCACCGGATCCAGCTTGCTGGGACGGGTGTTCGGCAAGTAAATTGGCCATAACGATTTCGCCGGAAAAGTGGGCCGATTGGCATGAACCTGTTCACGAAAGACCGGACAACGAACCAAGTTCGCGAGTCTTCTTTGACCTTCTGTCTCCACCGGTCGATGTGCCGAAGGCTCGGTGCGCATCAGACGCTGCTCGTAGTTTCGGGGAGTCTGATACCGTTGATTCATCTCGCAGTGATGGCGACTGGCCAGGGTCCATCGTCCAGCGTCCGAAGGAGCGTCCAGCTTTCGTGCGAGAATCCGAGCAATCGCAGCATGCCGTAGATGTGTGCCCGGGTTGTTATGCCCTGATGTATGTCGTAGCAGGAATTGATTATGCCCGTTTTTAAATTCACGGAACCATTGGGTCCTCGACAGAGAAAGAAGCGAGTCCATGAGGTTCAGGCACTGAATCGCGAGAGTGCGATCGTGATTCTCGCGCGCCAAAATATCTTTGTTTTTGAGTCTATCGAAGACCAGCCACAGATACTTGCAGATTCCATAACGCTTGAAACCGCTCGCTCATTAGGGATCGGACTTAGTGGACACGGGCGGGAGGAAGTAGTCGTTTCGGTACTTCTTCGCATCGCTGACATTCGACGGGTCGCGCAATGTATTGTTGGCAGCAATTTTGAAGGGGCGCCCTATCGGTCATTCTTCAAGGCAATTGCTGTTGAGAATTCTCTCGGGGGTGTTCGGATCAAGGGCATGGCGCTAGTGATGCCGCCGGATCCGATGATTTATTTGGAAGGCCAGGGTAACGGAGTGCGCAAGTGGCTGGCGGAGCGTGTGACGGAGATTGAAATTGCACCTAGTCACGTTCGGCTTCCTGATCCCGAAGACTATGGGCGAGTCGAATTCAAAATTCTATAGAGTGCTTTCGATTTATGCTTGGTGTCCGGCGACTGTAAATAGGCACTTCGCTCAATCTGGTGTTTGATGTTATGGCTCCCTAATTCTTGGTGAGGTATCGTAACAGAGGTGGTGTTATGTCAAGCTTCTTTGGAAGACGCGGGGCTGCGGAAATCAATGAGCTTAATCGGTCATTGGGTGCGCTAATAGGAATCGCAACCGGGATGCTTTCGGATCGAGTTTTGAACAATAGCGAGATTGATTTCTTGCGTGATTGGCTTCAAAACAACGAGGCGGTCACCTGTTGTTGGCCCGGTAGCGTAATCAAGTCTCGGGTTGAGGCGGCGCTTGAGGATGGCGTGGTAACTGATGCGGAGCGACAGCATTTGGTTGATACGCTGCAGCAATTGGTGGGCGGCACTTTAAAACAGCTTGCCGAATCCACGCACGTGACCCAGTTGATTGACTACGAGACGCCGGATATTGTATTTGACGGCGCGACCTTTTGCTTGACAGGTGATTTTGTCTATGCGCCGCGGGCGATCTGTGCGCGTCATACTGAGGAGAAGGGTGGTTTGGTGAAGGGAAGTGTCTCGAAAGCGCTCAACTATCTTGTTGTCGGTGGGTTGGGAAGCCCGGAATGGAAGCATGGTAGCTTCGGTACCAAAATCGAGGCCGCAATGAAACTGAAACCCATGACGCCGAATCTCAAGATTATCCACGAAGATCATTGGTCGGTCGCGTTGGTTAACAACAGTTAAGTGGGCGATTGGCTGGGTGGCCGCAACGGTCGCAGATGTTGAGTGCTGGATAGCCCTTGGGGAGTAGAGGGGGAATTAGCCAACTTGATGGGCTCACATGGGCGATGTGACGCCCAGTTTCGCCATTTTTCAGTGAGTTTCCTCCAAGGTAAAATGCTACGTGCCTGTACGCGGCGTGCAGGCGGCCGAATATTATGCAGGCGTCGGCCGCGCAATCTGGATCTTCGACTTTCCCACGCTCCCTCGAATCGAGGTCGTGGGCGAGCGCTGGCGGGGTCAGGCTTATGATTGCCGCATTCCCCCGATCCGCGCGTCCTTCTCCTGCCAGAGCATGTTGATCCATTCCTGGAAGGCCGTCTTGTGCCTGGGATCGGTTTCGTAATGGCCGCCGAGCAGGTGGGCGGGGATGGGGCGGCGCTGGATGTCGATGCGGACGCGATGAACGCGGCCGCTGAGCAGGTCGACCAGCGTGGGACGACCGTCGGGATAGACGATGGTGATGTCGATGATCGCCTGCAGCATCTCGCCCATGGTTTCGAGCACGAAGGCGACGCCGCCGGCTTTGGGGCGCAGCAGGTGTTTGAACGGCGACTGCTGGCGAGCGTGCTTGGCTTCGGTGTAGCGCGTGCCTTCGACGAAATTCATCACCGATACCGGTAATTCGGCGAACTTTGCGCAGGCGCGGCGGGTGGCTTCCACGTCGGTACCGCGCTTTTCCGGATGGCGCTCCAACTCGGCGCGGGAGTAGCGCTTCATGAAAGGGAAGTCGAGCGCCCACCAGGCCAGGCCCAGGAAGGGGACCCAGATCAACTCGCTCTTCAAGAAGAACTTCAGGAAGGGGATGCGGTGGTTGCACAGGCGTTGCAGCACCAGGATGTCCACCCAGCTCTGATGATTGCTGAGCACCAGATACCAGCCGTCTTTGCGCAGGTGCTCCTCGCCGCTGATCTGCCAGTCGGCCCGTGTGAACAGCCGGATCAGGCCGCTGTTGATGTCGATCCAGTTTTCGGCGATGGCCAGAATGGCGCGCGAGCACAGGCGCCTCCAGGCCGGTATCGGCAGCAGCAGTTTGAGCAGCGCGACGATCAGCAGCAGCGGCACGTGGACCACGGTACTAAGCGCCGCGATCAGGCTGGTCAACAGCAGCTTCAGGAATCCGGGCAGGAAGGACAGCATGGGCGAGTGGTGGGCGGCAGTGGGGGATGTCAGGCGCTGGACTGGTCCTCGCCTCAGCGCTTGAAGTAGATCAGCGCACAGGCGCAGACGGCGGCGAAGGCCAGGGGAATCAGCAGGCCGATGCTGCCTGCCAGAAGTCGCGGCAGGATCAGCAGGAGCACCAGCACCGCCAGGATGCCGCCGATGAGCAGAAAGATCCGACCCAGATCGCTGGTATAGCCGGGATCGGGCGGCGCGAACTCGGCCCAGGCGCTGCGCATCAGGGCGCGCCATTGTCGATCCGATTCAGGTGCTTGCAGAGGCGGGCTGTCCGGTTGCCAGTTGAACAATCGCGACAGTCGAATGATGGCCACCGGTCGCGCCGGCCGCTGCAGCAAGAGATCGCGCATCTGGCGGTCAGTCAGCTCGGCGGTCTGGGTACTGGTCCACAAGGGCAGTTGCCGCACCCGGCCGACGAAGTCCTCGAAGTCGCGCGCGGACTCGGCCCGATCCAGCAACTCGTGCGCAACTTCGTACTGGTCCTGCGACGAGGGAGCAGCTGAGGTCGCGTTGGGCGGATCCGGGGGCGAGACGGTGCTGGCCGGCTTGGCGGGGCGGCCCGCCGCCTGCTCAAAGGCCGCCGCGAAGGCGCGCTCCATCTCGGCATAGCCTGGATCGCTGGGGCGGGCGCCGGCGCGCCAGCGCTGCCAGGCGGCTTGCACCTCGGCTTCGCTGGCATCTGCCGGCAGTTGGAGCACGTGCCATGGCCAGTCCGCCATGGCTTACATCCGGAACACGCCGAAGCGCTGCGGCTCGATCGGCGCATTCAGCGAGGCCGACAGCGCCAGACCGAGGACGCGGCGGGTGTCGGCGGGGTCGATGATGCCGTCATCCCACAGCCGGGCGCTGGCGTAGTAGGGATGGCCCTGACGCTCGTACTGGGCCCGCACCGGTTGCTTGAAGGCTTCCTCGTCCTCGCGGCTCCACTGACCGCCAGCGGCCTCGATGCCGTCGCGTCGGACCGTGGACAGCACGCTGGCGGCCTGCTCGCCACCCATTACGCTGATGCGCGCGTTCGGCCACATCCACAAAAAGCGCGGCTGGTAACCGCGACCGCACATGGCGTAATTGCCGGCGCCAAAGCTGCCGCCAATGATCACGGTGAACTTGGGGACATGGCTGCAGGCGACGGCGGTCACCATCTTGGCGCCGTCCTTGGCAATGCCGGCGTTCTCGTACTTGCGGCCGACCATGAAGCCGGTGATGTTTTGCAGGAACACCAGCGGAATGTTGCGCTGATTGCAGAGTTCGATGAAATGCGCGCCCTTGAGCGCGCTTTCTGCGAACAGGATGCCGTTGTTGGCGACGATGCCGACCGGGTAGCCGTAAATGTGGGCAAAGCCTGTGACCAGCGTTTTGCCGTACCGCGCCTTGAATTCGTGGAACTCGCTGCCGTCGACGACACGGGCAATGATCTCTCGAATATCAAAGGGATAGCGCGTGTCACGCGGCACGATGCCGTAGATCTCCTCGGCCGCGTAGCGCGGCTCCACCGGCGTGCGCAGTGCCAGCGGCATTTGCTTGCGCCGGTTCAGGTGCGCGACGATCTCGCGCGCCTTCGCGAGGGCATGGGTGTCGTTCTCGGCAAAGTGATCGGCGACGCCAGAGATGCTGGTGTGCACCTCGGCGCCGCCCAAGGACTCGGCGTCGACCACTTCGCCGGTCGCCGCCTTCACCAGCGGCGGGCCGCCCAGGAAGATGGTGCCCTGTTCGCGAACGATGATGGTTTCATCGCTCATCGCCGGCACATAGGCGCCGCCGGCGGTGCAAGAGCCCATGACCACGGCAATCTGCGGAATGTTGAGCGCCGACAGCCGCGCCTGGTTGTAGAAGATGCGGCCGAAGTGATCGCGATCGGGGAAGACCTCGTCCTGCAGTGGCAGGAAGGCACCGCCGGAATCCACCAGGTAAACGCAGGGCAGATGGTTTTCGAGCGCGACTTCCTGCGCGCGCAGATGCTTTTTGACGGTCATCGGGAAGTAGGTGCCGCCCTTGACCGTGGCGTCGTTTGCCACCACCACGACCTCGGTGCCGGCCACTCGGCCAATGCCGGTGATCACGCCGGCGCAAGGCGCCTGCCCCTCGTACATCCCGTGTGCGGCCAGCGGCGAGAGCTCCAGAAAGGGCGAGCCGGGATCCAGCAGGGCGCGGATGCGCTCGCGCGGCAGCAGCTTCCCGCGTTCGGTGTGTTTCTGCCGGGCTTTGTCGCCACCGCCGAGCGCGGCCTGATGCAGTTGCTGCTGCAGGTCGGCAACGAGGGCGCGCAGGTGCTCGGCGTTGGCGCCGAAGTCGGCGGAACGGGTATCGATCTGGGATTCAATCAGGGCCATCGGCGTCTCCTATTCGCGAATGATGCCGACGTCGCGGCGTGCCACCGCCAGCCCCACGGCAAAACCGGCGATCACATCGACCAGCGCCATGATCAGCAGCAGCAGGAACACCGGGTGGCCGGCCGCCGGCCACAGCAGGAATTCCAGCAAGAGTACGACGAACACCGCCAGCGAGAGCGCGTGATCGAGCAGCGAGGCGCGCGTGGCGCTGCTGGCTTTGAACACTTCGGCGCACAGGCACAGCAGGCCGATAGCGGTCAGGGCGGTACCGCCGCTCAGCGCAAAGGCGGCGCCAGAGGGCAGGGTGGCGGTGAACCAGGGCGCTTCCATGCCGGAGCCGGCAAGGATCAATCCATGCGCCAGCAACAGCGGCAGCAACAGCAGGGGAATGCTCTTCATGGCCTATGAGCGCGGCGGAAACGAGGGCGCAGGATAGTGAAGGGCTGCGTGAAAAGCGAAAGGCGGCGCCCAAAAAGCAGAAGCCCGGCGCAGGGCCGGGCTTCTGTCTACAGCTAGCCGCGGTCGTATTACTGACCGGCCGGCTTCTCTTCCGTCGCCGGAGCGGCAGCGGCGTCAGCGGCCGGGGCAGCAGCGGCGTCGGCAGCCGGGGCAGCGGCAGCGTCAGCAGCCGGGGCGGCAGCAGCGTCGGCGGCCGGGGCAGCGGCAGCAGCGGCGGCGTCGGTCGCGGCGGCGGCGGCGTCCGTGGCAGCAGCGGCGGCGTCAGCGGCCGGCGTGGCAGCCGGGGCCGGGGCGGCGGTGTCAGCGGCCGGAGCGGCCGGAGCAGCCACCGGAGCCGGAGTGGCCGGCGGTTCGTTGGTGCTGGTGCCCTGGTCGCCGCAAGCGGTCAACAGAGCGAGGGTAGCGGCGACGGCCGCGAGCTTCACGAGCTTCATGAGGTAGTCCTTTGAGTTCATCCAGAGACAATCCGGCAGCCGCCGGATGACCGAAGTAAGGTTCGGCTGTCACCATTCTAGCCGGCTGCACGCCTCCGGGTCCAAGGGGCTAGGGACTAGTGCCGGCAGTCATGAACCGGCTGACCGCGTCTGGCCAGCCGGTCCGGTCTGGGTTCAGTCGACCAGTTCGATCGCCACCGCAGTGGCCTCGCCGCCGCCGATGCACAGCGTGGCGATGCCTTTGCGGCCGCCGCGGCGCTTCAGCGCGTGGATCAGCGTGACCAGCAGACGTGCGCCGCTGGCGCCAATCGGGTGACCGAGCGCGCAGGCGCCGCCGTTGACGTTGACTTTGGCGTGCGGGATGCCAAGTTCGCGGATCGGCGCCATCGCCACCACGGCAAAGGCCTCGTTGACCTCGTAGAGATCGACCTCATCCTGGCTCCAGCCGGCCTTCTTCAGCACCTTTTCGATTGCCTGTACCGGGGCGGTGGTGAACCATTCCGGCTCCTGCGAGTGGGTGGCGTGGGCGACGACGCGGGCCAGCGGCTTCAATCCCTGCGCCGCGGCGGTGTCGGCGCTGGTGAGGACCAATGCTGCGGCGCCATCCGAAATCTTCGACGAGGTGGCGGCGGTGACCGTTCCGTCCTTCTTGAAGGCCGGACGCAAGGAGCCGATCTTGCCGATGTCGCAGGCGGGCGGCTCTTCATCGGCGCTGATCTGTACCTCGCCCTTGCGACCGGCCACGGTCACCGGGACGATCTCGTCGGCAAAATCACCGCCGGCCTGGGCAGCCAGCGCGCGCCGCACGGATTCCGCCGAGAACGCGTCCTGCTCTTCGCGGGTAAAGGTGTACTTGCTGGCGCAGAGCTCGGCGAACTCGCCCATCGCCTTGCGATCCGCCGCATTCTGCAAGCCATCGAGCGCCATGTGATCGAGCACTTCGGAGTGGCCGAAGCGATAGCCAAAGCGCGCTTTCTGCAGCAGGTAGGGCGCATTGGTCATCGATTCCATGCCGCCGGCGACCACGACCTCGGCGGAGCCGGCCTTGATCAGATCGTGTGCCAGCATCACCGCCTTCATGCCCGAGCCGCACACCTTGTTCAGCGTGGTGCAGCCGGTGCCAGTCGGCAATCCAGCCTGCAGCGAGGCCTGTCGCGCCGGTGCCTGACCGAGGCCGGCCGGCAGCACGCAGCCCATCAAGACTTCCGAGACTGCTTCCGGTGCCACACCGGCCGATGCCAGTGCCGCGCGGATGGCGGTCGCGCCCAGCGCAGTCGCCGGCACCGGCGCCAACGCACCATTGAAAGATCCAATCGGGGTGCGCTTGGCACCAACGATGACGACAGATGCACTCATCACAGACCTCGGCAGACTGACCGCGCAAAGGCGGGGGAATCCGCATTATGGCAGTGCAGCATAAATCGCGCTGTAGCACGTACGTCTAAGGATCATTTGCCTATCGCCAGCGCAGCGACCCTGGGGTAGGCTGCGGCGCATGGGGGCCATGACATTCCGGGGGGCAGTCAGCTCGCGCGCGCCGCGCTGTGCGGGGCTCGCGCTGGTCTTTGCGCTGTTGCTGTGTGGCCTCGCCGGGACTGGCGCTGCCGCCAGCACGGCCACCGCGGATGTCCGTTTTCGCCAGATCAGTGTCGGACAGGGACTGTCGCAGGTTTCGGCGGTCGATGTGCTGCAGGATCGGCGTGGTTTTCTCTGGATCGGCACCCAGGATGGTCTCAATCGCTACGACGGCTACGAGTTCAAGGTCTACCGTCAACAGCCAGGCGACCCCGAATCGCTGATCGACAACTACGTGCAGGCGCTGGCCGAAGGCGTCGACGGCCGCCTGTGGGTGGGCACGCAGAACGGGTTGTGCAGCCTCGACCCGGACAGCGGTCGCTACACGCGTTATCGCAGTGACGGCGGTCCTGGCGCGTTGCGGGATGCACTGATCAATGGTTTGCGCACGGGGCCGGATGGCACCTTGTATGTCAGTACGCGCCGTGGCGGCATCCAGCGCCTGCGAGCGGGCAGCGCGGAGTTCGAGGACGTGCCTGGGCTGCCGCCGGTGGGGCGACGACAACTGCTGCTGTGGATCGATCCGGATGGCAGTTTGCTGGTGGCGCAGGACCACCAGCTGCTTAAGCTGCCAGCGGCGGGCGGCAGCGCGCAGGTTTGGGCGAAGGGTGCGCTGCCGGCCGACCAGCATTTTCTGGCGGCGCGGCCGCTGGGCGATGGCTATGTGCTGGGCTCCAATCAATCCGGCCTGTTTCGCGTCGACGCGCGCGGTCAAGTGCAGACGCACTATGGGCGCGCCGAGGGCCTGCCGGATGAGGGCATCCGCGCGCTGCAGGTCGACGCCCAAGGCCGCCTGTGGATAGGCACGGTCGAAGGTCTGGCGCGCCTGGAGCCGGATGACAGCCTGGTCGCCTGGAAGCACGTGCCTGGGGATCCGTACGCGTTGCCCGGTGATCGCATCAGCGCACTGACGCTGGATCGCCAGGGTCTGCTGTGGATCGGCACCTGGAGCGGTGGACTGGCGCGTTTCGATGCGCTGACCGAGCATTTTCGCGTGCTGCGCGCGCAGGTCGACGGGCTGCCACGCAGCGCGGCGCCGGCGCTCGCGCCGGGGCCCGATGGCTCCTTGTGGGTGGGCATGGTGGATCGTGGCGGCCTGGTCCAGTTGGATGCCGACGGCCGTCGCCTGGCGCAGTACACCACCAGCAGCGATCCGCCCTTGCAGAGTGAGGACGTGACCGCGCTGTGGTCAGAGCCGCGCGGGCTGTGGGTAGGCTATGGTCGCGGCGGTCTGGACCTGCGTCAGGCGGACGGCGGCCTGCAGCGCTTTGCGGCCGGCCAAGCGCCGATGGGGACGGCGGCCGTGCAGTCGTTGATGCAGGACAGCGCCGGCACGCTGTGGATCGGTACGCTGGGTGATGGGCTGCTGACCTTGTGCCGCGACTGTGCGCAAGCCGAGGCGCAGCCAGTCGACGCCAGCGGCGCTGCGGGTGTGTTGGGCAGCAGCATCAATCAGTTGCTGCAGACACGCGATGGCCGCATCTGGATCACCGTACGCCGTGCCGGACTGTCCTGGTTCCGCCCCGGCGACCAGCGCTGGGGCGCGGTCACGCCGAGCTCGCCGGCGGCGCTGGCATTGCCGCACGCGGGTGTCACCAGCCTGCTCGAAGATCAGCGTGGCCAGTTGTGGTTCGGCAGCCTGGGCGGCGGACTGTGCCGGCTCGACCGCGATCCGAACGGTGATCCCATGCGCACGCATTGCCTCGGTGAAGCCGATGGGCTGGTGTCGGCGATGGTGACAGCGTTGCGTGAGGCGGCGGACGGGACGTTGTGGATCAGCACAACGCGTGGCCTCTGCCGCATGAAGACCGGCGCGCGCATCGAATGCCTGGGCGATCGCGATCCGGCCCTGGGTATGGATTTCTTCGTCGGCGCAGCGACGATCGACATGCGCGGCGGCCTGCATTTTGGCAGTCCGCAAGGGCTGGTCAGCATCCCCAAACCGAGTGAGGTAGCCGCGCTGCCGCCCGCGGCGCCGCTGGTCTATACCGAGCTCAGAATCGGCAATCGACCGATGCTGGCCTCGCCGGGTGAGGGGTTGCCGCTGCGGGCGATCGAGGGCGCCGAGCGCATCGAATTGCGCCACGATCAGGATTTGCTAAGCGTCGAGTTCGCGGCGCTCGATTTTCGCCGCGCCGACAGCCTGCGCTATCGCTACCGGCTGATCGGCCGAGACACCGGCTGGATCGAGACCGACGCGCGGCATCGCAGCGCCACTTACACCGGCCTGCAACCGGGGAGCTATCAGTTGCTGGTGGAGGCACTGGATGGCGAGACGCCGATAGGCAGTCGCGAGCTGGCAGTGCTGGTGCGTCCGCCGTTCTGGTTGGGGCCGTGGGCGCGGATTGGCTATGCGGCTTTGCTCGGGCTGACGCTCGTCGGCCTAGTCTGGCGCTTTCGCGTGCGTCAGCGCGAGCGTGAGCGCGCTCAGGACGCACTGGCGCAGAGCGAGGCACTGCTGAAGTACTCGCTGTGGGGCAGTCGCGGCGAACTCTGGGATGCCGATCTGCGCAGTGGCCGTCTGCTGCGCCGCAATCGCCTGGAGCACCTCGAAGCCACGCGCAGCGCGCCAGAGGATACGCTGGCCGCCTACACGCCCTTCGTGCACGTGGATGATCGGCAGACCTTCCACGACGCGTTGCTGGCCTGCGTGAAGGGGGAAACCGATCTGTTCGAGTGCAGCTATCGCACCGCCGGGGTCGACGGCAGTTGGCGCTGGCTGCTCTCGCGCGGGCGCGTGTTCGCCCGCAATGCCAGCGGTCGCGCGATCCGCATGGTGGGCACGACCTTCGACATCACCGAATTGCGCGCCAACGAGGCGGCGCTGCGCGAGTCCGAGGATCGGCTGAAGCTGGCGCTGTGGGGCAGTGGCGACGAGTTGTGGGACATCGACCTCGCCGCCGGTCGGGTGACGCGCGAGAACCCGCTGGCGGAATCGGCGCTGGCGCCGCAGATGCAGTTCCCGCGGCTGGTGGATTACCTGGACTACATCCATCCCTTCGATCGCGGACAGCTGCGCGAAGCGCTGGTCGCGCACATCAAAGGCGAGTCCGAGCACTTTGCCGCGAGCTATAGAACGCGGGCGCGCGGCGGTGGCTGGCTGTGGATCCTCGGCAAGGGTCGGGTGGTGGCGCGCGATGGCAGCGGTCGGGCCACGCGCATGGTGGGCACCAATCGCGACGTCTCACAGCTGAAGGCGGTCGAGGAAGATCTGCGCCGGCTGAATGAGGAACTGGAATCCCGGGTGGCGCGCCGTACCGAGGCACTGGAGCGCACCAACCGCGAGTTGCAGGCCACCCTCGACCAACTGCGCCGTGCGCAGCGGCAGTTGGTGGAATCGGAGAAGCTGGCTGCGCTCGGCGGGCTGGTTGCCGGCGTGGCGCACGAGATCAACACGCCACTGGGCGTGGGCGTCACTGCCGCTTCGCATCTGCAGAGCGAGACCGAGCGCCTGATCAAACGCCTCGGCGAGGCCAAGATGACGCGCCAGGATCTGAACGACTTCCTGGAGCAGGGACGCCAGAGCACCGATCTGATTCTGCGCAATCTGCAGCGCGCCAGTGAACTGGTACGCAGCTTCAAGCAGGTCGCGGTGGACCAGTCCAGTGAGCAGCGGCGCGTGTTCCAGGTGCGCGACTACCTGAAGGAGATCCTCACCTCGTTGCGCCCGCGCATGAAATCGAGCCGCGTCGAGGTCGATATCGATTGTCCCGAATCGATCTGGATGGACACCTATCCGGGCGCGCTGTACCAGATCATCGTTAATCTGGTGATCAACTCGCTGGTCCATGCCTTCGGCGACGAGGGTGCCGGCACGCTGCGGATTCAGGTGCGCGAGGACGGTGATCTGATCTGCCTCGACTACAGCGACAACGGCGTCGGCATGACCGAGGCCATTCGGCGTCGCGTGTTCGAGCCCTTCTTCACGACCCGGCGCGGCGCCGGCGGCAGCGGACTCGGGCTGCACATCGTCTACAACCTGACCACCCAGGTGCTGCGCGGTACCGTGCACTGCGAGAGTCTGCCGGGGGCGGGAACGCGTTTCCGGCTGCTGCTGCCGAAAGTAGCACCGGCCGCACCGGACCTGCACATCGATGCCGAGGGCCCATGAGGCGCGTGGTCCTGCTACTCAGCCTGTTGCTGCTGGCGTGCTCCGCTCTGGCTGCCGCGCCGCTGACGGTGGATGCAGTGCGCTTTCGCAATTTCGGCATTGCCAGCGGACTGTCGCAGGTCACTTGCCGGGCGATTCTGCAGGACGATCAGGGCTTTGTCTGGATCGGCACGCAGGACGGGCTGAATCGCTTCGACGGCTACAACTTCAAGGTCTATTACCGCGATCGCAGCGATCCAGCCTCGCTGGCCGACAGCCATGTCACTGCGCTGGCCAAGGCGGACGGTGGCATCGTCTGGATCGGCACCATGGCCGGCGGCCTGAATCGTCTGGATACCGCGACCGATGCGATTCAGGTGTACCGACATCAGCCGGACAACCCGGGCTCGCTGGCTGCCGATGGCGTTACCGCACTGCTGCGTGATCGCGAGGGCCTGCTCTGGATCGCCACCGCCGATGGCAGCTTGCAGACGCTGGCAGAGGACTCCGATCACTTCGTGCGTCAGGGTCCGGTTGATGGCACGCTCGGGGTGATCCGCGCGATGGTGCAGACCGGTGACGGCCGTCTCTGGCTGGGCGGCAGCCGCGGGCTGTGGGTGCGCGGGCCAGAGGGTTTCCGCACGCTGGGCGACAGCGTCAGTGCGATCGGCGATATCCAGGCGCTGGCGGCGGCCGCCGATGGATCGCTGTGGGTAGGCACTACGCGCCAGGGACTGGTGCAACTGGCGGCTGACGGTACGCTGCGTGCCCATTTGCGCGCAGATGGGGCGGATGGCGCTCTCCCGGACGATCAGATCCGCAGCCTGCTCAAGACGCGCAGTGGCGAACTCTGGGTTGGCACGATGAACGGCATCGCGCTGCACCAGCCAGAGGACGGGCGCTTCCTGACCTGGAAGTACGACGCCGGAGATGCCGGCAGTCCGGCGGGCAGCCGCATCGCCGCACTGTACGAAGATCGCGAGGGCCTGATCTGGATCGGTTCATGGACCGGAGGCTTCAGCATCCACAATCCGGCGACGCGCGCGGTGCGCCTGATCCGAGCGCATGGTCGTGATCGCACCAGCCTGCCTGCCAGCCCGGTGCGCGCGCTGTGGCGCGATGCCGATCACAGCCTGTGGATGGGTGTGCTCGAAGGCGGGGGGCTGGTCCATTACGATCTGCAGAAGGGCGTGCTGCAGCGCTGGGTGCATGATCCCAACGATCCCAGTTCGCTGGGCAGCAATGTAGTCCAGGCGATCGCACGCACGCCGGATGGCGCGCTGTGGGTGGGGACGCAAGGAGCCGGGCTCTCGCGCATGCGCGCCGATGGCCGGGGCTTTGACCACTTTCGGCGCTCGGAAGGCGCCCCGAACAGCTTGCCCGACAACGTCATCCAGGTGCTGTACGTGGATCGACAAGGCCAGCTCTGGGTCGGCATGGAATCGGGCGGTTTGGCGCGCTGGCGCGGCGAGGGCCACGGCTTTGACAGCTATCGCAACGATCCCGATGACCCCAAGAGCCTGGGTGGCAACAGCGTGTACTCGATGGCGGAGACCCGCTCCGGCGAGTTCTGGATAGGCACCTTTGGCGCCGGTCTTGCGCGCATGGATCGACAGCACGGGCGCTTCGAGCACTTTCGCGAGGTGCCGGGACAGATCGACTCGATCAGCCACAACTCGATATCGATGATCGTCGAGACCGCCGATGGCACGCTGTGGGTAGGCACACAGGGTGGCGGCCTGAACCGGATGTTGCGCGATCCTGATGGCGGCGTGCGCTTTGCGGCCATCGGCAAGCGCGAAGGGCTGGGCGCCGACGCCATTGGCGTGCTGCTAGAGGATCGCCGCGGCAAACTGTGGATAGGCACCACGGTCGGCGTCAACGCTTACGATCCGCGCACCGGCGAAGTGCAGAGCTTCAGCGCCAGTGACGGCATGGATCGCTCCGGCTATTTCATCGGCAGCGTGGCACCCGGATCGGACGGCGAGATCTACTTCGGTGGCCTGCGTGGCGTGCTCGCCTTCCACCCGGAACACTTGCCGCAGCGAACGCTGATGCCGGCGGTGCGCTACACCGAGCTGCGCTTCGACAATCAGCCGGTGGACGTGCGCAAGGCCAGCGCGGACGCGCCATTGCAACGGGCGCTGCACGCCAGCGACGAGGTGCGCGTCCCCTACGGCATCAGCGGCATTGCGGTGGACTACTCGGCACTCGACTTTGCCAACCCGGAGGGCGTGCGCTACAGCTACCGCCTCGACGGTTTTGATCGCGATTGGATCACCGGTGCGCGCCTGTCGCGCACGGCGGCCTACACCAATCTTTCGCCAGGGACGTACCAGCTGCGCACGCGGGCCCGCGACGGCGAGGGCGGCGATTTCGGCCCGGAAAGCCTGCTGACGATCATCGTGCAGCCGGCCTGGTGGCGCACGCCGGCGGCGCTAGGCGTGTACGCGATCAGCGCGCTGCTCTTGGGCTGGCTTGCCTGGCAGCGCACGCGCCGGCGCTGGGACCGCGAGCATGCCGCGGCGGAGAGCATCCGCCGCAGCGAGGAACGCCTGAAACTGGCGCTGTGGGGCAGTCGCGACGAGCTGTGGGATCTGGATTTGCGCACTGGGCGCATGCAGCGCGAGAACCAGTTGCCGATTCTCGGTGCACAACCCAGCGTGCAGTTCGAGTCGCGCGAGGCGTTTCTGCGGCAGGTGCATCCGGATGACCAACCCGCGGTGCTGGCGGCGCTGAATCGGCACATCCAGGGCCAGTCGGAGTTCTACGAGAACACCTACCGTATGCGCGCGCTCGATGGCCGCTGGTGCTGGGTGCTTTCGCGTGGTTTCGCGGTCGAACGCAGCGAGGAAGGGCGCGCGCTGCGCATGGTCGGCACCAGTCGCGATGTCAGCGCCAGCGCCGAGGCGGCGGATGCGCTTCGGCGCCTCAACGACGAACTCGAACATCGGGTGGAGGAGCGCACGCGGGCGCTGCGACTGTCCAATCGCGAGCTGCAGTTCACGCTGGAAGAGCTGAAGATGATGCAGAAGCAGTTGGTCGAGTCCGAGAAGATGGCGGCGCTTGGCGGGCTGGTGGCGGGGATTGCCCACGAGATCAACACGCCGCTCGGCATCGGCGTCACTGCAGCCTCGCATCTGGAAGACGAAACGCGCCGGCTGATGCAACTCTTCAGCGAGGGCAAGGTGACGCGCTCGACCATGGAGTCCTACCAGGCCGACGCGCTGCAGAGCTCCCAGCTGATTCTGTCCAACCTGCGGCGCGCGGGGCAGTTGATCAAGAGCTTCAAGCAGGTGGCCGTCGATCAGTCGAGCGAGCAGGCGCGCGAGGTGCATCTCAAGACCTACCTGGAAGAGATCCTGGTCTCGCTCGGGCCGGCGCTGAAAAAGACGCGACACACGGTCAGCATCAAGTGTCCAGAGGATCTGCGCCTGTACACCTATCCGGGGGCGATCTCGCAGATCGTGGTCAATCTGGTGATGAACTCGCTGATCCACGCCTTCGAAGGCATCGACGAAGGCCACATCCAGATCCAGTGCGAGGGCTACGACGAGGAATGGCTGCTGCTGTATCGCGACGACGGTGTCGGCATGAGCGACGAAGTCCGCCAGCGCGTGTTCGATCCCTTCTTCACCACCAAGCGTGGTCAGGGCGGCAGTGGTCTGGGGCTGCACGTGGTGTACAACCTGGTGACGCAGTTGCTGCGTGGCTCTCTCGACTGCGTCAGTGCGCCGGGGCAGGGCGTGGAGTTCCAGATCCAGATGCCGCGGCGCGTCGTCGGCTGAGCCCCTGCACTAGTCGGGATCGCGCCTCAGCGCCTCGACCACCGCGCGCTCGAAGGCGCCAGGATCGCCGTGACGCCATTGCAGCAGTTCGCTGCGCGTCCAACGATGGCGAATGGCGCCATCGGCCAGCAGCACGGCGGCGGTCAGCAAGGTCGGCGCAATCTCCAGTCCGTGAGTGGCCAGCAACACGGCGCAGCCCTCGCGCTCGCAGCGTTCGATCAGTTCCAGCTTGAGTTCGTGGCTGGAGATCGGGTCGAGTCCATTCATCACCTCATCCAGGATCAGTAGGGGCGGTCGACCCAGCAAGGCCATCAGAATCGCCATTTTCTGGCGGGTGCCGAGCGAGAGGCTGTCGATGCGATGATCGAGCCAGCGCGACGCGCCCAGGCGTTCCGCCAGCACCGGCACGTCCGTCGGCAGACTGGCCAGGCCGCGCGCCGCGGCAACCACGCCCAGAGCCTGACGGCCGCTGAGTGTGCCGGGCAGGCGCGTCGGATCGGGCGCGTAGCCGATTGCCGCGCGCGCCCGCAGCAGATCGTCCGCCAGCGCAACGCCCGCCACACGAATCTCGCCTGCGCTGTACGGCACCAGTCCGACCAGGGCGCGGATCAGGCTGGTCTTGCCGGAACCGTTCGGGCCGATCAGGCCCATTAGCTCGCCGCGCTGCAGTCGCAGGTCCACGCCGCGCAGCACGCTGCTGCTGCCGTAGCTCAACTGCAGTCGGTCCACGCGCAGCAAAGCGTGGGGTTCGGGCATCGCGATATCGGTCATGGCAGAGCTCAGGGCAGGCGGCTGCCGCGTCGCCACAGCCACCAGCACAGGCCCAGCCACAGCGGTAACAGCAAGGGGAGAAAAACTTGGGTGGAGGCCAGCAGTCCGGCATAGTGGACCGGCAATTGCAGCCGAAAGCGGTGCGGCTGCGCGCGCGTGGCGTAAGCCAGCAGCAGTGCGTGCGCGATCAACATGGTCGCGGCCAGCGCCAGTGCAGTGGCGAGCGGCAGGGGAAGCCCGCAGGCGTGCGCGGCGACCAGCAGCGCGAGCGCGATCGCAGTGCTGCGGCGTGCCAGTTCCCGCCCGTAGGCCAGGAACAGTCGTCGCGGCGGCAGGGGCAGGGCGGCCAGCCAGGCGACGTCTGCCAGATAGCGCAAGCGCCAGTGGGCCACGAGATCGGTCCCGGCGCCGAAGGCCGTGAAGCCGAGCGCCACGCCCAGGATCAACCAGAGTCCGCTACCCATCGGGATCAGCAGCAGACCCAGGCCCAGCGCCCAACCTGTGCGCGGCAAGCGTCGCCACTGCGGTTCCAGCGCCAGACCCAGCACCGGCATTCCATGGGCCAGCGGGGGCACCACGCTGATCGCCGGCGGCGGACCGCGGCGCGCCGTGCGGCCGGCGCGCGGCTCGCCCCGGGTTGCCAGCCACAGCAGCGGCGGGCTGAGCAAGATTCCGATCAGCACGGCATTCAACCAGGGCGAACCGGCGGGCAGTCGCCACGCCACCCAGGCCCACAGCAGCAGGGCAGCGGCGCTGCGCAGCGCGAGCACCAGCAGCGCCCGATGGCGCGCGGCGTGCCGGCGCACGGCGTTCGGTAGCGGTTGCGCCGCCAGCCAGTCGCTGCGCATCTTGCGGCGCTGCAGGCGATAGGCGCGCAATACCGGATAGGTCAGCGTGCCCAGCGCCATCAGTGCGGGCAGCAGCGCGGTGCTCCAGCGATTCCAGCGCAGTTCGGCGCCCAGCACCAGCTGCCAGCGGGCGTCGAGCACCCACAGCAGCAGCGCCAGGACCGCCGCCAACACCAGACTCAGAAACAAGGCTTCCGGCGCGCGCGCGCGCCACAGCGCCAGCTGGTTCTGGCGTTCGCATTGTTGCCACAGGGCATCCGCATTCATGCGGACGTGGACGAGGGGCGAGGCGAAAAGTTCCGCCTCGACTACTGCACGGCCTCGGCGGCGCGCTCCACCCAGGCATCGAGCACAGCCTGTTCGGCTTCCGAGATGTCGATGATCTTGCAGCCGGCCCAATGCGTGTGCTCGGTACGTGCAGCCTCCGACCACAGACACTGGATGCCCACCTCCAGCTTGTGCGGATTCTGCGTGGCGTCTCGCAGCTGGAACTGGACCTGATACAGATGATCTTCCGGCAGCGCATGCGTGCTGATCAGCATCATGCCGTCCACCGACAGATTGCCGATCCGGCCCATCGTCTCGCCGGTCATGGCATTGGTCACCACGATGGATTCAGCCGCGCGCTTACGCACCGATCGACGGGCAACCATGGCTCAACCCTCCGCAATCGCAACGTTGGGGTCCGAGCCCTTGCCCAGGCCCACACCCTTGAACATGTTCATGATGCCCTTCCACGCGCGATCGATCAGGTTGTCGCTCTGTTCTTCGACCACTTTGGCGTTCCCACGGAGCAGATCGCGCGCCAACTGATCGATCATCCGCTCCTCGGCGCGAGCGCCACGGGCATTCAGAAACAGACAGCGACCGGTCACCGGGCTGAACCAGCACAGCTTGCGCCGCGCCTTCTCGCCCTGCTGATTGATCGTGAACTCGAACCAGGTGCCGAAGGGCATCTGCTTGATGCGATCGATCATTGCCTGTTCGCGGGGCCCGACCGGCAGTCGCTCGGACTTGCGCAGCGTCTGCAGGATCGAGCCGCCGCTCGGCGCGGCTGCGGCCTCGGGGTGTGCTTCCACCGGCGCTGGCGTCGGCCGTGCTTCCTCACCCAGGCGCGGTTTCTGCGCAATGATCTCGGTGATCGAATCAGCCGCTGCGGCGTGCGTGTGCGCTTGGTCGGACTCGATCAGTTTCGAGATGTCCTCCCAGGTCTTGCTGATCGCGCCCTCGTGAAAGCCCACTGCCGCGAGGCCTTCTTCCAGCGTCGGCCGCAGTTCATCCAGGCTGCGGCGCTGGGCCGCCGGTGCACGGCCGGGGACGAAGGCATCCACCAGTTGATCGACCAGCGTCAGCCGCTCGCGCGTCTTTGGACTCTCGATGCCCTGGCGCAGCAAGGCCAGCGCGATGGCGTCCGTCCAGGCGCTCTCCAGCAAGGTCTTGACCGCCGCCGGCGGCTCGCGCTCGAACATGCGCTGCTGCACCGACTCCTGCGCCGCCGCGCGCGCCAGTTCCAGCTTCTCGCGACCCTTGGCGGCCTCGACATGGCGGCGTTCGGCGACTTCGGCCTTTTTCTGCAGGCTGCCGATGTGGCGATTCAAGTCGTCGAACAGGCGATCGAAAACGCTGACGTCGTCGTCAAACTCCTTGATCACCCGGTCGACCACCATCTGCATTTTTTCGATGACCGGCCGATCCTGCTCCTCGTCCTCGATCCAGTACGCCGAGGTCTCGGCGATCGAGTTGAGCAACTGCCGCGCCGGATGGCTGCGGCGGGTGAAGAAGCTCTTGTCGCGCAGCGCGACCTTCAGCAGCGGCACCTGCAGGCGGCTCATCAGGCCGTGGCTCATGCTGTTCGGACGATAGTCGGCCAGCAGGTGGTCAAACAGGAAGCCGACCAGATCGATGGTGTCCGAGTCTTCCTCGCGCAGCCGCGGCGGCGCACCGTCCGACAGACTGCGCAACTGATTCAACATGTCCTGCTTGATGTGGCCGATGCTGCGATTGACCCATTTGCCGCCGACCATCACCGGCGAGGCCGGCTGCGTCTGCAGCACCGTCAGGACGGCTTGCAGGTCCTGAGTTTCCGCGAGCGGACGCGCGGGATCGGTACTGTGCTCGCCATGGCTGGCGTGCCGACGGCCGGCCAACAGCTCGCGCAGGGTCGAGAAAAACTGCGCATCGAGCGCGGTTTCGCCGCTGCGCGCGGCTGCAGGTCGCTGCGAGTCCGCCGAGCTGGCATCGAGCAGTTGCTGGAAAGCCTGTACCGCGGAAGCCTCCGCCGCCACTGCCGCAGGCGGGCGCTCGACCGGCGCTGTTTCAGCGGCACGCGCGCGCTCGGCAGCGGGCTGCGTTTCCGCGGCCGGCTCGGGGCTGGTGACTGGCGCGGAGGGCACCGGCGCCTCGGCGCTCGCCGGCGCCGATCGGCGTGCCAACTGCAGGCGCGGAAACACCCGGTGCTCGATCAGGTAGCGGTTGACGCCCTCGTACAAGGCCAGCGGGTCGGCGAACAGCGCGCGATCGGCGTGCCGATAGAGGAGCACGCGCTGGGTCACGACCACATCGAACTTGCGCGCAGCGCTGCGCAGCGCCGCACACAACTTGTGCGGCCCCAGCGGCAGCTGTTCCAACTCGATCGGCGCACTGCCGGCGATCACCCCGAAGCGATAGGACAAGAACTGCAATGGCGCACTTGCGCGGATCTCGGCCTTGGCCGCGATCTCCGACAGCGCCAGTTCTTCTTCCAGTTCCGCCGGGTCGACCAGGCTGAGCTCGCTCAGCTTGCCGGTCTTCTGCTTGACGACGTGCAGACTGTCGTCCTGAATCTGGCGATCGATCAACGCCAGCATGGTCCGCTGCAGCGCATCGCGGAAGCTCTGTTGGAAGTCGCCGCGGTGGCGGCGGAACTCGCGTAACCCTTCGAAGGAACGATTTTGCTCGTTGACGTTGGGCGCGCGCTCGGCCTGGCGAAACAGCTCGCGATCGAGCTCGTCGAGCGCTCGTGTCAGGCTGCCATCGATGCCCGGCCAGGCGAGCTGATAGACGCCCTCGAGCAGACTGCGCACGCGCGGCGCAAGCGCGACCTGGGTCAGTTTCGCAAACGGCAGGAAATCCACCGCGGCACTGCCACCACGACTCATGAGCGCACCAGACATCGCTTCGATGCGTTCGATTCTATGGGTTCATCCGGCTGCGGTCATGCACAACCGAGGCGATTGCGTGGGGTGAATGCGGATCGTTGAAAAATCGGCACATTTGCCGCTTGTCGGTAGATCGGCGCTTATGCACAATCAGCTCAGCAAATGCTCGGAGCGCGCCCGGATGATCGATCCGGATGGCTACAGACCGAATGTGGGGATCGTACTGATGCACGACGACGGTCGTGTGTTCTGGGCACGCCGTGTCCGTCGTGATGGGTGGCAGTTTCCCCAGGGCGGCATGAACAGCGACGAGACGCCCGAAGAAGCCATGTACCGCGAGTTGAGCGAGGAGACCGGACTGGCGCCGCAGCACGTCGAAGTGCTGGCGGCAACGCCGGGCTGGTTGCGCTATCGCTTGCCGAGGCACTGCGTGCGTACCAATGTGCGCCCGGTCTGCATCGGCCAGAAGCAGGTGTGGTTCCTGCTCCGGCTGACAGCTGATGAGTGCAATGTGCGTCTGGACAGCAGCGAGCATCCGGAATTTGACCTGTGGCGCTGGGTCGACTTCTGGTATCCGCTCGATCATGTGGTGGCCTTCAAGCGAGCTGTCTACGAGCGGGCGCTGCGCCATCTCTCGCAAACTGCAAGCCGCCTGCACGAACTCCCGCGGCCACCGATGCTGGCCGAGGTCGCACGCAGCGCGCGCGGCTGAGCAGGCCCGCGAAGTCGGATGTGCGGCCTACGCCCCGCGCTCGCTGTGAGCGCGGCCACGCTCGCAGCAATCCCTGATCCTCATCAAGCCACGCGCCCTCGCGGCGTGCTGGACTGTGCACGCTTAACGTGCCGCGATGGTGTAATTGACAACCATTCGCATTACGATTAGGCTTCTCCCAGTCTCAGACTCTGGTGCATGACGATGTATATCTGCATGTGCAATGGCGTCAGTGAATCGGCAGTACGGCGCGCCGCGCAAGCGGGCATCCGAACGCTGGACGCCCTCACCGCAGCGACCGGCTGCGGCGCCGGCTGTGGTTGCTGTCTCGACGCCGCGGAACAGTTGCTGCTCGAATGCCAGCGGGCGCCGCTGGAGCGTGCGCCGCGCGCCAGCACAATGGGACTTGCTGCCTGAGTCAAGCGCGCGATCGGCGGCAGAGTTGCGTAGCATGTGTGGCTACTAGCGATCGTCTGATCGCGCCGCGCATGAGGCTTCCATGAAAGGCGATCCCCAGGTCATCCAGCACCTCAACAAGATCCTCGCCAACGAACTGACCGCGATCAATCAATATTTTTTGCACTCGCGGATGTTCCGCAACTGGGGATACCGGGAGCTGGCAGAGCACGAGTACAAGGAATCGATCGACGAGATGAAGCACGCCGATCGACTGATCGAGCGCATTCTGTTCCTCGATGGCCTGCCCAACCTGCAGAAACTCAACAAGTTGATGATCGGCGAGTCGCCGCGCGAGATGATCGCCTGCGATCTGAAGCTGGAGGAGCTGGCCATCCCTGACCTCCGTGATGCGATCAGCTACTGCGAGTCGGTGCGCGACTACGGCACGCGGGAGCTGCTCGAAGCCATCCTCGAGAGCGAGGAAGAGCACGTGGACTGGTTGGAGACCCAGCTCGGGTTGATCGCGCAACTGGGCGAGCCGCTCTACTTGCAGAGCAAGATCGGCAGCTGAGCCCGAGGTCGTCAATCAATTGTTCATTGTCTGATAACGTTCAGGTAGAATGGGCATAATGGAGTGACCAGTGGGGAATGGGCGGCGTGGGCGGGGATGCCCTCGACTGACTGGCTGGATCGTTGACAACTGGAGATCTAAGTGATGAAGAAGACGCTTTTGTGCACCGCGCTGGCGGTGGCAGTCGCCCTTCCGCTGGCTGCGTCGGCAGCTCCGCGTGAGCAGGGTCAGTGGTATGTCTCGCCGAAGGTGGGCTACGGCTTCGCCGACGGTGATCGTTTGTCTGACGACGGCCTGTACGTGGCGCTGGGTCTGGGCTACGTGATCCGTGAGAACTGGACGCTGGAAGGCGAACTGGCTTACAACAAGTTCGACGACGGCAACGAGCCGAACGAGGCTCTGGCCTGGAATCAGCTCAGTGTCTCCGGTTCGGTGCGCTATCTGTTCGACTTCGACGCCGCTCACCCGTACCTCGGCGTGGCGCTGGGCTTTGGCCGCAACGAAATCGACAACGGCAACGCGGACGATTGGGGCTACCAGGTAGGTCCGATCGCGGGCTTCGAGTGGGATCTGACTGATTCCGGCGCCCTGCGCTTCGAAATCGGCCACAAGTACACCGAGTTCAGCAGCGACGGTATCGACACCGGCTTCTGGGATACCAGCGTGTCGGCTGGCTTCACCCATTACTTCGGTGGCGAAGTGACGCCGCCGCCGCCGCCGCCGGCTCCGCCGACCCCGCCGCCGCCGCCGGCCCCGCCGGCTCCGCCGGCCGAACCGGCGCCGAACCTGCCGGTGTCGATCACGCTGAACGGCGTGAACTTCGACTTCGACAAGTGCACGCTGCGTGCGGACGCGATCGCCATTCTCGATGAAGCGGTGCGCGTGCTGAACGGCAACGAGATCCGCGTCGAAGTCGCTGGTCACACCGACGCCGTCGGTACCGATGCCTACAATCAGAAGCTGTCGGAATGCCGCGCGAAGGTGGTGGCTGACTACCTGACCGGCAAGGGTGTCTCCGGCGCCAAGATTGCGTCCGTCAACGGCTATGGCGAGTCCAAGCCGATTGACACGAACGACACCGCCGAGGGTCGTGCGCGCAATCGTCGTACCGAGCTGAACGTGCAGTAATCAGCGTACCCGCGCTGTCTCTCGAAGCCCGGCCTCGCGCCGGGCTTCGTCTTTGTGGGCAGAGACGAGCGCTGCAAAGCGCCGTAACATGGGCGAATCTCCGTCTGGAGTTCCACCATGAACCCCCTGATTCGTCCGCAGGTGCGTGCCAGCGTCAGTGCTGAGGAATGGCAGATCCGCGTCGATCTCGCCGCCTGTTATCGGCTGATTGCCGCCTATGGCTGGTCCGATCTGGTGTTCACCCACATCTCGGCCAAGTTACCGGGGCCGGACGAGCACTTCCTGATCAATCCTTACGGCGCGCTGTTCGAGGAGATCACCGCGTCCAGCCTGGTCAAGGTGGATCTGGCGGGCAATATCGTTGGGGAGGCGGCCTTTCCGGTGAACCCGGCCGGGTTCACGATCCACAGCGCGGTGCACGCGGCGCGGCCCGATGTGGCCTGCGTGCTGCATACGCACACGGTCAACGGCATCGGGGTGTCGGCGCAACGGCAGGGTTTGCTGCCAATCTCACAGCAGTCAATCTTTGTGCTGGCCAGCCTCGGCTATCACGACTACGAAGGCGTGGCCTTGCGCGAGGATGAGAAGCCCCGACTGGTGTCCGATCTCGGAGCCCGGACTTTCCTGATGCTGCGCAACCATGGTCTGCTGACGGTGGGCGCGAGCATCGCCGATGCCTTTCTGGCGATCTACATCTTCGAGACTGCTTGCGCCATTCAGTTGCGGGCGCAGTCGGGTGGCGGCGAGCTGGTGCCGGTGCACCCGCAGATCCTCGCGACCGCGCAGGCACAGGCGGCGCAGGTGACGCGCAGCCTGGGTGGCGCGCTGGCCTGGCCCGGCTTGCTGCGCAAACTCGATCGCCTGGACACGAGCTATCGCGACTGAGGCGGCTGTCAGGTCGCGGGTGCCCAGTCCTCGGGCGTGAGAGGCGGCAAGCCATGGCGCAGCCGCGCGCGCTCGCATTGCGGGCTCGGCAATCCATGCTCATGGGCCGCCTGCAGCTCGCGGCAGGGACTAGGGCGATGCAGGTACACCTGACAGTGCACCTGCTCGCCGATCTGGCCCACCAGACCAATGCAACGCTCCTGCGCATCCCGCAGCAATTCCAGCCGATGCCCATCGAGGCGCCGAGTCAGCGCCTCCGGCAGTCCATGGGTCTCCAGTTCCATCCAATGGAAGGCGACCCGAAACGCCGCGCAACAGGCGCCACAGCGCAGACAGGGATGCAGCGCTGCGGGGACCATGGGCGTCAGGCCACCAGTTCGGCGTCGAGCGTGATCTCGAGATTGAGGACGCGCGAGATCGGGCAGTTTGCCTTGGCATCGGCGGCGATGCTGGCGAAGCGCTCAGCATCGATCCCCGACACCCGCGCGCGCGTGACGATCTCCGAGCGCACCAGTTTGAGGCCTCGTTCATCGCGTTCCATGTAGACGGTGACCGTCGTGTTGATCTCGTCGGCCTTGTAGCCAGCGTTCTGCAGCTGGAAGGACAGCGCCATGCTGAAGCAACCCGCATGGGAGGCGGCGATCAGTTCTTCGGGATTGGTGCCATTGGCATCGCCGAAGCGGGTGGCGTAGGAGTAGGGCGTCTGGTTCAGTGCGCCGCCGGGCGCACTCAGCTTGCCGCTGCCTTGCTGGATGTCGCCGTTCCACACGGCGCTGGCACGTCGCTTCAACATGGTGGGTCCTCCGAGCGCGTTCCGATTGACGCAGGCTGCGAGTATCTGCATCACTGCCTGCGGCGCCAAGCGGCCGGGAGCCTCGGCCGGAAGGCTTCGTTCTGCCAGACTTGTGCATCACCCGAGTCGCCAAGCGGCGAACGGAACTCCGGTCTGGCCTCGTGACCTCCTGTCGATGCAGAACATTGCGACCCTGACCGGCCTGCGTGGATGGGCGGCGTTGATGGTGCTGATCTACCACGCCTGGCAAACGGCGGGTGCGCCGGAGTGGTGGGGGCAAGCGCAATACTGGTTGGCGGCCGGCTACACCGGTGTCGATTTGTTCTTCGTGCTGTCGGGATTCCTGCTGGGCGTGCCGCTGATCGAGGCCCTGCGGCGGGTTGGCCTCCGCCAGGCGCTGGCGCGCTTCTGGCAGCGACGGTTGCGCCGGGTGCTGCCGGCTTACGGCTTTCAGGTACTGCTGCTGTCGGCTTTGCTGTGCGTCAGCGCAGATGCCGCCGCGCCTGGGTGGCGCTCGCTGTTGACCCATCTGACGCTCACCTTCAACCTGATCCCGTATCAGGCGCAGCCACTCAACGGCGTGTACTGGTCGCTGCCGGTGGAGTGGAACTACTACCTGGTGTTGCCGCTATTGGCGTGCGCCGTGCTGCGTCTGGGTTGGGGACGCACGGCGGTCGCGGTGCTGCTGCTGGTGCTCGGCTTTCGCTGGGCCTGCTACAGCACCGTCTGGGAGCTGCCGCCGAGCGGCTGGCTGTCCTGGTGGGCGGGCTCCATCCATCAACTGCCGGCTCGATTGGACCAGTTCGTGCTCGGCATGCTGGCGGCCCACCTGCATCAGCGCTGCGCGGGGCTCGCGCACGAGCGGATCTTTCTGCAGGCGCTGGCGGGTCTGTGGCTGTGCAGCTACTGGCTGGGCAGCCGGGGCGATGGGTTTAGCCGTGTCGACGTGCCCTTGGTCTTTGTGCAGTTCACCGCGCTCGGGCTGCTGTATGCCGCCCTGTGCCTGGGCGCGGCTGGCAGCGGGCGTTGGGCGCGCTGGCTGTGCGCCAATCCGTTGATGCTGCAGCTGGGGACGATCAGCTACAGCCTGTATCTCTGGCATTACCCGATTCTGCATTGGCAACGCCACTGGACCTGGCTGCACGACCTCGGTCCGCTGCTGTCAGTGACGCTGACCGCCATGATCATCCTGGCGGTCAGCGCCTTGTCGTACCGCTGGCTGGAACGCCCCTTCCTGCCTCAGGCGGCCTCGTCGCGATAAGCATCCGGGGTCGGGCAGATGCACACCAGATTGCGATCACCGTAGACGTTGTCGACGCGACCGACCGGGCACCAGTACTTGTCCTGACGATCGACACCCGCCGGGAACACCGCCTGCTCGCGGCTATACGGACGCTTCCACTCGGCCTCCGCCAGATCGTGGACGGTATGCGGCGCATGCCGCAGCGGTGACTGCTCGATCGGGAACTCGCCCGCCTCCACCGCGGCGATCTCCTGGCGGATCGCGATCATCGCATCGCAGAAACGGTCGAGTTCGACCTTCGCCTCCGATTCGGTCGGCTCGATCATCAGCGTGCCGGCTACCGGAAAGCTCATCGTCGGCGCATGAAAACCGTAGTCGATCAGGCGCTTGGCGATGTCATCGACGCTGACGCCACAGCGATCCTTGAGCGCACGCGGATCGATGATGCACTCGTGCGCCACGCGACCGTTGTGGTTCTTGTAGAGCACCGGGAAGTGCGCATCCAGGCGGGCGGCGATGTAGTTGGCATTGAGGATGGCGATCTCGGTCGCCCGCTGCAGGCCGGCGCCGCCCATCATCAGGATGTAGGCGTAGGAGATCGGCAGGATCGAAGCCGAGCCATAAGGCGCCGCCGATACCGGACCCACAGGCGCTGCGCCGCCGTCGAGCACCGGATGACCGCACAGGAAGGGCACCAGATGGGCTTTCACGCCGATCGGGCCCATGCCCGGACCGCCACCGCCGTGCGGAATGCAGAAGGTCTTGTGCAGATTGAGGTGGCTGACGTCGGCACCGTAGTCGCCCGGGCGTGACAGGCCAACCTGCGCATTCATGTTGGCGCCGTCCAGATAGACCTGGCCGCCGTGCTGGTGGACGATCTGGCAGATCTCGCTGATGCGCTCTTCGAACACGCCGTGGGTGGACGGGTAGGTGACCATCAGCGCTGCCAGTCGGGCGCTGTGCTGCGCGGCCTTGGCGCGCAGATCCTCGACGTCGACGTTGCCGTGCGCATCGCAGTTGACCACCACCACGTCCATGCCGACCATCTGCGCGGAGGCGGGATTGGTGCCGTGAGCGCTGGAGGGAATCAGGCACACGGTGCGGTCGCGGTCGCCGCGGCTCAGGTGGTAGCCGCGGATCGCCAGCAGGCCGGCGTACTCACCCTGCGCGCCCGAGTTGGGCTGCAGCGACACCGCGTCGTAGCCGGTGATCTCGCACAGCCAGGCCTTGAGGTCGGCGAACATCTCGGCGTAGCCGTGCGCCTGATCGGCCGGCGCAAAAGGATGCAGCGCGCCGAATTCCGGCCAGGTGATCGGGATCATCTCGGCGGTCGCGTTCAGCTTCATCGTGCACGATCCGAGCGGGATCATGGCGCGATCGAGCGCCAGATCGCGATCCGCCAATTTGCGCATATAGCGCAGCAACTCGGTTTCGGAGCGATAGCGCGAGAAGATCGGGTGCTTCAAGCAGGCGCCCTTGCGCAACAATGAGGGCGGCAGCGCCGTCGCGGACTCGGCCTCCACCTCCGCATAGCGCAGATTGCCGCCAAAGGCGCGCCAGACCGCTTCGATCACCGCCGGCGTGGTGGTCTCGTCGACGTTGATCGACAGGCCGCCATCGGCCAGCACGCGCAGGTTGATGCGTGCGGCGCGGGCGTGTTCGACGATCGCGGTCTGCTGGTTGCCGACATCGACGGTGACGCAGTCGAAATAGTGGCTCGCGCGCGGTGCGTAGCCCAGTTGCTGCAGCCCGGCCGCCAGCGTGGTGGCGCGCCGATGCACGCGCTCACCGATCGCGCGCAGGCCCTCAGGCCCGTGATACACGGCGTACATCGACGCGATCACCGCCAACAGCACCTGCGCCGTGCAGATATTGCTGGTGGCCTTCTCGCGGCGGATGTGTTGTTCGCGCGTCTGCAGCGACAGGCGATAGGCAGGCTGACCGCGGCTGTCGACCGACACGCCGATCAATCGGCCTGGAATCGAGCGCTTGAGCGCATCGCGGACCGCCATGTAGGCGGCGTGCGGGCCGCCGTAGCCCATCGGCACGCCGAAACGCTGGGTCGAGCCGATCGCCATGTCGGCGCCGAGTTCGCCGGGCGGCGTCAACAGCGTCAGCGCCAGCGGATCGGCCGCCAGGATGGCGACGGCGCCCGCGGCCTTGATCGCCGCGATGACCGCGCGGTAATCGCGCACCGCGCCCAGGCTGCCCGGGTACTGCAGCAAGGCACCGAAAACGTTCGTGGGGTCGAGATCGCGCTCGGGGTCGCCGATGACCAGCGTCCAGCCCAGCGGTTCGGCGCGCGTGCGCAGCACGGCGATCGTTTGCGGGTGGCAGTCGGCATCGACGAAAAAGCGCGTCAGCTTGCGCTTGACGCTGCGCTGCGCCACCGCCATGGCTTCGGCCGCAGCGGTGCCCTCATCGAGCAGCGAGGCGTTGGCCACGTCCAGCCCGGTGAGTTCGGTGATCATGGTCTGGAAGTTCAACAGGGCTTCCAGTCGGCCCTGACTGATCTCCGGCTGGTAGGGCGTGTACGCGGTGTACCAGGCCGGGTTTTCCAGAATGTTGCGCTGGATGACCAGCGGCAAATGCGTGCCGTGGTAGCCCTGGCCAATCAGCGAGGTGTACACCTCGTTGCGACTGGCGATCGCGCGCATGCGCTCGAGGGCCTCGACCTCGCTGAGCGCGGGGCCGATGCTGAGCGGGCGCGACTGGCGAATGGTGACTGGCAGTGTCTCGGCCATCAGATCGTCCAGCGAATCGGCATTGACCGCGGCCAGCATCTCCGCCACCTCGTGAGGCGCAGGTCCGATGTGACGGTGTTGGAACTGGGAGGCGAGATGCGGCTGACGCAGGTGTACCGGGGCACTCATGGGCATGCTCCAAGATAGGGACGTGGCAATGCCGGCCGACATTGCGCTTGCCCCATCTGTCTTGTCTGCCTGAGAGCGTGACCCCTTCGGCGGACCTCAGGCCCGCAGGCGAGGTCGCTTTCCAGATGTGTGTGCCGCTGCGCGGTCCTTTGGCCTGAGAGATTCCGGGGCGGTTGCTCCTTCGGCGCCGGACGTATCCGGGCTCTCCCACGCAGCGCGCGAAGGCTAGCACAGCCGAGCATGAGCCGGACGTCAGCTTGGTCTATCGTCTGCGTTCGCAAAAAGCCGCCAAGGACCCGCCGTGATCAAAGCCTACTCCGCGCGCTGGCTGCTGGTTCTGCTGCTCAGCCTGGCCACGTCGGCGCTGGCCGCGCAAAGTCCCTCGCGCATCGTCGAGATTGGCGGACTGGCGATGCCGGGCCTGGAGCGTACACGCACGCTGCGCGTGTACCTGCCGCCCGGCTACGACGAGGAGACAGCACGTTATCCGGTGCTCTATCTGCACGACGGCCAGAATCTCTTTGATGCCGCCACCGCCTATGCCGGCGAGTGGGGCGTGGACGAGGCGATGGATCAACTGGCCGAGCAGGGATTCAAGGCCATCGTGGTCGGCATCGATAACGGTGGCGAGTTGCGCATGCGCGAACTGAGTCCGTGGACCAACGAGCGCTTTGGTCCGGCGGAGGGGGAGGCTTACCTGCGCTTTTTGGTGGAGGTGGTCAAGCCCTTGATCGATCAGCGTTATCGCACCCGTGCCGGGGCGGCCGACACCGCCATAGCCGGCAGTTCGATGGGCGGACTTGCCAGTCACTACGCCATCCACGCGCGACCCGATGTCTATGGCCGCGCCGGGATTCTGTCGCCCTCGTACTGGTACGCCGCGGCGGTGGCTGAGTACACCCGCGCGCACATGCTCCAGCCCTCGGCGCGCTTGTACTTGTATGCCGGCGCCGCGGAAGGCGCGGAGATGGTGGACGGCGCCCGCGCGATGGCTGGGCTGCTGCAGGCTTTGCCGAACGGACCTGCACTGACGCTGGTGATTGCGCCCGGCGCCGAGCACAACGAGGCCGCCTGGCGCGCGCAGTTTCCGCAGATGGTGCGCTGGCTGTTCGAACTGCCCGAACCCGCGCCTCAATCGCCGCGCGCGCAATAGTCGCGGTAGCGTCGGCCGATCGCCTGCATCTCCTCGGCGTTCAGCAGGATCGGCTCGCCGGCGTGGCGCGCGCGCAGGTAGAGCTCGCACAAGTACTCGAGCTCGATCGCCTGGTCGATGGCGTCCTCCAGCGTCCGCCCGCAGACGGTCGCGCCGTGATTGGCCATCAGACAGGCGTTGCGGTCCTGCATGGCGGCGACCACCGTGTCGGCAAGCGCCGTCGTCGCGAAGGGCGCGTACTCGGCGCAGCGCACGTCCTCGCCACCGAAGCGGGCGATGGTGTAGTGGAAAGGCGGCAGCGGCAGTCGCAGGCAGGACAGTGCCGTGGCATGTGGCGAGTGCATGTGCACCACGGCACCGATCTGGGCTCGCGTGCGATACAGTGCGCGATGAATCTGCCACTCGCTGGATGGTTTGTGGCGGCCTTGTGCACGCCCGTCCGCATCGCAATAGACGATATCGGCCGCCTGCATCTGCTCGGGATGCAGCCCACTCGGCGTGATCCAGAAGCCGGCGCCATGGCGCACACTCAGATTGCCGGCGGTGCCCACGTTCAAGCGCAGCGTGAGCAGGCGGCGCGCGGCGGCGCACAGTGCAGCAGTCAGTTCGGATGCGGCATCCATCGTCAATGGTCGATCAGGAGAGGCAGATGAGCGTAGCGTATCGAATCGAGCAAGACAGTCTGGGGACGATGCAGGTGCCCGCCGATGCACTCTGGGGCGCGCAGACCCAGCGTGCCGTGCTCAATTTTCCGATCAGCAGACGCCCGATGCCGCGCGCCTTCATCCGCGCGCTGGGATTGATCAAGGCCGCCGCCGCGCAGGCGAATCAGGAGCTGGGGCATCTGCCGCCGGCGCTGGCGTCCGCCATCATTCCTGCCGCGCTGGCGGTGGCCAGTGGCGCTCATGACGACGCCTTTCCGGTCGATGTGTTCCAGACCGGCTCCGGCACCTCGAGCAATATGAACGCCAACGAGGTCATCGCCACGCTGGCGACCCGTGGCGGCACGGCCGTGCATCCCAACGACCACGTCAACATGGCGCAATCGTCCAACGATGTAGTGCCCTCGGCGATTCAATTGGCGGCCACCTTGTTGACTGCCGAGCAGTTGCTGCCCGCTTTGCGCGAACTGCGCGCGGCCATCGAGACGCGTGCTCGCGAGTACGCGACGCTCGCCAAGACCGGGCGCACCCATTTGATGGATGCCATGCCGCTGACGTTGGGTCAGGAACTCGGCTGCTGGGCGGCGCAGTTGCACAGCGCCGAGGCGCGCATCAGCGACACCCTGGCGCGCGTACGCAGCCTGCCGCTCGGTGGCACCGCGATCGGCACCGGGATCAATGCGGATCCGGCCTTCGGTGAACGCGCCTGCGCGATTTTGGGCACGCTCAGCGGAGTCGAGTTGCTCGCCGCGAGCAACCGCTTCGAGGGCATCGCCGCCAAGGACGAGTGCGTGGAGTTGTCGGGTCAGCTGAAAACGTTGGCCTGCGCGCTGATGAAGATCGCCAATGATTTGCGCTGGATGAACTCCGGGCCGCTGGCCGGGCTGGGCGAAATCGAGCTGCCGACGCTGCAGCCGGGCTCTTCCATCATGCCCGGCAAGGTCAACCCGGTGATCCCCGAGGCGGTCTGCATGGTGGCGGCCCAGGTCATCGGAAACGATGCCGCGATCACCATCGCTGGCCAGTCCGGCAACTTCCAGCTCAACGTGATGCTGCCGCTGATCGCACGCAACCTGTTGGAAAGCCTGGAGTTGTTGAGCCGAGCGATGACACTGCTGGCCAGCCGCTGCATCGCGGGATTCGTGGTCCGCCAGGCGCAGATCGACCAGGCGCTGGCGCGCAATCCGATCCTGGTGACGGCACTGAATGCCGTGATTGGCTATGAACTCGGCGCCGCCACGGCCAAGCGCGCCTATGCCGAGCAGCGACCGATCCTCGAGGTCGCGCAAGAGATGACCGGTCTGCCGGAGGCCGAGCTGCGACGCCTGCTGGATCCGCTGGCATTGACCACCGGAGGTGTGCGCGAGGGCGTCACCGGCGGCGGCTGAGCTGGCTTGATGGCGTCCTCACACAATTGGTACTATTTTAGTCCTGTTTTGGCTGCTGTGCCCGCGCATGTTCCGATTGTCCAAGCTTGCCGATTACGCCACCGTGCTGATGGCTTGTCTGTCGGACGATGCCGGCACCTTGAGCGCGCAGGCACTCGCCGAGCGCACTCGTCTGGAGGCGCCGACAGTCGCCAAGTTGTTGAAACAACTGGCCCAAGCCGAGTTGGTGCTGTCGACGCGTGGTGCCAACGGCGGTTACCGGCTGGCGCGTCCGGCTGCGCAGATCAGCATTGCCGAGATCATCGCGGCAATCGAGGGGCCGCTAGGCATGACCGAGTGCAGCATCCACACCGGGCTGTGCGAGCGCGAAACTCACTGTGCTGTGTCCAGCAATCTGCGCAAGATCAGCGCCGCCGTCGAGGCGGCCCTGCGTGCCGTGACCCTGGCCGACATGGCGGCGCCACCGCTGCGCTGGCAGCCCCGAGTGAGCGTAGAACGCGTGGTCGTCGAAGCCTGAGCCGCGCATCCTTTCTTTGAATGGCAGAGTCGCCCATGAGCAGCACTGACACCTTGCAAGCCCCCCATGCCGGCATGGCCGCCGTCGACGAGGCCGTGCGCAAGAGCTACGAGCACGGCTTTGTCACCGACATCGAAACCGAGGTGATGCTGCCGGGTCTGGACGAGCAGGTGATCCGGCGCATTTCGGCCAAGAAGGAAGAGCCCGAGTGGATGACCGAATGGCGACTCGCGGCCTACCGGCAGTGGCTGACAATGGCTCCGCCCGCGTGGGCGCGCCTGCAGATCGAACCCATTGATTTTCAGGCGATCAGCTATTTTGCGGCGCCCAAGAAAAATCAACCGAAGTCGCTGGATGAGGTTGATCCCAAACTGCTGGAAACCTTTGACAAGCTCGGCGTGCCGCTGCACGAGCGCGCTCGGCTGGCCGGCGTGGCGGTCGATGCCGTGTTCGACTCGGTATCGGTGGGGACGACGTTCAAGAAGGAGCTGAATGCGGTCGGCGTGATCTTCTGCTCATTTTCCGAGGCCGTGCGCGAGCATCCGGAGTTGGTGCGTCAGTATTTGGGCTCGGTGGTGCCAGTCAGCGACAATTATTTCGCCGCGCTGAACTCCGCGGTGTTTTCCGATGGCAGCTTCGTGTTTGTGCCCAAGGGCGTGCGCTGCCCGATGGAACTGAGCACCTATTTCCGTATCAACGCGCGCGACACCGGGCAGTTCGAGCGCACGCTGATCGTTGTTGAAGAAGGTGCATCGGTCAGCTATCTCGAGGGCTGCACCGCGCCGATGCGCGATGAAAATCAGCTGCACGCAGCAGTGGTCGAGTTGGTGGCGCTCGATGATGCCCAGATCAAATACTCGACGGTGCAGAACTGGTATCCGGGCGATGCTGACGGCAAAGGTGGCATCTATAACTTCGTGACCAAGCGCGGTGATTGCCGCGGCGCGCGCAGCAAGATCAGCTGGACCCAGGTGGAAACCGGCTCGGCGATCACCTGGAAGTATCCCAGTTGTGTGCTGCGCGGCGAGGATTCGGTCGGCGAATTTTACTCGGTGGCGCTGACCAATCACCGCCAGCAAGCCGACACTGGCACCAAGATGATCCACTTGGGTGCGCGCAGCAAGAGCAAAATCATCTCGAAGGGCATTTCTGCCGGTCGTGGTCAGAACACCTACCGCGGCCTGGTGAAGGTGGAAAAACACGCCGAGGGTGCGCGTAATTTCACCCAGTGCGACAGCCTGCTGATCGGCAAGCGCTGCGGTGCGCATACCTTCCCCTACATCGAGGTGAAGCACCCGAGCGCGATCGTCGAGCACGAGGCTACCACCTCGAAGATATCCGAAGATCAGCTGTTTTACTGCCGGGCGCGCGGGATCAGCGAAGAAGATGCGGTGTCGATGATCGTGGATGGCTTTTGCAAGCAGGTGTTCAAGGAGCTGCCGATGGAATTCGCGGTGGAAGCCAAGAAGCTGCTCGAAGTCAGTTTGGAAGGCGCGGTCGGTTGACCGCCAGACAGGAAGGGATGTCATGAATCAGGCAGCAATGCTGGAAATCCACGATCTGCACGTGCGGGTGGTCGGGAAGGCAATTCTGAAAGGCTTGAGCCTGCGCGTGGGTGCGGGCGAAGTGCACGCGATCATGGGGCCCAATGGCGCCGGCAAGTCCACGCTGGGCCATGTGCTGGCCGGGCGCGAGGGCTATGAGGTGACCTCGGGCTCGGTACGCTTTCTGGGAACGGACCTGCTGGCACTGCCGGCAGAAGAGCGCGCCGCGCTTGGCGTGTTCCTGGCTTTCCAGTATCCGGTGGAAATTCCAGGGGTCAACAACACCTATTTTCTGAGGGCGGCGCTGAATGCGCAGCGCAAGTATCGCGGCGAACCCGAACTTGATTCCGTGCAATTTCTCAAGCTGACCCGCGAAAAGCTCAAGGTGCTGTCGATTTCCGATGAATTGATGCACCGCGCGGTGAATGAAGGCTTCTCCGGTGGCGAGAAAAAGCGCAACGAGATTTTCCAGATGGCGATGCTGGAGCCGCGCCTCGGTATATTGGACGAGACCGATTCTGGGCTCGACATCGACGCGCTGAAAACGGTGGCGGAAGGCGTCAATCGTCTGCGCTCGGCCGAGCGTGCATTCTTGGTCATTACGCATTACCAGCGTCTGCTCGACTACATCGTGCCGGATGTGGTGCATGTACTGGCGGACGGGCGCATCGTCGAGAGCGGCGACAAAACGCTGGCGCTCGAATTGGAAGAACACGGCTATGCCTGGGTGAAAGAGCGCAAGCTGGGAGCGCCGGCATGAGTCTGCTGGAGCGCCTGCTGGCGTCGACGCCAACCAGTGCCGAGGATGGTCGGACTGCCTTGCAGCGCATCGGGCTGCCCGGTCCGCGCACGGAATCCTGGCGCTACAGTTCGATGCGCGCGCTGGAAGGCCTGGACCCCGGCGCGCCGCCGCTGGATGCGGGCGCACACGCCGTCCTGGCTGGCCTCAGCGGCGATCTGGCGCGCGTCGACGCCCACGGACTGGATATTGCCACCGCGCTGCCCGCTGGCCTGAGCGTGGCGCCGGTCGGCGCTGCGGGTCCCGCCTCGCAGCCGGATCTGGCCTTCCGCGTGCTCAATGGGGCCGGTCCGGTGCTGGGGGCGGCGGTCGAGGTCCACGCGCCGGTGGCCGGCGTATGGCGTCTTGGTACGCAGCACGCCAGTCTTGGGTTTACCCAGTTTCGGCACCAGCTGCGCCTGCATCCCGGCGCCGAGCTGACGCTGGTGGAGCATCTGTACGGTGTAGACCCGTCCTCGGGCCTGAGCAATACCTTGGTGGAGGTCGAGATCGCAGCCGGGGCACGTTTGCGCTGGATCCGCCTGCAGGAGTTGGGCAGCAAGGCGCACGCCGTGCAACGCACCGAGCTGCGCGTGGCCGGCGACGGTCAGCTGCAGTACGTGGCCTGCGAACTCGGCGCGCTGTGGTCGCGGCATGAACTGGCGATAGATCTGCTCGGCGCGTCGGCGCAGGCGGAGATCCACGGGTTGGTGGCGATGCGAGCGCGTCAACATCACGACACTCAGCTGGCTATCCACCATCGCAGCGCGGCCGCGATCACGCGCACGCTGTGGAAGGCGGTGGCCGACCAGCGCGCGCGCTCGGTGTTCAACGGCCTGATCGCGGTCAGCCCGGGCGCGGATCAGACCGAGGCGCATCTGAAGACCGCCAATTTGCTGCTGTCCGCGCATGCGGAGATCGACACCAAGCCGGAGTTGGTGATCGAAGCCGACGAGGTGGTGTGCTCGCATGGCGCGACCGTCGGTCAGCTCGATGAGCGCGCGCTGTTCTATCTGCGCAGCCGCGGAATTCCCGAGGTGCAGGCGCGGCAGATTCTGACCCTCGCCTTTGGCGGCGAGGTGCTGGCGGCGATCGCCGATGCCGCACTGCGCGCCGCAGTCGCGGAGCGGGTCGATGCCCATTTGCCGCAGGCGAGCGCCTGATGGACGCGTCGATCCACGCCGTGCGCCGGGATTTCCCGATCCTGGATCGTGTGATCAACGGCAAGCCGCTGATTTACTTCGATAACGCCAATACGGCGCAGAAGCCGCGCGCGGTGATTGATGCGATCAGCGCTTTCTACCGCGAGCACAATGCCAACGTCGCGCGGGCCGTGCATACGCTCAGCGAGGAGGCCACCGCCCTGTACGAGGGCGCGCGTACTCGGATCGCTCGACAGTTGGGCGCCAGCGAGGCACGCGAGATCGTGCTGACCTCGGGCACCACCGCCGCGATCAATCTGGTCGCCTATGGCTACCTGCGTCCGCGATTGCGCGCGGGCGACGAGATTTTGATCAGTTGGATGGAGCACCACGCCAACATCGTGCCCTGGCAGTTGCTGTGCGCGGAGTCGGGCGCTCGTCTGGTGGTGGCGCCGGTGCAGGACGATGGCGCGCTCGATGTGCAGGCGCTGCTGGACCTGATCGGACCGCGCACGCGCCTGGTCGGCCTGACTCACGTCTCCAATGTGCTGGGGACGATCAATCCGATCGAGCGCGTGGCGGCAGCGACGCGCAGCGCCGGCATTCCGCTGCTGGTCGATGGTTCGCAGGCGGTGCCGCATCTGCCGGTGGATGTCGCTGCGCTGGGCTGTGACTTCTACGTCTACACCGGTCACAAGCTGTATGGGCCGACCGGCACCGGCGTGCTGTGGGGGCGCTACGCGCTACTGGATGCCATGAGTCCGTGGATCGGTGGCGGCGAGATGATCGAGCAGGTGCGCTTCGACGGCACGCTGTATGCGCCGCCGCCACGCCGCTTCGAGGCGGGCACGCCCAATATTGCCGGCTTTGTCGGATTGGCGGCGGCGATCGACTATCTGGACACCTTGGACCTGCCGGCCTTGCGCGCCCATGAGCATGCGCTGGGCGAGCGCTTGCGGCGTGGCTTGGTGGATGTGCCCGGTCTGCGGCTGATCGGTGATGCGCCGGAGCGCGTTGCGGTGTGCAGCTTCGTCGTCGAGGGCGCGCACGCCACCGATCTGGCGATGCTGCTCGACCTCGAGGGCATCGCCGTACGCTCGGGGCAACACTGTGCGCATCCGCTGATGCAGCGTTTTGGCGTCGGTGCCACGCTGCGTGCTTCGCTGGCCTTCTACAACACGGACGAGGAAGTGGATCGTTTCCTTGCCGCGCTGCACAAGGTACGAGCGATGCTTTGAGCCCCGGCGCCTGTTCCTGTGCCTGGATAGGCGTCGTAACATCCGCATCCCGTGTAAGCGAGGTGCACACAATGAAGCTGCTGAAACGCTTGGCCTTCGGTCTGGCGGGCCTGTGCGCCCTGTTGTTGCTGATCGGTTTCTTGCTGCCCTCGAATGCGCGGGTGGAGCGCTCGATTCTCATCGATCGTCCGGCCAGCGTGATTTTCCCGCTGCTCAATTCCTATCAGCGCTTCAATCAATGGTCGCCCTGGTTTGCGCTCGATCCGGCGGCGGTCTACACCTACTCGGGACCGCAGTCGGGCGTCGGCGCGAGCATGGCGTGGACCGGCAATGAGCAGGTCGGCACCGGCAAGCAGACGATCACGCTGAGCGAGCCCGACAGTCGCGTCGAAACGGATCTGGACTTCGGCGAGATGGGGGTGGCCAAAGCCAGTCTGGTGCTGACGGCGGAAGGCGAGGGCACGCGACTGACCTGGAGTTTTGCCACCGATCTCGGCAACAACCCGCTGAATCGCTATTTCGGACTGATGGTCGACAAATTTGTCGGCGGCGATTACGAGCGCGGCCTGGCGCAACTGAAGACGCTGGCCGAAAAGTTGCCGAAGGTCGACATCGCCGGGTTGACGGTCGACACCGTCGAACTCAGTGCGCGACCGATGCTGTACGTGACGGCGTCCAGCACCAAGGATATGCAGGCGATCTCGCAGGCCTATGGCGTGGCTTATCAGCAGATCCTGGCGCAGATCGAAGCGCTTGGCCTCAAACAGGCCGGAGCGCCGCTGGGTATCGACAACTACTGGGACGAGCGCGGCTATGGCTTCGATGCCGCGATCCCGGTTGATCGCACTGATGTGGCGCTGCAGGCGCCGGTGCAAGCGGGCACGAGCTATGCCGGCCGTGCGCTGCGCTTGCGTCATATCGGCGGCTATGACGGTTTGGTCCCGGCCCTGGAGCAGCTGCGCGCCTATGCGCAGATCCATGATCTGAAGACGCGTGATCGCGTTTACAGCGAGTTCGTCAGCGACCCCGGCAGCACCGCGGAGGCCGAGCTGATCACCGATCTCTATCTGCCGGTGGAGTGAGCAACGCCTGCGGGCGCGGGCCCGCTGTTCGACTCCGCCTCGGGCAGGTGGCGGACCACGCAGTTGCGGCCCTGATGCTTGGCCCTGTACATCGCGCGATCCGCATCGATCAGCAGGTGATGCAACTGGTGGCCAGAATCCGCCGTGCAGGCGAGGCCGAAGCTGGCCGACAGCCGTTCGCGCTCGCCTTCGCCACCGAATCTCACCTCGACCAGCGCGAGTCGGCAGCGCTCGGCCAGCGCCAACGCCTGCTCAGGGGTCAAACCCGGCAGCAGCAGCGCAAACTCCTCGCCGCCCAGACGGCCGTACAAGTCCTGCGGCCGCAAATGCGCGCGGCTGGCGGCAGTTGCGCTGCGCAGGACCTCATCGCCGACGGCGTGGCCGTGGCGGTCGTTGACGTTCTTGAAGTGATCCAGATCCATCAGCAGCAGCGCCGCCGGCCGGCCCTGGCGACGCAACTGATCGAGCAAGCGCGCAGCTTCGTCCATGAAGTGCGGACGACTGGCGACGCCGGTCAGGCTGTCTTGCTGCGCCAGCAACTGGTAGTGGCGCTTGAGCTTGCGCGTGCGTAGCGCAAAGACCACCGCGAGGATCAGGACGCTCAGCAAGAGCACGCTCGACAGGCGTGCGTTGCGCACGCTTTGCGTGCTGATCTGCTGCTCCAGCTGCAGCAGCTGGTTCTGTTGATTCAGGCTGGCGATTTCAAAGGACTTGGCGCGTGCCTGATGACGCGCCAGCTCAAAGGCCAGCGCGCGCTGGCCGATGTCATCCAGATAGGCCCGATCCGCCGCCTGATAGCGCTCCAGCGCGCGTAGCGCGCCGACGTAGTCGCCGCGCTGTTCCGCGACCTGATAGCGCACGCGCCAGGCCTCGGGCAGCGCCTCCACGATCTGTCCCGGCTTGATCAGATCAATGGCTTCCTGCGCGCTGCGCTCGGCCTCCGGCAGTTGCTGGATGGCCAGATAGGCGGTGGCCCGTTTGGAGGCGACATCGGCGATCAGCAGCGGGTAGCGCGTCTCGCGGATGGCCGTCAGATGCTGATTCAGCGCCGCGAGCGCGCGCTCGGGCTGGCCATTCTGCAGATGCAGCCGCGCGATGTAGGTGCGCATCAGCCCGGAGAACACCGGTTCACCGCGCACGCCGCACTCGTCGGCCCAGCGTTCCAGATCACCATCGACGGTGGTCATCAGGCCCGACTTGACCTTGGACTCGAACTGCAACTGTGCGGCGCCACAGCGTGCCCAGGGCAAGGTGCTCTCCTGCAGCAGGCGCGTCGAGTAGCGCAGGCTCTCCTGGTATTGCGCCACTTGATTGAGCAGCTGCGCGGCGGCGCCCAGCGCCTGGGATTCGGCGGCGTCATCGCCGATGCTGTCGAGTTGATCCAGCACCACACTGAGCTGCTCGAAACTGTCGGCATAGCGCCGCGACAGCGTCAGTGCATTCAGCAGCGTGACCCGACTGCGGAATCGGATGACCGGGTCTTCGCCGCTCTCGATGATGCGCTGAAACTGCGGGACCGCGGCCTCGAAATCCCCGGCGTAGGTACGTTGCCATGCGCGCAGATAGGCCAAATGCTCGGCTTGGCGCGGGTTGAGCCGCCCCTTTAGCGCGTCCAGCGCATCCAGTTCGCTGGCAAATAGCGCCAGCTCGGTCCGCTTGTGCGCCTCGGCTAACTGCAGGCGACCATCGATATCGTCAGCCGCCGCGGACGACAGCCAGAGAATCGCGGCCAGCGCACAGCCTAGACGCATGCTGGGGCACTCAGGCTACCCGGCGCTGTTGCGGTTGCTCATCCGGCACTTCATCCGGCGCTTCTTCATCGCCCTGTTTGCCCGGATCGACCGGAAACACGGCACAGATCAGATTGTGACGCGCGCCGAGCAGGCTCTCCAACTGATGACGATCGCGCCGGGCAATGGCGTCGATCAATGCCGGCGAAAGCCCGGCCGCGGTGGCGGCGGCGGTCAATTCGGCCTCGTTGCTGGCGAGGCTGCGATCGCTACCGAGTGTTTCCAAGAACGCCATGGCCGTATTCATTGCGCATCGATCCCCTGGTTTGACGATACTGCGGTCACGCATGGGCCTCCCAGCATTGCCAGTCCGGCCCGCCATTGCCGCCCTGCGCAGGCTGAAATCCCAGCGCCGCAGCGAGACGCAGCATAGGCGCATTTTCACGGTTTATCTGCATGCGCCAATGACTGGCGCCGGCATTGCGGGTGCCATCGATCAGCGCGCGGAGTCCCGCTTGGGCGTGGCCACGGCGCCGGGCGGCAGCGAGCACCAGCACGCCGATGTCGACGACGCCATGACGATCGGGCTCGCAGGCGTACAGCGCAACCGACGCCGCGTCGACCGTCCCAACCAGACGCTGGGCACCGTGGAGCGGGTGCGCCGGCAGCGCCAACGCTGCCTGGAAGCTGCGCCGGGCCTGCGGCAGCGTCAGCACCGGGGCAATCCAGGCCATGGTGCCGGCGTCGCCGTAAAGACTCAGGTACAAGTCCTCGTCCGCCGCCGCGAGCGGGCGCAGCAGCAGCATGCTCATGCCTCGTCCAGCGCGTCCAGTCGCAGCATCACTTCGATGTCAGGCTGCATCGCCTCGGCCGGCGGCAGCACCAGCGTATCGGCGAGATCGATCGCCAACTCAGGCAGTTCGGCCAGACGGGCGTGGCGGATCTGCGCCGTGTCGAGCGGCGAGGTAGCTGCGCGATACAGGATGATCGGGTGGTCGGCCGGGTAGTCGCGGCGCAGTACCTCGACCAGGAGTGCTCGGTAGGCGCTGCTGGTGGCGAAGCGCGCCAGACTGCGGTCGCCCGCAATCGCTACCTGCCAGAGGATCAGATAGGCCGCGCGGTCGACCCGACGGCGGTACAGCATCCACTGGCTGGCCTCGTAGTGCTGGCAGCCGCAGCTGCCGGGATCGATGCCGAGGTCGGCATACAGACAATCTTCGGCCGAGATGCCGGGCTCCATGCGCGCCGCCAGACCGAGCGCGCGAGCCTGCCGGATGGCTTCATGGGCGACCCAGGCGAACACCCCCGGATGGCCGTAGAAGGCGCCGCAGACGCGCTTGCCGGCGCAGACCGCATCGATCATGGTCGCCACCATGTCCTCGTAGCTGTGCCGGCGCGAGCGGCCTTCGCGATAGAGCGGCTGCAGGCTGATGAAGCGCGGATTGATCTGTTGCAACCAGAGTTCGACCAGGCCATCGGACATGGCCGCGTACACCACGTCTGCGCGCTCGATCTCGGTGCGTGCGCGTGGCGACAGATGACCGCCCAGCAGCATGCCGGTGCCCACGCAAACCAACTCCCCCGCCGTCTGAGTCATCGCTGCGGTTCCTGCACCGGTGCCGAGGTCTCTCGCCAGCGCGGCGAGTCTGCGGCTAGTGTACGGACTTTCGCTGCGAGGACCTGCGTCGATGACAGCACGCATTGTGTGCGCCTGGTGCCTGTGCTGGCTGGCCTTTGCGGCGATCGCCCGCGAGGCCACGCCCGACCCGCTGGCCGGGACCGAGCATCTGCCTGGTTTTGTCGATGTCTACCGCGATCCCGCGGCCGGGCGCGTGCTGATCGGCGTGCATGAACTCGATGCGCCCTTCCTGCTGGTCACCGCCTTGCCGGGCGGCCTCGGGTCCAACGACGTCGGACTCGACCGCGGGCAGACCGGCGTGCGCACGCTGGCGCGCTTCCGGCGTGTGGGTGATCGCCTGTTGCTGATTGCCGACAACGCGCGCTACGGCGCACTGTCGGTGGACGCCGATGAGGTCGCGGCCGCCACCGACGCCTTTGCGCCCGCGGTGCTGTGGGCCGGCAAGCTGATCGCGCAGCCCGCGCGCAAGGGTCGGCGCCAGGGCGCTGAGCAGCCGCTGTGGCTGGTGGATTTTGCGAGTTTCCTGACCGCCGACCGCCATGGCATCGCGGCGGCGCTGAAGGCCAGCGGGCAGGGCGACTATCAGGTCGATGCCGAGCGTTCCGCGGTGCTCGCCGAGTCGGCGCGTAGCTTTCCGGACAACACTGAACTGGAGGCGCTGCTGACCTTGAGCGGTCCGGGCGAGGGCGAGTTTGTCAAGCAGGTGGCCGCCGATCCCAGCGCCCTGAGCTTGCGTCAGCACATCAGTCTGGTGCGCCTGCCGCCGCCGGGCTTCGAGCCGCGTCCCTATCACCCGGCCTCGGGCGCCTTCAGCATTGCCAGCGTGGATTTCGCCCAGCCGCTCGGCGCCTCGCTGCAGCGCCGCCTGCAGCCGCGCTTTCGCCTGCAGAAGGGCACCGACGGGCAGGTAGAGAAGCCGATCGTGTTCTATCTGGATCGCGGCACGCCAGAGCCGATACGCAGCGCCTTGCTGGAGGGCGCCAACTGGTGGTCGGCTGCCTTCGCCGAGGCCGGCTTTCCGGGTGGATTTCGCGCCGAGCTGCTGCCGGCAGGTGCCGATCCGATGGACATCCGCTACAACGTGATCACCTGGACCCACCGAGCCACGCGTGGCTGGTCTTACGGCGATGCGATCGTCGATCCGCGCACCGGCGAGATTCTCAAAGGCGTGGTGAACCTGGGCTCGCAGCGCGTGCGCCAAGACATTCTGATTGCTGAGGCGCTGCTGGCGCCCTACGGCCAGAGCGATGCCGCGGCGCTGGCGGATCAGGCGCTGCAGATGGCGCTGGCGCGGCTGCGGCAACTGGCCGCACACGAGGTCGGTCACTCGCTCGGCTTCGCGCACAACTTTGCCGCCAGCCTGCAGGGCAATGGCTCGGTGATGGACTATCCGCATCCGCTGATCACACTGGCGGCCGATGGCAAGCCCGTGCTGACCGGCGCATACGGTGTGGGCGTGGGCGCTTGGGATCGCTTCCTGGTGCAGCATGGCTACGGGAATTGGGATGCTGACGGGCTGGCCGCGCTGCGCGCACGCATCCTCCGCGACGGCTACTCCTACGTCAGTGACGCCGACGCGCGTGCGCCGGGCGATGCGCATCCCGATGGCGCCCTGTGGGATCTGCAAGGCACCGATCCGATCGCCGGCTTCGAGCGTCTGCTGGCGGCGCGCCGCCATGCGCTGGCGCACTTCGGGGTAGGCGTGCTGCCGCCGGATCGGCAGTTGGGCGAGCTGGAAGCCAGGCTGGTGCCGATCTACCTCTTGCATCGCTACCAAACCGAGGCGCTGGCGCGCCTACTCGGCGGCGCCCGCTATCGTTACGGGCTCGCCGGGGATACGCCGGCAGGCGCCACGCCGGTGGATGCGGCGACCCAGCGCACGGCGCTGCAGCAGTTGATGCGCACGCTGTCGCCAGCCGAGCTCAGCTTGCCGGAGGCGGTGCTGGCGCAGCTGACGCCGCCGTCGGTCGATTCGATGCGGGATCGCGAGTACTTCGGCACGCGGGCGACGCCGCTGTTCGACCCGCTGGGCGCCGCCGATGCGGCCGCCGCCCTGACGCTGCAGTTCCTGCTGGCGCCGCCGCGATTGCAGCGGCTGGCTCTGCAGCACGCCGCCGACCCCGCCTTGCCGGGCATCGAGGCCTTGATGAATGCCTTGCTGGAGGCCAGTTGGCGTGCCCCGGTGCCGGCCGATCCGCGTCTGGCCCAGGTGCAGCGCAGCGTCAACTGGGTGGTGCTGGATGCCCTGTTGGCGAGCGTGGACGCGGGCACTTTGCATCCCACCGTGGACGCCGACCTGCGCGCGCAGCTGCGTCAGTTCGCCGACTGGGCCGCGCGCGAGCCGGGGCAGGTGGATCGCGCCGCCGCCGCCGACCGCGTGCGGCGCTACCTCAATGACCCGGCCTCGGTGAAGCTGCGCCCGCTGCCGGTGGTGCCGCCCGGCGCGCCAATCTGATGCGCAGGCGCGGATGGAGTCAGCTGCCGGCCGACTGGCGGTCCTTCCACCAGTCGCGCGCCTGCAGCCAGCTGTAGTTCGCCTGCGCGGCCAGATAGCCCAGCGGACGCCAGGTCGGGCTCAGGCCGAAAGGGGCAAAGCGCTGCCAGTCCTGATCGCCCTCGGCGATGGCGCGGGCCAGCAGCTCGCCGATCGCGGTGGTGGTGGCCACGCCATGGCCACCAAAGGCTTGCGCGTACCACAGGCCGGAGGGCAGGCGACCGATTTGCGGCATCTCGTGACGGGCGTAGCTCATCAGGCCACTCCAGGCGTAGTCGATGCGCACGCGGCCGAGCTGCGGATAGACGCGGGCAATATCGCGCTGCAGCAGCCGCGCCACGGCCGCCGGCGAGCGATCCAGGATCGAGATGCGCCCGCCCCACAGCAGACGGCTGTCGGGCAGGGCGCGGTAGTAGTCGAAGGCGAAACGGCTGTCGTACACCGCCGCCCGCGTGCGCACGGCCTGCGCCAGGCGCTCACCCAGCGGCTCGGTGACGGCGACATAGGTTGCGATCGGCAACAGCGCCCGGCGCAGCGGTGGCAGCAGATTCAGATAACCACCGCCGGCCACCACCACCTCATCGGCACTCACGCTGGCTTCCGGCGTCTGCACGCGCCAGTGGCTTCCGGCGCGCTCGATGGCGAGCACCGGACTGCCGGCGTGTACGCGCACCCCGCGCGCGCTGCAGGCCCGCGCCAGGCCAAGCGCGAGGTTCAGCGGATGCACGTGGAAGGCCCCGGCCTCGTACAAGGCGCCGTGGTAGCGCTCGGTGCAGAGCTGCTCGCGCAGCGCGCTCGGCGACACCGAAGTCCAATCGACGCCGAACTGATCCCGCAGCAGGCGCTGACGCGACGCCAGGACTTCAGGATCGCGGAACCAGTTGGCCCAAAGCACGCCGGCATCGACCGGGTCACAGTCGATCTGCTCGCGGGCAATGCGCTCACGGATCAACCGGACGGCATCCAGCGTTTGTTGGTACATCCAGCGCGCGGTGTCGGCGCCCACGGCGGCGCGCAAGGCGGCCTCGCCGAGCGAGTAGCCGCCGAACACGAAGCCGCCATTGCGGCCACTGGCGCCGTAGCCGATCGCCTGCGCCTCCAGCAGCAGTACCTCGTGCACGCCGCGCTCGGCCAGGCCCAGCGCGGTCGCCAATCCGGCGTAGCCGCCGCCCACCACGACGACGCGCGTGCGCTGTTGGCCGTGCAGCGCCGGGTACTCGGCGGGTTCGCGCCGGGTCGCGGCGTAGTAGCTGCCCGCGTTCATGCCGTCCTCCGGCCTTGCCGCACGCCCATGTCCGCTATCCTCCCGCGCTGCGATGCCGCGGCATGCTACACGGCCGCGGTCAGTGGCCCGGGAGCCCGAATGAGTCCGATCCTGTCGATCCAGAATTTGAGCAAGACCTACGCCTCGGGTTTGCAGGCGCTGAAGCCGGTCAATCTCGATATCCGCAAGGGCGAGATCTTTGCGTTGCTGGGACCGAATGGCGCCGGCAAGTCGACGCTGATCAACATCGTCTGCGGCATCGTCAAATCGAGTGGTGGGCGCGTAGAGGCCGGCGGCCATGACATCCATCAGGACTATCGCGCGGCGCGGGCGCTGATCGGCCTGGTGCCGCAGGAAATCGCGACCGACATGTTCGAAACGCCGTGGGCGACGGTCAGCTTCAGCCGCGGCCTGTTTGGTCGCCCGCCCAATCCCGGGCTGGTTGAGCAGATCCTGCGCGATCTCTCGCTGTGGGAGAAACGCAAGGACCGCATCCAGACGCTGTCTGGCGGCATGAAGCGGCGGGTGATGATCGCCAAGGCGCTGGCGCACGAGCCGGCCATCCTGTTCCTGGACGAGCCGACTGCCGGCGTCGACGTGGAACTGCGCCGCGACATGTGGACGCTGGTGCGGCGTCTGCGCGATTCCGGGGTCACCATCATCCTGACCACGCACTACATCGAAGAGGCCGAGGAAATGGCTGACCGGATCGGCGTGATCCAGCGCGGCGAGCTGATTCTGGTAGAGGACAAGGCCACGCTGATGAAAAAGCTCGGCCGCAAGCAACTCAGCGTGCAGTTGCTGCAGCCGCTCGCTCAGGTGCCGGCGGCGCTGGCGGACTGGGGGCTTGCGCTCAGCGCCGGCGGCGGCGAGTTGGTCTACAGCTTTGATACCCACGCCGAGCATTCCGGCATCCCGACGCTGTTGCGTCGGCTCGACGAACTTGGCATCGCCTACAGCGATCTCAATACCCGGCAAAGCTCGCTGGAGGACATCTTCGTCAGTCTGGTCAGCCAGCGTGCGGAGGCGGCATGAGCGCCGACTACCACGTGCCAGCCTTCAATCGCCGCGGCGTCTGGGCGATCTATCGCTTTGAAATGGCTCGCTTTCTGCGCACGGTCGGACAGAGCCTGTTGACGCCGGTGATCACCACCTCGCTGTATTTCGTGGTCTTCGGTGCCGCCATCGGCGGCCGCATGGGGCAGGTCGATGGCGTCAGCTACGGCGCCTTCATCGTCCCTGGCTTGATCATGCTGTCGGTGCTGACCGAGAGCATCAACAACGCCTCCTTCGGCATCCATTTTCCGCGCTGGACCGGCACGCTGTACGAGGTGCTGTCGGCGCCGGTGTCGGCTTTCGAGATCGTGCTGGCCTATGTGGGCGCCGCGGCGACCAAGTCAGTGATTCTGGGCCTCGTCATCCTGGCCACCGCCAGTCTGTTCGTGTCCATCCAGATTGCGCACCCGCTGTGGATGATCGGCTTTCTGCTGCTGACGGCGCTGACTTTCTGTCTGTTCGGTTTCATCGTCGGCATCTGGGCGCAGAACTGGGAGCAGTTGCAGGTGATCCCGATGCTGATCGTCACGCCGCTGACCTTCCTCGGCGGCGCCTTCTATTCGATCGACATGCTGCCAGAAGGCTGGCGCACGCTGGCCTTGTTCAACCCGATCGTCTATCTGGTGTCTGGCTTTCGCTGGAGCTTCTATGGCCAGGCCGACGTTGCCGTCGGCATCAGCCTGAGCGCCACGCTGGGTTTTTTTGCGGTCTGCCTGCTGGCGGTCTGGTGGATCTTCCGCACCGGCTATCGTTTGAAGCAGTGACTTGAATCGGGCGCACTGGCCCTCATCGTCCAAAGGTGCAGACAGGAGTGATCGAAATGGCGAAGAAATCCAAAGCGGCGCAGATCGATATCGGCATCCCTGCAGATGCGCGCGAGAAGATCGTCAAGGGTCTGTCGGCCCTGCTGGCAGACAGCTACACGCTGTACCTGATGACGCACAACTTCCATTGGAACGTCACCGGACCGCAGTTCAACAGCTTGCATCAGATGTTCATGACCCAATACACCGAGCAGTGGGCGGCGCTGGATCTGATCGCCGAGCGCATCCGCGCGCTCGGGTTCCCGGCACCGGGGACCTACAAGGAGTTCGTCAAGCTGGCCTCGATTGACGAGGTCGATGGCGTGCCCAAGGCCAATGACATGATTCGCCATCTGGTGGCTGCGCAGGAAGCCACCGCGCGGACCGCGCGCAAGCTGTTCCCGGTGGTCAATGCCGCTGATGACCAGCCCACCGCCGACCTGTTGACGCAGCGGTTGGAAGTCCACGAGAAAACCGCGTGGATGCTGCGCAGCCTGCTCGAAGAATGAGCGTGAGGCGGCAACCGGCGTTGTTCATCGGGCATGGCAACCCGATGCACGCGATTACCGACAACCCCTACCGCCGCGCCTGGGCCGCGCTGGGCGAGGCACTGCCGCGCCCGCGCGCCATCCTGTGCGTGTCGGCGCACTGGGAAACCTCGCGCAGCGCAGTCTGCACGCTGGACCCGCCGCCGACCATCCATGACTTCGGCGGCTTTCCACCGGCCTTGTGCGCGCAGCGCTACGCCGCCCCGGGGGCGCCCGCGCTGGCGCGCGCGGCGCAGGCGCTGGTCGGCGAATCCCGGCTGCAACTGACGGCCAGTTGGGGTCTGGACCACGGCGCCTGGTGCGTGCTGTCGGCGCTCTATCCACACGCCGATGTGCCGGTGGCGCAGCTCAGCCTCGGGCGCGACCTGACGCCGGCGGCGCATTTGCAGTTGGCGCGCGATCTGCGCGCCCTGCGCGAGGACGGCGTGCTGCTGCTGGCCAGCGGCAACATCGTCCACAATCTGGGCCGGTTGAGTCCGGGCCACACGCCGGACTGGGCGCTCGCCTTCGATCGCGCGGTCGCCGAGGCGCTGCTGCGCGGCGACGACGAGGCACTGTGCCAGTACGCGCAATGGCCGGGCGCCGCGCTGTCAGTGCCGACGCCGGAGCATTACTTGCCCTTGCTGTACCTGGCCGGGATGCGCCATGCCGACGACACGCTGCAGATGCTGACGACCGACTTCGACCTGGGCTCACTGTCGATGCGTAGCGTACGCCTCGGTTGAGCGCGCGGCGGCTGGAGTCCCCTTGAGTGCAGGGCTAGCCGGACTGGGAAGCCGCCCTCATCCGGCCCTGGGGGCCACCTTCTCCCGCGGGGAGAAGGATTCCGCATGGCGACGTGCTCGCCGCAGCACTTCTCCCACCGTCAGCGTGAATCCTTCTCTCGACAGCAGCGTGAATTTCTCTCTCGCCGGGAGCGCGAGTTCGCTCTGCGACGCCGCTCGAATCCCTCTCCCGGCGGGCTGGCGCGTAGCGCCAGACGGGTGAGGGCGCTGTCGTGATCGAATTCCGGCAGTCCAGCATCCAGGCCCTCCGCATCAAGCTCTGCGGACCACTGGTTCCGGGCTGTTCATTCGCAAGCTGCCTTTGTAGCATCCGCGCCGAGCGGGTCCGTAGCTCAGTTGGATAGAGCACCTGGCTTCGAACCAGGTGGTCGGGGGTTCGAGTCCCTCCGGGCCCGCCATCACTCCCAGCCGTTGGCATACAGGCTGAGGCTGTTCGGCACCATGATCCGCACCGTGTAACTGGCAGGCGCCCCGTCGACCGGCATGCCGAGCACGACCGCGCCGGTGTAATCGGGATCCGGCGGCGCATTGCTGATCCACGAGAAGCGGAACAACTGCCCCCAATTCAAGGCGTTGCCGACTGGCGCCGTCCACTGCACGCTGCTCGGGCCGAGGCTGGCGCTCCAGTCATTGCCGGGGCTGGTGTCGATATCGGCGAAGCTGTCGGCTCCCAGGGCCGCCCCGGCTTCCGCGCCGCGCGGCATCGACACGCTGACGATGCCGGTATTGCTCAGCACTTGCAGGTTGGCATAGGGATCGGCGGGCGCTGTGGTCCGCAGCAGTGCACGCGCCAGCGAGAGATTGTGGATGGCGTAGTCGTAGCGATAGCAACTGCCGCTAAGTCCGCTGCCGACCGGACAACTCGCCAGCGCTTTGACCTTCACGGCGATCTTGACGCGGCCCTCCGGCGTGACCAGTTCGACGTTCTGGGTCGGATGGAGGATCGGGTCTACCCAACTGTCCAGCACCGAGCCCGGCGTGTACGCGCCCTCGCTCTGCACGAACCAGACATTGGGCAATGGGTTCAGACTCAGGCTGCGATGCGCCATCGAGTTGTAGATGTTGCTGTCGTCCATCACCACGTACCAGGAATCGCTGTAGTAGCTGGCGCCGGCGAGTTCCAGCTGCGATTCGCGCGTGCGCAGACGGTAGCGGTAGAAGCACTCCGGCTGTGGATTGCCCTGGGCGCACAACCAGTTGCTGTCAGCAGAAGTGAATTGCCCATCGCAGTTGCTGTCGAATCCGGAGCCGCAGCGGCCCCAGCGGCCGGTGTGCGGAATCAACTCGCTGCGCGCGCCCAGATCCACCGTGCTGTCATTGCTGCCGGTGCCGTAGGTGTCGCCGCAGTTGCGGCTCAGGATGTTGTTGCCGTAGGGATTGCTGCAGCCGAAATTGGTGGTCAGGAAGGCGTGCTTGAGGCCAGAGGCGCCGATCTGCTGCAACTGACCGTCGTAGACGCGGTACAGGTTCCAGATCAGATACGGGTGCTGGTCGTTGCCCGGATAGGGATAGGCATAGGGGCTGGTCTGGAACTTCTCGTACCAGGGCACATCGGCGGTGGTGGCTTGATCGCTGTTGCGCAGGGTCGAACTCGGCGCGAACACCACCTCGCCATCATCGCCACCCGGTCCATTGCAGCCGTTGACCCCGGCGCTGGTGCGACAGCGCAGAAACTGCAGGCTGTAATCCTCCAGCAGGACGTCAGCGACATAGCTGCCGCTGCCGTGGAAGTTCGGCCCGCCTGAAGTCGACTTGGCGGCGCTCGGGACGCCGCGAATCTCCGCGTCCAGTTTGACTTCGCCCACATAGGCGCCGGCCAGTGTCGGCGCACCCGCGCGCTCGGCGAAGGCGGTGGTGGCGACCAGATCAGCGCTGCGCAGCAGGTAATGCCCCGCGCGGATACGCGGCATCTGGTGGCGGATCAGGAACCAAACGCTGCCGTCCGGCGCCGTCAACTCCCACTCGCGCGGGTCGGTGGCGGGCGTCAGCGTGAAGCGGCGCAGATCGAGTCGTCCAGCGCGCAACTGCAGCTGGAAACCTTGATCAACCGCCAGACTGCCATCGGTGTAACCGGCCGGTCCGCTGCCGGACCAGACCAGCCCCAGCGTGTGATCGCGGCGCAACGCGAACTCGACGATCGCCGATCCGCGCCGCATCAGATCACGGCCATCGACGCGCACCTGCACCGCCTGCGCGGCCAGTCGATCCATGTTGAAACGGATCTGCATGGCGCCGCCAGTGATACGCGGCGCGACCGGGGCCGCGAGCACCGCGCTGCTCAGCCACAGCAGGCCAGCCAGCCTCAAGGCGGATGACAGGCGCATCAGCACGCACTCCCGATCGCTGGGTCCGCCTAAGCGTACTGCAGGCCGGCGGCGGGCGAAATCCCGTCAGCGTGGGGCACGCGGCGCGCCTGGTCGCCGGTGCCCCGCACACCGCTCAGTTCGGCAAACGACGAATGCGCGCGCCGAGCGCGCCGAGCTTCTCTTCAATGCACTCGTAGCCGCGGTCGATGTGGTACACGCGGTCTATCGTGGTCTCGCCACCGGCCGCGAGGCCCGCCAGCACCAGACTGGCGGAGGCGCGCAGATCGGTCGCCATCAGCGGCGCGCCGGTCATGTGGGCGACACCGGTGATGACGGCGGTGTTGCCGTGCAGCTTGATGTCGGCGCCGAGCCGGCGCAATTCCTGGATGTGCATGAAACGGTTCTCGAACACCGTCTCGGTGACCATCCCGACGCCTTCGGCCACCGTGTTCAGCGCGGTGAATTGCGCCTGCATATCGGTCGGGAAGGCGGGGTAGGGCGCGGTGGTAACGGTCACGGCACGCGGACGCCGCCCCTGCATGTCGAGCTCGACCGAGTCGTCGGTGACGTTCAGATGCGCACCGGCCTCTTCGAGCTTTTGCAGCACCGCATCCAGCGTCTTTGGGCGAGCGCGCTTGAGCAGCACGCGGCCGCCGCTGATCGCACCCGCCACCAGGAAGGTGCCGGTCTCGATGCGATCCGGCAGCACATCGTACTGACAGCCGGCCAGACGCTCGACGCCGTGCACGGTGATCGTGTTGCTGCCGGCGCCTTCGATGCGCGCGCCCATTTCGATCAGGAAGTTCGCCAGATCGACCACCTCGGGCTCCTGCGCAGCGTTCTCGATGATGGTGGTGCCCTCGGCCAGCGTGGCCGCCATCATGATGTTCTCGGTGCCGGTGACGGTGACCAGATCGAGCACGATGCGGGCGCCGCGCAGTCGCTTGGCGCGCGCCTTGATGTAGCCGGCTTCGACCGTGATGTCGGCCCCGAGCGCTTCCAGGCCCTTGATATGCAGATCCACCGGGCGCGTGCCGATGGCGCAACCGCCTGGCAGCGAGACCTCGGCATGACCAAAACGCGCCACCAGCGGACCGAGCACCAGGATCGAGGCGCGCATGGTCTTGACCAGATCGTAGGGGGCGAAGCAGGAGGTGATCTTGGTCGGATCGGCGTGGATGCGCATGCGCTCGTCGACCACCAACTCAACGCCCATCTGGCCGAGCAGTTCCATGGTGGTCGTCACGTCGTGCAGATGCGGCACATTGCCGATCATGCACGGCCCATCGGCGAGCAGGGTGGCCGAGAGAATCGGCAGGACGGCGTTCTTGGCGCCGGAAATCCAGACTTCGCCATTCAGCGGCGTGCCGCCCTCGACAATGATCTTGGCCATGCAGGTGTCCTTTGCTTGGAGTTACGCCGGCGGATTGCCGCGCGCCGCCCATTCCTCGGGCGTCAGTGTTTTCAGAGCCAGCGCGTGGATGGCGCCGCCGAGCGCGTCGCCCAGCGTTTGATACACCCGCCGGTGGCGCTGCAGCGGGCGCATTCCGGCGAATTCGGAGGCGATCACCAGCGCTTCGAAATGGACGCCGTCGGCGCCTTCGACGTCGACCTGCGCCTCCGGCATTCCAGCAGCAATCATCGCTTTGACAGTGGCGGCATCCATGGGGCGTATCCGGCTGGGCTTGGGTTCAGGCTGCTCGGGTGTAGACTGCGGCCTTTCGTCGGACCAGCGTCTGCGGGTCTGCAAAAGGGGCGCCGATGCTATCGGATGCCGCTGGATTAGTGAAACGACCGCTGTCTTCTGGATCCTCGCATGAATGCCATCCTGTCCCGGCCGGTGAGTGGCCTGCCCGCCCACGCGATCGCCGAAGCCGGTCGCCGCGTGATCGCCATCGAGGCCGCGGCCATCGCTGCGCTCGGCGCGCGTGTGGACGCCGCATTCATCCGCGCCTGCGAGTTGATGCTCGGCTGCGAGGGTCGCGTGGTGGTCAGCGGCATCGGCAAATCGGGCCACATCGCGCGCAAGATCGCGGCGACGCTGGCCAGCACCGGCACGCCGGCCTTCTTCGTGCATCCGGCCGAAGCCAGTCATGGCGATCTCGGCATGATCACGACCAAGGACGTGGTGCTGGCGCTGTCCAATTCGGGTGAAACCGATGAGCTGCTGATGATCCTGCCGGTGGTCAAACGCAAGGGCGTGAGCCTGATTGCGATGACGGGCAACGAGCGCTCCAGCCTGGCGCGCCTGGCCGACGTGCATCTGGATGTGGCGGTCAGCGAGGAAGCCTGTCCGCTGGGTCTGGCGCCGACGGCCAGCACCACGGCCGCCCTGGTGATGGGCGATGCGCTGGCGATTGCGCTGCTGGAAGCGCGTGGATTCACCGCCGATGACTTTGCCGCCTCGCACCCGGCCGGGCAGTTGGGCCGGCGCCTGCTGGTCCGCATCAGCGATGTGATGCACACCGGCGCGGAGATTCCGCGGGTGGAGCCCGATGCCAGCGTCAAGGCAGCCCTGGTGGAAATGACCCGCAAGAACCTCGGCATGACGGCGATTGCCGACGCCGAGGATCGCCTTTGCGGCGTCTTCACCGATGGCGATCTGCGCCGTCTGCTCGACGATGCCAGCGTTGATCTGCGCGCCACGCCGGTGGCCACGCTGATGACCCCGAATCCGCGCACGATCAGCGCCGACAAACTGGCGATCGAGGCGGCGCGGATGATGGAAACCCACAAAATCAATGCCTTGCTGGTGGTCGATGGCAGCGGACGTCTGGTCGGCGCGCTGAACTTCCACGATTTGCTGCGTGCGCGGGTGATCTGATGGCGGCGGACACGCGCGCGCGCGCCAGCCGCATCCGCTTGATCGGCTTCGATGTCGACGGCGTGCTCACCGACGGCAAACTGCTGTACGGCCCAGAGGGCGCCGACAGCAAATCCTTCCATGTGCAGGACGGCCTTGGCCTGAAGCTGCTCGCGGCTGCCGGCATTCACAGCTGCGTGATCAGCGCGCGCCCCAGCGCCGCCGCCGCACGTCGGTTGGCGGAACTCGGCATCGAGCACGTCCTGCTCGGCACGCACGCCAAGCGACCGGCCTTCGAACAATTGTTGGCGCACTACCAGATTGGCTTTGAAGACGCCGCCTTCATGGGCGACGACTGGCCCGATCTGCCGATCCTGACCCGGGTGGGTCTGGCCGCCACAGTGCCGAGCGCCTTTCCTGCCGTGCGCGAGCGCTGCCATTGGTGCGCGACGCGCGCCCCCGGCACCGGCGCCGTTCGGGAGTTCATCGAGTACGTGCTCACTGCGCAAGGTCGGCTCGACGCGCTGCTGGCGCCCTATCTGGACGGCGCACCTTGACCCCGGAGCGCACCCGACTGTGGCTGGGCGTGCTGGTTGCGACGACCGCGATCAGTTACGGGCTGATCCGTTACTTCGCGCCGCCCGAAGCGCCGCCGCCGCTATTGCCGAAGGCACGTCAGGACAACGAGATCCGCGTGGTCGAGATGCGCGTGTATGACGAAACCGGCGTGCCGAATCTGGTGCTGGTCAGTCCGCGCATCACCAGTCCGCGCCGCAGCGACGAGTACCTCATCGAAACGCCGGTGTTCGATGTGCTCAGCGCCGACCAGACGCGCTGGAAAGGCGTCTCGCACACGGGACGGCTGGACGTTGCCAAGGATCGGCTGTGGCTGATCGACGCCGTGCAGCTGGATGGTGAGCGCAAGGATCGCTCGCCGATCCGGATCAATACCGAACGATTGGAATTCCGACTGGACGAACGGCTTGCAGTGAACGACGAAGCCGTGGAGATTCACAGTCCTGGCAGTGATCTGCGCGGCGTCGGCTTGCAGGCCGACCTGAAGCAAGATCACTTCATCCTGCGTAGCCAAGTGGAAGGTGAATATGCGCCCAAGGTCAAGCCAAGCTCGAAATAGGTCCTCCGCGTCGCTGCTCGCGGGGGCGACGCTGCTGGCGCTGCTCGCAGCGCCGGCGTGGGCGCTGGAAAGCGATCGGCAGCAACCGATGCAGATCAAGTCGGATCGCTTCGAGTCCGGCATGAAGGACGATGTGACCGTGCTGACCGGCAACGTCCGCATCACGCAGGGCAGTCTGGTGGTTAACGCCGCGCGTGCCGACATCACCCAGGTCAAGGGCGAGGTATCGCGCGCGCTGCTGACCGGCAGCCCGGCCACGCTCAAGCAAACCCTCGATGGCGGCGGTGAGCTGAACGCGCGCGCGGCTACCATCGACTATCAACTGGCCGAGGAGAACGTGGAACTGCGCGGCGCGGTGGTGCTGGAGCGACCGCAGGGCACGCTGCGCTCGGAAAAGGTGGTGTACTCGGTCAAGACCGGGCGCCTGGCCGCCGGTCAGGACGTCAGCGGCGGCGTCGAGTTGGTGATTCCGCCGAAGCCGCCGAAGGCCGACGCGGCCGCCGACGCACCCAAGGGCTGAACTCGATGCTGCTGGTCGAAGGGCTGTCCAAGCGCTATCGCGGCCGCGAAGTGGTGCGCAGCGTCAACTGTCACTTGAGCATCGGCGAGGTGGTGGGTCTGCTCGGCCCCAACGGCGCCGGCAAGACCACCTGCTTTTACATGATCGTCGGCATGGTGGCGGCCGATCGCGGGCGCATCGAGATCGATGGCCGCGACATCACGCCGCTGTCGATGGCCGATCGCGCGCGCATGGGCATTGGCTATCTGCCGCAGGAGCCCTCGGTGTTTCGCCGGCTGACCGTCGAGGACAATCTGCTGACGGTGCTGGAGATGCGCAAGGATCTGACCCGGCGCGGTCGCACCGTGGTGCTGGAATCGCTGATGGAAGAACTGCAGATCACGCATCTGCGCGGGCAGATGGGACAGAGCCTGTCCGGCGGCGAGCGCCGGCGCGTCGAGATCGCCCGCGCACTGGCGGCCAAGCCGCGCTTCATCATGCTGGACGAGCCTTTTGCCGGCGTCGATCCGATCTCGGTCGGCGAAATCCAGGCCGCGGTTTCGCATCTGAAAGATCGCGGGATCGGCGTGCTGATCACCGACCACAATGTGCGCGAGACGCTCGGGATTTGCGACCGCGCCTATGTGCTCAACGCCGGCCAGGTGCTCGCCGAAGGCACCCCGACGCAGATCCTGGCGCATCCGAAAGTGCGCGAGGTCTACCTCGGTGACAAATTCAGGCTGTAGCCTCAGCGCCGGATCACGAAACCGACGCTGAGCTCAGGCGCCGCGGCGCTCACCTCCAGCGCTGACACCTGGGCGTGTGGCGGGCCGCGCCACAGAAAGCTCTCCAGCGCCGCCAGTGCCGGCTGCGGGCCGCAGGCGAGCACCTCGACGCGGCCATCCGGCAGATTGCGGGTGTAGCCGTTCAATCCGAGTTCCTGGGCGCGGGCTTGGGTGGCGGCGCGAAAACCGACGCCCTGCACGCGGCCGCTGACCAGGAAGCGGCGGGTCTCCATCAGTGCGCGCCGACGAACTTCTCGATGTCGGCGCGGGTCACCGGCCCCAGAAAACTCTGCTTCAACTCGCCGTCGGGTCCGATCAAATGCGTGGTCGGCAGGCCTTTGGGGGTCGAGAAGGCGGCGGGCGGGGCATACACATCGACGATGCTGATCGGATACTGGACGGGATGCTTGGCCAGGAAGTCCTTCAGATCCTCGGCCGTGGTTTCCTCGTAGGCCAGACCAACGACCACCACATCCTCGTGGGCCTGATCCAGCGCATCCAGATCCGGCATCTCCTTGATGCACGGTCCGCACCAGGTAGCCCAGAAGTTGACCACCACCCACTTGCCGCGCAGGGCGGTCAGGTCGAAGCGCTGGCCATCCAGGGTGTCGGCCTGAAAATCCACCGGCGCGGCCGTTGCCACCGAGGCGAGGCCGAGTGCTGCGAGCAAAACGAGGCGTTTCATGGCGTGTTCCGGAGCAAGGTTGGGATCAAGGACCGGCGCGCGCATCGTCAGCTGACACTGCGGACGTCTCGGCGGGCGGCGTGGGCTCGGCCGCCGCGGCGCTGCGCTCCGCACGCGCAGAGCGCCGATACAGATCGGCCAGTGCAGTATCAAGCGCCTTCTCGGCCGCCTGCGCCGCGCACTCGCACATCTGTTCGACGCGCGCGTCCAGCGATGGTGCCGTGGCATGCGTGTGCTTGCCGTGTGAGAGCGGCAGCAGGAAGTCGGCAGCGCGATAGAGCGTGCGCAGGCGCACGGTTTCTGGATCACGGGTCAGGATCCAACTGCCGATATCGGTCCGCTGCGCCACGCGCTCGCGCTCCAGCAGCATCAGCAGCTCGGCGATGGTGGCCTCCGGCACATCCGGCAGCTTGGACGCCAGTTCCCCGGCGGACAGGCCGACGCCAGACAACTGCGCCTCGCGCAAGCGCCCCAACAGGCGCAGCAAGGCGGGGAAGCGCTCGCGCTCGGACAGCTCCGGCTTGTCAGCCTCCAAACGGAAGGCGCCGAGCGCTGCGGTCAGCGAAGCGCCGAGCAGGACCACCACCCAGGAGATGTAGATCCACAGCAGGAACACCGGAATGATCGCCAGCGAGTCGTAGATCTGCCGGTAGGTGGCAAAACGGCCGACGAACTCGGCAAAGCCGCCCTTGGCGAGCTCGAAGGCGGCGGCAGCGAACACGCCACCCAGAACGGCGTGATTGAGCCGGACCGGGCAGTTGGGAATGATCAGATAGGCGAGCGCGGCGGCGACGAAGGTCACCATGAACGGCATCGCCGACAGCAGCAAGGCTTCCAGCTGGAAGTGCTCAGCCAGGCCGGCCAGATAGGGGCTGGTCAGCAGCGCCGAGCTGACCGCGAGGCCTGCGCCCACCAGCAGCGGGCCCAGTGTCAGCGTGGTCCAGAACACCACGAATCGCGCCAGCGCCCGGCGCGGCACCACCACCCGCCAGATGCGGTTGAAGGCGTGCTCGATCGAGGTCATCAACAGCAGACCGCTGATAAAGAGCGCGATGGTGCCGACCGCCGTCAAATGCGAGGCCTTGGCCACGAACTCGCGGATCTTGCTCTCGATCTCCGCGCCGGAGGTCGGCACGAAGTGCTGGAACACAAAGTTGGTGACCGATTCGCTGAAGCGACTGAACTCCTGGAACGATGCAAACACGCTGAGCGCCACGGTCAGCAGCGGGACCATCGCGAAGATCGTCGTGTAGGACAGCGCACCGGCGGCCTCGAAGCACTGGTCGTCGGAAAAGCGACGGGCCAGGAAGCGCGAGAAGCTCAGCAATTGCTGCAGTCGTTCCTTCAGCATGCTCGGGGCAGTAGGCGGACAGGCCCTGCATTCTGCCGGGTTGCGCGGCCGTTTGCCCGCCTTCACAGCCTGCCGCGCTAGCATCCGCCGCCCGAGCAGGCTGGAGCAGTGCGGTGGCCGATGTTCTGATCTTGTACTACAGCCGTCACGGCAGCACGGCGCAGTTGGCGCGGCGCATTGCCTCGGGGGTCGAAGAAGTGCCCGGCATGCAGGCGCGCGTGCGCACCGTGCCCGAGGTGGTCGCCCACGCCGGCGCGGTGGCCGCGCCCGAGATCCCGGCAGACGGACCGCCCTTTGTCAGCTTGCAGGACCTGTCCGAGTGCGCCGGATTGATCCTCGGCAGCCCGACGCGCTTCGGCAATATGGCGGCGCCACTCAAGCATTTTCTGGACACCACCGCGTCAGCGTGGCTGGCAGGCACGCTGACGGGCAAGCCAGCGGCGGTGTTCACCTCGACCAGCAGCCCGCATGGCGGGCAGGAGAGCACGCTGCTCAGCATGATGCTGCCGCTGCTGCACCACGGCATGCTGCTGGTCGGATTGCCCTACAGTGAGCCAGGGCTCAGCCGCACCCAGGGCGGCGGCTCACCTTACGGCGCCGCCCATCTGGCCCGCGGCCATGCCGATGTGCAACTGACCGAGGACGAGCGCGCGCTGGCGCGGGCCCTGGGACGGCGCGTTGCCGAACTGGCGCGCAGGTTGGGCCAGCCATGATCTGGACGCGAGTGGCCTGGGCGGCGATTGCGCTGCTGCTGACGCTGCGGTTGGCCTGGGAGGCCGGGCAGGGCGCGGCGTGGACTGCCAGCGTGGCTTCGGCGCTGTGGCCCTTTCTACCGTTGATCGTGGCGCTGGCCTTCAGACTGCGCGGCGCGCTGATCTATGCCGGCATCGGCGCCTGGCTGTGTTTCAGCCACGGCGTCATGGAGGCCTACGCCAGCAGTGCGGCGCGTGGCTGGGCTTGGGCCGAAATCCTGCTGAGCCTGATCTATTTCCTGGCCTTGTGGTTGCGCTGGCGCCAACAAAAAGCCCGGCACTGAGCCGGGCTTCTGGATCCAAGCGCTGGGAGGGCCCGAGTGTCGGGCCCTCCCGCGTGGGGCTCAGGGCGTGAAGTTCAGACGCGAGGTCTCCAGCGCCACCGCAGCGTCGCGGCCCACCACCAGCGGCTTGTAGGCATTCACCAGCCAGCGCGGCAGCTGGCTGATGTAGGCCGGACTCAGCAAGGAGCCGCTCTGTCCGCCCGGATAGATCTGCTGGGCGTTGATGGGATTGGACATGCTGGCCACGAAGCGGCGCACCGGGCCGTTGGTGAACATGAAGCCGTTCAAGGTGTTGGCGCGGACGCCCACATCGGAATCGTCCACCACTTCGTAGTTGCCCGGCCGCGCCACGCCCGGCAGATTCGGCGCCAGGTTGGTGATCGGGAAGGGATTCGCGCCCGGAATGTTGAACGGGCCACCGAGCGGGTGAGTGAATACGATGCGATGCAGCTTGCCCCAACGGTAGTTGTTCTGGTCAGTGGACTGACCAAAGGCCGGGGCGAAATCGGCGCTGGCGAGCAGGTTCAGGCCGTCCTTGAGACTCTTCAGAATCAGGTAATCGCGCGCGGCTTCAGGGCTCGGAGCGCCCGAGACCACGAAGAAGTCCAGACCTGACGCACCTTTGCCACGTGCAGTGGCGAAGTTGTCGAACAGATTTTTCAGCGCACGCAGAGTTTCTTCGTTACCCGGCAGATTGGATCCCAGACCCACGCGCGAGAGCGTGGCGTCGATGACGTTGCGCACCAACTGGTTACGCCAGAAGGTGTACAGCGTGGTCGCCACCGAGTTGGCGATCTCGTTCGCCGAAGGCTCCGGCAGATTGGCCGGATTGTCGCCCGGGTCGTAGCCCTCGCGGATACCGGTCGGCGTGCTGAGGTCCCAGGCGCGCACGCGCTGCACCGCAGCCGCCACGGCAGGATCGGCCCGCAGTGCGGCGAGCTGCGACCAGGCGCCAGTGGCGCCGGCGTTGTCGAAGGCAGCCAGCAAGGTGGGACGCAACAGTTCTGCGTCGAGCGGCTGGTTGTTGGCCTGCCACTGGCGCATGTCGTCCAGCGAGACCTTGACGCCGGCGTCCAGCTTGGCCTTGATCAAACGATCGACGCGGCCGATGCGGAAATCGGAGTAGCGCGCGTTCAGATAGTAGGCACCGCCGCCCGGCCGGGTCTGGTTGAAGGCATTGTTATCCAAGGTGTTGCCGACCGGATCGCCGTTGGCATTGGCGAGATAGCCGCTGGCCGGATTGGTCGCCGCCGGCAGTTCGGCGATTGGCATCAGCTCGAAGGGCGTCACCTGATTGAGCTGCGTCGTGGTGCGCGGCATCCACTCGTGCTTGCGAGCCCCGGTGCCGTCGCGGACGACGAAGGGCGGCACGCCGCCATCCAGCGTGCCGGTGGTCTGCAGGTCGGTGCGCAGCGGCAGCTCGCCGGGCGCCGTGTAGGCAATGTTGCCGTCCACATCGGCGTACGCGAAGTTCTGCGACAGCCCGTCGAAGAAGGTCAGCGCCTCGCGGAACTCGCTCAGGCTCTGTGCGCGCGACAGGCGACGATAGGTTTCCAGTTCCTGGGTGGCGCCCCAGCCGGTGTAGGCGACGCTGAGCCCGGTATCGCCGGTGATCGAGACCACCGGGCCGTTGTTGCGGCGCGGCACGATGATGGTCACGCCGCCGTTGGTGTAGCCGATCGCGTTGCTGCGCGTGACGTTGTCGGGCACCTGATCGCCGACGCTGTTGACGAAGAAGCTCTGGAACACCCAGACCACCGGCTCAGCCACGCCGTTATGCAGCGTGTGCGTCGGCAGACCGTAGGTGTTGAGACGGAACTTCTCCGAGAAGGTGTCCGACAGATCCATCGGATTGACGGTCTGCCCCCAGCAATGCCGCGTGGTGCAGCCGAGCAGCACATTGGGCGTGCCCGGAATCACCACACCGACGGCGTCCATCGGCTGCGGGTACTGCGGATCGGTGGAGTAGATGTGCGCCTCGTTCCACAGCGCCTGGATGTTCAGCGCCAGATGCGGGTCGTTGGCGATCAAGGGCTTGCCGTCGACGGTCTTGCTGCCGTGGATGATCCACCAGTTGCTGCCGCCGCGCTTGGCGTTGGTTTCCAGCAGCGGTGCCAGCCAGGGATTGTCCTTCACTGCGTTGACATGCTGCTGCGCCGCAAACAGAGTTTCGGCATCGATCGTCGGCACCGTGTCCGAGGTAGCCGACTTGTCGGCCTCGCTGCCGCCGATGCTGCTCAGGAAGTTGGGCACCGTGATGCGACCGTCAGCGGGTTTGACGCGTGACAGATCCTCGAAAAACAGTTTGGTGCCATCGAAACCGGCAGCAGCGCCAGCCTGCTGATAGGCGCCGAGGCGCACCGTCAAGCCGGTGTCGTCATCAAATCCGTTCTGCAGCATCAACAGCTTGCCGATCACGAAGGTGTCGACCGGCGACCACGGTTCGATGCGGGTCAGTTCCAGCGCGGCATATTCCACCGGCAGCTGCGTCGCATTGCGCAGCCAGAAGTTCACGCCATTGGTGTAGGCCTGGATGGTGCTGCGCAGCTTGGTATTGGACTCCACATAGCTGGCCCAGGCGGCGCGGCGCAAACCCAAGGTGCGCAGCTGGACGTCGCTGGAGAGCGCGGCCGGACCGGCCAGTTCGGCAAAGGTGCCGCTGGCCACACGCCGCAGGTAATCCATCTGGAACATGCGGTCGCGCGCATGTGCGTAGCCGAGCAGGAAGGCGGCGTCTTCGTCGCTGGATGCCAGGATCGTCGGAACGCCTTCGGCATCGTAGGAAATGGAGCCCGGGGCTTTCAATCCGGGGGCGGTGATGGTCTGGGCATCGACACTGGACATTCCGACCAGCGCTGCCAGCAAAGCGGCAACCAAGGGGGTACGCAACATGGGTCAAACCTTCTGCGGAGAGGCTTGCCGAGCATCCTACGCGGGCGCCAAAAGGGCACGCTGCGATGCGTCAAAAGTGCGGGCGCGTGGCGCGCGGAAAGACGCTCAGCGCTGCCCAAACAGCGCCGCTGCGCTGCGCCCGGTGCGCGCTTCGAACCAATCCTCGATCAGCCGCGCCGACAGCGACACCGGCGGCGGCAGCCGCAGCGTGTCGCTGGCGACGGCGTGCTCCAGTTCTTCCGGGCTGAACCAGGCCGCGTGTTCCAGTTCGTCGCCGTAACGCAACTCGGCTCCGGCGGCGCGGGCGGTGAATCCCAGCATCAAACTGGACGGGAAGGGCCAGGGCTGCGAGGAGTGGTAGTCGCACTCCACGACCTCGACACCCGATTCCTCGCGCACTTCGCGCCGCAAGGCGTCCTCCAGCGTCTCGCCGGGCTCGACAAAGCCGGCCAGTACCGAATAGCGCTTCGGCGGCCACGCAGCCTGCCGTCCCAGCAGACAGCGACCCTGATGCTCGACCAGCACGATGATGGCCGGATCCAGTCGCGGGAAGTGCTCGCTCTGGCACTCCGGGCGTGTGCAGCGGCGGCGGTGACCGCCCAGTTCGACACGCGTGCTGGCGCCGCAGACACCGCAATAGCGATGCCGGAGATGCCAGTGGAGCAGGGCGCGCGCGTAGGCGGCGAAACCGGCTTCGACGGCATTGAGGCGCATCGCCGCCAGACGCAGGTCCAGCCATTGCGCATCTGCGCCGGCGAGCGACTCGCGCCTCGCCTCGTCGACCAGCAATACGGCAACCGGAGCGCCTTCATGCAGGCCGAGGAACAGTTGCTTCGGCGAGTGGCTGTCGACCGTGGTGGCCAGCGCCCCGTGATTGAGCAGGCGCTCGCCGGTATCGACCAACACTTCGCCGCGCTGACTCAGATAGAACACCAGCGCCGGCGCGCCGGCATATTCGCCGCGCTCCGCCGCCTCGCGCCATTGCGCAGAGCGATCCAGCGGCGAGGCGGCAAAGCGGTTGCGCGCGCTGTTGGCGCTGGCGCTCACGCTGCGTCAGACCGAGAACGAGGAACCGCAGCCGCAGGTGGTCTTCGCGTTTGGATTGCGAATGACGAACTGCGCGCCATGCAGACTCTCGCTGTAATCCACCTCGGCGCCGGCCAGATATTGCAGGCTGACGGGGTCGACGATCAGCGTGACGCCATCGGTCTCCACCAGGGTATCGTCCTCCTGGGCCTGCTCGTCGAAACTGAAGCCGTACTGGAAGCCGGAGCAGCCGCCGCCCTGTATGTACACCCGCAGTTTCAGGGCCGGATTGCCTTCCTCCAGCATCAGTTCGCGCACCTTGCGCGCCGCTGCCGTCGTGAAGGCCAACTGCTCATCGACGCTAGTCACCGACATGATCGTCATCCTCTACTGTGCCCGCACGGCCCGATTCAGGCGGACTCGGGCTTGGGCAACTGTTTGCGTGGCTCGTCCTGATGCACCATCTGGCCATTGACCTGGGCACCGGCGGCCATCTCCAGCACGCGATAGTAGACGTTGCCGCGTATGCGCGCCGTAGGGCCGAGGCGCAAGCGGTCGGCGGTGACATCGCCCAGCAGCTCGCCATCGATCTCGGCGGTCGGCGCCTGGATCTGGCCCTCGATCTGGCCGCGCTCGTACAACTTCAGGACGGCGTCGCCGCTGTCGTCGGCGACCACCGTGCCCTTGATCTTGCCTTCGACGATGAAGGTGCCGGCAAAGCGGAGGTCACCGACGATGCTCATGCGCTCGCCGAACAGGCCGTCCACTGCGCCACCGACGCTGCTGGGTTTGACTGCTTTCTTGTCACCGAACATCAGGTATCCCCTTGACTGACAATGTCTTTCCAGACGAATTCACGCTCGATCACACCACCGCCCGCCGGACTGACGCGGACCTTGACGGTGGACGGCCGGAAACCATCGGGAAGCATGAACAAGCCGGCGAGTTGCTGGAAGTACTTGAAGGAAAAATCGAGGTCGGCGTTGGCGCTGCCAAGGTCGGTCAGGCCCAGGCGCACATTGCCCTGGGCGCCACTGCCGCTGACGGTGATCTCTACCTTGCCCTCGGCCTGACGATTGCGCTTGAGGTTCTGGCTCAGCGTCAGGGCGTATTGAAAGGTGCCGGGCTGATCGGTCTCGCGCAGTGCCAGACTGTGCACGGAAATGCCAGGCTGCTGGGCGCCGCCTTCCATCAGCCGCTGATAGAAGCTGAGATCGTTGCGCAGCGAGGCCAGTTCCTCCTGACGGGCGGCGAGGGCTGTCTGCAATTCCTGCGTCGCACGCTCGGCCACCTGCTCGCCGCGCTCGTGCTGAGCCACACGACGCTGCAGTTCCTCGATCTGCGCACGCGCCACGGCCAGTTCGCTGCGCGCACTCGCCAGCTCCGTGGTGGCATTGGCGTACTGCGGCACGACGCTGGCGCGGACGTAGAGGTAGATTCCCAGCAGCGACACCAGCCACAGCAGGCCGATGGCGACGCCGATACGCCACGGTCGTCGCGGGTCGTACTCGACGACGCGCACGCGCCGACTGGGGGATTCGCTGCGCATCAGGCGATGACGGTTGGCCGGCAGGGAGACCCGGCTTATAGCCGCGCACGCCCGCAGCTCACAAGACAGTCGCCGAGCGCGTTCATCCAGAGCAAACCGCCGCGCACACGGCGTCGTCAGGCTTTCGGTGACACTCGTTGTCAGTCACTGCGCAAACAAAGCCCGATGCGTCCCGATCCGGGCTGGTAGGGCTCGGTGCCGCTGGTATAGTCGGGCGCATTCAAGCGCTTAGAGCTGGTCGTGCTGCCCAAGGACGAGACACAGCAAAATGCGGAACTGCGTCAGGCCTTTCTGAAGCACTTGCCGCGGCGAGTGGAGATGGTGCGCAAGCGCGGCCATCGCGTCTGCAGGGGCGTGTGGGACGTCAACACGGTCACTCTGTTGTACCAGGATGTGCAGGGACTGGCGGGGGCCTCCGGGCGTTACGGCCTGCTCGAGGCCAGCGAGCGCCTGTACCAGATCGAGCGCCTGCTGGAGCCATTCATCCGTCAGTTGCGGATGCCGAGCGCCGACGACCGCCTGCAGATCGAACAGCAACTGGAGGCGTTGGTTGCCGCTGCAGAGCCGCCCACGCCGACCGTGCGCAGCGCGCGCGAGTTGCACGTGAGCGCGCCCGAACGCGTCCCGGCATCGGTGATTCCAAACAGCCTCCGCCCCCCGGAAGAGTACTGGCGCCGTTTCAGCCACCGCGAGGTGGCGATGATCAGCAGCGAGACGCACGGCACACCGCCGGCTCCGCAGGCGCCCGCTGAGCGCTGGGCCGCAGGCGCTGTCACCGAGGCCGCGCAGCAGTTGACCAATGCCGACTCGGTGTTTGCGCTGGATGCCGCGCACTCGGCGCAGGCCACGGCGCACACGCCGCTGGCGGGCGCAGCGCCGGCTACCAGCGACGCTCCAACCGAGAGCGCGCCGAAGCCCGCGGCGCGTCCACGCACCGGCCGCATTTTCTATCTGTCGGACATCACGCCCTTCGCGCGCGAGCTGACCCAGCAGATGACTGGCTTCGGCTACACGGTCGATCGTCAGGAGAGCCCCGAGGAACTGAAGGAAATGCTCGGTTCGCTGGCGCCCGACCTGATCGTCATCGACGCCGAATTTTTCGAGCAGATCGAGCATCTGGGCGAGTTCGTCAAGCGCGTGCGCCAGCGCGTTCCCGGCAAGCTGCCGTTGATGGCCTTCTCGGAGGTCAACGATCTTGGCGCTCGACTGAAAGCGATGCGCGCTGGCGTCGATGTCTATATCCCGTTGCCGATGCCGGCCCACGAGGCGGGCTTGCGCGTGCGCGAGCTGCTGGAAGTGGAGAACGACAACCCCTTCCGCGTGATGATCGTGGAGGATGACCGTTCGCAGGCGATGTTTGCCGAGTCGGTGTTGCGCAAGGCCGGCATGGAAACGCTGGCGGTGATGGATCCGCTGGAAACGCTGGAGAAACTGGAGCGCTTCAAGCCGGATCTGGTGCTGATGGACTTGTACATGCCGAACATCAGCGGCTTGGAACTGACCTCGATCATTCGTGAGCGCGATCAGTTCATCAACACGCCGATCGTATTCTTGTCCGGCGAGCAGGACTCGGAAAAGCACTTTGAGGCGCTGTCGGCCGGCGGCGATGATTTTCTGGCCAAGCCGATCCGACCCAAGTTTCTGATCTCCGCGGTCAACAATCGGGCGCGACGCGCGCGGCAATTGGCGCGCAAACGGGTGCTTGATCCCAAGGATCCGACGACGGGCCTGTACCACCGCACCTACGTCATCGACCGTCTCAACGAGTTGATGGCCAGCGATGATGGTCACGAACGCGCCGGCGGCGTGTTGTATGTCGAGATCGAGGGTGCGCAGGCGCTCCGCGAGCAGAAGGGCTTGGCGGTGTACGAACCGGTGATGCGTCAGGTGGGCGCCACCGTTGCCAGTTACGCACGCCCGGACGAGTTGGCGGCGCGCTATGGCGATTCGAGTTTCATCTTTCTCAGCCCGACGCGGACGCCGGCGGATCTGGAGCAGGCCGCGCGCGAACTGGTGCAGGGCTTGTCCCACCAGTTGGTCGAGGTCGATCAGCACAGTGTCCCGGTGGCCGCCCGCGTCGGCATTGTCAGCTTTGCTCCGCAGTTGGCCGACGCAGCCGAAATGCTCAACGCGGCAGAGCGTGTCTGCATGCGCTCGAAGGCCACGCCCGGGAATCAGGTCGGTGTTTATCAGCCGGAAACGGCGGGCGGCGGCTTGGTCGATGCCATTCGTCGCGCCATCGACAGCAACAGCTTCCAATTGCTGTTCCAGCCGATCGTGTCGCTGCATTCCACCGGGGAAGAGCAATACGAAGTGTTGCTGCGTCTGCGCAGCGACAGCGGCGAGATCATCGGTGCGCAGCAGATCATTGACACCGCCCGCGGCGCCGGTCTGGTGGCCAGCGTCGATCGTTGGTGTCTGGCGCAGTGCCTGCGCGTGATCGAGGACCGCAAACGTCAGGGCCGGCCGGTGCGCCTGTTTATCAACCAGTCGGTCGAGAGCACCTTGGAGCCCGACCGCATCCCCTGGCTCAAACAGCTGCTGGACACCCGCCGAATTGCGCCGGACGCCGTCACCATCGAAATCAAACTCAGTGATGTGCTGGCGCGCATGCGCGAGGCTTTGGCCTTCTTTGAGGCGCTGCGCAAGATCGGCGTCAAAGTGGTGGTCGATGAATATGATGGCGGATTGACCGCGTTGCAGTTGCTGAGCGTCGTCTCTGCCGATTATCTCAAGCTGTCGGACAAATACACACGAGGGCACGGCGGGGCCGAGTATGCGGACGAATTACGCATGCTGGTGCGCGCCGCCCATGACGGCGGCCGTTATGTTATTGCGCCGAAGGTGGAGACCGCGCAAAGTGCGGCAGCGTTGTGGACGCTCGGCGTCGACCTGATTCAGGGCAACTTCGTCCAGCAACCGGGCGCTGATCTCGGCTTTGACTTCAGCGCCTCGGCGCTGTAAGCGTCGCTGGACCGTCGTTCACGCGAGGCGCTCGAGCAGGCACTCGCCAGTACAGATTGATTTGCAGGGGGTGGCGCATGTGGAACGTGAGCGAGGCCGGAGCGCAATCCTGGCGCAGACAGGTGGGCGTCGAATCCGTCTTGTACTGGTGCGTGGGCAGTTTGATCTTCGCACTGATGGCCGCGTTTGGAGCGCGGGCTTCGCTGTCGTCGACAGTGCTGATCTGGTGGACCGGCGCCCAGCTGGTGCTGGCCGCGGCATCGGCGGCGGCCTGGTGGTTTCTGCATCGCGACAGTGATTGGGCGTTCAAGGCGGCGCATATCACGCTGATTCTGAGTGCGCTGTGCTGGGGCATTGGTGGCGTGGTCTTCGGCAGCTTGCCGGATGGTCAGTACAACATGCCGATTTTGCTGACCATCGCAGGACTCGCCACGGCGAGCGTGTGGTTGTTCGCGGCGGAATTGTTCCTGCTGAGTGGTGTGCTGGTGGTGCTGCTGGCACCGATGCTGTTCGTCCTGCTGGGTGGCCGGGAGACCGAATGGGCAGCGGCGCTGCTGTCGGTGCTGCTGGTGATCGGCAATCTGATCATCGGACGCCGACTGACGCTGTTGGCGCGGGTCGAGCAGGACGCGCAGCGCTTTGCGCGCCCCAGCAAGACGGACGCAGCGGAAACGCCGGTCGTGCCGGTTGCCATGCCGAGCGCCGATCCGGCTGAGCTGGCCACGCTGCGCAAGGAACTGGAACGGCATCGCAATCTCGAAAAGGAGATGGAGACAGCGAAGCAGGCGGCGGAAGCCGCCAATATGGCCAAGGGCGAGTTTTTGGCGACCATGAGCCATGAAATGCGCACGCCGCTGAATGGCATCATCCCCTTGCTGGAGATCCTGCGCGACACCAAGCTGGAAGCCGATCAGCGTGATTACCTGAATACTGCTTATCAATCCGCGCGGCATCTACTGCGGATCATCGATGATATTCTGGATTATTCCAAGATCGAGGCCAACAAGCTTGAGCTGGAAACTGTCGGTCTTAATCTGAAGGAAGTAGTGGATTCGGTCGTGCGATTGATGGATCGCGCCGCCGATGCCAAAGGGCTGAAGATCTCAGTCAGCTTCGACCCCAATGTGCGCTTGGCCGGTCGTGGCGATCCGGTACGCTTGCGGCAAGTGCTGTCCAATCTGGTCAGCAACGCCATCAAGTTTACGGAAAAGGGCTCGATTTCGATTCAAGTGAGCAAGCGCGGCGAGACGCGCACGCATTCGGAACTGCTGTTCGCGGTGCGCGACACCGGCGTGGGCATTCCGCCGGAGAAAGCCGAGCGCTTGTTCCAACCGTTCTCGCAGGCGGATACCTCGACCACCCGTAACTATGGCGGTACCGGTCTGGGGCTGGTGATCTGCAAGCGCATCGTCGAGTTGATGTCAGGCAAGATCGGTCTGAAGAGCGAAGTCGGCAAAGGCTCGGTGTTCTGGTTCAGCATCCCGCTGATGAAGGCCATCGGCGACGTCAATGCCAATCGCCGGGATCTGTCCGGCTCGCGCGCGCTGTTGGTCAGCAGCGACGTCAAAATGGTGCAGCGTCTGGCCGGCTATTGCCAGAACTGGGGCGTCAGCCAGATTTCTACCAACACCACCGCCGACGCGCTCAGCAAGCTGAAATCCTCGGCGACGCTGGGGGAAAACTGGGCCTTCGACGTGGTCATCGTGGACCTCGGCAGCATGCGCAGCACAGCGCCGGCGCTGGCGCGCAATGTCGGCCGTGAACCGGTGCTGGAGCGCTTGAAGTTGCTCTTTATCGAGTCCGACGAGCCAACGCCGCCGGAGTTGACGGCTGATCTCGCCCGGGCCGCCGCGATCAAGCGCGGCTTCGCCGAAGGCGAGTTGATGAGCACGCTGAACAAACTGCTGGAGGTGGAAGCGCCGGGTGAACGTCGCTTCAACCTGCTGGAGGAGGCAGCGCGGCTCGGGATCGATTCGTCTGCGCCGAGTCCCGCGCCGGCTGCCCGCGCGAGTTCGGCGCCTGCCGCGAGCAGCGCCCCGGCGGAGGCGCCGGCTGCGGTAGCCGACGGCGGTACGCCACGCCTCAACGGCCATGCCTTGCTGGTAGAGGACAATCCGGTCAATCGTCAGGTCGCGCAGCGTCTGCTCGGGCTGATCGGCATCAGCTTCGATGTCGCCGAGAACGGCAAAGAGGCCTTCGAGATGATGGGGCGCGGCAGTTACGACGTCGTGCTGATGGACTGTCAGATGCCGGTGATGGACGGCTACACGGCCACGCGGTCGCGACGCACGCTGGAGCAAGAACGCAATCTGACTCGGATTCCGATCATCGCGATGACCGCCAACGCAATGGCGGGTGATCGCGAGAAGTGCCTGGCCTCCGGCATGGATGACTACATGTCCAAGCCACTCAATCGCGGCCTGTTGGAGCAGACCATCCGCAAGTGGATGCCCAAGCAGAAGCGCGAAGCTGCCGCTGCGGCGGCACCGGTCGCAGCGCCCGCGACGCCAGCGGCAGCGCCTGCCCGGGTCACCGAGCCGGTGAAGATGACACCGTCGACGCCGGCCATCAACGAGGCGGTGGTCAATGAGTTGATCGACGTGATGGGCAGCGAGTTCACCTCGCTGGTTCGTGTTTACTTGGAGGACACGCCGAAGAATCTGCGCATCCTCAGCGCTGCTGCCGAACGCGGCGATGTCCAGGCGATGATCGCGCCCGCGCATTCCTTGAAATCGACCAGCGCGAACCTCGGCGCGATGGCGCTCTCGGACCTGGCCAAATTGGTCGAGCACGGTGCGCGCGCCGGCACGCTTCGGGACGCAATCGGAATGGCCAAACAGGCGGGCGTGGAGTTCCGACGGGCGGCCGAGGAGTTGCAGCGTCTGCTGCAGACGGCCGGCAGCTGAGGGGGCTGGGCAGGCAGGGGCTGGCCTCTGGCCGCGCCACCGCTCGCGCCGGCGCGCGGAGTTTGTGCGGTCGGGCCCGCGAGGGTGGGCAGTGACGCCGCCCTCGGGCTATTGTGGCAGCACGCCGTACGAGGACAGTCTGACGCCCATGCATTGCACCCATCCCGACCACGACCACGGCAGCGAGTCCATGCTCGGTCGCCTGGAATTGGCGTGCACGCAGCGCGGCCTGCGTCTGACCCACCTGCGGCGGCGCGTGTTTGAACTGATCGCCGCCAGTGCGCGACCCGTCAAGGCCTATGATTTGTTGGAAAAAGTGCGAGCGGCGGGCGAGGGCCCCGCGGCACCGCCGACGGTCTATCGCGCGTTGGATTTTCTGATGCTGAACGGCTTCGTGCACAAGCTGGAAACGCTGAACGCCTATGTGCCGTGTCCGCATCCCGAGGTAGGCGCGCACGGCAGTCAGTTCCTGATCTGCGAGACCTGCCTGGAGACCATGGAGCTGGATGCGGCCGACATCGCCGCGCGATTGCAGGAACAAGCGCGGGCGCAGGGATTTCTGCCTCGCCGTCATGTCGTGGAGGTTTACGGCCTGTGCGCGCGCTGTACGCCGGCTCATTGATGCTGTGGGGGGCGTCAGCCCTCGCGCAGGCCGCCCCGGTGCCGGTGCTGCCGACGCCGGCGCCCACTGCTGACGCGCTGGGCGCGCCCGCCGACGAGTCCCTGGTCGGACCGCAGGATCCGGCGCTGGAACTGCTGGGCGCACGGGTGATGCCGGGGACGCGCGCGCGCCTGGAGTGGCGTTCGGGCGCGAGCTTCATTGGCGATCCGATGGAGGTGCCGGTGGTCGTGGTGCACGGCGCGCGGCCCGGGCCGGTGCTGTGTCTGACCGGCGCCATCCACGGCGATGAGTTGAACGGCGTCGAGGTGATCCGGCGAGTGATGGCGGCGCTCGACCCCAAAGAGTTGGTCGGCAGCGTCATCGGTGTGCCGATCGTCAACATGGCCGGTTTTTCACGCGGATCGCGCTATCTGCCGGACCGCCGCGACCTCAATCGCTTCTTTCCGGGCAACGTCAACGGCAGCAACGCCTCACGCATCGCGCACGATTTCTTTGTCCAGGTGGTGCGCCACTGCGATGCGCTGGTCGACTTCCACACCGGCTCCTTCGATCGCGCCAATCTGCCGCAGGTGCGCGGTGATTTGCGCCTGTCCTCGGTGGTGGAACTGACCCGCGGCTTCGGCGCCACCGCGGTGCTGCATACGCCCGGTGCGCCCGGCATGTTGCGGCGTGCCGCCACCGATCGCGGCATTCCCGCGGTGACTTTCGAACTCGGTGCGCCGGTGCGTCTGGAGCCGCAGGAGATCGCCCATGGCGTCACCGCGATCGAAACTTTGATGAACAGCTACGGCATGACCCAGCGGGTGCGGATGTGGCGCGAGCCGCAGCCGATCTTCTACGAGTCGCGCTGGGTGCGTGCGGTGGGCTCCGGCATGTTGTTCGCGGATGTCAAGCTGGGGGATCGCGTGCGCCAGGGCCAGCGCCTGGGCCGCATCATCAATCCGCTCAATGATGACGCCGTCGAACTGGTGGCGCCGGTGCGCGGCCGGGTGCTCGGCATGGCCTTGAATCAGGTCGTTTTGCCGGGTTACGCGGCCTTTCATATCGGCGAGGAAACCTCCGAGGCGCAGGTGATCCGGGATGCCGTGATTGCGCCGGCAGCGAGCGATGAGACCGAGCGCATGGATGAGGGTGCAGCCAGCGAAAGCGTGCCAGAGGGCTCGACCGAGCAGGTCGAAGAGTACGTGCCAGACGCCGAGGCCGATCGGCCGGATTGAGTGCACGGGCGCGGAGTCCGCCACCGGAGACAGCCATGCGGGTACTGGTGACGGGCGCAGCAGGCAGAATCGGGGCAGCCATCGTGCGGCAATTGCGCGAACGGCATACGGTTCTGACCACCGACTGCCGAGCACTGCCGGGGATCGATGTCGTCGCCGATCTGGGTGATCCCACGGCACTGGCGCCGGCGCTGGAGGGGATCGATGCGCTGGTCCACTGCGCCGCGTTGCATGCTCCGCAGGTAGGCATTTGCGCCGACGCCGAGTTCTGGCGTGTGAACGTCGAGGCGACGGCAAGCCTGGTGGATCTGGCGCGCCGGGCAGGTGTCGCGCAAATGGTCTACACCAGCACTACTGCGCTGTACGGCGCGGCCTCGGAGCAGCCCGATCGGGCAGCGTGGATCGACGAGACCACGCCGCCGCAGCCGCGGACGGTCTATCACCACAGCAAACTGGCAGCCGAACAGCTGCTGCAGGCGGCGTCAGGCCCGAGCTTCCGGGTGCGCCTGCTGCGGATGTCGCGCTGCTTTCCCGAGGCGCTGCCGCTGATGGCCGCCTACCGACTGCACCGCGGCGTCGATGCGCGCGACGTGGCGCGTGCCCATGAGTTGGCGCTGGACTTCGCCGGACCCGCCTGTGCCACCTATGTGATCAGTGCGAGTACGCCCTTCCTGCCGGAGGACGCACCGGCACTGAAGACGCACGCCGACCGGGTGATCGCGCGACGTGCGCCGGCGCTGGCGCGGGCCTTTGCCGAGCGCGGTTGGGCGCTGCCGACCTCGATCGACCGCGTCTATTGTTCGGCCATGGCCCTGGTCGGCCTGGGATGGCGTTCTGAGTACGGTTTCGAAGCGGCGCTGGGAAGTAGCGATGACTGAGTACGCGTCTGCCCGAACTCGTCCGCAATTGCCCGAGGCTGGCCCGACGGCGCCCGAGCCCGGCCGGCATCCGCGCGCAGACTGCGTCAGGAACATCCGGCAGCTTCGCTTCCTATTCATGGCAGGTCTGGCAATGCAGCGTCGTAGTACACAGGCAATCCTGATCCTGCTCGGCTGCCTGGGAGGGACGATGGCCGCTGCGCAGCAGTCGCCCACAGTTGACCTCGACTCGCCCACCGGCGGCTGGCGCTATCACGGGCTGACCGATCGAGATCAGGACGCGCGCGTGGCCTATCCGACGCCGCCCATAGATCGTGGCGGGCAGCGTGGGCGCTCGCTGATCGAGGGCAAGCTGCGCAACCTCGAAGGCAAGCGTCAGCCGCACACGCTGGCGGTCAATGGCAATCCCCTGCCGCTGTATGTAGGCGAGGATGGCCGATTCGTGCGCCCGTATGCCTTCGGCAGTGGCTCGAACAGCGTGGCGGTGTTGAGTTCCGACGGTGAGGTGCTGCGTCAGGTGCAGTTCTACGAGGCCAATATCAGCAAGACGCAAGCGCGTCTGCGCATCGTGCTGGGCTGGGATGACCCCAAGGCCGAGGTCGACTTGCACGTGCTGACGCCGGACGGCCAGCACGCCTACTGGGCCGACCCGGTGCTCAGCAACGGCGGCGGGCTCGATACCGATAGCGTAGACGGGCCGGGCCCCGAGGTGTTTACGATGACGGCGCCGCTGCGTGGCAGCTACGCGGTCTACGTGAACTACTGGGGCAACTATGGCGCGGACGGCTACAACTTCGACGAGTCCAGCAATCAACAAGAGGTGATCACGGCACGGATCACCCTGGTGTATGAAGAGAACACGATCAACGAAAAGCGCGAGACCTTCATCGTGCCACTGCGCGCCATCGGCGATCTGCAATTGATCAAGTCCTTCCGTTACTGAGGCTGCATGCTCCCCGCCGCGTCTATTCAGAGTCGTCCGACCCATGACTGATCCGCAAACTCCCGTTGTGGCCACCAAACCGGCGGCCGGCCGTCGCCTGCTGCTGGCCCTGGCCATCGCTGTGCCTGTGCTGGGCGCCGCGGTCTATGGCTGGCGCGCACTGCATCCGCCGCTCAGCGAGCGCGTACTGGTCGACCACAGCGCGCTGCGCCTGAACCTGGAGCGTCCCGACGGCTTGATCGAAAGCCAGTCGCTGGCAGCACTGCCGCGCGATCTGCTGCAAATCCCGATCCTGCGCGACACGCTGACCGAGGATTTCGTCTTCTACTACGAGGGCAATGCCGATCGACTGGGTGTGGTCGGTGCCCTGCGGCGCATCGCCTACGAGCACGAACTCGGCTTCAAGGACAGTCTGCTGCAGGAACTGCTCGATCAGGCGGCCGAGGTGGCGCTGTGGCGCAGCAGCGACGGCAAACTGGGCCATCTGCTGCTGACGCTGGAGCGCGGCGCGCTGGCGCGCCTGCTGCAGCCACTGGGCCAGGTGGCTGCGGACGACAAGCAGCTGTCGGCGGTGGGCGAGTTGCATGTGTCGGGTGACGCCGTGCCGCTCTACCAGTTGCGCTACAACGCCGACCGTCAGCTGCTGTTCGCCGCCTATGGCGATCGTCTGGTCGTGCTGTCCTCACCAGGGATGCTGCTTGACGCCGATGGCGCCCTGGGACGCCCCGAGACCGAGGCGCTGGAGCGCCGGCTGGCTGGCGGTGCCGGCGATGCCGCCGCTTTCGGGCTGGGCGCATTGAAGGTGCGTCATCGGATCACCTTGAGCGCGAGCTATCTGGCCATGGGCTATGGCCAGTTCATCCCGCAACTCGCGGGACTGCGCCTGGAAATGGACGACGACGGCTGGCGCGGCCAACTCGCGGTCAATGCCATCGATGGCAACGGGCTGAACTTCGGTCCGCTGTGGTCGGCGATGCCGATGGGTGCCGGCCTGTGCGCCGCTGCGCCCTTGGCCAGCAGCGCCACGGCGCCGCTGTTCGAGCGGCTGTCGCCAGTGCTGGCGCCAGCGCTCGCAGCGCGTCTGAAGGGCCCGGTCGCACTGTGCTGGTATGGCAAATCGCGCCTGCACACGCCGCTGGTGGTGAGCACGCTGGATGGCGCGGCCGATGCCAGCGAGCTGGACGCGGCGCTGGGCGACAGCTTCAACGCCATGATCGGCGCCTATGAAGAGCAGACCGCGGACGGGCGCTTCCCGGTGGAGAGCGAGACCCGCGACGGGGCTCAGATCTGGAAGCGCGTGGTGGGCTCCGATTTCGGGCTGCACGCGGCCTCGGACTTCGAGCAGAGCGAATTGCTGAGCAGTCGCGGTTACTTCCAGGTGGCGCTCGCCCGGCATGGTCAGACGCTGCTGTTCTCGCTGGATGACACGCTGGTCGATCAGGCCCTGGCGACGCTGGAACGGCGCTTCCCGCCGCTGGCCGAGCAACTGCCGACGCAAGGGCCGGTGCCGCTCTATCTGGCCTCGGCCGAGTTGGCGACCTTGCTGGAGAAGGAAACCGCGGCCAGTCTGCCGACGGATATGGAAGCCATCCTGCGCAACGCCGCCGACACGCAACTGTTGCCCAAGCTGCAGGCCCTGGCCACCCATGATCGCTATGCGCTGTCGCTGCCGGCAGATGCGAAGGCCAGCCAGGATTGGACCTGGCTGCCGCTGCAGTGGAAGGCCCTGTGATGGTGCGTCGGGCGCTGTGCGCGGCGGCGCTGCTGCTCGGCAGCGAAGCCGGCGCTGTGCAACTGGACGCGGCCGAGTCCCAGGTCTTCAGGGCCTGGTTCACACGCATCGTTCAGGAGCAGTTGCGCCAGGGACCGAGTCCGCGCTGGACCCAGCAGGATTGCGCGGGTCTGGTGCGCTTCGCTGCCAACGAAGCGCTGAAGCCGCACGATGCCGGCTGGTTGCGCAGCATGGGGCTGTCGAACGCCTGGCTGCCGCCGGAAATCGCGCTGAGCGCGGACGAACGCCAATTGGCGCAGCGCTGGAACCAGGGCAATGGCGAGGTCGGCCCCTATGTCACCGCCATCAAGCTGATCCAGCACAACAGCACGCCGGTGAGTCGCGACGTCAACCAGGCGCGTCCCGGCGATCTGCTGTTCTTCGATCAAGGCGACGACCAGCATCTGATGATCTGGATGGGTCGCTACATCGCTTACCACACTGGCAGCAGCCGCCCCGGTGACAACGGACTGCGCGCGGTCAGCCTGCCTCAACTCATGCAATGGAAGGACACCCGGTGGATACCCGACGCGACCAACCCGAACTTTGTCGGCGTGTTTCGCTTGAACTTTCTCAGCCGATGAACGCCCGGGCCGGTATCCGCCAGCGGGTATGGCGCTGGGCGCGCGTCGCGCTGACCGGCCTGTTGCTGCTGGCGACGCTGCCCGTCGCTGCGACGCAGGACGAGAGCGTGCCTGCGAGCGGCTACTACCCGCAGGCCGGCGAGCAGTTCTTCCTGCTCTCGGACGCCAGCTACGCCAGCGACGAGGTCGCCCGCGTGCGCTTGGAGGCGCCCGGCCGCGACTATCGCCGCTACACCATGGAGGGCTACGGTGGCGCCGATATCCGCGTTTATCGGGTGCCGGATCCGCTCGCCTTTCTGCAGAAGCAGAAGAATCTGCATCGATTGCAGACCGAAGCCAACTTCCGCGGCGAAGGCCTGGCCAACGCCTTGGCCTATCTCTGGGACAACTGGTATCGGCAATCGCGCCGCGCCATGCAGAAGGCCTTCTCCTACGAGGCGCGCAAGACCGTCACCGAGCACGCGCCGGCGCTCAGCCTCGGCGATACGATCACCGAGCCCACGCGTTACACCGCGCAGCCGCAGTTCGCGCCGATCCAGGGGCTGCAACTGGTTGATCAGTTTCGCTATCCGCTGTGGGACGCCAAACCGATCGAGCCGCCGAAGGATGTGGAGCTCGCGGGTTCCTCCAGTGAATTCATCGCGCCCGCCGACGGCAATGTCTACATCCCGGTCGGCAAGCGCGAGCCGGGGCTGTACATCGTCGAGGCGCTGATCGGCAATTACCGCGCAACCACGGCGCTGTTCGTCTCCGATACCGTTGCGATCACCAAGATCGCCGGCAACGATCTGCTGGTGTGGACCGCGCGCAAGCACGAGGGTACGGCCGTCGCCGGCGCCCGCTTGCTGTGGACCGACGGCGTCGGCGTGCTGACCCGCGCCGAAACCGACGCGCAGGGCCTGGCAAGGCTCAGTCACCTGAGCCCGGAGCGCTCCTATGTGCTGGGCCAGGACGCCGACGGCGGCGTGTTCGTCTCCGAGAACTTCTATTACGACAGCGAGATCTACAACACCAAGCTGTATGCCTTCACCGATCGCCCGCTGTACCGGCCGGGAGACTGGGTGGAGGTCAAGGTGCTCGGGCGCGAGTTCAAGAATGCGCGCGAGTCGGTGCTGCCGGCGGCCGGGCCGATCAGCCTTACGGTGATCGACGCCAATGGCACCACGCTGCAGACGCTGGAGCGCCGCTTCGATGGCCTGTCTGGCAGCGCAGCGCGCTTTCAGTTGCCGGACAACGCCACCGCCGGCGGGTACGAACTGCGGCTGGGCTATCAGGGGCAGCTCTACAGCAGTGCCTTCCGCGTCGCCGAGTACATCAAGCCGCACTTCGAGATCGTGCTCGATCTGGCCAAGCCCGACTATCGCACCGGCGAGGCGGTCGAAGGTCAGCTGTCGCTGCTCTATCCGGATGGCAAGCCGGTTCAGAACGCGAAGATCGACATCAGCCTGCGCGCCCAGCAATTGTCCATGGTGGACAACGAATTGCAGTACCTTGGCCAGTTCCCGGTCGAGTTGCAGACGGCCACGCTGAGCTCCGACAGCGAGGGCCATGCGGCCCTGAGTCTGCCCAAGGCCGATAAACCGTCTCGCTATCTGCTGACGGTGTTTGCCAGCGACGGCGCGGCTTTCCGCGTCAAGACCAGCAAGGAGATCCTGATCGAGCGCGGCGCCGCGCAGTATCGGCTGGAGTCCGATCGTCGCTTCAGCGCTGCCGGCGATTCCGTGGCCTTCCGCTATCGCCTGGAAGGGCAGGGCGAGGACCGTCCCACACGCTACGAGTGGATCCGCCTGGAAGATCAGAGCACTGGCGGCGGCAGTCTGAGCGCCGACAGCGCAAGCTTCGAGGTCGAGTTCGACAAACCGGGCACCTACAACCTGAGCCTGCGCGACGATCAGGGCATGATCCTCGGCGCCACCGGGCACGCCGTCAGCGGCGATGGCGTCAAGGCCTCGCCTGGCAGCATCGAGATCGTGTTCGATCGCGCCGAGTACCAGGCAGGCGATGTGGCCGAGGCGCTGATCACTTTCCCGGAGCCGGTCAAGGATGCCCTGCTGACGCTGGAACGCGATCAGGTAGAAGCCACCGCCTTGATCTCCGAGGGCGCCGACTGGCTGCAACTCAAGCACATCGCCGACACCCAGTACCGCGCCCGCATCCCGGTGGCCGAGCACTTCGCGCCGAATCTGACCTTCTCGGTGCTGTACACCAAGGCTGGCGATTACAGCTTCCAGAATGCCGGCATCCGGGTCACGGTGCCGAGCATCGCGGTCGACATCAAGACCGATCGTGAGGTGTACAAGCCGGGCGAGATGGTCCAGGTGGAGTTGAGCACGCAGTTTGCCGGCAAGCCGGTGCCGGCGCGGCTGACCGTGTCGGTGGTCGACGAAATGATCTACGCGCTGCAGCCGGAGATTGCGCCGGCGATCGGCGAATTCTTCTACCACCCGCGCCGCAACAATGTGCGCACCAGCGCCAGTCTGGCCTTCATCAGCTACGACGTCGCGCTGCCGGGCGCGCTCGGCGCGCCAGAAGGCACCCAGCGCAGCGAGCGCGGCGTCAAAGTGCTGGAGCGCCCGCGCCGCGAGGAAAAAGACACGGCGGCCTGGGAGCCGGACCTGGTGACCGGCGCCGATGGCAAAGCGCGCTTCAGTTTCCGCATGCCGGATTCGCTGACGCGCTGGCGCATCACCGCGCGCGCGATCAACGCGGACGGCGTGGTCGGGCAGCGCCAGAGCTTCCTGCGTTCCGAGCAAGCTCTGTATCTGAAATGGACTGGCCCAACGCGCTTCCGCACCGGCGATCAACCGGCGCTCGGCGTGCTCGCTTTCAACCAGGGGCAGGCCAGCGTGAACGCCGAACTGGCGATCAGCTGGGGCGGCGAGCAGCAACGTCAGCCGGTCAGTCTGCCGGCGGGCGTCAGCTACTGGCCGGTGCCGCTGGCGGCGATCGCCAATGGCGCGCTGACGCTCAGCCTGAATCAGGGCAGCGCGGTGGCCGACAGCCTGCAGGTCGCGCTGCGTGCCGATGGCGCTGGCTGGCAGCAGCTGCACAGCATCCCGCTGACGCTGTCCGCGCAGAGCACCGCGATCGAGTTGCCGGCGGATGCCACCGGGCTCAGTTTGCGCCTGAGCGCAGGCGCGGCGGACTGGTATCGGGCTGCTTTGGATGATCTGATCGAATATCCCTGGGGCTGCGTCGAGCAGACCGCCAGCCGTCTGCTGCCCTTGAGCCTGGCCTTCCCGAGCATGGCCGGTGGCGAGGCGCGCATCGTCGACCGCCTGCGGCTGACCTTGCAGCAAAGTCGCTTGCGGCTGGTGCACATGTCCGGCCCGAATGCGCGCTTCAGCTGGTGGGGCCAGAGCGAAGATGAAGACGCCTTTCTGACCGGCTATGCCTACTACGCCGATTGGTACGCCAGCCGCGCGCTGGGGCTGTCGCTGCCGCCGGAGCACTGGCAGCGCGTGCTGGAGCTCTACGCCGAGCGCGCCGAGCAGACGCCGCTGCTGCAGCGCGTACTGATTCTGGACTTCGCCCACACCATGGAGCTGCCGATCAAGTCGCTGTTGACCGGCGTGCTCGATCAACTGGCGGACGCGCAGTCCCAGCGAGTGGCGCTCGATGCCGTCGACAGTCTGGTGCTGTACGCGCCGGATTCCGAGCTCGGCATGGCGATGGCGCGTGTGCTGGCGAGCCGACTGGCGGCTGCGACCCGGGTGCCGGTGCCGGTGGGCGTGAGCTCGCGTCGCGGCGCGGACGAGGCCATGCTCGGCGCCAGCGCGCTGCCGCTGGCGCGCGCCGCACTGTGGTATCGCGGCACGCCGGATGCGGCGCAGGCGCAGTCGCTGTTTGCGGAGCTGGCGCCCGAGCAGGCGACGCTGGATCGCGCGCTGGTGCTGACCTGGCTGGGGCAGGGCGCGGGCGCGTCCGACGGTGCCGCAAGCGCCGCGCTGTCGGCGCCGTGGGCGTTGGATGACGCGGCTGGCAGCGCGCTGCGCTGGCATTGGAACGGCGCCACGCTGCCGACCAGCGTCGAACTGGCAGCACCGCCCACCGCACCGCTGCAGGCGCGTCTCAGCTACTACAGTGCCGCCCCGAGCGGCAACGAGGTGCCGGTCGCGATCCGGCGCAAGCTGTGGCGGCTGGAGCAGGGCGAGGAAGCCTTCAAGTTCACCGCCGTCGCGGTGGAGCCGGGCGAGGCGCTGGCCTCCGATCGCCTGTATCTGGACGAGATCACATTGACGGTCGAGGGCGAACAGAGCCTGCGCTACGGCTTGGTCGAGGTGCCGCTGCCGCCGGGCGCCGAGATCGAGCGCACCACCTGGGGCGTCAGCGTCGCTGGGCTGGACGGTGAGGAAGCGCAGGCGCTGGAGAAGGCCCGTTTCGAGCCCGGACAGCTGAGTTACGGCGTCCCAGTGGACAGCCTGAGCGGCAGCATCCGTTTCCGCCATCTGCTGCGCTTCTCGCAGAAGGGGCAATTCCAGCTGCCGCCGGCGCGCTACCAGCGCATGTATGCGCCGGAGCAGCAGGCGTTTGAGGCACCGGTGGCGCTCGGCGCGATCGAGGTGCGCTGAACCGTGCCAGCGCGCGCCCTGCTGCTGGTGCTGGCCCTGGGCTGGGCGCAGGCGCTCGCGGCGGGCTCGGCTGGCCTGGAACTGGCGGTGTGGCAGCAGGGTCGCACCCAGCTGCTGCTCGGCGGGCCGGGCGATATCAGCACGCTGACGACGCCGCTGGGCAGCCTCTGGAAGCTCTATGTGCACGCCTGGCTGGTGGACACTGCCGCCGCCGATGCGCCCTATCGCTGTCGCGGCGGCGTGCGCGAGGAGGTCTACTGCTGCGAGGTGGGCGAGGAGATTCATCGCGATCAGGCACTGGTGCGCTCGTGCGGCCTGTATTACGAGGCGCGCCGGGCGGAGATCGACCGTGCCGACTGGTCGAGCTACTGGCGTGCGCGCCACGCGCCGGATTGGCTGGTGGCGCTGGACGAACTGCAACCCGGCACGCAGGTCCCGGTCGATACGCTGCTGGCCACTTTGGCTGATCTGCCGGCGCAGGTCGAGCTGCGGCGCGTGCTGCTGGATGTCAGCGTGACGGCGCGCGATCCGGCCGTCATCGGTCATTTGGGTGGCGTGCTGCGCGCCAAGACCTGGAGCTGGCGCGATCCGCTCGATCCCGCGCGGCGCATCGGCGGCTTCGCCGGCTGGCTCGTGGACGGCACGCCGGTCTGGGCGCGCGCGGCAGGCAGCAGTCAGCAGGTGCTCTCGAAGCATGCCCTGGCGCTGGCCGCGGCGCTGCGTCCGGCACAATCACTCGACGCCGGCGAGTGCGTGGATGTGCGCTTGTTTGCGCGCTACCCGATCCGGCGCGTGCTGCAGAACGGACGCGGCGTGCGCCCTGGGGCATTGCAGGGCCGGTACACGGTCGAGTTCGCCAACGGCAACACGCTCGACATCAGCAGCCTGGGTGAGACCTTTCTGGCGCAATCGGGCGGCGTGCCCGAACTGCACGCACGAATCTCGCGCGAGGACTATGTGGCGCGGGTCATCGATCGCGAGGCCGACGCCCGCCAGACCGAGGCGGCACGCGCGCTCGCAGTGGCGATTCGCAGCTATCTCAAACAGAACGCCGGCCATCAGGGCAGCTGTCTGACGATGCAGGACAGCAGCGCGCAGCAGCGCGTGGCGCCGCGCCCGGCCAGCCCTGCCGCGCGCGCCGTCGCCGCCTCGACCGCCGATCTGATTCTGGCGGACGTCCCGGTGCGCTACCACCTGGACCAGAGCGCCGACGGACAGCTGAATTGGACAGCGGCGCAGGCCCGCGCGGCCCAGGGCGCGCGCTTCGATCAGATCCTGCGCGAGGTCTGGCCGCGCGGCAGTCTGTCGCGCTGGGACGGCGCCAGTGCCAGCTGCCGGCGTCTGGAGCAGGCCGCGGAATGGCTGAAGCGCAGCCTCAGCGGCTGGCGCGCCCGGCTCGACCAGGAGCCTGGCTACGCCCCCACGCGCGAGTTCGATGTCTGCCTGCTGCGCTACGGGCGTCCCTACGTGGATCGCGAGCGCCGGCGCCTGTATGTGCGCGGGCTGCAAAGCTTGCAAGACCGTCTCGACCTGACGCACGAGTATCTGCATTTGGCCTTTTCCGCCCATCCCAATGGGCTCCGCGAGGACTACATCGAAGGCCTCGCACAAACACTGCTGCTGGAGTGAGTGATGAGAATGCTTTGGGCATTGACGCTGTCGACCGTCCTGCTGCCGGTCGGTGCCGGCGCGACCGAGGTCCAGATCGATACGCCGCGCGGTGGTTGGCGCAGCAGCGTCGGCGACGGCAGCAATTTCAGCCAGCGCGTGCAGTACCCGGCCTCCATCGTGAACTCGCCAGAGGATCAGGCTGACACGGCGCGCGTACGCGGCCATATCGCCGCCGCCTCACCGAAGAATCCAGCGCTGCTGGTGGTCAACGGCGTGGCGATGCCGCTGCGGATCGAGGAGGACGGCAGCTTCGACCGCCCGTACGTGTTTCCGTCCGGCAGCAATAGCGTCGAAGTCCGTGCGGGCGACCGCAGCGGCAGTCGTCGCGTGCAGTTTCTGAGCGACGGCAAGGGACAGACGCCGGCACGTTTGCGCGTGTTGCTGGCCTGGGACAGCGACAACACCGACCTCGACCTGCACGTGGTCACGCCCGACGGCGCCCATGTGTACTACGCCAACCGGGTTGCGCCCAACGGCGGCGCGCTGGATGTCGACGTCACCACCGGCTACGGCCCGGAGATCTACGCCACGCCCACGCCCTTGAACGGTACCCATCTGGTGTACGTGAACTATTACGGCGGATCGCAGGACATGGACGAGGATGGCAACGGCGCGATCACCACCGCGACCATCACCATCATCTCGCAGGAAGGCACCGCCAACGAGAAGATCGAGAGCGTGCAGGTGCCGCTGCGGGCGGCCGGTGAGCTCACGCTGGTGAAGCGCTTCAGCTATCCGTGATCGTGGGCCGCGACGCGGCCCGCAGCCTCAGAGCAGTTGCGCGAGGCGGAACTGGTGCGGCTTGCGATACAGCAGCGAGCGCACCAGACCGGCGCGTTCAAAGGGTTTCCAGCCGCCTTCGGGTTGCGACAGACGGTCGGCGATCGCCCACAAGACCAGCGGATTGACGCCCATGCCGAGGTGACTGGCAGCGACTTCGATGTTCTCGCTGCAAGGCGCCTCGGGCGCCAGGCTGACCTTCCACGACACGATGCCGTCGGCTTTGCTGAAGATCGAGGTGTTCGGCATGCTCGGCTGAGCACTGGCCAGTTCGTGCAGTTCCGGGTCGTCGGTACGCCAGCCACTCACGGCTTCGAACACCTTCCACGCATTGGTCGCCCGCGCGTGCGCCTGGACCGGCGAGCCCAGCGTGATGACGTTGCGTACATGTTCCGGCATCCGCGCGCCCAGCGCCCGCGCCATCGCGCCGCCTAGCGACCAGCCCACCAGGCTCACTTTCTGGCCATGCTTGCGCTGGATCTGACGCACCCGGGCAATCAGTTTGGGCACGGTCTCGCCGCGCGGACCAAAGTTGACGCCGAGCTTCCACGGATGCGCCGCGTAGCCCAATTCCTCCAGAAAGCGCCGCAGCGGATAGGTGCTGGCATCCCCGGCGACCAGCCCCGGCAGTACCAGCACCGGATGGCCATCGCCGCGCGGGGCGCGCTTCAGCCAGGGCCAACTGACGGCAAAGGACGCCCACTCGAACACGGCGCGGGATTCCAGCGCCAGCAACAGACGCGAAGGAGGCTTGGGCTGATCGTGAGCAGGGTTCATGGCGTCGTCCTTTCTTCCAAAATCTGCAATCCGCGTGCCAACGCCCGCGCGATGGTGTCCGGACGGGCCACGACATCCTTGGCGCTGATCAGCCCGAAATACAGCGTGCCGGCATAGCTCTGCAGCGTGATGTTGAGCGCCAGTCCGTGGGTGACAATCGACACCGGGTAGTAGCGCTGCACATGGGCGCCGGCCAAGTACAGATCCACCGGCGGCCCCGGCACATTGCTGACCACCAGATTGGCCAGCGGCGGCAGATGTTCCGAGATGCGGCCGCGTGCCCACAAACGACTGAGTCCCGAGGCCCAGATCGGCGCGGCCAGACCCGGGAAATCGGTGGGTATCAGGTCCTTGAAGGCACTGACGCGCGATTTGATCGTCGCCGTGGCCTCCCGAATCGCCTGCAGGCGCTGGATCGGATCCGCAATCTCGGTGGGCAGCCGACACTGCACCATCGACACCTGATTGTTGGCCTCGCCATCGCCGGCCCCGCGCAGCGACACCGGCATGCCGACCACTAGCGACTCGGCGGGTAGGTCCTTGTTTTTCTTCAGGTACTCCCGCAGGGCGTGGGCCACCAGCGCCATCACCACATCATTCAGGCTGACCTGGTGCGCGCGCGCCAGACGCTTGACCCGCGCCAGTTCGATCTCGGCGATAGCGAAGGCGCGCTCCGGACCGATATGGACATTGAACGCGGTCCGCGGCGCCAGCAGCACGTTCTCGCGCAAGCGCTCGATCATGCTCGAAGCTTCGCCTATCGCCTCGCGTGCCAGTTTCAGCGTGCCGGGCACCGCTCGGATCAGGCGTGCGAATTGCTGCACGGTCGCGCGCATGGCGGTGCCCGCGCGCGCTCGAGTGCCGGGCTGGTCCGCGGACGGCGGCTCTGCGCTCGGCTGTGCCGCCGCTTTGCGCGGAATCTTGGCCTCTACATCGAGCAGCGCCTGCGCCAACGCGACGCCGCCCTGACCATCAAGCAGCGCGTGGTGAATTTTCGAATACAGCGCCACCTCGCCACTGGCCAGTCCCTCGATCACGACCAGACGCCACAAAGGAATATCGCGGCTCAGCGCCTCGGCATGCAGGTCGGCGACGCAACGCAGTAGTTGCGCCTCGGAGCCGGGTTTGGGCAGGCGCATGCGCAGAATGTGCTGATCGAGATCGAGCGCGGGCACCTCGCCCCACATCGGATGGGCCAGTTCCAGCGGCGCCTCGATCAGTTTGCGGCGCAGCGCGCGCGCCTTGGGCAGGCGTTCCGCGATCAGCGCCTGCACCGCGGCGTGAAAATCGTAGCCTTTGCGCCGCGGCGGCTTCAGCAGCATCAGACTGCCAACGTGCATCGGGGTGCCGGCCGATTCCAGGTACAGAAAGGCGGCATCCAATCCGCTCAAGGTCCGCAATCGCACTCGATGCTGCTCCGCCCGTTCGCGTGCGCGGAGCATATTCGAGCCGCGACAAGGAGTTGTTGTGCACTGCGCCATAGGCGCCACGCCGGCACGGGGCGGCGGCAAACTGCTAGCTTTCGCGCATCCCCAACTCCGCTACCTTCATGGCTGGTACCCGCTACCGAGCGCCGCAGGCGCCTTCGACCGCCATCATCACGCGCCCCGGCTTTGAGCGCCTGCGCGAGGAACTGGATCAACTCTGGCGCGTGCGCCGGCCTGAGGTCGTCAGCGCGCTGGCGGCGGCCGCGGCCGAGGGCGATCGCTCGGAGAACGCCGAGTACACCTATCGCAAGCGGCAATTGGCCGAGATCGATCGCCGCGTGCGCTACCTGACCAAGCGCTTGGCGCATCTGCGCGTGGTCGAGGAGATTCCGCGCGACCAGAGCGCCGTGTATTTCGGCGCCTGGGTGTGCATCGAAGCCGTGGAAACCGGCAGCCAGCAGCAGCTGCGCGTGGTCGGTCCCGACGAGACCGACGCACGCGCGGGTTGGATCAGCATCGACTCGCCGATGGCACGCGCGCTGCTGAAGCGGCGCATCGACGACGAGTTCGAACTCAGTCTGCCGACCGGCACGGTGCAGTACCTGATCGTCGACGTCCGCTACGACGGCCCGATCAGCGACTGATCGTCGCCACCGTGGTCTCGCCGCGCAAGCTGCGAGTGCGCTCGATCAGCTCCAGCAATTCGCGATTCATGCCGTAGGGATCCGGCAGATCGGCCTGACGCAGCAGACTGGCGGTGGCGTCCAGCGAGTAGCCATCCAGGTAGCGCCCGTCACGCAAGGATTCGGCGAAGGCCGCCACGCCGGCGGCAAAGCGCAAGGTCGCCGAGCCCTCACCGAGCTGCTCGGGACGCGGCAGGGCCTGTTCGATCAGACGACTGCGCGTACTGTCGGCCGGCTTGTAGCGCAGCTTCAGATAGCCAACTTCTGCCGCCGACGATTCCTCGGCAGTGCCGGCGGCGTAGCGCAGCGGCGGCAGACGCGCGGCAGCCGAGCCCACCGGCGTCAATTCGTACAGCGCGGTCACCGTGTGGCCGGCGCCGATCTCGCCCGCGTCAACGGCATCGTTGGCGAAATCCTCGCGGTTCAGCGCGCGATTCTCGTAGCCGATCAAGCGGTATTCGGCGACCACCGCCGGGTTGAACTCGACCTGGATCTTCACGTCTTTGGCGATGGTCAGCAGATTGGCGCCGAGTTCGCGCACCAGCACCTTGTGCGCCTCGCGCTCGCTGTCGATGTAGGCGTGATTGCCGTTGCCAAGATCGGCGAGCCGCTCGGCCAATTGATCGTTGTAGTTGCCGGTGCCGAAGCCCAGCGTGGTCAGCGCAATGCCGCTCGCGCGCTTGCGTTCGATCAGGTCTTCCAGATCCTGCTGGTCCACCATGCCGACGTTGAAGTCGCCATCGGTCGCCAGAATGACGCGGTTGACGCCGCCCGCCACCGCGTTGGCCTCGGCAATCTGGTAGGCGAGGGCAATCCCCTCGCCGCCGTTGGTCGAGCCACCGGCCTCCAGTGCATCCAGGGCTGCCAGGATCTGTGCGCGATCGCGCGCTGGCGTCGATGGCAGCACCAGGCCGGCGGCACCGGCGTAGACGACGATGGCGATGCGGTCTTGCGCGCGCATCTGCTCGACCACCTTGCGCAGCGCGGCTTTCACCAGCGGCAGCTTGTCGGCTTCCTGCATGGAACCGGAAACGTCGATCAGGAACACCAGATTGCTCGCCGGAATCTCGGACAGCGGCAGTTCGTAGCCCTTCAAGCCGATCTGCAGCAGCCAGCGCTCGCCATTCCAGGGTGCGCGGGCGAGTTCGGTGTGCACGGCGAAGGGCTGCTCCAGCGACTTCGGCGGCGCATAGCCATAGTCGAAGTAATTGATGAACTCCTCCACGCGCACGCTGTCACTGGGCGGCAGGCTGCCCTGCTGCAGAAAGCGGCGTGCGTTGCTGTAGGCGCCAGTGTCCACATCGATCGAGAAGGTCGACACCGGCGACTCGCGCGTGGCCAGCACCGGATTGGGGCGTGATTCCGCGTAGCGCTCGGTATCAGTGGGCTGATCCAGGCCCAGCCGATCGGCCGGCCCGGTTGCCAGCGCACCGGCCGCGAGGCCCTGGTTGGCGATCGCAACGGCAGCGGTCGCCGGTGGCGCCGTGGGCTGCGCCAGCACGTCCTTCGCGCGCCCGGGGGCCACCAACTGCGAGCGAGCGTCCTCGGCGAGCGCTGTGGCTTCGCGCCTGGCGGGTGCCGGCGCGGGCGTTTGTTGATCGGCAAGTGCCGAGCTGCGGCCGTTGTCGCTGCGTTCGGCGGTGCTGCAGGCCGCCAGCGCGAGGCTGATCGCGAGCATCAAGGGCAGGGGACGAGTCTTCGACATGGGGAGTGCTCCTGTGAACGGTCACCTTGACCGTTGGCACCCCCTACAACGCCGGCCCGCCACGAACGGGGTTAGCCTGACGCCCACCTCAATACAATTGGCGATTGAGCCCCAGCGACTGCATCACCTTGCTGGCGATCTCCTCGATGCTCATGTGCGTGGAATGCATGACCGGCACCTGCTCGCGCTTGAACAGGCGTTCGGCAGCTTCGACTTCCCAGCGGCATTGCTCGATCGAGGCATAGCGGCTGTTGGCGCGGCGCTGCTCGCGGATCTGCGCGAGTCGGCGCGGGTCGATGGTCAGCCCGTAGATGCGTCCGCGATGCGGGCGCAGCTTGGGCGGCAACTCGCCGTTCTCCAGATCCTCCGGCAGCAGCGGATAGTTGGCGGCGCGCACGCCGTAATGCAGCGCCATGTACAGGCAGGTGGGCGTCTTGCCGGAGCGCGACACGCCCATCAGGATGATCTCGGCGTCGCTGAAATTGGCTTGCACGCCGTCATCGTGGGTCAGCGCATAGTTGGTGGCGTTCATGCGCTCCTCGTACTCGGCGGTGTCGGCACCGCCATGCGCTTTGCCCACGCGCGGTGTGCGCGGCATGCCGAGTTCCTTCTCCAGCGGCGGGATGAAGGGTGCGAACACATCCAGCATGAAGGCGCCGCTCTCGGCGATCAGCGCGCTCAGGTGGCCGTCGACCACGGTGTTGATGACGATCGGCCGAAAACCACTGGCCTCGCCCTCGGCGCGGATTTCCTGCGCCGCCTCGCGCGCCCGCGCCGGGTTGTCGACGAAGGCCAGTCGGCGCGACTTGAAGGCGATGCCGTCGAACTGGGTCAGCACGCTATGGCCGATGGTTTCGGCGGTGATGCCGGTGCCGTCGGAGACGTAGAAAATGGGCCGACCGTGGACGTGGGGCATGCAGGACTCCCGAGAACCTGCGTCGATGCTACTGCGGCGATTGACTGGCTGCGATAAACGCGTTCTATTTCGGCCATCTGCCTCAGGCCAGCCGCCCGTGAACTATCGCCACGCCTACCACGCCGGCAACTTTGCAGATGTCCTCAAGCATGCGGTGCTGGTCGGGTTGATCGAGGCGCTGAAGCTCAAAAGCACGCCCTTCTGCATCGTCGACACCCATGCCGGCAGCGCGCGCTATTCGCTGACCTCCGCCGAGGCCGAGCAGACCCGCGAGTTCGCCAGCGGCATCAAACCGCTGCTGGCCCTGACGCAGTTGCCCAGCCTGCTGCACGTGTATTTGAACGTGGTGCGCGCCTTCAATGCCGGCGCGCCGCAGGCGCTGCACACATATCCCGGTTCACCGCTGATCAGCGCTGCGCTGATGCGCCCGGGTGATCGGCTGATCGCCTGTGAGTTGCAGCCCGAGGAGGCGCGCAAGCTCAAGCAGGAGTTTCAGGCCGATGCACGCGTTGCTTGTCATCATCGCGATGGCTACGAGGCGCTGCGCGCGCTGCTGCCGCCCAAGGAGAAGCGCGGGCTGGTGCTGATCGATCCGCCCTTCGAGGCGCAACTCGATGAGTACCACGTGATCTTGAGCGCTCTGGAGGACGCCGCGCGGCGCTGGCCGAATGGCCTGTATGCGATCTGGTATCCGATCAAGCTGCGTCAGGATGCCGAGCACTTTTACCGCCGGCTGGCGGCGCTGGCTTTTCCCAAGATCGCCATCGCCGAACTCTGTCTGCACCAACCCAACAGCGCGCTGCGGCTGAACGGCTGCGGCATGGCGCTGATCAATCCGCCGTATCGCTTCGAGCAGACGCTCGCCGAGTTGTTGCCGGCGCTGGCCAAGGCGCTGGAACAGAGCCGCTACGGCAGCCATGCGCTGCGCTGGCTCAAGCGTGACGAGGGCGCCAAGCCGCCGCGCTGAGTGCCGCGGCCTGCTGCCCTGCGCGCGCCATTGGCAGGCTCTAGTGTTGCACCGCATCATCGACGACTTCCGTCAATGAAGGGACTGCCCGCGCGCGGCAGCATGCGTCGGCACCCGCAGCAGGAGAGTTCCGTGAACGCGCACATCCTTTGGCTGGATCGGCTGGGCATGGCTGATCTGCACCAGGTCGGCGGCAAAAACGCCTCGCTCGGCGAGATGATCGGTCAGCTGTCGCATCTGGGCGTCAGCGTCCCCGGCGGCTTCGCCACCACCGCCGATGCCTTCCGCGAGTTCATCGAGGTCAACCGGCTGTCGCAGCGCATCTACAATCGCCTGGCGACGCTGGACATCGAGGACGTGGCCGAACTGGCGCGTGCCGGCAAGGAAATCCGCCGTTGGGTGATCGAGGGCGTGATTCCGCCAGTGATGGAGCAGGAGATCCGTACGGCCTATGCCGAGCTGTGCCAGCGCATCGGCACGCCCGAGGCGGCCGTCGCCGTGCGCTCCTCGGCCACCGCGGAGGACCTGCCGGACGCGTCCTTCGCCGGTCAGCAGGAAACCTATCTCAACGTCTCCGGCGCCGATGACGTGCTGGTCAAGATCAAGGCGGTGTTCGCCTCGCTCTACAACGATCGCGCCATCGCTTATCGCGTCCACCATGGCTTCAAGCACGAGGACGTGTACCTGTCGGCCGGTGTGCAGCAGATGGTGCGCTCGGACGTCGGCGCTTCCGGCGTCATGTTCACGCTGGATACCGAGTCCGGCTTCCCGGACGTGGTGTTCATCACCGCCAGCTACGGCCTCGGCGAGATGGTGGTGCAGGGCGCGGTCAACCCGGACGAGTACTACGTCTACAAGCCGACACTGGCGCAGGGCAAGCACGCAGTCTTGCGGCGCGGCATGGGCTCCAAGCAGCAGCGGATGATCTACAGCGACGCGCCGGGCGAGCGCGTGCGCATCGTCGACACCGACCCGGCGGATCGCGCGCGTTTCTGCCTGGACGATGCCGATCTGCACGAACTTGCGCGTCAGGCGGTGACCATCGAGCAGCACTACGGCCGCCCGATGGACATCGAGTGGGCCAAGGATGGACTCACCGGCAAGCTGTACATCGTTCAAGCCCGACCGGAGACGGTGAAGAGCCGCGGTCACGCGCAGGTGCAGGAGAAGTTCAAGCTGATGCAGCGCGGCACGGTGCTCGCCGAGGGCCGCGCGATCGGCCAGAAGATCGGCGCCGGCCCGGCCAAGGTGGTGCGTTCGATCGACGAGATGGATCGCGTTCAGCCCGGCGATGTGCTGATCAGCGACATGACCGACCCCGACTGGGAGCCGGTGATGAAGCGCGCCAGCGCGATCGTCACCAACCGCGGCGGTCGCACCTGCCACGCGGCGATCATTGCGCGTGAACTCGGCATCCCGGCGGTGGTTGGCTGTGGCGATGCCACGCGCACGATCAGCGACGGCCATACCGTCACCGTCTCCTGTGCCGAGGGCGACACTGGCTACATCTACGAGGGCGCGCTGCGCTTCGAACGCCATGAGGCGCAGCTGTCGGCGATGCCGCCAGCGCCGCTCAAGATCATGATGAACGTGGCCAACCCGGAACGCGCTTTTGACTTCGCCATGCTGCCGAACGCCGGTGTCGGCCTGGCGCGGCTGGAAATGATCATCGCCGCGCATATCGGCATCCATCCGCGCGCGCTGCTTGAGTACGCGCAGCAGGACGCCGAGACGCGTCGGCGCATCGACGAGCGCATTGCCGGCTATGCCGATCCGGTCAGCTACTACGTGGATCGTCTGGCCGAGGGCATCGCCACCATCACGGCTGCGTTTGCGCCGGACCCGGTCATCGTGCGGCTGTCCGACTTCAAGTCCAACGAGTACGCCAACCTGCTGGGCGGCAAGCGCTACGAGCCGGAGGAAGAGAATCCGATGATCGGTTTCCGCGGCGCCTCCCGCTATGTGGACCCGAGCTTCCGCGACTGCTTCGAACTCGAATGCCGGGCGCTGAAAAAAGTGCGTGAGCAGATGGGTCTCAGCAACGCGTGGGCAATGATTCCCTTCGTGCGCACCGTCAGCGAGGGCCAGCGCGTGATCGAGACGCTCGCCGACTTCGGTCTGCGTCGCGGCGTCGATGGCCTCAAGGTGATCATGATGTGCGAAGTGCCCTCGAATGCCTTGCTCGCCGACCAGTTCCTCGATCACTTCGATGGCTTTTCGATCGGATCGAACGATCTGACCCAGTTGACGCTGGGTCTGGATCGCGACTCGGCGATCGTCGCCAGCCTGTTCGATGAGCGCAACGACGCCGTCAAGGCGCTGCTGTCGATGGCGATCAGCGCCTGCAAACGCCGCGGCAAGTACATCGGCATCTGCGGGCAGGGGCCCTCGGATCACCCGGATCTGGCCGAATGGCTGCTCGATCAGGGCATCGAGAGCGTGTCGCTGAACCCGGACACCGTGGTCGAGACCTGGATGATGCTCGCCAAGCACGCAGCGGAAGCGCACTGATCGCGATCTATGCAGACAGTGCGCATGAAGTGCTGGTAATATGCGATTCGCTGGCGGCAGGCGCATAAATTGCGGATCTGTTCCGCGCCGCGCGGCCAGTTGAGCGCGACTGTGCGATGAATGGTCAGCAGTGCCGTGTCCGCCCGGGCCGGCACTGCCGCTATCATCGGCGCGGTCCCACCTGATAGAGGCCCACGGATCACCCCACCGGTGATCCGCGGGTCTTGTCGCACCTGGAGAGATGAATGGCGCGTGTCCCCGCAATCCTGGCTCTGGCCGACGGCAGTGTGTTCCATGGCGTGTCGATCGGTGCCGACGGCGCCCGCAGCGGCGAGGTGGTGTTCAACACCGCCATGACCGGCTACCAGGAAATCCTGACCGATCCGTCCTACGCCCAGCAGATCGTCACGCTGACCTATCCGCATATTGGCAACACCGGCTGTAATGCGGCGGACGAGGAGTCGGCAGGCATCTATGCATGCGGCCTGGTGATCCGCGACCTGCCGCTGACGGCCAGCAACTGGCGCAGCGAGAGCAGCCTGTCGGACTACCTGCAGGCGCGCGACGTCGTGGCGATCGCCGAAATCGACACCCGCAAGCTGACGCGCCACCTGCGCGAGCACGGCGCCCAGAACGGCGCTCTGGTGGCAGGACCCGGCGCCAGCGCCGAAGCTGCCCTGGCGCTGGCTCGCGCCTTCCCCGGGCTCAAGGGCATGGACCTGGCGAAGGTAGTCAGCACCAGCGCCGCTTACGACTGGCAGCAAGGCGTCTACGACCTCGGCGCGCCGGGATTCAAGGCGGGCGAGGGCGGCTATCACGTGGTGGCTTATGACTTCGGCGTCAAGCGCAACATCCTGCGCCTGCTGGTCGATCGCGGTTGCCGCGTCACCGTGGTGCCAGCACAAACGCCAGCCAGCGAGGTCTACGCGCTCAAGCCAGACGGCGTGTTCCTGTCGAACGGCCCCGGCGATCCGGAACCCTGCGAGTACGCCATCCGCGCCATTCGGGAGTTCCTGGCTGCCAAGTTGCCCACCTTCGGCATCTGCCTCGGCCACCAACTCCTGGGTCTCGCCGCTGGTGCGAAGACCCTGAAAATGAAGTTCGGCCACCACGGCGCCAACCATCCGGTGATCGACCTCGCCAGCGGCCGTGTGATGATCTCCAGCCAGAACCACGGCTTCGCGATTGACGAATCCAGCCTGCCCGCCAACGTACGCGTGACCCACCGTTCACTGTTCGACGGCTCGAACCAGGGCATCGCCCTCACCGACGCCCCCGCCTTCAGTTTCCAGGGACACCCGGAAGCCAGCCCGGGACCGCGCGATGTGGAGGGGTTGTTTGATCGGTTTGTGGAGTTGATTCGGGACTCGGGACTCGGGACTCGGGACTCGGCGCCGAGGTAGTTGTGGCGCTGACGCATTTCAAGGATCTCGACGTCTGGCAGATTGCGATGCAACTAGCCAAACAGGTCTATCAGCTAACGGCAGAGTTCCCTTCCAACGAGCGCTACGGCCTTTCTGCCCAGTTGCAGCGCTCGGCCGTATCCATTCCATCCAATATCGCTGAAGGAAACGCGCGCGGCTCTACCAAGGACTACGCGCGCTTTGTCGCGTACGCCCAGGGATCCTGCGCGGAACTGCAAACCCAGCTGTTGCTCGCCCGAGAACTGGGTGTCGCCAACCATGAACTGTGTAATGGCCCTCTCGCCACCTGCGATCGGGTCGGTCAGATGTTGCTTCGATTGCACCAGTCGCTCGCTCGTCGCCTCAAGGCCGAGTCCCGAGTCCCGAGTCCCGAGTCCCGGTAGAGACCCATGCCCAAACGCACCGACCTCAAATCCATCCTCATCATCGGCGCCGGTCCGATCGTCATCGGTCAGGCCTGCGAGTTTGATTACTCCGGGGCGCAGGCGTGCAAAGCCCTGAAAGCCGAGGGTTTTCGGGTGGTGCTGGTGAACAGCAACCCGGCCACGATCATGACCGATCCGGACATGGCCGACGCCACCTACATCGAGCCGCTGCATCACTCGACGCTGACACGCATCATCGAGAAGGAGCGCCCGGACGCCTTGCTGCCGACGATGGGCGGGCAGACGGCGCTGAATGCGGCGCTCGATCTGGCCGAGCGCGGCGTGCTGGCGCAGTACGGCGTCGAGTTGATCGGTGCCTCGCGCGAGGCGATCAAACTCGCCGAGGACCGCGAGTTGTTCCGTCACGCGATGGCCGAGATCGGCCTCGAATGCCCGCGCGCCGAGATCGCGCGGACGCTGGATCAGGCCTTGGCGGCGCAGACCCAGGTCGGCTATCCGACCATCATCCGCCCCTCGTTCACCCTCGGCGGCTCGGGCGGCGGCATTGCCTACAACCGCGAGGAGTTCATCGAGATCGTCACGCGCGGACTCGATCTCTCGCCGGTGCACGAGGTGCTGATCGAGGAAAGCGTGCTCGGCTGGAAAGAGTACGAGATGGAGGTGGTCCGCGATCGCGCCGACAACTGCATCATCGTCTGCTCGATCGAGAACTTCGATCCGATGGGCGTGCACACCGGCGATTCGATCACCGTCGCCCCGGCGCAGACGCTGACCGATCGCGAGTATCAGCGCATGCGCGATGCCTCGATCGCCGTGCTGCGGAAAATCGGTGTTGATACCGGCGGCTCCAATGTGCAATTCGGCATCAATGCGCAGGACGGCCGCATGGTCGTCATCGAAATGAATCCGCGCGTGTCGCGTTCCTCGGCGCTGGCCTCCAAGGCGACCGGTTTCCCGATCGCCAAGATCGCCGCGAAACTGGCGATCGGCTACACGCTGGACGAATTGCGCAATGACATCACCGGTGGTTTGACGCCAGCGTCCTTCGAACCGACCATCGATTATGTGGTGACGAAGATCCCGCGTTTCGCCTTCGAAAAATTCCCGAAGGCCGATCCGCGCCTGACCACGCAGATGAAATCCGTTGGCGAAGTGATGGCGATGGGCCGCACCTTCCAGGAATCGCTGCAGAAGGCGCTGCGCGGGCTGGAAATCGGCAGTGACGGCCTCAATCCGCGCATCGATCCGCCCTACGACGAAGACGCGCTGGCGCGTTTGAAGCGCGAGCTGCGCGAGCCGCGGCCGGATCGGATCTTCTACGTCGCCGACGCTTTCCGCGCCGGCTTGGGCGTGGCCGAAGTGCATGCGCTGTGCGCCATCGATCCCTGGTTCCTGGTGCAAATCGAGGACCTGGTGCGACTGGAACGCGAAGTCGCGCAGCAGGGGCTGAGCGCGCTCGATGCGCATCGCCTGCGCGAACTGAAGCGCCGCGGCTTCTCGGATTCGCGCCTGGCGACGCTGGTGGGCAGCGACGAGCATGCGTTGCGCCATCTGCGACGCGCGCTCGGCGTGCGCCCGGTGTACAAGCGCGTCGATTCCTGTGCGGCGGAGTTCGCCACCAGCACCGCCTACATGTACTCGACCTACGAGGACGAGTGCGAAGCCGCGCCCACCACGCGCGACAAGATCGTCGTACTGGGTGGCGGCCCCAATCGCATCGGCCAGGGCATCGAATTCGACTATTGCTGCGTGCATGCGGCGCTGGCGCTGCGCGAAGACGGCTATGAGACGATCATGGTCAACTGCAATCCGGAGACCGTATCCACCGACTACGACACCTCCGATCGCCTGTACTTCGAGCCGGTGACGCTGGAAGACGTGCTCGAAATCCTGGACAAGGAAAAGCCCAAGGGCGTGGTCGTGCAGTACGGCGGCCAGACGCCGCTCAAGCTGGCGCGGGCGCTGGAGAAAGAGGGCGCACCGATCATCGGCACCAGCCCGGATTCGATCGATCTGGCCGAGGATCGCGAGCGTTTCCAGCAGATGATTCAGGAACTTGGGCTCAAGCAGCCGCCCAACCGCACCGCGCGCACGCCGGAAGCGGCGGTGGCGCTCGCGCGCGAGATCGGCTATCCGCTGGTGGTACGGCCCTCCTACGTGCTCGGTGGCCGCGCCATGGAAGTGGTCTATGCCGAGTCCGACCTGCGCCGCTACATGACCGAAGCCGTGCGCGTGTCCAATGACTCGCCGGTGCTGCTCGATCGCTTCCTCGACCACGCCGGCGAGATCGACGTCGACTGCATCTGCGACGGCCGCGATGTGCTGATCGGCGGCATCATGGAGCACATCGAGGAGGCCGGCGTGCATTCCGGCGATTCCTCTTGCTCGCTGCCGCCGTACTCGCTGACGCCGGCGATGCAGGACGAGTTACGTCGCCAGGTCGCGATGATGGCCCGCGCGCTGAATGTGGTCGGCCTGATGAACACCCAGTTCGCCATCCAGGGCGAAGACATCTACATCCTGGAAGTGAACCCGCGCGCCTCGCGCACGGTGCCCTTCGTTGCCAAAGCCACCGGCGTGGCGCTGGCCAAGATTGCCGCGCGCTGCATGGTCGGGCAGACGCTGGAGCAGCAGCGCGCCACGCACGAGGTGGTGCCGGCTTACTACTCGGTCAAAGAGCCGATCTTCCCCTTCGTCAAGTTCCCGGGCGTCGATCCGATCCTCGGACCGGAAATGCGCTCGACCGGCGAGGTCATGGGGGTAGGGCGCTCCTTCGGCGCCGCCTTCGCGCGCGCGCAGCTGGCGGCGAATGTGACCGCGCCGGCGGTGGGCAAAGCCTTCCTCTCCGTGCGTGACGCCGACAAGCCGCGGCTGGTGCCGCTGGCCCGCGATCTGGTGGCGCGCGGCTTCCGGCTGGTGGCCTCCAGCGGCACCTGCGACGCACTGATCGCTGCCGGCGTGCCTTGCCAGCGCATCAACAAGGTGATGGAAGGTCGCCCGCATATCGTCGACCTGATCAAGAGCGACGAGGTGACCTTCATCGTCAACACCACGGAAGGTCGACAGGCCATTGCCGATTCCTTCTCGATCCGTCGGGAAGCCTTGCAGCACAAGCTGACCTACTCGACCACGATCTCCGGCGCTTGGGCGATCATCCACGCGCTGGATTTTTCCGGGGTGGATGCGGTGTACTCGCTGAAGGAGTTGCACAGCGAACTGCCGGGGTCTGACGGCAAGCGCGTGTCTGTTGAGGCCTGAGGCAAGGAAGCACCCATGAAACGAGCACCACTGACCCAGAAGGGCGCCGCCAAACTGCGTGCCGAACTCGAGCACCTGAAGTCGGTCATGCGCCCGCAGATCATCGCCGCCATCGCCGAAGCGCGTGCGCACGGCGATCTGCGCGAGAACGCCGAGTACCACGCCGCGCGCGAACAGCAGAGCTTTACCGAGGGCCGCATCAACGAGCTGGAAAACACGCTGGCCAGCGCCGAAGTCATCGACACCGCCAAGCTGAACCCCGGTTCGCGCATCGTCTTCGGCGCCATCGTCGATCTGCAGGATCTGCACAGCGACGAAACCGTCACCTACCAAATCGTCGGCGACCTCGAAGCCGACATCAAGCTGCGCATGATCTCGGTCAGCTCCCCGGTCGCCCGCGCGCTGATCGGCAAAAGCGAGGGTGACACCGTCCACATCGACACCCCAGGCGGCCGCAAGAGCTTCGAAGTGGTCGAGGTCCGCTACGAGGATTGAGTCACTCGCCCCGGGTTCTGTTTTGGGACTCGGGGTGGTCGCTAGTGATTCCAAGCCGTCATCCCGGCCCGGGGCTTTTAGAGCAGGGGGCGCTGTCCGCCGCATCGGAGCAGCGCCATGTCGCCATTCCTGCTCGCGACTCCGCTCGACGCCAGCCCGAGGGGCGCTGTCTATCGGGTTTCGTCGCGTCGTTGCGTCAGAAGTTTGATTCAGAACGCTGCCTGATCCAAAACGTGTCCCCGATCCATTGATCCGAAGATCAGCTTTCCCCCAAGTAGGGCCGCGGGAGTAAATTGATGGAGCCGTTGGATGAGTGGGTGGCCGACCTACATGAGCGTAGCGCCACGACGATTTCCAGAGTCATCTCTGCGTGGGGAGCGCGCGTGGAGAATCTGGGACCACGTAGCGACTTTGCGCGAGTAAGACTGACGCTTAAACCAAGTTCGAGATTGATCTGGTCCATCGCTGAATCCCTGCGTGGGATTGAAGCGATAGCCTTCGGGAGATCAGCGTTATTGGGTGCGACCGACGTCTTGTTGACTCATCGCGCACACCCAATTCTTGGCGTTGAGGTGTGCGTGGATGTGATCGAAACCGATCCAATTTCCTCGAGTGAGAGTGCATTCAGATTTGCGGGCCGACGCGCAGCAATCACCGCACTTGATGAACTCAAGAGCGCGATTTCAACACCCGACACACCCAAGTCTATTGACTGAGCGACGCTTTTCGCACTGCGACTAGGAATCGGACGCCATCGGTTACATCCTGTACTTGCTCGTCGCTCAGGCGGCGCCCACGGCTCGAGCGTGGGGCATCACCCAATCCCGCAAGTCGGAACGCCTCAAAGCGCCGAGCCCCTTGGAAAGTGTCTGCGCTGTCGTCTGCATACACTCGGCGATGACCCGGCTCGACTCACCGCTCGCAAACGCCAAAATGATGCTGAACCGCCCCGGGAATTCCGGAGACTCGTTGGTGTGAGTCAGGCCGCTTCGGCCAGCTCACAGGATTGTTGATAGTAGGCGGCTTCCGCCTCCGCTGGTGGGACGTACCCGATGGGTCCGAGCAGGCGCTTGTGGTTGTACCAGTGCTGCCAGTTGAGCGTGGCCATTTCGACCGCCTCCAGGTTCTGCCAGCTCTGGCGTTCGATGACTTCGGTCTTGAACAGGCCGATGATCGATTCGGCCATCGCGTTGTCGTAGGAATCGCCGACGCTGCCAACCGAGGGCTCGATGCCGGCGTCGGCCAGTCGCTCGCTGTAGCGGATCGAGACGTACTGCACGCCGCGGTCGCTGTGGTGGATGAGTCCGCCTTTGGTCGGCTTGCGGGCCCAGAGCGCCTGTTCCAGCGCGTCGAGCACGAACTCGGTCTTGGTCGAGCGCGAGACCTTCCAGCCAACGATGCGGCGGGCGTAGACATCGACAACGAAGGCCACGTAGACAAATCCCTGCCAAGTCGAGACGTAGGTGAAGTCGGCGATCCACAACTGGTTCGGCCGCTCGGCACGGAACTGCCGATTGACCTTGTCCTGCGGACACGGCTGCGCCTTGTCGCTGATCGTGGTACGCGCCCCCTTGCCACGAACGACGCCGGCAAAGCCAAGCCGGCGCATCAGGCGCTCCACGGTACAGCGCGCCACGCGATAGCCCTCGCGAAGCAGCTGCTGCCAAACCTTGCGGACGCCGTAGACGCCGAAGTTCTCTTCCCAGATGCGCCGGATCTCCACGCACAGCGCCTCATCGCGCTGCGCTCGGTTCGACCGCAGGTCGGGGTCGGAACGCTTGGCCACGTGGTCGTAGTAGGTCGACGGAGCGATCTGCAGCAGCCGGCAGATCGGCTCGACTCCGTACACGTCGCGGTGTTCGTCGATGAACGCCGTCATGGCTTGAACCGGCGGTCGAGCTCCGCCTGGGCAAAATACGCGCTGGCCTTGCGCAGGATCTCGTTCGCCTGCCGCAGCTCGCGGTTCTCGCGTTCGAGCTGCTTGATCCGCTCGGCTTCATCCGTCGTTCGACCCGGCAGCTTGCCGGTATCGCGCTCAGCCTGCCGAACCCAGCGCCGAAGGGTCTCAGCCGTACAGCCGATCTTCCCGGCCACCGAACCGATCGCCGCCCACTGCGAGCCGTATTCGCTCTGGTGTTCCAGTACCAGCCGCACCGCCCGCTCTCGCGTCTCGGGGGAGTAGTTCTCTGACTTTCTCATCGCTCGATCCTCTCAAAGGAAAGAGCCTCCGGGAAAGCCGGGGCGGTTCATGCCGATCCGGAACTTCTCGTGTGTCGCTCCCTTGCGAGTGTTGAGCCGAGCCTGCAACACAGCACGCTCCGAATCGGCGTACAGGTGATTGCTCATGACTGCATGGGCATACACCGCCACCGCGTAGATCCCGCCCAACTCCCTGATTCGATTCGCGATCATGGACTTGCGCGCGTCGTGATCCGTGATCCTTGCCCGTGAGCGGGTCGACACCACACAGCCACGCCCGGCGCACGCAGCGCGCCACGCAGAAGCACATGCCGTTCTGCTCGATGCTGACAGTGTGGGCGCGGGCGAGTGTCATGGTGTGCATGATGGCTAGCTTCAGTGGCGATGTCGGTCGAACTTCGCCGCCCCTTGTGCCAGAATTTTGCTACAGAACGCCGAGTCCTTGCGTTGATTCGAGGACTTAAGGGATCTTGGCCTGCAGTGATGAATCATGTCCCCGCTTCCTCCAGCGAGCTTCTGACGTGAGACCTGACGCGATCCTGCGAGTGAGATTTCTGACTGCCTCCGAAGGCGCACTAACGAGGCACTAAGGACACTAACGAGAAGCACTAACGAGGACACGCAGGATTTGCTTGAGCACGGCGCCAGAGGCCGATCATTGCTCGCGTCTCTGGAGGTTCCGGCCGTCTGAGTGGCGTTCTGCGCACGAAAATCCAACGCCCCTAGGCGCCCGCGGCGCTGAAAATGCTTGCTGAGCCGCTCAGCTCAGTTTTTCGAGCCAGCGGGCATAGCCGATGCCTTTCATCCACGCCTGTCCGATGACTTGTGCCTTTTCCACGATCGCCTCGGCGCCGCCGACGATGCGCCAGTAGGCCGAGCCGACACCCTTCACTCGACGACAAACGAGGACACGCAGGATTTGCTTGACGACAAACGAGGACATACATGGACGCCCCCGAGATAGCAAGTACTACGCTTTTTCCGGACGAGTGCAGCTGTCGCTGGCCTTGCGCTGGGGTGGTTCCGGGTTGTTCGGTGGATGGTCTGCTGGTTCGTTGAGCGCCTGCAGCCTTGAAAGTAGAGAAGCGGTTCGCGGACATACATTCGGCGTCTGTGTGGGCGGTATCGCCCGCGCCATGGTGTGATCCGATACCCGACGGCCTCTACACTCAAACGAGCTGGTCGGCTCGTGTCCTCGGTTCAGGTTTCCGTCGGGTCGGATATCCGTTGTCTACGCCAAGCTGGAGGGGTTCTCGGTGGGCTCCCTTGCGGTGAGGGGTTTGTTGCAAGTCAGGCTTTGGCTGGACGGAAGGCCCGTCGCATGTCAAAGGGTTCGTCGGAAATCAGGGCTCGGTAGGCGAGCCGGGTGATCTTGTTGGCCAGGGCCACGATGGCGCGGTGGCGCCCCCGGCGTTGCAGAATGCCTTCGAGCCATTCGCGGAGCAGTGGATGCTGGTTGTCGAGCCAGCGGGTGACGGTACGTGCACCATGAATCAACTGTCGGCGCAAACTGCGGTCGCCGGCTTTGGTGATGTGCCCAAGCCCGGTATGACCGCCGCTGCCGTTCTGCCGCGGCACCAGTCCGATCCATGCGGCCATATTGCGACCGTTATCGAACTGCTGTGCGTTACCGGCTTTGGCGATCAGCGAGGCGGCAATCACCGGCCCGATGCCTGGAATGGCTTGCAGGCGATGGTTCGCCGCATGGGCGCGCGCTTGTTCGAGCAGCATCGCCTCGACCCTCGCCAGACGCTGGCAAAGGTCCGCAAGATCGCGCGCGAGTTGAGCCAGAACCAGGGTGGTGATCGGGGAATGTTCGGCGGATTCCACCGGTAACTGCGCCACTGCCGCCAGCAGGTCCGGGATACCCTTGGGAAAGGTGAGGCCGTATTCACGCGCGAAGCCGCGGATCTGATTGCCCATGGCGGTGCGCTGGGTGACCAGGTGATCACGTAACTGCACGAGCATCGCGAGATCCTGTTGCTCAATCGATTTGACCGGCACAGGATGTAATCCTGGGCGCTGTGCAGCCTCGACGATCGCAAGCGCATCGTGGCCATCGCTCTTGTGGATGCGCCGGAAGGCCTTGACGTGCTGAGGTGGGATTAACATCGCCTGATGCCCGTGGCGCTGTGCAAATCGTCCCCAATAGTGCGCAGACCCGCACGCTTCCATGGCAACCACGGTGGGCGGCGTATTGGCCAGCAGTTCCTTGGCCTTGGCAACGGACATCGCCCGGTTCCTGGTGATCTGCCCGCGGTCATCGCGTTGGCAGACTTGAATCGTGGACTTCGCCAAATCCAATCCGATGAGCGTAGTCTTCATGTTGGACGCCTCCTCAATTCCTGAACTGGTGGCCCCTGATGGTCTCCAGTGTGGCGCACACGACGCCGTAGGTGGGGAGGCGTCCATCACATCACGCAGGATTTGCTTGAGCACGGCGCCAGAGGCCGATCATTGCTCGCGTCTCTGGAGGTTCGGGCCGTCTGAGTGGCGTTCTGCACGAAAATCCAACGCCCCTAGGCGCCCGCGGCGCCTAAGATTGCTGGCTGAGCCGCTCAGCTCAGTTTTTCGAGCCAGCGGGCGTAGCCGATGCCTTTCATCCACGCCTGACCGACGGCGGCTGCTTTGTCCATGATCGCCTCGGCGCCGCCGACAATGCGCCAGTAGGCTGAGCCGACGCCCTTCACTTGCCCGGTCCAGTGGCTGGCATCGAGTCCGAGTCGGCGCAGGGCGGGCGGTTCGGTGTGGTGGATGGCGCCACGCTTGTCCGGTCGGATTTGTCGGCCCGTGTATTCCACCAGTTGGATGTATTCCGCCTCGGTCATCGACAGCCGAAACACGGACAAGCCAACGATGGGCCGCAGCGTTTCGGTCGCTCTGGCCGGCTGATCCCGCAAGGTCTCTGCGCGCGCCTGCACGCTGGTGTGATCCGAGCGCTCAACGTTCTTGGCGATGCCAGCCCTGACCGGGTTCAAGTCCACGTAAGCCATGGCCGCCGCCAAGGCGCGTTCGTCTGCCAGCAACTGGCACTTGAAACGGCCCTCCCAAAAACGCCCCTTGATGCCGTCCTCCGCATTGGCCCGCCGAGCGACGTACTCGTCCAGGCACTTCATGAACCACGACAGATCGCACAGCCGCTTGCGATAGATGTCGGCCATCGCCACCAGTCGCTGCCGCCGCGCCGCTTGGCGCTCGGGATCGGAAAGCATGAACAGCCGCCCCCAGCGATCCGCGACCTCTTCATCCGTCCAGACCCGCGCCAGGTCAGGTTCGACCGACAGCACCACATGCAGATGGTTGCTCATCACCGCATACGCGTACACGGCGACCGCAAAGATCTCACCCAACTCCCGGATTCGATTGACGATCATCGGCTTGCGCGCGTCGTGGTCCTTGCCGGTGAGCGGATCGACGCCGCACAGCCACGCCCGGCGCACGCAGCGCGTCACGCAGTGGTACATGCCGTGCTGGTCGGTGCTGACAGTGTGGGCGCGGGCTGGTGTCATGCGACGATGATCGCGAGCCGCGGCTGCCCTGTCTGTCGGATTTCTTCGCGTCCTTGTGTAAGAATTTTCCTACGGATTGCCGCGTGTCCCCGATCACCCCGAGTCGATCACGATTTTGTTGAGGTAATGGTATGGACACTGCTGTGCGAGTCCATCGCGTCTTCGGTGCAATGGCGAACTACCAAAAGGCAAATCCGACGGATGGCTGGTCGATAAGACTGGCTGATGGGCTACTCGGAGAGCCCATTGGGTGCTATCGAAATCCCGAGCCTGAAGGCGATGTTATTTGTATATTCGCCGATGGATTGGCTTGGCATGAGGGTGGCCGGCTGGTCGAGGTTCGCTTTACCGACGTGTCGGAAGTGACGCTACCAAGCGGCAAGAAAAGCGAAGGGTTGCTGCTGAAGATGCAGGATGGCACGCAACTACGGTTGCCGGTTAGGGGGCAGCGTGGACGCTTCTTCGATTCAATGCAAATGCTCAGATTCCTGGATCGTATAATGCAGGATCGGCGAGAGCAATCAGCAGGAACTGAATGACAAGAAGACCGCGGCCGCAGCCCTTCGTTCGTCAGCGGCTCAAACGCTGACGCATGTGACAAGGTTGAATGTGGCTTGCGGCTGCCCGAGCGCTTGCCCAGAACGGGGATAGCTAGTGCGCTAGGCGAAGCAAGGGCGATCTAGGAGGTGAAATTACCGTACCGGCAAGGTGTACGCGCCGAGTCATGGACCGAAATCGGTAACGATGAGAATTGATCAAGACGCCAACGAATCGCGTAGTCAGGAAAAAGGCGCCGATGTCGGCGCCTTTCCTTGTACTCTTTATTGCTGCAAGCTTGCGCTTACTCGTACCCGTTCGCAAACAGATTATCCCCACCAAACTCCAGCGCGCTTGGGGTGCCGGCGGTGAACAGCCGGAGAGAATTCGCGGTGATCTGCGAGGGCGGGCGGTCGGCGTCGAACCAGAAGTTGTACATGGTGGCCCAGCGGATCGCGTTGGCGTTGGTCGGGGCGCTGGGGAAGGGTGGGGCGGTCCACTGGACGGCATTTGCGGAGGTAACGCCGGTCCAGTCGGTGGTGTCGTAGGGTTCGTTGGAATGCGCGTCGACGTCATGGAAGCCGACGCCGCTGATCAGCGTGTTGCCGGCGAAGGTGATGGTCAACTGGTCGGCGGCGCGGTTGGAATTCATGTTGTGGACCGCGTATTCGTAGTGCCACAGCGCGCCCGGCGTGACTTCGGTCACCTTGCGGGCGACGTGGAAGCGCTCGCGCGGCACTGTGGGCGTGTCGACGTAAAAGAGCTCGACGGTCGGATCGATGGCTTTCCAGGCCTCGATGGCAGCTTTCTGCCGTACCGTGGTGCCGGTCATGTTCAGATTGAAGGTGCTGGCGGCGACGGTCACTTCGCGATAGGAGGCGTTGTTCAGGCCGGCATCGGCGACGGCGTCATCCGGCGCGATGTAATGACCTTCGACGAAGTACCGCGCGCCCGGGTTCAAGGCGGCGTCCATATCGGCCTCGGCCACCGCCAAGCGCTGATTCCAGGCCGCCGCGGTGGCGCCACCCTGACCAAAGGGGAAGGGATAGTCGCCGTTAGTGGGATTAACTTCCGACTTGCGGCCCAGCGGGCGACTGCCGTTCAGGCTGGCGCTGTAGGGGTCGGTGCAGCCGACGCCCAGCTGGCTGCCGCCCAGCGGCGGCTGCGTGCAGGTGCCGCTGCCGCAGCCCGCGGAGGTCTGGTTCAAGGAGGTAAAACCGTGCTTGAGCCAGCTCGCGCCGATCTGGTCGAAGCGGCCATTCTTCAGGCGATACATGTTCTGGCCGATGACCGGGTGGTCCTTGGCGGTGGTGCCCAGGCCGCAACCGCCTTGCGCATTGCACCAGTTCAGCGGCGTGGTGCCGACATTGCAGGAGGTGGTCGCGACCGAGTAGCCGCGTATGCCGCCGGACGTGCCGTAGTTCTGGGTGGAAGGGAGATCGTAGACGGTGACGTCCGGGGCGGCGTGGCCGACCGCGGGAACGAGCGCTGTCGCCAGCGCCACCAGGGAGAACAAGGTATGCAAGGCGTAACGATGCAGCGTCAGCAGGCGCATGGGAGGCTCCGAAAAGACGGCGTCCGAACCCACAGATTCGGGGGAGCGCCGACGATAACGCGTCGGACTACTCGCGACCAGTGAGTTCGGCGTGAATTTGAGCCGCGTTCGCATTTGTTGCATCGATCGCAAGCGCTTGATCGACTTGCGTGCGAGCGCTGTCAAGCTGGCCGAGTTCGATCAGCACGCGCGCGTACAACACGCGGGTGTCGGCGTCGCGCGGTGACTGCTCGATCGCGAGCCGGAACTGCTCGGCGCTCTCGGCGTAGCGGCCCAGACTGGCATAGAGGCCAGCGAGGTTCTCGCGGGCCTCGAGATAGTTCGGGCGCAAACGCAGCGCCTCTCGGAACTGCGGGATAGCGGCCTCCGCGTGCCCACTCAGCGCCCGCGCGAGGCCGGCGTTGTACCAGAGTTCCGGCGAGCCCGGGACGTGCGTCAGCGCGGTGTCGAAGACCGTGAGCGCGCCATCGACGCTGCCGCTCTTGGCCAGATAGAGGCCGAGCGCCAGCGCGGGCTCGGTGTGCTCGGGGGCCAGTTCGATGGCGCGGTGCCAGAAGCTAATGGCGTCGGCGCTGTTGCCGCGCAGCAGGGCGGCGTGCGCGCGCAACTGGTACATCTCAGCCGGCAACTCGCCGCGGGCGATTGCCAGTTCGGTGTACTGCGGCAATTCGCTGACCTCGCCGAGCAGCGCCGCCAGCCAGGCGCGCCGGGCGGCGGCACCGTAGGTGACGAACAGCCCCCAATCCTCGACCCGCTTGAGGCTGTCGAGCCCCGATTGTAGACGCGCGCGGTCGGTTTCGCTGGGCTGTAGGGTCTGTCCGGGCGCGGCCAGCAGCGCGGCCCGCGCCGCCTGCGCCTGCAGGAACACCGCATCGGCACGACTGTCGTGCCAGCGCAGCGCGGCGCTGTGCAGCAGAAACACCAGCAGCAGCGCCATCATCGCCAGATACAGCCGACCCGCCGGCAGCAGGCGTCCGCCGCGCTTCAGCCGCAAACCCGGTCGTTCCAGCGTGGGCTGGGTCCACAGCCGCAGCGTGGTCAGGGCCAGGAAGGCGACCACGCCGGCAACGCCCAGCGCCATCAGAAAGGGCGCCAGACCATAGAGCCCGCGCACGATCAGAAAGGTCGCGGCAAAGACGCTGGCGAGCAGCCATTCCTCGCGCCATTGAAGGGCTCTGGGCGCACGCTCCGACGGTTCGCGCCGCGGCTTGGCGAACAGCGGAATCGGGCCGGCGCCGTAGTACAGCGCGCCCTTCGGGCAGACGCTGACGCAGTCGTGGCATTTCATGCAGCCCGGCGACACCACCATGCCCCAATCGCGCACTTCCTCGTGGACGCGCACATTGGAACTGCAGACCGCGGTGCAGTGCCCACACTGCGAGCAGGCGTCGGTGACGCGGATGCGCATGGGCGCGACGCGGTCGGCGGCGGCGAAGATCGCGCCATAGGGACAGGCATAGGTGCAGAAGCCTTTGGCGCCGAGGAAATAGACGCAGGCGAAGCCGCAGATCAGGAAGGTGAGCCCACCGACGATCCAGCCGGGAAAGGTGGCCCAGAAGGCCGAGGTAGTGAGCTCGACCGCGCGCACCGACCAGTCATCGCCGATCCAGGCGCGATATACGGCCGGCCACAGGAACATATAGAAGAAGGCTAGCGCGGGCACCCAGGCCAGCACGCGCGAGCGCAGCGGCTTCGGCGTGATGCCCAGTTTCAGCATCCAGTGGCGACACAGATCCTGTAGCGCGACCAGATGACAGCCCCAGCCGCAGAAATAGCGGCCAAACACGGCGGTCAGCAGGATCATCGCGGCAAAGAAGATCAGGCCGGCGTTGATCACCGAGGAGCGCGCGAAAGCCATGGCCTCGGACGGCTCCACTGGCGTGACTGTCTCCCCGGCGACCAGCCAGTGCGTGATGTGCAGGCCGATCAACACGTGCACCCCGATCAGCACCAGCGCGCGCCAGCCACCGGCCTTGGACGGGCGGATGCGCGTTGACGCAGGGGTAGGGTCAGTGACCAGCGTGTGCGGTATCGGAAGTCGTTTCGCCATGGCGGCAGACTAGCAGCTTGACCGCGAAGGCTGCCGTGGCAGGACCTTGGACAGAGGCCGGTGGGAGATCAACACCGAGGCACGTGGTTTGCCCTAGCGTGTCGATCGTCCACACTGACGGAGTTGCCATGTCCGCCTATGCCAGCTTGTTTGCGGCCATCGACGCCCAGGATGCCGCAGGATTTGCCGCGCATCTGAGCGAGGATGCGGAGTTTCGCTTCGCCAACGCGCCGGCCGTCGTCGGGCGCGCTGCAATCGCCGACGCAGTGGCGGGATTCTTTTGCAGCATCAAAGCCTTGGCGCATGAAGTTCAGGTGATTCGTCAGGGTGATGACTGGGCCGTGATGCGCGGCATCGTGGCCTACACACGCCACGACGGCAGCACGCTCACGGTGCCGTTCGCCAATGTCTTCGAGTTGCGCGAGGGCTTGATCCGCGACTATCGGATTTTCGGCGACTTCTCGGCTTTGTACGCCTGAGTCAGGGCTGCAGCAGACGCTGCTGCGCATTCTCGATGCGGGTCACCCAGGCCACCAGATCGGCGGCGAGCGCCGGCATCGAGTCGCGCAAGGTCTCGACCGCAGCCAGGTAAGCGGGCAGGGGCCGCTCGGGCCGCTGCAGCATGCCGTCGACCTGCTTGTGCCAGAGCCGCCGCTCGCTGCGCGTGAGCGAGAGCGCGTGATGGCGCGCCCGGTAGCGCAGCGCCAAGGCCTGCAGCCGCGCGTCGCGGAACTTGAGCGTCAGATGCGGCAGATCCTGCGCACTGGCCTCGCGGAATCGTCGTGCCAATGCACGATCGGCGGAGTCAACGAAACCCTGGTACAGAGCGCCGTCCGGGTCGCTGGCGCCGGTGTCGGCGGGGCGGTCCAGCAGCGTGTAGACCTGCTGCAGTTTGGCATCCAGACCGACGCCTTCGCGTATCCGTGCCAGGTGCGCGTCCACCCGTGCGCGGTCTAACTCGATGCGGTTCAGGTCCACGCCCTCCAGCACATTGAGCGGCGCCAAAAAGGGCGCGCGATTGGCGTGCACGAGTTTGATGCCCAGCGGCACGCGGTCCGGGTCGCTGCTGGGCGTCAGAATCGCCTCGGCCAGGCGCTCAGGGGACCAATGCAAGAGTGGCGTGGGGTCGGGCAGCGCATCGACGACGATGGTCTTGCCCGATTGTGAGGGATGCAGCGCCAGCGGCACCACGATCGCCAGACAGCCGCGCTCGGCGCCGATGCGCTGGGACACATGCACGATAGGCTGTCGCTGCTGCCAGTTGAGCAGCGCCTGCACGCGCGTCTTGCTGCGCAGGCTGAGCGCGTAATCGAGCAAACGCGGCTGCGCCGCCTTGAGCTTGCGGGCCAGCGCCAGCGTGGCGTGGACGTCCGAGAGTGCCGAATGCGCATGCGCATGCGGCAACTGATTGGCCGCACTGAGATCGGTGAGCTTGAAACTGGGGCGCCCGTCCTCGCGCTGCGCCCATTGCAGGCCATCCGGCCGCAGGGCGTAGCAAGCGCGCAGCACATCTATCAGATCGAAGCGCGAGTTGCCGTTCGCCCACTCGCGCTCGTAGGGATCGATGAAGTTGCGCCAGAACAGGTAGCGCGTGATCTCATCGTCGAAACGCATGCTGTTGTAGCCGAGGCTGCAGGTCTCCGGCACCGCCATCTCGGCGTAGATGCGGGCGGCGAACTCGGGCTCTGGCAATCCGGTGGCCCAGGCTGCCTCCGGGCCGATGCCGGTGATCTGGCAGGCCTCGGGATCGGGCAGATAGTCGAGTGTGGGCTGGCATCGTGCTGACCAGCCATCGTCCACGGGCACGAAATCGGCATCCGTGCGCACGCAGGCGAACTCCGCCGGCCGGTCGATGCGGGGCAGGGCACCAAAGGTTTCATAGTCGTGCCACAGAAAGCTCGCCGGCATGCACTCAAAGCGCGAATGACCAGGGCCTAGTCTGGCGGCCCTGGCCCTGTGGCGACAAGTCAGCCGGCGGCGGCCAGCGGCGCCCTGCCGTTGCGCTGCGACTGCCGATACGCAAGGCCGAGGTCGGCGGTTGGACGTCCGATGTAATAACCCTGGACAAAATCGACGCCGCAGGCGAGCAGGGCGGCCATCACATTCGGGCGGTCGACATATTCGGCGACCGTGCGTTTGCCGACCGAGTGCGCGATATCGTTGATTGCCGCAATAACGGCGCGATCTACCGGATCATCCAGCAGTCCCTGGATGAAGGAACCGTCGATCTTGAGAAAATCAACGTCCAGATGCTTGAGATGGGTGAATGAAGAGAAACCGCAGCCGAAATCATCGAGCGCAAAGCGGCAGCCGAGGCCGCGCAATTGGGTAATCAATTCGCGCGCCGCATCGAGATTGGTCACCGCCTTGGTTTCGGTAATCTCGAAGGTCACCAGATTCGGATCGACGTTGAACTCGACCAGTTTATCCATGACATAGCGGCCAATGCCATTGGCGCCCAGCGATTGCGCCGACAGATTGATCGACAAACCCAGCAAGTGGTCCGGATCATTGGCCACGCTGTCCCGCAAGGCTTTGAACGCGTGGTGGATCACCCAGCGGTCGATGTCGAGCATCATGTTGTAGCGCTCGGCAGTCGGCAAAAAGGCGTCGGGTGCCACCAGATCGCCGCTGCTGTTGCGCAAGCGCAGCAGCACCTCGTAATACAGGCGGCGCGGACGCGGCAATTGCAGGTGGCGCTGCCACAATTCGCCGTCGCGATCCGGCAGATCGCCGAGATCGATGCTGGCGAGCGGCAGGATGGGCTGGAAGCACAGCACGAACAGATTGTCGCGAATGGCCTCTTCCAGCCGCGCCGACCAGTTCAGTTCGACGTCCATCGAGGCGCGTTGGTCAGTGTCGTAGGAGTAGACGTGGACCTGATTGCGCCCTTTGTTCTTGGCGATATGGCAGGCAATGTCCGCGTTCGCCATCGCTTCGGAGGGCGATTGCACTTGCCGATCGAGCACCGCCACACCGATGCTGGCGGTGATCCGGTAATGCTTGTCGCCGTAGGAAAACAGTTGTCCCGACAAGGCCTTGCGATAGTCATCGGCGACTTGCTCGGGATCGGTGTGGGCGTTGCGCAGGATCAGCGCGTACTCGTCGCCGCCCATGCGGGCGAGGGTGTCATTGACGCGCAGACGGCTGCGGATGCGATGACTGGCCTCGATCAGCAGCTGGTCACCGGCGGCATGGCCCAGCGTGTCGTTGATGTACTTGAAGCGGTCGACATCGACGAACAACAGCAGGCTGGTGGCATCCGAGCGTTTGAGGCGCGCGACCTCCTGCTGCAATTGCTGCTCGAAAAATGCGCGGTTGTGCAACTTGGTCAGCGCGTCGTGGCTGGCCGCCCAGCGCAATTCCTCTTCCAGCAAGCGGCGCTGGGAGACGTCGCGGAAGGCCACGACGGCGCCCTCGCGCTTGCCGTCGATATCCAGTGGATACACCGTACATTCGACCGGCACCGAGCGCCCGGTTTCATGCCAGAACACGGTTTGCCACCCGGTCACCTGATTGCCGTTCTCATAACACTGCGACAGAAAACAGGCTTGGCGCGGAATGCGGGTGCGGTCCTCGAAGGCGTAATGGAAGCGTTCGGCGGCCGCTTCGCCGACCAGGCTGACATCGTGCGCGTAGCCAAGGATATCGAGTGCCGCCGGGTTGATGAACTGGATGCGCCCTTGCGGATCGACACCGTACACGCCTTCGCCGACCGAGGTCAAAATACCATGCAGACGCCGGCGCTCATTGTCGATGGCTTTGCGATCGAGCACCGTTCGCGACAGTGAGCGCATGCGCGCCAGAAACAACTCGCGCGCCTCACTTTTGAACATGCATTCGACTGCACCAGCACCGAGCGACTCGGTAATCACGCGGTCCGAATAAGTCCCGGTGATAATGGCCGCCAGCATGCCGGCGGTCTTGGGGTGATCACGCAACTGCTTGACCAGCATTGCGCCGTTGTCGCCCGGCATGAAGTAGTCGACGATGGCAATGTCGTAATCGCGGGCCAGCGCCTTTTGCAGGCCTTCCTCGGCACTGTTGGCGGTTTCCACTTGGAAACCTTCGGCCGATAGCAGCCGTTTGAAGGCCACGCGCACGGTTGGCGAATCGTCGACGAACAGCACGCGCAACTGCTCGGCATTGGCTTGGGCCGTGGCCGCATCGCGCACCGGCGGGTGGATCAATTTGCCCAGAGCGTCGGGGGCGTCGCTGTAATCGGACCACAAGAGCAAGGCGGTGGCGGCGCGCTTCATCAGCCAGTTCACCGCGCCAGCATCGGTGGAATCGGCCATCACCAGCACCGGCAGCGTGATCCAGTCGCGTGCACGCAGCAGCGCGAACACATCGTCGGCGCGATGGTCGGAATACTCAGGCCAACTGACGACCAGCGCCTTGTACTGTTCGCGTTCGATGCTGGACAGCACCGACAGGCCTTCGGCGTAGGTCGCGATCACGCGCACGTCGAAGTTTTTTTGCGCGAGCATGGTCGACAACGCCCGTCGCCGCGTCGCAGACGCTTCGATCAACAGGACTCGATCCATTCCCCCTGGCCCTCGATCCGTGCCCACCGTGCAAGGGTAACGTCATTTGCGGCTGGCGAGAATCCACGCGGCTGGAAAAGGGTGGATGGTCGGCGTCGGGCTGATGCGCGGCCGCTGGCCACCGCTACCGATCAAAGTGCATCTAATGTGTATTATGTCAAATAAACAACAGCATGCTGTCAATCGGTGCTGGCCGTGTCTGCCTCGCTGCTGCCAACGATGGCGACCGGCGCAAAGCCGCCGCCGGCCGTGCGCAAGTTGGTGGTCTGTCCCTCGTACATGCGCGCCACCAGCATCAGCACTTGGGCATCGTAACTGTAGGCGCGCAGATCGAACTTCAGCGTCGTCAGCACGCCATCGACTGCGACACAGCGTTCGCCCGGCGCCACCCGGCGCTGGGCGATGTAGCCGCCCTGCAGGATCTCCTCGAACACGCGTCGCGTCAGCTTGTCGCCGCGGTACACCGCGCGCGAGCCGTAGCCGCTGTCGGGTTTGAAGAACCACTGCGCGCGCTCGCGCCACCAGCGCTCGGCTTCGTCTGCGTGCACGCGCCTGGCTTCCGGGACGACGCCGCCCAACAGGTCGCAGGCCGAGGGACTGGCGCCGATGGAGCTCAGGAACTGGCGATCGGCCAGCCGCACCAGATTGGCTTTGTGGGCGTACAGCGCGTGATGCGCCGGCGCCGGCGTCAACACGATGGCCCCGGCGGCATAGGCCTCGCGCAGCGCAGGATGCTGCGCCAGCGTGAAGTCCGTCACCCGGTTGTAGACGAGATCAATCGGCTCGGCGCCGGCGCGCAGGCGCTGCCCGTCCCAGTGCAGTTCGCGCGCGTCAGCGATCAGCGCGCGGATGCCGTGGCGTTGGAACAGGCGCTGGGCGAGGACAAACTCCGGCCACAGGTACTGGTCGCGCGGCGCATCATCGACGATGGCGACGGTGCCCAGCGGCTGCTCGCCACGCGCCAGCGTCCACTCCTGCCGGAACATCTGCAGCAGGCGCAGATCGATCGTCTCCAGCGCGGCTTGCGGGCGAAAATGTGCCTGCATCTGCGCGCAGCAAGCCTGCTGTGCACGCGTCAACGCAGCGCTCAAAAAGGCGCCGCCGGCATTGGTGTTGATTTCGATGAGTTTGGGGCCGGTATCGTCGATGTGAAAGTCGTAGCCCATGAACACGCCGCGCGTCCTGGGCACGTGCTGGGCGATCGTCGGCGCCTCGCGCAAGGCCGCTGCGCGCCAACCGGGTAACTCAATGACGGCTTCGAGCGTGGTGATCGCCTGCTGGATCGCCGCCGCAACCTCGGCCGAAATGAACACCATCGAGCCCGAGTACAGCGTCGGGTGGCTGTGCTGCAAGTCCTCCGAAAATCCGCGGATACCACTGTCCTGATCGAGCACCTCGGCGAGACGTTGGCGATCGAGCGTCTGACATTCGTAGCGGGCGTTCAACATCGGCGCTGCTGCGGGCGCCAGATGCGCCATCCGATGCTGGAAGGGCAGGCTCATGTGCCCTGCCCTCGCCCGTGGGCCGCGTCGGACGCCGACAGTCGGTTGTACAGATCGGCCACTCGACGCCCGATCTCGTCGCGCACCTGGCGATAACCGTCGTCATCCATGTCGCGTGGGTCCGGCAAGGCCCAGTCCTCGCGCACGCGGGCCGGTATCCACGGACACTGATCGCCACAGCCCATGGTGATCACGGCGTCGAAACTGCCCTCAATGTCGTCCAGCGACTTCGAGTGCTGACCGTCCAGTTGGCAGCCGAGTTCGGCCATGAAACGCACCGCTTTGGGATTGATCCGTCCGGAGGGGCGCGAGCCAGCGCTCAGGGTTTCGATATCCGCCCTGCCCTGCAGACGACCGAAGGCTTCCGCCATCTGGCTGCGGTTAGAGTTTTCGACACAGACGAACAGCACGCGCTTCATGGGAGCTCCGGTGTGCTTTCACGGGTGGATGGCTGCGCAGGCGAGCAGCACGCGGGTGCCGAGTCAGCGGCGCAACAGTTCTCGGTCAGATGGTCGATCAGCTGGCGCATGGCGGCAAAATCCGCCGTGTAGCGGATATGGCGGCCGCTGGCGGCTGCCCGCACCAGCCCCGCGTGGCTCAGCGTCTTCAGGTGGAAGGACAGCGTGGCGGGCGCCAGCGCCAGTTGCGCGGCGATCTCGCCCGCGTAGGCGCCCGCGCTCCCGCGCTCGACCAGCCAGCGGAAGATCGCCAGACGCGAGTCCTGCGCCAGCGCAGCGAGTTGGGTCACGGCAGACTTCGTTTCCATCTTTCCATTATGGTGGAAATATCGAATCTATCAAGTGCAATGACCTGCTCAGCGGTACTTGCGGAACCTCGACGACTGTACAAACATACAGCCATGAGCATCGACGACCTGACGCCGCGCCAGCGCGAAATCTACGCTTTCATTGCCACCCGCACGGCGGAGGCGGGCGCGCCGCCCACGCGGGTCGAAATCGCCGAGGCCTTCGGCTTCCGCTCGCCCAACGCCGCCGAGGAGCATCTGCGCGCTCTGGCCCGCAAGGGCGTCATCGACATGGCGCCGGGTCGATCCCGCGGCATCCGTTTGCTGGACGCCGGCACGCCGCCGCGCGATCAGCGCCTGCTGCCGCTGATCGGCCAGGTCGCTGCCGGCAAGCCGATCCTGGCACAGGAGCACGTCGAGACCGAATTGATCGTCGACCCGGCCATGTTCAAGCCACGCGCGGACTACCTGTTGCGAGTACGCGGCGACAGCATGCAGGGCGCCGGCATCGAAGACGGTGATCTGCTCGCCGTGCGCCGCAGTGCGGTGGCGGAATCCGGCTGGATCGTGGTGGCCCGGGTGGGCGACGAGGTCACCGTCAAACGACTGGAGCACAAGCACGGGCGCATTCGCCTGCTGCCAGAGAACCCGCGCTACCAGCCCATCGACGTGGATCCCGCCAGCACGGATTTCAGCATCGAAGGCATCGCGGTGGGCGTGATACGACGACGCCTGACGACGGAGTAAGGGCAGCGATCGTTGCCCATCCCGCACCCCGCCCGGCCCAATCCCATGGCATCGACTGCACCCGCCTCCACCCACGAACTGCTGCAGCACCAGGACCTCTGGCGCGCACGGGCGGGTGTGGCGCATGCGGGGCCGACGGCAGCCACCGGCCATGCCGAACTGGATGCGCAACTGCCTGGTCACGGCTGGCCCTTGGGGCGTCTGGGTGAAATCCTGTTGGCGCAGATCGGGCAAGGGGAGATCAGCCTGCTGCTGCCGCTGCTGGCACAGCGTACGCGGCAAGGGTGTCCGCTGGTCTATGTGCGGCCGCCGTTTCCGCCCAATGTGCCGGCGCTGGCGGCAGCGGGAGTGGACGTACAGCAGCTGTTGCTGGTGCTGCCACGCAGCGAGCGCGAAGCACTGTGGGCTGCGGAACAGTTGCTTGCGAGCCGGGTGCCGTCCAATGTGCTGATCTGGGCCGAGCATGCCGATGAACGCGCCCTGCGCCGACTGGCACTCGCCGCCGAGGGCACCCGGTCGCTGGCGGTGCTGTTCAAACCCGCAAGCTCTCAACTGTCGCCCGCCACGCTGCGACTGCGCATCGATGGCCCGCTGTCGCGTACGCCGCTGAAAATCGTCAAAGCCCGTGGTTTGGCCTGCACTGCCGCCCAGCCATTGCCGGTGCACATCGCCGGCAGCGTGTGATCGGATGATCGCGTGATGGCAACCGGCGTGCTTTTGCCAGAACCCGAGTGCCTGCGCGCTTGCGACTGGCCACGGCTCACCATGGGCTATCGCACCCGATGAGCGACGCGCTGACCGACGAGATCGACCGGGATTGGCTGTGTCTGGCCTTTCCGATGCTGGCGCTGGATGGCCTGGATCGGCGCCAGTCGCACACGGCAACGGTCGCACGGGTGGTCATCGACGGACCGGAGCAACGGGCCGAGGTGTATCTGGCGGATGCGCGGGCGCAGGCGCTGGGCATCCGTCGGGGGCAGCGTCTGGCTGCGGCGCAAGCCCTGGCGCCCGAACTGCAGATCCTGCGACGCGACCGCCTGGCCGAGCGCCAGATGCTGGAACACCTGGCAGCCTGGGCTTATGGCTACACCAGCCGCGTCTGCCTGGACGGCGAGGAATTGCTGCTCGAACTCAAAGGCAGCGTGCGCCTGTTCGGTGGTCATGAGGCCCTGGAACAGCAACTGTGCAGCGATCTGACGGCATTGGGCTTTCAGGCTCGGCTCGGCTACGGCGCCACGCCGGCGGCGGCCCGTGTGCGCGCTGCGGTCGCCCGGCGCCATCCGCAGCGTTCCGCCCGCCTGTATCCCTTGGCCGATGTGGACTTGAGCGATAGCGCACTCGACAGCCAGACCATCGCCACGCTGGCGGCGACCGGCGTACGCACGCTGGGCGAGCTGGCGCGTTTGCCGCGCAACGGCATCGCGCGACGCTTCGGACAGCGCACGCTGGATTACCTGGGCCGATTGCACGGTCAATTGCCGGAGGCACTGACGCCCTATCGCCCACCTGACAGTTACCACGCCTGGCTGGAATTGCCAGCGCCTTGCAGCAGCCAGGAGGCGCTGGCATTTCCGCTGCGCCGCATGCTGGGCGATCTCTGCGCGGCGCTGGCGGCACGCGATGGCGGCGTGCAGCACTACACGCTGCGTTTTGCGCTCGAATCGGCCCGTCAGCAAGACACCGGGACAGGCAGCAACGAGGTCTGTCGTCTGGAAATCGGTCTGCTCGACGCCAGTCGCAATGCCGATCATCTGTATGCCATCACCCGCGCCCGGCTGGAGCGCATGAGCTTCCCGCGCCCGGTGCTGGCGCTGCACCTGGAAGTGCCCCGACTGCCGCGCTTCGTGCCGCGCGCGGCGGATTTGTTCGGCGCCGCCGACGATGCGGCCGGGTGGACACCGCTGATCGAACGTCTCAGCGCGCGGCTGGGCGAGCAGGCACTGCTGCGCCCGCTCTGGGTCGCCGACCATCGTCCGGAATATGCCAGCCGCTGGCGCGCACACGCGGAAGGCCCGGCGCTGATTCGCCCGCCCGATGCGCAAGCTGCTGCGCGGCGTCCGCTATGGCTGCTGCCTAAGCCTTTGCCGATCCACGAGAGCGCCTGGGTGCGGGTGTCTGGCGCCGAGCGGATCGAGAGCGGCTGGTGGGATCAGGACGTGCGGCGCGATTACTACATGGCCGAGGCCGTCGATCTCCGCGCCGTCCCGCCGGAAGCCCTGGCGATGCCGGCGGATGGCACGAACGGCAGCACTCGATACACCCCCAGCCCCGGTGCCCGCGCCTGGATCTACCAGGATCTGCGCAGCGGACAGTGGTATCTGCAGGGCTGGTTTGGCTGAATCAGCCGCCCGCGCCGAAATGTTCCAGCAGGCTGACCAGACGCTCGCCGTCCGGCTCGACTTGTTCGACCTTGACCGGGAGATAGCCATAGGCGGCAGCGTGCCAGCTGACCGTCTTGCGATCCGAGTTCTCGCGCAGGCGCTCGACGCGGACGGTGTCGATCTGCCCGGTGCCGGTGCTGATGCTTTCGCGCCCGGCGATCAAAAAGCGCCAGCTCTCGACCTTGCCTTTGCTGGCGACCGGGATGTCGAACACGGTACCGGCATCGGCCCCGGCCGTGAGACGTTCGGCGATCGCCAGCACCACCGCGTGTTTGTCGACCAAGGGCGCCTGGCTGTGGTACTGCCAGTGATCGTCGTTGTCGGTTTCCGCGATCTTGCCATCGGCGCCAACTTCCAGACTGCGCGAGCGGTGGCGGCCGATCATGTCCTGCTGGTAGCGGTAGCGTTCCGTGCTCAGGCGATCGCCCAGCAGACGCAGCGTGGAGCGCTCTTCGATGGTGACGCCAAGAAAACCCGCCAGTCCCTTGTTGCCCTCGGTACGGCTGACGAACTGCCAACCGCTGCCGGCCGGGCTCAGCTTCATCTGCATCTGGCCGAGCGCCTTGTCATTGCGGCTGACCGTGAAGGTGGCCTCGAAAGCCTGCGGTTCTGCCGCCAGCGTCTGCGCCAGCAGGATACCCAAACCCGCCACCCATGCCATTTTCATCGCGCGCCTTCCGTCCGGACTGCGTGCATTCAAGCCTTTAGCCGATGAACTCAGGCTGGATGGACACGCCGTCTTCTGCGCCGAGCTGCAGGGGCGCCGGCAGCGGCTGCCCATCGAGGTGGATGCGGCCCTCGCGAAGCACGACCCGGCCGGCGGCCAACAGCGCGATGCAGCGGGTCAGCAAGCGATGCTCCAGCGGCAGCAGGCGCGCCGCCAGCGAGTGCTCGTCGTCGCCCGCTTGCACCGGCATGCTCACCTGCATCAGCACCGGGCCGCCGTCCAACACCGGCGTGACGAAATGCACGCTGGCGCCGTGCAGCGACTCCCCGGCGGCGAGCACGCGCGCGTGCGTGTGCAGGCCGGGATGGCGCGGCAGCAGCGAGGGATGGATATTGATCAGCCGGCCGCCCCAGTGCTCGACCGTTGCGGCGCCCAAGATGCGCATATACCCGGCCAGCACCAGCCAATCCGGCCGGAACGCGTCCACTGCGGCGCGCAGATCCGCCTCATAGGCCGCCTTGTCCGGGTACTCGCGCGGCGCACGGGTCCAGATCGGAATCCCGGCCGCGCGCGCGTGCTGCAAACCGGCCGCGTCGGGACGGTCGCTGGCGACACCGACCAGCTCGATCGGCAGCACACCTTGCTGCTGCGCCTGGATCAGCGCCTGCAGATTGCTGCCACGCCCGGACAGCAGGACGGCGACGCGCGCGCGCTCAAACGATGGCGACACGCCCGTCCCCGCCGCTGTGCTCGACCACGCTGCCGATGTCCCAGGCCTCCAGGCCATGCGCCTGCAGGCGCTCGATGGCCGCCGCCACGTGCGCGCCGTCGAGCACCAGCACGAAGCCCACGCCGCAGTTGAAGGTGCGCCACATTTCCTGACGCGCCACCTGTCCGGCCTGCATCAACCAGGCGAACACCGGCGGTTCCGGCCAGCAGCCGCTGTCGATGCGCAGGCCCAGACCCTCGGGCACCACGCGGATAATGTTCTCGGTCAGGCCACCGCCGGTGATGTGCGCCATCGCCGCGATCGGCAGATCGGCCAACAGACTCAGAATCGGCTTGACGTACAGCCGGGTCGGCGCCATCAGCGCATCGCCCAGGCTCTGGCCGCCGCAATCCTGCGACAGATCGGCCTGCGCCCGCGCCAGGATGCGGCGGATCAGCGAGTAACCGTTCGAATGCGGCCCGGAACTGGCGATGCCCACCAGCCGCTGACCGGCGCGCACGGCGCTGCCGTCCAGCATCTTCGAGCGCTCCACCAGCCCGACGCAAAAGCCGGCCAGATCGTACTCGCCCGGCGGATACATATCGGGCATTTCTGCCGTTTCGCCGCCCACCAACGCGCAGCCGGATTCCTCGCAGCCGCGGGCTATGCCGGCTACCACTGCTGCAGCGACCTCGACCTCCAGCTTGCCGGTGGCGAAATAATCGAGGAAAAACAAGGGCTCGGCGCCCTGCACCAGCACATCGTTGACGCACATGCCAACCAGATCGATGCCGATGGTGTCGTGCCGACCCAATTGCTGCGCCAGTTTCAGCTTGGTGCCGACGCCGTCGGTGCCCGACACCATCACCGGCTCGCGATAGCGCTCCAGCGGCACCCGCACCGAGGCACCGAAGCCGCCGACGCCGGCCAGCACTTCCGGACGCAGGGTGCGGCGCACGGCCGGCTTGATGCGCTCGACCAGACTGTTGCCGGCATCGATATCGACACCCGCATCGCGATAGGTCATCGGCTGGGACTGGCTCATGGCGCGCTACCGTCGGCAAGAAAGGCGCGCAGCATAGCGGTCCAGGCTGAACCTGCGCACCCGCCGCGCCGGTGCGATGCGGGCTCTGCCCTGCCATACTGGACGCATTGTGAACTGAGGAAATCAGGCATGCGCCTTGCGGCACTGTGCGGATGGTTGCTGGCAGTCTGGGCCGGCTTGGCCACGGCGGCGGATTTGTATACCGGCGAGGTGCCGGTGGCCGACCAGAGCGATGGCGCGCGCAAAGCAGCCACGGTGGAAGCCTTGAAGCAGGTGCTGGTGAAGGTCTCGGGTGATCCGGCGGCCAAGGATCGCCCCGAGTTGGCAGGCGCATTGGCGGATCCGGAACCGCTGGTGCAAGCTTACTACTATCGTCAGGACGTGGACCGCAGCGGACCGACACCGGCCCTGAAGCTGTACTACGCTGCCAACTTCGAACCGCGTGCGATCACCCGCCTGCTGTCGAGCAGCGGGCTGTCGCAATGGGCGCGCGAGCGCCCGGCGCTGATGGTCTGGGTGGCGGCCGATGCCGGCGGCACGCTGGGGCTGTTGAGCGAAGCGCAGCTGGCGCCCTTGCTGCGCCACGGCAGCGAGCGTGGCATCGAACTCCGCGCCGCCGGCACCAGCGAGGAAGAACGCGCCAGTACGCTGGCGCTGGTGGAACGGCAGTCGGTCGAGGGCCTGCGCGCGCAGGCGGCGCGCTCGGGCGTGCCGGGCGTGCTGGCGGGGCGCATCTACAGCACCGCAGAGGGCCTGGTCGGGCGCTTTGCCTATGGCGACGGCGAACGCAGCGAACCCTTCGACGTGCGCGGCGCGGATCTGGGCGTGATCCTGCGCGCCGCCGCGGATGAGACCGCCAACCGTCTGGCCGCGCGCTATGCCTTTGCCGCGGCCGACAGCGAACCGGTGCACGTCCAGACCATCGTGCGCGGCATCCGCAATGCCGGTGACTACGCGAAGGTGCAGTCGTATCTGGCCTCGCTGTCGGTGATCAAATCGATCACGCTGGCGGCTGCGGCGGCCGATACGCTGACGCTGGATCTGAACGTGGCCGGCGGCAGCGAGCGGCTGACGCAGATCGTCGGCATCAACGATGTGCTGACGGTCGCTGGCAATAGCAGCGACGGCGCCCTGGTGCTGGAAGTGCGCTGAAGCCGCGTTCGTGTAGCGCTCCGTAGCTACCGGGCATGAATTCCGCAATCGAACTACGGAACACCACACTAGTGCGATGAACGCCGTCCGCCCTACCCCGCTGCGCCATCTGCCCAACGCGCTGTGCGTGTTGCGGATGCTGATGGCGCCGCCGATCGCCTGGATGATCGTGGCCGATCACGCCGAGCTGGCGCTGGTCTGCTTCCTGATCGCCGCGGTGAGCGATGTGGTGGACGGCTGGCTGGCCAAGCGCTACGGCTGGCAGAGCCAGATCGGAGGCTGGCTGGATCCGCTGGCAGACAAACTGCTGGTGCTGAGCACCGCCACCGCGCTGGCGCTGCACGCCGATCTGCCCTGGTGGCTGTACGGCCTGATCGCCGTGCGTGATCTGGTGATCGTCAGCGGAGCCGTGGCCTATCACTTTCGCTACGCGCCGTTGCACGCCGAGCCGACCATCCTCGGCAAGCTGACCACGCTGACGCTGGTAGTGCTGCTGGTACTGCTGCTCTATCGCAATGCGCACACGGGTTTGCCGATGGCGGTGGCCGATGCATTGATTCTGCTGTCGACCGCGCTGCTGCTGGCCAGCGGCGCGGACTATGTACGCCGCTGGAGCGCCAAGGCGCGCCTATTGAAGCGAGGACCTGGATGAGCACCCTGCACCGCTGGCAATTGCTGGGCATCGTCGTCGGCATCGGCGGCTTGCTGTACCTGCTGGGACCCGTGCTGACGCCCTTTGCGGTCGCGGCGCTGCTGGCTTATCTCGGGGACCCGCTGGTGGATCGCCTGCAAGCGCGCGGCCTGTCGCGCAGCGCGGCGGTGGCGATCGTGTTTGCCGCGATGACGCTGGCGCTGCTGCTGCTGCCCTTGATCCTGGTGCCGCTGCTGGAAGACCAGATATCCACCTTGTTCGACAAGCTGCCGCTGTACCTGGGCTATGTGCGCGATCGCATGATGCCCTTCCTGGTGGAGCGCCTGGGCATCGATCCGGCGCTGTTCAGCACCGACCAGTTGCTGAGCATGCTCAAGGCGCACTGGCAGCAGGCCGGCGGCGTGGCGACCAGCGTGCTCAAGCAGGTGTCGCAGTCCGGGCTGGCGATCATCGGCTGGATCATGAATCTGTTGCTGATTCCCGTAGTGACCTTCTATTTCCTGCGCGACTGGGATGCCATGAAGGAGCGCCTGCGCGAGTTGCTGCCGCGCCATATCGAAGGCCGCGTGGTCGAGCTGGCGCGGCAATCCGATGAGGTGTTGAGCGCATTCCTGCGCGGGCAACTGGCGGTGATGCTCGCCCTCGGCCTGATCTACTCCATTGGTCTGTGGATGGCGGGCCTGAAACTGGCCTTCCTGATTGGCATGGGCGCCGGTCTGCTGAGTTTCGTGCCATATCTTGGCGGCATCCTCGGCGTTGGCGGCGCGGTGATCGCGGCGCTGGTCGAGCATCGCGACGTGATCCACGTGGTGTATGTGCTGGCGGTGTTCGGGGTCGGCCAGACGCTGGAGGGCTTCGTGCTGACGCCGTGGCTGGTGGGTGATCGCATCGGCCTGCATCCGGTGGCAGTCATCTTCGCGATCCTGGCCGGCGGCCAGTTGTTCGGCTTCCTCGGCGTGCTGCTGGCGCTGCCGGTCACCGCCGTGCTGATGGTGATCCTGCGCCATGTGCACGAGCGCTACGTCCAGAGTGAGCTGTATCGCGACGGGCAGGCGCCCACCGCAACGCCAGCACCCGGCGAGACCGTGGCCGCCGCTGCCGAGCCAGCCACGCCGGTGGTCCCTGACGCCACGCCGGCGCCATGAGCCAGCTGCCGCTGGCGCTGGGCGGCCTCGGGCCGCCGGATTTTGCGCACTACTGGCCCGAGGGCGGGCTGGTATCGACGCGGCTGCAGGCCTTTGCCCGCGCGCCGGGCGCGGCGCAGATCCATCTGACCGGGCCGGAGGGCAGCGGCAAGACGCATCTGCTGCTGGCCTGCTGCGCGCTGGCCGAGTCGCTGGAGCACTCGGTGCAGTATCTGCCGCTGCAGCGGGTGCCGATCGACGCGCTGCAACTGGCCGGCGGTGTCGATCTGCTGGTGATCGACGATGGTGATCGCGCTTTGCTGGAGCGCGAGTGGGCGCTGGCGCTGTTCGCGGCGATCAATCGCCAGCACGATGTGCGCCGGGCGCTGCTGCTGGCCTCGCGCGCCGGGCCATCGGCGGCGCTGCTGCCGGACCTCGGGTCACGGCTGGCGCTGGCCGAGCGCTTGCGCCTGGCTCCGCACACCGACGAGGCACGGGCGGCGATCCTGCGCCACCGCGCCAGTCGCGCTGGCATTCCGCTCGATGATGCGGCGGTCGACTATCTGCTGCGCCATGGTGCACGCGAACTGAAGTCGCTGATGGCGCAACTGGCCGCGCTCGATCGCGAGGCATTGGCGCGCGGGCGCCGTGTCACGGTGCCCTTGATCCGGCAGGTGCTGGGCCAGGGCTGAACCGGACGCCGGTTCAGCCCGTCTGGCGTCAACGCTCGATCAGTTCCACGCCTTCCATGCCGGCCGACAGCGTGTGGGCGTCGCCGCCCTGGGCCAGCTTGATGCGCAGACGTACCTCGTTCGAGGAATCGGCGTGGCGCAAGGCGTCCTCGTAGCTGATCTCGCCGGCCTGATAAAGCTCGAACAGGCTCTGGTCGAAGGTGCGCATGCCGAGGTTGGTCGATTCCTTCATCACATCCTTGAGCTTGTGCACCTCGCCCTGACGGATGTAGTCCTGCACCAGCGGCGTGCCCAGCAGCACTTCCATCGCCACGCGGCGGCCCTTGCCGTCCGGCGTCGGAATCAATTGCTGCGCGACGATGCCCTTCAAGTTGAGCGACAGATCCATCAGCAGCTGCGGACGGCGGTCTTCCGGGAAGAAGTGCAGGATGCGATCAATCGCCTGATTGGCATTGTTCGCGTGCAAGGTGCAAAGGCACAAATGGCCGGTTTCGGCGAAAGTGATCGCGTGCTCCATGGTTTCGCGGGCGCGCACCTCACCGATGAGGATGACGTCGGGCGCCTGACGCAGCGTGTTCTTCAGCGCCAGCTCGAAGGTGTCGGTATCGATGCCCACTTCGCGCTGGGTGATGATGCAGCCTTCGTGATTGTGCACGAATTCGATCGGGTCCTCGATGGTGATGATGTGCCCGGTCGAGTTCTGATTGCGGTAGCCCAGCATCGCCGCCAGCGAGGTCGATTTGCCGGTGCCGGTGGCGCCGACGAAGATGATCAGACCGCGCTTGGTCATCGCCAGCGTCTTCAGGATCGGCGGCAGACTGAGCTCGTCGATGGTCGGAATCTTGGTCTCGATGCGACGCAGCACCATGCCGACCTGATTGCGCTGGTAGAAGCAGCTGACGCGGAAACGGCCGACGCCCTGCAGGCTGATCGCAAACTGGCATTCGTGGGTCTTTTCAAACTCCTCGCGCTGCGAGGGCGTCATCACCGAGAGCACCAGATCGCGGCTCTGCTGCGGCGTCAGCGCGCTCTGCGTGATCGGCGCGATGCGCCCGTGCACCTTCATCGAGGGCGGCACGCCGGCCGTGATGAACAAGTCCGATGCCTTCTTGTGCACCATCAGCTTCAAGAAGGAATTGAAGTCGATGCTCATATCGGAACCTCCGCCGCCAGCGTCCAGTGACCTCTCGATTGTGCCTCAAGCCGCCGGGGAAGTCTGCGCCGGCGCGCCGCATCCGGCGCTGGTCTCAGCGATCCCACGCCGGAGCGTAATCGGCCGGCGGCTCGGGCGGCAATTGCTGCAGCTTGAGCAAGGCGCGCGCCACGGTCAGCTCATTGGCCGCGGGCATGTCCCAAGCTTGACGCCATTGCGCGAAGCTCACCGGCTGGCCCGGCCCCACGTGCTGTAGGCCCATTTCCACTTCCCAGGCCAGCTGCCGACGCAGCGCCAGCGCCTCGCTATGCGCGGGACTGTCCGCGGCAGCAAGGCGCGTCTGCAGACTGACGCCGAGTGAGCGCGCGACCATGGAATCGCTGTCGCTGACCATGGTCTGCGCAATGCTTGCGCAGGCCTCGCGCCAGGGCTGACCGTCGGTCTCCGTACACCAGCTGCTGAGTGTCTCCAGATAGGGCATGGCCAGCGCACTGGCGACGCCGACTGCCATCAGCACCGGCAGGTCCTCGCGCCCGGTCTGCGCCCAGGCCGCCTCGCCGCTGGTGTCTGGCCAATGCTCGGGCAACGGAACTTGATCGTAGGCCTGGATCAGCATGCGCATCGAGGCCGAGAAGTGGGTGTCGAAGCGATGGGCCTGTGCCGCCTTCTGCAGCAGTTCCATCGCCTCGGGGATGGTCCCCGGCTGCCCGCGATCCGGCAGCATCGCGACCCAGGGCACGGCATTGTCGGGTTCCAGTGTCTGCAAGCGAACGAGCAGCTTGAGCCTGGCGGCGGCCAGATCGGCGTCGCTGATCTCCTCGCGCGTCGGCGGATCCAGCGCCGCCCACACCAGCAGCACCGGATCATCGGCGCCGTCCTGCAAGGCGGCGTCGAACAGGCCGTGCGCGCGGGTACGCAGCGCGGTCGCCTGCTCCATGCTGTCGGCCGCGCGCGCGGCATCGCCGAGCAGCATCAGGCCCGCCACCCAGCGTTCGCGCGCCGAATCGCTGGCCGCCAGCGTCTTGATGGCGCGCTGCGCATAGTCGGCAAAGGCACGGTCCAGTTCCGCCTCCAGCGCGGGCGCCTGCGCTGCCGGCGGCGGCACATCCTGAGCATCGGCGCAGGCGACCCACGCCACGCACAGACCGGCGAGCAGCGCCGCAATACGCACGGCGCTCAACCCTCGAACAGCCGCTTGTCCTTGGCGTAGGTTTGCGCCTGCTGACGGGTAATCAGACCGCGTTTGACCAGATCCTGCAGGCACTGGTCGAGCGTCTGCATGCCGTAATTGGCGCCGGTCTGGATCGAGGAATACATCTGCGCGACCTTGTCCTCGCGGATCAGGTTACGGATCGCCGGGATGCCCACCATGATCTCGTGCGCAGCGACGCGGCCACCGCCCACCTTCTTCAGCAGCGTCTGCGCGATCACCGCGCGCAGCGATTCCGACAGCATCGAGCGCACCATCGGCTTTTCGCCGGCCGGGAATACGTCGATGATGCGATCGATGGTCTTGGCGGCCGAACTGGTGTGCAGGGTGCCGAACACCAAGTGGCCGGTTTCCGCGGCGGTCAGCGCCAGGCGGATGGTTTCCAGGTCGCGCAACTCGCCGACCAGGATGTAGTCGGGGTCTTCACGCAGCGCCGAGCGCAGTGCTTCGTTGAAGCCGTGGGTATCGCGATGCACCTCGCGCTGATTGATCAGGCACTTGTTCGAGGTATGCACGAACTCGATCGGGTCTTCGACCGACAGCAGATGCGCGTACTCGTTCTTGTTGATGTGGTCGAGCATCGCCGCCAGCGTGGTCGACTTGCCGGAACCGGTGGGGCCGGTCACCAGGATCAGGCCCTGCGGCACGTCGATCAGTTCCTTGAACACCTTCGGGGCGCCCAAGTCTTCCAGCGTCAGGATTTCCGAGGGAATCGTACGGAACACCGCCGCGGCGCCGCGATTCTGGTTGAACGCGTTCACGCGGAAGCGCGCAAGTCCCGGAATTTCAAAGGAAAAGTCGACTTCCAGAAACTCTTCGTAGTCGCGCCGCTGCTTGTCCGACATGATGTCGTACACCAGCCCGTGCACGGCCTTGTGGTCGAGCGCCGGAATGTTGATGCGGCGCACATCGCCGTCGACGCGGATCATCGGCGGCAAACCCGCCGAGAGATGCAAGTCGGACGCCTTGTTCTTGACGCTAAAAGCTAAGAGCTCGGCGATATCCATGACGATCCTCGGCGACGGGCGGATCGGGCCAGTATAACCAGCAAGTTGCGCGCATTCGCAGCCTGCGTGTGCGGCGTACGCGCGCCTGCAGCCCGCGTATGCTGCCGGCCTTTTGGGGGATGCCCATGAGCGAGCTCTGTATCCGACTCGACCAGATCCGCCAGCGCATCGACGCCGCGGCGGCGCATCCGGTCAGCCTGATCGCCGTCAGCAAGACGCAGCCCGCCGATGCGGTGCGCGCGCTGTATGCCTGCGGCCAGCGCAGCTTTGGCGAGAACTACGTGCAGGAAGCGCTGGCCAAACAGGCCGAACTCCGCGATCTGGCCATCGAATGGCATTTGATCGGACCGCTGCAGTCGAACAAATGCGCCGAGGTTGCCGCGCATTTCGACTGGCTGCAGACGCTGGACCGCGCCAAGCTGGTGCCACTGCTCGCCCGCCACCGGCCGGCCCAGTTGCCGCCGCTCAAGGTGTTGATTCAGGTGAACATCGACGACGAGGACAGCAAATCGGGCGTCGCACCGGAGGCGCTGTGGGCGCTGGCGGCGCAGGTGGCGGCCGAGCCGCGACTCAGCCTGCGCGGGCTGATGGCGATTCCGCGTCCGTGGCCGGAAGCCGAGCGCCGGCGCGCGAGCTTCCTCGCCTTGCAGGCGCTGTCACAGCAACTGCGCGAGCGCTATCCCGGCGCCGATAGCCTGTCGATGGGGATGAGCGAGGACTTTGAACTCGCCCTTGCCTGCGGCGCGAACATGGTGCGCGTGGGCTCCGCGCTGTTCGGGGCGCGCCCCGCCAAGCGCTGAACGCTGCGCTCACCGCTGGCCTGCAACACTGGGCGGATGGCAGACACTTTACCGACCGAGGCCGCCGCGCCACTGTGGACGCGCTTGCATTCGATGTGTGCTGCGCGCGGCTGGCGCCCGGCGCCGTTTCAGATCGACACCTGGCGCGCCTTTTTGCAAGGGGACAGCGGGCTGGTGCATGCGCCGACCGGCAGCGGCAAGACGCTGGCCGTCTGGGGCGGCGCGCTGCTGACCTGTGGCCGCGCAAACGCCGAACGCGGCTTGCGCGTGCTTTGGATCACGCCGCTGCGCGCGCTGGCAAATGACAGCGCCGAGCAGTTGCGCAGCACCGCCAGTGCGCTCGATCTCTCGCTGGAGGTGGCGCTGCGCACGGCCGACACGCGCACGCAGGAGCGCGCGCGGCAGCGCCGCCAGCCCCCGTTTGCGCTGATCACGACGCCGGAATCCCTCTCCTTGCTGCTGAGTTACGCCGACACCGAGGCGCTGTGTGCGTCGCTGGACGTGGTGATCGTCGATGAGTGGCACGAACTGCTGGGCAGCAAGCGCGGCGTGCAGTTGGAACTGTGTCTGGCTCGACTGCGGCGCTGGCGCCCCTGGCTGCAGATCTGGGGCGTCTCGGCCACGCTGGCCAATCTGCAGCAAGCGATGCAGGTGCTGCTCGGCGGTCGCCGCGGGGTGTTGATCGAGGCCGCAGCGCGGCGAGTGCCGGCGATCGAGGCGGCGCTGCCTGCTGAGCGCGTGCGCTATCCCTGGGCCGGGCATCTGGGGCTCAGCCAGTTGCCCACCGTGCTGATGCGAGTGCTGTCGGCGCGGACGGCGCTGGTGTTCACCAACACGCGCTCGCAGGCCGAGCTCTGGTTCGAGGCGCTGAGCGCGGTGTGGCCGCTGGACGAGGACACGCTGGCGCTGCATCACGGCTCGCTGGCGCGCGAGTTGCGCCAGCAGGTCGAGGAGGGTTTGCGTGCGCAGCGCCTGCGCTGCGTGGTCGCCACCTCGACCCTGGATCTGGGCGTCGATTTCCCTGCCGTCGACGTGGTGATTCAGATCGGCAGCCCCAAGGGCGTCGCCCGCCTGCTGCAGCGTAGCGGCCGCAGTGGCCATCAGCCCGATCGACAGAGCCAGCTCTGTCTGATCGCCACGCATGCGCTGGAACTGCTGGAAGTCGCGGCCGCCCGCGAGGCGCTTGCCAGCGGTGTCAGCGAGGCGCGTGAGCCGCTGCGCGACTGTCTGGATGTGCTGGCGCAGCATCTGGTCACGCTGGCGCTCGGCGGCGGTTACACGCGCGAGGCGGCGCTGGCCGAAGTGCGCGATACCCATGCCTACGGCGAGCTCAGCGATGGCGACTTCCAGCGCGTGCTCGATCTGATCATGCAGGGCGGCGACAGTCTGGCGCGCTACCCGGATTTTCAGCGTGTGGCGCTGGTCGACGGGCACTACCGGCTGCTCGACCGACGGCAGGCGCTGCGTCACCGCTGGTCGATCGGCACCATCGTGGTCGACGGCCATATCGACGTCCGCTATGTGGGTGGCGGTCGCCTGGGCAGCGTTGAGGAGAGCTTCATCGCGCGCCTGCAGCCGGGCGATCGTTTCCAGTTCGCCGGGCGCACGCTGGAGTTGGTGCGGGTACGCGAGATGATGGCGCAGGTGCGCCGCGCCAGCGGGCGCAGCGATGCCGTGCCGCAGTGGATGGGCGGGCGCATGCCGCTGTCCAGCCAGCTGGCGGAGGCGATGCGCACGCTGCTCGATCAGTACCAGGCCGGCGCGGCGATCTCGCATCCGGAAATCGAGCACCTGCGGCCGCTGCTCGATCTGCAACAGCGCTTGTCGCGCTTGCCCGGGCGTGGACGCTTGCTGGTCGAGCGCTTGCGCTCGCGCCAGGGCCACCATCTGGCGCTCTATCCCTACGCCGGCCGACTGGTCCATGAAGGATTGGCGCCCTTGCTGGCCTGGCGCTTGCGCGCGCTGCTGCCGACCAGTTACAGCTACAGCGTCAACGATTACGGCCTGATGCTGACGACGCAAAAGCCGATGGCGCTCAGTACCGCGGCGCTGGCCGAGCTGCTGCGGCCCGAGGCACTGGAGGAGGATTTGCGCCGCAGCGTGAATCTGGCAGAGCTGGCGCGCCGCCAGTTTCGCGACATCGCGCAGATCGCCGGGCTCACCTTCAACGGCGGGCCGGCGCAGCGCCGCAGCCTGCGGCAGCTGCAGACCTCGGCCAGCCTGCTGTACGACGTCCTGCGCGAGCACGACCCGGACCACTTGCTGTTGGGGCTGGCTGAGCGCGAGGTGTATGCGCAGCAACTGGATGCCGATCGCTTGCGGCGCACACTGCAAGCGCTGCAAGGTCAGCGCATCGATCTGACCGAACCCGCCACGCTGACGCCGCTGGCCTTTCCGTTGTGGGCAGAGCGCATCCGCGGCCAGCTCAGCCATGAGGACTGGAGCAGCCGCGTGCGCGCCATGGCGGCACAGATGGAGGCACGCGCGTGATCGCCGGCAGCCTGTCGCTGCGCTGTTGGGACACCGCGCTGGTACTGCTGCCCGGACGCGCGCTGTGGCTGCCCGAGCAGCGCGCGCTGGTGGTGGCCGACTGGCATCTGGGCAAGGCCCAGGTCTATCGGCGCGCTGGCATCGGCGTGCCGCGCGGCATCACGACGGGCGATCTCGATCGGTTGAACGCGCTGCTGACGGCTACCCAGGCCGAGCAGCTCGTGGTGCTCGGCGATCTGCTGCACGGTGCCGTCGACGCACAGGCCGACTGGCTGCACACGCTGCAGGCCTGGCGTGCCGAGCGCGAGGGCCTGCGCCTGCGGGTGGCGGTCGGCAACCATGACCGTCAGCTGCACCGTCTGCCGCTGGCGCTGGATGAACTGGCGCCGGGCATCGCGCTCGGGGGCTTGCTCGGCGTCCATGTGCTCGATCCAGCCGATCCGCGCCCGCAGCTCAGCGGCCATCTGCACCCGGTGCGCACATTGCGCGCCGCCGGGCGACGCGAACGCGTGCCGGTGGCCTGGCTGCAGCCCGGCGCCTTGATCCTGCCTGCCTTCGGTCGCTTCACTGGCGGACATGCCATCGAACCCGCGCCGCGCGACCGCTGCTACGCCATGCTCGACGATGCGGTGATCGCGCTGCCCTGAACGCCCAACTCGGGCAAATCCGGGACAAGCCCGATGCCCGGGCTTGCCGCGACGCGGCGGCTGCGCCTACCGTTCGCGCCGTCGTCCTTGTCTCTCTGCCCATGGCCCGCCAGATCGCTATCGTCGAAGATGAACCCGCCATCCGCGCCAACTACTCGGATGCGCTGAAACGCTACGGCTACGACGTACAGACTTTCGCCAGTCGCGCGCAGGCGTCCACCGCCTTCGCGCTGCGGATGCCGGATCTGGTGCTGATCGACATCGGCTTGGGTGACGAGCCCGAGGGCGGATTCGAGCTGTGCCGCGAACTGCGCCAGCGCTCCACCGCGCTGCCGATCATCTTCCTCACCGCGCGCGACGCCGATCTCGACATCATCTCAGGCCTGCGGCTGGGCGCGGACGATTACCTGACCAAAGACATCAGCCTGCAGCATCTGCTGGCGCGCATCGTCTCGCTGTTCCGCCGCGTGGAAGCCCTCAGTCAGCCGGCCGGCAAAGATCAACTGCTGGAGCACGGGCATCTGAAGCTCGAAGGCGACCGCATGCGCGTCACCTGGAAAGACATCGAAGTGCCGCTGACGGTGACCGAGTTCTGGATCGTGCACGCGATGGCGCGCTATCCGGGGCACGTCAAGAACCGCGATCAGCTGATGAGCGCGGCCCAGGTGGTGGTCGACGAGGCCACCATCACCAGTCACATCAAGCGCATCCGCAAGAAATTCGTCGCCGTCGACCGCGAGTTCGACTCGGTCGACACCGTCCACGGCGTCGGCTATCGCTGGAAGGCCTGATCCGGCGCCGGCAGGAAGCGGAACTCGAAAGCCACCGCTTCCTGGCCAGGATCGGCGACTTCAAACACCAGCGGTGCGGTGGCGCCAGCCGGAAAGCCGCGCGTCTCGCTGTCGGCCTCGGCCAGATAGTCCTGCGGCAGAAAGCGGCGCATCGCGATCGGCTTCTCGTTGAGGTCGGACAGCAACACCTCGACCACCGGAAAGCGCTGCGTATAGCCAGCCTCGTTGACCATGCTGGCGCTGATCATCAGCGCTTGCGGCGCATCCGGGTGCGGCCGCACTTCGCGGCTGACCAGCCGGATGCGATCGACCGCGCTGCGCATCGGCAACTGGCAACGCAGCATTTCGCAGGCGCGGTCCAGCCAGGGGCGCACGCGATCATCCTCGAGCAGGCGCTCGCGCTCGGCGTAGGCGATCTGCCCGCCCAGCGTCAGCGCCAGCAGCAGACTGCCCGCCCACCAGCGTCCGTTGTGCCGTTGCTGCGGCGGCGGCCGGCGCGTCTGCCTCAAGGCCGCGGGTTCGCGCGGCGGCTCGGCGCGGCGCGCGGCCGCCGGCGTCCGCATGTCCTCGTCGAGCGCACTCCAGTCGCCCGGTAGACGCGGCTCGCGCCGTCCCTGCGCCTCGGCAGGATCGAACAGCGGCGATTGCCGCACCGGGCGCATCGCCGGCAGGCTCAGCACCACCGGGGTTTCGCTGAGCACTTCCTGCGGCAGTTCCTGAAACGGCCCTTCCGGCAGGCGCTCGATCAGACGATCGAGCCCGTCGAAGACGCTGCCGCAATGGCCGCAGCGAAACTGCCCGCGCGAGCGCGCCAGCGCGTCGGCTTGCAGCTTGTAGACGGTCAGACAGCGATGGCACTGGGTATACATGAGGCCGGAGCATAGCGATCTGGCGGGCCGCTGCGCCGCACCATCAATGCCATCGCATGCATTGATTGCCGCTGGGCGCGCCACTTGCCCGCGGGCTGGTCGCGCGTGCCCTGCCGTCCCATCCGGGCTAGCATGCGCGCCCGCCCTCCGCCCATCGGTCCTTTCGCATGCAAACGCCCGTGATTGCTCCGTCCATCCTGTCTGCGGACTTCGCGCGTCTGGGGGAGGACACCGCACGCGTGCTCGCGGCTGGCGCCGACTGGGTGCATTTCGATGTGATGGACAATCACTATGTGCCGAATCTGACGGTCGGCCCGCTGGTGTGCGAGGCGCTGCGCAAGTACGGCATCCAGGCGCCGATCGATGTGCATCTGATGGTGCGACCGGTCGATCGGATCATCCCGGACTTCGCCAAGGCCGGCGCCAGCCTGATCAGTTTCCACCCGGAAGCCAGCGAGCATGTCGATCGCACGGTGGGTCTGATCCGCGATCACGGTCTGCAGGCCGGTCTGGTGTTCAATCCGGCAACGCCGCTGCACTGGCTGGACCATGTGATCGACAAACTCGACCTGATCCTGATCATGTCGGTCAATCCGGGCTTTGGCGGCCAATCCTTCATCCCGGGCGCGCTGTCCAAGCTCAAACTGGCGCGCCAGCGTATTGCCGACAGCGGTCGCCCGATCCGGCTGGAAGTGGATGGCGGCGTCAAGGTCGACAACATTCGCCAGATCGCAGCGGCCGGTGCCGACACTTTCGTCGCCGGCTCGGCAATCTTCAGTGCCAGCGATTACCGCAGCACCATCACCCGGATGCGCAAGGAAATCGCCGCCGCGGGTTAGGAACCTCAAAGGCGGGGCAAGGGGCGGGGGGCGGGGGACCAACCATCGGGCGACTGCGTGGCACTGTCGCCGCATTGCTGAACGAGAAAGCGCGCCTGAGGCGAGAATTGGGCTCTGGGTAAGGATCGTCGCCGCGACGGCGGCTGATCGATCTCCAGCGAAGGTGAGCGCCAAAGGTGAGCGCCAATTGCTTGCGCCACATGCGGCGCGTCGGCGCCTGCGAACTTGTATGCAGGCCGAAGGGTGCGCAGTGGTGCCTGGTTCCGAAGGAATGCGGGCATCGAAGCTGTTCAGAGTCCCTGTCTCGCTTTGGTCGCACTTACGCGTTCTGCGAACCGGCGACAGTGCCACGAAAACGCTGCAGTGCTGGTCCCCCGCCCCGCTTTTGCCCACGCACCATGTTTGGCAAGAGAGTCCCGGTCTCGCCTGCGGCGCGCTTACTCGCTCTGCAAACCGGCGATAGTGCAACGCAGGCGCCGCATGGCCGGTCCCCCGCCCCCTGCCCCCCGCCCCGCTTTTTGCCCCTATGCGCGCGTGCGCGCCGCCATCACGCGCTCGTAGGCCGCCCGCAACTCACGCGTACGCGCTTCGGCAGCGCGCAGTTGGGCGGCGTCGGCGCCCTGCCCTTGCAACTTGTCCGGATGATGCTGGGCGACCAGGCGCCGCCATGCCCGCGTCAGTTCCGCGTCGCTGGCCGATGGCGCAATACCCAGCAAGGCGTAGCAGCGCGCCAGATCTGGCTCATCGGCGCTGCGCTGGCGCTCGCCTGCGTGGTCGGCATAGTCCTGGCGCGGAATGCCCATGGCATCGGCCAGCCGCTCCAGCAGACCGCGCTCGGCTGGCGTCATTGGCCCGTCCTTGCGCGCAAAATCGGCCAGTGCGCGCAGCAGTTCCAGCAGTTCCTCACGCCCCGGCGCCGCCCGCTGGCGAAAGCGTCGCAGTTCCTCGGCGGCGTTCAAGGGCTGCATGCGGCCGCGTTGGAAGGCCGCAATTGCCAGACGGCGCCCGTCCTGATCCAGTCCCATGCGCTGCATCAGGCGTTCGGCCGCGGCGATCTCGCTCTCGCTGACGCGGCCATCGGCTTTGGCCAGATGACCCAGCCAGACGAACAAGAACTCCACGCGCGCCTCGCGCGGATCGACCGCCGCAACGCCATCCGCCAGTCGCCAGCGCAGCCAGCCAGCGTCCAGCGCATGACCGATCAGCAGTCCGCCCGCGGCGCCGAGCGGGCCGCCCGTCACCATGCCCAAGCCACCGCCGATGAGCTTGCCCAGCACGCGCATGGACGTCTGCAGTTCCTGTCGCCGAAAACCGGCGGATTGTAGGGCGGAATGCGCCGCATATCCGCGACTGTGCCCGCGCTATGGCAGTCTCCGGCGCCCGAGGACGGGAAAGCCCAAATGCGAGCACTGATCTTTGCGGCCGGCAAGGGCGAACGCATGCGCCCGCTGACCACACACACGCCCAAGGCCTTGTTGCCGGTGCGCGGCCTGCCGCTGATCGGCTGGCACCTGCGGGCGCTGGCACGCGCCGGCGTGCGCGAGGTAGTGATCAACACCGGCTGGCTGGGAGAGCAATTGCCGGCGGCCTTGGGCGACGGCCGCGACTGGGGCCTTAACATCGCCTGGTCGCACGAGGGCCCGGAGCCGCTGGAAACCGGCGGCGGCATGCGCCAGGCGCTGGCCTTGCTAGGCAGCGAGCCCTTCATCGCCACCAACGCCGACACCCATACCGACTTCGATTACGCCAGTCTTCCGGCGCAGCCGCCGGGGCTGGCGCATCTGGTGCTGGTGGACAACCCGGCACACCACCCGCGCGGCGATTTCGTGTTGCGCGATGGGCGCGTGCACCTGTGCGGAAGTCCGCGCCTGACCTTCGCCGGCATCGGCGTCTACCGGCCGGAATTGATTGCCTCGGAGCCGCGCGGGCGCTACGGGCTGGCGCCGATCCTGCGGACGGCTATCGATTTCGGCATCGTCACCGGCGAGCATTACCGCGCCCAGTGGACCGATGTCGGCACACCCGAGCGGCTGGCCGCGCTGCAGGACTGATCAGCGGCTCGCTTCCGGGACCAGTTGCCGCATCAGCGCCGGCGCCTGCGCAAGCGGCACTTTGGCCACCACGCAGGCCTCCAGCAGCGCACGCTCCATCTCCAGTTTGATCCGGTTGATCACCCGCAACGCCTCCAGCGCCTCGGGCGTCTGCGGCAGCTCGCCGGCATCCAGCGCCAGCGCGTCCAACTGCGCCTGGCCGTCGGCGACCCGCAGCGCCTCCTCGTCCTCGATGAACTGCGCCAGAAACACAAAGCCACGGATCAGCGCGTCGCGCAGCGTTTCATCGGCCGGATCGAGCACGCGCAGCACATGCAGCGTGGCCTCGCGGATCGCCGTCCGCGAGTGCGGCAGAAAGGAGCTCGGCAGCGCGCAGCAGCCAGGCTCGATTTCGCCCAGCACGCGGCCGTAGTCGCGCAGGATTTTCCCCGCCATCGCCATCATCGGCGCGATCTCCGGGTTGGATCCAAGGCAGTACGGGCCATCAGGCAGATCCTGGGCAGGTGGGCCGCGGATGCTTTCATGGGCGCTTTTGTCGGTGCAAGGACCAGAGCGCCCACACACGGCCTCGACCCGCCGCTCGGCTGGCCGCTGCTATGCTCCGCGCCATGACCTGGAACACCCTGCGGATAGAACGTCCCGCGGTGCTGACGCCTTGCATCGGCGTTTGCACCCTGGGCAGCGATGGCCTGTGCGAAGGTTGTCTGCGCACGGGCGACGAGATTGCGCGCTGGAGCCGGCTCTCGGATCTCGAGCGGCGCCAGTTGATGGACGAGGTGCTGCCGGCACGCGAGCGTGAACGTGGGCAACGCTGAGTCCTGGTCCAGTCGCCTGCAGCCGCTGCAGCAAGCGCTGCGCCCGCTGCACGAGGCGGCGCCCGAGCGCCCCGGCAATCTCGATGAGCTCGATGGCCTGCTGCCACCCGAGCAGGCACTGCGGCCAGCCGCGGTGCTGGTGGGACTGCTGCCGCGCGTCCACGGTTGGCAGGTGTTGCTGACCCGGCGCACCGAACACCTGCCCACCCATGCCGGCCAGATCAGTTTTCCCGGCGGACGCGTGGAAGCCGACGATGCCAGCGTGGTCGCCGGCGCGCTGCGCGAGACCGAGGAGGAACTCGGCATCGCGCCCGCGCTGGTGCGACCGCTCGGTCTGCTCGACGTCTACGCGACCATCAGCGCCTATGCGGTCACGCCGGTGGTCGGATGGGTCGATCCCGGCATGCAGATGCGCCCGGACGCGCGCGAGGTTGACGAAGCCTTCGAGGTGCCTCTGCGCTTCTTGCTCGACCGCAGCAACCTGCAGCGCGAGGAGCGCCATTTCCGCGGTCGCATGCGCGGCTATTACGTCTATCGCTACGGGCCGCACACCATCTGGGGTGCCACCGCCGGCATGTTGGTCAATCTGATGGAGCGTTTGGAACGCCATGGGCTCAGCACCGCTGATTTCGACCTCTGAACTGGCGGCGCAGCTCGCTGACCCGCAGCTGCGCGTCATCGATTGCCGTTTTGATCTGGCCCAGCCCGGCTGGGGAGAAGCTGAGTACCAGGCCGGACGCATTCCAGGCGCTCGCTACGCGCATCTGGATCGCGATCTCTCGGACCTGTCGCAGAAAGCCACGCGCGGACGCCACCCGCTGCCGACGCTGACGGCCTTCTCCGCCTCGCTGTCGCGCCTCGGCATCAACCGTCAGACCCGCGTCGTGGTGTACGACCAGCATCAGGGCATGTATGCCGCGCGTCTGTGGTGGCTGCTGAGCGCCTGCGGCCATCCCGCCGTGCAGGTGCTGGATGGCGGCTACGCGGCCTGGCTGGCTGCAGGTCTGCCGGTGGATAGCACGCCGGCCAGCGTGCAGGCGCCGACACGGCTGCCCGAGGCGCTGGTGCTGCAGCCAGGCGAGGTGGTTGAGGTCGACGCGCTATGCAGCGCGCTGGCGGCGCACAACATCCTGCTGCTGGATGCCCGCGCTGCTCCGCGTTTTCGCGGCGAGGTCGAGCCCATCGATCCGGTCGCCGGCCATGTGCCGGGCGCGCACAACCGGCCATTTACGCTCAATCTGGATGCGCACGGGCGCTTCAAGCCGGCCGCCGTGCTGCGTGCGGAGTTCGATGCACTGCTCGTCGGGCGAACGCCCTCCTCAGTCGTGCACATGTGTGGCTCGGGCGTGACCGCCTGCCACAATCGCCTGGCGATGGATGTTGCGGGCCTGTACGGCTCGCGCATCTATGCTGACTCCTGGAGCGGCTGGATCACCGATCCCGCCCGTCCGATCGCCACCGACTGAGACCTGCCGATGCCCCTGTCTATGCGCCTGCTGTTCTGCTGTCTGCTCGGCCTGCTCGCACTGCCGCCGGCAGCGGCAGAGGAAAACGCCAATGCGCGGCGCATCCTGGAGAAGGTCGAGCAGCGGCTGCTGAACGCACGCTACGTCGATCTGTACGCCCACGTCAGCATCGAGGGCCCCTTCGAGCGCCAGCTCAATGGCAGCTTCATCATCGACGAATCCGGCACCATGACCGGCAGCTTCCGCGGCACCATCGGCAAGGATCCAGCCACGGTGGCGGTCAAGGCCGAGGGTCAGCAGCTGTCGATGACGCTGAACCAGGAGCAGCGCAACGGCACCCAGCCACCAGCGCTGCGCGAGGCGATTCTGGTCGGCCTGATGCGCGTGGGCTTCGCCCAGAGCCTGATCGCATTCAGCCAGTTGCAGCCGCCGGAACGCGCTGGCGGCGGCGTGCGCGACTGGGTCAGCTACGCCAACGTCAACGTGCGCGAGGCCTCGCTGGCGCAGGGCTATCACAACGGCGAGATCGGCCTGCAGTTCGACCTGATGATCGGCGGACAGGTCGCCGGGCACGCGCGCCTGTGGATCAGCACGCAGACACAGTTGCCCACCCGGCGCGAGCAATTCCTGACCTACCAGGACGCCGAGGGCAAGACGCGCGAACTGCAAATCGACGAGAACTTCAGTCGTTTCGTGGTCGAACCCTGAGCCACATCCAGGCGCTGATCGAGACCGGCTCCGGCGCGCTATTGTCGGGGCCTCAGCGAGGACGGAGGCGCGATGGCATCGATACAGTTTCTGGGTGCAGCGGGTGAGGTCACCGGGTCCAGCCACCTGCTGCGGGCCGCGGGCAAAAAGGTGCTGCTCGACTGCGGAATGATCCAGGGCGGTCGCGAGGAAGACAGCCGTAACCGCGAGCGTTTCGCCTACGACCCGAGCGAACTCGACGCCGTCGTCCTCAGCCATGGCCACATCGACCACTGCGGTCGGCTGCCGCTACTGGTCAAGCGCGGCTATGCCGGCCGCATCTACACCCACGCCGCCACGGCCGACCTGATCCGGGTGATGCTGCAGGACGCGGCACGCCTGGCCGAGGCGGATATCGAGCAGCAAAACCGCCAGCGCGAGCGCCGCGGACTCGACCCGCTGGAGCCGCTCTATGAATTGGGCGATGTCGAAGAGGTGTTGCGCCGCCTGGTGCCGCTCGAGTACGACCGCCGGATGACGCTGCTGCCCGGCATCGATCTACGCCTGCAGGACGCCGGTCACATCCTCGGTGCCGCCATCGTTGAGATATGGGTGGACGAGGGCCGCGGCGAGCGCAAACTGGTGTTCAGCGGCGATATCGGCCCGGACGGCACGCCGATCATGCGCGATGCCACGCCGATCAGCGACGCCGATCTGGTGCTGATGGAGAGCACCTACGGCGACCGCCTGCACCGCCCGCGCGGCGAGACCATCCGCGAGATCGGCGAGATGCTGGATGCCGCTCGCGCAAGCGGTGGCAACGTCATCATTCCAGCCTTCGCCGTGGGCCGCAGCCAGGAGTTGCTGTACTGGTTCGCCCGCTATTACGAGGAATGGGGCCTGAAGCGCTGGAACATCTACATCGACAGCCCGATGGCCTCGAAAGTGGTCGAGGTCTATCGCCGCCACCAGCAGCTGTTTGATCACGATGGCCACGCGCAGTGGGCCGGCAAGGGCGATCCCTTCACCCTGCCCGGCCTGCGTTACGTCGACTCTCCCGAGGAATCGCGCGAGCTCAATCGCCACAAGCGCGGCTGCATCCTGATTGCCGGTTCCGGCATGTGCAACGGCGGCCGCATCCGTCACCACCTGAAGCACAACCTGTGGCGCAACGGGGCACACGTGATGATCGTCGGCTATCAGGCCCACAACACGCTGGGGCGCCAGTTGGTCGACGGCCGCAAGTCGGTGCGCATTCTCGGCGAGATCATTCGCGTCAACGCACAGATACACACCGTGGGTGGCTTGTCAGCGCATGCCGATCAGGCCGGCCTGCTCGCGTGGTACGGCCATTTCGAGCGCCGTCCGCCGGTGGTGCTGGTGCACGGCGAAGATGCCGCCCGCGAGGCGCTGGCGGCGCGCTTGCGTGCCGATTACGAGTGTCACGTCGACCTCGCGCGTCCCGGCATGGAGCGCGAGATCCCGGGCTGAGCCACGCGCTGAGCCCGCGGCGTCGCCGGCCGGGCTCAGCGCAACTGCAAGCCAGCTTGAATCAGACCATCGCGCACCAGTTCAGCCTGTGCGTCACCATCGTGCGCGACCACCAGGCGCGGTTGGCCGGCCTGCAGCAGCTTGTGCAGCGCCGCCAACTGATCCGCCACTGCCTGACGATCCTCGTGCAGCATGAAGCGGCTCACCAGATAGGGCCGGCCAGTCACTTGGCGGATCGCGTCCAGATGCCAGGCGATGTCGCCGACGAACAGCAACTCGCGACCATCGGCCAGGCGCACGTAGATCAATTGCGACCCACGCGAGTGACCCGGCGCCGGGATCACCACCACGCCCGCGTCAACCCGCGCAGGCCCGGTCAGCGGCTGCGTCGGGATCCGCTCCAGCATGCCCGGCGCAAACGCCACCTTCTCCAGATTGCTGCCGTGCACCTGCGCCTCAGTGACCCACAACTTGGGCAATAACGCTTCAAAATCGGGCGCATGAGCAATGCCGCCGAAGTGATCCAGGTGCTCATGGGTCAGCAAGATGCGGTCGGCCTGCCGCAGCGCTTCCTGCATCTGCGCGTAGGCAGCGGCGTCGAAGCCGGCGCCGCTGGCATCGAAGTGCGCTTGATGCAGCGACAGATCGTGCGCGCTGTCGATCATCAGCGTGCGGCCATCGGCGTACACCAACTGGTAGGCCTGGATAACGAGCGGCGTCTGGCTGAACAGCGACTCGCCGGCGACACTGGCGCCGCGCGGGGCGTCGGTGCGCGCCACTTCGATCGAACGCACCGCCACGGGTCCGCCCTCGCCCGCCAGTGCGCGCCAGTCCTCCACCTGCCACTGCACGGCCCCCAGCTGCGGCACGGGCGAGGTGCGCAGCAGGCCGCAGGCGCCGGACACCAGGCCCAGAAGGACCGCCAACAGCAGCACCTGCCAGCGCTGGCGCGGCCGCACCAAGCCATACAGCAAGGCGGATCCTGCGCAGGCGATGCCGATCGCCACCCATTCCTGCGCGCTGAGCGAGAGCAGAATGACGCCCATGGCTGCTACGCCGACCACCGGCACCAGCGGACCGGCTGGTAGCGACATCGGCGCGCCAGCGCTCTGATCACCGCGCCGCTGCAAGCGCCAGGCTGCCAGACACACCAGCAGATAGAGCAGGCCCACGGCGCCGCCCGAGACCAGCGCCAGCGAGGTGAAGTCGCCGCCCAATGCCAGCAGGCAGGCGATGGCGGCATGGGCGATTACCGCCACATGCGGCACCCGCGTCCGCGCATGTACGCGCCCGAGCACGCCCGGCAGCGCGCCATCGCGACCCAGCGCATACAGCAAACGCGAGTTGCCGAGGATATTGCCCTGCAGATAGCCCAACATCGACACCGCCGCCCCGATCAGCACCAGCGTCAAGGCCGGCGCCCACAGCGCGCCGGCAGTGCTGGCCAGCGGCGCGCGATCGCCCGCCAATGCATCGCCCAACACGCCCTGCGCCGTCAGTTGCAAGCCCACGTACAGCAAGATGACGAAGGCAATGGCCGACAGCGCCGCACGCGGCACCGTACGCGCCGGATCCTTCACCTCCCCAGTCGGCACCAGCGCACTCTCCATGCCGGCGTAGGCAAACAGCACCAGCACCAGCGCCTGTCCCCAGTGCGACCATGCCGGCCACGCCCGCACCGCCAATTGCGCCGGCTCGATGAACCACAGGCCGATCAGCACCAGCAGTACCAAAGGCAGCAACTTGGCCGCCGCCAGCACCCCGATCGCCCGCGCGCCCAGCGCCACGCCGCGCAGATTCAGCGCGGCAAACAGCGCAAACAGCCCCACCAGCAGCAGTGGTCGCCCCAGCGCACTGCCCGCCGGCGCCCACACCCGCGCCGCCTGATCCACCAGTGCCGCCGCCACGCCAGCGCAGCCGGTCACATTCGAGATCCAGGTCAGCGCACCGAAGCCAAAGCCGGCAAAGGGCCCAAAGGCCGCCTGCCCATAGCTGTACGGCCCGCCAGTCGCCGTCGCCCGGCTCCCTGCCGCTGCAAAACACAGCACCACCGGAATCATCAGCAGCGCGCCCGCGACAAAAGCAAAGGGCGCTGCCGCCCCCAACTCCGCCGCCAGGCGTCCTGGCAAGGCAAAAATGCCGCCGCCGACGATGATGTTGACCACCGCGGCCGCCAACAAGGTCGTCCCAAAGGCCCGAACCAACTGCTCCTGCTGCGCCGCCGCCATCACCTTCTCCCTTGAACCGGAAGGTGCAGACTACGTGCATAGACCGCCAGTGCGGCGTGATGGCGCCTGACAGGGCTGAGTGCCGAGCCCGCGCAGGTAGCGTGGCTCCGTGCGCGGACACGACTCCATGGTGCGGATATCCCCATCACGCCGGCGACCTGCGGCTGGTGTGCGCCGAAACGATCGCGAAGCCTGCCCGCCGCAAGTCAGACAACTCCGTGACCTGCGTGACTATTCACGGCGTATCGTAAGTCCCAAGGCGCTCAATGCCCATTGCCATCCAACCTGCGGCCGCGGATCGACGATACGCCATGAAAACCCTCGTCCTTGCCTTCTTGTGTCTACTCACCGGAATCTGTACGGCACAGGATGCCGACATCATCGAGCGGTCGCTGACGGCGGATGCAAGCCGCGAGCAGCGCTTGGCGGATGGTACCGAGGTCGTTTCCCAACTTGCCCGCCTGGGGATCTTCGCAGAAGACCCCAATGAACGCCGGGAATACTCTAGCTTTTATATCCCGAAGAAACCCATCAGCGTACTCGGCGCCAGACTGGTGTCATTCGAACATGAGTACGCCGATGAATATCTGGGCTGTTGCGTCAATCCTGGCAACGCGGTGATCCTGCAGCCCGCTGGCGCCACCGCCGACATTGAAGCGTTCGCGCAGCGCAACGGTTGCCGTTACGCGGTTGGCGACGAGATCTTTGTGCTGCCGAAAAGCGTTACCCAGGGTCTCAGCGATTCGGAGCGTGCCGCGCTGGTTGAGGTGTCGTGCAAAGACGACTACCTCTTCGAGGCGAAGAAGGAATGAGTCGGCTCAGCATCGCACTGACGGTGCGCATCGGTTAAGGGCGACTACGAGCGCTCGTCATCGGCGCGTTTACGCCTTCTGCAAACTGGCGACAGCGCAACGCACGTGCCGCAGGGCTGGTCCCCTGCCCCCTGACCCTCAACCCGCTCCATCGCCAATACGAGGTTCCCGGGATGGTCCATCCCTTGGTTCTGCCCATGGTGGCACACGTGGCGCTTGCTGCGTTCCTGTATGTCCTGCTGACCATCGCGCGTGCTCCAAAGATTTGGGGTATCGGTCAGCGTGCGGACGGCTCCAATCCGTGGGCGAGCGTCGAGCCGCGCATCAGTGCCAACTTGTCTAATCAGTTCGAGTGGCCTCTGTTTTTCTACGCGGCGTGCCTGCTCCTGATTCAGAGCCATGTCCTCAGCACGCTCGCGGCTGCACTTGCCTGGACCTTCGTGCTGGGTCGCTTGGCGCATAGCGCTGTTCAGATCCTGACGACCAACATCCGACTGCGCGGCCTGGTGTTCACAATCAACTTTCTCGCTACCCTTGGGCTTTGGTGGGTCGTTCTGCAATCACAGGCGCGGTCTTGTTAACCTCAAGCGCGACGAGGTCCAAAAGGCTGCCGCCACGCACAAACAGTAAGGCCGCCTGTCGGCGGCCTGTAATGCTCGAATCCATGGCCTTCAGGCGGCCTGCTTTTCATCCGGGCTCTTGCGACGCGCTTTGCTGAAGCGGGTGCCGAGGCCGCGCTTAAGCTGGTCCAGGCCTTCGCGGCCGCTGACCGACTTCAGCAGGCTGTAGCCGCGCAGGGCGACGGCCATGGCGTCACTGCCAAGCGCGAAGTCGGTGTCGTTGCCGCGTTCGAGCAGCCGCGTCAGGCGCATCAGACGCGGGCGCAAAACGTCGCGGGCCTGCAGATCGCCGAGTGCGTCGGCCAGGTCCAGGTTGGGCGGAATCACCTGCGGGTTCTCGGACAGCATGCGCAACGTCTGCCGACAAAAGTGTTCGGACTTCTCGCCGAGTTTGGCGGCTCGGCGTTTGTCGGTGGCGGTGAGTGCCACGAGGCCGGAGAGCTGCGTCTCCAGTTCGGTGATGGCGGCATCGATGGCAGTCAGCTGCACATCGCTGAGGTTCAAGGTTGCGAGATTCGTCATAGCACTACTCCTATCGTTCAGTTGCCGGGTCGGCGCCCTCGCCGCCCGGGTGTGCCACTCGGCACGAGAAGCATTGGACGCCCTCGCCGTCTCACCGGCTGAGACAGAAATCCGCGCAATGTAAAAGAAGGTGAATGTTTCGGGTCGATGGACACTCCGTCGCCATGACGGCTGCAGCGCGCATGCCCGCCAAACAGCTCGCGACGCTCAGGGGACCAGCGGCCCAGGGACGAGACCGCTGGCAAGCGACCCAGGCGCATCGAAGTTCCGATCCCTGGCGACGCGATCACGGTCGCCGTGCAGTGCGGCCACTGCAAGCCTGACTACCCGGACTGCACGCGTGCACCCGGCGACTGCGACGATGCAGTGCGCGGTATGCAGCATCGTCGCCGCCGAATGCATGCATGAATGTGTGGACTGCATCGATGCATTGTGCGGATAACACCGATACAGTTTCGCCTATGCATGCGTGCTATCGAGCGTATGCATGCGTGCTGTCGAGGCGATGCACGCATGTCTCCTGCATCTGCATGCACGCATTGCACCGATAGCATGCGTGGTATGCGGCGACTGCACGCGTGCTATCGGCGCAGACACGCACGATGCGGCCGATAGCACGCGAGTCCCCGATTTCGTTGCCGCACTGCGGAATCGAGCGCGCGAGTCGCCGGCTACTCGAAGCCACTGGCGTACACGGGATCGCTGACCACCACGGTCAGCGGTCCGGCCGATCCAGCCACGTAGGTGGCGTCGCCGCTGTACTCGGCACTGATCAGGTAGCCGCCGGGCGTGGCAAAGCTGGTGGTGCAGAGCGCCACGCCGGCGCTGATCGGCAGCCCTGCGCAGCCGGCGATCAGCTGTCCATCGGCACGGAAACTGACGGTGCCAGTGGGCGTTCCAAAGCCGCCGCTGAGTTGCAGGCGCAGGGATAGCGGCCGGGTTGGCCCGGCGATCGGCGGTGTCGCGCTGAGGGACAGCGTTGCCACCGTGCTGCTGATGGTTTGCGTCAGCGCGTTGGATGACGGGCTGGGCAGATGATTGCCATCGCCCAGGTACACGGCCGTCAGCGTGTGCACGCCGGCGGCGAAGTTGGTCAGGGACAGCGTGACGCTGCCATTGAATAGCGTAGGCCGCAGGATCTCCACGCCCCCATCGCGCAGACTGATCTGACCGGTCACAGTGGTGCCGAACTGGGCCGTCACGTCGACGCGCACGTTCACGGGCGTTCCTACCGGTACGGTCGCTGGCGACAGCGGAACCAGCGTTGCGCTGGTATTGGCCTGTGTCACCGTCTGCGTCAGCGTGTTAGTGGTCGCGGGCGCGTAAATGGCGTCGCCCAGGTAACTGGCCTGCAGCACGTTGCTTCCGACCGGCAGCAACGGCACGTTCAACGTGGCCACGCCGGCGCCATTGAGCGTGCCAGTGTCCACCAGGGTGGCGCCGTTGCGCAGCTCCACCGTGCCGGTCACCGGCGCGCCGTCGCCCTCGACACCGCCGCTAACCTGGACCGAGTAGCTCAGCGCCTGACCATAGCTGGACGGGTTGTTTCCGGTGAACAAGGCCGCGCTGCTGCTGGCGCGGGCCACCAATCGCGCCAGCGCCAGCGTATCGAGCGCATCGCCGGCGACCACGATGCGCTGCGCCGGATCGATCAGAACGGCGTCGGCGCTGGAGTCGCGCTCCAGACCGATCGAATACACCTTGCGACCCAGGTCAGCGAACTGCAGATCATTGATGCCATTGGCAAACACGCGCCACAGCGTAAGCTCCCGAAATGCCGGCGGATTGCCCGATGGCCGCGAGATGCCGGCTGCCAGCACCCGCGTGGGCGTGTCAAAGCTGAGGGCTAGCACCTCGCTGTAGGCCTCGCTCAACAGATCGGCGTTGAAATCGAAGCTGCCGTTGGCTGAGAGACGCAGCAGCGCCGGCCGCACCGGGTTGCCGTAGCCGCCACCCAGAAAGAGCTTGCCGTCGCTGCCCACCAGCAGCGCGTTCAAGCGTGCGTTGCCGCTGATGGCCGGATGCGCCGCACGCCCCGCGCTGCCAAAGCTGGCGTCGGGCACGCCGTTGGCGTCCCAGCGCAGCGCAAGAAAGCGCGCCGGCGATAGTCCATCGGTACCTGCCGCGTAGATCTGGGAGCCGCTCAGCGCGATGCGTCGCCCGCTGGCGCTGGCACCGCTATCGCCGCCAAAGTTGGCGACGCCACCGACGCCAAAGCCGGTGTCCAATGCGCCGTTCGCCGTCAGCCTGGCGATGAAGCCTTGGCGCCCGCTGTCGCTGCCACGGGTGCCAACGATCAACAATCGGCCGTTGCTGTCGAGCACCAGATCCTCGCCACCGTGCTCCTCGCCAAGGTCAAAGCTGGCGACGCCGCCGCTGCCAAAACCGGCGTCCAGCGCGCCCGCCAGATTGAGGCGCACGACGGTGCTGCGACGCGTGCCGTTGACCACGCTTTCGCCCACGGCGTGGATCGCCGCGAGGCTGCTGGACACGGCCTGCAGGCGACTGTCGCCGCTGCCGAGCGGCAAGAGCACCCGCCCGCCGCTGCCAAAGGCCGGATCGAGCGCACCATCGCTGAGATAGCGCGCCAGCACGGCCACCACTCGGCCGGTTTCGATGCGCGCTTCACCGGCCACCAGCAGTTTGCCGTCGCTCTGGCGGACCAGCGCACGGCCACGCGAGCCTAGTTCGCCGACGTCGATCAATCGACTACCCGCATTGCCGAAGCTGGCGTCCGGGACGCCGGTGTCGCTGAGCCGCAAGGCCGCCAGTTCACCCAGTCCATTGCTGCCAGTGGCACTGACGGCCAGCGTCAGCGGCACCGGGGGCGCCAGGTACGGCGATTGTGTGATGGCAAAGGGCACGGTCGCGCCGCTGCCGACAGCGTAGCGGCCGATGCCGGCGCTGCCGAAGCTCAAGTCGAGCTGACCGTCGCGGCCGAGTTTGACCACCCCGGTGTGCTCCTGCGTGAAACCCGCAGAGGGCGCGAGTTCGCCGCTCAAGTAGTAGTGCGTTTCCTGAAAGTTGCTGGAGTTCGGAATCGGTTCCCAGGCAAAGCCAAGCACGCCGCCCAGGTCCAGGCTGCTGCCCAGATCGATCACTCGCGTGCCGGGCGGGTTGCCCACGGTGACGCTGCCAAAGGTGGAATCGAGGCAGCCGGCATTGACCGTCCCGGGATACAAGGCGTCGCAGCCGCTGCTAAAGAACACGTGCTTGGAGATCGCCAGATCGAAATCCCCGCCGACGTCGGTGTATCCGCCGACCAGATAGCGATTGCCGCGCGCCTCATAGACGATGCTGCGCGCCTCGCTCGTGGTGCCGGCGCCAAAGTTGACGCTGACATAGCCGCGCTGGGCCGGCGGCGCAGTTGGATTGCCTAGACGGGTTGCCAGCTCGCCGGTATCGGAGCGCCAGCCGGTGATCAGAAAGTCCGACCCATCGGCCCGCCCCAGGCGTCCGACGGCATAGATCTCGAAGCCCTCGCCGTAGTAGAGGCCGCGGATGCTGGTGGCAGGGGATGCAGGCGGGTCCAGGCGCGCCATGCCACCGTTGGCGTAGCTGCTGACCGGCGCGCCGCTCTCGTCGAGGGCCACCAGCGTCGCCAGCAGCTTGCCGTTGCCGTTGATGCTGGTGCCGCCGGCAAAGATGCGATAGCCATTGCCGTTGATCGAGCCGACCGCGATGGCGCTGAACTGCAGATTGTTGACGCCCGGTCCGAAGTCACTGGCGCGCAGCCGGCGCACGCCGGCGCTGCCAAAGCTGGCATCGGGTGTGCCGTTGGGGTTGAGGCGCGCCACATAGGCCAGCGGGCCGTCGCGGTCACTGGCGGCGCCTGCCAGCAGCAAGCGCCCACTGGAATCCAAGGCCACCGCACTGGCCTCGTTGCTGCCGGCGCTGGCCTGCAGCGTCAGCATGCCGCCACTGGCGTAGCTGCTGTCCAGTTGTCCGCTTGGCGTCAGGCGCGCGATGGCGCTGTCGTAGCGCCCGGCACCGCCAGCGCGCCCGACCAGATAGACCCGACCGCTGGCATCCGCCACGCTGGCGCTGGTGCGGTCATCGCCGCCACGGAAGGGCGCCAGCGCGTAACCGGTGCCGGCAAGGCTCGTATCGGGCACCACCGGCAGCGCACCGGCGCCCGCGGCCCAGCCCAGCGCGCACAGCGCCAGCCAGTGCTTGAATGCCATCAGCAGGTCCTCACAATCTGGGGACCTGGAGCCTGTGCGAGGCTGCGCCCAGCTACCTGATCGCCATCTGATCAGCCGATGATCGACGAGTTATCGCTTGGTAGATCAATGCCTTGCGCGCAAGGCCAGCCAGCGCGCCGAATGCCGCGACCAGACCGGATACGGCGGCTCCACTGGCAGTGGTGGTGCTTGCGCCGCATCCAGCAGATGCCCAAGCGCTTGCGCATGGGCCGCGTACAGGGTGGCCTCGATGCCCTCCCGTCGCGCCTGCGCCAGCGTGGCCGCGGCTGCAGCGTCCTCGCCGCGGCGGTAGGACTCGAGTGCCTGGCGCAGCGCCGGCAGGCCAGGAACTGCCTCTGCGCCGATTGCGCCCGCTGGGCACGCCGGCACGGTGGGCAAACGCCGCAACGCGGCCAGCGCCTCCACTTCCCAGCAGCCGCCGGGATAGGTCAGCGCCGGCACCATGGCTGCCGCGCGCGCCAGCATGGTCGCTGCATCTGCCGCCGCGGTTTGCGGTGCGCCCGCCTGCAGCAGCAGCAGATTGAAGCCCAGCATCGAGGTGGACGCCAGCGCGCCACGGGCCTCCAATGCCGCGAAATCCTGACTCGCCGCAGCTGCATCGCCGGCTTCGGTGGCGTACAGCGCCAGCAGCATATGCAGGCGGATCTGCGCGCGCTCACTGGGACCACTGGCGAGTGCCGCGCGTACCGCCTGATCGGCCGCCGTATAGTCAGCGCGTGCAGCGGCCAGGCGCGCGTCGATCTCGCCGCGCAGCGCGGCATCGAGTCGCGCGCGCAGCAACTGATACTGGCGTTCGGCCTCCTCAACCGCGCCGAGTGCCGCCAGATCGCCCAGCGCCACCGGGGCGTTGACCAGATCCAGACCGTCCCAGTCGAGCGCCAGCAGTTCGGCCCGCGCCTCGTCCCGCGCGTTGCGGCCGAGCAGCGCATGCGCCTTGGCCAGACGCGTGGCCGGCACCGCGCCGTGCTCGCCGGCCATCAAGTTCAGCACAGCGAAGCTCTCCTCATCCGGCGGTTTGCGGTCGCGCTCCACCTGATGCAGCAGCAGGCGCAGGCGTTCCGCGGGACGATCACCCAGGCGCTCGCGCGCCAGCCCGGCCCAATGCGCCGACTCCGTGCCGTTGCCGCGCGCTTGTTCGATCCACGCCAGATACAGCGGCGGCAGCGGACTTGCGGCATCGGCCTCATGCAGGATCTTCAGCAGCACCAGCGCTTCGTCGCGCTGGCCGGTCGCATCCAGCTGCAGAGCACGCCGCAGCGCGTCGGCCGTGCTGGGCTTCTCGCTGGCCAGATCCGCCTCCAGCAATCCGGCGCCACCCGGCACCGGCGCCTGCGGATCAGTCTGCAGCGCGTACCACAGGCAGGCGCCGGCGACCAAGGGCAGCAGCCAGCGCCAGTAGCGCCAGCGCGCACTGCGCAGCGCCCTAGCTGCCGGCGCTGCCATCGGCTGCACGGCCGTCGCCGGCGCGGGCGCCTCCATTTGCTGCGGCGGCGGCGCCACCTCTACCCGCTGCAGCGGCGCATCCAAGCGCAAGCCCACCTTGCGCACGGTGACGATGCAGGTGGCATAGGGCCCCAGCGCCTCGCGCAACTTGGCGGTTTGCTGGATCAGGGACTCGTCCGCCACGCTCTGCCGCGGCCACAGGCGCTCGAACAACTCGCGCCGCGACACCGCCCGCCCATGTTCCTCGCACAAGACCTGCAACAAGCGCAGCGCCAGGGGCTGCACCGGACGCTCCACGCCATCCACCAGCAGCCGGAAGGCCGCCGGATCGAAACACACGCCAGCGAACAGATAGCGCGTGCCAGCGTCAGACTCAGTAGGAAGCAACGACACGCTTGTCAGCTCGCAGGGATCGCCCAGGCGCCAGACGATAGCCTGCTCGCCCAGACCTGGGCGGATTGTGGGGAGTTGAGTGGCATCGCGCGGACACGCCCATCGCGCCGGCGGCTCGGTCTTCCGTGCCCTTGTCGCACGGTCGCCAAGATTGTCATCGCTGGAGACCTTGCTGTCTCTCTCGCACGCACGGAAACTCTGGGTGGTATCCAACCCTCATACGTAAGTAGACAACCACGAGGTGATCGAATGCTGCTGGCGCTAGTCGCTGCCCTTGGATTCATGACGACGCCCGGGCGCGAGCAGAATGTGCTCGGCACCCTTTATTTTGGTCCCGAATCCATGCTCTTTGTAGCGTGTGGCGCGAAGGAATACCTGTGGTTGAACGGTCAGATTCTGAAATCGCCCGAATGGAGCGCGGTGCAGTACGTGCTGGATGCCCAACCACGCTGTGATTTGGATACGATGCCGTGTACGCCGCAGAGAGTCATCGTCGCTGGCATGGCTCGAATCAGCCAAGCGGGGACGTACGGTCATCTCGGTCACTACACGCGCGAAGTCACCTTCCTGACGATTCAGATTGGTTCGCAGAATGCTCTAGAAGCGTGCGAGAACGATACTTGATCCGTTTGCCAGTTCAGACCCCGATAGCCAACGATCCCGGAGCTTTTGGGTGCGAACGCCGTAGGCTAACTTCGAGACCGCCACCAATGCCAAGTCGCCGCACAGCTGTACGCCCTGATTCCGCCGATACCCCCGTGGCGGCGTTCATGAGCACCCTGGACCATCCGCATACAATCGGCATTGAAGCTTTGCGCCATGCCATCCTGGGTGCCGATCCGCGGATCACTGAAGAAATCAAGTGGAATGCGCCCAGCTTCAAGGTGCTGGACCACTTCCTGACCTTCAAGCTCTATCCGCCCAAGCACATTCAATTGATCTTCCACGTGGGTGCCAAGCCGCTTGCACACCCACGCACCTTCCGTCTGGATTTGCCGGCGACCATCGTCCAGTGGGCCGCCCCGGATCGCTGCGTGCTGACCATCGCCGATTCCGAGCACGCACAGGCCTTGGCGCCGGTGGTGGCACAGGCCGCCCGCGATTGGCTGAGCCAGCTCGACTAGTCGCGCCCGCGGTCGCCCTCAGGGCACCCAGCGCGCGATGTAGAGATCGGTATCGCGTTGGCCAGGTTGGTTGGCGCGATTGCTGGCGAAGACCAGCCAGCGGCCGTCGGGCGAGAACATCGGGAAGCCGTCGAAGCCGGGCGCCGTGGTGATGCGGGTTTTCTTGCCCGCCCAGCTGACGAACCAGAGATCGAATTCGCGCGGATTGGCGCCGACGTTGCTGGCGTAGAGCACGCCACGGCCGTCGGGCGTTGGGTATGGGGCGAAGCTGCCGACGCCGTCATGCGTCAACTGGCGACGGTTGCGGCCATCGGCGTCCATCACAAAAATCTCCAGATCGGTCGGTCGCACCAGTCCCTGTTTGAGCAGCGACTGGTAGTCGGCCAATGCCTGCCCGGTCGGACGGGAGGCGCGCCAGACGATGCGCGTGCAGTCGGGGGTGAAGAAGGCGCCGCCGTCGTAACCGGGTGTGGCGGTGAGTTGGCGAATACCGGTGCCGTCGGCGTTGGCCACGTACAGGTCCAGATCACCGTTGCGGGTGCTGGTGTAGAGAATGCGGCCGTCCTTGAAGCACTGCGTGGCTTCGGCGTCGTAGCCGGGTGAGGCCAGCAGCGGGCGCACCTGGCCCTGGGCGTCGCGACGGACAATGTCAAAGCTGTCGTAGATGGCCCAAACGTAGCCCTGGCTGTAGTCGGGCTTGGCCGGGCAGGCGGGGCCGGCGGCCTCGGTGGTCGCGTAGATCAGCCCGTCGCCCTTGGGATAGTCGAGGTAACCGCAAGTGGTGCGGCCTTTGCCACTGGAGGCCAGCGTTACTTGGCCCGTCACCAGATCAAGCAGGTACTGAGCGTCGCACTCGCCGCCGGGCGGCGTGCGCTGGAAACTGAGCGTGCGTCCGTCCGGTCCCCAGTAGGCCTCGGCATTGTCGCCGCCGAAGGTGAGCCGGCGCAGATCGGCCAGATGCGGCTCGTCCGCGCGCATCAGCTCGGGTACGGCATGACCTGCCGTGGGCACGAAGTCACCGGCCGGTGCGGGGTCGTGGCCGACCTCGAAACTGGCATGAGCGGTAGCGGCGGCGGGCGCGGCATGGGCCGAGGCGGCGGCGTCGGCGCCGCGCTGCGACAGCGTCGCCCGCAGCGTGAGCTTCTGGCCCGCGCGCAGCACGATGACTTCGATGCTGTCGCCCGGACGGTGCTCGCGCAGCACATAAGTCATGTCGTAGAGATTCTGGATCTCGACGCCGGCCATGCCGACGATGACATCGCCTTTGCGCACACCGGCGAGTTCGGCCGGACTGCCGGGACGCACGTCCGACAACTTGACGCCACCGGTGCTGGCACTCATCGCGGTGTAGTCAGGCACGGAACCGAAATAGGCGCCGTAACCGCGGCTGTCGCCGGCATCCGGCGCGCTCGCGGTGGTGCGCACATAGGGCAGGCGCTCGCCGGCGCGGGCGCCGTCGGCCAGCGCTGCGGTCAGCTGGATCACCGCAGCGCCGCCTTCGTTGTTCAAGAGATCCACGTCGTCCTCCGGCGTGTGGTACTGCTCATGCGCGCCGGTAAACAGGTGCACCACCGGCACACCAGCGGCATAGAAGCTGGAGTGATCGCTGGGGCCGTAGCCGTCGCCGCCGGCCTTGATTTTGAGCGCCGGTTGGGCGACACCCGCACGCTCGATCAGTGCGGCCCAGCCGGTGGAGCTATCGCTGCCGAGGATGCTGAGCGTCTGCTCGCGCAGGCGGCCGACCATGTCGAGATTGATCATCGCCGCGACCTGCTCCACCGCCACCGGTGGGTGGGCGACAAACCAACTGCTGCCGCCGAGGCCGATTTCTTCGGCCGAGAAGGCGATCACCAGCAACTGGCGCTGGTCGGCGGGTGTTTCCGCGCCACGTAGCGCACGCGCCGCGCACAGGATGCCGGCGACGCCGGAGGCGTTGTCGTCTGCCCCGTTGTGGATGGCACGCACATCCGGCTTGAAGCTGCCCGGGCCGCCGTGGCCCAGATGGTCATAGTGCGCGCCAAGCACGACCACTTCATCCGCCAGCGCCCCGCGGCCGGGCAACAGGCCGATCACATTTTGCGTCTTTGCCTCAAACGGGCGCACCTCGACGCGGCCCTGGACCGACACACCGCTCAATGCTTGCGAGGCCGGGCGGTAGCTGCGGTCGATTTCGGCCTGGCGCTCGCTCAGCCCCGCCCCTGCCCTGCGCAACCAGGCATCGGCCTGGGCGCGCGTCACCTGCAGTACCGGCAGACCAGCGCCGGATTGCGGACCTTGTGTCTTCAGCGGCGGCAGCTTGTCGGGCTCGTCGGGTGATTGCGCCGGGCTGACCAGAATCAGCGCGGCGGCGCCCAATTCCCGGGCGACGATGGCCTTGGCGCGCAAATCGCTGTAGCGCGAAGCGCGCTTGCCCTCGAAGGGCGATTTCTCGTCGGCCTCGCCGGGCTCGTAGCGCATCGCGAGCACCACTTTGCCGCGCACATCGAGGCCAGCGTAGTCATCGTAGTTCAAATCCGGGGCGCGAATGCCATAGCCGGCGTACACCAATTCGCCGGCAAAGGCGCCGGAGCCGGAAAAGCCGAGCGGCGTCCAGTCGGCACCGGGCGCACGGCCTTCGAGTTGATTGTCGGCGTCCAGGCTGACGCCGATGACGGCATCGAAGCGCTGCAGTCGGCCCGCGGAGGGGGCGGCCAGACCGATGTCATCCATCCAGGCGGCGATGACTTCGGCGGCGGCGTCATTGCCTGGTGTGCCGGTGCCGCGGCCCTCGAAGCGATCCGCCGCCAGCGTGCGCGTGACCTCGACAAAGCAGGCTTGCGGGTCGGCGGGCAAGCTGGCGGCAGAAGCCAGCGACGACAGGGCCCACAAGCCCGGCAGCAAGGAACGCATAGCAGATCCTCAGAGTACGAAAACAGCGGGGGAGCATCGCAGCTCAAACCGGCGGGATCTTGATCTGACGCCGGCGCGGCCTGCGGATACCGTCAAAAAGCAGCTGGCCCGAAGGACCGAGCCGGCTGCGGGTGCATCCAGTGTGCGGATGCGGTGCCTCAGAAGCTGTAACGGGCCGAGAACCGGACCGAACGCGGCGTCTGATAGTTGACGTCGTTCAAGAAGTTCGGATTGACGGTTTCGTCGGCGCGCGACAGGTCGCCGGTTTCCGAGTACTCGGTGACCTTGCTGCTGTTGAATAGATTGAACACATCCAACTGCAGCGTCAGCCCCTCGGCCCAGTTCGGCTCATAGGCCAGCGATCCGTCGATCACGTAGATCCACGGCGTGCGCCCATACTGGCCGCGGTAGGTCAGCTGCTGCGGACCACCATCGCCGTTGCGGCAGTAGAAGCTGGACGCGCCGTAGGCCGCCAGACTGCCGCCGTCGCCATCCGGATTCAGGCCATCCAGCGGGACAAAGCCGTTGCAGCTGACCGGACGGCCAGACTGAATCAGCAGATTGCCACCCACGCGCCACTCATCGTTGAGCTGGTAGCTGCCGAACAGTTTGAAGGTGTGTCGACGATCGTTCGGCAGATTGCCGTAGGCGCCGTCTTCGAAGCGCGGGTGGTCGAAGTCCTGGGTCAGGCCGGCATCGTCCTGCTCCAGCGTCGAGTTCACATAGCCTTCGATGTTGCCGTAGCTGTGCGCCCAGGTGTACGAACCCTGCAGGAACCACTGGTTGTCGAAGTTCGCTTCCCAGAACAGTTCCAGCGCGTAGTACTTGCGGATGTAGTCCGGCAGGCCCAGCACATCGGCCGGGATCGAGAAGTCGACCAGATTGCCGTCGCCTTCCACATCGATGCCGATATCGAGCGAGCGCCCCGGGTTGATGATCATGCAGCTGGCCAGCGTGCTGCCGTCGTAGTCCGGATAGCCATTGGCGTTGACGTAGGCAACGATGTCGTCGTGCGAGCAATAGTCATCGACGCCGTTCTTGACCTCGCGCGAGATACCGCGGACGCCCGCGGTCCAGGTGTCGTTGATCGCCCACTGCGCGCCGAGGATGTACTCGTCCTGATACATCGGGTCGAGATTGGTCGAGGCCACCGTGGCCGGATCGGGCGCTTCCAGCGAGCCGTTGACGTTGGTCGGGCCAATCTGGTTGCCGAGCGAATTCGGCGCGCCGGTGGTGCCGTTGATGCCGGTGAAGAAGTAGAAGCGCTCGGTCAGGATCTCCGAGCCGGAGGCGCGGATGTTGGTATTGGCAGCCACCGGGATGTGGTAGCGGCCGGCGTTGCCGAAGACCTTCAGCGTGGAATCGCCGCGCACGTCCCAGGAGAAACCGAGGCGCGGTGCCAACAGATTGTCGGCCTCGACAAAGCTGTTGCCGTCGCCATTGCGGTTGTCGAAGGTCTCGACGCGCAGGCCGCCATACAGCAGCAGGTTCTCGGTGATCTGCCAGCTGTCTTCCAGGTAGGCCGCCGTGTTGTAGACGTCGTACTCGCTGCTGCTGGACTGGAACTGGCGCACACGCACGTACTCGCTGTTCACCGGCACCGTCTGGCCGTTGACGCGACCAGTGCGTGCGGTGAAGTAGCGGTAGTAGATGCCACCGGAATAGGTGGTGCCGGCGTGGCCGGAGGTGAACTTCTCGTCGTCATAGCCAAAGCGCAGCAGATGGTCACCCAGGCGCCACTCGGCGTCGAGGCGCAGCGCGCGACGCTCGTCGGTGTCGGGGCCGAAGGCGCGATCACCCACGGTGAAGGCCGACTCGTTCCAGCAGCCGATGAAGTTGAGCGGATTGCCAGCCGGACGCGAGTCGTAGACCGCCGGGCAGTCGGCACCATCGGGGGCCGTTGTACGGTAATTGTCGGTGTTCTTCAGCTGGCCGTACTGCGCCGAGACGGTGAAGTCGTCGGTCAGATAACCCGTGTACTTGCCGATGTAGACATCGCCGCCGTTCTCCAGCTTGTAGGAATCGACCAACTCCTCGTGGTCCTGGGCGTAGCGCGGCGTGTCGCGCTGATAGAACTTGTAGCGGGTCTGCGTCTTGTTGCGGATGCCGGTGAACTCGAGCAGATGATTGTCACTGATGTTCCAGTCGAGTTTGACCAAGCCGGTCGGGTCGGTATCGCGGGTGGACTGGCTGTCGTCGCGGGTGTAGGTGTCATCGCTGTTGTTCTGGCCTTCGATCAAGCCGAAGAAGAACAAGCGGTCCTCGATCAGCGCGCCGCCGCCGTAGACGTTGTAGCTCAGACGATCGAACTCGTTGTCGGAGCGATACACGAACTTGGTGATGCCATCGGCAAAGGCCGCAGCATTGCGATTGACCACGTCCTTGCCGTCCTCACGCAGCGCAGCCGGCGACCAGTACACCGCGGCGCCGCCCTTCCACTCGTTGGTGCCGCGCTTGGTGACGATGTTGATCACGCCACCGAGCGAGCGGCCGTACTCGGCACCGTAGCCGCCGGTCTTGATCTGCTGCTCGGCGATCGCATCGAAGGGCAGCGTGGCGTAGGAGATGAAGTTGCGGATGTTGGTGACGTCAAAGCCGTTGATGTAGTAGCCGTTCTCCGCCACCGAGGCACCGCCGAAGCTAGCCAGATTGCCAAAGCCGGTGTCGCCCTTGACGGTGCCCGGCGCCAGCAAGGCCACATTGGTCACGTCGCGCGGAATCGGCAGCGACTGAATGCGTTCCTGTGAGAACACGGTGGTGGACTCCACCGAGGAAATGTCGATCGGATTGACGTTGGTGGCGGTCACGGTGACCGCTTCCATCGTCGACACATTGGCGAGATCGACTCGTGTGCCGGTGCCGACGCTGACCGTGGTGTCCTGGGTGTTGCTGCCACTGGCAACCCGGTAGCGACCCGGCGGCAACTGACTGAAGGTGTAACGACCCTCGGCATCAGCCGTGATCGTGCGCTTGGTGCCGGTATCGAGGTTCTCGATCGAGATCTGCGCGCCGCTCTCCGCTTCGCCGTAAATCGAACCGACCGAACTCTGTGACCACACCTGCCCGCTGGCGAGCACCATCCCCATGGCCGCCGCCAGCACCCGCAGACGCAACTTCTGTTTGCTTTTCATGTATATCCCCGTGAAGGTCATCATGACCCGTGAATGAACAGCGTGCCGAAGCATACCTTTTGGCACTTGACGCGGGGAATTGGCAAAAATTCAGAAAAGGTGAGGTGCGGCGCCGCAAGACCGACGCCAGGCGCGGCGATCGCCGCCCAGGCCACTCACCACTGGTAGTCGAGACGCGCGTAGCCAAAGGCGCCGTTGACGCCGATGCCGGACAGGATGTCGTAGGGCAGATTGCCGAAGTACTGGATGTCGGCGCTGGAGCGCTCGGGATAGGCGTCGGTCAGATTGCTGGCGCCCACCGCCAGCGTCAGCGTCGGCGCAAAGCGGTAGCGCAGCTCGGCATCCAGCTGCCAGCGCGCGTCATAGACATGGCTGGGCTCGTAGCCGTCGCCGAAGTTGAACACTCTGGTGGTGGCGCCATGGCGGGTCGCCCGCAGCAGCGCGCCGATGCGTGCGCCCTGCCAGTCCGCGCTGGCGCTGAACTTGCTGCGCGGCGCTGCGCTGGTCAGCGTGTTGCGCTCTTCCACGCCGATCAGCACGTCGGCAAAACCCAGGGCCAGCAATTGCGCGGGGGTTGCCTGCACGCGCTCGATCGTGGTGCGCGCGTAGCCGTAGGCGGCGCCCAGTTCCAGGTCTCCGCCGACTGCAACGGTCCGCCAGCCGGCGACCAGATCGACGCCCGCGGTGCGGGTGTCGACGGCGTTGGTGAAGAAGTTGACGCCATCGATGCCGGCGATACCGAAGTTCTGCTCGATGAAAGTACTCAAACCCTCGCCGCTGACGCGCTCGGACAGCGTGATGCGGTCGTCGATGTCGATCTGATAGAGGTCCAAGGCCAGCGTATAGCCGCCCTCCCAGGCACCGGTCAGCCCCAGGCTGAGATTGCGCGAGCTCTCCGGCCGCAGATCGCTCGCCCCCAGCGCGCGGGCGATCGGCTGATCGACCGCCAGTGTGCGCACGGTGCGCACCTGTCCGCCCGCGCCGAAGTCGCTGGCGGATTCCTGATAGGCCAACTGCGCCAGTGCCGGCGCGCGCAGATTGCTGGACACGGCGCCGCGCAGGGCCCAAACCTCGCCGAGGCTGAGCCGCGCGCTGAGCTTGGCGGTCAGCTCGCCGCCAAAGTCACTGTAGTCCTCATAGCGCGCGGCCGCGTCGACAAACAGGCGTGGGTGCAGATCGCCTGACAAGTCGACGTAGACGCCGCCAACCTGACGACTGACCTTGGCCGCATCGGCCGGACTCAAGCCCGGGCCCGCCTGTGCCCCCGGCGCACGGTCGGTCAACGGGCCGACGGCGTAGGACGCCGGATCGCCCGGCGAAACTCGGTACGCCTCGTCTCGATACTCGGCGCCCACGGCCAGCGTCAGCGGCGCGTTCTTGATCCAGCCGTCCAGTTCGCGCCGGCCGTCCAGATTGACGCTGCTCTGCGCCAGCCGATAGCGACCGAGGCAGAAGCGCGTCGGGCTCGCAGCCCCGAGCGAGGCATTCAGCGAGTGCCGCAGACCATAGTCGAAGTCATTGCGGCCGTAATTGAGGCTGGCATCCCAGTCCCAGGCACCGGCGTAGCCGCGCACGCCGGCGGCGGCGCCCAGATCCTGATTGTCGCCCAGCGTTTCCGGCCGGAAGCCCTGCGGATAGATCGCCGGCACATTGCTGCGGCCATCGGGGTAGCGAAAGAAGGCGGCGCCGACGCTGTCGCGTTGATTCCACGTGGCGAAGGCATAGCCCATGGCCTGCTCCGCAAGGCCCAGTTCGGCGTTCAGCCAAACATTGCGGTCGCGCAGATCCGGATCGCCCAGCCGATAGTTGACCTGTCCGGCTTGCGCCAGATTGGCCGGTGTCTGCTCCTCGAAGGAAGGTATCTGATCCAGGCCCGCGCGGTTGGTGGCGTTGCGATCCTTGCTCTCGACGCCGACGCGCAAATAACCGCCCTCCCCCAGCGCGACGCCGGCCTGGGCATCCGCCACCAGCGTCTGGCCATCGGTCAAGCGACGATCAATCGGATCCAGGCGGGTGTGATGGGCGCCGTAGCTGATCGAGGCACTGCCGCCCTCGGCGCCGGATTTCAGAATGATGTTGATCACGCCGGCGATGGCGTCTGAGCCGTATTGGGCGCCCGCGCCGTCGCGCAGCACCTCGATGCGTTCAATTGCACTGACCGGAATGCTGTTGAAATCGACCGGCGCAGTTCCCTTGCCGATTTTGGTGCCGACATTGACGATGGCTGAGGTATGGCGCCGCTTGCCGTTGATCAGCACCAACACCTGATCGGGCGAGAGTCCCCGCAGTTGCGCGGCGCGCACGTGGTCCGAGCCGCCGGAGTTCGATTGCCGCGGAAAGTTGAACGACGGCAGCAGCATCGCCAGCGCCTGCCCTAACTCCTGGCCCACGGCCCCGGCACGCCGCAGATCGTCCTCGGTGTAGACGTCGACCGGCACCGGCGTGTTGAGCACGGTCCGACCGCCGGCGCGGGTGCCGGTGACGATCACGCCGTCCAGCGTCTCGGCGGCGGGCGCCTGCGCGTAGGCCGGCAGCGCGAGCGCGAGCGTCAACGAGGAAGCCAGGCGGCAGCAGGCTGGGAACATGGGTGACTCCAGAGTGGTTCACCGCAAGTATCGGTGGCGCCGGGAAGGCGCTGTCAACCGCAGCGGCGCAACCTCAATGGCCAGTTTCGCGCTGCGCAAACTCCGCCACCGCGTGGTCGATGAAAGCACGCACTTTGGGTGCCAGATAGCGGGCGCTGGCATAGACGGCATGGATCGGCACGCTCGGCAGCTGCCACTCGGGCAGCAGCGCCACGAGTTCCCCACGCGCATGCGCGTCCGCAGCCAACAGCCACGGCAGACGGGCGATGCCGAGGCCGCGCAGACAGGCCTCGCGCAAGGTGAAGCCATTGTTGACGCGCAGCCGACTGGGGCCGTCGATGCGCACCTCCGAGTCGCCGCACTGCAGCTTCCACTCGCTGCGCTGGGTGCCGGTAGTGAACATCAGCAGCGCATGCTCACGCAGCGCAGCGGCGTTGGGCGGCGCCGGATGCCGGTCCAGATAGGATGGCGCCGCAAACAGCGCATAGCGCAACTCACCCAGCTTGCGCGCGCTCAGGCTGGAATCCGGCAGTGGGCCGACGCGGATCGCCAGGTCAAAGCCCTCGTGGACGATGTCGACGATACGGCCGGTGTAGTCCAGCTCCACATGGACTTCCGGGTAGCGCGCGAGAAAGCTGCTGACCCAGCCGCTCACCGCGATCATGCCGAACTCGGCGCCGCAGGTGATCCGCAGCAGACCGCTGGCGCTGCCGCGCGCACGTTGCACCATCAGCTCGGCATCGGCGACCGCGGCCAGAATGCCGATCGCGCGCTCGTAGAACTCGCGTCCCACCTCGGTCAGCGACAGCGAGCGCGTGGTGCGTTCCAGCAGACGCGCGCCCAGCGACTGTTCCAACTGCGAGATGACTCGGGACAGATGCGCCTTCTGCGTCTGCAGCGCCTCGGCCGCCTTGGTGAAACTGCCGGTCTGCACCACCTTGACCAGCGCCGTCAGTGCCGACAGTTCCATCCAGCCTCCGGAATCCTGCGCTCAGGCGGGCAAGGGGTATTTGTACGCGGTGGCGCAATTGAACAACACCACGCGCTCCCCTGCCTGCACCGAGCCGCGCGCGCGCGCCTGCTGCAAACCGGCCAACGTGGCCGCGCCCTCCGGACACAAGAGCAGGCCATCGCGCTGACCGGCAGAGCGCCAGGCCTGCTCGATCTCGGCGTCGCTGACGGCAAGTGCGGCGCCGCCGGTTTCACGCACCGCGCGCAGGATCAGAAAATCCCCCAGCGCCGCCGGCACCCGAATGCCGTGCGCGATCGTGGCCGCACCTTCCCAGCGCGTCGCGAACTCGGCCCCAGCGTCGAAGGCGCGCGCGACCGGCGCGCAGCCGCTGGCCTGCACGGCGTAGAGGCGTGGCCGGCGCGCGTCGATCCAGCCCAGCGCCTGCAGCTCGTCAAAAGCCTTCCACATGCCGATCAGACCGGTGCCGCCGCCGGTGGGATAGAAGATTGCGTCCGGCAGTGTCCACTCGAACTGCTCGGCCAGCTCCAGCCCCATGGTCTTCTTGCCTTCGATGCGATAGGGCTCGCGCAGCGTCGCACAGGAAAACCAGCGACCTTCGCGCTCGCCAGCGGCGACCAGCTTGCCGCAATCGTCGATCATGCCGTCTACACGAATCAACTCGGCGCCGGTCAAGGCAATCTCGCGCAGATTGGCCTCCGGCGTGTCGGCCGGGCAGAAGCAGATGGCTTCGATGCCAGCACGCACGCAGTACGCCGCCATCGCGGCGCCAGCATTGCCATTGGTCGGGATCGCCATGTGCTTCACCCCGAAGTGCGCGGCCATGTTGACCGCCATCACCAGGCCGCGCGCTTTGAACGAGCCGGTCGGCAGGCGTCCTTCGTCCTTCACCAGCAGCGCTGACAAACCGAGCTCGCGCGCATGCACCGGGGCCGGCAGCAGCGGCGTGCGCGCCTCGTCCAGCGTGATCGGATCGAGCGCCAGCGGCAGCGGCAACAGCTCGCGGTAGCGCCACAGCGTGGGCTCGCGTGACTGCAGGTGTTCTGGCCGCAGTGTCGCCCTGATGGCGCCCAGATCGTAGCGGACCAGCCAGGGTTTGCCGGCGGCGGAGACGGTCTGCAGGCGATCCGCCGAACCGATCTCGCCGGTGAGACCACACTCCAAATGGGTGACAAAGCTGCGCGTCATCAGCATTCCTTATTCATCATGGGGCCAGACCGCCGCCACGATCGCCGCGGCGTGCGTGCGGATTTCCGGCATCGCGATGCACTCGAAACGGCTGCCGCGCGCCAACGCGCCGAGCACGTAGGCGTCCTGGTGCGGCCGCCCGTCGGCGCCGAGCAAACGCTGCGCCGCATCCGTCGCCAAGCCCAGATCCAGATCGTCGGCGCGGGCAAGGCCTTGATCGAGCAGGCTGCGCAGCAAGGGATCGCTGGCGCGGGCGACGCCGGTGTTGAGCCCGGTGGCCTGCAGCACCCAGTCCGCGCGCACATCGACGGCATCGGCGTGGCCGCGCGGCTGCCAGCGCAGACTGAGCGCATCGTCTTCCAGCGTCACCGCGCGCAAGCGCCCCGCATGCAGTACGAGCCGTCCGGCCTGACGCAAGGCTGCGAGAGCATCGGCGACCTCCGGTGCCATCCGATGGCGGGCCACATCCCACAGCCAGCGCGCGTGGCGCAGAAAGCGCCGCCGCTCCGCGCAGGGCCAGCGCTGCCAGCGCTCGGCGCAGCGTGCGCGCAAGCTGTCCACGCGCAGGCGCCAGTCCTCGCCGGGCTGGCGCGGCTGGCGCAGCTGCCGCATCAGCGCCGACACCCGCGGGTAGCTGGCGGCGCCATCGAGCAAATCGGCACCAGCCTCGCCATGCGGGCCATGGACGCCGGGCAGCGCGGCATGGCGCGACAGCAGATGCAGGCGCGCCGCCGGGTAGCGTTGCGCGGCGCTCAGCGCCAGATCCACCGCGGTCAAGCCGCTGCCAATGATCCAGATCTCGGCCGGCGCAGTCTCGACCACCGGCAGGCCGGCATAAGGATCGAGGCGGTAACGGCCGCTGGCCAGCGCCTCGGCCGCCACGCCCGGCAGCACACATTGCGGCTGCGGTCCCAGTGCCAGCACCAGCTGGCGCACCCGCGCGCACTCACCGTCGGCACCGTACACGTTCCAGCCGGCCGAATCGCGCGTCACGGCGACCGCACGCTGCGACCAGCGCCGGCCGGCGAGGCCCGCCCAGGCGATTTGCAGCCGTGCTCGCAGGTAGTCGCCGTAGTCGGCACGCGGATAAAAGGCGAGTTCGTCGACGCCGCCGTCGCGCTGACGCAGGAAATCGACAAAGTCGCCGGGGAGGTCAGCGCGCGCACTCATCCGCAGCGCGCGCACATTGAGCCTGTGCGTGGGATCGGTCGTTCCGTAAGCCACGCCCGTACCGTCGGCCCCGGCGGGCGCCACCCACAGCACCTGGGCGCCCGGTAGGCGCGCTGCCGCCGCCAGCCAGACGGCGGTCGCGGCCGCGCCGCCGCCAATGACGCCGAGTTCGGCCGTCGCTGCTGTGCTCACCGCGCCTCCCTGCCCGCTCAGATCGCGGTCATGCCGCCATCGACGGTCAGCGCATGTCCGGTGACGAAGCCCGACTGCTCGGAACACAGCCACAGCACCGCCTGCGCCACCTCATCCACCTCGCCGATGCGGCCGATCGGATGCAGGCGGCGGATGCTCTGCTCGTCCGCCAGCCCTTGGCTGACGACGCGCTCGAACATGGCGGTGCGGATCACGCCCGGGCAGACGGCGTTGATGCGAATGCCAGCGCGCGCGTACTCGGCGGCGGCGCTGCGCGTCAGGCCGACCACGGCATGCTTGCTGGCGGCGTAGATGGCGTGCTTGGGCGCGCCAACCAGACCGGCCACCGAGGCGGTGTTGACGATGGCGCCACTGCCCTGCCGCAGCATCTGCCGCAGCTGGTACTTCATGCACAGCCAGACACCCTTGACGTTGATGCCCAGCATGCGGTCGAACAGCGCTTCCTCGCCGTCCGCCAACTTGCTGTGCTCTTCCTCGATGCCGGCATTGTTGAAGGCGTAATCCAGTCGGCCGTAGGTGGCGACCGTGGCGACCACCACTGCCTCGACCTCGGCCGCACGGGTGACATCGGCACGTACCCAGACCGCACGGCCGCCGGCGGCCATGATCTCCTCGACCACGCGCTGTCCGGCATCCACCGCGATATCCACGACCACCACCGCGGCACCGGCGCGCGCAAAGGCCAGCGCCGTCGCACTGCCGATGCCACCGGCGCCGCCGGTGACCAGCGCCACCTTTCCACGCATATCCAACTGCGACATCGCTGACCGCCTCCCGTGAGATGGCCGGAGACTAGCAGCCTGTGACCGCATTCTCGCCGGCGGGCCGACCCTCAGCGTCCGGCGACTGCCTCCAGCGCCTCGCCCAGCGTCTGCGCAGCAATCACCTCGAGCTCGCCGTAGGCGCCCTTCTTGGGCTTGTTCGCGGCCGGCACGATGGCCAGCTTGAAACCGTGGGTGGCGGCTTCTTTGAGGCGCTCCTCGCCATTCGGGATGGGACGGATTTCGCCGGACAGGCCAATCTCGCCGAAGGCCAGCGTATGCGTGCCCAGACTGCGATTGCGGAAGCTCGAATGCACCGCCAGCAGCACCGGCAGGTCGGCGGCGGTTTCGCTGACGCGGATGCCGCCGACGATATTGACGAACACGTCCTGATCGTAAATGGCGACGCCGCCATGCCGGTGCGCCACCGCCAGCAGCAAAGCCAGCCGGTTGGCCTCGTAGCCCACCGCCACGCGGCGCGGATTGGCCAGCGGACTTTGATCGACCAGCGCTTGCACCTCCACCAGCAGCGGCCGGGTGCCTTCTCGCGTCACCATGACGATGCTGCCGGGCCCGCGTGTGGGCTGGCCAGAGAGGAAGATCGCCGAGGGATTCGGCACTTCGCGCAGGCCGCGGTCGCCCATCGCAAACACGCCGAGTTCGTTGACCGCGCCGAAGCGGTTCTTGAGCGCCCGCAGGATGCGGAAGCGACTGCCGGACTCGCCCTCGAAATAGAGCACGGCATCCACCATGTGTTCGAGCACGCGCGGGCCGGCGATGCCGCCCTCTTTGGTCACGTGGCCGATCAGGAACACGCTGACGCCGCGCTCCTTGGCAAAGCGCACCAGCCGCGCCGCGCACTCGCGCACCTGCGAGACCGAACCCGGCGCAGAACTGAGCTCCGCCAGCCACAAGGTCTGGATCGAGTCGATGATCAGGACTTTGGGCTGCTCGGCCTCGGCCACCGCCAGGATGCGCTCCACCGAGGTCTCGGCCAGACAGCGCATGCCCTGCGGCGTCACGCTGAGCCGGCGCGCGCGCTGGGCGATCTGCGACAGCGATTCCTCGCCGCTGACGTACAACACCTCGGCCTTGCCGAGCAGGCTGGCGTGCACTTGCAGCAGCAGCGTGGATTTGCCGATGCCGGGGTCACCGCCAATCAACACCACCGAGCCATGCACCAATCCGCCACCGAGCACGCGATTGAGCTCGCCGAGGCCGGTATCGAGTCGTTGTTCCTCGCCAGCCGGCACGGCCGCCAGATCGCTGACCTGTGCGCCCGCCGCGCCTGCATAGCCGCCCCGCCGCGCCCCGGCGGTGGGCGCCAGTTCCTCCACCAGCGTGTTCCAGGCGCCGCAGTCGCCGCACTGTCCGGCCCACTTCGGGGCGGTGGCGCCGCATTCACTGCAGACGTAGCGCGTCTTCGCCTTGGCGCTCATCGGCTGCGTACCCACTCACTTGTCACGCCGGGTGCGCTCCAATTCGGACAGCAGATTGGCGGCGCCAGGTCCGCGCACGGTTTGATTGCCGGGGTCCGCATTCACCGGCGGAGGCGCCCGCAGGATCTGATCGGTGCGCAAGGACTGCGTCACTTCGGCATGCAGATTGGGCTGCGGCTGCTCGATGGTCAGCAGGAACTCCGGGCCGTTGTGGCCGAGCCGTACACGGTCGCCACTGAGTACTTTCACGGTGCCATGGACGCGCTCACCGTTGCGATAGGTGCCGTTGCTGCTGAGCAGATCGGTCAGCGTGTAATCGCGGCTGCCATCCTCCTGATCCACCCATTCGATGACGGCATGGCTGCGCGAGACCATGGTGTCGCGGTCGGCATCCACGCGCACATCGCACTTCGGGTCGCGGCCCAGATACAGTGACGAGAAGCGCGCCACCGGATAGACCTCGACCTGTGCGGCGCGGGCGCCACTCAGAAACTGCACAATGATGCGGTCCACGATCGTCGCTAGCCCCCTTGCCGAGCGCTGACAGTATGCGGCAGACACGGTGCCGGAGGCTTGCGCGTGCCATGCGCAAACCCCGAATGGCAGCTGGCGCCGTTAGCCAGCGACATGGACCTCGCCCTGCCCGCATGGAATTGCTGGACCACACAGCCCCCGCCGCGCGCCAGCGCCGGCGTGATCGGCTATCGTGCGCCTGACCCGACTGTGCCGGACGCCGTGCTCGACGACAGCGACGAGAACCTGATGCTGCGCTATGCCGCAGGCGAGGCACGCGCCTTCGAGCTGCTGTATGCGCGCTTCCGTACCCGGCTGCTGCGTTATCTGACGCGCCTGACCGGACAGAGCGCGGTGGCGGAGGAGTTGTTCCAGGAAACCTGGGGGCGGGTGATCGACCACCGCCAGCGCTACACGCCGAGCGCGCGCTTCGCCGCCTGGCTGTTCCGCATCGCTCACCATCTGGCGATCGATCATCTGCGTCGCCAGCATCCCACCGTCGCCGCCGACGAGGTGCTGTTGCAGTTCCCCGGACTGCCGGAGGACGATCCGGCGCTGCGGCTGGATCAGGACGAACAGGTGCGGCGCTTGCTGACGCTGGTGGACGCGCTGCCGGTGGAGCAGCGTGCGGTGCTGCTGCAGCGCGCCGAAGGCGATCTGACGCTGGAGGAGATTGCGCAGAACACCGGTACCGGGCGGGAAACCATCAAGTCGCGGCTGCGCTATGCGCTGGCCAAACTGCGGGAAGGATTGCGCGGGTCATGAGCCACGAGTCCCTGGAACAGCAGATCGTGGAGGCACTGCGGCGCGCGCCTGGGCCCGAACCCGGCGCCGCGCTCGACGCGGCCATCCTGGCGCGGGCGCGCGCGGCGGTCGCGCAGACTCCGAGGCGTCGGCCCGAAACTCGCTGGCTGAGCCTTGCGGCGGGCGTGCTGGTGATTGTCGGCGGCGGACTGGCGCTGCGCATCTGGCAGCAGGTCGAACGCATGCCGGGCCCGCTGGATGCGCCGCCCTCGGCGATCGCACCGGCGGCGCCGGACGCGGCGTCGACGAGCAATGCTGCCAAGGCAGATCTGGGTAGCGGCGCGCCCGATACCGCGCTTCGCAAAGAGGAAGCGCCGGCCGTGCTGGCCGATCGCCTGGGAAAAGATGCGCCAGCCGCCGCGAGCGCGTCAGCCGGCCTGGATGCCAACCTCGGCCAGTTGCGCGCCGACGCCGACGCCGAGGCCCGCGCCAAGGCGCCCGCGCCGGCGCAAACGGAAACTGCGGAAGCTCTGAAGATCGCGCCGGCAGCCCCGGCCTTGGCGCTGCCGGCGCGCCGTGACCTCGCCGAGGAGCAGCGCGAGCGCACCGCAAGCGTCGACGATGAGCGCATTTCGCAGAAGCTCGCCGAACCTGCTGGGCCGCCAGCGAGCGCTGCCGATGCCGCACCTGCGGTCATGCCAGCCGAGCCACCGGCGGCGCCCAAGCCTCTGGCGGCACCAGCGCCTGCGCCGAGTCCTCCGCCGCCCGCGGAACTCGCGCCCGCGCCGCCGGCGTCGGCCCCTTTCCCCGGCCTCAGCGGCGCCGCTGCCGAGCGCCAGTCTGCACCGCTCCCGGAAGGCCGGGCGCAGGCGCAGCAGCCGGTACCTGGCGAAGTCAGTGAACGTTACGCGCGTATTCGCAGCCTGCTCGCCGCACAGCAAACGGCGGTGGCGCTGGATGAACTGCGGGCGCTGCAGCGTGAGTACCCGGAGTTGCCGCTGCCGCAGGACCTGCAGGCCGCGCTGCAGCAGCTGGAATCCGGCTCGTGAGTCACACGCTGCTGGCGCCCGCCAGCTTCGAGGAAAGCATCCAGAAAAGCCGTTTCCTGGCACGCGCCTGGCCGGTGGAAGCGGTCGAGGACGCGCAATCGCACATCAATGACTGCGCGCGCGAGCTTGCCAGCCATCATTGTTGGGCCTGGCGGCTGGGTCAGCAGTACCGCTTTCACGACGCCGACGAACCGGCCGGCACCGCCGGGCGGCCGATCCTGCAAGCCATCGACGGCCAGGGCTACGACCGCGTCGTCGTGGTGGTTACGCGCTGGTTCGGCGGCATCAAGCTGGGCGCCGGCGGGCTGGTCCGGGCCTATGGCGGATGCGCCGCCGAATGCTTGCGGCGCGCCGAGCGCAAGCCATTGATCGTACAGGCTGATTTGCAGGTGTTCGTGCCCTTTGCCTGCGACAGCGCGCTGCGCCAGTTGCTGAGCGGCCTGCATGGCGCGCTGAGCGCGGAGCACTACGATGCCGAGGGGCTGCATGCCGAGATCCGACTGCCGGCCGTGCATGCCAGCGAGTTTGAACTGCGCCTGCGCGATCTGAGCCGCGGCAGTGCCAGGGTCACGGCAAGGACTTGAAAGCCCCGCACCCGCGCCCATCTACCACGCCATCGTCACTCCGGCCTCACTCCCATGCGACATTTGCTGCGCCAAGTCGGCATTGCCCTGATCACCGCCCTGACCTTGCTCGGCATCGTCGCCAGTGGCTTGTGGCTGAAAAGCCACCCGGTGTCCCTGAGCGGCGTGATGCCAGTCGCCACCCTGGTCAGCATCGGCGCGATGGCTTACGGCGCACGCAAGAAGTCCTGAAGCCGCGTCAGATCGAAAGGCCAAGCCAGCTGGCGCCCATCGGGGGCCTGCAACACCGGGATGCGCAAGCCATACTCGACGCCGAGTTCCGCGTCGGCGTCGATATCCACTTCGCACACCGGCGCCAACCCCGCCTGCTGGATCAGCGACCAGGCCTCGCCGCACAACTCGCACTCGGTGCGGCCGTACAGTAGGAACATACGCAGGCGTCCCCGCAAGCATTGGAAGCGCAAGCATAATCGCGCACCCCGACCGGCGGAGCGTGCCATGGCAGTCAGCGTATTCGACCTGTTCAAGATCGGCATCGGCCCCTCGTCCTCGCACACGGTGGGCCCGATGCGCGCCGCCTGCCGCTTCGTCGGCCGCCTGGAGGAGCGCGGCGTGCTCGCACGCACCATGCGCCTGCGCGGGGAGTTGTTCGGCTCGCTGGCCCACACTGGCCGCGGCCACGGCACCGACAAAGCGGTATTCCTCGGCTTTGAGGGCAACGAGCCCGATCGCGTCGATCCGGATCTGATCCCGACGACGCTGGCGCGGATCCGCCAGGACAAACAACTGATGGTGCTGGGGCGCCATGGCATCCGCTTCGATGAGAAGACCGATCTGGTCTTCAACAAGCGCCAGAAGCTGCCCTATCACTCCAACGGCATGCGCTTCACCGCCTTCGATGAGCGTGACGAGGTGCTGTTCACGCGCGACTACTACTCGGTCGGCGGCGGCTTCGTGGTCAATCACGACGAAGCCGCCGCGGACCGCATCGTGCCGGACGCCACCGCGCTGCCGCATCCCTTCAGCACCGGCGACGAAATGCTGGCGCGCTGCGCCGAGGCCGGTGCCAGCATTGCCGACATCGTCCGCGAGAACGAGCGCGTCTGGCGCAGCGACGCCGAGATCCGCGAGGGCCTGCTGCGCATCTGGAAAGCCATGCAGGACTGCGTCAATCGCGGCTTGCGCGAGGACGGCGTGCTGCCGGGCGGGCTCAAGGTCGGGCGCCGGGCGCCCGCGATGCTGCGCGAACTGCTCGCCAAACCGGAAGCCAGTCTGCGCGATCCGCTGACCATCCTCGACTGGGTCAATCTGTATGCGCTGGCCGTCAACGAGGAAAATGCCGCCGGTGGCCGGGTAGTAACGGCGCCGACCAATGGCGCTGCCGGCATCGTGCCCGCCGTACTGCACTACTACGCGCGCTTCTGTCCCGGCGCCAACGACGAGGGCGTGCTGAACTTCCTGCTGACCGCCGGCGCAATCGGCATTCTCTACAAGGAAAACGCCTCGATCTCGGGCGCCGAAGTAGGCTGCCAGGGCGAGGTCGGCGTCGCCTGTTCGATGGCGGCCGGCGGACTCACCGCGGCGCTCGGCGGCAGCATCTATCAGGTCGAGAATGCGGCCGAGATCGGCATGGAACACAATCTGGGACTGACCTGCGATCCGATCGGCGGTCTGGTGCAGATTCCCTGCATCGAGCGCAACGCGATGGGCGCGGTCAAGGCCATCAATGCCTCGCGCATGGCGCTGCGCGGCGACGGCAAGCACCGGGTATCGCTGGACAAGGTGATCAAGACCATGCGCGACACCGGCCGCGACATGCAGGACAAGTACAAGGAAACCAGCCGCGGCGGGCTGGCCGTCAACGTCATCGAGTGCTGATCCATGCACGCGCTGGCACGCCTGCTGCGGCAAGCCGGTCTGATCGCGCTGATCAGCTTCATGCTGCTGTTGCTGGTCGATCAGGCATTGCGCCGGCTGCTGCCGGCGCCGGCGGCGTGGGCGCCGCTCGATCCCGCCGCTACGGCTCCTGATCGCGAAAAGGCTGATGCGGTGCGCGATCAGCCCTGGGTTGCCGAGTACTGGCGCGAGCACGCCGCGTCCAAGGACACCGCGTGGCAAAGCTACGTGTACTGGCGCCGCACGCCCTACGCCGGCCATCTGATACACATCGACGCGCACGGCTTCCGCGTCACACCGCCGCCGGCCCAGCCGGCGCAGCGCACGCTGTGGCTATTCGGTGGCTCGGTGGTCTGGGGCACCGGCAACCGCGACCAGGGCACGCTGGCCGCCGCGCTGCAGCAACTGTACGCCGAGCGCGCGCCCGATCTTGGCGTGCGCGTGCTGAACTTCGGCGAGTCGGGCTACGTCAGTCGCCAAAGTCTGACCGCCTTCCAGCTCGCGCTGGCCTGTCCGGAGCCGCCGGCCGATCTGGCGGTGTTCCTGGATGGCGCCAACGACGTCTACTCGGTACTGCAATCGGGTGTGGCCGGCTTGCCGCAGAACGAGGCGAATCGCGTGCTCGAGTTCAACAGCGCGCGCCAGTTGCGCCAGCAGCTCAAGGCCTGGGCGCTGCGCCTGGAAGGCATCGCCAGGCTGGTCGCGGCGCCGGCGCCAACGCTGGATGCCCCCGCGGTCGCCGCGCTCGCCGATTCCACCATCGCCGCCTACCGCAGCGTGGTGCTGCAGGCACGCGCACTGGGGCAGGCTTACGACGTGCCGGTGATCCACCTCTGGCAGCCCACGGTGTTCGATCGCCCGCGAGCGATCGGCGACGAGGCGCGCATCATCGCCGCCGCGCCGGCCTTGCATGGCGAACTGCAGCGCGCTGCGCGCCGCGCGCTGCACATCGACGGCGTGATCGATCCGATCGACGCGCTGGCTGTGGACGAGGCGCTGTACTTCGATTTCGTCCACCTGTCCGAGCGCGGCCAGCAGTTGCTCGCCGAGCGACTGTACGCGCTCAGCCTGCCGCTGCTGCAGGCCCGCGCTCCGCGCGCACCCGGGGTGGAACGCTGCCGCGATCGTCCGCTAGGCTAGGCGCATGCTGCTGCGCCTACGCCCATCGCTCCTTTTCGCCGCGCTGATCGCCTTCTGCGCCGGCGACGCTGACGCCAAGCGCATCTATTCCTATCGCGATGCCAACGGCGTCGAGCATTACACCGACCGACCGCCGCAGGACGCCGCCACGCCGGTGCAGGAGCAACTGGTCGAGGTTGATCCGAAGCAACTCGTCTATCTGCGCGAGGAAGGCCCCAAGAACGATCGGCGCTACACGCTGTGGAACGGCTACGGCGGGCCGATCGAGGTGCTGATGAGCTTCTCGCAGGCCTACAACGTCGTCAGCGAGCCCGAGTTGCCCAGCAGCGTCGTCATTCCCGGACAGCGTGACTCGCTGGTGCTGATGGTGCAGCCCTTCGACGAGCATCAGGCATGGTCCTACCAGTGGAAGTACCAGTATCTGCCGGGCGATCCCAAAGCCCAGCCGGATCCACAGGCGGTGTATCAGTTGCCCTACGACGAGCATCTGCGTCTGGCGATCCACCAAGGCTTCGGCGGCGCCTACAGCCACAAGGATGCGCACAGCTACCACGCGGTGGATTTCAGCATGCCGGAAGGCACGCCGGTTCTGGCCGCACGCGCCGGGGTGGTGATGTCGGTAGAGAGTGATTTTTACAAGGCCGGCACCGATATCTCGCGCTACGGCGACCGCGCCAATCACATCCGCATCCTGCATGCGGACGGCACCATGGGTGTGTACGCCCATTTGGCGCTGGAAAGCGTGCTGGTCAGCATCGGCGATCGCGTGCGCGCGGGCGAGCATATCGCCGACAGCGGCAACACCGGATTTTCCACCGGGCCGCATCTGCATTTTGTGGTCCAGCGCAATACCGGCGGCGCACTGGTCTCAGTGCCCTTCCAATTCACCGTACACGGCGAAAAAGTGACGCCCACGCTGGGCGCGGTCCTCGGCGGACCGGTGCCCGCCGAGACGACTGAATTGCCCGCTGCGGGGCAGTGAACTCACTTGGGCCCGGGGTCGATACGGACCTCAGAGTCCCTGTCTCGCCGTCGGCGCGCTTAGTCGATCAGCAAACTGTACCGGCGACAGTGCCAGGCAAGCGCTGCAGTGTTGGTCCCCCGCCCCCTGCCCCCCGCCCCGCTTTTGCCCCTGCCCCCCGCCCCTGCGCACGCCTGTGTTGCACGAACGTCCCCTGAAACCGTGCCCGATGCCGCGAAATCCGTGGCGTGTTTCGACACCGCTTGGCGGGCGAACGCTGCGTTGGTCGCCCAGGTGACGCACTCGGACGCCAGAAAGCGTGTATTTGTGTAACGCAGTCACCGAGTAGCGCCGATGTCGCCCCTCTCCAGCGTCGCCCGCCAGTGGCAACGCAGCTCCGCGATCCAGGTCCAGCAGGTGCTGATCAGTCTGGACCCGTCCAATCAGCGTTTGTCCGTCAGCGCGGAACTGGAGCTGCGCCAGCGACGCCCCATCGAACTCGCCTGGGTGTTGCGTCTGGATGCCGGCGGCGACGCCGGCCATCAACAGTGGCAGGGCCAAGGCAGCTGCATGGGCGCACTGGAGATCGCAGTCGATCTGCAGGACTGCGCCCGATTGCCGGCCAGTGCACGGCTGCGCCTTTGGGTGCGCGACGCGCACTCCAACGAGGACTGGCTGCTGGCCGAGGACACCGCCTTGCCCGGCTGATCGGCACCCGTTTGCGCCTATGCTGCGCACGTCCACGGGGAGCTATCCACATGACTGAGCGCCAAGCTTGGGCCGGCCTGCATGGCCGGTGGCTGATCGTGCCGGTGTTGCTCAGCCACACGATCCTCGGCTTGGCAGCCCCGCATCACTTGAACACAGCAGGCGCCAGCTATTTGCGGGTGTATCAGCGGACGACGACCGCCCTGCCCGGCTCCGACGGCCAGTTGCTGCTGACCATCGACGACATCACCGGCGGGCAGACGCTGACCTCGCTGGAATGGCGGGATGGCGAGCGCGTCGCCGGGCCCCGCTCCTTGTCGACCGGTGGCAGTGTGGAGTTCGTGGTCGACGGTCGGCGCTGGCGGCTACGGATGACGCTGTTGCACAACGAACTGATCGGCAATGACTGGGCCGAGTTCGTGCTGGAACCGGCGGCGTCGGTAACGGCTCAGCCCGAGAGCGAGATCGACGCGCTGATTCTCGCGATCGATGGCCTGGAGCAGGTGCAATTCATCCGCAACGGTCAGTCCTACAGTGCCCACGAGGCCGCGCAGCATCTGCGGCAGAAGTGGCGGGCAGCCGGCGCGCAGATCCGCAGCGCCGAGGACTTCATCAGTGGCATCGCCAGCCAGTCCTCCAGCACCGGCGAGCCCTATCTGCTGCGTTTCCCGGATGGTCGCACCGTCAGCGCCCAGCTTTGGCTGACCGAGCGCTTGCAGCAGATGCGTTGAGCGAGAACCTTTGTGCCGGAGTTGGCGATCCCAAGGCGCCGCCGCCTCTCGCGGAACTCACGCCCTTTTGAGCGGCACCACGTTGCCGTCGTCCGCCATTGGCCGTCCTGAAAACTCTGGGACGAAGCGGCTCAGGATGTCGCGCAACTCGCTTTCATCAAAGCGCCGCACCGCGGCATCACCCTGATGCAGCGCCTGGCTGAGCTCGTCCAGATTTACGCTGCGATGCTGCGCCAGGAAGATCTTCTGATGGCGCGTCTGCTGGTAGCTCTCGTGCTCGTGGAACAACTCCTCGAACAGCTTCTCGCCCTCGCGCAGGCCGGTATAGACGATCTGTACGTCCTGACCCGGCAGCTTGCCAGCCAGCCGAATCATCTGTTCGGCCAGATAACGGATCTGAATCGGCTCGCCCATGTCCAGCGCGAAAATCTCGCCGCCCTGCCCCAGCGTGGCCGCCTGCAGGATCAGCTGACAGGCTTCCGGGATGGTCATGAAGTAGCGGCTGATTTCCGGATGCGTCACCGTCACCGGGCCACCCTGGCGGATCTGCTCGCGGAACAAGGGCACCACGCTGCCGGCGGAATCGAGCACATTGCCGAATCGCACCGTCAAGAAGCGCGTGCGCGAGCGCTTGGCCAGGTTCTGACAGAAGATCTCGGCCACGCGCTTGGTAGCACCCATCACGTTGGCCGGATTGACCGCCTTGTCGCTGGAGATCAGGACGAAGGTCTCGACACCCGCCTCGTCGGCGGCCAGCGCGATGGCCCGCGTGCCCAGCACATTGTTGCGGAAGCCCTCGCGCAACTGCGCCTGCAGCAAAGGCACGTGCTTGTAGGCCGCTGCGTGGAAAACCACCTGCGGCCGCAGCGTCTCCATGACGTGACGACAGGTGGCCGGGTCGCAGACATCACCCAGCGCCACCGCCAGCTCCAGATCGGGAAACTCGCGTCGCAGTTGGCGTTCGATCTGGTACAGATTGAACTCGGACTGCTCCAGGATCCCGAGGGCCGAGGCTCCTAAGCGCGCGACCTGGCGGCACAATTCGGCGCCAATCGAGCCACCGCCGCCGGTCACCAGCACGCGCTTGCCGGATAGCGCCTGGCGGATGGCAGTCCAGTCGAGTTGCACCGGCTCGCGCCCGAGCAGATCCTCGATCGCCACTTCCTTGAGTTCATTGAAGGCCGAACGCCCGGCCACCACGTCCTGCAATCGCGGCACCGTGCGGAAGGGCAAGCCGGTTTCCTCGCACAGTTCGACCACCCGGCGCATTTCAGCCGTGCTCGCGCTGGGCATCGCGATCAGCAACATGTCGGCCGCAACTTCGCGCGCCAGATCACGCAGTTCCTCAATGCGACCGAGTACCGGTATTCCGTGCACGCGAGCGCCGCGCAGCAGGCGGTTGTCGTCAAGAAAGCCGACCGGCAGATACTGACCCTCGGCCCGCAGATCGCGCACCAGCATTTCGCCGGCGCGTTCGGCGCCGAGCACCAGCACGCGTCGGCGCGAACTGCGTTCGTAGAAATCCAGCCGACTGTCTTTCCAGAAACGATAGGCCAACCGCGGCAGCCCCAGCAGCACCGACATCAGCACCGGATACAGCACCAGCACACTGCGCGGCACATTGCCGAGGCGGTCGTAGAGAAACAGCGCCAGCCCGACGGTCAGTGCGCCGAGCACCGACCCGCGCACGATGTTCCACAGGTCCGGCAAGCTGGCAAAGCGCCACAAGCCCTTGTAAAGCCCGGTCCACCAGAAAATGCCGCCCTGGATCGCCAGCACCAGCAGCACCTCGGTCGGCGCCAGCACGCTGATGCTGCTGTCCGCCTCGAAGCTGAGCCGTATCGACTTGGCCAGATACCAGGCGATCAGGATCATCGCCAGATCGTGGGCGACCACCGCCGTGCGCGGGTGGATCAGCGCGACAAAGGCCCGCAGTGCGCGGCTCATGCGCGCCTCCGCGCCAGCGCGTAGTCGCGACCCAGGCGCCAGATCAGGGCGCCCGCCAGATACAGCAATACAGTGGCAATCAATCTCAGCTCCGGTCGCGCAAGACCTGTCCAGACGACCGCGAGGCCGGGGCCCAGGGCCCACCCCAGATACGCCAGGGTGGTGCGGGTATGCCCCCAGCCAGATCGTGCAAGCCATTGATACAGATGCTCTCGGTGCCCAGTGTACCACCGGCGCAGCGGTCGCCGTGACATCCGCCACAGCAGCGTCAGGCCGGTATCCAGCAGTACCGCCGAGGCCAGCGGCAAAACCACCCACCAGGCGCTGCCATCCTCCAGCGGCGCCAGCAACAAGGCGCCGCAGACCAGGCCCAGGCTGGCACTGCCGACATCACCCATGAAGGCGCGCGCATGCGGGAAGTTAAATGGCAGGAATGCCGCCAATGCACCCGCCATCAAGGCCGCGAACCAGGCCAGCGGGTAATCGCCCAGCCACCAGGCCACCAGCGCCACGCCGATCGCCAGAACCAGGCTCTGCGAGGCCGCCATGCCATTGATGCCATCGATGAAGTTCCAGAAATTGGTGCAAGCCACCAGCACCAGCAGCGCCGCGGCCGCCACCATCCACGGCAGGTAGCTGGCGCCGGCGAGCGCGATCAGCAACGCACCGAGGCCATGCGCCAGCAGGCGCGGCCACACCGGCAGACCGGCGTGATCATCGAGCCAGCTCACCGGCGCCACCACTGCCAGCGCCAGTGCCGTCGCCAGCCCCCAGCGGCCGAGCGGCTGTTCGATTCCCAGGCTCCAGCCGAATGCGGCCCAACCGGCCAGAATGGTCAGCGCAAAGCCGAGTCCGGCACCACGCACCGTCGGCCGCAGATGCATGCGGCGCGCCCCGGGCGCATCGTGCATCGAGGACAGACGGGCATAGCGGATGACCAAGGCCGTCAGCGTGGCCGAGCCCAGCGCCGCTGCCAGCGCAATCAGAATCGCGCTCAAGCCGGCCTCACTCGCCCGGAACGCCGTGGACCGGCTTGATGCTGCCCCAGCTCTTGCAACTCGGACATTGCCAGTGCAGCGCGCGCGGGCTGAAGCCGCAGCGACTGCAGCGGTAGCCGGGCTTGCGATCCAGCAAGCGATGCAGCAGATCGCGGATCAACGTGACCGTTCCGGCGCGCTCGGAGGAATCGTCCGGGAAACTCAAATCCATCACTTTGAGCACGCCGCGCACCGATGGCCGCTGATGCAGTTTGTCGGCCAGAAAATCGACCGCGACACTGCGCCCCTGGCTGCGCTCGATCATCGCACTGCGCGCCAGCAAAGCGGCTACGCCGCGATCGCGCTGAGTCATCAGGTCGAGGAAGGCCTCAGCGCGGGCGCCGTCCTGGCGCGCTTCATAGCATTCCAGCAGATCGCACAGGATTTCCGACAGAAAATCGGGATCGATCTCGGCGGCCTTCTCGAAATGGCGGATGGCAGCCTCAGTGGCGTCGGCGGCTTTGGCCAGTCGGCCGAGCAACATGTGGGCGCGCACACAGCGCGGATCGGCCGCCAGCGCTTCCTGTCCTTGGCGTCGCGCCTCCTCGGCCTGACCGCCGGCGCGGGCTTGTTCGGCGAGTTCGCAATGAAACTGCGCAATCAGCGCTGCAGTGGCATCGCCCGACACCGCACGCAGGCGCTTCGCCATCTCGATGGCGCGATTCCAATCGCGTTCCTGCTGGTAGATCGAGATCAGATGCCGCAGCGCCGAGGGTGCGTGCTGATCGATCGCCAACAGGTCGGTGTAGAGGGATTCCGCGCGGTCCAGCAGACCGGCGCGCATGTAGTCCTCGCCCAGTTCCAGCAGCGCGATGGTGCGCTGCTCCGGTGAGAGCTTGGGGCGACTGTACAAATCCTGATGCAAGCGGATGGCGCGATCCGTCTCACCGCGCCGACGAAACAGATTGCCGAGCGCCAGTTGCGTCTCGAAGGTGTCGGTGTCGAGCTCGGCAATTTTCAAGAACATTTCGAGCGCCTTGTCGGGCTGCTCGTTCAGCAGGTAATTGAGGCCGCTGAAATAGGTTTGCGACAACTGACTGAAACGCACGCCGCTGGAGCGCTCGCTGCCGCGTCGACCTACCAGATATCCCGAGCCTGCAGCCACCGGAAGCAGTAGCAGAAGCAGCTCCCAGCCCATGCGTCCTCAGCCGGTGGCGCCGCGTGCGCGGCGTACTTCGCGCTTGAGACGCAAGACCACGCTCAAGTACAGCCCCAGCGCGCCGCTCAAACCACCCAAGGCAAAAAAGCCGACCAGCGCCACGCCGAGCGGCAGCGTCACGCCGGCAAACAGCGCGTCGATGGTGACCAGCGTGGAATTGAAGGCCGCGAAGATGAGCACGGCAATCAGCACGATCGCAAGCAGGATGCGCGCGGCTAGCTTCATGGCCGCACCCGTCAGCGCGCCTTGGGCTTGGCGGATTTGCCAGCCGCCTCGGCGGCGGCATTGACGCGCTCGCGCAGTTCCTTGCCGGGCTTGAAATGCGGCACGTACTTGCCGGCGAGTGAAACCACGTCACCGGTCTTGGGGTTGCGGCCCATGCGCGGCGGACGGAAATGCAGCGAAAAACTGCCGAAACCACGAACCTCGATACGCTCGCCGGTGGCCAGCGCATCCGCCATCTGGTCAATGACCGATTTCACCGCGAGCTCGACGTCAGGCAAGGCCAGATGGGTCTGACGACCCGAGAGCGCCACGATGAGTTCGGACTTGGTCACGATCAGGGCTCCGTGTCAGTGCGCCCGACGGCGCCTTGGAAGGCTAAGACTACCTGCAAAGCGCCGGGGCGGCGCAACACCGCCCCGGCAGCCATACTGCCAACTGGATCAGCGACCCAGCTGTTCCTTCAGCAGCGCACCGAGCTTGGTGGTGCCGAGCGAGGTGCTGTGATACTCCTCCAGCGCCTCGGCCAGTTCGTCGTCTTCCTTGGCACGGATCGACAGCTGCAGCGTGCGGCCACGACGGTCGAGACCGGTGAACTTGGCCTCGATCTTGTCGCCAGCACGGAAGTACGCCGTGGCGTCGTCCACGCGTTCCTTGGCGATGTCCGAAGCGCGCAGATAGCCTTCCACGCCGTCGGCCAGATCCACGGTCACGCCGCGGGCGTCGACTTCACGCACCACGCCCTGCACGATGCTGCCCTTCGGATGCGCGGCCATGTAGCTGCCAAACGGATCCTGCTCCAGCTGCTTGATACCGAGCGAGATGCGCTCACGCTCCGGATCCACCGCCAGCACCACGGCCTCGATCTCTTCGCCCTTCTTGAAGTTGCGAACCAGATCTTCACCCGTGCCCTGCCAGGAGATGTCGGACAGGTGCACCAGACCGTCGATGCCGCCATCCAGACCCACGAAGATGCCGAAATCGGTGATCGACTTGATCGAACCCGAGACGCGGTCGCCCTTCTTGAAGGTGCCCGCGAAGGCTTCCCACGGATTGCTCGTGCACTGCTTCATGCCGAGCGAGATGCGGCGACGCTCTTCGTCGATGTCCAGCACCATGACTTCGGTCTCGTCGCCGATGGCAACGATCTTGGCCGGATTGACGTTCTTGTTGGTCCAGTCCATCTCGGACACGTGCACCAGACCTTCGACGCCCGGCTCCAGCTCCACGAAGGCGCCGTATTCGGTGACGTTCGAGACCTTGCCGAACAGACGCGTGCCCTGCGGGTAACGACGCGAGATATTGACCCACGGATCGTCGCCCAGCTGCTTCAGACCCAGCGAGACGCGGTTGCGCTCGCGGTCGAAACGCAGCACGCGTACATCGATCTCGTCGCCGACATTGACCACTTCGGACGGATGACGGACGCGCTTCCACGCCATGTCGGTGATGTGCAGCAGACCATCGATGCCGCCCAGGTCGACGAAAGCGCCGTAGTCGGTGAGGTTCTTGACCACACCCTTCAGCACCGCGCCTTCCTTCAGCTTCTCCATCAGCTGTTCGCGCTCGGCGCTGAACTCGCTCTCCACCACCGCACGGCGGGAGACAACGACGTTGTTGCGCTTGCGGTCCAGCTTGATGATCTTGAATTCCAGATCCTTGCCTTCCAGGTACACCGGATCGCGCACCGGACGCACATCGACCAGGGAACCCGGCAGGAACGCGCGGATGTCCTTGATGTCGACGGTGAAACCACCCTTGACCTTGCCGCTGATGCGACCGACGACCGTCTGGTCCTTCGACTGCGCATCTTCCAGCTCGTCCCACACCATCGCGCGCTTGGCTTTCTCACGCGACAGGCGGGTTTCGCCGAACCCGTCTTCGAGCGCGTCCAGAGCGACCTTCACCTCGTCGCCGACGCTCACTTCGAGCTCACCCGCTTCGTTGCGGAATTGCTCGATGGGCACCACGCCCTCTGACTTCAAACCCGCATTGACGATGACGACGTCGCTGCGAATTTCCACCACGGTACCGGTGACGATCGCACCCGGCTTGAGCTTGCTCAGACGCTCGCTCTGTTCAAACAGTTCGGCAAAACTTTCAGTCATGGTTGATTCCAGAATTGGAGCCACGCGCCGGCAAGCCAGTCGTGCCCCACCCTCTTTGTGTGCGGATTGCGCCGCATAGGTGATTGAATTCCCGGGAGATTCCCGGACCGTTCCCTTTTGCGACGGACTTGCTTAGCGCGCCAGCGGCGCCGCCCAGTCGAGCACGGTGGCCACGACTTCATCGATGGACTGCGAGGTCGAATCGATGATGCGGGCATCGGGCGCAGGGACCAGAGGCGCTACGGATCGCGTACGATCACGCAAGTCGCGCTCTTCAATCTCGCGCAAAAGGGCCGACATCATAGCCCGAACCCCCTTTTCGCTCAACTGCTTATGGCGCCGACGCGCGCGTTCTTCGGCACTGGCAGTCAGGAATACCTTCAGCTGCGCATCCGGAAACACGATCGTGCCCATGTCGCGGCCGTCGGCCACCAGCCCCGGGGGCTCGCGAAAATCGCGTTGCTTCTGCAACAGCGCCGCGCGCACCGCCGGTTGCGCGGCCACTTTGGAGGCAGCCTGACCGGCCTCCTCGGTACGAATGGCGTCGGAAATGTCCTCACCCCCCAACCAGACGTGCGGCTCACCGTCGATGCGGTCCTCGAAGCGGATGTCGGTCGCCAGCGTATGCGCTGCCACCGCCTCGGCATCCCCCAGATCGAGGCCAGCGCGCAGCGCCGACACGCCGACGCCGCGATACAGCGCGCCGGAGTCGAGGAAATGCCAGCCCAGCGCGCGTGCGACGAGGCGGCTGATGGTGCCCTTGCCCGAACCGCTGGGCCCGTCAATGGTGATGATCGCCGCACTCGGGCTCATGCCTGCTCCACTGCAATGTCGACGCCGACGCTGCCGGACAGTTCGGCAAAGCCGGGGAAACTGGTATCCACATTGGCGCAATCGAGAATCCGAATCTCGCCACTGGCGCGCAATGCCGCCAAGGCAAAGCTCATCGCGATGCGATGGTCGCCACGGCTGTCGATCACGCCGGCGCCCAAGCGCTCACGACCGCTGATCGCCATCCCGTCCGGATACTCCTCGACCTCGACCCCCAAAGTCACCAGCCCACGCGCCATCGCGGCGATGCGGTCACTTTCCTTGACGCGCAGTTCATGCGCGCCGCGCACCCGGCTGACGCCCTCGGCACAAGCCGCGGCGATGGCGAAGGCGGGGAACTCGTCGATCATGTCGGGCACGCGCGCCTCGGGCACCTCGACCGCCCGCAACTGGCTGGCCCGCACGCACAGATCGCCCACCGGTTCGCCGGCAATCTCGCGACGGTCGACGATGCGGATATCGGCACCCATATCGAGCAGCGTGTCCAGCAAGCCTGTGCGGCGCGGATTCAGGCCGACGTTGCGGATCAGCAACTCGCCGCGCGGCGCAATCGCGCCGGCCACCAAAAAAAACGCCGCCGACGAAAAATCGCCTGGTACGCGGATCGGGCCGGCCTGCAACTCGCGGCCTGGGCGCAAGCGCACGCTGAGGCCGGCGACTTCCACGTCGGCACCGAGCGCTGCCAACATGCGCTCGGTGTAGTCGCGCGTGGCCGCAGGCTCGGTCACCCGGGTCTCGCCCTCAGCGTACAGTCCGGCCAGCAGCACGCAGGACTTGACCTGGGCACTGGCCACCGGACAGGTGTAGTCGATGCCGCGCAGACCGGCCGCGGGGGCGATCTCCAGCGGCGCGGTCCCGGCGGGCGTCGCCTCGATCACGGCGCCCATCTGACGCAAGGGATCGAGCACCCTACGCATCGGGCGTCGAGACAAGGATTCGTCGCCGATCAACCTGCTGGCGAAGCGCTGGCCGGCCAACAGGCCAGCCAGCAGACGCATCGCCGTGCCAGCGTTGCCGCAATCGAGCGCCGCCGCAGAGGCACGCAGGCCATGCAGCCCGACGCCGTGCACGATCAACTCGGTGAGCGCGGGACGCTCGATCACCACACCGAGATCGCGCAGGATTTGCGCAGTCGCCAGCGTGTCGGCACCGGGCAGGAAGCCGCTGACCTCAGTGACACCACGTGCGATGCCGCCGAGCATGACGGCGCGATGCGAGATCGATTTGTCGCCGGGGACAGTGATGGCGCCAGCGACCGCCGCTGCCGGCGCGACCCGGAAACTGCGCGTGCCAGCGCTCATACCAGATCCTCGTGCAGCACGCGTCGCAAGGTCGCGAGCAACTCGTCGGTCTCCTCGGGCAGACCCACCGTGATGCGCAGGCAGTGGGGCAGACCATAACCGCCCATCGGCCGCACGATGACGCCGCGCTTGAGCAGCGCGTCCTCGATCGGTTTGGCCGGCCGCTCGAAGTCCACCAGAACGAAATTGCCCTGAGACGGAAACACGAACAAGCCCAGGGCCTTGAGCCCGGCACTCAAGCGCTCACGTTGGACCGCATTGGCCGCCCGTACCTGCTCAACGTGCGCGACATCGGCAATGGCCGCGGCGGCCGCCGCTTGCGCGTAGAGGTTGACGTTGAAGGTGAGCCGGGTGCGCTCCAACACACTGGCCAACGCCGGATTGCTGATCGCATAGCCGGTCCGCAGTGCCGCCAGACCGTGCGCCTTGGAGAAGGTACGGGCGACGATCAGATGCGGGTGCAGATGGGCGAGGCTCAAGGCATCCGGCACGACCGACTCATCGACATACTCGCGGTAAGCCTCGTCAATGACGACGACCGCATGCCGCGGCACCTGCTGCAGGAAGGCCGCGAGGGTGTCGCGGTCCCACCAGGTGCCGGTCGGGTTGTTTGGATTGGCCAGATACACGAGTTTGGTCTTGGGCCCCAGCGCTGCTGCCATGGCCTGCGGATCGGCACCCAGCGGCATTCTGTCCGAGCGCGGTAGCGCCGGCACTTCCACCGGCGTCCCGCCGGTCTGCAGTGCAGCGATCTTGAACACGGCAAAGCCGTGGCGCGCAAACACCACCTCGTCGCCAGGAGCGACGAAGGTCTCGGCGATCAGTACCAGCAGCTCATGCGAACCATTGCCCAGCGTGATCGCGGCTGGATCGACCGACCAGCGTGCCGCAATGGCCTCGCGCAGCTTGCGTGCACCGGCGTCCGGATAGCGGATCGAATCGACAAAATCGCGCTGTCGCAGCAGCTCGCGCACGCGCGGACTGGGACCCAGGCCGTTTTCGTTCGACCCCAACTCGAGCATGCGCGGCAAACCCATCATCTGCCGGATGGTCTCGGGGTCGTAACCCGGGTCGTAGGCCACCAGCTTCTGTACGCCGGGCGCCGCCAATTCTTCGATACGCATGCAGGCTCTCCGATCCGGTACCGCAGTACCGCTGATTGCAGGATGGACGGGCAGGACGACGCTAGACGATCGCTGCCGGATAGGCGCCGAGCACCTTCAACTGGGCAGCCACGGGACCCAAGTCCGACAGCGCCGCTTGCAGCTGATCGCCCTCGATGTGCCCTTCGACATCGATGAAAAACACGTACTCCCACTTGGCACCGCGCGCCGGACGCGATTCGATCCGGGTCATGCTGATGCCGTGCTGCGCCAACGGCGTCAGTAGCTGATACAGCGCCCCTGGCTGGTCCTTGACGGCCAGCAGCAAGGAGGTCTTGTCATGCCCGCTGGGCGGGAACAGCTCGCGCCCGAGCACCAGGAAGCGCGTGGTGTTGTCGGGGCGATCCTCGATGTGGGTCGCCAGCGGCTTCAAGCCGTAGACCTGCGCCGCCGCCAGTCCGGCGATGGCAGCCGCATCGTCCGCCGTCCGCGCGCGACGCGCCGCCTCGGCATTGCTGCTGACGGCGATGCGCTCGGCCTTTGGCAAGTGGCGGCGCAACCAGCCGCGGCATTGGGCCAGCGACTGCGCATGCGAGTAGACGCGCTCGATGGCGGCCATGTCGGTCGCCCGCGAGAGCAGATTCTGATGTACGCGCAGCTCGATCTCGCCGCAAATCTTCAGCGTGGTGGTCAGGAACATGTCGAAGGTGTGGTGCACCGCGCCTTCGGTCGAGTTTTCCACCGGCACCACGCCGAAATCGGCGTTGCCGTTCTCGACCTCGGCGAACACTTCCTCGATGCTCGCCATCGGGATGGCGATCACCGAGTGGCCAAAGTGCTTCTGTACCGCCGCCTGACTGAAGGTTCCTTCCGGACCGAGGTAAGCGATTTTCAGCGGATTCTGCTGCGCCAGACAGGCCGACATGATCTCGCGGAACACCCGCAACAGCTCCTCGTTCGACAGCGGACCCTGGTTGCGATCGACCACCGCACGCAGCACTTGTGCCTCGCGCTCCGGCCGGTAGTAGTCGATCGCCTGCTTCAGCGGCCCCTTGGCGATACCCACCTGACGCGCGTAACCGGCGCGCTCGGCAATCAGATCCTGGATCTGCCGGTCGACCGCATCGATGCGCTGGCGCAGCTCACCCAGCGAGATCTGGACTGGTTCCGCCTTCTTCTTGGCCATGGGCTCGCGTCTGTAGTAAGGGTTGCGTTCGTCGCGCCGCCGGGTAGCAATACAGCCTGACGTCGGCGCGACGCAACCGCTACTCGCGGCGCCCATCCTGCGGACCGATCCAGACTGGCAAGGCAGCCGGCCGCTGCGCGCGCCGGCTGCCCACGCTGCACCGCCTTAAAGGACGCGCACCGCCAAAATGCCCTCGATTGCCTTGACCTTCTCGACCACATCGGCAAGCAGCGGCTGATCCAGGTCCAGAATGTTGTACGCCAGTTCACCTCGCGATGCGTTGTGCATCTGCGCGATGTTGACGCCGGCCTCGCCGAGCACGTGCGAGAGCTGACCGATCATGTTCGGCACGTTGCGGTTGGCGACGGTGAGCCGCTGCGCGCCCGCGCGCGCCAGACGCACGCTGGGGAAGTTCACCGCATTGGTGACATTGCCGTTTTCCAGGTAATCGCGCAGCTGGTCGGCGACCATGATTGCGCAGTTCTCCTCTGCCTCGGCCGTCGACGCGCCGAGATGCGGGAAGGACACCACCTTCGGATGTGCCAGCGTGCGCGGCGTCGGGAAATCGGTGACGTAGTGCCCAAGCTTGCCGCTATCGAGCGCCGCGATCACCGCATCCTCGTCGACCACGCCCTCGCGGGCGAAGTTGAGCAACACCAAGCCATCGCGCGCGCCGGCCAGCGCCGCCGCGTTGATGGTGCCGCGGGTCGCTGGATTCAGCGGCACGTGCAGCGAGATGAAGTCCGAGTTCGCCAGCACTTCGCCCAGGCTGCCGGCCTTGTCGACCTCGCTCGACAGCTGCCAGGCGCCTTCCACCGTCATGTGCGGGTCAAAGCCGATGACGCGCATGCCGATGCCCTTGGCGGCATTGGCCACGCGGACGCCAATGGCGCCCAAGCCCACCACACCCAGCGTGCGACCGATCACCTCGGTGCCGACGAAGCGCTTTTTGCCATCCTCGACCTTGTGCTCGAGTTCCGGGTCGGCGGCATCGAGCCCGCGCACGAACTGCAGCGCCTCGCCCAGATTGCGCACCGCCATCAGCATGCCTGCCAACACCAACTCCTTGACCGCATTGGCATTGGCACCGGGCGCGTTGAACACGACGATGCCGCGCTTGCTGAGGTCGGTGACCGGCACATTGTTGGTGCCGGCGCCAGCACGGGCGACGGCCTTCAGCTCGGGATTGACGGCAATGCTGTGCAGATCGGCCGAGCGCACCAGAATGGCGTCGGGCGCTTCGACTCTGTCGCCGATCTCGTACTCACCGTGCGGCAGCCGCGAGGTCCCGGTCACCGAGATCTTGTTGTACGTGCGAATCTTGAACATGGAAAGTCCTGACGATTTGGAAACTTGGAGCGTCCGGGCACGGCGGCGATCTGGGGGGCTCAGGCCTGCAGAGAGGCGGGGCGCGACGGTTCTTGGGAAACGTCTGACCAGCCGCACCCTGCCCCGCTGTCACTCAGCCGTGCTTGCGCTGGAACTCGCGCATATAGCCGATCAGCGCGGCCACGGCGTCCTCGCCGGTGGCGTTGTAGATGCTGGCGCGCATGCCGCCCACCGCTCGGTGGCCCTTCAGGCCGAGCAGACCCTCGGCTTCGGCGCCCTTCAGGAAGGGGCCGTCCAGATCGGCGCTCGGCAACACGAAGGGCACATTCATCCAAGAGCGATAACGCGGGTCCACCTTGTTGGTGTAGTAGCCGCCGGAACCGTCGATGGCAGCGTACAAAGCCTCGGCCTTGCGCTGGTTGCGGGCGCCGATGGCGGCCAGACCACCCTGCTGCTGCACCCACTGGAACACCAGCGCCGCGATGTACCAGGCGAAGGTCGGCGGGGTATTCAGCATCGACCCGTTATCGGCATGCGCCTTGTATTGAAGGATCTGCGACAGCGAGCGCGGCTTGCGATCCAGCAGGTCCTCGCGCACGATCAGCACGGTGATGCCCGAGGGGCCGATGTTCTTCTGCGCACCGGCATACAGAACGCCATAGCGCGAGACATCCAGCGGACGCGACAGGATGGTGCTCGATACGTCAGCCACCACCGGCGCGGATTCGGCCGGCAGGTCGTAGAACTCGACGCCATGGATGGTCTCGTTCGGGGTCACATGCAAGTAAGCAGCGCCGTCCGAGAGCTTCCAGTCGGCCAGCGCGGGGACCGTCGTGTAGTTTGAGGTCTCGCTGCTGGCGGCCACGCGCGCGGCGCACAGCGGCTTGGCCTCTTTGTACGCCTTCTCGCCCCAGGCGCCAGTGACCACGTAGTCCACCGCCTGGTCAGCAGCGGCCAGGTTCATCGGCAACAGGGCGAACTGCGTGGTTGCGCCGCCCTGCAAGAACAGCACCTTATAGTTGGCGGGGATGGCCAGGATCTGACGCAGATCGGCCTCGGCACGCTCCGCCAGCTCGACAAAAACCTTGTCGCGGTGGCTGATTTCCATTACCGACGCCCGCGCCGAACGCCATTCCAGCATTTCTTCCTGCGCCTGACGCAGCACAGCTTCGGGCAAGGCGCCGGGACCGGCGCTGAAGTTAAAGGCACGGCTCATCGCAAAGCTCCAACACAAGGGCTTGATGCGCCGCAGCATATGCCAGCGCCTGCCACAGGCGGAAGGCTTGTGTATTCGAATAAATTGCAGGAATGCGACCTGCCCGCCCGCTGCCCGCTCACAGACGCAAGAAGGCCGCGCTCTACGCCCTGTTGCAGGGCACGTTCGCGCGGCCTTCGGTACACCCGGATGCCTCGATCACCAGACCGAGGCCGACGGTCGATCACGGATCGGCGGGCTCCACCGACACGCGGACGCGCAGCTTCTCGCCGGGATCGTAGCCGAGGCGCGAGAAGAACACCTCGCCGCGGTAACGGTATTCAACGTCGTAGCCGACGATTCGACGTTCGTCGTAGCCGGACTCGACGACGCGGCAGCGCGTCTCGACCGAGCGGCGAGAGCCCGAGGGATTGTCGTTGGCGTCGACTTCGCGACCTACAGCGCCGCCGATCACCGCGCCAGCGATCGTGGCCGCCTTGCGACCATCGCCCTTGCCCACCTGATTGCCAAGCGCGCCACCGACGATCGCGCCAACGATGGTGCCGGTGTTGGTGTTGTCATAGCGGCCGCCAGAGCGGCGCACTTCGGTGTCGTAGCACTCTTCGCGCGGTTCGCTGACCCGCACGTTCTCGAACACCGGATCCACGCGCAGTACATCGGCATAGACCACCCGCACGTTCTCGTCGCCCGGATAGGCCTGCGGCGGCGGCAGCCGATCACGCGGTTGCGCCATCAGCGTCATGGGCAGGGTCAACACAACGATCGGGAGCACACACATCGACTTGCGCATCAGAACTCTCCGTGACGGCATGATTGCCGTTCTCGTCAGTGGGAATTACAGCACCCGAGCGCTGAATGCTGTCTGAGAAGCGCCGCGTTCGCCAGAGCCCACCGCAGAACTGCGAAGCAGTAGGCAGCTCGGCACTCCATCGCGCACTCGACTTCCGGCACGACCCGCTCACGGCCGTGAACGCTATGCTGACTTTCCAACGGAAATCCGGGGAGTACTCCGTATGTACAAGCAACCACGACCTGCCCAAGGGCCACAGCAACCGTCTGCCCGAGCTCAGGCTGGCAATGCGCGCGCTGGCATGGTGCTGCTGCTGGTCGGCATTGGCGTCGGCCTGCTGGGGATCAGCAGCGCCTTCTACACGGTCCAGCCCGAGGAGCGCGCGGTCGTCAAACGCTTCGGCAAGGTGGTCGCGATCAACGAACCCGGCCTGCACTTCAAGCTGCCCTTCGGCATCGACAGCGTGCAGAAGGTCGCGACCGAGCGCGTGCTCAAGCAGGAGTTCGGCTTCCGCACCGAGACCAGCGATGACGAGCGCTCCGCCTATTCGCCCGAGGACTTCCCGGACGAGTCGCTGATGCTCTCCGGCGACCTCAACATCATTGACGTCGAGTGGGTGGTGCAGTACCGCATCAGCGATCCGATGAAGTACCTGTACCAGCAGCGCGACCCCGATCGCACGCTGCGCGATATCTCCGAATCAGTAATGCGCCGTGTGGTCGGCAATCGATTGGGCAGCGAGGTACTGACCACCGCGCGCGTGGCGATCGCGGCCCTGGCACGCGAGGAGATCCAGAAGGCCATGCTGGCCTATGACAACGGCATCCACATCGTCACAGTGGAACTGCAGGACGTGGTGCCGCCCGCCGCCGTGCAGCCGGCCTTCAACGAGGTCAACGAGGCGCGCCAGGAGCGCGAGCGGATGATCAACGAGGCCACCAAGCAGGCCAACCAGGAAATCCCGAAAGCGCGCGGCGAGGCCAATCGCGTGTTGTCGGAGGCCCAGGGTTACGCCACCGAGCGCGTCAACTACGCCAAGGGCGAAACCGCGCGCTTCAACGCCATCCTCGCCGAGTACCGGCAGGCGCCAGAGGTGACCCGCACGCGGATGTACCTGGAGGCCATGTATCAGACCCTGCCAAAAGTGCGCGAGGTCTATGTGGTCGATGACGGTCAGGCGGCGCCGCTGTCGCTGCTGAACCTGCGCGAGGGCGCCAACAAGGGGAACACGCCATGAGCAAACTGGTCGGAGCTGCCGCCATCGCCGCCGCGCTGGCGATCCTGATTTATCCCTCGGTCTATGTCATCGATCAGTCCGAACAGGGCATCAAAGTCCAGTTCGGCGAGCCGGTCGGTGAGGTCATCACCGATCCTGGCCTGCACTTCAAAATGCCCTTTGTGCAACAGGTGCGACGTTTCGACAAGCGCATCCTGCCGTGGGACGGCGATGTCAGTCAGGTGCCGACGCTGGGGCGCGAGTTCGTGCTGATCGATGCCACGGCGCGCTGGCGCATCGCTGATCCGCTGAAGTTCCTGCGCTCGGTGCGCGATGAATCGGGGGCGCGCACGCGCCTCGACGACATCATCGATTCGGTGGTGCGCGACATCATCTCCGGCACCGATCTCGAAGAGATCGTGCGCTCGGCCGACTGGGCGGTGGACGCCAAAGCCTTGGGCGAGGAGGTCACGCCGCGCGCCGACGTCGACCTGACCAAGCCGAAGAAGGGACGCGAGAAACTGGAGCAGGAGATCCTTGCCGCGGCCGCCAAGCAGACGCCGGAGTTGGGCATCGAACTGGTCGATGTACGCCTGAAACGCATCAATTACATTGACAGCGTGCGCGCGCAGGTGGAAAACCGCATGGTGTCCGAGCGCCAGAGCATCGCCGAGCGCTTCCGCTCCGAAGGCATGGGCCGCAGCCAGGAAATCCTCGGCGAGATGCAGCGCGAGCTGCGCACGATCCGCTCCGAGGCCGAACGCCAGGCCGCCGAAATCCGCGGCAAGGCCGACGCCGAAGCCACCCGCATCTACGGCGAGGCTTACGGCGCCGATCCCGAGTTCTATGCCTTCATGCGAACGCTGGAGAGCTACCAGGCGCTGGGCGCAAACACCACGCTGATGCTGGGCGGCAAGTCGGAGTTCTTCCGCTATCTGGAGTCCACCCGCAAACGCGCGGCGCAGCCCTGATTCGCGGCCGTCCCGCACGGCTGCGTTGCGGGTGTATGTGCGCGGCGCCGGCCAGTCCCGGCGCCGCGCGCTTAGCCCGCCATCGACGGCTCGGCGCCCATCGGGCAGCATCGAACGATGACCTCGGAGAGCCCCGCTGCACTCGACATCCCCGCCTGGCGCGCCGAACTGGATCTGCGCTGCGCACTCGACCGCCGCGGCTGCACATCCTTGGTGCACAACCGCCATTCGGGCCCCTTGCGGGTGCAGCGGCTGCTCTACCCGGAAGGACCGCAGACTGCGCACGCCGTCCTGCTGCATCCGCCGGGCGGCATTGCCGGTAGCGACCAGCTCGATGTGCAGGTGCAGGTCGATGCCGGGGCGCATTTGCTCTGCACCACGCCGGGCGCCGGCAAGTGGTACCACGGCGAGCGCGGCGAGGCGAGCCAGCAACTGCGTCTGGCGGTGCAGGCCGACGGCGCGCTGGAGTGGCTGCCGCAAGAATCCATCCTGTACGACGGCGCCCGCGCCCGCATGCAGACGACCATCGATCTGGCGCCTGAAGCCCGCATGTTTGGCTGGGACATCGTGCAGCTGGGGCGCGTCGCCGCCGGCGAACGCTATGAGCGCGGGCGCTGGCGGCAGCAGCTGAGTTTGCGACGTCGCGGCCGCGAGTGCTGGCGCGAGCAGCTGGATCTTGACGCGACGGATGCGCTGCTGCAATCGCCACTCGGGCTTGCCGGCCATCCGGTCTGCGCAACCGCGTGGGCCTGCGCGCCGGATCTCGACGGGCAGATCGACGATTTGCTCGCGGAGCTGCGCGCCTGCGCGGCGCAGCATGCACCGCGATGTGGCATTTCCTGGGTGCCGGCGCCCGTGCAAGTGCTGCAAATTCGCGCACTTGGACACGCCAGCGATCTGGTACGCGCCTTGCTAGAGGACTTGTGGGCCACGCTGCGGCCGACGCTGATCGGGCGTCCGGCGCGGCGCCCGCGAATCTGGTCTACCTGAGCAAGCCATGGAACTGACGCCGCGCGAGAAGGACAAGCTGCTGATCTTCACCGCCGGACTCCTCGCCGAACGCCGGCGTGCGCGTGGGCTCAAACTGAACTATCCCGAAGCCGTGGCCTACATCAGCGCCGCGATCCTGGAGGGCGCGCGCGACGGCCGCAGCGTGGCAGATCTGATGCATTACGGCACCACGCTGCTCAGCGTCGACGATGTGATGGCGGGCATCGCTGAGCTGATTCCCGACATCCAGGTCGAAGCCACCTTCCCCGATGGCACCAAGCTGGTGACGGTACACGCGCCGATCGGCCGAGGCGCTCGATGATTCCGGGCGAATGGCTGTTGCTCGACGGCGACATCGAACTCAATGCCGGGCGCCCGACGCTGAGCCTGCCGGTCGTCAACCAGGGCGATCGGCCCATCCAGGTCGGCTCGCACTACCACTTCTACGAGGTCAACGACGCGCTGCTGTTCGAGCGCGCGCCGACGCGAGGCTATCGCCTGAATATCGCATCGGGCACCGCCGTGCGCTTCGAGCCAGGCCAGCGCCGCGTGGTGGAACTGGTGCGCCTGGACGGCGCTCGCGAGGTTTACGGATTTGCCGGGCGGGTCATGGGAGCGCTGGAATGAAGATCAGCCGGCAGGCCTATGCCGAGATGTACGGCCCCACCGTCGGCGATCGCCTGCGTCTGGCCGACACCGACCTGATCGTGGAAGTCGAGCGCGACTACACCGTGTACGGCGAGGAAGTGAAGTTCGGCGGCGGCAAGGTCATTCGCGATGGCATGGGACAAGGCCAGCGCATCAGCGCCGACTGCGCCGACACCGTAATCACCAATGCGCTGATCATCGACCACTGGGGCATCGTCAAGGCCGACGTCGGACTGAAAGCCGGCCGCATCAGCGCGATCGGCAAAGCCGGCAACCCGGATATCCAGCCCGGCGTCAGCATCGTCATCGGCCCCGGCACCGAGATCATCGCTGGCGAGGGCCTGATCCTGACCGCTGGTGCCATCGATGCGCATATCCACTTCATCTGCCCGCAGCAGATCGAGGAGGCGCTGATGTCCGGGGTGACCACGATGATCGGCGGCGGCACCGGACCTGCCACCGGCACCAACGCCACCACCTGTACCCCGGGACCCTGGCATCTGGAGCGCATGCTGGAAGCCGCGGAAGCCTTTCCGATGAATCTTGGCTTTCTGGGCAAGGGCAACGCCAGCCTGGCGCCGGCGCTGCACGAACAAATCGAGGCCGGCGCAATCGGCTTGAAACTGCACGAGGACTGGGGCACGACGCCTGCAGCGATCGACTGCGCGTTGGGCGTGGCCGATGCCACCGACACGCAGATCGCGATCCATACCGATACCTTGAACGAGTCCGGCTTCGTCGAAACCACCTTGGCTGCCTTCAAGGGGCGCACCATCCACACCTACCACACCGAGGGCGCCGGCGGCGGCCACGCCCCGGACATCATCAAGGCAGCGGCGCTGCCGCACGTCTTGCCCTCGTCCACCAATCCCACGCGCCCGTACACCATCAACACGCTGGATGAGCATCTGGACATGCTGATGGTTTGCCACCACCTGGATCCGGCGATTGCGGAGGACGTCGCCTTTGCCGAGAGCCGGATCCGCCGCGAGACCATTGCCGCCGAGGACATCCTGCACGATCTGGGCGCCTTCTCGATGATCTCCTCCGACAGTCAGGCAATGGGCCGGGTCGGCGAAGTCATCACGCGCACCTTCCAGACCGCGCACAAGATGAAGCAGCAGCGCGGCAGTCTGGCGGGCGACCCGGCGCGCCACGACAACGGGCGGGTCAAGCGCTACATCGCCAAGATCACCATCAATCCGGCCATCACCCACGGCATCGCCCACGAACTGGGCTCGGTGGAAGTCGGCAAATGGGCCGACCTGGTGCTGTGGAAGCCGGCCTTCTTCGGGGTGAAACCAAGTCTGATCCTCAAAGGTGGCAGCATCGCCGCGGCGCCGATGGGCGATCCCAATGCCTCGATCCCCACGCCACAGCCGGTGCACTATCGGCCCATGTTTGCCGGCTACGGGCGCCAGACCGTACGCACGTCCTTGACGCTGGTCTCGCAGGCCGCGCTGGCGGCGGACATCGGTGGGCGTTTGGGCCTGCAAAAGCCGCTGGTCGCGGTGCGCAACTGCCGACAGATTGGCAAGGCGCAGATGATCCACAACGACGCCACGCCACGAATCGAGGTCGATCCGGAGACGTACATCGTCCGCGCTGACGGTGTCGCGCTCTGGTGCGAGCCGGCGAGCAGGCTGCCGCTGGCGCAGCGCTATTTTCTGTTCTGATGCTCACCGACGCGCGCGCAGCGCCCCTCGCACCGCCCCTGGTGCTGACGCGCCGAATTCCGGCCGAGCACTGCCGCGATATGCCAGCCGTAGATCTGCCGATGACCGCGCAGCAGCGCCGGCGCGCGCGCCAGCGGCTGCGGCTCGAGCAACTGGAACTCGGCATCGCCCTGCCCCCCGGCACCCAGCTGCATCCAGGCGATCAACTGGCCGATAGCGCAGACGCGCGCTATGTCGTGCGCGCCGCTGCCGAACGCGTGCTGCGGGCGACAGCGCTGAAAGCCATCGACCTGACGCGCGCCGCCTACCATCTGGGCAATCGGCACGTGTGGGTGGAGATCGGCGTCGACTATCTCGCCATCGAAGCCGATCCGGTGCTCGCCGAACTGCTGGTGGGTCTCGGTCTGCAGGTGCAGGAGATGCTGGCCCCGTTTGCACCCGACAGTGGCGCCTACGGTGGTGGTCATCGGCATGGCCACGACATCAGCTTCGCCGAGGACTACCGGGTCGCCCAGGCGGTTTACAGCCTGCACGAGCCTGCGAGCCCGTGAATCCGGGGCTGCTCCAACTGGCCTCGGCGAGTCTGCCCGTCGGCGCCTACAGCCATTCACTGGGCCTGGAAGCCGCGGCCGAGGCAGGCCTGCTGGCGGATGCCAGCGCCGCCGAGGCCTGGATCGAGGACTATCTGCATTGGGTTTGGGCGCGTGGCGAGGCGCCGCTGTGGGCCGCGCTGCATGACGCCTGGCAGGCGCCGGCTCAGGATCCGGTGCGCGCCCTCAATGATCGGGTGCTGGCCAGCCGCGAGTCGCAAGAATTGCTGCTCGAGTGCACGCAAACCGGGCACTCGCTGCGCGAGTGGCTGCTGGCGCTGCCCGATACCGAGATGCAGCCGGCGCAGGCGACCCTGCTGGTCGAACTGCAGCCGCCGAGTTACGCCGCCGTCCATGCGCTGGCGGCCCGCGCGCTGGCCCTGGATGCCGACGCCGGAATGCTGGCGCTGGGTTGGAGCGTGCTCGAAAGCCTGTGCAGCGCCGCGCTGAAGCTGGTTCCACTGGGACAGCGTCAGAGTCAGGCGCTGCTGCGACGGGTGGCGCTGCGGCTGCCGGCGGCAGTCGCCAGCGCGGCGCGCTACGATGCCGACAGCGCCTGCAATGCCGCGCCGATGCTGGCCATCCTGTCGGCGCAGCACGAAAGCCAGTATTCCCGACTCTTCCGATCCTGAGGCTGCCGATGTCTGCCCTGCCCTGGTCCAGTCGCCGTACGCGCCCGCTCCCGCCACTGCGCGTGGGTATCGGCGGCCCTGTCGGTTCCGGCAAAACCACCTTGCTGGAGATGCTGTGCAAGCGCATGCGCGAGCACTACGAGCTGATCGCGATCACCAACGACATCTACACCCGGGAGGACCAGCGCTTGCTGACGGTCGCCGGGGCGCTGCCGCCGGAACGCATCCTGGGTGTAGAAACCGGCGGTTGTCCGCACACGGCGATCCGCGAGGATGCGTCGATCAATCTGGAAGCCATCGAGCGCATGCTGACGCGCTTCCCGGATGCCGACATCGTCTTCGTCGAGTCCGGCGGCGACAATCTGGCCGCCACCTTCTCGCCCGAACTGGCCGATCTGACCCTCTACGTGATCGATGTGGCTGGCGGCGAGAAGATCCCGCGCAAGGGTGGACCTGGGATCACGCGCTCGGATCTGCTGATCATCAACAAGATTGATCTGGCGCCGCACGTCGGTGCCTCGCTGGAGATCATGCGCGCCGATACGCAGCGCATGCGCGGCGAACGACCGTTCGTGATGACCGATCTGCGCCGCCAGCAGAATCTGAATCAGGTCATCGCTTTCATCGAAGGCGCCGGGCTGCTGAAGCCGTCGCACTGAGCGCGGCGCGCACCGTCAGGGCGGATAGGGTCCGTGGTAGTCGAGATCGCGCAGCGTCCGCGTCCAGGCGGACTTGCCGGCCCCGAGATCGTAGGCCACCAGGGTGGACTCGATGACACGCGCCTCGCCGTTGGCCGCCTGCACCTCAAAGGGCCGCACGTACAGCACCACATCGCCCACCACCTCGAAGGGGCGATAGGAATAGTCGCTGTAGAGCTCGCCGAGCACGCCGCCGCGGACGGCGCTGATCTGCCAGCGATAGCGGCCATCCTTCTGGCGCTCGCTGCGCAGCCGATAAAGGTCGCTGACCGAACGGAAGGTGCGCGGCCCGTCGGCCGTGGGCGCTCCGATCTCGGCCGGCAACTCGGCACTCGCCTTCAGCGCGGCATCGGGTACGACCTGCAGGCGCTGACGTGACCAGTCGATGGCCAGACTGCCCTGTTGAGGCGCGTCGCCGGATTTCTGGGCGCTGGCGTCGGCGTCGAGCAGCGCACCCTGCGGCAGTTCCCGGCGATAGGTCCAGCGCAGCCCGCCGTCCACCGTCTTCAGATCGAAGCGCTCGCCCAGACGCGCCTCGACCAGCGCGCGTACCGCGCCGGGTAGCGGCAGTTGATCCAGCGCCACTGGCTGGCCGTCCAGGCGCGCAAGCACCGCGTAATCCAGCGTCCCGCGCTCGGCGCCCTCACGCAGGGCCAGCACTGACTGCTCGCCCACGGCCATGGGCAGCGCCGCCAGTGCGCTGCGCCACTCGGTGCGGCCGCTGGCCACGTTCACCTGCTCGACCGCGCTGTCTGGATGCGTCAGCCACACCCGTGCGCTGTCCGGATCGACCAATACGCCACTTTGCAGACTGACCGCTGCTTCGGCAGCCCATGGCAGGCAGACCAGCAAGCCATACAGGCAATTTCGGATTTGTCCCGACATCGGCGCCGCCTCATGATCGACCGGTTTAGCATAGGAGTTGAATACCACTGCGCCAAGGAATGTCCATGTTGTCCAGAAAGTGCCGCGTGTTGCTGGGACTGATTGGCGGCCTTCTGACGGCACCGCTGAGTGCGCAACAGGCGCCGGGGAACGATGCGTTCAGTAACGCCAGCGTCCTCAGCGGCAATCTGGTGCAAACCACCGGCAGCAACCTGGGCGCCACTGCCGAAAATGGTGAGCCTCGGCATGCCGGCGTCGGCGGCGGCAAATCGGTGTGGTGGCAGTGGACCGCGAGCAGCGGTGCCCGCACCACCATCGATACCGTGGGCAGCGATTACGACACCGTCCTCGCGGTGTACACCGGCAATGCGGTCGGCATTTTGAGCGAGGTAGCGTCCAACGACGACCTCACCGGCAGTACCGCCAGCCGCGTGCGATTCACCCCGGTCGCCGGTACCACCTATCGCATCGCGGTCGATGGCTACTCGAATGGCAGCACCACTGCGCAGGGTCAGATCAAGCTGAATCTGTTGTCTGCCGATCCTGCCCCGGTGATCGCGTCGAATCCCGCGGCAGGCGCCATCCTGAACCTGCCGCCCGTTGCGTTCGGCACCAGCAGTCAGGCGGAGATTGATCTCTACGCCACCGGCGGCGCCGCCAGCAATCCGGTGACGCTGTCCTGTAGCAGCAGCCAGGGCGTCCGCATTGGGCCCGCTGGCGCGCCGGCCACCGGCAACAGCTACTCGCAGACGGTCAGCGCCGGTACGCAGCCGACCGATCTGGCGGTGGCGCTGAATGCCGTGGTCGGCAACCAGGACCTGCCGGTCGCGGTGCAATGCATCGCCACGCCGGCGACCGGATTCAGCTACACCCTGAGCTATCGCGTGCAGCTCCCGGCAGGCTTGGGCGCCGAGGTCTCGCCGACGATCAGCAGCATTCCGCCGGCCGGCGCGCTCAGTCTGGGCAGTGCGCCGGTCAATGGCGATGCGCTGGGCAGCCTGAATCTGGTCGCCAGCCCTGGCAACGGCCCCGCCAGCGTCAACATCCAGTGCAACGCCAGTGGCGGGCTGCGGATTGGACCAGCGGGTGCCCCACCGACCGCCACCCAGTATGCGCAAACGCTGACCGGCAGCGCCCAGCCACGCGATCTGGCCCTGGCCGCGACCGCCGCCAGCAACGCCTATTTGGCCACGCTGAGCTGCACGATCAGCCCCAGCAGCGGCAGCGCCTACAGCCTCAACTACAGCGTGCGCGTGCCGCCCGGCGTGACCGGCAGCAACGCGACTTGGCGCGCGATCGGCCCCGGCCCGACCAATGGCGGCCAGACCGAGGGCATCAGCGGCCCACCGAGCAATCCGGTGGCCGGCGCCGTGCATGTGGTGCTGCCGCATCCCAGCAATGCCGACCTGTTGTACGTGGGCACGGTCAATGGCGGTGTCTGGCGCACCCACAATGCCCAGGCTGAACTACCCACCTGGACCGCGCTGACCGACCAGCAGGCCTCGCTCAGCATCGGCGCGCTGGTGTTCGATGCCGCCGACGCCAGTGGCAATACGCTGCTGGCCGGCATCGGCCGCTTCAGCAGCTATGGCCGCGCCGGTGGCACGCGCGCCGGCGTGCTGCGCAGCCGCGACGGCGGATCGAGCTGGAGCGCCCTGTCGAGCACGCTGGCCGGCAAGAACATCAGCGGCATCACCGCACGCGGCAACGTCATCGTCGTCGCGGCCAACACCGCCACCAGCAACGCCTGCGCCGATTACGGCCTGTTCCGCAGCACGGATGGCGGCGCCAGCTTCACCAAGCTGGGCCTGCCGGAAGGGTTGCCGTCCGGCGCCGTGACGTCACTGGTCAATCATCCCTCGGCGCCGCAAATCCTGTTTGCACACCTCGATTCCGCCAATGTCTGCGGTGGCAGCGCGCAACTGAACGGCCTCTATCGCAGCAGTGACGAAGGCGCGAGCTGGACCCGCGTCAGCAACACCGAGATGAACACGCTGTTTGCTGGCAGCTCCAAACTGGTCCGCGCCCAGGTCGCTGCCGGCGGCCGCATTGCTGTGGCGATCGCCGACAGCGTGCTGCGCGGCGTCTTCTTGAGCACCGACAACGGGAGCAGCTGGCTTGGACTGGGCTACCCCATCACGTTTGAAGGCAGCGATGAAGTCGGCCTGCATCCGGGCGAGCAAGGTCGCCTGCATCTGTCGATCGCAATCGACCGCAGCAATCCCAATCTGATCTACGTCGGCGGCGACCGCCAGCCCGGCAGCTTCCCCAACAGTCTGGGCGCGCGCACGTTTTCCGGTCGTCTGTTCCGCGCCGACGCCGCGACCCCGGGCAGCTGGGTATCACTGACCCACAGCGGCACTGCCAACAACAGCGCACCGCATGCCGACTCACGCAGCATGGCCATCGATGCTGCCGGCCGACTGATCGAGGGTGACGACGGCGGCGTGTATGCACGCACCCAGCCGGCCAGCAGCAGCGGCGTGTGGATATCGCTGAACGGTGATCTGCAGGTGACCGAGCAGCACAGCGTGGCCTTCGATCCGATCGCCGGGATCGCGCAATCTGGCAACCAGGACAATGGCACGATGCGCCAGGCCGCAGCCGATGAGCGCCAGTGGGCGGTACTGAGCAGTGGCGATGGTGGCGATACCGTCGTCGATGCCCTGCACAGCGCGGCGCAGGGCCAGTCCATCAGCTACACCAGCGCGCAGAACCTCGGCAGCTTCCGCCGACGCGTGCACGATGCGACCAATAACGCGGTGTCTGTGGTCACCCCCGGCTTGATCGTCAGCGCGGGCGGCGCCAGCCCTACCGGCCAGTTCACTACCCCGCTGGCGATCAACCGCGTGGCGCCCTACCGGTTGGCGATCGGGGCCGCCAACGGCATTTATGAGTCACTCGATGCCGGCGATACGCTCAATATCGTGGCGGAGGAGTTGCGCCCCGCCAGCAGTACTTCGGTGCCGGCACTGGCCTACGGCAGCAGCGGAGCCCCCGACCTGATGTATATCGCCGGCTGCGTCGGCACTAGCTGCAGTGAGGGCGGTGATGACGGCATCTACGTGCGCCGCGCACTCGGCGCCGCGGTCAGTCTGGTGCGCGCCAACAGCGGCGGCTTCGTCGCCCAGGGCGTGACGCTGGACAGCCGCGTGCCGGCGCAGGTGTTTGCTTTCGAGAACGCCAGCGGCGGCGTGCAGAATCTGTTGCGCAGTGTGGATAGCGGGGCCAGTTGGACGCCGATCAAGGGCGATCTGCCGGCCAGCGCGGGATTGGTGCGCACGCTGCTGCATGTGCATCTGCCGAGCGGACCAGCGCTGCTCGCAGGTGCGGATACCGGGGTCTACATCAGTACCGAGGCGCAGGCGTATCAGGGCTGGAGTCTGCTCGGCAACGGCCTGCCCAAGGCGCCGGTGTTCGAGCTCGATTACGACGCCACCCGCCACGTGTTGCTCGCCGGCACGCTGGGACGGGGCTCGTACACGCTGGCGCTGCCGCAGCTGCGCGCCAATCCGGGCTGGAGCGGCATCTGGTACGACCCGGCAACGGATGGCCAAGGCTTCCAGTTCGACGTCATTCCGGAAACCGGCCAACTGGTGGTGGCGTGGTACACGCATACGCCCGAGCCGTTGCCGCGCACGCGCAACAATCTGCAGTGGTTCACCGGCGTGGGCCCGATCAGTCAGGGCGTGGCCAACGTCAGTCTGGTGCGCAGCCGGGGCCGTTTCGACGCACCGAACAACGTGCTCGAGTCCGCCGGCAGCATCAGCGTGCAGTTTCTGGACTGCCGCAATGCCATCGTGAGCTCCAATCTGAACGTCGCCGGCACGCTGCTGCCGGCCAGCATACGGCTGCAGCGCCTGAGTTCTGACAGCGTCTGCGAGGCCTGGCGCACCGAGGGTGACGCCGCGCTGGCCACGCTACCGGCGCCTGGTGCCGTCGATCAGTACCAGTACGGCATCACCGGCACCTGGTACAACCCGGCCACCGATGGCCAGGGCATGCTGGTGGAGTACCTGCCGCAATCCAGCCAGGTTCTGCTCGGCTGGTACACCTACGACTACACCGACAGCGCCGAAGGCGCGCAACCGCCTTTGTGGCTGACCGCGCTGGGACCGGCTTCTGGCAACCGCGCGACGCTGGCGGTCACGCTGACACGCGGCGGCGGATTTCTGACGCCCGCTGCGGTCACGCGCAGCACGGTCGGCACGCTCACGCTGACCGTCCAGAATTGCACGGCGCTGAGCGCCGACTATGAACTCACCATCGACGGGCAGTCGCGTAGCGGGCGCATCCCGCTGCAACGCCTGAGCTCTGCCGCCCTTTGCAAGACGCCGCCCTGAGACCGCGCGGACGCCATCAACGTTCGGGCGCTCTGGATGCGCTGAGCACCTCGTCTGAGCGGGGCATCGCCGCGCCCGGCGTGCGCAGACGCTGCCACAGCCAGCCGGCGGCAGCGCTGAGGCCCGCGAGGCTGGGTCGCTGTTCTGGCGGCATCGCGACGAGCCCATCGCCCTCCCGGCGAGCGATGGCAAAGCGGAACAGGTAGGCCGGTGCCGAGCCCATGCGCAGATCGCTCACCACTAGCGCGCCGTTTTCCTCGCTCAGGCTGTAGTAGCCGTGCGTGAACCACTGCAGCCGCTGAAACGCCGGGATGGCGCCGAGTGAAGCCTGCCACTGATCCGCGCTCGCGTGCCATTGCCAGGGTCCGGGCTCCGCATCCGCCAGCAGCGAGTAATAGGCCTCGCGATAGCCGCCGGGCTCGCGCACGATCACGCGCCACAACATCGAATTGAACGGGCTGGGCAAGGCCAGCATGGGTGCATTCGGGTGGCCCTGCGCGGCCAGCGCGGCGCGCGCCACGCCGGCCACGTGCGCCTGCGCCAACGCGCCCCAGGCCAAATAGGCGCTGGACAGACTCAAAGCCAGCGCCAGCGCCGGTCCCGAGGACAGCGGGCGCCGGTAGACAGAGACCATCGCCACCAGCAAGGGCAGCGTATACAGCGGATCGATGATGAACACGCTGCCCAGCCCGACCGGCGTCGGCCACCAGGGCCACCAGAGCTGCGTACCGTAGATGGTCAGCGCATCCAACAGCGGATGGGTGACCAAGGCCAGCCCAAAGGCCCACAGCCAGCGCCGGTCCTGCAGCGCCCGATCCACTCGCCGCGCTGCCAGCCACAGCAGCGGCGTCAGCGCGAGCAGCACGAACAGCGAGTGACTGAAGCTGCGGTGATAGGTGAAATCGGCCACCGGGTCGCCATAACGCACCAGCACGTCCAGATCCGGCAGCGTGCCGAGCACCGCCCCGTACACCAGCGCGCGGCGACGCTGATCGGGGCGCACCAGCACGGCCGCCACGGTGGCGCCGAGCGCGATCTGCGTCAGAGAGTCCATGGCCTTGACCTCAGTGAACTGCCGTTCGCGATGATGCCCATCGACGGTCGAGCGCGCGTGAGGCGAGCGCGCACGGGCACGCCGGCCTCGTTAGAATCCGGCCATGCATGATCTGGTCCTCGAAGTCCTCAGCGGCCCCACGCTGACCGCCAAGCAACTCAAACTCGACGATGCGCGCGTGCTTGGGCGCAGCCCGGAGTGCGACTGGGTGCTGCCCGACCCCGGCGTGTCGCGTCGTCACGCGGCGGTCGAGCAGCGCAGCAACGGCCTGTATCTGCGCGATCTCGGCAGCCGCGCCGGCACCTTCGTCAATGACCATGCCGTCGAAGCCGAACGCCCGGTACCGCTGGCCGAGCATGACCGCGTGCGCATCGGCCCCTGGCGCTTTCGGGTGCGCCGCGAAGCCCAGCCAGCAGCGCGTTCACCGACTTCGCTGGGCGTCTCGCTGGGCTCGGTGACCCATGTCGCGGCGCCGGTGTTGGCCGCCGAGCGCCGGCTGGAACTCTTGGTCGAGTTCGCCGCCACCACCAGCAATGCCGACAGCGTGCAAGCGGTAGTCGCGCAACTGGCGGATTTTGCGCGGCGCGGCAGCGGCGCACGCGTCGCCAGCGTCTGGCTGGACCGTCCCGGCGAGGACGAACTGGTGGCTTCGACGCCGCCCAGCGAGTCGCCCTTGCCCTGGCTACCGGAGCTGCTGGACAGCGCGCGTCAGGGCAGCGTGGTGCAGGCCGATCTGGAATTGCCAGGCGCCGCCGGGGTGCGGCCCCTGCTGGCGGTGGCGCTGCGCGTGGACAAAGACATCCGCGGCTTCCTGGTGGCAGAACTGACCCGGCCCGACCCACGCCAGCGCGCCGACGCGGCCGAGTACGCGCATGCGCTCGCGCGCCTCGCCGGCCTGACGCTGGGCAATGTCGAGCGACGCGAGATGGAGCGCCGCGTCGAGCGCCTGCATGCCGATCTGGAACAGGCGCGCGAGGTGCAGCGTCGCATCCTGCCGCCGCAACAGGGCATCTGCGCGGGCACGCGCTATGCGTTCCATGTGCATCCCGGGCGCTTGGTGGCGGGCGATCTGGTCGACGTGTTCGCCGTCGATGATCGCCGCTGCGCGGTGATTCTCGGTGATATCGCCGGCGCCGGCGTCGGCGCGGGCTTTCTGATGGCCAGCGTGCAGGCCTATCTGCATGCCGAACTGCTGGGCTCGGGCGACCCCGCCACCGCAGCCACCCGCTGCAATCGCTACGTCAGCCGGGTCGGCGGCGGACGTTTTGCCACGGCATGGATCGGCATCGTCGATCTGCCGACGCGGCGCGTGCGCTATGTCGATGCCGGCCACGGTCACGGCCGCCACTTGCGACTGGATGGACGCCCTGACCCCTTGAGCGGGCGCGGATCGATCCCGCTCGGCATCGACCCGCAGGCCAGTTTCGACGGCGAGGAGCTGGAAATCTGCCCGGGTGAGCGTCTGGTGCTGTACTCGGACGGCGTGGCGGAAATCCGCGGCGTCCAGGGCGGCACCTTTGCGCCGGACAAGCTCGATCAGACGCTGCGTTGCGGCGGCACCCCGGCGGCCGATGTTGCCGCCGTGATCGCCGCCATCGAGATCTACGCCGGTGGCGCCATGCCCAGTGACGATGCCTCAATCCTGGCATTCGATCTGCCTGAATAAGGCGCGTCGGAACGGGGAAATTCACCGGAGGTTGGGAAATCGACCGCTATTCATGCCCGGCATCGCTGCCGCCACCCACGATGACCCCTCGACTATGCCCGGAGCTGATGATGCGACTCGCTGCCCTTGCGCTACTGCTGACTGCCCTGACCGCGAATGCCGATACGCTGACCCCGGCGCAGCCAGCCGACACCGCCGTGACGCTCGCGGACCTCATCGCCCGCGGCAAGTACGAACAGGCGCACGAGGCCGCGCAAGCCTGGGTGGAGGCGGCACCGGACAATGCACAGGCCAATTACTGGGTGGGGCGTACGGCGGGGCAACTGGCCATGCGCTCCGGCATGTTCAAGGCGATGGGTCTGGCCAAGACGTCCCGGCAGGGTTTCGAAGCCGCCATTGCACGCGACCCCGCCTACACCGACGCCCAATTCGCGCTGATGCAGTACTACATGATGGCGCCCGGCATGATGGGCGGCGATGAGGACGAGGCCAAGGCGATCGCGGCGCGACTGCAGCAGTCCGATCCGATCGCCGGCCACAAGGCGCGCGCCTTTCTGCTGGCGCGCGAGAAGGACAGCGCCGGCTATCTGCGCGAGCACCAGGCGGTGCTGGCGCTTCAGCCTGCCGATGCCGAGTCGGTCGGCGTGGTCGTGGCGGTACTGCTGAATGAGCAAAAGTCGGCGGAAGCCCGCGCCGTGCTCGACGCCGCGCTGGCGCTGAAGCCGGACGAGCCGCTGCTGCGCTACCAGTACGCCAAGTGGAGCGCCATGAGCGGACAGGAACTGGAGCAAGGACTGAGCACGCTCGACGCGCTGATCGCCCTGCCCCACTATCCCAATAACTTCTCGCTGGCCGGCGCCCACTATCGGCGCGCACAAATCCTGCAAAAGCTGGGACGCACGCCGGATGCCATCGCCGCGATGGAGCAGTCGCTGGCGGTAGAGCCCGAGTCCAAGCAGGTGCAGGAAGAACTCAAGAAGCTGCGGGCCGCCGGCTGATGTGGCAACTGCCCGTGCTCGGCAGTGATCCCGCCGCCTTTCCACCGGCCAGCCAGGCGCGTGTACAGCCCAATGGCTTGCTGGCGATGGGCGGCGATCTGTCGCCCGAACGCGTGCAGCAGGCCTACCGACGCGGGATTTTTCCCTGGTACTCAGAGCAGGACCCGATCCTGTGGTGGTCGCCCCACCCGCGTCTGGTGCTGGAGCCCGATGCCTTCAAACCAAGCCGCAGCCTGCGCAAACGCGCACGCAGCTGCGGCTGGCAGCTCAGCATCGACCGCGCCTTCCTGCCGGTGATCCACGCCTGCGCGCAAACACCGCGGCCGGGTCAGGACGGCACCTGGATCGTTCGCGACATCGAGTCTGCCTACGCGCGCATGCACCGGCTGGGGCTCGCGCACAGCATCGAGATCTGGGACGGCACGCGATTGCTGGGTGGCTTGTACGGACTGGCCTTGGGCCGCATGTTCTTCGGCGAATCCATGTTCAGCCGCGTGCCGGACGCCTCCAAACTGGCGCTATGGGCCCTGTGCACCCAGCTGCAGCGCTGGGGCTGGCCGCTGATCGATTGTCAGGTCGAGACTGCCCATTTGATCAGCCTGGGCGCGCAAAGCTGGCCGCGCGAGCGCTTTCTCGACGCCGTCGGCGCCCACGCGCAGCCGCCGGACATCTGGCGCGCCGACACGCTGCCGCGCACACCTGTGGATCTGCACGACTGGTTGATGGCGCCCTGAAGAACCGTTGGGCTCCGATGGCCGAATTGCGATCAGCCTGACCCGACGCTACGAAAGACCCTGTATTGGTGTACGCAAAGGACGCAAAGGTCCGCGAAGGACGCGAAGGAAGCAGAAGCAGGCATTGATTTGGCTCTACTTTGCGTCCTTGGCGCTCCTTTGCGTCCTTTGCGTCCCCCATTCAAGCAAGACCCGGAGCGCGGAGGTCGCCCGGTTCGTAGAGGTGCATGGTGGCCGAGCCCAGCCCGCTCAGGGCGGCGGGCGCAGCAGTCCGCCAAAATTGAGGTACACCGAACTGGCGCCGGTGTCAGCGCGTCCGTAGCTCAGGAAAATCGGGCCGAAAGGCGAATCCAGTGCCACGAACACGCTGCCCGCGTAGATCAGGTTCTCCAGGCTGAGCAGGCGCTCACGCGTGTCGTAAACATTGCCGGCTTCCAGCGTCGCACCCACAAAGGCCGGCGTCGAGAACAGCTTGCCTTCATCGCCCAGGCGCTGGTACCAGACGCTGCGAAACAGCGCGCTGTGGCCACCCAGCAGTTCACGGTCGGCGTAGCCCGACAGATTGCCAAAGCCGCCGAGTGGCGACAGCGAATCGAACAAGCCCGGGTCGCCCCAGATCGAATGCAGCCGAGTTCCGAGCAGAAAGCGCTGCTTGCCGCGCGTCAGCGCCTTGTCCCAGGCCAGATCGACAATCTGGCCACTGAACGCCGAGCCCAGCGCCGGCGACTGCGCGATCACGCGAAACTCGCCGCGGCTGCCGCGTCCGGGGAAATCAGCATCGTCCAGCGTGTCGCGCACGTAGCCGGCGCGCACAGCCCCCAGCTGCTCCTTGACATTGCCAAACACGCTGTCGTCGCCCACCTGCAGCGTGGCACTGGCCTGGGCGCGCTGCAGACCCGCATACAGCCGCGTGTGGGTACCGATCTCCAGTCCCACATCGAAGCCCAAGTTGGCGCGCCGCAAGCGGTATTCGGACACCTGCTGGGCGCCGATGCTCAGCGGCAGGTCTTGCGCGCTGTACTCGATGTAGGGAAACGCGAAGTATTGGCCGCGATCCCCGGCCGGCTGAAAGAACTCGGTGCGCAGGCCGGCGACGCGACCGATCTCCACGCGCGAACGCCACTCGCCGCCGTAGCGATTCAGACCGGTCATGGTGTACTCCACGCCCAGCTGATAGCTGTTGCGGCCTTCGAAATCATCGGTCAGCTGCAGACCGAAGGTAACGAAGTTGGGGCCCCAGCCCTTGTCCACCGGTGTGACCTGAAGGCCAGTCTCGTTCCCACGTTCGATCGGCTTCCAGACGATGCGCTCGTAGTTGCCCTGGCCGTAGACGCCACTGATCGCGCGTTCGATGCGGCCCACGTCGAGCGGCTGGTCGACCACATCGGCGAGCTCGCGCTCCACATAACCGGCGGTGCGGCTCCGGGTCTTCACGACGTCCAGGAAGGCAATGGTCGGCGCATCCATCGGCAGCCGGCGCTGGCGCGCGACGTAGTCGGCATAGTCGGCCTCCGACAGCGACCACTGACGCAGCTGCGCCACCACGGCCTCGGCGGCCTGCGCGCCCAGTGGCACCGCCTCTCGCGCCCGATCGAACTCGGCGCTGCCGATATCACCCAACTGCGGCAGGATCTTGATGTCCTCGGGTGCCATGGTCGACAGCACCTGCTGGGTACGCTGTTTCATCAGCACATCGAGCATTTGCATCGTGATCGCCATAGGCGAATTGAGCTCGGAATCGTCCGCCAGCGGCGCGCCCACATCGACGACGATCAGCCGATCCGCCCCCATCGACCGGGCGATGTCCACCGGCACGTTGTTGACGATGCCGCCATCCACCAACAGCCGCCCGTCGACCCGGATCGGCGCAAAGGCCGCCGGTACCGACATGCTGGCGCGGATCGCCAGGGCCAGATCGCCATGATCGAAAATCACCGGCTCGCCGCGGGCGATATCGGTGGCCACTGCGCGAAACGGGATCGGCAGGTGGTCGAAATCGGGCACCTGCCAGGTATGCAACGTCAGCCGGCGCAGCAACAGCAGCAGCTTCTGACCCTGGATCACGCCACGCGGAAACTGGATCGCGCCGTCGCGCAGGCCGAGCCGAAAATCGAGCAGATAGCGCAGCGTGTCGTTCTTGCGGCGCATCGGAAAATCATCACGCGGCGGATCGTCATCGAGCACATCGGACCAGTTGACGGCAGCCAGGATGGCCTCGATCTCCTCCGGCGTGTAGCCCGCCGCGTAAAAGCCGCCGACGATCGAGCCCATGCTGGTACCTGCGATCCGGCAGATCGGCACGCGCTCGCGCTCGAGCACCTTGAGCACGCCGATATGGGCGGCACCGCGCGCACCGCCGCCGCCCAGCACCAGACCGATGCACTGCGGCGCCGCGTGCGCTGGCGGCGACAGCAGCGCCGCCAAGCCGAGCACCAGCCACGAGATCAGCAACCCCAAGCGCATACGATTGTCCTGCGGCGACACCAGGGGCAAAGTCTACGCGGCGCAGCCTGAGCGCCGGCTGCGCTCAGCCGCGCAGCTCGAAGTCGTCGGCGTCCATCCAGGCCGGGAAACGCTCGCGGTGCGCGGCCAGTGCGCTGGCCGACAGCGTCACCTGCGCCACCTGCGGCTGCGCGCCGAGTTCCAGCATCGACTCGCCCACGTAGTCGATGGCGGCGCTGTCGCCGGCATAGTGCAGCTGGTTGCCATCGATGCCGACGCGGTTCACGCCGACCACATAACTCAGGTTCTCGATGGCACGAGCGCGCAGCAGGGTGCGCCAGGGATGTCGGCGCGGACTCGGCCAGTTGGCGACGAACAGCAAGAGATCGTAGTCGAAGCGCCCGCCGTCGCGGTCGTAGCGATTGCGCATCCATACCGGGAAGCGCAGGTCGTAGCAGACCAGCGGACAAATGCGCCAGCCATTCAGTTCCACGATCAGGCGCTCGCTGCCGCCGGCATAGCGTTCGTGCTCGCCGGCCATGCGGAACAGATGACGCTTGTCGTAGTGCGCCAGGCTGCCATCGGGGCGCGCCCAGATCAGTCGGTTGTAGACGCGGCCGTGCTCGCGGACCACCAGACTGCCAGTAACGACAGCACCCAATGCACGCGCCTGTGTCGCCATCCAGCGCACGCCCTCGCCGTCCATGCCCTCGGCGCTATCGATCGCCTCGTTCGAGAAGCCGCTCAAGAACGTCTCCGGCAACACGTAGAGATCGGTGCCGGGCGCAGCGCCAAACATCAGCGCGGCATACATCTCGCGGTTACCCGGCGCATCGTGCCAACGGGTAGCCGCCTGTACCAGGGTGACGGTCAGATCGCGCATAGACGCTCCGCAGCGGCATCCAGGGTGGCTTCGGTCTTGGCGAAGCAGAAGCGGATCAGCCGCTGCTGCGGTGGCGCCTCGTAAAAGGCCGACACCGGCACGCCGGCGACGCCATGCTGCGCCACCAGCCAACGCGCGAAACTCTGGTCGTCCTCTTCACTGATGGCCGAGTAGTCCGCCAGCTGGAAATACGCGCCGGACACCGGCAACAGACGAAAACGCGAGCCCTGCAGCGCACGGGCGAAGTAATCGCGCTTGGCCTGATAAAAAGCCGGCAAATCCAGATAATGCTGCGGATCGGCGTCCAGATACTCCGCCAGTGCCCACTGCGCCGCGGTGAAGGTGCAGAAGGTCAGATACTGGTGCACCTTGCGGAACTCGACCGTCAGCGTCGGCGGCGCGATGCAGTAGCCGACTTTCCAGCCGGTGATGTGATAGGTCTTGCCGAAACTTGAGAGCACGAAGCTGCGCTCGGCCAGTTCGGCATGCGCGAGCACGCTTTCGTGGCGACGACCATCAAAAATGATGTGCTCGTACACCTCGTCCGAGAGCACCAGGATCTCGCTGTCCCGCAGCAGTTCGGCCAGCGTGTCAAGATCGCTGCGACTGATGGTCGCGCCAGTCGGATTCTGCGGCGAGTTCATCATGAACAGCCGCGTGCGCGGCGTGATCGCGTCGCGCACGCGCTGCCAGTCGATCCCGAACTCTGGCGCCAGCAGCGGAATGTGCACGGCGCGCCCACCGGCCAATTCGATGGCGGGTTCGTAGGAGTCGTAACACGGGTCGAGCACGATCACCTCGTCACCCGGGCGCACCACGGCGTGGATTGCCGCGAACAGCGCCTCGGTGGCGCCGCTGGTCACGGTGATTTCCTGATCGGCATCGACCGCGCGTCCGTACAGTGACTGCGTCTTGCGCGCGATGGCCTGCCGCAGGGCGGGAATGCCCATCATCGGCGCGTACTGGTTGCGCCCCTCGCGCACGTGGCGCGCCAAGGCCTCGTGCAGCGCCGCCGGACCCTCGAAGTCCGGAAAACCCTGCCCCAGATTGACCGCCCGGTGCTGCACGGCCAACTGCGACATCACGGTGAAAATGGTGGTGCCCACCTTGGGCAGCTTGGTCAACAGACGCATGCGCGAGCTCACCGTCGTTCCGGGGCCGCGGATGCTAGCGGAAATCCATGAACTCGCTGCGCCAGCGCGGCCGTCTGGACGGCTGCCGGGTTGACCGCTGCCCGGATCGGCGCCGAGCATGCGTCCGACCCAGCACGAGATCGACGGCCATGGCCTGGCAACTGCGCAGCTTCCTCGATGCCGACTACGCGCAGCTGCCAGCGCTGTTTGCGCTGCTCGAACCGGCGGTGCCGGTGGCGGATGTGATTGAGCGCAGCCTGCGCATGCGCACATTGGGCTGGCAGTGCCTGGGCTGTTTCGAGGGCGAGCGCCTGATTGCCATGGCCGGCTACATCGAGCGCATTCATCTGTACGCCGGCAGCGTGCTCTACGTCGAAAACGTGGCGGTGTTGCCGGACCGGCGCGGTGAGGGGCTGGGACAGGTCCTGATGGACACCTTGGCCGAGCTGGCACGCGCGCGCGGCTGCAGCAGCCTGACGCTGGATGCCTACGCCAGCAACGGACCGGCGCGCGCCTTTTACGAGCGCCTGGGCTACGAGCCACGCGGCATCCATTACGTCTACGATCTCTGACTCGCCGCCGCCGAGCCGCGCGGGCACGGCCGACCTGCCATCTGCTAATGTCTGCAAATGGCAGGCGCACCCTGGGGGGAGTGAGTAACCATGCCCGATCGATCCATGCAGGTCGCATCGATCTGCCACGCGCGGCTATCGGACTGAGCGCCTGCCCGCATGGCCCATCCTGGCGCCGTCGACCGCATCGCTGCTGACCTGCTGGCCTGGCTGGGCGCGCTGCGCGATCAGGCGGCACGGGGGCCGCTGCGCACCGAGGACCTGGATGACATTGCTGCCCGCGTCGGCGTGCTGATCGAGCTCAGTGCCGCCGCGGTATCGCGCTACCGCGGCGTCTTCGACGGCGCCCCCGATGCCATTACGCTGATTGACCGCGAGGGCCGAATCGTCGATGCCAACGATGCCGCCACCCGGCTGTTTGGCTGGACCCGCGAGCAGCTCCGCCAAATGCGCGTCCACGACCTCAATCCCACGCTGCCGGCCGACCACCTCGAGCGCATCGACCCGGATCTGGAGATCGGTCGCACCTATTCGATCGAAACCACCAACCGCAGCCGCGATGGGGTGGTGTTCCCGGTCGAGGTGCATTCGCGTGCTTATGTCGAGGGCGGTCGCAAGATCATCGTCGCGATTGCCCGCGACATCAGCGAGCGCACCCTGGCCGAGCGCGAACTGCGCGCCCGCGACGAGCGCTACGCCGCGCTGCTGGAGGCGGTGGACAAGGGCGTGCTCGTACACGCCGCCGACGGCCGCGTGATCTCGCTCAACGCCGCGGCGCGGCGCATCCTCGGGGTTGCCGATCACGACCCCGATCCGCTGGCACGCGCCCGCTGGGATCTTTACGACGCCGACGGCCAGGCGATCGAATGGCGCGAAAACCCGGTGCTGCGCGCCGCGCGCAGCATGGCGCGGGTGGATTCCACCGTGCTGGGACTGGTCGAGCGCGGCAGCGGCATCGGGCGCTGGGTCTCGATCAGCGTGGTGCCGCAGTTCCGCGATGGCGAGCCGCGACCGTTCCAGCTGATCTCGCTGTTCAGCGACGTCACCGAGCTCAAACGCGCCAGCGAGCTGTTCGACGAGGTGCAGCAACTGGCCCGGATCGGCGGCTGGACCTTCGACATCCGCCAGCGCAAGCTGTATTGGACCGATGCGCTGTATCGCCTGCTGGGGCGCGATCCGATGCATCCGGTGGGGACCGAGGGGCTGGGGCCGATGCTGCATCCCAACGACCGCGCACGCATGGACGCGGCGATGCGACGCAGCGTGCGCGACGGCACGCCGCTGGATCTGGAAGTGCGGGTGCAGCATCCCACGCAGCGCACGCTGTGGGTGCGCGTGCTCGGCCACGCGCAAACACGCAAGGGCGTGCCCTACCAGGTGACCGGCACCATCCAGGAGATCACCGCCTGCAAGCTGGAAGAGGACCGACTGCGGCGGCAAGCGCAGACCGATCCGCTGACCGGGCTGCTCAATCGCGACACCATCCTGGCCAATCTGGGCGCTGCGCTGGCCAGCACCGAGGGCCATCCCGGCCCGGCGCTGCTGTATGTGGACCTCGATCGCTTCAAGGTGGTCAACGATCTGATCGGCCATACCGCGGGTGATCGCCTGCTGGTCAGCGCGGCGCGGCGACTGGCGGCAGCGGTGCCGCATGGCGTGCAGCTGGCGCGCTTCGGCGGCGATGAGTTTCTGGTGCTGGTGCCGGACGCGCCCAGCGACGAGATGGTCTGGCAGCTGGCCGAACATATCCGCAGCGCCTTCGTCGATGCCTTCCGCCACGCCGGCGAGGAATTCATCATCACGCCCTCGATCGGCATCGCGCGCTATCCCAACGACGGCCTCAACGCCCAGCAGCTGCTGAACCACGCCGATGTGGCGATGTACGAGGCCAAGCGGCGCGGTCGCAACAACTGGCAGATGTTCTCGCCTGCGCTGGCGCTGCAGCTGAAGGAGCGCCTGTTGATCGAAACCCAGCTGCGCCGGGCGATCGAGAACGAGGAGCTGCACCTGTGCTACCAGCCAAAGATGGATTTGCACACGGGACAAGTGGTCGGCGCCGAGGCGCTGCTGCGCTGGCGCAGCCGCATGCTCGGCGATCTGGCGCCGGATGTGTTCATACCGATCGCCGAAACCTCGGGTGACATCGTCCGCATCGGCGCCTGGGTGCTCGATCAAGCCTGCCGGCAGCTGCGCGATTGGCGCGCCAGCGGCCTGGCACTGGGTCATGTGGCGGTGAACGTGTCGTTTCGCCAGTTTCTGGGCGAGAACTTCGAACGCAGCGTGCGCGAAACCCTGCGCGTAACCGGCCTGCCCGCCAGTGCGCTGGAGCTGGAAATGACCGAGCGCGCGCTGATCGAGGATGCGCCCGCCACCGAACACACGCTGAGCAGTCTGCGCGCCCTCGGCGTCGCCATCAGCATCGACGATTTCGGCGAAGGCTACAGCGCGCTCGGCTATCTGCGCCGGCTGCCGATCGCCGGCATCAAGATCAGTCACCACTTCATGCAGGGCATCCCGAGCAATCGCACCGATGCGCGCCTGTGCGAGGCGATCCTGCAGATGGCGCAGGCGCTCAGTCTGAGCGTGGTGGCGGAAGGCATCGAGAGCGCCGAGCAGCGCGACTTCCTGCTGGCTCTGGGCGCCCGCTACGCGCAGGGCTACTACTTCTCGCGGCCGCTGCCGCCGGCGGAATTCGAGCGCTACGCCCGCGAGCGCCAGGCCTGATCCCGCTGCCGCGGGCGGTTCAGCCCGCTGCCGCTATACTGCGCGACTTTCCCTGGTACCGGAGGCCTCGTGCCGGCTCACAGCCTGCCCGATCGAACGCGCGGATTTCTGATTCCCATCGGCGGCGCCGAGGACAAGATCGGCGACGCCAAGATCCTCAAGCGCTTCGTCCGCCTGTGCGGCCGCAAGCCGTCCATTGCGATCATCCCCACTGCCTCCCGCCGCGACGACGCCGGCGTGAATTACCGCGAGCTGTTCAGCGGCTTCGACGCCGGACAGACCGAGATCCTGCGCTTCGCGCGCCGCGAGGACTGCGAGGATGACGCCGCGCTCGACGTGCTCTCGCACTGCGATGGCGTGTTCATCACCGGCGGCAACCAGTTGCGCTTGTCGACCACCATCGGCGGCACGCCGGTGGCCAAACTGTTGCGTCGTCGGCACGCTGACGGCATGCCGATCGCCGGCACCTCCGCCGGCGCCGCCATCATGCCGGCGCACATGATCTCGGGTGGCGAGGAAGGCGCGACGCCGCGCGCCGGCATGGTCAGCCTCGCGCCGGGCCTGGGTCTGTCGAACAAGATCATGATCGACCAGCATTTTCGCCAGCGCGACCGTATCGGTCGCCTGCTGACGGCGCTGGCGCTGAACCCTTTCGCCCTGGCCCTCGGTATCGACGAGGACACCGCCGCCTTCATCGGCCCGGACAATGTGATCGAGGTGGTCGGCAGCAGCACCGTGCTGGTACTCGATCCCTCGGAAGTGCGCCACTCGACCATGGCCGAGGCCAGCCTGGGCGAACCGGTCAGCATCACCAACGTGCGCCTGCATATCCTGACGCCGGGCATGCGCTACGACATCGACGCCCGCAAACCGATTCTCGAATGAGCTACGACATCCGCCCGATCACACCCGCCGACAATGCGGCGGTGGCCCAGGTCATCCGCAGCGTCATGCCCGAATTCGGCGCCGACGGCCCTGGCTTTGCCATTCACGACGCCGAGGTCGATCACATGGCGGAGGCCTATGCAGCGCCGCGCTCGGCCTATTTCGTCGTCGTGCAGGACGGTCAGGTGTGCGGTGGCGCCGGCATCGCACCGCTCGTCGGTCACGAGGCCGACACCTGCGAGCTGCGCAAGATGTATTTCCTGCCGGCGCTGCGCGGACAGGGTGCCGGTTGGGCGCTGATGCAGCGTTGTCTGGCCTACGCGCGCTCGGCCGGCTTCCGCCAGTGTTACCTGGAAACCCTCACCGGCATGGATCGCGCCGCGCGTTTGTATGAGCAAGCCGGCTTCCAGCGACTGCCCGCGGCCTGGGGCGCGACCGGGCACTTTGGCTGCAATCGCTTTTATGCCTTGTCGTTGGAGACGCCGACGTCCAGCTGACGCCAGGTCGCATCAACTGACTGCTGCCGGCAAGCGCACGCTGACGCGCAGGCCTTTGCCCTGCGGGCCGCTGCCGAGTTGAATGCTGCCCTGCAGCAGTTCCAGCACCCGGCTGACGATCGACAGCCCCAGCCCGCTGCCGGGCACGCCGCTGTCGGCCTCGCGATGAAAGCGCGCAAACACGCGTTCGCGCTGCTCGACCGGAATACCGGGGCCGGCGTCCTCGACGATCAGCGCCACGGCCTCGCCATCGCGCATCAGCGTGACCAGAACTTCTGACTGCGAGCCGCCGTGGCGGATGGCGTTCTCGATCAGATTGCGCGCCAGCACCGCCAGCAGCGTCGGGTCCCCCAACACTGGCGCGCTCTCGCCTGGTTCCAGCACCAATTCGACATCGCGCGCGATTGCCTCGGGCGTCAGATCGGCGATCACGCCGCGCAGCACCGATGCCAAATCCACCGCGCGCAGCTCCGGACGCAGGCCGGCGCGCTCCAGCCGGGCCAGATCCAGCAATTGGGCGACCAGCCGCTCGCAGCGGCGAATGCCGCGCATCAATCCGTCCAGCGAGGTTTGGCGCTGTTCTTGATCGACGCTGGCCGCCAGATTCTCCGCATGCAGCTTGAGCGCGGAGATCGGCGTGCGCAGCTCGTGGGCGGCGTCCGCGGTGAAGCGCTGCTCGCGCTCGAGCGCCGATTCGACGCGCGCGAACAATCGATTGAGCGCCTGCACCAGCCCCTGCAGCTCGCGCGGCGCCTGGCGCGCATCCAGCCGGTCCAGCCGATCCACCGGCCGGCGCTCGACCTCCTGCGCCACCCGCGTGATCGCGCGCGAGCCCCAGCCGACGATCGCGATCACCAGCAACGCCAGCACCGGCAGTGCGATCAGCGCCGGCAGCGCCGTGCCGACGGCAATCTCACGTGCCAGTTCATCGCGGATGTCCTCACGCTCCGCGACCAGATACCACTGCTCGCTGCTGGTCAACAGCGCAAAGGTGCGCCAATTGGCGCCATCGATCTCGGTGCGCCCAAAACCACGCCGCAGTTCGGCCATCGGCTGCTCCGGCGCATTGTCGGAGCGCAGCAGCAGTACGCGATTGGCATCGACCACCTGAAAGGCCAGCTTGGTCTCGTAGGCGTGGCCATCGGCGGTTGCCAGCTCATCGCCCTTGCCCTCCATCTCGCGGTCGAGCGCACGCACCAGCAAGGGATCGACGCCCTGGCGATCAGCCAGCGAGCGCGCCGCCAAGGCGCGCAGCACGCGCGCCGACTGCGACAGTTTGGCGTCGAACAGCTCGTTGGCCTCGGTCAGGCTGTCGCGATAGCTGAACCAGGTGCTGAGCGCGGTGGCGCTGCCGATGGTCAGCAACAAGGACACCAGCAGCAGGCGCCGCAGCGATGTCATGGCTTGACTGGCTCGACCAGATAGCCGACGCCGCGCACGGTGCGGATCAGCTCGGGATACAGTTTCTTGCGCAGATGGTGCACATGCACCTCCAGCGCATTGCTCTCCGGATCCTCGTCCCAGCCATAGACGCGCTGCACCACGGCCTCGCGCGTGAGCACGCGGCCGGTGTTCTCGATCAGACAGCGCAGCAGCGCAAACTCGCGCCGCGGCAACTCGATCACCTTGCCCTTGTACACGCACAGATGCGCGGCCGGATCGAGCTTCAGATCACCATGAACCAGCACATTGCTGGCCTGCCCCTGGGCGCGCCGGTGCAAGGCCCGCAGGCGCGCCATCAGTTCGTTGAGGTCAAAGGGCTTGATCAGATAATCGTCAGCGCCGAGATCGAGGCCACGCACCTTGTCGGCCACCTGGTCGCGCGCAGTCAGGATCAGCACCGGCACGCGATTGCCGGCCGAGCGCACCGCGCTCAGCACGGCATAGCCATCCTGGCGCGGCAAGCCCAGATCCAGCAGCACCACATCGAAATCCTCGGCGCGCAGCGCGGCAATGGCCGAGGTGCCGTCCTGCAGCCAGTCCACCACACAGGACTGCCGGCGCAGTGCCGTGACCAGTCCCTCGCCCAGCAATTGATCGTCTTCGACCACCAGTATGCGCACGGATCGCCCCCTGCCCTCAGCGCTGCCGGTACATTAGCAGCGGACGCGCGCCGGCGCCTGACGGCTCAAGGCGCACTGTCGATCGCGCGCGGTCGGCGCACCAGTTCCTCCGGGCTGATCGCCGCGCTCATCCAGAAGCCCTGCGCCTGATCGCATCCGCGCGCCCGCAGCAGCGCGTACTGTGCCTCGCTCTCCACGCCTTCGGCGATCACCTGCATGCCGAGCGAGTGCGCCATCGCGATGATGGCGCTGGCCAGCGCCAGATCTTCTGGATCGCTGAGGATGTCGGTGATAAAGCTGCGATCGATCTTGACGCCATCGACGCGCGCCCGCCGCAGATGGCTCAAGCCAGAGAAGCCGGTGCCGAAATCGTCCAGCCACACGCGCACCCCGGTGGCGCGCAGTTGCGCCAGCGCGGCAAAAGCCAGTTGCTCGTCATGCAGCAGGCTGGACTCGGTCAATTCCAGGTGCAGCAACTCGGGCGCAAGCCCGTGGCGGGCGATGGTGGCGCGGATGCGCTCGCCGAGATCGGCGCGCATCAGCTGACGGCCGGACAGATTGACCGCGACCGACAAGCCCGGCGCCTGCGCCTGCCAGGCCACCGCATCACGGCAGGCGCGCTCGAGCACCCAGTCGCCCAGCGCATCAATCAGGCCGCTGCTCTCGGCCACCGGCACGAAGATGGAGGGCGGCACCTGACCGCGCTGCGGATGATTCCAGCGCAGCAAGGCTTCCGCGCCAGCCAACTGGCCAGTCCCGAGATCGTGAATGGGCTGGTAGGCCAGATCGAGTGCGCCATGTTCCATCGCCTCGCGCAGATCGTGTTCGAGCCCCAGGCGCTCCTCAGCGTCCGCGGTGAGCTGCCCGGTGAAGAAGCGATAGCAGCTCTTGCCCTGCTGCTTGGCCTGGTACATCGCCAGATCGCCGTGCTTGAGCAGCAGTTTGGAGGTGTGCGCATCATCCGGGAACAGCGTGATACCGATACTGGCGCCGACCACCAGCGATTTGTCGCCGATGACGAAGGGCTGATCCAGCGCCCGCATCAGCGCGCTGGCGCCGGCCTCGCCCTTGCGGCGCGCATCCAGCCCGGACAGCAGTGCGACGAACTCATCGCCGCCCAGACGCGCCAGCACCGGCTGCGCCGGCTGGTCGGGGCGATGCAGACTGGACTTGAGCCGCCGCGCAAACTCGACCAGCACATCGTCGCCAGCGTCGTGGCCGAGGGTGTCGTTGATGCGCTTGAAGTCATCGAGATCGATGAACAACAGCGCCAGCCCCAGACCGCTGCCGCGGTACTCGGCGATCGCCTCGTCGAGCAATTCACGGAACATCAGGCGATTCGGCAGCCCGGTCAGGCTGTCTTGATAGGCCAACTTGCGGATGTCGTGGTGATGGCGGCGCACCGCCTCGCTCATACGCCCGAAGCCACGGATCAGCTCGCCGAGCTCGTCACGGCGGCGAGAAGTCACTGACTGATCGAAGTGCCCGCGTTCGATCTCGCGCGCTTGCGCCGCCAGATTGCGGATCGGCCGCACCAGTCCGCGCGCCACCAGCCAGCCGGCCAGTGCCACCCACAGCGCCATCAGAAAGAAGCCGAGCCCGATCACGTGCGCCGGGCCGGCGAAAGCCTGCCGGAAGCGCTCGCGCGCGGTGGCCGATTCCAGCGCGACGGCGCCCTCGGTGCGCGCCAGCGACATGCCGATGCGCACACCGCCGAGGCGCAGATCGCCGATCGCGATGGGCGCACTGGCATCGACACGATCGGCATCCCATTGCAGCATAGGCCCGCGCGCCTTGATCACCTTGTGCGCCAGCGGATCGTCCATCACCTGGCCAAACCGGGGAATCTCCAGCGAGCCATCGTGGATGACGCGGCCCTCAGTGTCGTACACCAGCACATAGGCGACATCCGGCTGTTCCAGTGCCGAGCGCGCGACTTCGCGTACGGTCAACAGGTCGAAGAAATACACCGGGTTGGTCAAAGCCGCGGCCAGGAAGCTGGCCAGCTGCGTGCCGCGATCGGCCAGCGCCGAACGCGACTGCTCGCGCAGCGCGCTCTCGCCCTGGCGCACCACGCTGTCGAGCGCCGCACTGCCGGAGCGCCAGCCCAGCGCGAGTACCGCCAGCCACAGCAGCACGGTCGCCAGCAGGCTCAACACGAACTTGGCACGCAGGCCGATGCGGATCATTCGATCTCCGCCCGCACGCGCAGCACGCCGGTACGCAACTCGTCCAGCACCGCCGAGGTCTGCGCGTCGATTTCGTCGAAGCGCTCGGTACGCTGGTACTTGGCCAGCGCCTCGGCGGCCAAGGGATCCTCATGCGCCGCCAGCAGCAAGGCCTTCAAGCGTGCCTCGATGCGCGGATCGAGGCCGCGGCGCACCAACTCCAGCGCGCGCGGAAACTCGCGGCTCTCGGCAAAGATGCGCAGATCCGCCGCTACATCGGGGGACTCACGCACCATCTCGTCCCAGTCCTGGTTGCTGAACACGGCGGCATCCACGAGGCCCTTGTGCACCCAGGTCACCAGATTGCCTTCCGAGCGTGCAAAGGCGTAGCCGATGAACTCAGGCGGCGGACGCTCCAGCGGCGAGGCCTGAATCGCCAACGGCAGACCGGCTTGCAGCAGCATCGAGGCCGGCACCAGATAAGCGCTGGTGGACATGGGATGCTGAAAGCCAAGCGCCCGCCCGCGCAAATCCGCCAGCTGCTGAATGCTGCTCTCGCGCCGGGTGAAGAACACCGAGTGGTAGTCGTACAGCCCGCCGCGGCGCGCTCGCAGCAGGATGCGCGCCTGCGCGCGCTCGACGAAGCCCAGCGCCGCGCCCGATGTTTCGGTGATCCAATCCACTTTGCCCTGGCGCAGATAGCTGGTCATCTGCTGGGCATCGCGCGCCATCAGCACACGACCCTCGCGGATGCCGAGGTCGGCCATGCGCGGCACCACGTAGTCGAGCAAAGGCCGCAGACGCGCGTAATGCACGCGCGGATCGTCGCTGACCCGACCCAGCACCAAGGTGGTCTGCACCGCCTGCGCGGAGCAAGGCGTGGTGAGCCAGACGGCCAACGCAGCCCAGAAAGCTATCCACCAGCGCTGCTTGCAGATGCCAGCCATGCCTCTACCGATCCATCGGCGGTCTGGCCAGTATAGCCAGCGGCACTGTGGCCCGGGGCGGCGGGCGCGTCCCAGAACTGCGCTTGCGCATAGGGCACGGGGCGCGCGAAGGCCTCGACCGGACTACAGTGGCCGAGTTCCACCAGGACAGCGCGCAGGCTGCCGGCATGCGCGCACAGCAGCAATGGCGCCGGCCCGGTCTGCGCCTCGGCCAGCAGCGCGCGCACGCGGACGCGCAGTTCGGCAAAGGACTCGCCGCCCGGCGCCGGCTCGGTTTGCCAGTGCGCATACCAGTGCGCCAACCGCTCCGGATCGGACTGCGCCAGATCGTCGAAACGCTGACCTTCCCAGTCGCCGAAGTGCATTTCGCGCAGCCGCGCATCGTAGCGGGCGGACATGCCCCAGGCGCGGAGCAAGGGGTCCAGCGTCTCGCGCGCACGCCGGAGGTCGCTGCACAGGATCTGCTGCGGCCGCGGTCCCTGCCAGGTCTCGACGAGCGCCTGCGCCTGCGCGCGCCCGGCGGCCGACAGTTCGACATCGGTGTGACCGAGCGCCACGCCCGCGGACGTCAAGGGCTCTGCGTGGCGCAGCAGAATCAGCGCAGCCATGCGATCGCCACCAGCAGAATCACGATCTCCAGCGTCTGCGTCGCCGCACCCAGGCAGTCACCGGTGATGCCGCCAATCTTGCGCCAATACAGCGTGCCAAGCGCGACCAGCACCAGCGCACCGACGAGCAACAGCGTCAGACTGCCACCCAGCCCCAAGGCCATCAGCAGCGGTGCGCCTAGCGCGCTGGCGACCAGCAGCGCGATCGCCAGATCGCCGCCGCGCACGCCCTCGGCCACCGGCTTGTTGGAGGCCCCCTCGCGCACATAGGGCAGGCACAGCGCCAGGATCGGCGTGGCCGCCCGACCCAGTGCATGCGCGGCCACCAGTGCGGAGAGCAGATGCGCCAGCGGCAGCGCAATCAGCGCCTGCCAGCGCAGCAACAGCATCAGCATCAGCGCGGCGCCACCGAAGGTGCCGATGCGGCTGTCCTTCATGATCTCGAGCCGCCGCGCCGGCGTCATGCCGCCGAACAGGCCGTCGGCGGCATCGACGAAGCCGTCCTCGTGAAAGGCGCCCGTGATCGCCACCATGGCCGCCAATGCCAGCGCGGCGGCAATCCCGATCGGCAAAGGCCCCAAGGCCACATGCAGCACCCCAGCGCCTAGACTGGCGACCCCGGCACCGACCAGCGGAAACCAGCGCACGCTACGCGCGAGCTCCTGCGGATCGCCGCTGGCGTAACGGGCGACCAGCGGCAGCCGGGTCAGAAAGGTGGCGGCCGTGGCGATGCGCCGCAGTTCACGTCTCAGCATGGGGCTCGATCCGCCACGGCAGCCGATTCGAAGGTGGCCATCTCGCGCAGGATCGCCGCTGCGGCGCGCAGCAGCGGCATCGCCAGCACGGCGCCAGTGCCCTCGCCGAGGCGCATGCCCAGATCCAGCAGCGGCTCGGCGCCCAAGGCCTCCAGCGCCAGTTGATGCGCCGGCTCAGCCGAGCGGTGCGCGTAGATCAGCGACTCAGCGCAGGCGGGGTCGATGCGCGTCGCCACCAGCGCGGCCACAGTGACGATGAATCCATCGACGACCACGGCTATGCCGGTCTGCGCCGCCTCCAGGATGCAGCCGACCAAGGCGGCGATCTCCAGTCCGCCGAGCTCAGCCAGCACGGTCATGGCATCGCTGCCCGGCCTCAGCCGCGCCAGTGCCTGTGCGACCACTGCCTGTTTGTGCGCCAGCGCGGCGCCGGCCAGCCCGGTGCCCGGCCCCACACAATCCGCGGGACTGGCACCGGTGAGCGCCGCCAGCAGCGCGCTGGCGGCGGTGGTGTTGCCGATGCCCATCTCGCCCAAGCCCAGCGCGTCGACGCCATCGGCACGTCGCAGCGCGGCCCGTCCCACCGCCAGCGCCGCCGCGCACTGCGCCGGGCTCATCGCCGCTTGCACGCGCAGATTGTGGCTGCCGCGCATCACGCTGGCCTGCGCCACACCCGGCAAGGGCTCGGGATCGCGGTCGACACCGACATCGACCACTTCCAGCTCCACGCCCAGCGTACGCGCGAGGACGCACACGGCGGCGCCGCCCTCGGCAAAATTGCGCAGCATCTGCGCCGTTACCGCGCGCGGATAGGCCGAGACGCCGTCGAGGCTGACACCGTGGTCGGCGGCGTAGACGATCACGCGGGTGCGTTCGACGCGCGGCGACAGCGTGCGCTGGCGCGCGGCCAGATCAATGGCCAGCGCCTGCAGGCGACCGAGCGCGCCGGTCGGCATGGTCTTGCGGGCCATCGCTGCCGCTGCCGCCGCGCGCCAGTTCATGGCTGGGCCTCCCAGCGCAGGTTGACGATGAACTCGCGGCCGGGCGCGGCATAGCCGGCCGCCCATTGGTACTCGCGGTCGCTGGCGTTGGCCAGGCGTGCGCCCAGCGTCCATTGCGGCGACAGCGGCCAGTCGACGCGCATCCCGATCAGCGCGTAGCCAGGCAGCTCGCGGCTGACGTCGCGGCGCGCGGAGGCATAGCCCAGATCCGCACCCAGTTGCAGACCGCCGTCGAAGCGATAGCCTACGTCCAGCGCCGCCTTGCGCGCCGGTCGACGCAGCAGCGCGGTGCCGGTGCGCGCGTTCTCGGCGTCCTGCCAGGTCAGCTGGCCACCGGCCGACCACTGATCCCACTGGCGATGAGCGCTGAGCTCAAGCCCGTCGATGGCGGCGCGCGCGATATTGATCGCCTGGAAGTTGCCGGCGCCCTCGAAGGCGATCAGATCGTCGATGCGCGTGCGGTAGACATTGGCGCCCCATTGGATCGAGGCCAATGTGGCCTCGACGCCGAGTTCGAGCGAGCGCGAGCGCTCCGGCGCCAGTTCCGCATTGCCGGCATAGAGTCCGCCAAATCCTGGCGAATACAGCTCGTTCAGATTGGGCGCGCGGAAGCCCTCGCCCCAGCTGCCATAGAGCCGACCCTGTTCGAAGCGCCAACCCAGCGCCGCCTGCGCGGTCGCTTTGCCGCCGAAGCGCTCGTGGTCATCGTGCCTGAGCACCAGTTCCTGATCCCAGTTGCCGATGCTGCCCTGCCAGCCAATGAAAGCCGCGCGATGCTGCAAGCTCTCTGCGTAGTCCGGGGCGCTGGCACCGATGCTGGCGCTGAGGCCGCGTTCGCGCTGCAAATTGAGGCCGAAGACCAGATGCTGATCGGCTCCCAGACCCACATCGTGGATCCAGTCGAGCTGCGTGCGGCGGGTGGCGAAGCGCGCGTAGTAGACCGGCGTCAGCAGATCGTCGCGGGCGCTGCCCAGACTCAGATGATGTTGCCAGTCCGCGGCCAGCGGCCCGTCCAGCGTCAGTGCCAGCACATGCTGGTCGACCGCCGTCTCGCCCTGATCGAATTCGACATCGGCGCGCGTGGCCAGCGCACTGAAACCGAGCTGCTGGCTGCCGGCCTGCAGACGGCCGCGCAGCGCCAGATTGCGGTTGCGGTAGCCATCGTCATCAGGATCGTAGCTGAAGCCCTCCGGGGTCTGCGCCGAGTAGCCGTCGTAGTGCTCGCCACCGAGTTGCAGACTGAGCGCGCCGCGCTCGCCGCTGACGCCGTAGCCGAGCGCACCCGCCGCGCGTCCCTGGCTGCCGGCGCGCAGCAGCAAGCCCGCGCCCTGGCGCTCGCGCGTGGTGATGGCGATGACGCCGCCGATCGCATCGGAGCCGTAGTAACTGGCGCGCGGCCCGCGCACGATCTCGATGCGCTCGATCTGATCCAGCGGCAGATGCTCGAAGGCCGCCGCACCGGTGTTGGTGCTGGCGATGCGCACGCCGTCAACCAAGAACAGCACGTGATTGGAATTGCTGCCGCGCAGAAACAGGCTGCTGCTCTGGCCGCTGCCGCCGGTGCGGGCCAGATCCACGCCGGCCTGCCAGCGCAGCAATTCCAGCAGATCAGGCGCCTGGCTGGCCTCGATCTCGGCGCGTTCGATCACGCTGACATCCGCCAGCACGCGCTGCTGCGCCTGCGGACGGCGTGTCGCGGTGACGGTAATGGCATCCAGCCGCGCAGAGGCGGCCGGCAACGCGGCGACGATGGCCGCGGTCAACATCAGACTCATGGGTTTCTCCAAGTACGCACACCCGCGTGGGCTTCGGGGACGCGGGTGCGGACGAGGATTCGCGGCGACGACGGCAATGACCGACGACGGACGAACCACCGTCGCCCTCCGCGACGCCGATCGACGACTCGCGGCGGGACACTGCGAGTCCTCGTGAAGGCCGGTCTCCGGACTCATCGTCTGACCAGACTGGCTGGTCGCCTGCATCACCTTCCCACACCCATACCGGTGCAGTGGCTAACGATGCGGCGTCGACGATCTACCGTTGCGGGGGCAGTGTCGGCATTGGACCGACTTCCCGTTTCACCCACCCCAGCCTGCAGCCAGGGCGGACACCTTCAGAGCGGGGCCGAGCATAGGGGCCGCGGGCCGCGGCCAGCAAGCCGCGCGCGCTGGCGCCCGACAGGCCGCTGCAGTTCCTTCAACAGACCCATTCCGCCGCGCTGCAGCGAAGTCAGCACGCCTGCACTGGTCGGCGCGCACCATGCTATGTTGCGGCGCAATGTAACTGCCACGTGAATGCCGTGTCCGTATCCCGATCCGAGGTCCGCGCAATGGCCGACCTCGCCCGCCTGGCCGTCCCGGACGAGGCCCTGGAGGGTCTGGCCGAGGAACTCTCCGCCGTCCTCAAACTGTTCGAAGCGCTCGCCGCCGCACCGGTGGACGGACTGGCGCCGCTGGCGCATCCCGGCGACCCCAACCTGCGCCTGCGCGAGGATGTGGTCAGCGAGCAAGACCAGCGCGAGGCCTTCGAGGCGATCGCCCCCTCGGCGAGCGCGGGCTACTACCTGGTACCGAAGGTGATCGAATGAGTCTGCCGACCACCCTGACCGGCCAACTGGCCGCACTGGCCCGTGGCGAGACCAGCAGCGAGGCGCTGACCGCCGCCGCACTGGCGCGCGCGCACCGGCTGCAGCCGACGCTCAATGCCCTGATCACCACGCTCGGCCCGCACGCGCTGGACGCCGCGCGTGCCGCGGACGCCGCGCGCCAGCGCGGTGCGGCGGGCGCGCTCGCCGGCGTGCCCTATGCGCACAAGGACCTGTTCTGCACCGCCGGGGTCACCACCACCTGCGGCTCGCGCATGTTGGAGCACTTCGTGCCGCCCTACAGCGCCTGCATCCACGAGCGCATCAGCGACGCCGGCGGCGTGTTGATCGGCAAAGCCAATCTGGACGAGTTCGCGATGGGCTCGTCGAATGAGCACAGCCATTTCGGCCCGGTACGCAATCCCTGGGACCCGAGCCGCGTGCCCGGTGGCTCCTCGGGCGGCTCGGCGGCGCTGGTGGCCGCGCGTATCGTGCCCTACGCCACTGCCTCCGACACCGGCGGCTCGATCCGGCAACCGGCCGCCCTGTGCGGTGTCACCGGCATCAAGCCGACTTACGGTCGCGTTTCGCGCTGGGGCATGGTCGCCTATGCCTCCAGCCTGGATCAGGCCGGCGTGATCGCCCAGACCACCGAGGACTGCGCGCGCGTGCTGGATGTGATGGCGGGCTTCGATCCGCGCGATGCCACCAGTCGCGATCAGCCCCTACCTGCAGTCGACGCCGCCCTGGCGCAGCCCTTGCGCGGCTTGCGCATCGGCACGCCGCGGCAGTGGTTTGGCGCCGGCATCGACGCCGGCGTTGCCGCGGCGATCGAGGCCGCGCTGGCCGAGTACGCACGCCAGGGCGCCACTGTGGTCGAGGTCGATCTGCCGAGCAGCGCCTATGCGATCGCCGCGTACTACGTGATTGCGCCGGCCGAGGCGTCCAGCAATCTGTCGCGCTTCGATGGCGTGCGCTACGGCCATCGCTGCGCCGATCCGAAGGATCTCAACGACCTCTACCGGCGCTCGCGCTCCGAGGGCTTCGGTCACGAGGTGCAAAAGCGCATCCTGACCGGTACCTATGCGCTGTCGGCCGGTTACTACGACGCCTACTACGGCCGCGCGCAGCAGGTGCGGCGCCTGATCACCGAGGACTTTGTGCGCGCCTTCGCCGAGGTCGACGTGCTGGCCGGTCCGACCAGTCCGACCGTGGCCTTCGGCCTGGGCGAGAAGCTTGCCGATCCGCTGGCGCTGTATCTGGCCGACATCAACACCGTGGGCGTCAACCTCGCCGGTTTGCCGGCGATGTCGGTGCCCTGCGGCTTTGCTCAGGGCCTGCCGGTGGGACTGCAGCTGGTGGCGCCGCACTGGCGCGAAGACCTGCTCTACCGCGCCGGCCACGGCTATCAACAATGCACAGACTGGCACCGCGCGGCGCCCGCGCTGGTCACCGAGAGCGAGGCTTGAGCATGGCGCACTGGGAAGCCGTCATTGGCCTGGAAGTCCACGTCCAGCTGGCCACAAAGAGCAAGATTTTCTCCGGATCGCCGACCGCCTATGGGGCCGAGCCCAACACGCAGGCCAGCGCGGTCGACCTCGGCATGCCCGGCACGCTGCCGGTGATGAACCGCGCCGCGGTCGAGCTCGCTATCCGCTTTGGCCTCGCCGTGGGCGCCACGGTGGCGCCGCGCAGCGTGTTCGCGCGCAAGAACTACTTCTATCCGGATCTGCCCAAGGGCTATCAGATCAGCCAGTTCGAGCTGCCGGTGGTGGTCGGCGGCGGTCTGCAGGTGCGCCTGGACGATGGCCAAACGCTGTACGTGCCGCTGACCCGCGCGCATCTGGAAGAGGACGCCGGCAAGAGCGTACACGATGCCTTCCATGCCGAAACCGGCATCGATCTGAATCGCGCCGGGACGCCGCTGTTGGAGATCGTCAGCGAACCGGCGCTGCATTCGGCCAGCGAGGCGGTGGCCTATCTGAAGACGCTGCACACGCTGGTGCGCTGGCTGGGCGTGTCGGACGGCAATATGCAGGAAGGCTCTTTCCGCTGCGACGCCAATGTGTCCGTGCGCCGCGCCGGCGAGCCGCTCGGCACCCGCGCCGAGATCAAGAACGTCAATTCCTTCCGCTTCGTCGAAAAGGCCATCGATTACGAGATCGAGCGGCAGATCCGGCTGATCGAGGCCGGCGGCAAGGTGGTGCAAGAGACCCGGCTGTTCGACGCCCATCGCGGCGAAACTCGCAGCATGCGCGGCAAGGAATCGGCGCACGATTACCGCTATTTCCCCGATCCCGATCTGCCGCCACTGCTGATCGACGCCGCCGACATCGAGCGCTGCCGCGCGGCGATGCCCGAACTGCCCGAGGCGCGCCGGCTGCGCTACATCCGCGAGCTCGGGCTGACCGAATACGACGCCTCGCTGCTCACCGGCGACCGCGTGCTCTGCGAGTACTTCGAAGCACTGTGCGCGGCGGTGCCGGCGCAACCCAAACTGTGCGCCAACTGGGTGCTGGGCGAATGGCTGGGGGCGCTGAACGCGGCCAACCTGTCGCCGGAGGCCTCGCCGGTGTCGGCGCAGCGTCTGGGCGGTCTGGTGCAGCGCATCGTCGACGGCAGCCTGTCCAGCAAGATGGCGAAACAGGTGTTCGAGGCGCTCTGGCAGGGTCAGGAAAGTGCCGACGAGGTGATCTCCCGCCTCGGACTGAAGCAGGTGTCCGACAGCGGCGCGCTGGCCGCGATCGTCGACGAGATCGTCGCCGCCAATCCCAAGCAGGTCGAGCAGTACCGCGCCGGCAACGACAAACTGCTGCAGTTCTTCGTCGGTCAGGCGATGAAAGCCACCAAGGGGCAGGCCAATCCGGCGCAACTGAACGAACTGCTGCGCCAGCGCTTGGGTAGCTGAGTGCGTGGGGGTCAAGAGCGGGGCAAGGGTCGGGGGGCGGGGGATGAGAGCCGCCGCACTTCCCGGCACTTTCGCGACCATTTGCACACTGGCTCGTGGAGCAATTGGTACCGGCGACAGTGCCATGAAGCTGCCGCAGTGTTCGGCCCCCGCCCCCTGCCCCCCGCCCCGTTTTTTGCCCCGCCGCAGCCGTGTGCCGCAAGCGTCGGCGTGCGCAAGACCCGACACCCGCCCCGTCGCTCAAAGCACGGGATCTTCCAGGCCGTCGACGTGGATGGCCTCGTACAAGGCCTTCAGCGGCGTCAGCGCCTGAAAGCTGCGGCAGGCGCCGGTGCCGAGGCCGCATTCCTCGATGATGAAGGCGCGCAGGATCGGCGTGCCCGCCTCTGGCGCCGTCCACGGAAACACCAGCTCCGACTGCGACTTGGGCGTGCTGCTGTTATGCGATAGCGCCCATTCGCCGCACACCGCGGGCGCCGGGATGTACTGATACAAAGGGCCCGGGGCAAAACTGCCGGCGCCGGTAAACGGCCCCAGTTTCGCCCAGATCAAAATGCCGCGCGCCTGCCGCAGCGGATCCTGGGTATTGCGCACGCGCAGCGTCTGCACCTGGCCCGGTTGGTAGTAGGGCCGCGTTTCCAGCACCCAGCCGGCCGGCGGCGGCGAGGCCAGCGTGCTGCTCATCTCGATCAACGGCAGCGTATTGACCTCACAGATCGGCGCGCCGAGCGAGAAGGCTGAACCCGTGACGGGCATCAGCGTCAAGGTCAATACCGCGATGCGGCGCACCAGGCTGGATCGAGTGTTCATGCCCGCAGCTTAGCCATCGCGCCGCGCCCCGCAAGGGCAATCCACAGATTTGCAAGCGAAGTTCACACAAGTGCCGAAGCGCGATCCCTACACTGCCGGCCTATCGAGCATCGAGGATGGCGTATGGCCCTGCAGCTCCTACGCGGATCGTTGGCGGCACTGGCTCTGCTGAGCGGCCCGCTGTACGCCCAAACGCAGGTGTTTGGCAGCGGCTTTGACGAGCCCGCCGAAGGCCCCTACAACAAGGCGCAGGCCGCTCGTTTCCTGACTCAGGCCACCTTCGGGCCCACCCTCAGCGAGATCGATCGCCTCGCGCGCATCGGCTACAACGCCTGGATCGCCGAGCAACTGACACTGCCGGTCTCGCAGCAACTGCCCTTCCTGGATGCATTGATCCAGCAAGCCATTGCCGCCGGGCAGCCGATCGAGGTCTGGCAGGACAAGCGCCAGGAGATCTGGTGGAAAAACGCGCTGCAGAACAATGACCAGCTGCGCCAGCGCATGGCTTTCGCGCTCAGCCAGATCCTGGTGATCTCCGATCAGAACGGCTCGCTGGAAGGCAATCCCACCGCCATTGCGCACTACTACGACCTGCTGTCGGCCAATGCCCTCGGCAATTACCGCACGCTGCTGGAGCAGGTGACGCTGCATCCGGCGATGGGTCATTACCTGTCGATGTTCATGAATCGCAAGCCCGACCCGGCGCAGAACATCCGCCCGGACGAGAACTATGCGCGCGAAATCATGCAGTTGTTCTCGATCGGACTGGTGCAGCTCAACAACGACGGCACGCCCAAGGACGGCGATCCCAACACGCCCGGCGTGCAGACCATCCCGAGCTACGACCAGAACGTCATCAGCGGTCTTGCCCAGGTGTTCACCGGTTGGAATTATTCGACCTGCCTGCCACCAAGCGCACCCGAAGGCGGCTCTCTGAACTGGTGGGACTGGGAGTACTGTCCGTCCGGGCCCGACACCCAGGACTGGCGCCAGCATGCTGGCTGGCGCACGCCGCTGAAGCCCTGGGGCGAAGGCACCGCCTTTGGTGATATCTATCACGGCAGCAGCGGCAGCAAACAGCTGCTGAACTACGCCGGCGTGGCCTTGCCGAACGGCGTGCTGCCGGCCGGCGGCACCGCCCGCAGCAATCTGACCGCGGCGCTCAACAACGTCTTCAACCATCCCAACGTTGGCCCGTTCCTGTCGCGACTGCTGATTCAGCGGCTGACCACCAGCAACCCCTCGCCGGCCTACGTCAATCGCGTCGCCAGCGTGTTCAACAACAACGGCAGCGGCGTGCGCGGCGATCTGGCCGCGGTGGCGCGCGCCATTCTGATGGACCCGGACGCGCGCGCGCTCAGCCCGCCGGCCAATTTCGGCAAGCTGCGCGAGCCCTTGCTGCGCATCACCCAGCTGTGGCGCGCGTTGAACGGCCGCTCGCGCGATGGCCGCATCCGCGAAGGTTGGCCCGAGTACTACAGCGCCCAGGCGGTACAGCGCTCGCCCACGGTGTTCAACTTCTTCCTGCCGGGCTATCAGTTGCCGGGCGAAATCGCCACGCTGGGCCTGTACTCGCCCGAGTTTCAGATCACCACCGACACCTACATCAACCGCTTGACCAACGAGCTCGGCGGCAAGATTTTCTGGGCATGGTTCGGCAACACCGGCCTCGGCGAGTGGGATCCGGTGCAGGTTGATCTGAGTCGCGATATGGCGCTGGCGACCAGCCCCGCCGAGCTGATTGATCGCTACAACCTGCTGTTCATGGGCGGGCGCATGTCGGACTTCATGCGCAGCACGCTGATCGCACACATCAGTGACATCAATCAGAACAACAGCGGCAGCGACTGGCAGCGCTACCGGCTGCAGGATGCGCTGTGGCTGATCCTGACCTCGCCCGAATACGTCGTGGAGAAGTGAGATGAGTGCGATGAAGCGCCGCGAGTTTCTGCATCGCACCCTGTGCGCCACCGCCGCCAGCGCAGCCTTTTCCAGCCTGTACAGCAAGATGGCGCTGGCGCAGGCGGCCGCGCAGCCACCGCGCCGCCTGCTGGGCAACGAGTATCGGGCACTGGTGTGCCTGTACCTCTACGGCGGCAACGACTGTTTCAACATGGTGATCCCGCGCGACGCCGGCTACAGCGTCTACGCCGCCACCCGCAGCACGCTGGCGATCCCGCAGGCGCAGCTGCTGCCGCTGAACCCGGTCACCCCGCCCACCGGTGGCGGCCTGTACGGACTGCACCCGGCGATGACCGGCGTTCAGCAGATGTTCAATGCCGGCAATGCGGCCATCGTCGCCAACGTCGGCCCGCTGGTGCGGCCGATGACCAAAGCCCTGTACCAGCAACCGGGCGCGATCCTGCCGGCGCAGCTGTTTTCGCACTCGGATCAGTCCGTGCTCTGGCAAACCCCGCGCGCCGACGCCAGCAGCCGCATCGGCTGGGGCGGCCGGCTGGCCGACATCTTCGCCGCCACCAATCCGAATCAGGTGCTGTCGATGAATGTGTCGCTGGACGGCGACAACGTGTTTCAGGCCGGCAATACCGTCTCGCCCTATTTCATGTCCTCGGGCGGCGTCGAACAAATCGATCTGATCAATACCGAGGGCGCCAGCTGCAACGGTCCCAACACCTGGAACCGGCGCCGCTGTCTCACCTTCAACGCGCTGCTGAATCAGAGCTACAGCCACCCCTTCGAGCGCGCCTACGTCGCCAAAACCAAGCGCGCGATGGACACCTCGGCGCAAGTTGCAGCCGCGCTGGCGCTGTACCCCGAGAACGACGTCGTCTTCCGCCCCTTCTGGGATGCCTTCGGACTGACCTGGAACCCGGCGAATCTGCCGGAACTGCCCTATTTCGCCGCCCAACTGCTGATGATCGCCCGCGTCATCCGCGCGCGCAGCACGCTGCAAATGGAACGCCAGCTGTTCTTCGCCGGCCTCGGCGGCTTCGACACCCACGACAACCAGTTGCCCGACCAAGCCGATCTGCTGCGCGAGCTGTCGCAGTCGGTGAAAGCCTTCTACGACGTCCTCAGCAACCCCGCTCTCAACCTCGCCGACAAAGTCACCGCCTTCACCGCCTCCGAGTTCGGCCGCACGCTGACCAACAACGGCGACGGCACCGACCACGGCTGGGGCGGCCACCACCTGGTCTTCGGCGGCGGCGTCAACGGCCAGCGCATCTACGGCAAATTCCCCAGCCTGGTGGCCACCAACAACCCCGACGACGCCGCCTGGGGCCAGATCATCCCGACGCTATCCGCCGACCAGTACGCCGCCACCATCGCGCGCTGGTACGGCCTGTCCGACCTCGACCGCGACACCATCTTCCCCAACCTGCAGTACTTCACCGGCAGCATCCCCGCCATCGTCGGACCGGATTTGGGCTTTATGGATGCGCCGCCGGTGTAAGCACGGCGGCGTAGGGCAGCGCGACGAAACCCGGCCCCTCGTCATTCCCGCGAAAGCGGGAATCCAGGCTCCTGGGGCCGAGTCGTGAACGCTGACTGCAATTTGCCACGCCGTCATTCCCGCGAAAGCGGGAATCCAGGCTTCTGGGGCCAAGTCGTGAACGCTGATTGCAATTTGCCACGCCGTCATTCCCGCGAAAGCGGGAATCCAGGCTCCTGGGGCCGGGTCGTGAACGCTGACTACACCTTGCCACGCCGTCATTCCCGCGAAAGCGGGAATCCAGGCTCCCGGGGTCGGGTCGTGCGCATTGACCACATACCACCACATCGTCCGTCCCGTACGGCACGCCGACGCACGGCATGCGCCATCGCTCACAAAGCAACCACCGGCGCCAACTAGGTTTGACCAGCCAAACTCCGTATGTGTAGGCTTTTGCCAAGCAAACCTCGGGCGCTCGTTGGTTGAAGATAATGATCAAGATGGAGGAATATCGATGGGCAATGCACTACACATCGCAGTTCTGGGGCACAGCGGCACCTTCGAGTGCGTGGAGATTCGCGCGAAGAAGAACCGCAAGACCGTGAGCTTTCGCCACCTTGCAGCTGAACCGGATACCAACGCCAGCATTCCCGACATACCAGGCTTGGCGGCATTCTATTCAGCGTTTGGGAACCTGCGACTCTACTTTGACGAAGAGAGCGGCGATTCCGCATATTACATCGGATCACCTGCCGAGTGGGAGGAGTTTCGGAGTGCACTGGATTCGTGGCTTGACGGGATGCCAACTGATGATACTGAAGATGGCATCCCATCCTTGGTAAGGGATTGCGTGGTAGTGGGCGAAGTGCCGCGATCCGGCAACTACCTGCTGGTGGCGACGACCGGCACGGAAACTGGCAGCGTCTACTTGTTCGACCACGACGGCTTTGAGTTCCCCAGGCTGGCCAACTCATTGCCAGAATTCGTGATTAAGAGACTCACGCCAAGCCCAACAGAGTTGACGGTTATGGCGAGTTACATGCGATTCACCAAAGACTATCGGGACCGCCAGTGGTGGATCGAGGAAATGTGCGACAACCAAGGGCGGGTCGTGAGAACGATGGCATAGCTCGATCTGTGACGGGACTGCGATCCTATGGTGCAGCTCGCCGGAGATTCTTGAACCTATCAGCCGCCTTATCCGAGCACCCCGTTCAAACGCAGCATCAACTGGGCTTCCAGGCGCCGGCTGAGGGCCAGATGCAGAGTGGATAGCCAGCCGGCTACCAGCAGCCCCAAGGCCACGCATGCGGCCTGTAACAGGCTGCGCTCGCTAACTTCGGGCAACAGCAGGCGCGCGAATCCGTACACCAGCAGCAAGCCACCCAACAAGAAGGCCGCAACTGCGCTCGGCGCAAGGCCAACAGCCGCTGTCAAAAGGCTGGCAGTCGGCGCGCCCAGGCAGCGTCGCACCGCCATTTCCCTACCGCGTTGCAACAACAGACTGCGAAGTGTGGCAACCACCGAGTAGAGCGCGACAGCGATCAGCGCAAGTGCTACCCACATTAGGACCTTGACCTCCAGCCATTCCGCGCGATAGGCCCACTCGACCCGTTCGGACAGCGGTCGCATCGGCGCAAGCACCCAATCATTTCCCTGTCCGCTGTCGGCGAGGTACTGCGTCACGCTGATAGCCATCTGCTGGGCCACATCAGGCTTGGCCAGTACCGTCCACAGCCCGCCCTCGTTCAATAATGGGCGATAGATCACCCCTGCAGTTGGGTCCTTGGCCGTAATGCGCTGGATGTCTGGCACAACTCCAACCACCACGAGTTCCTCGATCCCACCCTTCAGACCGCCCAAGCGCAGGCGTGCCCCCACTGCGGAGCCATCGGCGAGATAACGTCGGGCGAACTGCTCGCTGACCACCACTTCATCGCTGGCCTCCGCAGCAAATCGCCGCCCTGCCCGCACTTGCAGGTTGAACACATCGAAGTAACTGGCCGTGACCTCGTTGACAAAGACCTGCACCGATTCCGGAAAACGCTTCATCTCTCGCACGAGCGGAATTGCAAACGGCGAAGCCGTTGCCAGCGCGACACTGCCGGGCGGCAGATCGTTCAGCTGGCTCAACAGCGGCGCTGCAGATCGGGCAGCCAACATCCGCGCGAAGGACTGCTTGTTGTCGCCGGAGCGCGGGATAATGGACGCTGCGTGTACCGTCTCCGGACTGAAGCCAAAGTCGCGGGCCTGCAGCTGGCGCAACTGCCACAACACACCGGTTGAAACAACGACCACCGCCAAAACGCCGAGGATGCCAACGCCGACCGGAAACAGCAGCACCGTCGGGGTGCTGCCGCGATCACCGAGCCCGATACGTTGACCCACGCGCCGAAACAGCCAACGGGTCAGGAGCATGAGCGCGCACGTCGAAACCGAAACCCAGAATGCCGAGCCGAGCAGCACAGGTGCCGCTTGCGCCCACTCGAACTGGCTCATCAACCAAACGAGGCGGTCATCATCGACCGCCTTCAACCATTGAAACAATATTGCCGCGCCGGCCACGCCCAAGGCCGCAGGTATCACAGTTGACCATGCTGCGGCCCGGACGATGCGAGCAAAGCGCTGCACCGGCGCTTCGCCGAGCGCCATGCGAATGCTATCTTCCTTTTGCTCCTGCGCGCGCTGCAAAGCTACGCTGGCGCTGATCGACGAGCATCCGATCATCAACAGCAAGGCAAACAAAACCACAAAGAGTCGCGAGCGCTGCTGAAATGCGGTCCATGTGGAAACGCTCGACCCAGCCCCCGGCGTCACCGCTATTCGTGCCTCGCCAGGCTTGAACAAGCCAACGCGCTCCGCGCGCTGACTCAATTCGAAGGAGATCTGGCGCAAATCCGCGGCGCCCGTGACGCGCAGCGTGACGTTGAGCGGTGCTGCGCGGGCAACGAAGTCTTCGGTCTCGGTGTCCGGCAGAAGGACGTTGGGCCAGCCTGCCCACGACAACCAGATATCCTCAGCTTGGTCCGGGCGAATGCCGGCAAAGCCCGGCGACGCCACTCCAACTACCGTCAGTGCGGTCCAGGGATCGTCATTCATAGAACGCCCATGCAACTGGAACTGCAGGCCGATGATGTCGGGGCGACCATCGAATGCACGCCGCCAGAAGGCATCGCTGATAACTGCCTCGCGCGCCGACGTCTTGCTGGTTCCCGTGGCCAGGCGCACGCCCAGCGTTTCAAACAGGTTCCCCTGGACCAGGACGATGCGCGCTTTGAGTTCGCGCCCTGCTGACCTCGCCCCCAGTTCCAGGCTCGTCTGTCCAGCAAGCCGCTCGACACCGTCCGACTCGGCCAGAACACTGACGAAGCGGGCATCGATGCCCGATTGGTCAAACGGTCGCGATTCCGCCCATTCGATGGTCGCCGAGGCCAGAGTGTCGGGATCTCCGGCGCCTGGCACCTCGCGCGCTCGAATCGTATCGGCACCGACGCGCAACACCGCAAACAGCGCTGCACAAAGCATCAGCACCAAGGCACTCGCCATCTTGGAGCCGGCCGCCCGACTCAAGCTCATTGTCCCAGCGTTACAGCGGCAATCACCAGATTCCAATCCTCAGGTATCTGCTGGCTGGCGCCTTCGATCATGCCTGCACATGCCTCGCAGCTGAAGTTCGGCACCACCAGAACGGCGGTGGGTCCCTTTCAATCTGCTCAGACGGCAGTCCGTCCACCTGATCAAAACCCACGTCGGCATATGTCTTGCGCGCCTGATCGAGACTCGCCAACACCGAGGCCAGATCGCTTGCCGGATCAGCACGGGTGCGCAGCACTTTGCTGTCCAGGGTGTCGGGTTTTCCCATCCAGACGAGCTTCCCCTCCACCGCATACACCAGCAACATCGGGAAGGACATGCGCATCTGGCCGCCCGACTGCGCCAGGTGAGTTTCAGCCTGCGTGCGCATCGTTCCCATATAGTCCATCAGCGGCCAATGCACCTTGACCCCACTCGCACTCGCGCTCGCGCTCGACATCGATAACGCAAGTAGCAATGCTCCAACGATCTCTTTCATGCGATCCCTCGTAGAACGCCATGCCCAGCCGGGTCAGCGGAATCTACCCAAGAACCATTCGGGGCGCAGGAATTGGCGTACGAGGCTTCAGCCTGTACAAACATGCCGAACGTGATTGAAGCATGTTTACACCAAAGCAGCGCCACACTCCTGCAACGTCATTCCCGCAGACGCCGACGGAAAGCGCGCTGATGCCATTCCGGCTTTCGCATGCTCGGCGAGTTGTTCGACTGGATTCCCGCTTTCGCGGGAATGACGGACTGACCAGCCGGCGCGGCGCTCCCGTTGTCTCCTCGCCCTCAGACGGGCGATGCGTTCCGTCCGATCCAGGGGAGACACCGATCGATCTGCGGACGATGCTCGGTGCTGCCGAGATTGCTGCAAGCTTCTCGATCCCGACGATGCGCGTGGCCAACCTCTGCGCTGAGGTACACGGGCGCGACGTATCGCTTGCGCCATCGCCGCGTGGAAGTCGGCGACACCGGCGCTTGCAGTGGGCGTACCCGAGTGCAGCAGGTGCACGACGTCGAACGCCAAGTCACGGAACCGCTGGGCCCGAGTCGGCGGACGACTACGCCCAAGTCGACGGACGACTGCGCCCAAGTCGGCGGACGACTGGGCCCAAGTCAGTGGACGACTGCACCCGAGTCAGTGGACGACTGCGCCCAAGTCGGCGGACGACTGCGCTCAAGTCGACAGACGACTACGCCCAAGTCGACGGACGACTGCGCCCAAGTCGACGGACGACTACGCCCAAGTCGACGGACGACTGCGCCCAAGTCAGTGGACCGCTGCACCCAAGTCGGTGGACTGCTGTGTCCACGTCGGCGGACTACTCCGCATCGGTCCGACGACTACTCCGCATCGGTGCGACGACTGCTCCGCATCGATCCGACGACTGCTCCGCATCGATCCGACGACTGCTCCGCACAGGTCTGACGACTACTCCGCACAAGTCTGACGACTACTCCGCACAGGTCCAGCGACTGCTCCGCACAAGTCTGACGACTACTCCGCACAGGTCCAGCGACTGCTCCGCCCAGGTCCGACGAATGCTCTGCACAGGTCGAGCATCGTCGCGTAGCGTTGTCGACTAGTGGGCGCCCCAAAAGCACAAAGGCCGCCCGGAGGCGGCCTTTGCGAGAACCTGAGCGGATGCCTTAGTTCAGGATTTCGAGCAGCTCGACTTCAAAGATCAGCACTTCGTTCGGGCCGATGCCGCCCTGCGGCTGGCCGTTCTCGCCGTAGGCCAGCTTGCCGGGGATGAAGAGCTTGTACTTGCTGCCGACGTTCATCAGCTGCAGCGCTTCAGTCCAGCCCGGGATCACGCCGTTCAGCGGGAAGGTGGCCGGCTGGCCGCGGTCGATGCTGGAGTCGAACTTGGTGCCGTTGATCAGCGTGCCCACGTAGTGCACCTTGACCTGGTCATTGGCCTTCGGCTTCGGGCCGGTGCCTTCCTTGATGACCTGATACTGCAGGCCGCTCTCGGTGACCTTCACGCCCGGGGCGGTCTTGTTCTTGGCGAGGAACTCTTCGCCAGTCTTCAGATTGGCCTCGCCGGCGGCCTTGCGCTCGGCTTCGCGCTTGGCCTGCAGCTTGCTGCGGAACTCCTGGCTGGCCAGCTGCGCTTCTTCTTCGCTGAGCATGGTCTTGCCGCCGGTGAAGGAGTCATTCAGACCCTTCTGGATCATGGCGAGGTCGACTTCGCCCTTGATGTCCTGCAGCTGCTTGCCCCACAGCATGCCGATCATGTAGCTGTGCTTGTCCTTCTCGGTCTTCAGCGCCGGGTCGGCGGCGAAGCCAGTCTGGGCGCACAGGGCCATGCCGAGAGCGAGCGCGACTGCGCTCTTGGTGAGCATCGATTTCATCGTGTGATTCCTTCCGGGGGTTTAGGAGGTACGGGGAGCAGGTTCAGAAGTCGGTACACGGGGACAGCCACCAGCCGGCGCTTTGACTCCCGAAGCCCGCTATTCTGCGGCTTATGAATGAACTTCGGCAAACATCCCCCCATCCGGGCACCGGAACTTTGCGCCAGAGCGAGGGTCTGGCGCCATGATCCGTGCGTCGGCGATGACCCTGGCACGCGGCAGCCGCGTGCTGATCCAGAACGCCAGCTTCGACATCCCGCCCGGCGCCCGCGTCGGCGTGGTGGGTCGCAATGGCACCGGCAAGTCCAGCCTGTTCGCCGCGGTCTCCGGCTCACTGCCGCCAGACGCCGGCACACTGCTGGTGCCGCCCACCTGGGTGCAGGCCAGTGTGGCCCAACACATGCCGCACAGCGAGGACAGCGCGCTGGCCTACGCGCTGGCGGGCGACGAGGAGCTGGCCGTGTTGCGCAAGCGCTGGACGCTCGATCAGGCGCACCTGGACGGCGTCGCCCTCGCCCACCTGGCCGAGGCGCTGGATCACGCCGGCAACTGGGATGCGGAATCGCGCACGGCGCAGCTGCTGCGCGGCCTCGGCTTTGCCGACAGCGATCTGGAGCGCGGCGTCAACGAGTTCTCCGGCGGCTGGCGCATGCGTCTGGCGCTGGCGCGCACGCTGATGTGCCGATCCGATCTGCTGCTGCTGGACGAGCCCACCAATCACCTCGACCTCGACACCGTGCTATGGCTGGAGGGCTGGCTCAAGCGCTATCGCGGCACCCTGCTGGTGATCTCGCATGACCGCGACTTTCTCGATGCCGTGTGCACGCACACGCTGTATCTGGATGGCAGCGGCATCGAGCTCTACGTCGGCGGCTTCAGCGCCTTTGCGCGTCAGCGCGCTGCCCGCATTGAACAACTGCGGCGTGAGGCGGCCCAGGTGGAGGCGCGGCGCGCGCAGTTGCAGCGCTTCGTCGATCGCTTCAAGGCCAAGGCCAGCAAGGCCAAGCAGGCGCAGAGCCGCGTCAAGGCGCTGGAGAAGCTCAATGCGGCGCCGGTGCCGGCCGAGGAATCGGAAGTGCACTGGACGGTGCCGACACCGCAGAAGCTGCCTGATCCGCTGCTGACCTTGAGCGGCGCGGTGCTCGGCTACGGCGAGCGGCGCATTTTGGACGGGGTCTCGCTGCATCTGGAGCCCGGCGACCGCGTCGGCCTGCTCGGCCGCAATGGTGCTGGCAAATCCACGTTGATGAAGTGTTTAGCCGGCGTGCTCACGCCTTTCGAGGGCGAGCGCAAGCCGGCGCGCGATCTGGCGATCGGCTACTTCGCGCAATCGCAGGTGGAAGAGCTGCCGGCCGATGCCACGCCGCTGGCCTTGCTGCTGGAACGCGCGCGCCACTACAGCGATCAGCAGGCGCGCAACTATCTGGGCGGCTTTGGCTACGGCGGCGAACTGGCGACGACGCCGGTGGGCCCGCGCTCCGGCGGCGAGAAGGCGCGGCTGGCGCTGGCGCTGCTGCTGGTGCATCAGCCGAATCTGCTGTTGCTGGACGAGCCGACCAACCATCTGGACATGGCCGCACGCGCCGCGCTGGTCGAGGCGCTGCAGGACTATCCCGGCGCGGTGGTGCTGGTCAGCCATGATCGCGCACTGCTGGAGAGCTGCTGCGAGCGCTATCTGCGCGTGTATCAGGGCGGCGTCGATGGTTTCGACGACGACCTCGACGCCTATGCGCGGCTGCTGCGCGGCGAAACTGCTGCCGCCCAGGCGCCGCCCAGCGCCGACAAACCGGCGGCACCGAGCATCGATCACCGCGAGCGCAAGACGCTGAACAACAAGCTCAAGCGGCTGGAAGAGCTGGTCGAGAAGCTGACGCGCGCCGAGAAAGCCGCCGAGCAAGCGCTGGCCGATGCCGCCACGCACCAGGGCAGCAATGCGCTCGAACTGGTGCGCCTGGAACAGGTGCGCGCGCAGGCCGCCAGCGAACGCGAGGCGGCCGAGCTCGAATGGCTGGAGCTGGCAGAGAAGCTGGAAGCGGGCTGATTCGCCATCCGGGCTTCGCTTGGAACAGGTGCGCGCGCAGGCCGCCAGCGAACGCGAGGCGGCGGAGCTGGAATGGCTGGAGCTGGCAGAGAAACTGGAAGCGGGCTGATTCGCCATCCGGGCTTCGCTATCGTCCTGATTCCCGCCCCTGCCCGCGACGCGCATGAATCCCTCGCTCATCCGTGGCTTGTATGCCCTGATCGACACCACCTGGCTGGCGCCGGCGCAACTGGCCGACGCCGCCGCCGCCGCCGCGCGCGGCGGCGCGCGGCTGATCCAGTACCGGGACAAGCATGCGAGCCCCACCGAACGCGCCGAGCGCGCGCGCGCCGTGTACCAGGCCTGCCGGCCGCACGGCGCGCTGTTCATCGTCAACGATGATGTGGAGCTGGCCTTTGAGCTGATGGCGCACGGCGTGCACTTGGGTGAGCAGGACTCCACCGTCGCCGCCGCGCGCGCCCGCCTGGGACCGCTGGCGATCATCGGCGCCTCTTGCTACGACAGCGTGGTCAATGGCCAGCGCGCCGCCGACGCCGGCGCCAGTTACCTGGCCTTCGGCGCCTTCTTCCCGTCCCAGACCAAACCGGGCGCGCGCCACGCCGAAACCTTTCTGCTGCGCAAAGCCCGCGCCTTCGGCCTGCCGCTGGTCGCCATCGGCGGCATTACCCCCGACAACGCACCAGAACTGATCGCCGAAGGCACCGACGCCATCGCCGTGGCGGGCGGCTTGCTGGCTGGCGGCGATGTCGAAGCTGCTGCACGCCGTTACGCGGCGCTGTTTGCGCGCTAAGGCGTTGGTGCCCGGAGCGGGAATCGAACCCGCACGACCGCAAGGTCGAGGGATTTTAAGTCCCTTGCGTCTACCAGTTTCGCCATCCGGGCCGGCACGGCCGGTAGGCTACACCAGTGCTTCGGGGATACGCTGCAAGCTGTGACGCCCCAACACCGCGCTTGACCATCACCCGGCGTCATCCATGCGCCGTGACCACACCCGCCCCAGGTCATTCCCGCGAAAGCGGGAATCCAGGCTTCTGGCGCTGGTTCGGACCTCTTGCCTACACGCCACCCGGTTTCCGTTCCGCGCATCTGCGGTTCGCGCTTCCGCGAGAACCGTGAGTGGTTGGACTGGATTCCCGCTTCCGCGGGAATGACGGACTGGTTAGCACGCGTCGTGGAGGAGCCCATCGCAGATGCGCCATCACTGGGAAGTATGCGATCCAGGCTGAACAACTGTTCATCGTCTGCTTGAAGTCCGCTCAGCCGGTACCCAGCATGCTGGTCATCGGCACTACCGGAGCACGAACATGCTGGGGCGCATCCTGGGTACGACGGTGCTGGCGCTGAGTCTGGCGGCCTGCACCACCACGGCGGCTTTCCGCGAGCGGCAGAACGCGGAGTTGGCGCGCTATGAGGCGCACGCGGGTGCGCCGGTCGATGAGATCCGTGCCTTCAGCGGCGTCGATCAGTGGCAGTCGCTGTCGCCGACCAAACTGGCGATCTGGACCTCGGTCAACCGCGCTTACCTGCTGACGCTGCGCGCGCCCTGCAACGGGCTGGAGTTCCAGTCGGCGATCGGCATCAGCTCGACCAACAACGTCATCATGCGCCGCTTCGACAAGGTGGTCTTCGAGAATCAGCAGTGCTTCATCGAGGAAATCCGCCCAGTCGACTACAAGGCGATGAAGCAGCAGCGCCGGGCCGACAAGGCCGCTCAGGAATCGGGCGGCTGATAACCGTCGGGTTTGGCGGATCCGGGGCCGAACAGGAACTTCTCCAGTTCGGTCTGCAGGAACTGGCGCGCCTTGGGATCGAGTGGCGACAGTCGGTTCTCGTTGATCAGCATGGTCTGGTGCGCCAGCCACTCGCTCCAGGCGCGGCGACTGACAGACTCATACACGCGGGTACCGAGCGGTCCCGGGTACGGCGGGCGATCCAGCCCCTCCTGGTCGGCGCCGTAGCGCACGCATTCGATCATTCTGGCCATAAGCGTCCTTGTGGTGTGGTCCATGGCTGCAGCTCGCCGAGAATACGCCGCACCGGCTGCGGCAGACCCAGAGCCTGGGCCTCGGGCAGGCTGTACCAGCGCGACTCGGCATCGGCGGGCGGGAGCTCGCCGGGCCGTACCGGGTGCACGGCGATCTGCAGACTGAAATGGGTGAACTCGTGGGTCAGCGCCAGGGCCGGCGCCGGCTCGAGCGCGCCCCAGGCCTGGGCCTGCGCCAGCGACTCGGCCTCCGGCAGCGACCACAGGCCGCCCCAGATGCCGCGACTCGGGCGCCGCTGCAGCAGCACACGGCCGTCGGCGTCCTGCAGGTAGAGCATTAACGTATGCCGCAGCGGTCGCACGCGCCGCGCTTTGCGCTGCGGGAACTCGGCGACGCGATCAGTGGCGAGCGCGACACAGTCGGCCGCCAGCGGGCAGCGCGCGCACTGTGGCTTGCTGCGCGTGCACACACTGGCGCCCAGATCCATGATCGCCTGGGTGTAATCGGCCAGCCGCGACTCGGGCAGCAGCGATTCGGACAGTGCCCACAGCGTGCGCAGCGTCTGCGGATCGGCAGGCGCGCCGCCGACCGCCTGATGGCGCGCCAGCACGCGGCGGACGTTGCCATCGAGGATCGCCAGCCGTTGGCCATGGGCTTGCGCGAGGATGGCCGCCGCCGTGGAGCGGCCGATGCCAGGCAGCGCGGCCAACGCATCGACCTCGGTCGGCAGCTCGCCGCCGTGCGCGGCCTCGCACATCTGCGCCGCCCGATGCAGATTGCGGGCACGCGAGTAGTAGCCGAGGCCCGACCACAGCGCCAGCACCTCGTCCTGCGCCGCCTCGGCGAGTGCGGGCAAGCTCGGGAAGCGCGCCAGGAAGCGCTCGTAGTACGGAATGACCGTGCGCACCTGGGTCTGCTGCAGCATCACCTCAGCGACCCACACCCGGTATGGCGTGCGCGGGTGCTGCCAGGGCAGATCATGGCGACCGTGCTGGTCGTACCAGCGCAGCAGACGCGCCGCGAAGGGCGCCGTCGTCGGAGCGGACATCGGCTGCGACCTCAGGACTGACCGATATCCTGCGGCAGCAGCGCATCGACGAAATCGTCGGCGACGAACTCGCGCAGATCCTCGCGCTTCTCGCCGACGCCGATGAAGCGCACCGGCAGCGCCAGCTCGCGACACAGCGCGAACAGCATGCCGCCCTTCGCGGTGCCATCGAGCTTGGTGACGACGATGCCGGTCAGCCCCACCGACTGATGGAACTGCTTGGCCTGATTGAGCGCGTTCTGGCCGGTGCCGCCATCGATCACCAGCAGCGTCTCGTGCGGCGCATCGGGATCGATCTTGCCGAGCACGCGCTTGACCTTGGCCAGCTCCGCCATCAGATGCCCCTGCGTGTGCAGGCGCCCGGCGGTGTCAGCGATCAGCACATCGATGCCACGCGATTTGGCCGCCTGGAAGGCGTCGAAGATCACCGAGGCCGAGTCGGCGCCGCTGCCCTGAGCGATCACCGGCACCTGATTGCGCTCGCCCCAGGTCTTCAGCTGCTCCACCGCGGCGGCGCGGAAGGTGTCGCCCGCTGCCAACATCACGGTGTGACCCTGGGCGCGAAAGCGCATCGCCAGCTTGCCGATGGTGGTGGTCTTGCCGGCGCCATTGACGCCCACGGTCAGGATCACAAACGGCCGCGGCGCCGCGGGGATACGCAGCGTCTGCGCATGCGGCAGCAGCAGTTGCCGCAGCGAGCCGCGCAGGCTCTGCAGCAGCGCGCGCGCATCGGCGAACTCGCGCTTGCGCATGCGTACGCGCAGCTGCTCCACCAGTTCGGTGCTCGCCGCCACACCGACATCGGCCTGGATCAGCGCGGTTTCCAACTCCTCCAGCAGATCCTCGTCGAGCTTGGGATTCCGCCGGAACAGATTGCCGACACTGGCCGTCAGCGCACGCGCAGTCGCCGCCAGACGCTCGCGCAGCGTGCGCGGGCGGGCCGGCTCGGCCGGCGTCGGCTCGAGCGGCGCAGGCTCGGCCACGGGCTCGGCGTGGACGGGCTGCGGTGGCGCGGGTGCCTGGACGGCGGCGACCGGCGGCTCGGATGCCGGGGCCGGCTCGGCATCCGGGACGCGGTCAGAGATGTGCTCGACCGGCGCCGACTCGACCACCGCGTGCAAGTCGGCTGGTGCGAGAACGGCCGGCGTCTCAGGCTGTACGGGCACTGCGGCAGCCGGCGCCTCGATCGCTGTGGCTGCTGGCATCTGGGCAGATTCGACGGTCGCCCCCGCATCCATCGCTGGCTGCGCCGCGGAGGCATCGGGCACGGTCTCAGGAATGTACTCGACCACGGCCTCCGGCAGTGGGATATCCGGCGCGGCCGCGGTCTGCGCATCCGCAAGCACATTCGGCGCAGCGGCTGCCGAGTCTGATGTCTGGGTGACGCTGGACGCGTCTTTATTGCGGCGAAACCACTTGAACATGCGAACGGAGGGCTCCAGGCGACAGGCGGGAGTCTAGCCCGCATTTCTCACAGCGGTCGCGGCAGATGGCATAGGGATGTGCGACTGCCGCATGACGCGCGGAGAGCGACAGCGCGCGGAATCATTGGCGTCGTCGAGATCAGCCAGACCTTGCGCGTCGAACGACCCTGCGCGCTGCCCCTCGCATGAATGGGGGACGCAAAGGACGCAAAGAGGCGCAAAGGACGCAAAGAAAGGCCTGATGCATGGACTGCTGAATTCTTCGCATTCTTTGCTTCCTTCGCGTCCTTTGCGTACACCGTTGCAGGGTTGTTGGAAGCGTAGGGCCAGGCTGACCGCGATGAGGCCAACCTGGACTAGACGCCTGATGTGCGGTCGGCTGCAGCGCTTGCAAGTCAGCGCCGGCACTTTCGGCGATCATCTGCAGATCTCCCCAGCCGCTACGCGCATGCGCCCCAGACGTCCTGTTGCACCGCCGCAGAAGCCGATTGGCGAGGTCCGCATCATCGGCGGCCAGCTCAAACGCTCCAAACTGGGCGTGATCGACCGGCCGGGCCTGCGTCCCACGCCCGACCGGGTGCGCGAGACGCTGTTCAACTGGCTGGGTCCGGGCATCGTCGGCCTGCGCGTGCTCGATCTCTGCGCCGGCACCGGCGTGCTCGGCTTCGAGGCGCTGTCGCGCGGCGCCGCTGCGGTGCATTTCAACGAGCCTGATCGCGAACTCGCCGCGCGCATTGCCGCCGATGCCGAGCGCCTCAAGGTGGCGGACCGCATCACGCTGACGCGTGAGCCGGCGCAGGCGCTGCTCAGCCGACCACCCGCCGCCCGTTACGATGGCGTATTCGTCGATCCGCCCTATGCGCTCGATCTGTGGCCGGCGCTGCTGGCCGGGCTGCCCGGATGGCTGCGCGATGGTGCCTTCGTCTACCTGGAGCATCCGCGCGAGCGCAGCCTCGATCTCGATCCCGCACGCTGGAGGCCGCGCCGCAGCGCGCAGGCCGGGCAGATCGCCTACCATCTCTTGGACTACGCCGAGGCCTCGGCTAGTGTAGTCGGCAGCGAGGGCACATCGTCCTGAGCCAGCGCCAAGCGGGCGCCTGTCCTTGAGTGCGTACAGCAGAGGTGCTTCCGATGAGCGCGAACAGCGACAGCGTCAAAGCCCAGCGGATTGCCGTGTATCCCGGCACCTTCGATCCGATGACCAACGGCCATGTGGATCTGGTGGTGCGGGCGGCGCCCCTGTTCAATCGACTGGTGGTCGGCGTCGCCCACAACCCGGTCAAAGGGCCCAGTTTTGGCCTGGATGAACGCATCGAACTGGCACGTGAGGCGCTGGCCGGCATCCCCAATGTCGAAGTCCGCGGCTTCAACACGCTGCTGGCGCATTTCGTCGCCGATATCGGCGCCTGCGTGATCCTGCGCGGCCTGCGCGCGGTGTCCGACTTCGAGTACGAGTTCCAGCTCGCCAGCATGAATCGGCACCTGATCCCGCAAGCCGAGACCATGTTCCTGACCCCGGCCGAGCAATACAGCTTCATTTCCTCCTCGCTGGTACGCGAGGTCGCGCGACTGGGCGGCGATGTGTCTGGCTTCGTGCCGCCGGCAGTGCTGCGCCGGCTGACCGAGCTGTGGCGGCGTTAGGGGAATGGGGTGCCAGGCGTGCGGTGAAGCAGAAGCGGGGCGGGGGGCAGGGGGCGGGGGAACAGCCGTACGGCGGCTGCATTGCACTGTCGCGAGTTTGCAGCGATTAAGCCCGCCAAGCACGAGACAGGGACTCTTGCCAAACGTGGCAGCGGGCCGGCACGGCAGCGCCGCTCCTGCGTGCCCTCGTGCCCTCGTCAGCGACACCGCCACGCAAGCCCCGCAAGGCGGGTCCCCCGCCCCTCGCGCCCCGCCCCGCTTCTGCTCGGTTCAATCTCCCTTCACAGTTTGAGCGTGCACGTGCTCAGACGCTGGTAGCATCCGCGCACCTTGATCGTTTGCACGCAGGAGCTCCACCATGTTCCGACGCATCATCGCCCTGCTGGCCCTGACCAGCGCCCTGTTCGTCCTGAATGCCTGCCAGCCGGAAGCTCCGAAGCAGGACCCGGCGCTGACCATGCCGACCAATCCGGCCGACAGCATGGCGTGGAAGAAGTACGCCGGCAACGTGGCCAAGCTGTACGCGCCGAAGGACAAGAGCGGTCGCATTTACAGCATTTACGTGGACCATCAGGCCAACGAAGAGCAGGTCAAGCAGCGCATTGAGCAGATCAAGAACCAGATCGCGCCGGGCCTGGCGGAAGGCACCATCCTGCTGTACGCCTCGCCGGATTCGAATGTGATGGCCGACATCGTCGTCGGTGCCTTCGCCGAGCCGCGCGCCGATGCCTTGAAGGGTACCAGCGTGATCTTCCTCGGCAAGCCGGAAGACCAGGAGCGTGTGCGTGCGGCGGTGACCGCCTGGGGCGCCACCTTCACCTTCCACGAAGCCAAGTAAGCCCCGCGTGCTGGCGGGCGTACGCCCGCCAGCGCCTGCGCGGCTGCCATCACGCGCTCGCGACGGCAGCCGCTCTTTGATCCAGCCCTCCGCTCACTGATCCACCACTCATGTCCCTGCGCATCACGCAACAGTGCATCAACTGCGATGTGTGCGAGCCGGCCTGCCCCAATCAGGCGATCTACCAGGGACCGAAGATCTACGAGATCGACCCGTCCCGCTGCACCGAATGCGTGGGCCATTTTGACGAGCCGCAGTGCATCGTCGTCTGCCCGGTCGAGTGCATCGAGATCGACCCCGCCCTCCCCGAAAGCCGCGAGGAACTGCTGGCCAAGGCGCAGCGGCTGCAAGCCAAGGAAATCGCATGAACCGCACTCGCTCGGCCCACTCGCTGTGGCTGCTGGCCCTGTTGCTGTGCTCCGCCGTCGCCACCGCAGCCAACAAACCGGCGGGCGCCGGGATCGCCAGCGCCAACAAGCAGGCGACGGCCGCTGGCTTCGAGATCCTCAGCCAGGGCGGCAATGCCTTTGACGCCGCGGTAGCGGTGTCGGCCGCGCTCAGCGTGGTCGAGCCGGAAAGCTCCGGCCTCGGCGGCGGCGGCTTCTTCCTGCTCTATCGCAATGACGGTCAGGCGGTGTTTGTCGATGCCCGCGAGAAGGCGCCGCTGGCGGCCACCCGCGATATGTATCTGGATGCCGACGGCAACGCGCAGCGCGAGCGCAGCGTCAATGGGCCGCTGGCGGCCGGCATTCCGGGCCTGCCGGCCGGGCTGGTGCTGGTAGCGGAGCGCTACGGCAAGCTGCCACTGTCGAAGTCGCTGGCCCCGGCGATCCGATTGGCACGCAAGGGTTTTGTCTGGAGCGCCAAGAATGCGGCGATGATCGGTTGGCGCAGCGAGCAATTGGCGAAGTCGCCGGCCGCGGCCAAGATCTACCTGAAGGGCGGCAAGGCCCCGACGCTGGGCCAGCGGGTGGTCAATCCGGACATCGCGCGCGTGCTCGAACGCCTGGCTGCCGGAGGCCATGCCGGCTTTTATGCCGGAGCGACCGCCCGTGATCTGGTGACTGGCGTACGCGCGGCCGGTGGCATCTGGACGCTGGAGGATCTGGCCCAGTACCAAGCCATCGAACGCCAACCGCTGCGCTTCCGCTATCACGAGGACGAGATCCTGACTTCGCCGCCGCCGTCCTCCGGCGGTGTGGCGCTGACCGGCTTGTTTCATGTGCTGAGCGGCTATCCGCTGGCGCGATACGACCGCGTGCAGCGCCTGCACCTGGAGATCGAGGCGATGCGTCGCATCTACCGCGATCGCGCGATTTACCTCGGCGATCCGGATTTCGTGCAGATGCCGATCGACATGCTGACCAGCCCCTACTATGCCGCCGGGCTGCGCGCGTCCATCCACACCGAGAAAGCCACTCCCAGCGACCTGTTGCCCGGCATCAGCGCCGGTCCCGAGGGTCACGACACCAGCCATTTCTCGATCATCGATGCCGATGGCAATGTGGCGGCCGTCACCCAGAGCGTCAACCTGCCCTTCGGCGCCGCCTACATCGCGCCGGGCACCGGATTGTTGTTGAACAATGAGATGGATGATTTCTCAGTCAAGCCCGGCGTGCCCAATGCCTTCGGTTTGATCGGCGATGACGCCAATGCCATCGCCCCCGGCAAGCGCCCGCTGTCTTCGATGACGCCGACCATTCTGCTCGGCAAGTCGCGCATCGCGGCGCTCGGTTCGCCCGGCGGCAGTCGCATCATCACCATGGTTTATCAGGGCTTGAGCGCCCTGCTCGGCGGTGCCAGTGCCGCCGACACGGTGGCGGCGCCGCGCGTCCACCATCAGTACCAGCCGGACAGTGTGTCAGTGGAACCCGGCGCGCTGAGCGCGGAGGAATCCGCCGCCTTGACCGCCCGTGGCTATACGCTGGCGCCGTCCAGCGAACCCTGGGGCAATATGCAGGTGGTGGTTTGGGATCTGGCCACCGGTGCGGTCGAGGCCGCCTCCGACCCGCGCTGGAAAGCCGTGGGCGGCGGCGAGAGCCGCAGCCGCGACGCCATCTATCGCTGAGGACGCGCCATGCAGGCCTGGTCGATCAACGGCAACACCCAGCGCCTCGATGGTGGCGCGATGTTTGGCAATGTGCCGCGCGCGCTGTGGGAGCGCTGGCTGGCACCCGACGCGCAGCATCGGGTGCCGCTGGCCTGTCGCGCCCTGTTGGTGCAACTGGACGACGGCCGCCGCGTGCTGTTCGAAACCGGCATCGGCACCTTCTTCGATCCCAAGCTGAAGCAGCGCTTCGGTGTGCTGGAAGATCGCCACGTCTTGCTCGACTCGCTGGCGGCGCTGGGACTCAGTGACGCCGACATCGACGCCGTGGTCCTCAGCCATCTGCACTTCGATCACGCCGGCGGCCTGTTGGCGCCGTGGCAGGCCGATGCCCCGCCGCGGCTGCTGTTTCCGCGCGCCGCCTACATCGTCAGCCGCAGCCACTTCGAGCGCGCCGCGCAGCCGCACTCGCGCGACCGCGCCTCCTTCATTCCGGAGCTGAACGGGCTACTGCAGGCCTCCGGCCGGCTGCACCTCGTCGATCTGGCCGACGCGCAGGACATCGCCCGTCCCGACGCGCGCCCGGCGCACCTGCCGCTGTTGGGCGAAGCTGTCAGCTTCTATCGCTCGAATGGCCACACACCGGGCTTGATGCTCAGCGAGATCGGCGAGCGCCTCGTTTATTGCGCCGATCTGATCCCGGGCGCGCCCTGGGTGCACCTGCCGGTGACCATGGGCTATGACCGCCACCCCGAACTGCTGATCGACGAGAAGCGCGCCTTTCTCGCCGACAAGCTGGCGCGCGGCGTACGCCTGTATTTCACCCACGACCCAAAGGTCGCGCACGCCGCCGTGCAGCGCGATGACCAGGGCCGCTATTCCACCATCGACGAGCAGGCCGAGTTGGCAGGCCCGCTGCACTGATTCCCGATCGAAGGAGATCACCTGATGAAACACCTGGTCTGTGCACTTTCGCTGCTGATCGCCGTCCCCGCGCTGGCCGGCAATCCGGCTGAGCCGATCGCCGTGGTCGACGGCCAGCCGGTCTATGGCGCTGCCATGCCCGAGGGTGCGGCCACTGCGATCGGCAAGGCGCTGGCGGCCTCCGATCAATACCTCGGCACGCCGCAGAAGTTCAGCGGCCGCGTAGCCAAGGTGTGCCAGAAGAAGGGCTGCTGGATGGTACTCGCAGACGGCGAAACCCATGCGCGCGTGATGTTTGGTCGCGACGACTTCTTCATCCCGACCGACACCACTGGCAATGCGGTGGTCTACGGTACGCTGGAGAAGAAGACGCTGTCCGCCGCCACCGCCAAGCATCTGGCACAGGACGCCGGGCAAGATCCGAGCAAGGTCAGCGGCGATACCGTTGAGTACACCATCACGGCGAGCTCGGTGCTGCTGCAGCCGGGCGCCTGAGGCCCAGGCCCGCGCCGCTCAGCGCGGGCGCGCCCGCAGCACCCGCGTGACACCGCCCAGACGCCGGCAGCCGTCGGTGACGGGCAACTGGACGAGCGCCTCCCGCATGGCGAGGCGCCAGGCCTGAACCACCGACTCGGGCTGCGTTGCCAGCAGGCGCCGCAGCCCGAAATCGAGGATCCAGTCGAGCAAAGCCTCGGGCGTCTCGGCCTCGGCGACAGCGACATAGTGTTCTTCCAACTGATCGATCAGCCAGCCGGAGGCGTGCAGATCGCGCTCGATCACCGCCATCTCGCTGTAGCGGAAGGTGCCGGTGAGCGCCGGGCGCACCGGCTCGACCTCGGTGTAGCGCGCCAGCAGCTGCCGCGGCAGCGTGTAGTAATCGACCCGCGCGGGCTCTGCCCACAACGCCAGCACCAGCCAGCCCTCAGGACGCATCACCCGCGTCAGCGCACGCAGCACCGCCAGCGGATCGGCCAGATACATCAGCCCCCAGCGCGACAGCACGCGGTCAAAAGGCGCCTCGCCCAGCTGCTCCAGTTGCTCGGCCGCCACCGCCTCGAAGCGGATTTGCCTCAGGCCCTCGCGCTCGGCGCGCGCCCGCGCGAGCTGCAGCACGTCGGGATCGGCGTCGATACCGAGCACACTGCCCTGCGCGCCCACCGCATACGCCGCCGGGATCGCAGGCTCGCCGCGACCGCAGGCCAGGTCGAGCACGCGCATGCCGGGCTGCAGCTCCGCCAGCGCCAACATGCGCGCGCTGAGCGCGGCGCTCAGGCGCTGCTCCATGGCGTCATGGCGACGCCACAGCGTCAGCGTGTCGCTCATCGGCGTTGCTCCCAGCGTGCGTGAGTTGCGTAGTTTGCCGGCAAGTAGCCAAGTGTCGATGCCCTGGTCACGATCAGCCTGACCTGACGTGCGAGTTACGCTGTATTGGTGTACGCAAGAGATGTGCGGTCGCAGCTGGGGACGCCGACGACCATGTCCATCGCCCCGGTCCCGATTGCTTCGTCGCGATCAGACCCACTTGACGCTACGACAGACCCTGTATTGGAGGACGCAAAGGACGCAAAGGTCCGCAAAGCACGCGAAGGAAGCAGAAGCAGACCATTGATTTGGCTTTGCTTTGCGTCCTCTGCGTTCTCCATTCATGCAAGGGCCAGCGCGGGGACGCCGGCGACAGCGACCGTGTCCATCGCCCCGGTCCCGATTGCTTCGTCGCGATCAGACCAACTTGACGCTACGACAGACCCTGTATTGGAGTACGCAAAGGACGCAAAGGTCCGCAAAGCACGCGAAGGAAGCAGAAGCAGACCATTGATCTGCCTCTACTTTGCGTCCTTTGCGCCCCTTTGCGTCCGTTGCGTTCTCCATTCATGCAAAGGCCAGCGCGGGGACGCCGGCGACAGCGACCATGTCCATCGCCCCGGTCCCGATGGCCGCGTCGAGATCAGACCGACCTGGCGCTACGAAAGACCCTGTTTTGGTGTACGCAAAGGTCCGCAAAGCACGCGAAAGAAGCAGAAGCCGTCCGTGCATTCCGCTTTACTTTGCGTCCTTTGCGCGACTTTGCGTCCTTTGCGCGACTTTGCGTCCTTTGCGTCCCCATTCATGCCAGCGCCAGCGCGCGGACGCCGGCGACCATGGTCATCGCCCCGGTTCCGATTGCCTTGTCGCGATCAGACCGACCTCACGTCATCAAAGCACGCGCAACAAGCAGAAGCCGTCCAAGCATTCCACTTTACTTTGCGTCCTTTGCGCCCCTTTGCGTCCTTTGCGTTCTCCATTCAAGCAAGGCCCGGAGCACGGAGGTCGTACGGTTCGCGCAGACCGCGCAGAGCGCTGCAGTGCGGTCCCCCGCCCCTGGCCAGCCGTGGCTGTCGACGGCCACTCTGTGCCAGCATCGGCGCCGAGTATTGCCGCCGGAAAGCCCTCGTGAGCCAGTCCATCGACGCCAGCACCGCGCCGCGCCCGGTTGGGCACTATCCGCACGCCCGGCAAGTCGGCGGGCTGTGGTTTCTGTCCGGCATCGGCCCGCGCACGCCGGGCAGCAATGCCATCCCCGGCAATGTCTACGCCGAGGACGGCCGCTTGATCGGCTACGACATCGCGGCGCAGTGTCATTCGGTGTTTGCGAATGTGCGGGCAGTGCTCGAATCGGCCGGCCTGCGCTGGTCGGATCTGGTGGACGTCACCGTGTACCTGACCGATATGGCGCGCGATTTCCCGGTCTACAACCGCATCTGGGCCGAGTATTTCCCGGATCCGGCGCTGGCGCCGTGCCGGACCACGCTCGGCATCAGTGCACTGCCGACACCCATCGCGATCGAACTGAAGTGCATCGCCCAGTCGGCTGCCTGAGCCGACCTTCATCGGAGACGACACCATGCTGCTGATGCCTGTGGACCTGCAGGGCTGGATCGACAGCCACCGCCATCTGCTGAAGCCGCCGGTCGGCAACAAATGCATCGTCGACGGCGACTTCATTGTCATGATCGTCGGCGGTCCAAATCAACGCACGGACTACCACGTCGAGGAAGGCCCGGAGTTCTTCTACCAGATCGAGGGCGAGATGGTGCTGCGCGTCCAGCATCAGGGCGTGCGCCACGAGATCCCGATCAGCGCCGGGCAGCTCTATTACCTGCCACCGGGCATCCCGCACTCGCCGCAGCGCATGCCCAATTCGGTGGGACTGGTGATCGAGCGCAAGCGCCTGCCACACGAGATGGATGGCTTGCAGTGGTACTGCGAGCGCTGCAATCACAAGCTGTACGAAGAGTTCTTTGCCCTGACCGACATCGAAACCCAGTTCCTCGCGGTGTTCGATCGCTACTACCGCTCGCGCGATCTGCTCAGCTGCAAAACCTGTGGTTTCGTGCAGCCGGTGCCCGCACGCTACCAGCAGGCCTGACGGCACCCACAGGCGCCGGCCTGCGTACCTGTCCGTGAGCCCCTTGCGATGAATCCGCGGAGATCGCCGATGCCCACCCTGCCCCGATTCCTGCTGCCGCTGGCTGCGCTGGCGCTGACTGCATGCGAAAGCGTCAGCTTTCAGTCGCCACCCTCTGATCTCAATGCGTGTGCACCGGGCTGGGAGGGCGACTGGCGCGTGTTGGAGCTGGAACCCGAGCATCCGCCAGCAGCGGGTGAAGCACAGTATCTGCGAGTGGCGCCGGGCTGCGAGCGCTGGTGGTGGGTGGGCTACGAGCGCGACGATGCCGGCGCCCTGGTGGCCGATGTCGATGACATGGAGGAGGATCAGGAGATCGCCTTTGCACGCAGCGAGCGCTACGAACTGCTGGCGGTGCGCGATCGCGAGTCGCCGCAGAGCGAGGAGAATCCGCAGGGCTGGCTGCTGATCCGCCATCAGCGTGCGGGCGATGCCATCGAACTGACGCCGGCCGACAAGCAAACCGCCGCGCACTGGGTGATTGACGATCTGGCGCCCGGTTGGGTGGACAAGCGCGACCGTCGCGCCGACGGCACCCAGGATGGCTACCTCAAGCGCTACTCGGTGCATGTGTTCGGCACGCCGGAGGAAATCCGCCGCTTGCTGGATCAACATCCGCTGTTCAAGCGGGCGGCCTACCGGCTGGAGCCGGTCGATGCAGCGACGCGCGCAAAGCTGGACGCCGCCATTCGTGATCGCCCGAAGGAACCCTGATGCTGCGTCTCTGGCTGCTGCTACTGCTGTGTCTGACCACTCCGCTGCCGGCGGAGCCGGTGGAATCGCTGCGCTCGCCGCTGCCGGCCAGTCACCTCGCCGACACGCTGGGACTGCTGGCCAGCGATACCCGCGCCGAACTCGATCGACTGGCGGGCACGCTGGATGCGCAGAATCGCGGCGAGCTGGCCTTTGTCATCGTCAACAACACCAATGGCATGGATCCGCGCCAGTACGCCCTGGCGGTGTACAACCGCTGGGACGTCGGTAATCACCAGCGCAACGATGGCACGCTGATTCTGCTCGCCCGCGACGACCGCGCGGCCGAAATCCTGCTGGGCGATGGTATCGATACGCCGGCCAATCGTGCCCATGCCCAGGCGGTGATGGATCAGGAGATGGTCCCGCGCCTGCGCGCGGGCGACCCCGACCAGGCCTTTGTGGCCGGCACCACGGCGCTGCTGCAGCGCATCTACGGCATCGATCTGGCGCGCCCCAGCGAGGCGCCGGTGCAGGCGCTGGTCAGCGAGGCGCAGACGCAACCCGCAACCCCACAGGCGCCGGCCGCGCAGCCAGCCACCGATGCCAGCGCCGGCGAGATCGCTTTCGGCCTGAGTGTGCTGATTGGCGTGTTCGGCGGCGGTCTGTGGCTGGTGTACCGCTTCTTGCGCATGCTCTGGTGGTTTGCCGGCGCGCGCTGGATGGCGCGCCGCTGCGCGCGTTGCCGCAGCACCATGCAACTGCTGGACGAGGTCGCCGACGACGCCCATTTGAGCGTGAATCAGCGCACTGAGGAACGCCTCGGCAGCGTCGATCACAAGGTATTTCTGTGCCCGGGCTGCGGCCATATCGACAAGCTGGCGCGGCGCGCCTGGTTCACCCGCTACGCCGACTGCAGCGCCTGCCAAGCGCGGGCACTGTCGAGCGTTTCCCGCACGCTGTCGGCGCCCACGCGCTGGAGCACCGGCACAGCGGAAGTCACCAGCACCTGCCAGCACTGCGGCAAGGTCAGCGTGGAACAGCGCACCTTGCCAAGCGTCAGCAGCAGTTCGTCCAGTTCCTCGGGCGGCTCCGGCTTTGGCGGCGGGCACAGCTCCGGCGGGGGCGCCAGCGGCCGCTGGTGAGGCTCAGTCCTTGATCGGCTGCACCGTGGCCGACTCGATCATGTCGCCCACCACGTCCACACCCTTGGGCGGCGTGAAAGTGAAGGTGCCCGGCGGCAGCGTGCTGTTGCGCTTCCATTCCTGGAACACGATCTCGGTGCGCTGCCCGACCACATCCTCCATCACCATGCGCACCAGCAACTCATCGCGAAAGCCGAGATCGACGTGGGCGAACTGCGCGTCTTCTGACTTCGGCGTCAGCCGCAGCCACTCGGCGCCGGCGTTCTCGCCGGTTTCCTGCGTGCTGAACTGCTGATCGAGCTCGGACAAGTCCAGCAGCACCGCCAGCGGGCTCTGTTGCTCGTCGAAGGACTGCGGGCGCACGCTGACCTGCTCCAGGTCCACATCGTAGATCCAGATGTGATCGCCATCGGCGACGATGCGTTGCTCCTCCGGCTCCAGATAGTCCCAGCGGAAGCGATTGGGCCGCGCCAGCGCCAGCGTGCCGGTGGTGGCATCCAGCGCATCGCCGTTGGCGCCAAACACTTGCTGGGCGAAATGCGCCGACAGATTCTGCACGCCGGCGCTGAAGGCAGTGAGCTGCTCACGCGCGCTGGCGCTGGCCAGCGCCGGCAGCACCAGTGCGGTACACAGGAAGGCGGCTTTCAGGGTCATGGCGGGGCTCCGTGGCAAGGGCGCCAATCTACGCGAGATCGCCCGAACGCCCGCACAACCGGCGCTCAGACCTCGAAGTCCTCGATGCTGGGCGGCGCACTCACCGATGCGGCCGCCAAAGCCAGGAATGCTTGCGTGTGTGGTGCCGCCATGTGCGCGTCCACCGCGGCGCGATCCTGCCAGCGTTCGACGAAGATCACCCGCAAGGGATCTTCCACGCTGGTGTAGGCGGCGTATGCGAGGCAGCCCGCTTCCAGGCGCGTTTGCGCCAGCTGCGCGGGGACTGCGGCCAGAAAGGCCTCGCGCGCATCTGCGCGCAGGGTGGCTTGGGCAACGACGAGAATCATCAGCGCAGCTCCAGTCGGATCGGTCTCCGCTTTACGTTGCGACCGGCGGGCCTGGATGCAGGCTCAGTCACACTGAATGTCTGCACACCCGGCCGCGCGCAGAATGGCCGGATCTTTCCACTATGGGCAATTCCCATGACGACATCCACCCGACCACGACTGCTGGTCATCGGCGGCGGCTTCGCCGGCCTCTGGGCGGTGCGCGCGCTGGCGCGCGATGCCATCGACATCGTGCTGATCGACCGCTGCAACCACCATCTGTTCCAACCGCTGCTGTACCAGGTCGCGACCGCCGGCCTCTCGGCGCCGGCCATCGCCGCACCGCTGCGCCACATCCTGCGTCGCCAGCGCAATGTCACCGTGCTGATGGCCGAAGTCAGTGCGATCGACCGCCAGGCGCGCTGCGTGCAGCTCGCCGATGGCAGCACGCAGTCCTATGACTATCTGCTGGTCGCCAGCGGCGCCGGGCACGCCTATTTCGGTCACGATGACTGGGCCGCGCACGCGCCCGGACTGAAGACGCTGGACGATGCCATGCACATCCGCGCACGCCTGCTGGGTGCCTTCGAACGCGCCGAGCAGTGCAGCGATCCGGCCGAGCGCGCCGCCTGGCTGAGCTTTGCCATCGTCGGCGGCGGCCCCACCGGTGTCGAACTGGCCGGCACGCTCGCCGAGATCGCCCGACATACGCTGCGCACCGAGTTCCGGCGCATCGATCCGACCCAGGCGCGCGTACTGCTGATCGAGGGTGGGCCGCGGGTGCTGTCGAGCTTCGAACCGGCGATGAGCGAGCGCGCCCGGCAGCAACTGCTGCGGCTCGGGGTCGATGTGCGGCTGGGCACGCCGGTACAGCAGATCGACGCCGACGGCGTGGTGATCGGCAGCGAGCGCATCGCCACCCGCACCGTGCTGTGGGCCGCCGGCGTGGCGGCATCGCCGCTCGGGCGTGCACTGGGCGCCCCGCTCGATCGCGCCGGGCGCGTGCAGGTGCGGCCGGACCTCAGCGTGTCGGACGATCCGCGCGTCTACGTGGCGGGCGATCTGGCCGCGGTCAGTCAGGACGGCAAGCCGATCCCCGGCACGGCGCCCGCAGCCAAGCAGATGGGCAGCCATGTGGCACGCAATCTGCGCGCGCTGCTGCGCGGGCGGCCGACGCAGCCCTTCCGCTACCGCGACTATGGCTCGCTGGCCACCATCGGACGCATGGCCGCCGTCGTGGAAATGGGACCGCTGCGGCTTTCCGGCCTGCCGGCGTGGTGGCTGTGGCTGGCGGCACATGCCTACTTCTTGATCGGCTTTCGTAACCGATTGATGGTGCTGCTCGATTGGGCCTGGGCCTATTGGACCTACGATCGCTCGGCGCGAATCATCGTGACGCCGCCGCGCTGATCCTGAACAAGGCTGGCGGCGCCGGCTGCCGCTACACTGGGCGCATGACCGACCCCATGATGTCCCACGGGCTCAGCAGCAGCGCCGCCCGCGCGCTGCTGCAGCGCGTAGGCCCCAACGAGTTGCCGGAGCCTAATCAGCGCACGCTGATTCACATCCTCCTCGGCGTGTTGCGCGAGCCGATGTTCCTGCTGCTGGCGCTGGCGGCGCTGATCTACCTCGCCATCGGCGATCCCCACGAGAGCCTGCTGCTGGCAGCCTTCGCGCTGCTCAGCATCGGCCTCGTGGTGCTGCAGGAGATTCGCAGCGAGCGCGCTTTGCAGGCCTTGCGGGCGCTGTCGGCGCCGAGCGTGCGGGTGCTCCGCGACGGCACGCTGCAGCGCATTCCCAGCCGCGAACTGGTGCCAGGCGACTGTCTGCTGGCCAGCGAGGGTGAGCGCGTCGGCGCCGATGGCTGGATCGTGCGCGCCGAGAACCTGCAGATCGACGAATCGCTGCTGACCGGCGAATCGATGCCGGTCGCCAAACACGCCGGCGCTGCAGACGCTCCGCGCGAGAGTCCGCCCCCCGGCGGCGAGCAGCCGGGCTACGCCTACGCCGGCACGCTGGTGGTCGCCGGCCATGCGCAGATCCTGGTCGATCGCACCGGCGCCGCCACCGCGGCCGGCAAAATCGGCGTGTCGCTGGCGCAGATAGCGTCCGAGTCCACGCTGCTGCAGCGTCAGGTCGGTCGGCTGGTACGCCTGTTCGGCGGCATTGCCGCGGCGGTCAGTCTGGCGGTGGTGCTGGGCTACGGCCTGCTGCGCGGCGACTGGATCGCCGGACTGCTGTCTGGCATTGCGCTGGCGATGGCCATGCTCCCGGAAGAGTTTCCGATGGCGCTGGCGGTGTTTCTGGCGCTGGGCGCGTGGCGGATGACGCGCGTGCAGGTGCTGGCACGCCGGCCAGCGATGGTGGAAACCCTGGGCGCCGCCAGCGTGCTGTGCGTGGACAAAACCGGCACGCTGACGCTCAATCAGATGGAAGTGCAGGTGCTGTGCAGCGAGGACGGGCAGCGCTGGAAGGCCTCGGCCGAGTTGCCGGAGGCCTGGCACGCGCTGCTCGAATACGCCGTGCTGGCCTGCAAGCGGCAAGCCCATGATCCGATGGACACCGCCATCCACCGGCTCGGCGCTTCGGTGCGCTGGCACGCCGAGCATCTGCATCCGGACGATGGGCTCGCACACGAGTATGCGCTGACGGCGGAGCGGCCGGCCTTCATCCGACTGTGGCGGCGCAGTCCCGGCCATCTGGTAGGCGCCTGCAAGGGTGCGCCGGAAGCGGTGCTGCGGCTGTGCGGCCTCGACGCGGCCCAAAGTGAGCGCATCCTGCAGCAGGTGCAGACACTGGCGGCGACCGGCTTGCGCGTGCTGGCGGTCGCCAGCAGCGACAGTGCACAGGAGGACGCGCCGACCGATCCCGCCGCCCTGCCCTGGCGCTATCGCGGGCTGCTGGCACTCGCCGACCCGCTGCGCGCCGGGGTGCCGGAGGCGATGCGCACCGCGCAGGCGGCTGGCATCCGCGTGATGATGATCACCGGCGACTATCCGCGCACGGCGCTCAGCATCGCCGCCGAGGCCGGCATCGATACCCGCGGCGGCGCGCTGACCGGGGCCGATCTCGATGCCCTGAGCGATGCCGAGCTGCGCGAGCAGGTGCGCCGCGTGCACGTCTACGCCCGCGTGCGGCCCGAGCAGAAGCTGCGACTGGTACACGCCTGCAAGGCTGCCGGCGAGGTGGTTGCGATGACCGGCGATGGCGTCAACGACGCGCCGGCGCTGAAAGCCGCCCATATCGGCATTGCCATGGGCGGTCGTGGCACCGATGTGGCGCGCGAGGCAGCGGGCATCGTGTTGCTGGACGACAACATTGCGCGCATCAACGAGGCCGTCCAACTCGGCCGCCGGATCTTCGAGAACCTGCGCAAGGTGTTGATCTATATCGCAGCGATCCATCTGCCGATCGCCGGTCTGGCGCTGGCACCGCTGCTGTTCGGGCTGCCGCCGCTGCTGCTGCCCATGCATGTGGTGCTGGTGGAAATGGTGGTAGACCCGATCTGCTCGATCGCCTTCGAGAACGAGCCTGGCGCTGCCGATCTGATGCGCCGCGGTCCGCGCTCGGCAGGCGAGCCGCTGGTGGGTGCCAGCCAGTTGCTGCTCAGCGCCGTGCTCGGCAGCGTGCTGCTGCTGGCCTGTCTGTGCTTGTATCGCTGGCAGCTGGATCAGGGCGCCGACATCGCGCGGACGCTGGCCTTTGTCGCGCTGACCGCGGGCAATCTGATGCTGGTGCGGGTGATCGCCACGCCCGGATCCACGCTGCGTGCGCTGGCGGCACCCGGCCATCGCGCCTTCTGGCTGATCAGCGCGGCGGTCAGTGGGGTCATCGCGCTATGCATCGCCGTGCCGGGTCTGTCTGGGCTATTCCGCTTCGAGTTCCCGGGCTGGTCCGCCCTGCTGCTGGCGATCGCGGTCGGCGCGGGCGCCAGCCTGAGTGGCGATCTGGCCAAGCGCATCCCGGCGGTGCGGCGTGCACTCAATGTGCAGCCGGATCAGCGCGCCAGCGCGCGCAGCGCGTCCAGCGAGTCGGCCTGATCCGCGCGCTTGTCGCTGCGCCAGCGCAGGATGCGCGGGAAGCGCACCGCGATACCGGATTTGTGCCGGGTCGAGTGGTTGACGCCTTCGAATGCCAGTTCGAACACCTGCTCGGCCTGCACGCTGCGCACCGGCCCGTAGCGCTCGATCGTGTGCGCGCGGATCCAGCGATCCAGGCGCGCGATCTCGGCGTCGCTGAGGCCGGAATAGGCTTTGGCGACCGGTACCAGCTGACCCTGATCCCACACCGCGAAGGTGTAATCGGTGTAGAGATTGGAGCGCCGACCGTGGCCGGCTTGCGCATAGATCAACACCGCATCGATCGATAGCGGATCGATTTTCCACTTCCACCAGTCGCCGCGGCGACGACCGACCTGATAGGCCGAGGTCAGTCGCTTCAGCATCAGCCCTTCGACGCCGCGCTCTCGCGCCTGTTCGCGCTGCTCGGCGAGGGCTTCCCAGTCGGTCGCGGCGACCGCGGGCGAGAGCATCAGCGCGGGGGCTGCGGCAGCTGCCAGCAAGGCTTCCAGCTGCGCGCGCCGCGCCGCCAGTGGCTGCTCGCGCAGATCGACGCCGTCCAGCTCCAAGAGATCGTAGGCCACGAAACGCACCGGGCAAGCAGCGAGGCTGCGCGGACCCGGCTGCAGGCGGCCGATGCGCTTCTGCAGTGCAGCGAAGGGCAAGGGCGCATCGTCCTTCCAGCCCAGCACTTCGCCATCCAGCACCGCGCTGACCGTCAGGCGCTGGGCGGCGAACTCGATTTCGGGAAAACGCCCGTCCAGGCGCTCCTCACCGCGCGACCACAGGCTCAGAGTCCCGGCACGCCAGAGCAACTGCGCGCGGATGCCGTCCCACTTCCACTCGGCCTGCCACTCTGGCGCCGGCCCCAGCGTCGCTGGCAGCTGCTCCAGCGCGGATGCCAGGAAAAAGGGATAGGGCTGATCGAGCGCGCGCAGCGCCGGCTCCGGGTGCACCAGCGCACGCCAGGCGGCGGCGGTGGGTTTGAAACTGCCGCTCAAGCGATGCGCCAGCTCCGCGCCCGGCAGCGCGGTCAGCTGCGCCAGCGCCTGGATCAACAGGCGCTGCGACACGCCGACGCGCAGCGAGCCGGTCAGCAGCTTGTTCAGCACCAGACTGTCGCCGCGCGGCAACGTCGCCCACCAGGCGCGCACGCGGGCGCCCTGCTCCGGCGGCGGCAGTCCGGCCAGCGGCAGCAAACGCTGCTCGATCCACTCGGCCAATCCGGCCTCGCCCGGCGCCGGCGACGCGGCCGGATCGCTGGCGAGCAGGCTGATGGTTTCGGCCAGATCGCCCACGTGAGCGTAGGTGTCCTCGATCAGCCAAGCGGGGTAGCCCGTGTGCTCGGACAGCCACTGGCGCAGATCGCCGGCGCGCACCAGCCGCTTGAGCTTGCCGCCGGTCAGCACATGCACCGCCCAGGCGGCGTCGGCGGCCTCGGCGCACCGGAAGTAGTCGACCATCGCGGCGACCTTGTCACGCGTGGCGGTGCTCTCGTCCAGGCGCTGATAGAGATCGGCAAAGGCGCGCATCAGTGCTCACCACCGAGTTCGGTGCGCAGGGCCTGGGCGTCGATGCCCTGCTCGCGCAGCCAGGCCACCAGCGCCTCGGTGCTGCCATGCGTGGCCCACACCCGGCGCGCGCCGGACTCGCGGATGCTGCGGATCAGCGCCGGCCAGTCGGCGTGATCGGACACCGCGAAGCCGCGGTCATAGCCGCGCCGCCGACGGTTGCCACGGATCAGCATCCAGCCCGAGGCGAAGGCGGTGGACGCGCCGGCAAAGCGCTTCATCCACGGCGACCCAGCCGCCGAGGGCGGCGCCAGGATCAACTCGCCGGCGTACTCGCGCGAGCGCGCCTGCTCGCTGACCGCCGGAGTGTCCGGCAGCGCGATGCCCTCGGCGCGGTAGAGCTCGACCAGCGGCACCATGGCGCCATGCAGATACACCGGCCGCTGCACGCGCAGCGCCAGTTCCGCCAGCAGCCGCTGCGCCTTGCCGAGCGCGTAGGCGTACAGCACCGCCGGCACGCGCTCGCGCGCACACTGCTCCCACCAGGCCAGCAATGCGGACACCGTGCGCTCCATCGGCTCCCAGCGGTAGCACGGCAAGGCGAAGGTGGCCTCGGTGATCAGCGTGTCGCAGGGAATCGGCGTGAACGCGGCACAGGTGGGATCGGCCTCGCGCTTGTAATCGCCCGTGACCACCCAGACCTCGCCGTCCACTTCCACGCGCACCTGCGCCGAGCCCAGGATGTGCCCGGCCGGATGCAGCGAGACGCAGGCATCGCCGAGCACAAACTGCTCGCCGTAGGCATGCGGGTGCACCAGCGCCGTAGCGCCCAGCCGGTGATTCAGCAGCGAGAGGCCGGCGCGGCTGGCGTGGTAGACGCCCGAGCCACTGCGGGCGTGATCAGCATGCCCATGGGTGATCACCGCGCGCGCCACCGGACGCCAGGGATCGATGTAAAAGTCGCCCCGCGCGCAGTACAGACCTTCGGGACGCAGCTGGATGATCGGCTCGCTCATGCCTGCATTGTGCCAAGGACGCCGGAGGCGCGGGTCAAGGCCGCGTGGGCATGACTTTCGACCCGTGTCCAGCGCTGAGTCAGTAGCCGAACATTCAATTCCCGCTGAATGCTGCGTATCGCCATGAATGCACGAGTCGCTCTGAATCGACGCAAAGCCCCGGAATTGCTGGACGAACGCGCCATCACGCCGAAGGAACTCAAGCTGCTGGCCGAGCCCAGCCGCGAGTTCATCTACCAGGCGCTGGTGGCGGAAGCGCGCACGGCCTCGGAACTGGCAACGCTGATGGATTGCCCCACCACCCGCCTCTACCACCATCTCAAACTGCTGGAGAACGCCGGCCTGATCCTGGTGGTGGCCGAGCGTCTGGTCTCCGGCATCGTCGAACGACGTTATCGCGCGGTGGCGCGCCGCCTGCGCCTCGATCGCCGCGTGTTCGGCGTGGCCGATCCGGAGCAGCAGCAGCTGGCCTCGATCCTGGACTATGTGTTTGATCGCGCACGCGATGAGATCGAACGCAGCGCCACTGCCGGGCGCATCGACCTCGGCCAGCAGCCGCCCGCGCCCAGCGCACTCCTGTGTTATCGGCATGTGCTGAAGCTGACGCCTGCCCAGCGCGACCGGCTGCAGCAGCAGCTGCGCGAGCTCTACGCCGAGTACGAACAGCTGAGCGCCGATCCAGCGCCCGAGGGCGAGTTTTACGGCATGGTGGTGGCCGCCTATCCCACCGAGTTGCGTGCCGCCGATGAGCCCAAACCACGCGGCGCTCAAGGCAAGCGCGGCCCGCGCGTGGTGCGCCGATGAACTCGGTGCCGGAGGTCGACGATCGCTCCCCGATGGCGGGCCTGCGCCGCACGCTGCAACCGCGCAAGATTCTCGGTCTGCTGCTGCAGATGGCCATTGGCGCGGTGGTCGGGGCGCTGCTGGCAAAGACACTGCTGAGCGGCGGCGCGCTGGCGCCGGCGGGCGCATCCAAGCTGGGCGTGGTGCTGCTCGCGCTGCTCGGCCTGATGCTGGCCTTCCCGCTGCAGATTCTGGTGCACGAACTGGGGCACGCGCTGCTCGGCGTCTGGCAGGGCGGCACGCTGCTGCGGATCGTCGTCGGTCCGTGGCGCTGGGAACGCCGGCGCTCCGGTTTCCACTACAGCAAAGCGCGTTCGCTTGCCGGCATCGGCGGCTTCGCGCAGACGGTGATGCCGGCCGACCAAGGCTTCCGCGCCGCGATGAGCTGGATGTTGCTGGGCGGGCCGCTCGCCAACCTGCTGACTGCCGCGGCTGCCTACGCCGTGATGATCTCGCCCGCGCCATGGCCATTGCGAGTGCTGGCGATCGGCCCGGCCCTGATCGGTCTGCTGCTCGGGCTGGTCAACCTGATGCCTTTCGCCACCCGTGGTTTTCTGAGTGATGGCGCGCACTTGCGCAACCTCTGGCGGCGTCTGGCGCAATCCGAGCGGCAACAGCGCCTGATGCGGCTGGCGCGCGCCAGCCTGGACGGTCGGCGCCTGCGCGAGCTCGATCCGCAGGATCTGGCGGCGCTCGATCCAGCGCAGTTGAGCGGCGCCGAGCGCTTCGGCGGCGTGCTGCTGCATGCATCGGTGCACGCTGATCGCGGCGAGATCGAGCCGGCGCGGGCGCTGATCGAAACCGGCTTGGCTGAATGGGACCAGTATCCCGATGGATTTCGGCAATCGCTGGCGGTGCTGGCCGCCGGATTCGCCGCGAGCGTGGACCGCGATCCGCTACGCGCCCGCGCCCTGCTCGCCCGCGCCGAAGGCGGCCTGCTGGAACCCTTCCAAACAGCCCTGGTGGAGGCGCAAATCGCGCATCTCGAAGGTCGACTGGCCGAACGCGACGCGGCGATCGCCCGCGTACGTGCGTCGCTGGCCGACACCCTGTATCGCGGCGATGTGGCGGTGGTGGAGGACGCGCTGGCGGCGCTGCAGGCCGCGCCCGGCGCGCCGGCCTGAGGCCGCGCGAACGCCACTGCAGCCGAGCGTAAAGGCTTGCACGCGGGAGCCTGCCGTGGACCTTTGCCGGCCCGGCGCGTGGTTATGATGGGCGCGTATCGCATCCGGGGGCGACCATGGCACGCGGCGAGTCTCATCTGGCAGCTAGGCTGTCCTATTTCGTTGGCATTTTCCTGCTGCTGTTCGCCGGCTTTGCCACGCTGGCCTGGCGCACGCTGGATCAGGTGCGGGTCAACGGGCCGATCTACGACGAGATCATCCAAGGCAACAACCTGATCGCCGACATCCTGCCGCCGCCGCAGTACATCATCGAGTCCTATCTGCTGGTGTTGCGGCTGAAGGACGAGAGCGATCCGGCCGAAATCGCCCGACTGATCGAGAAGGGCAACGCGCTGCGCGTCGGCTACGAGAACGGGCAGGAGACCTGGAAGCGCCAACTGGCGGATGGCGAGTTGCGCAACATGATGACGGTGACCGCGGCGCGCGCCGCGATGGACTTTTATCGCCTGCGCGACGACGAATATCTGCCGGCGCTCAAGGCTGGCGAGCGTGATCGCGCGCTGGCGGTGCTGCAGCGCATGCATCAACGCTACGAGGCACACCGCTTTGCCATCGACGAGGTCACCAAGATGGCGGAGGCGCGCAATCAGGCCGCCGAGGCACGCGCCGACAGCGTGATCAGCGCGCAATCGACGCTGCTGGCGGTGCTGGCGCTCGGCATCGTGCTGGTGGTGGTGGTGATGGCGTGGTTTGCCCGCCGTGCTGCCCAGTTGCTCAGCCAGCGCGTCTATCTGGCCTCTGAAGTCGCCGGACGCGTCGCCCACGGCGATCTGACCACCGAAGTTCCCAGCACCGACGATCAGGATGAGACCGGCAAACTGATCACCGCCATCGGCAGCATGACTCAGAGCCTGCGCGGGTTGGTGATGCGGGTGAAGCAGGCCTCGGTCGAGCTGATGAGCACCGCCACCGAGTTTGCCGCGACCAGTCGCCAGCAAGAGGCTACCGTGCAGGGCTTCGGCGCCTCGACCAACGAGATCGCCGCCGCCGTCAAGCAGATCGCCGCGACCAGCCAGGAACTGCTGGCGACGATGGAGGGCCTGAACGCCGTCTCCGGTCAAACCGCCGATCTCGCCGAGCAGGGTCAATCCGGATTGGCCAATCTGGACAGCACGATGGACCGGCTGGCGCATGCCGCCAACGCGATGGCCGCGCGCTTGGGCGCCATCCGTGAGGAGGCCGCCGAGATCACCGGTGTCGTCACCACCATCTCCAAGGTGGCGGACCAGACCAATCTGCTGTCGATCAATGCCGCCATCGAGGCGGAGAAGGCCGGCGAACAGGGCCTGGGATTCCTGGTGCTGGCGCGCGAGATCCGCCGACTGGCCGATCAGACCGCGGTGGCGACGCTCGACATCGAACAGATGGTCAAACAGATGCAGACGGCGGTCTCGGCCGGCGTGATGGAAATCGACCGTTTCGCCGAGGAGGTGCGCAGCGGCGTTGGCACGGTCGCGCGGGTCGGCGGCCAGTTCGGCCAGATTATCAGCCAGGTCAAGACAGTGTCGGAGCGCTTCGACACCGTCAATCACGGCATGCGCAGCCAGTCCCAGGGCGCGCGCCAGATCGGAGAGGCGATGGGCCAGCTGTTGGACGGCGCCCGCCAGACTTCGGTGTCCTTGCGCGAGTTCAACGCGGCCACCGAGAGCTTGCGCGACGCTGTCACCGTGCTCAAGCAGGAAATTGCCAAGTTCAATCTGGGGAACTAGCCGGTGCTGGCGCTCGCCTTCCGCGCTGGCGATGCCGATCTGGCCCTGGCGGCCCGCGATATCGTCGAGGTGCTGCCGCGCGTGCCGCTGCGCGCGCCGGTGTTGGCGCCGCCGGCAGTGATCGGATTGCTGTCATTTCGCGGCACGCTGACGCCGGTGGTGGACCTGTGCCTGTTGGTCGCCGGCCGTGCGGCCGCGCGCCAACTCGGTAGCCGGATCATCGTCGCCAGCATCGGCCAGGGCGCCAGCGCGCGCTGGGTGGGCCTGCTGGCCGAGGACATCTGCGAGTTGGTGGACAGCACGCAACTGGCGCAGGGCTTGAATCTGCCCGAGCACCGCTGGCTGGGCGCGCACTTGAGCGATCAACCCGGCATGCCGCAACTGGTCGAGCCCGCCGAGCTGTTGCCGGAGGCCCTGTTGGCGCTGTTCACGCGAGAGCCGGCATGAGCTACGACGCGCTGATCGAGCGCCTGCAGCAGGAACTCGGCCTGGATCCGGACTCGATCGGCGCGCTGACGCTGCGTCATGGCATTGATGAGGCCCGTGCGGCGCTGGACTGTGCCAGTGTCGCCGAGCTGTACACGCGCACCTGCACCAACGCGGCCGACTGGCACCGTTTCATTGATCTGATGGTGGTGCCGGAAACCTGGTTCTTCCGCGTGCCCGAGCAGTACGCCGATCTGGTGCGCCAGGTGCGCGCCATCGAAGCGCGTCCGCTGCGCATCCTCAGCCTGCCCTGCTCCACCGGCGAGGAGCCCTACTCCATCGCCGCCAGCCTGCTGGAAGCCGGCTGGGCGCCGCAGCAGTTTGACATCCTGGGCGTAGACGTCTCCGAGCAGGCCATCCAGACCGCACAGCGCGCCGTCTACCGCCCCAGCAGCCTGCGTGGCATGGCGCCCGGCCCCTGGATCGAGCTCGACGCCGGCCAGGTGCAACCGGTAGACGCAGTACGGCGCAGCGTGCGCTTTTTGCGCGCCAATGCGCTGAGCGAGCATGCGCTGCCGCCAGGGCTGCGCTTTCATGCGATTTTCTGTCGCAACCTGCTGATTTATCTAGACGCTTCCAGTCGCGCTCGGCTGCTGGACCTGCTCATTGCGCATCTGCAGCCAGGCGGGCTGATCTACGCCGGCCAGGCCGAGGCGCTGGCCAGCATGGATGCGCGGCTGTGCCCGGCGGTCGGCTATGGCGCGTTGACCTACGAACTTGCGGCACCACGCGCACCCGTCCCGGCCGCGGCTGCACCCGCGCCCCGGCAATACGCACCGACGGCGATCCCCCAGGCGCCGCGTCCGGTCAGTGCCTCGCGTGCGCCAGCACCGGCCGATCCACTGGCGCAGGCGCAGGCACTGGCCGATCGCGGCGAGCTGGCGGCGGCCCGCGCGCAGTGCGAGCAATGCCTGCAGCAGACGCCGGAATCGGCCGAGGCCTGGTATCTGCTCGGCACCATCGAAATGGCCGCTCGCCGGCTGGAAGCCGCGGAGGCCGCGCTGACCCGGGTGAGCTTTCTGCAGCGTGATCATGCCGGCGCCCTTGAACAGCGCGTCGCGCTGGCGGAGGCGCAGGGGCGCGCGGGTGAGGCGGCGCAATTGCGCGCGCGCCTGCAGCGACTGGCCGGAGTGAGCGCGCGATGAACGATCAGGCGCGCATCGACGCCCACTGCTGGCGCAGCGTCGGCGTCTATGGTGGCGATCACAGCTGCGAGCGCCTCGCGGCCGAGGTGCATTGCCGCAACTGCTCGGCCTTTCGCGGCGCCGCACGGCAACTGCTGCGGCGCGAGATCGAGCCCTTGCCGCCGCTGTCAACAGCGCTGGCCGAACGCACCCAGGACGATGTGCGCAGCGTGCTGACCTTCAGACTGGGTCAGGAATGGCTGGGCCTGCGCTGCGACCACATCAGCGAGGTGGCACCCGCCCATCTGCCGCGGCGCATCGCCCATCGCGCCGATGGCCGGGTCGAGGGCCTGGTGGCGGTGCGCGGCGAGTTGCATCTGTGCGTGGCCCTGATCGAAGTGCTCAGCCTGGGCCCGCGCCAGGCGCTCCACGACGAGCGCGCGCGGCTGATCCTGCTGGCGCCCGAACAGGCGGCGCCGATCGCCTTCCGTGCCTCCGAGGTACTCGGTCTGCAGCCGGTGCGTCCCAGCGAAATCGAGGAAGTGCCGGCGACACTGCCCGCAGCGCTGGCACGCTGTCTGGCTGGCGTGGTGCGCACCGAACGCGGGCGTCTGGCGCTGCTCGACGATCAGGCGGTGCTCGCCGCGCTGGAAGAGGCTTTGTACGGATGAGCGCGCTGATCGGCTTGCTGCAGGGCGAGATCCGCGGGCTGCTGTCCGAACTGCAGGACTGCACGCGGCAGTCCGCCGATGTGGCCAGCGCCGATGCTGCCTTGGCACGCTGGAATCGGCGCGCCCAGGCGCTGGTCGGCGCGCTCAGCGTGCTCGGGCGCGAGACCTATTCGACGCTGGCGCAGGCCCTGCACAAGCTCAGCCAGGCCGCCGACCTGCAGCGGCCCGAGGTCGCTCAGGCGCTGGCCTTGTACGCCGCCTTTGCCGAACTCGAGGCCGACCGCGCCGAGCATTGGCTGGTCGAGCACAGTAGCGAGGCGCAGGCGCTGGCCACGGCGCTTGCCGAGGCGCCCGCGATGAAAACGCCCGAGGCCGACAGCAATCCGCTGCAGGCCTTGTTTCGGCAGGAGGTCGAGGATCAGTGCGCACGCATGGCGCAGCAGCTACTGCGCCTGGAGCAGGAACCCGAACGCCTGGAGCTGATCGCCCCGATCATGCGCTCGGCGCACTCGGTCAAAGGCGCCGCCAAAGCGGTGCGGCTGGACGCAGCGGTGAGCGTGGCGCACGCGCTGGAGGATCGCCTGGCGGCGGCGCAGCGTCAGGGCTCAGCTGTCAGCGAGAGCCTGATCGAGTACGCGCTGGGTGGCGTCGATCTGCTGCGTCTGCTGGCGCGCGACGGCGCCACCACTGCGCTGCTGGCGCGGCGCGACGGCTTCCTGCAGGCGCGCGAGGATGGCGTCGTCGCAACCGGCGCCGATGCAGCAGCGCAACCCAGCTATATCGCCGCCGAGGATGGCGATCCGGTGCTGCGCATCAAGGCCAGTCTGGTCGGCAAGCTGATTGCGCTGGCCGGTTCCGGCGTCGTCGGCGCCCATCGGCTGCGGCCCTACGCTGAACGCCAGCAGCGCATGCGCCAGTCGATCGCGCAGTTGGGACGCTTGGTCGACGATCTGCATCATCGCCTCGGCGCGCCGGCGCAAACGACGCCGCTCGGTGGCGCGCTGGCCGAGATCCGTCGCCAGCTCAGCGATACGCGGCGGCAGACGCAGGGCTGGATCGACGATTTCTCCGACTATGCACGCGCCGCGCTGGATCTGAACGAGCGCATTTATCAGGCGGCGTCGATGACCCGCCTGCGCCCCTTCCGCGATCTGGTGCTGGGTTATCCGCGCATGGTGCGCGATCTGGCGCGGCAGCTCGGCAAACGCGCCCGCCTTACCGTCGCCGGCGAGGGCCTGGAGGTTGATCGCGACGTCATGGAAAAGCTGGACGCGCCGCTGACGCACCTGCTGCGCAATGCACTCGACCATGGCATCGAGTCGCCCACCGTGCGCCGGGCGGCGGGCAAGAGCGAAGAAGGCCAGCTGCGCATCTGGGCGACGCACCGCGCCGGCATGCTCGCCATCGACGTCAGCGACGACGGCGTTGGCATCGATGTCGAGCGCGTGCGCCAACGGCTGATCGACAGTGGCCGCTACAGCGCCGAGGCGGCCGCTGCCCTGAGCGACCAGGCCGTGCGCAACCAGTTGTTTGCCGCCGGCTTCAGCACTCGCAACGAGGTTACCGAAGTGTCTGGGCGTGGTGTAGGCCTGGACGTGGTGCGCGAGAGCATCGAACGCTTGGACGGCAGCGTGCGGCTGTCCACACGACCGGGCGCCGGCACCACCTTTCACCTGCTGGTGCCGATCTCGCGCGCGGTGACGCGCTCACTGGCGGTACGCTGCGCCGGCGAGGTCTACGCCTTTCCATCGCTGCGCATCGATCGCGTGGTGCGCAGCGAGCGCGCCGCGGTGGTCTCGGCGGAAGGCTTGCAGTATCTGCCGGTCCATGGTCGCAATGTTGGCCTGGTGCCGCTGGCCGAGTTGCTCGACCTTGGCAGCACGCGCGTCGGTGGCGAGCGCATCGACGTGGTGATGGTGGAGCACCAGGGTCGCATGGCGGGCTTCGTCGTTGACGAGCTGCTCGGCGAATACGATCTGGCCACGCGGCCGCTGGATCCACGTCTGGGTCGGGTCGCCGATGTCGGCGCCGTGGCGCTGCTGCCCGATGGGACGCCGGTGGTGCTGCTGGATGCCGACGATCTGATGCGCAGCGCCTTGACGCGTGAACGCGCCTCGCTGTCGACCGCGCGCGTCGAGGCCGCCGACCCACAGCGACGCAAACGCGTACTGATCGCTGATGACTCGATTTCGGTGCGCGAACTCGAACGCCAGTTGCTGCTGGGTCGCGGCTTTGAGGTCGAGGTCGCGGTCGATGGCATGGATGCCTGGACGCGTCTGCGCGACGAGAACTTCGATCTGTTGATCACCGATGTCGACATGCCGCGCATGAACGGTATCGAGCTGACCCGCTCGATCAAGCAGGACCCGCGCCTGCGCAGCCTGCCGGTGGTGATCGTCTCCTATCGCGATCGTCCCGAGGACCGCCGCCGCGGTCTCGAGGTACGCGCGGACAGCTATCTCACCAAATCCGACTTCCAGGACGAGGGTTTCCTGCGTCTGGTCCATCAATTGATCGGCGACGCCCAGGGGGGCCCGTGAAGATCGGCATCGCCCATCCGGACCGGCTGACCCGGGAAGCGCTGCGACGCAGTCTGGCAACGATCGAGTTGAGCGCCTGCTGGACGGTCAACGATGCGCGCGATCTCGATCGCGCCAACCGGCGTGACCCGGCCGATCTGGTGCTGCTGGCGCTGAGCCTGGTTGGTGCCAATGGCAGCCAGGTGCGCGGCCTGATTGAGGACGGCTGCGCCTGTTTGGTGTTATCCGACGGCAATGAGGCGGCGCCGGCCATCTACGATGCGCTGAGCGCAGGCGCGCTCGGTCATGTACAGCAACCGCAACTGGAAGCCGACGGCACGCTGAGCGGCGCCGCGCGCCTGTGCACCCGCATCCAGCGCATGCGCGGTCTGATCGGCCGGCCGCAAGCAACGCCCTTGCCGATCCGTCCGGCGCGTACCGGGGATGTGCCGATTCTGGCGTTGGGCGCCTCCACCGGCGGCCCGCAGGCGCTCGCCACCGTGCTGCGCGGTTTGCCCGCCAACCTGCCCGCCGCGGTGCTGATCGTTCAGCACATCGACGCCGAGTTCTCCGAGGGGCTGGTCGAGTGGCTGTCGACCAACTCGGCGCTGCCAGTGCAAGCAGCCCGACGCGGCGACCTGATCGAGAGCGGACGCGTCTATGTGGCCGGCCATGAGGGCCATCTGGTGCTCTTGGCCTCGCAACAGTTCGGCTACCTCGCGGCGTTGAAGGCCGATCTGCACGTCCCCAGCATCGACATGCTGTTCAGCAATCTCGCCGGTCTGCCACGTCCGGGCGTGGCAGCGCTGTTGACCGGCATGGGCGCCGATGGCGCCGCCGGCCTGCTCAAGCTGCGCCAGGCCGGCTGGCAGACGGTGGCGCAAGACGAAGCCAGCAGCGTGGTTTACGGCATGCCGCGCGCCGCCGCCGAACTCAACGCCGCGCAACAAGTCTTGCCGCTGAACGCCATCAGCGCGGCGCTGGTGCGCGCCTGCATGAACGGGGCACGCCGGTGAAGATCCGTGTGCTCATGGTGGACGATCAGGCGGTGATCCTCGCTGCGTTGGCGCAGATGCTCGCGCACGATGCCGAGTTCGAATTGCGCCCGGTGTCCGATCCTACCCGCGCACTCGGCGAGGCACTGGCCTTCGAGCCGGCGGTCATCCTGCAAGATCTGGTGATGGACGGGCTGGACGGACTCAGCCTGCTCAAACGCTATCGCGCCCATCCCAGCCTGATCGACACGCCGGTGGTGATGCTGTCGGCGGCGGACGAGCCGGAGACCAAGGTCGAGGCCTTCCGCTGCGGCGCCAACGACTACGTGGTCAAGCTGCCCTCGGCGCTGGAGCTGGCGGCGCGCATTCGCTATCACGGCCGCGCCTTTCACAATGCGCGTCAACGTGAGCAGGCTTTCCAGGCGCTGCTGGAGAGCCGCGCCGCGCTGGAGCAACGCCAGGCCGAGATCGAGCGCCAAAAAGCCCAACTGGAAGCGCAGGCGCGGCAACTGGAGGCGGTCAATCGCGAACTGGCCGACTCGGCGCTGTCCGATACGCTGACCGGCCTGCGCAATCGCCGATATCTGAAGCAGTATCTGGAGACGCCGCCGGTGGCCGGCCCGGAGATTGCCGGCGAGCGCCGGCGCAGTGGTGCGCAGACCCTGCACTTCTTCCTGTTCGATCTGGATCACTTCAAGCAGATCAACGACCGCTACGGTCACGACGCCGGCGACACGGTGCTGGTGGAGGTGGCACGCCGGCTGCGCGCGTCCTTGCGCGCCGGCGATGCAGCCATGCGCTGGGGTGGCGAGGAATTTTTGATTGCCGCGCGCGGCTTGGACAGCGAGGGCGCGCGCGCGCTGGCCGAGCGCATATTGCACAGCGTGGCCCATCCGCCGGTGGTGATCGGCGATGGGTGCACGCTGCACCTGAGCTGCTCGCTGGGCTACGCGCCCTGCCCGTTCGCCGCGGCCAGCGGCAGCGACGCGCATACGCTCAGCATCGCGCTGGCCGATGCCGGTGCCTATCTGTCCAAACTGGATGGCCGCAATCGGGCCTTTGGCGTGCTGCCCGGGCCGGACGCGGCCTTCGGCGAACGCCTGGCTGAGATCAGCGTCGGACCAGGCATTCTGCGCCCCGAGGACGGCAAGGGCGTGCGCCTGGTCGCCATCCACGGCCCGAGTCCACGCAACGCCTGAGTCTGCGCTGTGCGATGCTCGCCGGCCGCTGCGACGACTGGCGATCCTGCCGCAGTCGCACTCGATGGTCTGGAGACTCCGCTGGATACGCTGCTGCTGGTCAAACTGCTGCTGGTGCCTGCGCTGATCGCGCTGCTGACGCTGGCTGGCCGCCGCTACGGCGCCGGCGTGGCGGGCTGGTTGTCCGCGCTGCCAATCCTGTCCGGCCCCATCCTCTGGATTCTGGCGGTCGAACAGGGCCCGGCCTTTGCCGCAACAGCGGCGCACGGCACGCTGCTGGCGGTACTCGCCCTGCTGGTCTACAGCCTGAGCTATGCCTGGATGGCACAACGGCGCCACTGGCCGCATTGCCTGGTCATGGCCTTGGCCTGTTACGGGCTGACCGTCGTCGGCTTGCGCGAGGTGCAGGCCTCGCTGACGCTGAGTTTGGTGACGGTGCTGTTTGCGCTGACGCTGGCGCCGATCGCCTTTCCGCGCATTCCCGCCTGCGTCCGCGAACGCAGCAGCGGCAAGGATCTGCCTTGGCGCATGCTCGCGGCGGTCTCGCTGGTGCTGGTGCTCAGCGCCAGTGCGCAGACGCTGGGTCCGCGACTGGCCGGCTTGCTCGCCACGTTTCCGGTGATCAGCACGGTACTGGTGGCATTCACCCACCGGGAGTCTGGTGGCCAGGTGGCGATCCGCATGCTGCGCGGCGTGCTGTATGGCTACTACGCCTTCGCCGTGTTCTGCGCCGTGCTGGCCTACGCGCTGCAAACGCTGCCCATCAGTGGCGCCTTCGCACTGGCGAGCGTCGCTGCGCTCATGGTGCATGCCGGCGTCCGCCCGTTCATGCCGCGCAGTGCCTGAGCGATACTGCGCCGCGTCACGCCGGCAGGACCAGCCCCATGTGCGGTCGCTACTTCCTGGACACGCTGCCGGAACTGCTGGCACAGCAGTTCCGCATGCACAAATATCCGGTGTACAGCGCCAGCTACAACATCGCCCCGACGCAGCCCAATTTGATCCTGCGTCTGCACGGCGAGGACTGCGAATGGGCCTGGGTGCGCTGGGGTCTGGTGCCGCATTGGGCCAAGGATCCGGGCATCGGCAGCAAACTGATCAATGGACGCGGCGAAACGGTGGCGGAGAAACCCGCCTTCCGCGGCGCCTTTCGCTATCGGCGCTGCATCGTGCCGGCCAGCGGCTTCTACGAGTGGCAGGCACGCGCTGACGGCAAGCAGCCCTATGCCATCGTGCCTAGCGATCTGCCGGCCTTTGGCTTCGCTGGCGTCTGGGAGCACTGGACCGCCGCCGATGGCAGCGTGCTCGAGACCAGCAGCATTCTCACCTGCGCGCCCAATGCCTTGATGGCGCCGATCCATGACCGCATGCCGGTGATCCTGCCGCCCGAGCAGTATCAGGACTGGCTGCGTCTGCCAGCGGCCCAGGCGAGCGCGCTGATCCAAGCTTTTCCTGCCGAACGCATGCACGCTTATGCGGTGGGGCGCGGCGTCGGCAATGTCCGCAACAACCACCCGGCGCTGATCGAGCCGGCGGCCTGAGCCGGCTCGATCATCGACGCTTAGCGCGAGCCGAACACCGCGCGGCAACCCTGGTCGACCCAGAGCACACCCTGGCGGCGGTCGTAGCCCCAGCTGCGGCCGCGCACGCACGGCGAGGACGACAGCTGCTCCACCAGGAACGGCGTCCCGGAGTTCCAGTCCCAGGTGCAGTTGCGCAGGCGGTTGTCCTTGCTCTCGCACTGGACGGTATAGCCACCGGAAGCCTCCCAGTAGCTCTCGTCACCGCCGCTGTAGTAGGCGCCAAAGCGACCGCGACAGCCGCCATCGACCCAGACGCCGCCGCGCGTGCGACCCCAGGTTTGACCTTCGACGCAGCGCGTCGAGGACAACTGATCCACCAGCTGCACCGGGCCGCGGAAGCTGGCCGGGCATTCGCGGTAGCGATTGTCGCGACTCTCGCAGGTCACGCTGTCGCCACCGCCAAAGTTGCCGCCGCCGCGCGACTCATCGAACACGCCGCGACAGCCCTTGCTGACCCAGATCGCACCGGGACGATGGCCCCAGCTGCGGCCCTCGATACAACTGGAATCCGACAGCTGCCGCACCAGCACGGCCGGATAGCGGAAGCCGGAGTAGCACTCGCGATAGCCACCCTCCCGGCTTTCGCAGGTCACCGAGGCCTGTGCCGCCGGCGCACACCAGGCGCCGACCAGCAACATCAATCCGATCAAAGTCTTGCGCATTCTGCTTCTCCATCCCTTCATGCCCGTCTGCCCCACGCGGACGGATCCCCAGGCGCATCATAACCAGCCGCGCCAAGCTCTGTGCGGCGATGCCGATCAGGCCTGCTCTGCCGGGTTCGGCGGCTGCCACAGCTCCACACGATTGCCTTCCGGATCCATCACCCAGCCGAACACGCCCTGCTCGGACTCCTCGATGCGCTCATCGACCTCACAGCCCTCCGCCCGCAGCAACGCGACCAGCGCGCGCAGATCGCGCACCCGGTAATTCACCATGAACGGCGCGCTGCTCGGCGCGAAGTAGTTGGAGCTCATCGGCATGATGCTCCAGACGGTCATGCCATCCACAGTCGGACCCTCGGGCGTGTGCCAGGAGAACACGGCGCCACCCCATTCGCCGACCGGCACGCCCAGATGCCGCTGATACCACGCACGCAAGGCTTCGGGATCCCGCGCCTTGATGAAGATGCCGCCGATACCGGTGACGCGTTCCATGCACGGGCTCCCGCTAGGGTATGGGACGGTCAGCATTGCGCGGACGCGGCAATGCCGCAAGCATGTCCGCGATTCGTTCAGCGCCTCGCTGCTCATTGAGGCTGGGAGTACGCCGGTGCCCGAGATGCACACTCCGCTCGAATACGCCATCGTCGGCGCCGGTTTCGGCGGGCTGGCAATGGCCGATGCGCTGCAGCGCGCGGGGGAATCGAACTTCCTGCTGCTGGAACAGGCGCAGCAGCCGGGCGGAACCTGGCGCGACAACCACTATCCGGGCGCCGCCTGCGATGTACCCTCGCATCTGTACTCGCTGTCGACACTGCCCAATCCGCGCTGGACGCGGATGTTCCCGCCGCAAGCCGAAATCCAGGCGCATCTGCTGCGCTGCATTGCGCCTTGGATGGCCAATGGTCAGCTGCGCCTCGGCTGGCGTCTGCGCCGCGCCAGCTGGCAGGCGGACACGCAACTGTGGGCGCTGGAATCGGCCGATGGCCAGCAGCTCCAGGCACGTCATCTGGTCGCCGCCATGGGTGGGTTGCACGTGCCGCGATTTGCCGAGTTGCCCGGCCGCGAGCGGTTCCAGGGTGCGCAATTCCACTCGGCCCAGTGGCGCCATGACCTGCCGCTAGACGGGCGGCGCGTGGTGGTGATCGGTACCGGCGCCAGCGCCATCCAGTTCGTGCCGGAAATCGCCTCGCGCGTCGCCGAACTCAAGCTGCTGCAGCGCACACCGCCCTGGCTGCTGCCGCGGCCGGATCTCACCTTCCCGCCGGCCTGGCAGCGCGCCTTTGAACATTTGCCAGCGCTGCGACTGACCCTGCGCGGCGCCATCTTCCTGTGGTTCGAGCTGCTGTCGACTGCCCTGCTCGCACGCCGCAGCGCCGCTTGGGCACGCTGGCTGGCACGCCGTCATCTGCATCGCCAGATACACGACCCGGCCCTGCGTCAGCAGTTGACGCCGGACTATCCGATCGGCTGCAAGCGCGTGCTGATCTCATCGAACTTCTATCCGGCCCTGACCTTGCCGCAAGTGGAGCTGATCAGCGAGACCGCCACCGCCATCGAGGCCCAGGGCGTACGGCTGGCGAATGGCCGGTTGATCGAGGCCGACGTAATCATTCACGGCACCGGTTTCCGCCCTTTGGACGTGTTGCGCGATCTGGACATCCGCGGCCGCGATGGCCGCTCGCTGGCCGAGGACTGGCGGACGCGGCCAGTGGCGCACCTCGGCATCGGCGTCCATGGTTATCCCAATCTGCATTTTCTGCTGGGACCGAACACCGCGCTTGGCCACAACTCGGTGCTGTACATGATCGAATGCCAAGTGCGCCATTTGTTGGCTCAGCGCGCCGCACTGCGCCGCCGCGGGGCACATACCGTCGAGCCCACGCCGGAAGCCCAGCAGCGCTTCATCGAGGCCATCGACGCCCAATTCGCGCCCACCGCCTGGGCCGGCGGCTGCAACAGTTGGTATCTGGATGCAAGGGGACGGAACATCGCGCTGTGGACCAGCACCTGCTTGGCCTACCGCTGGCGCACGCGGCTGCGTGAGAACGAGTATCGATGGCAATGAGACCGATCTCGCACACGTTGCCGCGCTCTGGAAGCGCGCCCATCATTGACGCACCCTGAGTACGGAATCTGGTCATGACGGCAGCCCCGCTCCGCTACAGCCTGCTCACGCTGACGTTGGCGCTTGCCGCCTGCGGCACCACGTCGAATCTGCAGCGCAGTCCAAGCGCAGACGCTGGCGCGAGCGCCAGTGCCGTCGAGACTGCAGCATTGGACTTCTCGCGTTACAGCGAGGTGCTGGTGCGGGATTTCGTCAACCAGAACAGTCTGCAGCCCGAGGATGCGGCCGCGCGCGAAGCGCTGACCGCCAGCACCGATGCGGCGTGCAAGCGCTTTGCCGACCTGATCGCCGAGGACCTGCGCAAAGATGGGGCCTTTGCGACGGTGCGCCGCGAGGGTGAGCCCACGTCCGACACGCTGGTGATCGAGGGCGTGGTGTCGCGCTTCGATCCCAGCAATCCGGTCAAACGCATCGTCCCGCTGGTCGGCAGCGCCGAGTTCGATGCGCGCGTCGCCTTCCTCGACGGCCTGAGCGGCGCCGAGTTGTCCTTCATTGCCGTCGACAAGAACTCCTCGCTGCTCGGCGGTTCGATGGCGGCGATCCAGACCGTCGACACCCTGCTGAAGAGTGCCGCCGGCAAGGTCTCGCGCGAGACGGCGCGGGCCAAGAAGGGACTGCCTGCGGACGCGCAACCGCGTCACTGAACGGCGATCGCCATCCCGCGTACTGGCGGCAAAGCGAGGCGCACGGCACGCTTCAGGCGCCGACCGTGCTCAAGCAAGGCGCCAGGGAGTCTGTGCGAGATCCGCTGCCACAGGCCGCGTCAAGTTCGTATGCGCCTGCCCTGACCAGCGGCACCCATCTTTACGCACACGAAAGGCAAAAAATCTTGCGCTAGCGTGCAACCCATGCGGCCTTGACGGCGTCTACGTCAGGGACGCGCGACTCGCGCAGATCGAAACAGGAGATATCTCATGATTCAAAAGCTCATTGGCTGCAGCGTACTGGCCCTGGGCCTGGCGGCCGCGGCGCCGGTTTTGCACGCTGCTCCGGAAATGGCCAAGCCGGCGCATCTGGCAGCCAATACCGAAGGATTCCTGCAGTATCACCCCGACCTGCGCTGGCGCAAGGAAGGCCTGCAGCGCATGGAGGATGGCAAAGCCGAACTGGCGTTCGAAGCCTTCATGCGCTCGGCCAAGTACGCGGACAAGGGCTCGCAGGCGATGATCGGCGAGATGTACTGGAAGGGCGAAGGGGTCACGGTCGACCGTCCGCGCGCCTACGCTTGGATGGATCTGGCCGCTGAACGTGGTTATCGCGATTTTCTGACGCTGCGCGAGCATTACTGGTTGAATCTCAGCGAGCGCGAACGCGAGCAGGCCCTGAAGGTCGGCGCGGATATCTATGCCGAGTTTGGCGATGACGTCGCCAAGCCCCGCTTAGAAAAGGTCATTGATCGCGGTCGGCGCCAGGCGACCGGCAGTCGCACCGGTTTCCGCGGCGCCCTGACGGTACTGATACCCGGCAATGGCGATTGGATCAGCATCGACGCCGAGCAGTATTACAACGACCGCTATTGGCAGCCGGATCAGTATTTCCAGTGGCAGGATCAGATCTGGCGTGACACCGAGCGCGGCCGCGTGGAAGTCGGCGCGCTGAGTACCGAGGACGGCACCAAGCCAGCCACGCAGGAGTAAGTCTGCGCGGCGCCGGCCCCGCCACGGACGGGCGGGGCCTGCGGCTCAGCCCGCGCGCTCGTCCGCCAGCGCGCGCGCCACGCAGGCCGCCGTCGCCAGGGGTTTGCCGGGCGGATACCAACCCGGCGCTCGCGCCAGCGCCGCCGCTGCTTCGATGGTGGCGTAGTGGATGTCGACGATGTCGTGCACGTCGGCCGCATAGCCGCCGGCCATCGTGATCGCCAGCGGCAAGCCGTGGGTGCGGCAGTGCTCCAGCACGCGGGCATCGCGCGCCCGCAGTCCGGTCTTGCTGAGCTTGAGCCGGCCCAGTTGATCGCCCTCGAAGGGATCGGCGCCGGCCAGATAGATCAACGCTTCCGGCCGACTGCGCGCGTGGGCGTAGGCCAGATTGCGTTCCAGCAGGCTGAGGTACTCCGCGTCCCCGGTGCCATCGGCCAGCTCGACGTCGAGGTCGCTGCGTGGCTTTACCGCCGGGTAGTTGCGGGCACCGTGCATGGAGAAGGTGTAGATGCTGGGATCGTCGGCGCACAGCGCAGCCGTGCCGTTGCCTTGATGCACGTCCAGATCCACCACCAGCACCCGACGCACCAGGCCGAGCGCCTGCACATGCCGGGCGGCGATCACGGTGTCATTGAAGATGCAGTAACCGGCACCGTGATCGGCGAAGGCATGGTGGGTGCCGCCCGCGAGGTTGATCCCAACGCCGCAGCCCTCAATCGCCGACTGCAGTGCCGCCATGGTGGCGCCCGAGACCCTGCGCGTGCGCTCGGCCATCGCGGGCGACCACGGAAAGCCGATGCGCCGCTGCTCGGCCTCGCTGAGACTGCCGTCGCGCACGCGCTGCACATAGTCCGGCGTATGCACACGCAGCACCGCTGCATCGTCGGCGCGCGGCGCCTCCAGCAGATGCGCCCCGAGCGCCTGCGCGGCGGCCTCGACGCGCATCCGCAGCAGCCGGTACTTGGCCATCGGAAAGCGATGGCCCGCCGGCAGCGGCAGCTCGAACTGGTCGCTGGTGTAGACCTGCATCAACGCGCGGGCAGCAGCGGCAGCGGATCGACCGGCTTGCCGTTGCGACGGATCTCGAAATGCAACAGATCGCGGTTGGCTGGACTGCGACCCATCTCGGCGATCTTCTGTCCCGCCTTCACTTTCTGGCCTTCCTTCACCAGCCGCACGCGGTTGTGGCCATAGGCCGACAGCAGCTCGGGCGAGTGCTTGATGATGATCAGTTCGCCATAGCCGATCAGGCCGGCGCCGCTGTACACCACCTCGCCGTCGCGCGCGGCGCGTACCGGCTGGCCGGCGGTACCCGCCACGTCGACGCCCTGGCGCGTCGGATCGCCGCTGGCATAGGTGCCGACCACCTTGCCGCTGGTCGGCCAGATCCAGCCAGCAGCGCTGGGCTTGTCACTGGACACATCGGGCGCTGCGCTGGGCGCGCTGGCAGGCGTCGCGGCGGCGGCGGGCGCAGTACGCGGCGCGCCGGCCACGCCCGATTCGCTGAGCGACGCGGTCGTCGCCGGGCTCGGTGGCGGCGCCGACGCCAGCGTGTCGATGGCGGGCAGATCACCGCGTGGGGCGGCGGCCGAGCCCACCGATTCCGCCGGCCGCGCACTCGGGCTAGTCGCGGCGGCAGGCGGCTGCACGGGTTCGAAAGTAGGTGCGCTGCCCGCGGCCGGCGCGCTGCTGGTGGCGGGTGCGCTCGACAGCGGTCGCGCGCCCTCGGGCAAAGTCACGCCCAGATTGGGGTCGTACCCGGGCGCCGCGGCGCTGCCGGCAGCACTGGTTGCGCTCGGCGGGCGCGCCGTGGTCGCTGCGGGCGGCGGCGTCGGGTCAGCGACCGCCGCGACTGCGGGTTCCGGGGCAGATGCGCCAGCAGGCGTCGCGCTGCCCGGCGGCGCCAGCCGCAGCACCTGCTTGGGGTAGATCGTGTAGGGAGCGTCGATCTCGTTCCAGGCGGCGATGTCCCGATAATCCAGGCCGTACTGCACCGAGATCTTGTACAGCGTGTCGCCCGCGGCGACGGTGTGAGTGGGCGCCGATGAGCTCGACACCGCGCTCGGTCGCGGGGCCCGCGCGGCTGGCTCCTCGGCCGGTCGCACCATCACCGACTGCTGGCAGGCCGCCAGCGCCAGACACAAGAGCGACAGGGTCCACGCGCGATGCGAGCTCACAGCACGCCTCGCACCAAAGGCACGAAGCTCACCGCGCCCAGATTCTCCTTCGACCATCCCTCTGTCCCCCGCGTCATTCTGATCAGTGATTGCTGCCCCGCCACGCCGATGGGCGCAATGACAATGCCGCCGACCGCCACCTGCTCCAGCAGCGCGGCATCCAGCGCGTCGCCGCCTGCGGTAACGATCAGCGCATCGAAGGGCGCGTGTTCGCGCCAACCGATATTGCCGTCGTCGTGCTTGCTGCGAATGTTGCGATAACCGAGCTGGCGGAAGCGCTTGCGCGCCTGGCGCAGCAGCTCCTCGATGCGCTCGACGGTGTGCACCTCCGGCACCAACTGGGCCAGCACGGCGGCCTGATAGCCGGAGCCGGTCCCGATCTCAAGCACCTTGCTCGGCACCCGATCACGCAGCAGCGCGGCGGTCATCAGCGCAACGACGTAGGGCTGTGAGATGGTCTGACCCAAGCCGATGGGCAGAGCCGTATCTTCATAGGCGCGACTGGCCAGCGCCTCGTCCACGAACAAATGGCGCGGCGTCCGCTGGATCACCTCCAGCACCCGCCGATCACTGATGCCGGCCTGCTTCAAGCGCTCCACCAGCCGATCGCGCGCGCGCTGGGAGGTCATGCCGATGCCCACGGCCTCGGGCGGCTTTGGCAGCTGATAGTGCGTCATCGCAGCGTGGCCACCCAGCTGGCAACTTTGTCGAGCGCCGTGTAGCGAGTCAGATCCACCGTGATCGGCGTGATCGAGATACAGCCACGCCGCACGGCGTCAAAATCGGTCCCTGGACCGGCGTCCTGCTCGGGTCCCGGGGGACCGACCCAGTAAATCCGTCGCCCGCGTGGATCGAGTTGGGCGATGCAGGGCTCTGAGCGATGGCGATGGCCGAGGCGCGTGACCTCGAAGCCGGCGATCTCGTCCCATGGACGGTCCGGGACGTTGACGTTGAGAATGGTGTCGGCCGGCAGCGGATCTTCCAGCAGACGGGCGACGATGCGCACCGCCGCGCGCGCGGCGCTGGCGTAGTGCAGCGCCTGATGGTCGCGCGTCACCAGCGACACCGCGATCGCCGGCAGGCCGAGGAAGCGCCCCTCCATCGCGGCAGCCACCGTGCCCGAATACAGCACGTCGTCACCCAGATTGGCGGAATTGTTGATGCCGGAGACGACGATGGCGGGCTCGTGATCGAGCAGACCGGCCAGCGCCAGATGCACGCAATCGGTAGGCGTTCCGGCGACCCGATAGCGGTCATTGCCGAGCGGCGTCACGCGGATCGGCTGATCCAGCGTCAGCGAATTGCTGGCGCCACTGCGGTCCCGATCCGGCGCCACCACGGTCACCCGCCCGAGCTGGCTCAGGTGCTCGGCCAGCACCGCGATGCCGGGGGCGTCGACGCCATCATCATTGCTGATCAGGAAACGCATACAGAACTTTCCAAGGCCAGCCGGCGATAATAGCGAAGCTATGCCGGGAACATGCTGCTGTGCGCAAACCGCCCTCGCTCCACGCGATCGCCCCCGATGATGCCGATCGCGCCCTGTTTCGCGAGGCGATCGGGCCGGTGCGCGCGCTGCCGGTGATCGACAATCCGCTTGCGCACAGCCGGCCGGCGCCGCTGCCCGAACCGGTGCAGTCGATCGCCGACGAGCGCCACGTGCTGGTCGAGTTGCTGTCCCAGGACGAGGCCCTGGTCGGGGCCGCCAGCGGCGAGATCCTGCAGCATCTGCAGGACGGCTATCCGCCCAAGCTGATCCGACAGCTGCGCCGCGGTCAGTTCCGCATCGACGCCGAACTCGATCTGCATCACCTGCGCGTGCATGAGGCACGTGCACTGCTGGCCAATTTCCTGCTCGAGTGCCGGCGCGCGCGCCATCGCTGCGTGCGCATCATCCACGGCAAAGGCACCCGCTCGCAGGACGGCAGCGTGATCAAGGCCCTGACCGACCGCTGGCTGCGCCAGCGCGCCGAAGTGATCGCCTACACCTCGGCACGACCAGCCGACGGCGGCACCGGCGCCGTGCTGGTGTTGTTGAAAGCGAGTCCGCCCTAATCTGGCGCGAGGGAAGCACTGGCCAAACCCGAGTGCGTGGGGGCAAAAGCGGGGCGAGGGTCAGGGGGCGGGGGACCAGCCATGCGGCGGCTGTGTTGCGCTGTCGCCGGTTTGCAGAATGAGTAAGCGCGTCACGGGCGAGACAGGGACTCTGAACAAGTCTCGCGTCTGGCGCGCTTACTCGCTCAGCAAACACTACTGCGACAGTGCCGGGCAAGCGCTGCAGTGCTGGTCCCCTGCCCCCGACCCCCGCCCCGCTTTTGCTCGTCCCGCCGCTGCTCCGCAAGCGCTTCGCTTCTTGCACACCGGGCCTGCCGTGGAAGTACACTCGCCGTCCATGCACGCCGAGCGTTCCGCGCTGATTCGTTTTGCGATCTACGTCGCCCTGTATGTACTGGCGGCCGAGTTCGCCGTGGTCTTCGTCTCGCTGCCCACCGACGTCACGCTGATCTGGCCCTCGGCCGGCATTGCCTATGCCGTGCTGGTGTTTCACGGTCTGCGCTGGTGGCCGATGGTGCCGGTCTCGATCCTGTTGATGCACTTGCTGGTGGCCCCGGCGCCCTGGGCCTTCGTACCGTTCTCGCTGGCGAGCAACACGATAGGCACAGTGCTGGCGATCACGCTGGTGCGCAGCATGGGCGGCAAGGAGTTGCTCTCACTGAAGGTCAGCTCTGGCTTCGTGCTGTTGCTGGGCGGACTGGTCAGCGGCGCGGTCAGCGGCCTGATAGGCGCGCTCGGCATGATGGTCGCGCGGCTGATCAGCCCGTCCGAGTATCTGCACGCAGTGGCCAAATGGACCGCCGGCGATGTCTTCGGCATCGTCGCCATCGCGCCTTTCGTGCTGATGACGCTGCGCTCGATCGAGCGCGGACGGATCATCGATACCCCTTTGCTGTTCGCCACTGTCGGCGAGCGCGTGATTTGGTGTCTGACCAGCGTTGCCGCGCTGATCCTGCTGGTCGAGGCCAGTCGTGCCAGCCCCGGTTACGCGCTCGGCTTGAGCTTCATCCCGCTGGCGCTGCTGCTGTGGAGCGCCCTGCGCTTCGAGCCGCTGGTCACCGCCGGCGCCACCATGGTGTTCGCGCTGACCGTGGTCACGCTGATCGGCCTGGGCATCGGCGGTTTTGCCGCGCCGCGCGATCTGCTCGAAACCTTCATTCTGCTGTCGCTGTTGAGCGTCATGGCGATCGTCCCGCAGTTGGTCGCCACCGCCAATTACCGCATCCGCGCGGCCGCCTCAGACATGCTGCAGCGCGCGCGCACCGATCGACTCACCGGCCTGCCGAGTCGCACGCATTTCGAGGAATCGCTCGCACAGACCCTGGCCCGTCGACCCGAACTCGGCCGCGGTGGCGCGCTGGCCTATGTCGATCTCGACGAGTTCAAACTGGTCAACGACACCGCCAGCCACGCTGCCGGTGACGAGGCTATTCGCCAGCTGGCCAGCGTGATGCGCGCCAGCCTGCCGGAGTCGGTGTTGCTGGCGAGGCTGGGCGCTGACGAATTCGGTGTGCTGTGGGTGGATGCCGACGCCACCCAGGCCGAGCAGGACGCGCGCACCCTGCGCCGCAGCATCGCCGAGTTTCGCTTTGCCCACGCCGACCGCGTGTTCGCGCTGACCGCGAGCATCGGCCTGGTGCCTTTCCCCACGCGGCGCGCCAGCGTGGCCGAACTGCTGGCGCAGGCCGACACCGCCTGCTATGCCGCCAAGGAACTCGGCGGCAATCAGATCCAGACGCAATCCCCGGACAACACGGCGGTGCTTGAGCGCACTGCGGCGATGGGCTGGGTGGTGCGTATCAACGATGCCCTCGAGAACGACCGCTTCGAGCTCTACGGGCAGCGCATCCTCAGTTTCGCCGCCGACAGCAGCGAGGCCTTCGAGATCCTGCTGCGCCTGCGCGGTGACGATGACGAACCGCTGCTGCCCTCGCGCTTCATTCCGGCCGCGGAGCGCTTTCAGCTGGCCGCGCGCATCGACCGGCACGTGGTCGAGCGCAGTCTGCAGTGGCTGGAGAGCGACTCGCGCGCCCGTCGCGCCCGCCTGAACATCAATCTCTCGGCCTCCACCATTGCTGACGAGGACTTTGCGCACTTCTTGAAGGCGCGACTGCGCAACACCTCGGTGGATCCGACGCAGCTGTGCTTCGAGATCACCGAGACCAGTGCCGTGCGCGATCTCGACCATGCGCGCCAGTTCATCGCCCAGTTCAAGGCGCTCGGTGTGCGCTTCGCGTTGGATGATTTCGGCGCCGGCTTTTGTTCCTTCGCGTACTTGCGCGAACTCGATGTCGATGTGTTCAAGATCGACGGCAGTTTCGTGCGCGATTTCGATCGCAATGAACTCTCGGCGGCGATCATTCGCGCCATCGTCGAGATCGGTCGCGTGCTCGGCAAACGCGTGGTGGCCGAGTGTGTGGAGGACGTGCGCATCGGCCGCCGCTTGCAGGAGTTGGGCGTCGATGGCGTGCAGGGCTACGCCTACCACCGCCCAGAACCGCTGCGCCTGCTCTACGCACAAGCGGCCTGAATCGACGGCGCTGCTGGCTCCCGATCCGGCGAGCAGGCGGCTATGCTGCGCGCCCCGGACGAACTCGGAGCGCAAACGATGGAACTGAATCAGGTCAAGGCGGTGATCACCGGCGGTGCCTCCGGGCTCGGTTTCGCGGTTGCCGAACGGCTGGTCCAGGAAGGCGCCCGGGTGGCGCTGCTCGATGTGCAGGACGACAAGGGTGCCGCCGCGGTCGCGCAACTGGGCGCCAATGCGCGCTATCTGCGCACCGACGTCACCCACGAGGACGGCGTCGCCGGCAGCATCTCTGCCGCCGCCCAGGCGATGGACGGCCTCAACGCGGTGATCAACTGCGCCGGCATCTTGGGCGCCGGTCGCGTGCTCGGCAAACAGGGCGCGATGCCGCTCAGCCAGTTCGAGACCACCATCCGGGTCAACCTGATCGGCAGTTTCAATGTGGCCAAGGCCGGCGCGCACTGGATGCAGAACAACGCTGCCGGCGCCGATGGCGAGCGCGGCGTGATCATCAACACCGCCTCGGTGGCGGCATTTGAAGGCCAGATCGGCCAGGCCGCCTACTCGGCGAGCAAGGGTGGCGTGGTCGGCATGACGTTGCCGATGGCGCGCGAACTGGCGCGCTTCGGCATCCGCGTGATGACCATCGCCCCCGGCATCTTCCTGACCCCGATGGCTGGCGGCATGCCGGCCGATGTGAAGGCCAGCCTGGAATCCATGGTGCCCTTCCCTGCCCGCCTCGGCGAGCCCGCCGAGTACGCCGATGCCGTCTGCTTCGTGCTGCGCAATCGCTACATGAACGGCACCACGCTGCGCCTCGACGGCGCCGTCCGCATGCAGCCCAAATAAGTCCCCTTCTCCATTTCCCTTTCTCCCTTTTTCTCCCATGAAAGCCACTGACATCAAACGCGGCACTGTCGTCGAACACCTGGGCAAATACTGGATGGTGCGCGACTTGGAACGCAGCGCGCCCACTGGCCGCGGCGGCAACACCACCTTCCGCTTCACGCTGTATCAGGTCGGCACCGACACCAAGCTCGATCTCAGCCTGCGCGCCGACGACGAGCTGCCGGAAGTCGAACTCAGCCGTCGCGAGGCCAGCTTTTCCTACATGGACGGCGACAACTACGTGTTCATGGACGTCGAGGACTACACCCAGTACACGCTGTCGCCGGCGATGGTCGGCGATCTACCGCTGTACACCAGCGATGGCAATCTGGAAGGCGTGCAGCTCTTGCTGATCGACGGTGAGCCGGTGGGTCTGAAGCTGCCGCCGTCGGTGGAGCTGGAAGTGGTCGACACCGCGCCCTATGTCAAAGGCGCCAGTGCCACCGGTCGCGCCAAGCCGGCCAAACTGTCGACCGGCCTCGAGATCGCGGTGCCCGAATACATCGAGAACGGTACCCGCGTCCGCGTCAACACCGACACCGGCGAGTTCTCCGGGCGCGCCTGAGCCCGCAGTGGCGGCGACCGCGGTCGCCGCTGCGCCTCAATCGGCGTCCTCGCTGCCCACCAGCTTGTATTTGCGCAGATAACCGCGCAGCTGGTGGTAGCTGAGTCCCAGCAGCTCGGCGGCTTTGCGCTGGTTGTAGCGCGCCTGCAGCATCGCCGCCTGCAGCCAGTCCACCTCCATCGCCTCGACCGCGGCGCGGAAATCTGCCGGCAGCGCCGGCCGCGGCGGCTCCGCGGGCGTGGGCGCATCGCTGTCTGCCGTAAGCGCAACCACCGGCGCAGGTGATGGCACGGGCGCAGTCGACGCGGCCGAACGCGGGCGCCACGGTGAGTCGAAAGGATCGAACTGAATATCGTCGATCGCCTCGTCCGGATCCTCGATGCGATACACCGCGCGCTCGATGACGTTGCGCAGCTCGCGCACATTGCCGGGCCAGCGGTGGCGCAACAGCTGGTCGCAGGCGCGCTGGGAGAAGCCGGGGAACAGCTCACGCCGCAGTTCCTGGCTCATGCGCGTGGCAAAGTGCTCGGCCAGCGGCAGGATGTCCTCCGGCCGCGAGCGCAACGGTGGCAGCGTGATCACGTCGAAAGCCAGGCGATCGAGCAAGTCCTCGCGAAAGCGGCCGGCGGCGGCCTCGCTCGGCAGATCGACATTGGTGGCCGCGATCAGACGCACATTGGTACGGATGGTTTCGCGCCCGCCGACGCGTTCGAACTCGCCGTACTCGATCACGCGCAGGATCTTCTCCTGCACGCGCTGACTGGAATTGGCCAGCTCGTCCAGAAACAGGCTGCCCTCATTGGCAACCTCGAAGCGCCCCAGATGGCGCCGGGTCGCGCCGGTGAAGGAACCGGCCTCGTGGCCGAAGAGCTCGGTCTCCAGCAACGACTCCGCCAGCGTTGCGCAGTTCATCTTGACGAAGGGCCGATCCCAGCGCCGCGACAGAAAGTGCAGGCGCGCCGCCACCAGTTCCTTGCCGGTCCCGCGCTCGCCGATCACCAGCACCGGGCGATCCAGCGGCGCCGCGCGCGACACTTGTTCCATCACCGCGACGAAGGCGGGCGCTGATCCGAGCAGCGACAGGTCATTGGCATCGTTCGGGGCCACACGCAGCTCCTGCAGAGGGTCGGATCGCCGCCCGGGACCGCGGCGCAGCCCGGATGCTGCAGCATGCCGCGCGGCCGACTCAAGTGCGCGCCGGCACGGCGCCAGCCTGAACGCCAGCACGCAAGCCCGCGGCCCGAAGGCGCGAGGCGGCGCTATGCTTCGCGCCCTCTTTCCTGACGGCTCCGACGAGCGCTCGCCATGGCCACGCCGCAACCTGTGATCAACCGCAGCAAGCAGATCAACCGCGCCGAAGTGGTCGATCAGAACTTCCTCGCCCGCGTGCGCGGCTACCAGGGCCCGCTGCGCCAGCGCCCGCGTCACGCCGACGAGGCGCTCAGCGCGGATACCAGCCTCACGGTCGGTGCCTTTCGCGAACTGTTCGAGTCGCAGCTGATCAGCCGTCATCTGGATCTGATGGCGCGCGTGCTGCGGGTGCGCAACAAGGTGTTCTACACCATTGGCAGTTCCGGCCATGAGGGCAATGCGATGGTGGCGCGGCTGACCCGCCACACCGATCCCGCCTTCCTGCACTATCGCTCCGGCGGCTTCATGGCCGAGCGCTTTCGCAAGCTGCCGGGCATGGATCCGATTCAGGACTCGGCACTGTCCTTTGCCGCCAGCAAGCTGGACCCGGCCTCCGGCGGTCGCCACAAAGTATGGGGCAGCAAGCCTTTGTGGGTGCTGCCGCAGACCTCCACCATCGCCAGCCATCCGCCCAAAGCCTTCGGCACGGCGATGGCGATCGATCAGGCCAAGCGCATCGGCCATACGCTGCCAATACCGGACGATTCCATCGTGGTCTGCAGCTTCGGCGACGCCAGCGCCAACCACGCCACCGCGCAGGGCGCCTTCAACGCCGCCGAGTGGGCCGGCTACCAGCAGATCAAGGCGCCGGTACTGTTTGTCTGCGAGGACAACGGCATCGGCATCTCGGTGCGCACGCCGACCGGCTGGATCGCGCAGAGCTTCAGCCAGCGCCAGCACATGAAGTACTTCTACGCCGACGGGCTGGATCTGGAAGCCGGCTTTGACGCCGTCCGCGCCGCCGTCGACTATTGCCGGCGCGAGCGCCGCCCGACCTTCCTGCATCTGCGCACGACGCGCCTGATGGGCCACGCCGGCACCGATTTCGAGATCGAGTACCGCGCCATTGAGGAGGTCGAGGCCGGCGAGGCGCTGGATCCGCTGCTGCGCTCGGCCGAGCTGGCGTTGCAGCACGGCGTGTACACGCCGGATGAGCTGATCGCCCACTACGAGGACATCCGCGCGCGCTGTTTTGCCGCGGCGGAAGCCGCCGATCAGACGCCCAAACTGACCACGCTGGAGGAAGTCGTCGCCCCGTTGGCGCCCTACTCGCCCGACGCGGTAATGGCAGAGGCCACGCGCGCGCCTGCCCACGAGCAGCGCATGCGCCTGTTTGGCAGCGAGGCGCAGTTGCCGGAGCGTCAGCCGGCCCGTCACCTGGCGATCCTGATCAATCAGGCCCTGCACGATCTCTTGCTCAAGTACCCGCAGTCGCTGCTGTTCGGCGAGGACGTGGCGCAGAAAGGCGGCGTCTACACCGTCACCAAAGGCCTGTGGAGCAAGTTCAAGGGCGCCCGCGTGTTCAACACGCTGCTGGATGAGACCACCATCCTCGGCCTGGCCCAGGGCCTGGCCAATCTGGGCATGCTGCCGATCCCGGAAATCCAGTACCTCGCCTACTACCACAACGCCTGCGATCAGATCCGCGGCGAGGCCTGCTCGCTGCAGTTCTTCAGCAACAATCAGTACCGCAATCCGATGGTGGTGCGCATCGCGGGCCTCGGCTACCAAAAGGGCTTTGGCGGCCATTTCCACAACGACAACTCGATGGCCGCGCTGCGCGATATACCCGGCCTGACCATTGCCTGCCCCAGCCGTGGCGACGACGCGGCGATGATGCTGCGCACGCTGATGGCGCTGTCGGCGGTCGATGGTCGCGTCTCGGTGTTCCTGGAGCCGATCGCGCTGTACATGACCAAGGATCTGTACGAAGCCGGCGACGGCCAGTGGCAGTTTGCCTACCCCGCGCCGGATCAGGCGATCGCGCTCGGCGAGCCGCGCATTTACGACCCCGAGCACAGCGATCTGTTGATCATCAGCTACGGCAACGCCATGCCGATGAGTCTGCGGGTGGCGCGTCAGCTGGAGGCCGAGCGCGGAGTGCGTGTGCGAGTGATGGATCTGCGCTGGCTGCAGCCGCTCAACGATGCCGCCATTGCCGAGCATGGCCGCGCCTGTGCGCGCATCCTGGTGGTCGACGAAGGCCGCAAGAGTGCCGGCGTCGGCGAGGGCGTGATCACCGCGCTGATCGAAGGCGGCTGCGGCGGCAAACCGATCGCGCGCGTGCATGGCGCCGATACCTACACGCCGCTGGCGGGCGCTGCCAATCTGGTGCTGCCCTCGGACGCCACCATCCTGGAAGCCGCCCGCAAGCTGCTCGGCTGAGCGCAGCGCTCGGAGCGGCCCGCGAGCGTCAGACACAAAAAAGCCCGGGGCGATGTACCCCGGGCCGGAGAGTGGCCGGCGTCAGCCGGCAATGTGCCGCGCGATGGCTTAGAACTTGTACGCCAGATCCACACCCAGCACCAGCGGATCGACGTTGGCGGTGCCGATGTCGGCGCCGTCGAGCTCAGCGTCGCTGTCGATGTCCACCCACCACAGCTGCGCGCCGACCGACCAGTTGTCATTCAGCGCGAACTCGAGTCCCAGCTCCGCGGCCAGACCAAAGGAGTTGTCGAGGTTCAGATCGGCACCGGGAATGGCGATCTTCTCGTCGTAGATGAAGGTGTAGTTCACACCCGCACCGACGTAGAAGTTGACCGGACCCGCCGGGTTGAAGTGGTACTGGAAGGTCACCGTCGGCGGCAGGTGGCGCAGCGAACCCGAGTTGGCGCCGTTCAGATCGAAATCGTGATCGAAGGGCCACGCGGCCAGCACTTGCGCGGCAACGTGATCGGTCAGGAAGTAGCTGAGCGCCAGCGTGGGCTTGACGTCGCTGCCGACTTCCAGGTCCAGCGTACCGGCCAGCGTGCCGTTGTCGGACTTCGGATTGACGTTGCCGAGACCAATACGGGCGACCCAATCACCGGCCTGATAGGCCTGAGCGGACGGGGCATAGGCGGCGCAAGCAGCAGCGGACAGGGCCAGGGCGAGCAGAGTCTTGTTCATGGTGAGCTCCGTGGTAGGAAGGTGTGGGAGCTACTCTGAACCTTTGAAAAAACGAAATCTTGACGATTGTCAAGGTCGCTGCAGATGCGCCAATGCCGCTCACAGGCGCCGCTGCAACGCTCGCAGCGTGCGCAAGGTAGGCGCCTGATCGACCAGCGCCGAGCTCAAGATCGGCGCTGCCTGGGCATAGCGCCGGCGTGCTTCGCCGAGATCTCCACGATCGGCGGCGATCCAGGCCAGACGCAGCGATGCCTGGGCACAGGCCGGATGCGTGCAGGTGTCGCCGCCGAAGGCGCTGATGGCGTCGCGATAAGCATCAACGGCGGCGTCAACCTCACCCAAAGCCTCGCGCACGCGGCCCTCCTGCACGCGCAGGGGGCCGCGCTGGCGCGCGCCGAGCGCCCCGGCGCCGGCCGCGAACTCGGTCAGCAGCGCCTCGGCCTCCGGCGCAAGTCCCTGTGCCACCTGCGCCTCCGCCTGGGTCAGCAGTGCGCCGCCGAGCAGACCGGTCGCCATCGCCTGAGGGTCCCGCGCGATTGCCAGCGCCTCGCCGGCCAAGGCCTGCGCCCGCTCCGCATTGCGCTGCAGCAAGGACAGATTGGCCAGCGCCAGCAGCGCCACCGCGGTGCGCTCATGGTGGTCGCCGACGGTCTCCCGGCGCAGCTGCAAGGACTCGCTCAAGCGTGATTCCGCGAGCGCCAGGTCCTCGCGTTCCAGCGCCAGCCGCCCGAGATTGTGCAGCCGTGTCTGATAGACCGAAGAACGCTGATCTCCCAGCGCCACCAGCACATCCAGCCCGCGCTGCAGCCAGGGCTGCGCCTCGCTCAAGCGGCCGTTGACCAGATACATCGCGCCGAGGTTGCCGTAGGCGCCACTGAGCTTGGGATGCGGTTTGGGGAACAGACGCTCCGCCACCTCCACCGCCTCTTTCAGATACGGTTCGCCCCGCTCCGGTTGCGCCATACGATCCAAAGTGATGCCGATCCAACCCAGCAAACCCAGGTGTGGAAAGCTGTAGCGCCGGCCAGTTGCCTGATTCTCGGCATAGGCGCGCTCGAAGGTGTCGAGTGCCGCCGGCAGCTGTCCGCGCGCACTCTGAATCGAGCCCAGCGTGACCAGAAACGAGGCCTGATCGCGCTGCATCGGCGTACGCTGGCGCAGTGCCAGCGCGCGCAGGATCAGCGCTTCCGCCTGATCCAAATGATTCAAGCGTTGCGCCACCACGGCCCAGGACGAATACAGCGTGGCGCCGATCTCATCGGCCGTCTCGCTGTGATGCCAGGCGAGATCCGCCTGATCGACCGACCGAAACAGTGCTTCAGCGCGCTCGAACTGGTCCTCGCGCTGGGCCGTCTGGGCACGCGTCAGCAGCAGCAGCGCCCAGCGCGCCTGACCGTGCTCGCCGCGCGCCTCGGCAAGCTCGATGGCGCGCGCAATGGTCTGCTCGGCTTGCGCGTAGCGCCCCAGATTCATCATGGCGCCGGCGAGCGTGCCGAGCAGATCGATGCGGGTATCGGCCGCCAGTGCGGCATTCTGCTCTAGCGCCGCATATTGCTGATCCAGCAGTGCCGATACCGGCAGCTCGCTGCCGTTGTTGAGTTCGGGATTGGCGGACTCATAGGCCTGCAGCAGGAAGTCGCGCATCGCACCGGCTCGGTCGCGTGCCTCGATAGCGGCCAGCGTGGCCAGCTCGGCCGCTTGCCGCAGATGCAGTTCGCGCCACCAGGCCAGACCGGACAAGGTCAGACCCAGGACGGCGATACTCAGACCCAGGGCATGGCGCTGCAGGAAACAGCGCAGGCGATAGCCGGTCTGGCGCTTCAGCGAGATCGGATAACGATCGCGCACCCGACGCACATCGCTGGCGAGCGCTTCCACGCTGGCATAGCGCGCCGTCGCGTCCGCGGCGCACGCGTGTCCCACGATCGCGGCCAGATCGGCGCGCCGTCCGGCAGGCACGAGCGGCAGCAGATCCCGCAGCAGGCAGCCCAGGGCATAGACATCCACGGCCACACCACCGATCTCACCGGCCACCACCTCCGGCGCCGCGTACTCGGGCGAGTACCAATGTCCGCCGGGCCCTGCGGCGGCACGCATCGACGTGCCCAACCTGCCGGCAATGCCAAAGTCGAGCAACTTCACCACCGGCCCGGTAGGCCCGCTGGCCATCAGCACGTTGTCCGGCTTGATGTCACGATGAACGATCAACTGCCCGTGGATATGCGAGACCGCGGCGCACAGGTCCAGAAGGTGCGCCAGCACGGCGCGCCAAGGCAGCTCCAGTTCGCGACAGGCCTGCGGCAGCGGCACGCCGCTGAGCCGCTCCATGACGAAATAGGGCTCGCCTGCGGGCGTCGTCCCACCGTCCAGAAACTGGCAGATATGCGGATGCCGCAGCCGCGCCAGCACCCCGCGCTCGGACTGAAACAGGCTGTGCATCTCCTGCGGTGGCCGATCGCTGCGTGCGATCTTGATCGCTACTTCCTGCTCAAACTCGCCATCCGCGCGGCGCGCGGCGTAGACCTCCGCCATGCCGCCGTAGCGTATGCGCTCGCTCAGGCGGTAAGGGCCGATGCGCTCGCCGCTGCGGTCCGTGGGCGCCGCCCAGTCGCCGGCGACGGCGCTGATGCTGGAGCCGAGGCCGGTATCGCCGTCCTCGGCATAGCGCAGCATCTGCGCCAGCGTGGCCTGCAGGGCGACGTCATCGCCGCAACTGGCCGCGACGAACTCGGCGCGTGACGCCGCGGGCAGTGCCAGCGCCTGGTGAAACATGGCCTCCATGCGCACAAAGCGCGTGGAACCGGGTTGCACCGCGCTCACGGCGAGGCCGCCGAAGTGCCCAACTGCGCCACGATCCAGCCGCGCAAGAAGCGCAGCTCACGCACCACGGTGGCGGCCGAGATCTCCAGCGCCGCGGCCGTCTCATCCTGCGTGAAGCCGCCGAAATAATGCAGCTCGGCGATCTTGGCCTTGCGCGGGTCCGCGCGTGCCAGATCGTTCAGCAGCAGATCCAGTTCCACCACCCGCAGCCCGTCGCCGCTCGGCAAATCGGCCGTGCGCAGGGTCACGCGCTCTGCCCGTTCGCCGCGCTTCTGGCTCTGCTTGCGGCGGGCGTGGTCGACGAGAATCCGCCGCATCTCGGTGGACGCCTGGCGGATGAAATGCTGGCGATCGACGAAGCCCATGCGCAAGGCACTGAGCCGCAAATAGGCCTCGTGCACCAGGTCAGTGGGCGCCAGCGTGATCGCCGCCGACTCGTTACGCAGATGCCGCCGCGCAACCGCGCGCAGCGCCTCATGGATCTGCTCGGTCCACTGTGCCTCGGTGGGCGCTGGCTCTGATCCCGGCAATTGGCTCATAGACCCCGACATCCAGGCGGCGCATGGCGCCCGCAGCGAGCAAGCTCGGTGCTGCAATCTAAGCGATTTACGCGAGAAACCGCGACCGGACTCGATGCTTCCGGCGCGGTACGCCCTTCCATGCGGCCGTCACCCCGCTCCAGCCGCCCTCAGCCCGCCGGCTCGCGCCTCACCACCGGGCTCTTGACGGGTTCCTCTGAGCCAATCTGCCACTCGCCAAAGCCATCGACGTAGAAGTTGAGGATACGCACCCAGCCTTCCTCAACTTCGGTCGCCGCCCGATAGTGGGTACGAACGGTGTAACTGACCTTGACCGGATACACCTGCGTGCCTTCCTGGCCGGAACCAGCGTCTTGACGGTAACTCCAGGGCCTCGGGGCAGCTACTTTGAGCGAATCGACACTGACGGTCACCGCACCTTCCGAACCGGCGGAAGCGGCCTTCTCGCCCTTCTTGCAGCGCACCAACTGTGTGAACAGCTCGGTATCGGGCTGGGCGTCAGCAGCCACCGCGGTCTGGGAGATCGGACACTCCAGAATCTCTGCCTGGGCCACCGAGGCGCAGAGGAGCAACAGCAATAGCCACCGCAAGTCGTTCATCGCATCACCATCGTGACCAGGGCGTTCGATGCTAGTGCAGCAGATGGCCCGTGGACAGCCGCACCGCGCCCGCTTGGCATGGAGCCCGCGCGCTCGACGGGGCGCTAGCCGATCAAACCGAGCACGCGCAGCTGCTGCTCCAGCTCCGCCGCGCTGCGCCAGGGCAGTATCGGCGCACGCTGGCGCTCGTCTGGCGGGTCCTGCGGGAGTGCATCGGACCATCCTCCGCAGCCGATCAGCGGCAGCAGCGGCCGCCCATGCAACCAGGCCAGACAGACTTCGGATTTGGTACCGGCACGGCCGCCGATGACCAAACACGCGTCCCCGGCCAGCGCCATCAGCAGGTTGCGGGCATCGCCCATGCCGCAGGGCAGCACGATCGTCGCCGGCCAGTCGGGCGGTGGCATCTGATCGTCCGGAAGGATGCTGAGCACCACGCCACCGGCAGCCACGGCGCACTCGGCAGCCACACGCGTGGCCGGGCTGCCGCAGCCGCTGACCACGGTGATGCCATGCTGTGCCAGCAGGGTACCGGCCTGCCCTGCGCAGGCATAAGCTGTACTGCCCGGCTCGGCGCTGCCCAACACGCAAACCTGGGGCTTTCGCCTGGATGTCCTTGTCATCTGCCTGCCCTGGCGGTCTTGCCGCATCGTGTTGGACCAGATTCCACCCATCAACGCACGAGCGCGACCATGCGCACGTGGCGCTGCGCCGCCGCGCAGCGCGACCACCGTCTCAACGCGCCTCGTACTCGTAACTCACGCCCAAGCCCCAGAAGGCGCCGATCCGCAGCTTGGCCTTGCTGCCCGGGCTCGGCTGGCCACGCGGCAGTACCTGCACGGTGATGCTGCCCGACTGGCTGTCGCTGCGCTGGCAGTTCGCTGGCGCTTCCGGGCGTACCGGCGTGTGATCGGCCGCGGAGACCACGAAGTCGAATCCCTCGCCGCTCATGTTGATGCCGGTTGCGACCGTATTGACCTTGTCGGTCCGGCAGCTGGCGGTCAAGGTGATCGAGAAGCCCTCGGGCCCGATGCTGGCGGGTGGACCTGCCCACGACATCTGCCCGCCAATGTAGTGCTCGCTGCCGGCGTAGGTGTCGAAAGAGATCGCGCCATCGGCCACCTTCCAGTCGCCGTACACCGGGTCGGGCGTTACTGCAGTACGCGTGTAGACGGCTTTGGCCGGGTCCGGCTGGTCGGTGGTGCCGGTGTCGGTACGGACACCTTCATAGGCAGCGACGGCCTCGGCGACGCAGCGGTCCGAGGCCTGCTGCGCCAGGGCGACCATGGTCAGCTGGCGATCGACATCGTCCGCACGCGCCATGATCGCGATGCGCAGCGCGTGCGGATTCTGCGTGGGTACCGGGCACAGCGCTTCGGCGCGCCTGGCCTGCGCTTCCAGATCCACCAGTAACCGCCTCCGACCGCCGCCAGCAGCAGCATGGCCGCAACCGCCGACCGAGTGCTCATGCGAGACTCCACCGCCGCCGATGGCAGAGCATAGACCCGTGCGCCAGCGACTCGGACAGCGCAAGGGCCTGCTGAGGCGGGCTTTCAGACGGGCGGTGCCAGCTCGACCGGGGCGGCCGTTAGCGCAGCGCGCGCAGGTTCGCGAGCAACTCGCGCAGGCTCCCGCGGTACAGCCAGAACAGTCCGGCCATGCCGTAGATCGGGGTCGACGCCATCGCGTTATCGGCGCGATAGATCGGATTGCCGACGCTCAGATGCCAGGCCATATAGGCCCCGTCGATGACGAACCAGGCCAGCGCCAGAGCGATCACGCCATCCAGCGCTGCAGGCAGCGAGCGTTCGCGCAGCGCGCGGGCCAAGGCGCGGGCGCCGCTCGGTGCCAGCGCGTAGGTCAGCGTACCCATCAACAGGGTCACGCCCACATCCCAGTCGCCGATCTCGAAGTTCAGCGCGCCGTACAGCAGCAAAGCCATCGCGATCGCAAAGGTCGCGAGTTTCCACGGGCGCTTGAGCTCCCGCAGCGCCGCGCGGTCGGGAATCGCTTCCAGGTGCACGGCAGACTCCACGGCGAGGGCGGCGTGCAGACTGTCCGCGTCCGCTGCCGGCGCTGGCAAGCTTGCCCAAGGCCGCGACGCGGTGCTTGCAGGTGCAAAGTCCGGGTACGCTCAGGGCTCCTCGGACAAACTTCCGTCAGCCGACGGACGCTCCGAATCGCCAGAGCAACGGCCGGCGAACGCGGCCGTCGACAGCCGAATCACGCCAGCTTTTGCGAGAATCCAGCCATGCCCGCCAGGCACGCCCGGAGGAGCCTCTCGCCATGACCATGGAAGCCGAAACCTTCGAGCAGGTCGTCGCCCAGTTCGGTGCACGCCTGCGCGCCCGGGTGGCGCGCCAGAACGCGAGCTACGGCTTTGACGAGGACGAGGTCATGCAGGAATGCCTGATCCGCATCTGGCGTGCCTGCCGCAACGACCGCGAGGTGGACTCGCCGGCGGCCTACGCCGAGCAATTGGTTGCCAGCGTCCTGATCGATCTGCTGCGGCGGCGCGCCAGCCATCGCAGCGAAGCGCTCGACGACGTCTACGAGGCACCCCAGGCCGGGCCGGTCACACTGTCGGAACAGGCGCAGGAGGTCGATCGGGTGCTCGCCGCGTTGGCCGCGCTGGAAGCTCGGCGCCGTGCAGCCACCTCGCTGCTGCTGCAGGGTCATGGCTGCACCGAGATCGCCGAGCGCCTCGGCTTGTCGGAAGCAGCAGCGCGCAACCTCGCCTATCGTGGACTGAACGAACTGCGCGAGCGCCTGCCGGCGCGCGCAGACGCCGCCTGAGGACGCGCCAGGGCATTTGCGTGACGGCGTCCTCGGTCGGGCACCGGCGCCAAGATCGGGTGAGAAAAATTCCACGGTCACCGCGTCTGAGGGGGACATTCCCGATGAGGTGAACCATGTCAGGTCCCTGTCCCGCCCGCCGCCGTCGCACATGCACGATGAGCTTCCTGGTCGGTCTGGCATTGCCGATTCAGTCCTACGCCGTCCCCGCGGCCTACACGCCAGGGGCCTTTCCCGAACTGATCGAAGCCGGCGTCCCCGTTGATGTCGCCGCGGTCGACGCAGCAATGGGCGACTTCGATCTCGACGGACACGCGGACGTGTTCGTCGCGATGGGGTCGACCTCGGGCGTTGGCGGCGTGCAGAGCGCTCGCGCGGATCGCCTGTACCTGGGCAACGGCGCCGGCGCCTTCACGCTCGCCGCGGTGGCCTTCGACGCCGCGTTACCGCGTGCCGCGAGCAGCGTGGCCGCCGCCGACTACAACCGTGACGGCCGATTGGATCTGGTGGTCGCCGGTGGCAGCGTCTACCTTGGGCCGGCGGCCGGCGTGCGCATCGAACCGAGCATGGTCTATGCCGGCCGCGCCGGCAGCGTGTTCGACGCCGGTAGCGCGCTGGGCGGCCCAGCGATGCAAGCGGTCGTGCAGGCACGCGCCGCCGATCTCGACGGCGACGGCGACGCCGATCTCGTGCTGCGCGAGGCCGATGGAACGCTGCGCCTGTGGCGCAACGTCAGCATCGTCGGCGGATCGATCGCTTTCGTCGAGGCACAGGCGATCAGCATCGGCGGCGCCGATCCGCGCAATCGCTTCGCGATCGGTCGTCTGGTCGGCGCCGATGCGGCACCGGACATCGCGCTCCTGCTGCCCACCAGCGGCGTAGAAGCCGCCGGGGTGGTGATCCTGCGCAATATCGGTGGCGCCCAACCACTACAGCGCGACCACAGCATTCCGCTGCCGGCGCCGCTGTCCGATCTGGTCGCGGCCGACTTCAATGTCGACGGGCGCGACGATCTGGTCGTGGTCGCCGACGCTGAAGACCCGCAACCGCAGTGGTCGCGCGCACGCGTGCTGTGGTCCGAGCCGGATGGCATCCGCATCGGTAGCGAGCGCTTCCCGGCCAACGGCCTGCGCCGCGTGGCGACCGGCGATGTCGATGCCGACGGCCTGCCCGATCTGATCTTCGGCCGCGCGCGAGAGGCCGGCCCGGCGCCGCGCGATGTGCCCTCGCTGCTGATTGCCCTCAACCGCAACGCCAGCTTCGTGCCGACCTCGCAGTGCCTGGGACGTTATGCCGGAGTACCCAATGCGATCCAGGTCGGCGCACTCGACAGCGACGGCTGGCCGGACCTGTTGGTGATGGCTGCGGCACCGCAGACAGCGCCGCGCAGCGGTCCCGGATGGTGGCGCAATGACGCGCCCGGCGTGTCCGCCGCCTGCTGCATGGCCGAGCTCGCCGCACAGCGGATCGAGCCCGCCGCGCCGGCGCAGGCGCGCGGCTTGCTTACAGCCGTGGCATCCGCGATCGATCTGCGCAGCTACTCGGAGGTGCGCGACCGGCTCTTCGCCGATGCCCGCGACGGCGCGCGGCTGCGCCAACGCTACGAGCAGTTCAGCCCCGAAATCAGCCTGCGCATGGCCAGCGATCCGGCAATTTGGCGGGCGGTGGCCAGCGCACTCAGCCTGTGGAGCGAGCCACTGTCCCGCCTGCTCGCCGGCGCGGGGGCGACGCGCAGCGTATCGGCCGACATGATCGACGCGGTCGACGCGGTGTTGCTGACGCTGTCGGCCACCGGCTCAGTCGCGCTTGCGCAGGCCATCGCCGACGAACGCGCACGCCTGCCGGCCTTCGACACCCTGGTCGGCCTCGATCTGGAGACCTTCAGAGCCACGGTCCTGCCCGCCGACCGCCTGTTTGCCGAGTCATTCGAAACCGAGGTGACGCCATGATCAACGCGACGCAACGCTGGGTACGCGGAATGCGTCTGGCCGGACTGGTCATGCTTGTGCTGCCCATGGCTGGCTGCCTTCAGGTCCAGCAGATCCGCGTCGAGACCCTCGACTTCAACGACCGCCTGCGCCGTGACCGCGCGGCGCTGGATGCCGCGCAGCGCGAGATGTCGGTGGACGCGCTGCGCTTCGGCCCCTGGCGCACCTCGACATCGGCGATCACGCCGATGCTGCGCCCCGACGACCCGCTCGCCGCCGCCCTGCCGCAATCGGACTGCTGGGCGATGGCCAATAGCGATGTGGCCGGCCGCGACGCGGTGCTGGCGAACTGGGAAGTCGTCGGCCGGGTGCAACTGGTGGACGGTTCGGGCAAGCGCATCGACGACTGGATAGATCCCGACGACGGCGTGCTCGACTTCGGATTGTGCCGGATGGACGACCCGGTAACGCGCCGGCCACCGGTGTCGCGCACGGGCGACCGCGAGACCTTCCTGGCGTTCGACTGCAGCGTGCTGAGCGACGTCGGGATCATCTCCGGCCCGGGGTTCTACCAGACGGCCGAGCTCGAGCGCTGCACCGACGATGCCCGCATCCACGCCGCGCGCCTGTACGCCCAGCGCGCCGCTACACGCGACGCCTTCGGGCGCTGCGCGGCGGAGCGCGCCGCGGTTGGCGGCGCGCTGCAACGGATCGGTGCGAACGTCGACTTCTGGCGCGACGGGGTCGCCCACCCCGAGGGCGCTCCGTCCGACGTCCGCCTGTCCGCCTGCGTGCGCGACGCTCCGCTGATCCCGCCCACCGTCACCCGTTATGTGGTCGACGCCGGCGCACTCGCCGGCAGCCCGGCGGGGGCGGCGCCGGTGCGCAGCATGGAGCCGGTCGTGCAACCCTACGACGTCGGTGCGCGGGTGACGCGCCCGCTGCTGGCCGACGGGCCGGTCGCGGCGTGGCGCACGCCCATGCAAGAACACACCGGCACGGTGCAGGGTGGCGTGCGTTGGGAGGAAGGCTGGTCATCGTCCCTGCTGGTCAGCGAGGTGCGCATCGTGCGGCCGCTGGCCAGCGTGCCGGCGCAGGCCCAGGCCAGCATTGCGGTCCGCGACGTCGCGCCCTCACGGCCCCTGCCCCTGTGCATCGAGGATGCGGATTCGCCGCTGGCGCCCGCGAGCATTGCCTGCCGTTTTGTCTGCGAGGACTCCGATCCGCTCGACGGGCGCATGCACTATGTGCTCGACGATCGTTCCTGCCGCGACTTCCAGGGCCGTACGGCAACGCCGCTGGTGACGCCCACTTACGCGCTCGACAGTGCGCAGGCGGTACTCACGGCCGGCACATCGCTACGCCGGCCGCTGCGCTGGACGCTCGCCGATCCCGCGCAAGCTGGCGCGTGGATCGAGTTTGGCCTCGCCCTGCGCGGCGGCAGCGCGGCACTGCGCAGCGAGCTGACGCTCGTCGATGCGGGCTCGCTGCGCGTCGGCGAATCGCGGCGCGTGAGCTTCTACGTCGACAATGTCGGCGTGCACAGCCTGCGCGTCCGTCAGGTCGATCTGCTGCCGAGCTCGATCCATCCGCAGGATTTCCGCATCGAACTGCCGCAGGACCCGCTGCCGGTGCCGATTGGCCTGACGGTCGACGCTGGCGCGTACGGGCCCGTCGGCCTGCGAGGTGACGGCTACGCCGACCCGAGCCTGTGGCTGCGCAGCAACGAGGGCGCAAGCCATCTGCGCATCCGCGGGCGTCGCGAGCTCAGCTTGCAATGGGGCGGCGTGTCCTTGCGGCGCAGCGCCGGCCTGACCTGGCGCGACGTCGCCAGCTTCCCGCCCGGCTGGGTGGAGGCGCTGCAGCCGGCCTCCGAAAATGCCGTGTCCGTCCAGAGTTGGCGCGCGCGCAGCCTGCCCACCGTCCTGCGGGCGCGCGAGGGCTTCCTGGTGTCGGTTCTCGCCAGCCCGCAGGCAGTGGGCGAGCGCAGCGCGCGTCTGCGCGTACTGGCCGATGTGCTGCCAGGTGGCGCTACGGTGGAGATCGCCGTTCCGCTGCGCGCGCGCGGACTGGCCGGGCCGATGCCGCTGTTTCAGCCGCAACAGTTGCTGCTGGTCGCTCCGGGTGCCGAGCAGCGCGTGGCGCGCAATGTGCTGCTCAGCAATGACGGCGATGTCGCGACCACCCTGTCCGCCCCAGTCCTCACCGGCCGCGGCGGCGCCAGCCTCGGCGCCCTCGCCGCCCGCCTGCGCGTGTTGACCCCTGAGGGTGCCAGCGGGAGCATCGCCTCTGGCGCCTCCAGACTGGCGCGCGTGGAGTTCATTGGTACCTGCGCCGGCACCGGCGCCTTGCAGACGATCGAGGCCGAGCTGCGCTGGGCCACACCCAATAGCCTCTCCATACTGCCGATCCAGGCCCAGACCCGGTGCCCGCCATGAGCCATCGAGCCCCGATCCTCGCCCTGTACGCCGCCCTTCTGGCTGGCAGCGCCCAGCTGTACCCGTCGCAGGCGCAAGCGCAGACCGTCGCCAATGTGACCTACGCGACGGTCGACAACACGCCGCTGCGGCTGGATCTTTACCTGCCGTCGGCATCGGCCAGTGCGGTTCCGCTCGTGCTGTGGATCCACGGTGGCGGTTGGTGCGCTGGCGCGCGCGCCCCGCTGGCCGACTACGCCGCCGCCTTGCCCGCGCAGGGCGTCGCCGTCGCCGCGGTCTCCTACCGACTGACCTCGACCACGCCCGATTGTGCGAACGCGGCCGGCGCGATCTGGCCCGCGCAGATCCACGATCTCAAAGGCGCGGTGCGCTTTCTGCGCGCGAACGCCACAACCTGGAATCTGGACCCCACACGGATCGCAGCCTGGGGACAGAGCGCTGGCGCACATCTGGCGACCATCCTGGCGCTCAGCCGCGGCGACACCGCACTCGAAGGCACCATCGGCGGCAACGCCGGTCAATCGAGCGCGATCAGCGCCGTCGTCGCCTACTTTCCGCCGACCGACCTGCTGCAGCTCGGCCCCGACTTCGCACTCAACCCGCCCGGCTTGCCGGCGGCAGTCGCGGTGGTCGACGGCCCCGGACAGCCGCACGCCAACCTGATTGGCTTTGGTGGCGCCGGCGAAGGCATGGGCGTGCTGCGCGCCAACGCCAACAACCCGCTGGACCCGTGGCCGCAGCGCATCGCACGCGCGCTCAGCGCAAGCCCGGTGCAATGGGCCTCCGCTGGCGATCCGCCGGTCTACCTGCTGCACGGCCAGGCCGATACCACGGTGCCAGTGAACCAGGCCCGCCGCTTGCGCGACGCGCTGTTGTCCGCCGGAGTGCCGCTGAACTATCGCGAAATCGCTGGCCTCGGCCATGTGCCACCGGATGCCGCCGCCAGCGAGCAGGCGCGCGCCTGGCTGTTGCAGCAACTGGCGCCGCCCCTGTTGGTCGATGGATTCGAGGCACCCTGAGCGTGCAACCGGGGACACCGCGATGCTGAGCCGGCAAGAGCCAAGGACCCTCGTGATCTCTGCTGGCTCCGATGGGATGATCGGACCAGCTCCTTAGATTCGGCGGCTGACCTGCATGAGAAACCGATGGCCAGGCTTCATGCTCGGCACCGCACTGCTGTTGTGCGCCAGCGACGGCCGCGCCGGCGATCTCGATGAACGGGCCGACGCCGTGCTGGCCGAGCACTTCTCGGGCGACGGCCCCGGTGCAGCGGTGGCCGTGATCCAGCACGGCGCGGTGCGCGCCCGTAGCGTGATCGGTTATGCCAACATCGAGCGCGAGATTCCGATCGACGCCCACACGCTGTTCGATCTGGCTTCCGTTTCCAAGCAGTACACCGCTGCCGCCGCGCTGCTGCTGGCGGGCGACGACGCGCTCGACGTCGACCAGCCGGTCACCGACTACGTGCCCGACTTCGCGGTCGAGTCGCCCGGCCGACCGGTGCGGGTGATCGACCTGATCCATCACGTCTCGGGGATCCCGGACTACACCGCGGACGATTGGGGCCTGAGCGACGCCGAATTCGCCGAACTTGACACCGAAACCCACCTGGAGTGGCTGAACGCGCAAGCCGCCACCGAGGCGCCTGGTACCGTCTACCGATACAACAACTCCGGCTATGTACTGCTGTCGTTGGTGATCGAGCGCGCCTCCGGCGAGCACTACGCCGACTACGCCCGCGCGCGGCTGTTCCAGCCGGCCGGCATGCACGATGCGCAGGTCATGGACAGCCATCGATTGCGTTTCCCACGCCAGGCCCAGGGTTACAAGCGCGACGAGGGCGGCGAGTACACGCGCTCGACCTCGCCCTCCTCCGTCACCGGCGATGGCAACGTGTACGCCAGCCTGGCGGATATGGTGGCTTGGATGCGCGCGCTCGACGGCAACCGCGTGCTGAGCGCCACGCAGAAGCGCACCGCCTGGAGCAATGGCCGACTGGACTCAGGACGAGCTCTGACGGACGAGGACGGTAACGGCTACGGCTACGGCTGGGTTATCGAAGCCGACGGCCGCGTCTCGCACTCCGGCTCGTGGATGGGCACCGCCACCTACGTGCTGCGCGACCATGCCAGCAGCACCCACGTGGTGGTGCTGAGCAACGACGAAACCGCCGACGTAGCCAGCATCGCCGAGGCCTTGCTCGACCTGGCGGAGTGATTGCCTGGGGCTTGTACCAAAGCGTCCGGATACTCCGTTACGCCTTTTAGTCTCGCAACGAGGCGCTCCTGATCAGCTTTGAAAGGCTCGATCTTGCGGTTTTACATACATAGCTCTGCGCAACGCACTCAAACATTAAATCGTGAAACATGAATATAAAGTGCGTTCTGCCCGCCCTGCTCCATCCCCAATGCGAATTCTCAATCCTATAAAGCGAATAGGGTTCCAGGCCCTTATCTTCCAGAGGGTGACCTCGTGCGTCACCACCTCCCTGGTAAAACACATGCTCAGTGACACCAATAAAAGATAAAATACAACAATCTAGGTCCTCAGTGTCTTCGCGAATCACACGCGCACATTGCCCGTCCCAGCCTGCCGGCGGCTCGTACTGAAAAAAGTATGCCAAATTCAACCTACCCTCGCGCGCAATGAGCATTGGACATGGCGCCCGCCGCAGGCACTCCGGCACCTCCTCAATCCAAATCGCAACTTCATTATCGCCGATCAGTCGCACATCAATCTCCATTCCAGGGCCAGGAGGATCCGATTCTACAATCCTCCGAGCGCCCAATCATGCGTCAGTTCCCCAAGCCCTTGCAACCCAAACATCAAAAGGCTCGTATGAGAAATTGGGGGCGCGCAATGTTCTGGAGGAAACCTCTTGCCAAACATGGGTGCGTCCGGGGATGAAACGGGACCCGGGACCCCGGACTCGCCAGTTTGCAGAACGAGTAAGCGCGCCAAAGGCGAGACAGGGACTCTGACAAGACGACGCGACCAAATTCGACCGGCAGCGCAGGCGGCGATGCCGTGCGAAGCCACCCTCGATGCGAACTCAATCGGGCTGAGGTTGGTCCCAGATACGCCTGCATTCGCTGCGGATCCGAGCAATTCGGTGCCTATGCCTTAACAGAGCCCCCCGAGAACGCCCCCACAGCCCGCCCTCGAGGGCCGCTGAGGCGACGCTTCCAGAAAGGAACCCGATGCCTCAGAGCAATGATCGAGTCATCAGCCCCCCGTGACGCAGTCGTGAATGTAGCTCGCGGTGCCTGGGCGGCCCAGAAATTTACCATCGCCCGCCACGCCAAGGCCTTGTAGCGACAGGGTTTTGCGCCGTGAGGTGGATGGACCACCGTCCCTGCGTGGGTTGCGCGCCGGGGGTGCCTCGTTGATGCTCGCCGCGACTCGACATGGGGTATGGCGATGCGATCGATGCGGTGTTGGATGTGGACGATGGTGCTGGCGGGCGCGGCGCTGGCGGGGACGGCGGCGGCGGGTCCGGTGCCCGGTGGCTTGTGGCGCGATGTGGACGAAGCGAGCGCGCGCAATGTGCAGCTGAGCCGGGACATCGTCCCGGCGCATTACCGCACGCTGGAACTGGCGCGGCCGCAGCTGGAGTCCTTGCTGGCCACGGCGCCGGCGGAATGACCAACCTCTCGGCCCTGGAGCTCAAGCGCCATCTGGGCGTCTGCTATCGCACCGCATGGCGAACGAAACAGAAGATCATGCAGGCCATGACCGCACGCGAAGAGGCCCGCAGGCTCGAGGGCTTCGTGCAGATCGACGACGCCTACCTGGGCGGCGAGATCAATGGCGCCAAGCCGGGGCGCGGCTCTCCCAACAAGCAGGCCTTTCTGATCGCCGTACAGACCGACGAGACGATGGAGAAGGTGCTGTACGCCGTGGCCGAGCCGGTCCCGACCTTCGACAAGGCCGCAGTGGCTGATTGGGCCGCGCGCCGCCTGGATCCAGAATGTGAGGTGTACACCGATGGGCTTGGCGCGTTCAACGCGCTCGAAGACCAAGGCCATGCACGCACCACGGTTGTCGCGTCCGGGCGCCGCGAGCGAACGCAGACGACAAGCGCGCGCTGGGTCAACGTGGTGCTGGCAAACATCAAGCGCTCGCTCTCCGGCGTGTACCACTCGATCCGACAGCAGAAATATGCTCGGCGCTACTTGGCGGAGGCCACTTGGCGCTTCAACCGGCGCTTCGACTTGCGAGCGCTCGTGCCGAGGCTCACTGTAGCCATGGCGACGTGCGGACCCCACTCGGAACGAATGCTCCGGATGGCGACGAACTATGCGCACTGAAGATTAGCGCTAATCAGGTCAAAGAATGGTCCGAGCAGGGTGATAGCCACCTCGTAATCACTCGAAACGGAAACAACAAGCTTCCGAAGAAGACTATCAACGAACGACGAGCGGCTTGAATGGCAAAAGCGCACTTCCTTCAACAGCAGTAGAATTTCATCTTTTCGAGACCAGGAACTAGACGCCACCGACTCGAGGTAGCTCTTAAAATCAAACCAGCCATTTGGTGAAGTAAAGTCTTCGATTTCCATTTTGGACGACATCCCGATAAACGTGGTGCAGAATTGCAGCGGAGCCTCTTGTCTGACGTCATGTCTTGGACGGCCCCCAAAGCCCAGTTTCAACTGCTCGCCTCCCAATCCATTTCAAACATCGCATCTGATCCACGGTCACAGTGGGCGCGCGACCGCGATTAGCACCCAGGACTGCTTATGGATTCGGTTCGAAAGTACAATTAAACACCTGACCATTGACACGACATGCGCCACGGCCTTGGGGGCACCTGATTAGCGTCGAACCTCAGTAGTCGTCAGTGGTCTGTCTCAGCCTGTGAGACGGCCGGGTGGGATCTTGGTGCCATTGAGAGCCAGGAGAGTGGCGATGGCAATGAACCAGGTGCAGTTCCAGAAGGGTCTGTCGGTGGCGGAGTTCATGGCGAGCTATGGCAGCGAGGCGGGGTGTCGGGAGGCGCTGGAGCGTGCGCGCTGGCCGCAGGGCTTCGTCTGCCCAAAGTGCAGCCATGTCACCTGCCGTCGTTTCGAGCGCGGTGGGCAGCTCTATCTCGAGTGCACCGCGTGCGGCCGTCGACTTCGCTAGTCAGCGGTACGCTGTTCCAATCCTCCAAGCTGCCCCTGCGTCTTTGGTTCCTTGCGATGTACTTGCTCAGCGCGGCGAAGACCAACCTCTCGGCCCTGGAGCTCAAGCGCCATCTGGGCGTCTGCTATCGCACCGCATGGCGAACGAAACAGAAGATCATGCAGGCCATGACCGCACGCGAAGAGGCCCGCAGGCTCGAGGGCTTCGTGCAGATCGACGACGCCTACCTGGGCGGCGAGATCAATGGCGCCAAGCCGGGGCGCGGCTCTCCCAACAAGCAGGCCTTTCTGATCGCCGTACAGACCGACGAGACGATGGAGAAGGTGCTGTACGCCGTGGCCGAGCCGGTCCCGACCTTCGACAAGGCCGCAGTGGCTGATTGGGCCGCGCGCCGCCTGGATCCAGAATGTGAGGTGTACACCGATGGGCTTGGCGCGTTCAACGCGCTCGAAGACCAAGGCCATGCACGCACCACGGTTGTCGCGTCCGGGCGCCGCGAGCGAACGCAGACGACAAGCGCGCGCTGGGTCAACGTGGTGCTGGCAAACATCAAGCGCTCGCTCTCCGGCGTGTACCACTCGATCCGACAGCAGAAATATGCTCGGCGCTACTTGGCGGAGGCCACTTGGCGCTTCAACCGGCGCTTCGACTTGCGAGCGCTCGTGCCGAGGCTCACTGTAGCCATGGCGACGTGCGGACCCCACTCGGAACGAATGCTCCGGATGGCGACGAACTATGCGCACTGAAGATTAGCGCTAATCAGGTGGGGGCATGCGGCGAACAGAAATGCCCACGCTTTTCATGGCAGGCCAAATAATACTCCAACTCTACCCCAATAGTCCAGATTAGGTCAGCACTCTCCGGATCGTCGGGCAACTCTGCAAAAAATCTCCCACTCTTCCGATCCAAAACCCCTACACCAACGTAAACGTACTCGTAGTTAGCTGCATCTTCTTGGCGCCGATCCATGATAGAGGTGTCCATCGTGGCGGGCGGAGACACAACGCGTTACTCCCACAAGAGCGCCGGGCATTCAAATCGGAGAATGCCCACAGATCCAGATTGGCTGAACAAGATTCTCACAATACCCACAATCACTCCACACATTTCGCCACCTCACCGTCCAATACAGATTCGCACTGTTTGGACCCGATGCACCTTGACGGAGCGGACTTAGTTCGCACTGACCGGCCCGGCATCCAAATGAGGCGCCCCCACGCTCGAGAATGGGGGCTAACGGCCGGGTATGAATGTTCGAGGAATCGTGGATGTCCTCGTTATACCCCTCGCGCTGCCCAAAACAAGAGCCTTAGCGCCAACAAACTCGGGGACCTCTACAATTACCCTCGCTCTTCTATTCAGCGATCGGCGTCCGGTCTTACGCTGAGAGTGATCTCGATAGGCTATTCGATCCGAACGAACAGCCAGTAGGAAATCCAATTCTGAGCTTCTGGAGATTCCCAGTTGATGTTTGACGGAGTCTCCGTCAAACGACGAACCCCATCTCCATCCAGTCGTATCTCTTCCCACAAGAAAGAACTCAGCCAAGCCTTGCTCTGACAGTCACTCGGAATCCCAGAATTACTCGAAAACCTGAGGCTCTCGGAAACTCGGCGAAATGCATCATCGGTGACTGGCCAATGACCGATTTTACTGCGTGATTCGGCCTCCATCAAAGCTTGCGCTTTCCACGACTGCCTCACTATGTCGGCCAATCGCGACTTTTTGTCAGACATGATTGACTCGCGTGTTTCCGCAAGCGAACGCTTAAGCCCTCCGCCATTTGCGTGCCACTCACGCACCAAGTCATTCCAAGAACTGTTGCACTGCTCCTGCACAACGAAATAGTCGCTAGGAAGTCTACTTGGGCCACTCTCGGTTGGAGGTGCCTCTTGCGCAGCGCACGAGTTTAGCAACATCAACAAAACCAATGAAAATGTTCGTGTCATAGACAAATCCCGCTGAAAACGCCCACAGCCCGCCCTTGAGGTCCCCAGAGGCAACGGCACCAGACAGGAAGCCGGTGCCTACGGATACCCAGAATGACGCGGTGCGCGACAGTGTGCCCCAGACTGCCGTCGCGGCATACGGCGCGGCGATCGAAATGGCGATGGCAGCGATCTGACGCCCGTACTTGGCGATGCTGTGGCCACTGGGGTCGGTGTGAGTCAGCGGGTTGTTGAGCACATACGTGTAGCGATTGAGGCCTTGCGTCGCATCCGCTTCGATCAGGGTGTGGGCCTTCATGAACCGGCCCAGGCGCGGATCGTAGATGCGTCCGTTCTTGTGCACGATGTGCATCTTGTCGATGTGCTTGTGCGCAGTGCAGCCTTGGTTCAGGCCAAGGATCGAGTCGTCAGCCCCCCGTGACGCAGTCGTGAATGTAGCTCGCGGTGCCTGGGCGGCCCAGAAATTTACCATCGCCCGCCACGCCAAGGCCTTGTAGCGACTGGGTTTTGCGCCGTGAGGTGGATGGCCCACCGTCCCTGCGTGGGTTGCGCGCCGGGGGTGCCTCGTTGATGCTCGCCGCGACTCGACATGGGGTATGGCGATGCGATCGATGCGGTGTTGGATGTGGACGATGGCGCTGGCGGGCGCGGCGCTGGCGGGGACGGCGGCGGCGGGTCCGGTGCCGGGTGGCTTGTGGCGCGATGTGGACGAAGCGAGCGCGCGCAATGTGCAGTTGAGCCGGGACATCGTCCCGGCGCATTACCGCACGCTGGAACTGGCGCGGCCGCAGTTGGAGTCCTTGCTGGCCACGGCGCCGGCGGAATCGGCCACGCCGATCGAGCGCAGCCCGGCAATCCTGACGCTGCCGATGCCCGATGGCAGCCACGCGAGCTTCCGCTACGTGGAGTCCTCGGTCATGGAGGCGCCGCTGCAGCTCAAGTTTCCGCAGATTCGCACCTACGTGGGCCAGGGCATCGATGACCCGGCCGCCACGCTGCGCTTCGATCTGACGCCGGCCGGCTTTCACGCCCAGATTTTGAGCTGGCAGGGCTCGGTGTACATCGACCCGTACCAGCGCGGCGACGATCAGCACTACATCAGCTATCGCCGAGCCGACTTGATGCCGCGCGAGCCGCTGCGCTGCAGCGTCACCGGTGAAAAGCTCGGCCCCGAGCTACCGAACTTCCAGAAGCGTGGACTGAAAGCCACCTCGGGCACCCAGCTGCGCACCTTCCGCGTCGCCATTGCAGCCACCGGCGAGTACACCACTTTCCACGGCGGCACCGTGGCCGGCGGTCTGGCGGCGATTGCGACCACGCTCAATCGCGTCAACGGCGTCTACGAGCGCGATCTGGCCACGCGCATGATTCTCGTCGCCAATAACAATCTGCTGGTTTACACCAACGCCGCCACCGATCCCTACGCCAATACCAGCGGCGATCTGGCCGCCAATCAGTCGAATATCGATACCGTGATCGGCACGGCCAATTACGACATCGGCCATCTGGTCGGTACCGGCGGCGGCGGTGTCGCCGGCCTCGGCGTGGTGTGCACGGCAGGCCAGAAAGCGCGTGGTCTGACCGGCTCGCCGGCGCCCATCGGCGATCCTTTCGACATCGACTACGTGGCCCACGAGATGGGGCATCAGTTTGCCGGCTCGCATACCTTCAACGGCAGCGTGGGTTCCTGCGGCGGCGGCAACCGATCAGCCGCCAATGCCTTCGAACCGGGCAGCGGCATCACGATCCAGGCCTACGCCGGCATTTGCGGCAGCGTCAATCTGGCCAACAACAGCCTGGATCACTTCCACCGCGGCAGCCTGGACCAGATGCTGGCCTTCATCGGCAGCATCAGCGCCAGTTGCGGCACGGTGACCAACACCGGCAACACGCCGCCGGTGGTCAGCACGGTGGATCGCTACACGATTCCGGCCAGCACGCCCTTCGAACTGGTGGCCAGCGGCAGCGACGGCAATGGCGATACGCTGACCTACAACTGGGAGCAGATGGATCTGGGCGCGGCCAACGCCTCGCCCACGCTGGTCGACAACGGCGGACCGCTGTTCCGCGGCTATGCGCCGAGCACCAGCCCGCGGCGCACGTTCCCGAGCCTGCCCTTCATCCTGAACAACCAGAACGTGCCGCCGGCGACCACCGGATCGTTCATGACCGGCGAGTTGTTGCCGAGCACCAATCGCACGATGAACTTCCGCGTGACCGCGCGCGACAACCGTGCCGGCGGTGGCGGTACGCAGGATGCACAGACCACGCTGACGGTGAATGCCGCGGCCGGCCCCTTCCGCGTGACCTCGCCGAATACCGCTGTCACTTGGGATGCCGCCACGCCGCAAACGATCACCTGGGACGTCGCCGGCACCGCCGCGGCGCCGATCAGCACCGCGCGCGTGCGCATCCGGCTGTCGCTGGATGGCGGCAACACCTTCCCGATCACGCTCGGCACCGAGGCCAATGACGGCAGCGCCAGCTTGCCGCTGTACGGCGCGACGCCCACGACGCAGGCGCGCATCCGCATCGAAGCGACCAACAACGTCTATTTCGACGTGTCCGACAGCAATTTCACCATCACCGGCAACGGCCCGGTGCAGCCCCTGCTGCGCGTGGTCAGCGCCAACGTGACCTCGGGCAACAATCTGATCGAGCCCAATGAGTGCAACACGCTGGAGGTCACCCTGGCCAACGACGGCCTTGCCGCCGCCACTGGCGTATCGGCCACCCTGTCGACCAGCGCGCCGAACCTGACCATCGCGCAGGCCAACGCCAGCTTCCCGAACATTCCCGCTGGCGGCACCGCCACCTCCAGCACACCCTTCCAGATCAGCAGCGGCGCCGCCTTGCAGTGCTTCCAGCCGGCCGACCTGAGCCTGAGCGTCAGTTACGCCGGCGGCGGTTCGCCGTACAGTGAAGCGGTGACCTTGCCGGTGGGCTTGCAAGGCAACGGCAACTACAACTTTGCCAGCAGCACCGGCGCGACCATTCCGGCCGGCGGGACGCTGCTGGCGGGCAGTCAGGCCGACGACGCGGTGGTCGATCTGGCGGTGCCGGCCGGCTTCAATTTCCAGGTCTACGGCGTCAACGTCAGCGGCGGCAGCACGCTGCGCGTCAGCACCAACGGCACGCTGCAGATCACGTCCACCGGCGGCTCATCCGGTTGGTCGAACACCTCGCTGCCGAGCACGGGTGCGGGCGATTCCGGCGCCGGCGCCTTCCCCGCGGCACCGGTCCTGCTGCCCTACTGGGACGACATCGACACCAGCACCACGGCGGTCACCGGCGGCGGCATCTACACGCAAGTGACCGGCGCTGTGGGCAGCCGCAAGTGGATCATCGAGTGGCGCGGCGAGCCGGTCAGTCAGGCAGGCACTGCAGTAACGCTGAACTTCGCCATCGAGTTTACCGAGGGCAGCAGCCAGTTCGCCTACCTCTACGCCACCACTGGCGGCAGCACAGCCAACGGCGCCTCGGCGACCATCGGCGTGCAGTCGACCACCACAGGCAGCACCTTCACGCAGTACGGCTTCAACAGCGGCAACGTCGGTCCCGGCGTGCGGCTGGCGGCGACGCTGTCGGCGAACGTCTGCAGCAGCGGCAATGGGCCCTGCGCTGGCGGCGACAACCTGTTCCGCAACGGCTTCGAGTGAGGCAGATCTGGGCGCCGCGGTCAGCGCGGCGCCCGGATCCTCAGGCCTGGATACCCTGCAAGAGCTTGGCGACGGCCTCGGCATTGCCCGCTTCGAGCACGCGCTTCTTCAGCTGCATCAAGGGCTTGCGCTGCAGTCGCGCGAGGATTTCCTTGAGTTCCAGGATGCCGCGCGGGTGCAGGCTGAAATCGGTCAATCCGAGCGCCAGCAGCAGTGCGGTAAAGCGCGTCTCGCCCGCCATTTCGCCGCACAGCGTCACCGGCTTGCCCATCGCCTGGGCGGTGTCGATCACCGCGCTGATCAATCGCAGTACCGCGGGATGCAGTGGATCGTACCAACGCGAGACGGATTCATTGCCGCGGTCGATCGCCAGCGTGTACTGGATCAAATCGTTGGTGCCGATCGAGACGAAATCCAGGATCTCGACCATTTGCGGGGCGGTGATCGCCGCTGACGGCACCTCGATCATGCCGCCCACCGGCACGCCTTCCTGGAATGGCACGCCGGCCGCGCGCAGCTCCTCCTCCGCCTCGCGGATCAAGGCCCGCGAGCGCTGCGCGTCGTCCGGCCCGCCCAGCATCGGCAGCAGCAGGTGCACCGGGCCGTGCACGGCGGCGCGCAGGATCGAGCGGATCTGGGTGCGGAACAACTCGGGAAAGCGCAGGCTCAAGCGGATGCCGCGCAGGCCCAGCGCCGGATTGGGCTCGTCTTGATCCTGACCCAAAGCCAGTTGCTTGTCGGCGCCGATGTCGAGCGTACGGAAGGTCAGGATGTGGCCGTCCATCCGGCGCACCGCGTCGGCGTAGGCGTGGTACTGCTCCTCTTCGTCCGGCGGCTGCTGTCGATGCAGGTACAGGAACTCGGTGCGGAACAAGCCCACGCCGACCGCACCATGCTTGAGCGCGCGATCCAGATCCTTGGGTTGCTCGGCATTGGCCCAGATGCGGATCGATTCGCCATCGGCGGTGCGCGCCGCGGCGTCGGCCAAACGCAGCAACTGCTGCGCGCGCCGCTTCTGCTCGTACTGGCGCTCGCGATAGCGGGTCAGGCGCTCGCCGTCGGGCTCGATCAGCGCAAAACCGCGCTCGCCATCGACAATCAGCAACTGGCCTTCGTGCACCATCTGGCGCGCGCCGCGGACGCCGACGATGCAAGGCACACCCAGAGATCGCGCCAAGATCGAGCTATGCGACAGCGGCCCGCCGGTCTCGATCATGAAAGCTGCGAGGCCACGCTCGGCCAGGCCGTTGAGTTCGGCCGGCTCGATGTCATCGGCGACGATCACGGTGCCGTCGAGTGCATCCTCCTCGACAAACAGTGCGCGCGCGGGGCGATTGGCCAGCGCGGCGGCAATGCGTTTGACCACCTGATCGACGTCATCCCGGCGCGAGCGGAAGTAGTCGTCCTGCATCGCTTCGAAGGCGCTGAACAGCTGGTCACGCGCCTGCTTGAGCGCCCACTCGGCGTTGCACGCACGCGCGCGGATGAACTCAATCGGCGACTCCACCAAGGCGTCGTCCTCGAGCATCATCAGATGGGTCTCGATGAACTCGCGTACCTCGCTGGCCACCTGTGGCGCCAGTCGGCCCGCGACCAGCGTCAGCTCGGCGCGGGCAGCAACCACGGCGGCACGGTAGCGATCAATCTCGGCGCCGACCTGGTCGGGATCGAGCGTGTACTCGGGAATCTCGACACCGCCGCTCTCAAGGACACGGGCGCGGCCGATGCCGATGCCCTTCGATGCTGCTTGTCCGCTGAGGATCAGCGCCACCAGGATCTCCCGGGCTCAGGGCCCTCAATCTGCTTCGTCAAAGCGCCGGTTGAAGAGCTCGACCACCGCTGCCAGCGCGTCGCCCTCGTCGGCGCCATCAGCACGGATGACCAGCGAGGTCCCTTTCCCGGCCGCCAGCATCATCACCCCGAGGATGCTCTGCGCGTTCACCTCGCGGCCGCGGCACAGCAGCATCACCTTGGCGCTGTAGCGCCCTACCAGCTGCACCAGCTTGGCCGCCGCGCGCGCGTGCAGGCCCAGGCGATTGCTGACCACGATCTCCTGCTCAACCATCCATCACCACTCCAGCCCGCCCGCCATCCCGCGCAATCTCAGCCAGTTCGCGCAGTCCCTTTTCCGGATAATTCAATACTCGCAGCAACATCGGCAGATTGAGGCCGGCCACGCGCACCAGAGTGCGACCTGGTTCATGTTCCGCCGCCAGATTGAAGGGCGTGGCGCCATACAGATCCACCAGCACCAGCACGCCCTGCCCTTCATCGAGGTCGCGCAGTTCCTGGCGCAGCGTGCGCGTGCAAATCTCGCCGTCGCCCACTTCCCAGGGCACCTCGAACACGCCGACCTTGGCCGGCACCACGCGCATTACCCGCCGCGCCGCCGCCATCAGGCTGGACCCGACGCCTTCGTGGGTCATCAACAGCACACCTACGCTCATGGTTTCACGCCAGCTCTCGATGGAAGCACAAGACCTCGCCGCCCAGACTGCGGAAACGCTCCTGCAGTCGTTCGACGATATACACCGAACGATGGCGCCCGCCGGTACAGCCGATTGCCACCGTCAGATAGCTGCGCTCGGTGGGATCGAAGCGCGGCAGCCAGCGGCGCAGAAAGCGCTCGACGTCATCGACAAACTCCGCCACCTCGGGCCGTGCTTCAAAATACTCGCGCACGCCGGCATCGCGTCCCGACAGCGGGCGCAAACGCGGTTCCCAGTGCGGATTCGGCAGAGCGCGCGCATCGAAGACGAAATCGGCCTCGCTTGGCACGCCACGCTTGAAGGCGAAGGATTCGAACAGCAGCGACACTCCGCTGGCACTCAAACCGAGCGCCTCCAGGATGCGCCGGCGCAACTGGTAGACGTTGAGTTCGCTGGTGTCGATCTCGGCGTCGGCAATCTGCCGCACCGATTTGAGCAGCACGCGCTCGCGCGCGATCGCATCGCTCAGGGAGATACCCTCGCAGCCCAGCGGATGGCGCCGACGCGTCTCCGAGAAGCGCTTGAGCAACACATCGTCGCGCGCATCGAGAAACAGCAAAAAGGGCGGCAGTCCCAGCTCGGCCAGATGCGAGAAGGCCTGCGGCAGCTCGTTCGGATCACCGCTGGCGGTGCGCGCATCGATGCCTACCGCCAGCCGCGGGAACCGGGTCTCGCCGCCGCCCAGCGCATGGTCCGCGAGCGACTTCAGCAGGCTGGGCGGCAGATTGTCGATGCAGTAGAAGCCCAAATCCTCGAGCGTGCGCAGAGCGACCGTCTTGCCCGAGCCCGACAGCCCGCTGACCACCGCGAGGCGCACTTTGCCGCCGTCCGTGAGCTTGCTCACCATGAGCGTGAACGTTTCATCGTATGCGCCTGACGATCGATGAAGGTCTGCGCCGCATCGATCCCCTTCGACTTCAGCACGTGATTGCGCACGGCCGCCTCGACCAGCACCGCCAGATTGCGTCCGGGCGCCACCGGAATCACCAGTCGCGGCACGTCCACATCGAGCACCTTGTAGTTGCTGACGTCGCCATACAGACGCTTCATGCCATCGTGATCGCCGTCGGCAACGGTGGGCCCCAGGTGCACGATCAGGCGCAGGTACTTGTTGCGCTTGACCGCGGTGTCGCCAAACATCTCGCGCACATTGAGCACGCCGAGGCCGCGCACTTCCAGGCAGTCCTGCAGCATGTCCGGGCAGGTGCCGTCGATCACGTCCGGGGCGATCAGGGTGAACTCGGGCGCGTCATCGGCGATCAAACGGTGGCCGCGGGTAATCAGCTCCAGCGCCAGTTCGCTCTTGCCGGCACCGGCTTCCCCGGTGATCAGCACGCCGATGGAATACACCTCCAGGAACACGCCATGCAGCGTGGTGCGCGCGGCCAGCGCGCGCGCGAGGTGGTATTGCAGATAGGTCAGCAAATCATGGCCGCGCTTGGCGCTGCGCCACACCGGCACATGCGCCTTGCGCGCTGCCGCCAGCACGTCCTCGGGCGGCTCCAAATTGCGCGCGACGATCAACACCGCCGGCTGCAGTTTCATGATGCGCTGCACCGTGGTGCGCCGGTTGGTGACCGGCAGACCATCCAGGAAGGCGATTTCCTCGGCCCCCAGGATCTGAATCTTGTTGGGATGGATCAGGTTGAGATAACCCACCAGCGAGGGCCGGCGCTGGCGCCCTTCGCTGATCTCGATGCGCTTGTCGCCGCCCTCGTGCGCGGCCACCCAGGTCAACTCCAGGCGCGTGCGTACTTCGTCGAAAAGCTCGTGGGCGCTGAGATGGCGATTCATGGCAGCAAGCCCGCGACGCCCATCGCTTACACCTCGCTGCTTTGCACGGTATGCGCCGACAGGCGCTTGTACAGGGTATGCGAATCCGGGGCGGCGCGCAGATCCGCGACCACCTCGGGATGACTGAAGAGTTCGGCGATCTGCGCCAGCAGCGACAAATGCTGGTCGGTGAAGTGCTCCGGCACCATCAGCGCCAGGATCAGATCGACCGGTTCGCCATCGGGGGCGTCGAAGTCGATCGGCTGCTTCAAGCGGATGAAAGCCGCCGACGGCTGGACGTCGGCGGCCACGCGGCCATGCGGAATGGCGACCCCCTGACCGAGCCCGGTCGAGCCCAGATGCTCGCGCGCGATCAGCGCGTCGAACACCCGGCCCTCGATGTCAGCCCCGGCACCCGCAGCCAGCAGCGTCGCTGCATGCTCCAGCACACGCTTCTTGCTCGCTGCACGCACATCGGCATGCACACGACCGCGGATCAGGATATCGACCAGTTGCATGGGATCAGGCGTTGAAGCCGTCGGCGACAGCGCCGCGGTGTTCGGCCGCGCGTTCCTTGTAGCGCACCAACTGGCGATCGAGCTTGTCCATCAAGCCGTCGATGGCGGCGTACACGTCCTGGCCCTCGGCCTTGGCAAACAGGGTTTTGCCGCGCAGATTGACGGTGGCTTCGGCGTACTGGGCGAGCTTCTCGGTCCCCAGGATCACGTGCACGTCAATCACTTTCTCGAAAGACTCGGTCAACCGTTGCACCTTGCCGCGCGCATAGCTTTTCAGGGCGTCGGTGACTTCCAGTTGGTGACCCGAGATGGTGAGGTTCATTAGCGAGACTCCTCTGCGGAAAAACAGCCCGGTGGGCTGCGGCGGCGCGTGCCTGGGGCTGGATCGATGAACCTGATCAAGCCGAACGCACACGTTCGTTCGATGAGGGGATGCGCATGGCTTCACGATACTTGGCGACCGTACGCCGCGCCACCAGAATGCCGCGGCGCTTGAGCACATCCGAAATGGCGCTGTCGGACAAGGGTTTTTGCGGAGACTCGTCGTCGATCAGGCGCTTGATCATGGCCTGGATCGCAGTACTGGAGGCCTCGCCGCCGTCCTTGGTCGAGACATGGCTGGAGAAGAAGTACTTGAACTCGTAGGTGCCGCGCGGCGTGTGCAGGTACTTGCGCGTGGTGACGCGGCTGACAGTGGATTCGTGCATGCCGATTTCGTCGGCGACTTCACGCAGCACCAGCGGGCGCATTGCTTCGGGCCCACGCTCCAGAAAGGCTTCCTGGCGATCGACGATCACGCGCGCCACCTTGAGCACGGTCTGATCGCGCTGTTCCAGGCTCTTCAACAGCCAGCGCGCCTCCTGCAATTGCCCTTTCAGCGCCGTGCCTTCGTCGCGTGCGCAGCGGCGCAGCAAACTGGCGTAGTGGTCGTTGATGCGCACCTTGGGCGCAGCGCCGGGATTCAGGCTGGTTTCCCAGCGACCGTGGCGCTTGTAGACATAGACATCCGGAATGACGTGCTCGGCGGCAATGGTCGAAAAACCGGCGCCGGGCTTGGGTGACAGCGCACGAATCATCGCGATGGCGCGGTCCAGCAAATCGTCGTCGACCTGCAGGTCGCGGGCCAGACGCACGCGGTCATGCCGCGCCAGGAACTCGAGATGGCTGGCGACGATGCGCAAAGCCAGCGCCTGCGCCTCGTCGGCCGCGAACTGGTGCAGCTGCACGCTCAGGCACTCGCGCAAATCGCGGCTGGCCACGCCCACCGGATCCAGTTGCTGCACGAAGTGGCGCACTGCCGCGACTTCATCGGCATTGACCCGATGCTCCGGCGCCACGGCGGCGATCAGCTCGTCGTCGGGCTCCTGCAGGTAGCCATCCTCGTCCAGCGCTTCGACGATCGCATGGGCAATTGCCAGATCGCGCGGACTCAGATGCGAGAGATGCAGCTGCCAGAGCAAGTGATCGGCCAGATCCGGTACCGCCGCCTGCCGCGTTTCGGCGCCCTCGTCATCGCCATCCTCGTTCTGCCGACTGCCGCTGCTGAAGTCGGGCAGGTCGAATTCCGACTCCGGGCCATCGCGCCAATCCTCGTCGGCGGTCGCCTCGCTGCGCTCGCCTTCGCTGGCGGCGTTGTCCACTGGCGTTGCATCGGGACTGCCGTCGGGGCTGGCGGGCTCGGGTGCAGGCGCGACTTCATCCCATTCGAGCATGGGATTGGATTCGATCGCCATCGACAACTCGGACTGCAATTCCAGTGTCGACAGCGTCAACAGCCGGATCGCCTGCTTCAGTTGTGGGGTCAGGGTCAGTTGCTGACCGACGCGGAGCTGGAGACTGGGCTTCATGGCCATAGCATGCGTTGCCGAGCGCAGCGTTTCCAGGGGGTCAGATCAAAGTGTGCGCGGCGTTACCGACGATCATCTTCCTGCTGTGTCGGCCCTCCCTCGATGCTGTGGCCGGACCTGCGCACGCCTGAGCGCGAAGCGCACGCTCGCCTCTGCCCGCCAGTGTCGATCAACGGGTCACCGGGCCCAGCGCATTACGACGCCGCCGCGTCCGGGCCCAGCGCATTACGACGCCGCCGCGTCCGCGTCGCCTCAGATCTCGACCTGAGTGCCCAATTCCACCACGCGGTTCGGCGGCAATTTGAGGAAGTCCATCGCTCGCGCAGCGCTCTTCCACATCCAGCCGAACAGATGCTCGCGCCAGGCCACCATGCCCTTGCCGCTGGTAGGCACGACGGTCTCGCGACCGAGGAAGAAGGTGGTGTCCATCAGATCGAAGGGCAGCCCGTCAGCCTGCGCCAGCTTCAACACAAGCGGCACATTGAGCTCCTCGGAGAAGCCAAAGTGCGCCTTGATCCGATAGAAGCCCGCGCCCAGGTTCTCGATCTCCAGGCGCTTGCCGTCACTGATGGCGGGCACCTCTTCGACGATCAAACTCATCAGCACGACGCGCTCGTGCAAGATCTTGTTGTGCTTCAGATTGTGCAGCAGGCTGTGCGGAATGCCTTCGGCCACGCGCGAGAGAAAAACCGCAGTCCCGGACACCCGCGGCACACCGCTGCAGCTGCCGAGGAACACCTCGATCGGCATCTGCTGGCATTGCACCTGTTCGCGCACCATCCGACTGCCGCGCACCCAGGTGGTCATCAGCAACACCAGAGCCATGCTCAATACCAGCGGGAACCAGCCGCCGTTGCTGATCTTGAGGGCGTTGGCCGCCAAATAGCTGAGATCGAACAGCACCAAGCCGGCAATCGCCAGCAGCGCCCACACCGGCCAACGCCACCCGCTGCGCGCCAGATACAGCACCAGCGAGATCTCCAGCACCATCGTCAGCGAGACCGCGATGCCATAGGCGGAAGCAATCTCGGACGAACTGCCGAAGGCGAGAATCAGGCAGATGACGCCCGTGAGCATGGTCCAGTTCGCCACCGGCACGTAGATCTGGCCGATGGTGCTTTCGGAGGTGTGCACGATGTCGGCACGCGGCAGAAAGCCGAGTTGGATCGCCTGACGACTGACCGAAAACACGCCCGAAATCACTGCTTGTGAAGCAATCACGGTGGCCACCGTTGCGAGCAGCACCAGCGGCAACTGCAGCGCGGCGGGCGCCAGTCGGTAGAAGGGGTGACTGACGGCACCGGGATCGGCCAGCAACAGCGCGCCCTGACCGAAGTAGTTCAGCAGGATCGCCGGCATCACCACCCCGAACCAACTGACGCGAATCGCCGAGCGGCCGAAGTGGCCCATGTCGGCGTACAGCGCTTCGCCGCCGGTCATCACCAGAAACACCGCGCCCATGATGACCAGCGTATGCCAACCATGGCGCGTCGCGAGATCAATCGCCCAGCGCGGATCGAGGGCGTGAAAAATCCCCGGGTCGTCGGCGATGTGCATCACCCCGAGCACGGCGAGCACCAGGAACCACAGCAGCATGATGGGACCAAAAAAGGCGGCGACGCGCTCGGTGCCGCGGCGCTGGACCGCAAACAGCAGCACGATCACGGCGATCGCAATCGGGCTGGCGTGATCGCCCAGCGCCGGCGCCGCCACGCCCAGACCTTCAACCGCGCTCAATACCGAGATCGCCGGCGTGATCAAGCCATCGGCAAAGAACAAGGACGCGCCGGCCATGCCGATCAGCAGCAGCAGGCGACGGCGGCGCTTGCCGGCGGCGCTGCGCTGCAGCGCCAGCGTCATCAAGGCCAGGATTCCGCCCTCGCCCCGATGATCGGCGCGCAGGATCAGCGCAAGGTATTTGATCGACACCACCAGGGTCATCGACCACACCATCAGCGAGAGCACACCGAGCACGTTCTCGCGATTGGGCGCCAGCGCGTAATCGCCGTGAAAGCACTCGCGCAAGGCGTACAAAGGGCTGGTACCGATATCGCCAAACACCACGCCGATGGCCGCAACCACCAGAGCCCGACTGTAGACCGGGACGTGCGAATCCGACATGGTTCAGAACACCTGCGTCTGAGGTCGGCGGATGATCCGCTCGGGCATTCGGTTGACAACTCGCGCGTTGTGCGATGCAGCATAACGTGCCGATCGCGCCTGCGCAGTCTAGCGAAACCACCCGCGCCGGGGGCCTCGCCGACCCCGGAGGGTCGCGCGCGGGCTGTGCCGCTTCGCCTCACTTCCCCGGAAAAAACCAGGCCGCCCGGAGGCGGCCTGGTTCATCATGCGAGATGGCAGTCCGCGCTCAGGGGCGCAGCGCCAACGCCGGATCCTCGCGCTTGACCACCTGCAAATCGGCCTTCGACACTCCCAGCCACAGCAGCATCGGGTTGCAGAAGAAGATCGACGAGAAGGTGCCCACGATGATGCCGATGATCGTCGTCAACGCGAAGTTCTCCACCACCGGGCCGCCCATGAAGTACAGCGAGAACAGCGCGAAGAAGGTGGTGACGCCGGTGATCAAGGTACGCGAGAGCGTGTTGTTGATCGCCTTGTTGATGGTCTCTTCCGGGCCCAGCTTGCGCGCGCTGCGGAAGATTTCACGGACGCGATCAAACACCACCACCTTGTCGTTGATCGAGTAGCCGGCCACCGTCAGCAGCGCGGCCAACACGGTCAGATCGAAGCTCATGCCGGTCACGCAGATGAATCCCAAGGTGATGATGACATCGTGCACCTCGCCAACAATGGCGGTGAGACCGAATCGCCATTCAAAGCGTACGGCCACGTACAACATGATCGTCAGCAGCACGAAGATCACCGCTACGGCGCCGTCTTCGGCGAGTTCCTTGCCGATCTGCGGGCCGACGAACTCGCTGCGCTTGATCGTGACCTGAATACCGGCGTCGCCGAGTGCCTTCTGCACTCGCTTGGCGGTTTCTTCCTTCTCTGCTTCGACTGCCAGGCCCGACTTGGATGGCGGCAGGCGCATGGCCACTTCTTTGGCGCCACCGATGCTCTGTACCGCGACGTCGCCGAAGCCGGCCTTCTCCAGCGCGGCACGCACTTCCTCGGTGTTCATCGGCTGTTCGGAGCGCGCTTCCACCATCGTGCCGCCGGTGAAATCGAGCGCCAGATTCAGACCCTTGGTGAACACCAGCACCAGCGAGGCGATCAGCAGAAAAATGGAGATGCTGACGCTGATCTTGCGCCAGCGCATGAACGGAATGTTCGCATTCGGATTAAACAGTTCCATGGGAGTCGCTCCTTAACCGACCGAGATCGCCTGCACCTTGCGGCGGCGTCCGTAAATCATGGCCATGATCAACTGGGTCACGGTGACCGCGCTGAACATGGAGGTGATGAGGCCGACCAGCATGGTCACCGCAAATCCACGCACCGGGCCCGAGCCAAACGCGAACATCGCAAGCGCCGCGAAGACGGTAGTCAGATTGGCGTCCAAAATGGTGCCCCAGGCCTTCTCGTAGCCTGCCTTGAGCGCCGCCAGCGGCGACATGCCGGCGCGGACCTCCTCGCGTATACGCTCGGCAATCAGCACGTTGGCGTCCACCGCCATACCGAGCGTCAACACAATACCGGCGATGCCGGGCATGGTCAGCGTGGCGCCCAACAAACTCAGCGTTGCGACCAGCAGCAGCATGTTCACGGCCAGACCGGCAACGGTCACCAGCCCGACCAGTCGATAGTAGAACATCACAAAGACAACGATCAGCGCCGTGCCAATCGCCATCGCCTCCAAGCCGCGGACAATATTCTCGCGACCGAGGCTGGGACCGATCACGCGCTCCTCGACGATGTCCACCGGCACCGCCAGCGAACCGGCGCGCAGCAGCAGCGCGAGCTCATTGGCTTCCGACGGCGAATCGAGTCCGGTGGTCTGGAACTGATTGCTGAAGACACCGCGGATCGTCGCGATGCTGATAATGCGCTGGCTTTCCTTGAAATAGCGTTCTTCCTTGCCGTCCACGGTGCGCGTCTGCGGCAGACGCTCGATGTACACCACCGCCATCGGACGACCGACGTTTTCGCTGGTGAAATCGAGCATGCGCTGACCGCCGCCGCTATCGAGGCGCACCGACACCATCGGCGTACCGGTCTGCGGATCGGTGCCGCTGGTGGCGTCGACCAGCTGATCGCCGGTGGCGATCACTTCCTTCTTCAGCAGCACCGGCTGGCCGCGGCTGTCGAAATACAGCTTGGAATCCGGCGGAATCTTGCCGGAGGCCGCCGCTTCGGCCGGATTCGCGTTGTCGTTGACGGCGCGGTATTCCAGCGTAGCGGTGGAGCCGAGGATCTTCTTGGCGACTGCGGTGTCCTGAATGCCGGGCAGCTGCACGACGATGCGGGTCTGGCCCTGCTGCTGGATCACCGGCTCCGCCACGCCGAGCTCACCGACGCGGTTGTACAGCGTGGTGATGTTCTGCTCGATCGTACGCGTCTGCGCTTCGGCGATTTTGGCCGGCGGAATCTTGGCCAGAATGGTGGTGCCGTTGTCGGCCGTCAGCTCGTCGAGCACCAGCTCGGAGGCGCCCTTGGTCAACGCGGTGACCGCCTTGGCGCGATCTTCCGGGGCCGTCAGCTGCACCAGCAGGCCGCCGCCAGCGCGCGTCACCGAACGATACGGCACTTTTTCGGTGCGCAACGCCTGGTAGATGTCGTTCATGTAGCGATCTTCGAGCTTCTCTCGCGCCGAGGCCTGATCGACCTCCATCAAGAAGTGCACGCCGCCCTGCAAGTCCAGGCCCAGCGTCATTGGCTTGGCGCCGACGGCTCGCAACCAAGCCGGCACGGTCGAGGCCAAATTCATGGCGACCGTGTACTGGTCCTTCAATTCGTCGGCCAGCAGCGTCTGCGCGGTCAGCTGCACGTCGGCATTGGGGAAGCGCACCATCAGCCGATCCGCCGTGCGTTCCAGACCAAAGTACGCGAGCTGCTTGCCCTTCAGCGTGCCCTCGACGCGGCCTTGCAGCGCGTCGTCGATCACCGAGCCACGATTGGCCGAGATCTGCACCGCAGGTTGCTGCGGGAACATGTTCGGCAGAGAGTACAGTGTGGCCAACAGCACCAGCGCGACCACCAGGCCGAGCTTCCATTTCGGAAATTCAAACATCGATCACCCCAGACGAGGGTAGTTAAAGCAGGAAGGAAAGCGTGGCAAGGACGCTCAAGCGGACTTGTAGGTGCCCTTGGGCAGCACAGCGCCGACGGCGTGCTTCTGCACCTTGATGCGCACGTTGGCGGCGATCTCGAGGGTCACGAAGCTGTCACCCACCTCGTCGATCTTGCCCAGGATGCCGCCGGTGGTGACGATTTCGTCGTTGCGCGCCAGCGCTTCGACCATCTTTTTGTGTTCCGACATGCGCTTCTGCTGCGGGCGGATCAGCAGGAAATAGAAGATGCCGAAGAACACCACCAACATGACGATGCTGCCGATGCCGCTACCAGCCGGCGCTGCCGCCTGGGCGTAGGCAGGCGAGATCAAAAAATCCATGGAAATTCGCTCGTGACGATGGACGGGCGCGAGGGGTCTCGCGAATCAGCCGCCAAGTATGCCACAGGCGGCGCCTACCTCAGTTGGAGGCACTGTGCAGAAGATCAAGGGCCGCAGGGCGCCTGCCCTGCCCTGCTGCGGCGCAGCACGGGCATTGCTTGGCTCGACTTAGGTCAAGGCGTAGTGTCGGTCGGGCAACGATGATCGGCCGCGGCGCTGAATGTACAGCGACACGACCTTTCGCAATGGCGCACCGGTCGTACCCGGTGGGTGCGACCCCTGGCCCTCAACCTCAGGGAGTATCCGCATGCCCCACTACACCACGGCCCAGATCCGCAATGTCGCGCTCGTAGGCCACGCTGGCGCCGGCAAGACCACGCTGTTCGAAGCCCTGCTCCATGCCGGCGGCGCGATTACCACGCAGGGCTCGATCGAACGCGGCAACACGGTGTCCGACTACGACCCGATGGAACGCGAGCGCCAGCACTCGATCGGCAGCGCAATTGCGTCGATCGATCACGGCGGCATCCACGTCAATCTGATCGACACGCCGGGCTACCCGGACTTTCGCGGCCCGACCTTGTCGGCCCTGGCGGCAGTGGAAACCTGCGCCGTGGTGGTCAATGCGAGTACCGGTATCGAGTACTCGACCAGTCGCATGATGGAGTACGCCAAGGCGCGCCGACTATGTCGGCTGCTGGTCGTCAACAAGATGGACCACGAGGACGCGGACCTGGAAATGCTGGTCGAGCAGTTGCGCGAGGCCTTTGGCAACGAGTGCCTGCCGATCAATCTGCCGGCAAAAGGACGCTCGGCCGTGGTCGATTGCTACACCTCGCCGGCCGGCGAGTCGGAATTCTCCAGCGTCAGCGCAGCGCACCAGCGCATCATCGATCAGGTAGTCGAGATCAATGAAGACGTGATGGGACACTACCTGGAGGAAGGCGAGGAAGGCCTGTCCGGACAGGAGCTGCACGATGCCTTCGAGCAGTGCCTGCGCGAAGGCCATCTGGTGCCGATCTGCTTCGTCTCGGCGCGTACCGGCGCCGGCGTCCGGGAGTTGCTGGACTTGTTTGAGCGGCTGATGCCCAATCCGGCCGAGGCCAATCCGCCGCTGTTCGTCAAGGGCGGCCCCGACGGCGAGTCCTTCCAGACCGAGCCGGACGCCGGCAAACATGTGGTTGCCGATGTTTTCAAGATCATCAACGACCCCTTCGTCGGCAAGCTCAGCGTGTTTCGCATCTACCAGGGCACCGTGCGCCGCGACACCCAGTTGTTCATCGACGACGGCAAGAAACCTTTCAAAGTCGGGCACTTGTTCAAGCTCAAGGGCAAGGAACACGTGGAGATCGAGGACGCCGTGCCGGGCGATATCGCCGCCGTCGCCAAGATCGAGGAGATCCATTTCGACGCCGTGCTGCACGACAGCCACGACGAGGACCACATCCACCTGAAGCCGATCAACTTCCCGCAACCGATGTACGGCCTCGCGATCGAGCCGGCGACCCGCGGGCAGGAGCAGAAGCTCGCCAATGCACTGCACAAGCTGACCGAGGAAGACCCCTGCCTGCGCGTCGAGCACCACAAGGAGCTCAACGAGACGGTGTTACGGGGCCTGGGGGAACTGCACCTGCGCGTGGTATTGGAGCGCATGAAGGAGCGTTACGGCGTGGACGTGCTGACGCGGCCGCCGCGCATTGCCTACCGCGAGACCATTTCCGCGCTGGCCGATGGTCATCATCGCCACAAGAAGCAGACCGGCGGCGCCGGCCAGTTTGGCGAGGTCTTCCTGCGCGTCGAGCCGCTGCCGCGCGGCGCAGGCTTCGAGTTCGTCGACGAGATCAAGGGCGGCACCATTCCCGGCCAGTTCCTGCCGGCCATCGAGAAAGGCGTGCGCATGGTGCTCGAAACTGGTGCCGTCGCCGGCTACCAACTCCACGATGTGCGCGTCATCGTCTACGACGGCAAGTATCACCCGGTCGATTCCAAGGAAGTGGCGTTCATCACCGCCGGGAAAAAGGCCTTCCTCGACGCCGTCAGCAAGGCGCGTCCGCTGGTGCTGGAGCCGATCGTCAATCTGGACGTCACCGTTCCGGCCGAGCACATGGGTGACATCACCGGCGGCCTGGCGACCAAGCGTGCGCGCATCAACGGCACCGACTCCTTGCGTGGCGGCGAGCTGATCGTGAAGGCGCAGGTGCCGCTGGCCGAGATCAGCGACTACAGCAATGAGCTGAAGGCGATCACCGCCGGGCGTGGGCGCTACACCATCGAACTCAGCCACTACGAGGCGGTGCCCGGTCAGGTGCAAAAGCAACTGGTGGATGCCTACAAGCCGCACCACGAGGAAGATTGAACCACGCCGACCGCGACTGGCGTCGCGCTTACAGGCGCCAGTCCAGCCCCAGCCAGAACCCGCGCCCCGGCGCGGGTTCGTAGTAGCGGCGCGCTGCTTCGTTGACGATCAAGGAGCTGCTGTAGCGCCGATCGAGCAGATTGTCGACGCGCAGCAGCAGGCCCATTTGCGAGCCCGGCGGCGCCCAGCGCAGGCGCGCGCCGAGCACAGCATAGCCAGGCACCTGATCGCGATTGCGATCATTGGCGAGGGTCGCGGCGAAGGCCTGCCACTCCAGACCCGCTGACCACGCACCCTCGCCGCGCCAGTCGAGCTCGATACGCCCGAAACGCGGCGGCACCCCCGGCATGCGCTGGCCGGCAGCGATCAGCAGCGAGGGCGTCGTGCAAGTGGGCTGCAGACAAACGGCGTAAGGCTCGGTGTAGCGCGCATCGATCCAACTGGCCACTGCGCGCAGCTGCAGCGACCGCGACGGGCGCCACTGCAGCGCGGTTTCCAGTCCCTCGCGCCGCGTAGCGCTGGCATTGCGGAAGCTGCTGCGACCGCCGCTGGCGCTGTCGACCACGATCTCGTCCTCGGTGTCGACGCGGAACAGCGTGCCTTCGAATTGCAGGCGCTCCCAGCGGCCGTCCACGCCGAATTCGAACTGGCGTGCCTGCGCGGGCTTGAGTTCCGTGTTGAAGCCGCCGTCGCCGTCGGCGCGATAGGCCAGTTCCGCCAACGTGGGTACTTCAACGCTACGCCCGGCGGCGGCGTGCAGGCGCCAGCGTGGCTGCCATTGATAGCTGAAACCAAAGGCTGGCAGCCAGGCGCGACTGTCGTAGCGACCGCTGTCGTCCGGGTTGCCGGGCGCCACGTAGCGATCGCTGCTGCGGTAGTCGAGTAGGCTGCGGCGCACGCCCGCGCTCAGCGTCCACGCCGGCGACAGGTCGAGATCCGCCCGCAGCATGACGTCGCGCTGGCCGCCGCGATTGCGCTCGTCGCGGCGCAAGGCGCCGCGCACGCCCAGCGTGTTGCCCTGGTAGTTCTCGTAGCCCAGGCGATCCTCTATGAGCTGCTCATCGCGCAGACGTGCCTGCAGCGCGAGCGGCAGGCCGGCCAGCGACAGATCGCGCTCCAGTTCCAGCGACCAACCGTAGTAGTCGCGCGCCAGATCGACCACGCCTCCGCCATTGGTGGGCGACTGCTGCGCCTGCGGCGTCACCGCCAGGTATTGCTCCACCGAACGCTGCCCGCCGTAGGCCGTCAGCCGCCACTGCGTCGGTCCCTGCTCCCACTGATAACGCGCACCGACCTGTCCCTGGCGCGTCGCCTTGCGGGTGCGAAACTGCTCAGCGGCGGGGCTCGCCGCCGTCGGATCGGCGAGGTACTCGGCCCGGGTCAGCCCGAGTGCGTCCTCGGCCAGCGGCTGGTCCTGCCAGTGCGCGGTGACGCTCAACCAGCCCGGCCCGACCTCGACATCGCCACGCGCGGCCAGCAGCGTGCGCTCGTTGCGACTGCGCGCGCGCTCGCCCGCAACTTCGTTGCGGTTGCCGCTCAGCGACCAGTACGCCGCGTCGCCGCCGTCGAGCGCAAAGCCGTAGCGGCGCTGGCCGTTGCTGCCCAGTCCGAGGCTGAGCTGATCGGCATCGCGGCGACGCGCGCCGTCGATGCGCAGATAGGCACCGCCGCTGCCGTAGAGCGTCGCAAAGGGACCGCGAATCAGGCTCAGCTGGCCGCCGCCGGCGAGGTCGATATGGCCCAACTGGCTCTGCCCATCGACCGCCGTCGCCGGGATGCCGTCGTACTCCACGCGCAGACCGCGCGCGCCGAAAGGCGAGCGCGCGCCGAAGCCACGAATGCTGATCTGCGAGTCCTGTGCCTCGTTGTAGCGCTGCCGCGCCACCACGCCCGGCAAGGTACTCAGCGCCTCGGTGATATCGAGCGCGCGACGCTGCTGCCGCAGGGTCTCCAGATCGACGGTGTCGGGCCGCGCCACCGCCGGCGGGCGCTCAGCACGCGCCTCGACCGCCGGGAGCGTGCGCGCCTCGCAGGCGGTCTCGGGCGTGCAGCTCTGCGCCCACAGCGCCAGCGCAGCCCAGGGCGCCATGCGTACTCAGACCTCGACCATGTCGAAGTCGGCCTTGCCGACCCCACAATCCGGGCAGGTCCACCAATCCGGGACGTCTTCCCACCGCGTCCCCGGCTTCAGACCATCGGCCGGCGCGCCGGCCGCCTCGTCATACAACCAGCCACACACGACGCACACATAGGTGCGCCAGGGGCCCCGTCCATCGCTCGCTTCTGCGCTCACAACCTGACTCCGGCAAAAGCCGCGATTCTGGCATGGGCCGCGGGCGGGACGGAACGGCGCTGCCCGCACAGCCGGCTCGGGCGGCAGGTGCCGCCCAGCCAGCGCATTCCGGTCTCAGGCGATGCGTTCGGCGCCGCCCATGTACGGACGCAGCACCTCGGGGATCGTGATCGACCCGTCGGCGTTCTGATAGTTCTCCATCACCGCGATCAGCGCGCGCCCGACGGCGACCCCGGAGCCATTCAACGTGTGCACCAGCTCCGGCTTGCCGGTGGCCGGATTGCGCCAGCGCGCCTGCATGCGCCGCGCCTGGAAGCTCTCGCAGTTGGAGCAGGAGCTGATCTCGCGATAGGTCAGCTGGCTCGGCAGCCAGACCTCGATGTCGTAAGTCATCGAGGCCGAGAAGCCCATGTCGCCGGTGCACAGGCGGATGGTGCGGAACGGCAGACCGAGCAGTCGCAAGATGGTCTCGGCGTGGCCGGTCATTTCCTCCAGCTGGGCATAGCTGTCGTCTGGCCGCGCGATCTGCACCAGTTCGACTTTCTCGAACTGGTGTTGCCGGATCATGCCGCGCGTGTCGCGACCGGCCGCGCCGGCCTCGGCGCGAAAGCACAGCGAGTGCGCAGTCATGCGCAGCGGCAGCGCCTCGGCTTCCAAAATGCTGTCGCGCACCAGATTGGTCAGCGAGACCTCGGCGGTCGGAATCAGGTACATGCGCCGCCACAACCAGCGGTGCAAGGTGGCGACCAAGGCCTCTGGACGGTGCAGATCGTCCCACAGCGCCGGCGGGATGCGGCCCAGCGTCTGCAGGCCGAGATCGGCGGCGATGCCGTTGATCAGCGCCAGCACGTCGTCGCGATTGCCCCGCGCCAGCGCGCCGCGCATGGCATCCAGCGCCTTGCCATCGATGGCCAGATGGCGCGTGCCGTGCGGCACCTCGAACAGATCTTCCTCGAACTTGGGCAGCTGCCCGGTGCCTTGCATGGTCTCGCTGCTGACCAGCAGCGGCACATTGACCTCGGTATAGCCGTGCTGGCCGGTGTGCTGATCGAGCATGAACTGCGCCAGCGCCCGGTGCAGACGGGCCAGCCCGCCGCGCAGGACAGTGAAGCGCGAGCCCGACAGCTTGGCGGCCGCCTCGGCATCCAGCCAGCCGTTGCGGGCGCCAAGTTCGACATGATCCTTGATATCGAAATCAAAGGCGCGCGGCACGCCGATGCGGCGCACTTCGAGGTTGTCGTTCTCGTCCTTGCCCAGCTGCACGGACTCATGCGGGATGTTCGGCAGCCGCAGGGCGATGGTGGTCAGGCGATCCTGGATCGCCGCCAGCGCCTCCTCGGCGGCGCGCAGGCGCTGCGGAATCGCCTGACTCTCCGCCATCAGATCGTCGGCGTTGAGCCCCTTGGACTTGCGCGCGCCGATTTCCTTGGCCAGGCGATTGCGGCTGGCCTGCAGATCCTGGGTGTCGGTCTGAACCTGCTTGCGCTCGGCTTCCAGCGCTTCGAGTTCGGCAATTGGCAGTTCGAGTCCGCGCGTGCGCAGCAAACGTTCTGCGGTGGCATGCAAATGCTGGCGGAGCAGAATGGGATCAAGCATGGCGACACTCTATTCAAGTCGGCGAACGCGCCATTATGAACCACGTCGCGGCCACTGCGGTTTTGACCTGAGCCCGTCCGGCCGTGCGATGGCCCACGCGGAGCGTCGGGTCGGACGCGACGAAAGCGTCGCCGGCTGCTAGCCTCCGGCGCGTCCTGCCTGCCGGATCTCGCCCATGTTGCGTCTCACTCTTGCCCTGCTGTGCAGCAGCAGCCTCAGCGCAGCGTCCCTGAGCGACGATGATCTGGCCACCGCAGCCACGCTGCGCGACCGCGCGCTCGAAGGCACGCCGGCCTATGCGATCGTCGAATCGCTGGTGAACGAGGTCGGGCACCGCATGGCGGGCAGCGATCACGACGCCAAGGGTGTGGCCTGGGCGGTCGCCAAGTTCAAGGCGCTCGGCTATCCCAAGGTGTACACGCAGCCGGTCAGCTTCCCGGTCTGGGATCGCGGCTTCGAGAGTGCCGCCATCGTGTCGCCGCAGGCGCAATCGCTCAGCATCGCGGCACTGGGTGGCAGCATCGGCACGCCGGAAGGCGGGATCCGCGCCGAGGTGGTTCGCTTTGCGGATGCCGCGGCGCTGCAAGCCGCCGAGCCCGGCTCTGTGGCCGGCAAGATTGCCTACATCGCCAACCGGATGACGCGCGCCAAGGACGGGAGCGGCTACGGTCCCGCCGTCATTGCCCGCGTGCAGGGCGCCGTGTTCGCGGCGCGCGCCGGCGCTGCGGCCGTGCTGATCCGCTCGATCGGCACCGACTCGGCAAACACGCCGCACACCGGCGTGATGCGCTACGACAACATGCTCACGCGCATCCCGGCCGCCGCGCTCGGCAACAACGACGCCGATCTGCTGGAGCAGCAGCTGGACCGCGGCCCGGTGGAGGTCAAGCTGGAACTCGGCAGCCGCACGCGCACCGGCGACTACACCTCAGCCAACGTCATCGGCGAGATTCCGGGCAGCGAGTTTCCGGAGGAGGTGGTGGCGATCGGCGGCCACCTCGATTCCTGGGACCTGGGCCAGGGCGCCATCGACAACGGCGCGGGTGTCGCCATCACCATGGCCGCCGGCGCGCAGATTCTGGCCCTGGAGCAAAAGCCCCGGCGCACCATCCGCGTCATCGCCTTCGCCAACGAGGAACAGGGCGTGTACGGCGGCAAACAGTACGCCAAGGATCACGCCGACGCCGTCACGCAGCACGTGTTCGGCGCTGAGTCCGACTTCGGGGGCGGGCGCATTTATCAGCTGTCGAGTCGCGTGCGCGAGGAAGCGCTGCCGCTGGTCGAGCAGATCCATGCGGTACTGAAGCCGCTCGGCATCGAGCGCGGCGACAACCAGGCCGGCGGCGGCGCCGATTTCTCAGCGATGCGCGATCTGGGCATGCCGATTCTGGGGCTGAATCAAGATGGCAGCAGCTATTTCGATTACCACCACACCGCGGCCGACACGCTGGACAAGCTGAATGCGGCCGATCTCGACTTCAACGTGGCGGTATATGCGGTCAGCGCCTGGCTCGGCGCGCAGGCCGGCCCGGTGTTCGGGCCGATCGCGTTGCCGCCGACGCCGTAGCTACGGGTTCGGCAGCCAGTTCTCGCGAGTGCGGACGCCAGCTGACCTGTCACCCGAGGCGACTCGCGCAGCGCGCCTACGCCCTCAGAATGCCCCCGCGCTGATTCGCTGCCCAATCGACGCGACCCACCCACACCTTGGCGTCATTGCGAGCTGCCACGGCGCCTGCAGGCGCTGTGGCGGCGCGGCAATCCAGGTTTGCGCTTGGGCGCTGGTCTTTACGACCGTCTCGACTACTGCCGCAGATGCCAAGGCTACACCTGGATTGCCACAGTCCTCGTCCGCGCCGCGGACGAGGACTTCGCAATGACGCCTTGCCTTTGCGGTCCTTCTTGGACTCTGCCGGCTGGCAACGTCCGGATCGCGTGTCTGCCGGCGTCGACGTCCCAGCTCTCAGTCCGATCCCGCCTCAGGCTTCCTCGGACCCGGCCTCGGCGGCGCGCTTCTTGGCCAGCGGCTTGATGCGGGCGACCATGCCGGCGACGACCTTCAGGTTGCCGGCGATCACGTCACCGCCCTCGAACCAGCCCTCGCCGCCCTCGAAGTCCACGCACATGCCACCCGCTTCGCGCACCAGCAGCGCGCCGGCCGCGACGTCCCAAGGCATCAGACCGGCCTCGAAGAAGCCATCCAGACGACCACTGGCGACGTAGGCCAGATCCAGCGCTGCCGAACCGGTACGGCGCAGGTCTTCGGCGTCGTCCAGCAGCGCCTTCACCATGCGCAACTGGGTGGCGAGCCGCGGACGCTGACGGAAGGGAAAGCCGGTTGCGATCAGAGCACCGGCCAGCCCGTTGCGCGCGCTGGTACGGATGCGGCGATCGTTGAGGTAGGCGCCACCGCCCTTGCTGGCGGTAAACAGTTCGTCGCGCACCGGGTCATAGACGACGCCGTGCTGGACCACGCCGTCTTCCATCATCGCGATCGACACCGAGCAATGCGGCAGTCCGCGCATGAAATTGCTGGTACCGTCGATCGGATCGATCACCCAGACATAGCGCGAGTGGCCGCTGCGGCCGGTTTCCTCGCCCCAGATCGCATGGTCCGGATAGCCACGCTTGATCTCGCGGACGATCTCGGCCTCGGCCAGCTTGTCGGCGTCGGTGACGAAGTCGTACTGACCTTTGTCGGTCACGCCCACCGCATCGGCGCGATGGATGCTGCGCATGATCACGGTGCCGGCCTTGCGGGCAGCCTGGACGGCGATATTCAGGGCGGGCTTACGCATGCGCGACTCAGGCTGGCTCAGGGGGCGCGAAGGGTAGCAGAGCGGCCCGCCGTCACCAAACCCACACAAGCCCCCCGGGATGCGCGCGTTCAGGCAGACGCGGCAGGCCTCAACCGGCATGCGCAGGCGTGCCCGCCGCCGCCGAACGCGCGTAACAGCGGTCCAGATGCGCCAGGATCTGCACGCTCTCGTACAGCGCGTCGCCGGTATTTGGGTCGATCAGATAGGGCACCTGGGCACGCCCGGTCTGCGCCAGCATGCGCTCGCGCCGGCCGCCGGGCTTGGGTGTCCACGGCTTCAAGCTCAGGCGTCGCTGCGGCGGTCCCCAGTCGGCCAGCTGCTCTTTGCCGAAACTGACCATCTGCCAGGGCAATTCGAGTTCACACAGGCGCTCACGCACCAGCCGGGTGTAGGGACTGGACTCGAAACCGTACAGCTGCAGCGGCCGTCGCGGCGCGCGCGAGGGCTGCGCGTGCAAACCGGCGCGACCGCGCAGCGCGCTCGCCAGACTTGAACTGAGGCGCATCGGCCAGCTGCCGAGCACGCCGGCGCCATGACGCAGCCCGGCAAACTGGCGCAGCACGTGCTTGAGACAGGCGTGCAAGCCCACGGCGCGGGTGTCGTGTTCGGCATCGATCAGCACCGGCAGCTCGGTGTCCGCTGGCAGCTGCTTCAAATAGCGCTTGCCGCCCAGTGGACAGGGGCGGACCAACGCATCCAGCTGCAGCTCAGTCAGCACTTCGCGCAACAAGCGGCAGCGCGCGTCGTTTTCACGATCGTAGAGCACCAGTGGCCGCCGCGGCGCTGGCACCTCGCGCAGGATCTGCGTGCCGCGCCAGGCCCGCGCGCTGGAAGCCAGCAGGGAGCTGAGCAGTTTGCTGATCGGGGGTTGCGACATGGGCGCTGCCGATACGAGGAGGCGCCTCATCATGCCACCCTGGCGCCAGTACGCCGAATAGGTAGGTGCGCGGTTTGCTCCGGCCGACGGCCCTCGCTACAGTCGCGCGCTCGTCCAGTCGCAGGGGCCGCGCGTGGCGCCGGAGATACCGAACTACGAACTCAAACAGCCGCTCGGCGCCGGGGCGATGGCGGAGGTGTGGCTGGCCGAGCACCGCCGCAACGGGCGCAAGGCAGCCATCAAGGTGCTGAAGCCGGCGGCGGTGGCGGATAGCGACTTCGAGCAGCTGTTTCTGCGCGAGGGCCAGGTGCTGGCGAGCTTCGACCATCCCAACATCGTCCGCATCTACGACAACGATCGCAGCGGCGATCTGGCCTATCTGGTGATGGAGTATCTGCCCGGCGGTACGCTGCTGGAACGCATGCAGCGCCGGCCGATCACGATCGGCGAGGCGGTCGGTCTGGTCGCGCAGATCGCCAGTGGTCTGGAGGCGGCGCATCGGCAGCAGGTGATCCATCGAGATCTGAAACCGGCGAACATCCTGCTGCGCGACGAGACCACACCGGTGCTGACCGACTTCGGCGCCGCCCGGCTACTGGATCGCAGCACCATCTATGGCCGCGAAGGCATGATCGTCGGCACGCCGATTTACATGAGCCCCGAACAGGTCTCCGGGCAAACGCTGAGCGGCAGCAGCGATCTGTATGCGCTGGGCGTGATCTTCTATGAACTGCTGACCGGCGAGCGTCCTTTTCCCGGCACCAGCTTCCCGGAAATTGCGGCGCAGCACCTGTATGCGCCTATCCCGCGGTTGCCCGCGGCGATTGCGATGCTGCAGCCGGTGCTCGATCGCCTGCTGGCCAAACAGCCGGGTGAGCGTTACCCCGACGCCCAGGCCTTCATCGATGCGCTGCGCACCTTGTACATCCACGACGAGGCGCTGCGCCTGCAAGTGGGTTATGCCGGCACCAGCACGGCCTGGTCCAGCCAACTGCGCGCGCTGGGCTTCGTGCTCGACATCGAGCAGAAACAGGCGGTGCGCGTTGCCCAGGGCCGCTTCCTGGAGGCGCCGCTGGCGGAGACCGCGCCGCTGGCACCGGTGACTGCAGCGCCCTCCACAAGAGCCGACGCAGCGATGCCGCGGCGCCGCGCGCCGTACCTGTGGGTGGCCATCGCCACGCTGGCAGCGCTGGCGCTCGCCTACTGGCAATTCCGCCCGCAACCGGCGGCCGTGCTGGCGCCGCCGGTGAGCGCAGTGCCGGCGCCCAACGACGAGGGTACAGAGGACGCGCGGCGCGCCGCCGAGCAGGCCGTCGCCGACCTCGAACTGCGCACACGCTTTGTCGCGCAGCCCGATCAGACCGTCCGCGATGTGCGCAGCGGTACGGTTTGGACCGCCGTCGACAATGGCAGCGACGTCGATTGGTTCGATGCCATCGAGTACTGCACCACGCGCGGCGCCAACTGGAAGCTGCCCACCGCCGCCGATCTGCTCAGCCTCTACCAGGAGGCCTTTCTGCGCCCCTGCGGCGAGCGCCGCTGCAGCGTCACGCCCTTGATTGCGCTGAGCGGGGCCGAGTTCTGGACCGACAGTCGCGACGGCGAACTTGGGGCATTTACGGTCAATCTGAGCAGCGGGCAGCGCGTCGGTGCCCCGAGCATCAGCCCCTTCGGCAAGCGCGCGCTGTGCGTACAACTGGGTGCGAAAGACTGATGCGCACCCGTGCTGACCGCTCAGCGTGCCGTCCTGCGCGCAGATGCCGTAGAACCCGTGGAGGCTGCCAATGGCGCTCGATCTGTACTTTCATCCCGCGCGACTGACGCTGGAGACGCTGCGGGCGCCGGACTACCGGCTGTCGCAAGCACGCCAATGCGCGCAGCGCAAGCTGGTGCAGGATTTGCTGGCCCGACACCCGGACTGCACGCTGGAGGGCGATGCGCTGCAGGGCACACTGAGCGGCTTTCCGGGCGTACTCAGTCTCCATCCCGGCTATCTGTACTGGTCTTTGCATGGCGAGGTCGATCAGGACGCGGTGCTGGCCGTGGTGCGAGCGCTGGAAGCCGATGGCTGGCACTGCACGGACCCGCAAGAGGCGGGCTTTGACAGCCGATCGCGTCGGGAGCAACCGCTGCGCCACTGGGATCAACTGCTGGGCGCGCGCTTTGTCGGACTCAGCCTGGAGCGCAACTGGGGCGCGCGTCTGCGGATCGATTTCGAATGGCCCGATGGACGTTGCGCCCAGGCCGATCTGATGCACATCGGACGCGCCCACATCCCGGAGCTCTCGACGCTGCTCCACGCCACGCTGAGTGCAGTGCACGTGCAAGGCGACTCATTCGAGGACATCCAACTGCGTTTCGACAACGGCGAGACGCTGCGACTGGAGGGCTGCGTCTCCAATGGCGGCACGCTGACACCGGCGCGTCGCGGTACGTCTACCCGCGACTGAGCCGCCCCAGCCGCCACCGAATCGCGGGTTACTCGAAACCGCTCGTGTACAGCAGATCGGGGACGTCACCGAACAGCGTGAAGCTCAGCAGCGGCGTCACCGCAATGCCACCGCTGGCGCCAGGATCAGCGATGTAAGCGCGTCCGTACAGCGTTTGACCTGGCTGCAAACCGGGCAACGACAGATCCACCTGTACCGACCCCGTTCCGGCTGCCGCGCCACCGGCCGCCAGCGTGAAGGCCAGATTGGCCACATCGCCCACCGGCACGCTGGTCGGCAGGCCTGGATCACTGCTGGCAATCACCAGCGTGCCGGCGGCGCCACCGGCGGCCTGGGTGATCAGCACGGTGAAATTGTCGTTGCCGATCAACGGCGGCTCCAGCGCCGAGATCTGCGGCACGCCGAGGCCACCAGGGCGTCCTTGTCCGCTGATCGTCGGTACACGCGTGGTTTCGGTGTACAGCGTCGGGCGGTCGAAGGGCGGCAACTCCGCGGCAACTCGGGGATCGGTCAGTGGGCGGCGCAGGAAGGCCAGCAGCGCCTGCTTCTGCGTTGGCGTCCAGTTGCGCGGACGAATCCGAGGGTCTTTGTTCGAGGCACTGAAGTCGCCGCCGCGATTGTAGAACTCGATCACGTCTTCCAGCGTCTGCAGACCGCCGGTATGCATGTACGGCCCGCGATCCGCCACCCCACGCAGCCCTGGCGTCTGCATCCTGCCCTGCATGCCGGGATCGCTGTCGATGGCGCCGCGCCCGGGATCCTCGGACACCGGACGCACGCCGATGTAGTGGAAACGGCCGTCAGTAAACAGTCGGCCAGAATGGCAAAAGGCGCAATCGTTCGACTGGAACAGCTGCTGGCCCTGCAACTCCAGCGCGGTCAGCGAGGGCGTGCCAGCCAGATGCGCGTCCAAGGGCGCCTGATCGGCAATCAGCGTGCGTTCGTAGCTGGCGATCGCCATCGCCACCCGTACCGGGGTGATCTCGGCACTACCGAAGGCCTCGGCGAACAGCGCCGGATAGTCGCGACTGCCAATGTGGGCACGCAGCGCGGCGGGCACGTTGCTGGCCAGCGCCAGCGGGCGCACCGACGCGAGGCGCGCCACTACGCCCTGCAGCGTGGCGCCGGCGTGGGCCATTTCGCTGGTATTGACCAAGGGGCCCAGCGCCTGATTCTCCAGCGCCGCGTTGTTGCTGAACACGACCTGCCCGGTGATCGGATCGACGAAGTAGTTGTCGGCGCGACCATCCCAGAACAAGGATCCGGAATAGGCCGCATTAATGACCGTACCGGCCTTGCGTCGACCGACCTGCGGCGCGTAGCCGAAGGTGGCGCTCCAGACATAGTTGCCATCGGCATCGTGGGCAGGCACGCCGGGCGAGGCGATGATGTCGTCGGCATTGCCGAACACGCCGTCCGGGCCGGGGTGGCGCGCGGCATTGCCCAGCAGCAAGCTGCGCGGATCGGTGCCCTCCCCTTGCGGACGGTGGCAGGTGCCGCAGGCCACGGTCCCGGTGAGCGACAACTGTTCGTCCCAAAACAAGGCCTTGCCGAGCGCGATCTTGGCCGGCGTCAGCGGATTGCCGGCGGGCACGGGCACATCGCCAAAGCTGCTCTGTGCCTGCGCGCCCAGCGACCACACGCCGAGTATCCCTGCCGCGAGCTGCTTGCCTATGGCCATCCGATCCGTGTCCCCGTCCGTTCGGCGCTGATTCTACGCGGCCAGCGCCGGCCTTGAGCCGCGTTCGCCGGCTGGATGGGCTGATAACATCCGCCCATTGCCTACCGCGGAGCACTGCCATGATTGAATTGCGCGACCTGGAGACCGGGAGCCTGATCACCACCTTGAGCGAGGACGACCTCGCCTTTCTGGTCCGCGAACTGGAAGAGGAAAGCGGTGACGATCAGGACTACTACATCGACATCGGCACGCTGCAACTGCTGGCCGAGGCCGGCGGCAACCGCGAGCTGCTGAAGCTGCTCGGTCAGGCGCTGGGCGCGCGCGAGGGCATGGAAGTGGTGTGGCGACGCCTTGGCTGAGTGCGCAAGGCCTGCACACTGGGGTCGCTACAGTCGGAAGGGTATTCGGGAGTTCCGCCATGCGTAGGCTGACAGGATGGACACTCGCGGCGGCGCTCACGGCGCTGCCCGCTTTTGCGGCGCCGCTCGGCGGCCCGAGCAGCTGCACCGATCTGAGCGCGGTGGCGCCGTTCACGCAGTTTCGCTTCGACACCTTTCAATCCATTTTCGACGCGCTGCAGAACCCCAAGGACCCGAACTCTGGGTTGTGCACCAGCTGTCATCCGGGCTCGATCGGCGCCGGCGGCCTCGGTCTGGGTGCCGGTTTCAGCTACGGCAATCTGGTCAACACGCCGAGCACCCAGCTGGGGACGATTTTGCGCGTGCAGCCGGGATCGGCCATCAACAGCCTGTTTTTTCAGAAGGTGAACTGTGACGTGCCGGAAGTCGGCGGCCGCATGCCGCCCGATGGGCCGATCTCCACCACGCAGCAGCGGCTGATCCAGGACTGGATCAACGCTGGCGCGCCGCTGTCCAGGCTCGGCTTCGAAGACCGCTGAGCGATGCGCCGCATCGTCATCGACCGCCCCGGCGGCTACGAACGTCTGCGCCTGTGCGAAGAGGCCGATGCCGCGCCGGCAGCGGATCAGATCGCCATCGAGGTCGAGGCCATCGGCGTCAACTACGCCGACGGCATCATTCGCATGGGCTTGTACGAGTCCGCGAAAAAACTGCACGGCTACCCGATCACGCCGGGTTTCGAGGTCGCCGGGCGCATCAGTGCGCTGGGCGCGCAGGTGACGGGCTTCGAGCTCGGACAACGCGTGATCGGCCTGACTTTGTTCGGCGGCTACGCCAGTCGCGTGCTGCTGACGCCCGATCGCGCGTTCGCCCAGCCCGAGGCGCTGGATGCGCGCAGCGGCGCCGCCATCCCGACCGTGTTCCTGACCGCCTGGTGGATGGTGCACGAGTTGCTGCATCCGCGCCCCGGCGACACCTGGCTGGTGCATTCGGCTGCCGGCGGCGTCGGCACTGCGCTGGCGCAATTGGGCCGTCTGGCCGGCTGCCGGGTGATCGGCGTGGTCGGCTCGGGACACAAGATCGAGGTCGCCCGCGCCGCCGGCTGCAGCGAGGTGATCGATAAGTGCGCCCAGGATCTGTGGGCCACCGCCAAGGCGCTGTCAGCCGGTGGCTATCAGGCCATTTTCGATGCCAACGGGGTGAGTACGCTGGGCCAGAGCTATGCGCATCTGGCGCCAACCGGCCGCCTGCTGATCTACGGCTTTGCCTCCATGTTGCCCCACGACGGCCGCTTGAACTGGCTCAGACTCGCCTGGGACTGGCTGCGGACGCCGCGTTTCAATCCGCTGTCGATGACCCGAGACAACCGGAGCGTGCTGGCGTGCAATCTGAGCTTTCTGTCCAGCGAGGCCGAGCGTCTGCGCGAGGGCATGCACTGGCTGCTGGAGCGCTTTGCCGACGGCCGCCTGCAGCCGCCGCCGGTGCACTGTTTCCCACTGAGCGCCGCCGCCGACGCGCAGCGCGCCATCGAGAGCGGTCGCACCACCGGCAAGTTGGTGCTGCTGCCCTGAGCCCGCTGGCGGCATGACCGAGACCACACCCCGCTACGCGGCGCGCGAGCGCTCGATCCTGACGCCTACCCAGTTGAACCGGCTGGCGCGCGGGCTGTTGGAGGACGCATTCGCGCTGGTCTGGGTCGAGGGCGAGATCAGCAACTACACGCGCGCCGCCTCCGGACATTGGTACTTCACACTGAAGGACCGCGACGCGCAGATCCGCAGTGCGATGTTCCGATCGAACAACTTGTACGTGCGCGCCAAGCCGGTCGATGGCATGCAGGTGCTGGTACGCGGCCGCGTCAGTCTGTTCGAGGCGCGCGGCGACTATCAGCTGATCTGCGAGCATCTGGAGGAAGCGGGACAAGGCCGCCTGATGCGCGAGTTCGAGGCCTTGAAAGCGCGCCTGCACGCCGAAGGGCTGACCGCCGCCGCGCGCAAGCGCGCGCTGCCGGCATGGCCGCGGCGGCTGGCGGTGGTGACCTCGCCGCAGGGCGCCGCCATCCGCGATGTGCTCGCGGTCATTGCGCGGCGCTGGCCGCTGCTGGCCGTGGATCTGTACCCGACTGCGGTGCAAGGCGCCGAGGCGCCCGCTCAGCTGCGCGCGGCCTTGCAGGCAGCGATGCAGGCGCAGCCGCCCGCCGATGCCATTCTGCTGACGCGCGGCGGCGGCTCGCTGGAGGATCTGTGGGCCTTCAATGACGAGACGCTGGCGCGCCTGATCGCAGCCAGCCCGGTGCCGGTGGTGTCCGCGGTCGGCCACGAGGTTGACGTGTCGATCGCCGATCTGGTCGCCGATGTGCGCGCGCCGACGCCCTCGGCGGCGGCCGAACTGTTGACTCCCGACCAGTCGACCGTGCTGAGCCGTCTGCGCGCGCGCGGCGACACGCTGCTGCAGCGGCTGCGCCAGCGACTGCGCCAGGCAGCGCAACAACTGGACGCCGTCGAGCGCCTGCTGCGCGCGCACGAGCCGCGCGCGCAGGTGAGCTCGGCGCAGCGACTCCTGCAGGGTCTGCAGCAGCGCAAGCTACACCTGTGGCAACAGCGCCAGCAGCGCGCCCGACTGTGCTTGCATGAAATCGGCGAACGCTTGCGCGCGCAAGCGCCGCAACTGCGCGTCGCCCGCACCCGCCAGCACGCAGAGGCCTTGCGCACACGCCTGCTGCAGCAGACCCAGCACAGCCTGCGCGCGCACGGCGAGGCGCTGTTGGCGCTGCGCTCGCAACTGCTGACGATGCGGCCCGACACCGAACGCCGACGCGACCGTCTGGACCACGCCGTGCGCGCGATCGCCCAATTGGGCCCGAGCGCGACGCTGGCGCGCGGCTATGCGCTGCTGCGGCGTGCCGACGGCAGCTTGTTGACGCGAGTGACCGAGGCCAAGCCTGGGGAGACCCTGGAGATCGAACTGGCCGATGGCCGTCTGCGGGTGCGGATAGAGCCCTGAGCAGATCTCGGCATCGTTTCCCACCGTGGTGAGAAATGCCGGCTGATCAGCAGCGCGCCAGCCACTTGGCGGCCATGCGGCGTATCGAGGGATCGAGCGCGGCATCGGTCGCCAGCGACGCGATCGGCAGCCAGGCCAAATCCAGCGATTCTTCCGACACTGCGTAGTCCTCGCTGCCCTCGCAGCGGACCACATAGCGCACGTCCCAGTGGGTGTGCTCGGGCTCGGCGCCGCGGGCCGGAATCGGGTGTGCATCGAGATCGAAGATGGTGTCGTCGACCGCCAGATCGGACAAACCGGATTCCTCAAGGGCCTCGCGCAGCGCGGCGCGGGCGAGATCCAGATCCCCATCGGCGTGCCCGCCGAGTTGCAGCCAGCGCTGCAGCTTGCGGTGGTGCGTCAGCAGCGCCCGCTCGCCATCGGCCGATACCAGCCAGCAGGAGGCCGTCAAATGCCCGTCCAACCGCGTGCGCTCGGCGACGTCCGCACCCGACCGGGCGAACGCGGCAAACTGCGCTGCTTGCGTGGCTTCCGCCGGGTAGGCGCGAGAGTACGCATCCAGCGCCGCCAGCAAATCTTCCAGTCCTTGCGTGCTGTCGTGCATGCGTCTCCTTCGCGCTTGCTGCCATGGGGGGGCTGCCGTATGTTACGGGCCGCGACGGTTCAGCGCTCGATCAGCCTCGTACGCGGCTGTAACGGCCTGCGCCACCACCTACATCCAGCTCCGCCCTGCCGCAACTCGCCGAGCAGGCGCGAGCACCATCAGAGGGGAGCTCAATGATCTTCTGGCGCGTCAAGCCGCTTGACCAGATTCTGGAAACCGCGGCCAAGAAAAGCCTCAAACGGCAGTTGGGGGCCCTCCAACTGACCATGCTGGGCATCGGCGCGATCATCGGCACCGGTATTTTCGTGCTGACCTCGGAAGCGGCGCAAAAGGCCGGTCCCGGGATGATGATCTCCTTCGTGATTGCCGCGATCGTCTGCGCGCTGGCCGCCCTCGCCTACGCTGAACTGGCGGCGATGGTGCCGGTCTCCGGCAGTGCCTACACCTATTCCTACGCCGTGCTCGGCGAGGCGGTGGCCTGGATTGTCGGTTGGGCGCTGATTCTGGAATACGCCGTCGCCGCGGGCGCCGTGGCGGTGGGCTGGTCCAAGTACATGAACGGGCTGTTGGCCAGTGTCGGATGGGGGCTGCCCGAAGGGCTGCGCGCCGGGCCCTATGACGGCGGCAGTTTCAACCTGCTGGCCTTCCTGATCGTCTGGCTGATCTCCGGCTTGCTGGTGATCGGCACCTCCAAGAGTGCGATGGTCAACTCGATCCTGGTCGCGATCAAGATTCTGGCGCTGACCGCCTTCATTGCCATCGCCGTGCCCGCCGCGCAGGTGCAGAACTTCGAACCCTTCCTGCCGAACGGCATGCCGGGCGTGTATGCAGCCGCGGCGTCGATTTTCTTCGCTTACGTCGGCTTCGATGCGGTCTCTACCGCTGCCGAGGAAACCAAGAATCCGCAGCGCAACATCCCGATCGGACTGATTGCCTCGCTGGCGGTCTGCACCATTTTCTACTTGCTCGTGGGCTACGGCGCTGCCGGTGCCATGGGTGCGCAGCCGATCCTCGGCGCCGACGGCAAGGCGCTGGAAGCGGGCAGCGCGGCGATGATCGAGGCTTGCAAAGGCTCCGAGGCCTTGGTGTGCAGCGGCGAGCCGCTGGCCTATGTGCTGCGCAGTCTGGGCTTTGCCGGCGTCGGCAATGCGCTGGCACTCGCGGCCGGTCTGGCCTTGCCCTCGGTCATCCTGATGATGATCTTCGGCCAAACCCGCATCTTCTTCGTGATGTCGCGTGACGGCCTGCTGCCGCCGCTGTTCTCGAAAGTGCATCCCACCTTCCACACCCCGCATGTGGTCACGCTGATCACTGGCGCGGCAGTGTCGGTGTTTGCGGCGGCGTTCCCGGTCGGCGTGCTTGCCGACATCTCCAACAGCGGCACGCTGTTTGCGTTCTTCCTGGTGGCGCTTGGCGTGCTGGTGCTGCGGCGCACGCAGCCGGATCGCTATCGTCCCTTCCGCACGCCGATGGTTTGGGTGATTTGCCCACTGGCGATGGCGGGCTGCGTGTTCCTGTTCTTCAACCTGTCCGGCTACACCGAGACCATGTTCTTTGTGTGGGCCCTGATTGGTTTGGCCTTCTACGGTGTCTACGGCTACCGCAAGAGCGCCATGGCCAAAGGCAACAGCTAAGCAGCAGCCGCGCGCTTGCGCGATCAGCGACGCCCCTGCCGCGAGGCAGGGGCGTTTTTGTTGGGCCTCAGCCCGGTCCCAGCACGCGCGGTTCGGGTTCCAGCAGTACGCCGAAGCGTTGCAACACGCTGTGCTGGATGCGCCGCGCCAATGCCAGCAGTTCGGCGCCGCTGGCGAGGCCATGATTGACCAGCACCAGCGCGTGCTCGGCGTGGACGCCGGCGTCGCCGGCGCGATAGCCCTTCCAGCCACACTGATCGATCAGCCAGCCCGCCGGCAGCTTGCAGCGCCCGGCCCCGGCCGGATACAGCGGCAGCTCCGGATGACTGGATTTCAGCGCATCTGCCGCCGCCTGATCGATCACCGGATTCTTGAAAAAGCTGCCGGCGTTGCCGATCAGCCGCGGGTCCGGCAGCTTGCGGCGACGCAGGCTGCAGACCGCCGCACACACATCCTGGGGCGTGGGCGTGCTCACGCCCTGAAGCGCCAGCTCGTCGCGTATGCCGGCGTACTCCAGGCGCAGCTGCGGCTGCCGCTGCAGCACCAGTTCTACCGCCGTGATCAGATAGCGCTCAGCCAGCGCCGGCTGCTTGAAGCAGCTGTCGCGGTAGCCGAAGGCACACTGCTCGCGTGACAAACGCTGCGACTGCTGCGCCACCCGGTCCCAGACCTCCACCGCGTGGACGAAGCGCTCCAGTTCCACGCCGTAGGCGCCGATGTTCTGGATCGGTGCCGCACCGACGCTGCCTGGAATCAGCGCGAGGTTTTCGAGGCCATACGCCCCGGCGGCCAGCGTCTGCAGGACGAGGCCGTGCCAGGACTCGCCGGCACCGGCGCGCACCAGCACTTGGCTGCCGTCGTCCGCCAGCCACTCGATCCCGCGCAGCGCCGGCACCAGCACCAGCGCATCCAGGTCGCCGGTGATCAGCACATTGCTGCCGCCAGCCAGCACGACCACCGGCAGTGCCTCGCGCTCGGCCAGCGCCAGCGCCGTCTGTATCGCGTCCAGCGTACGTGCTTCTGCCAGCCAACGGGCGCGCGCCGCGACGCCAAAGGTGTTGCGCGGGCGCAGATCGGCGTCCGCGATCAGCCGGAGTGCCAGGTCCATCAACCGCCCCTGGCGCGCAGCGCCTCGACACACTCGCCGATCAGCGCCGGACCGCGATAAATCATGCCGCTGTAGAACTGCACCAGGCGGGCGCCGGCATCGAACTTGGCGACCGCGTCGGCCCCGGACAGGATGCCGCCGACGCCGACGATCGGCAGTTTCGATCCCAGCCGCTCGTGCATGCCACGCAGGACGGCGGTGGCACGCGCCATCAGCGGTGCGCCGGAGAGCCCGCCGCTCTCGCCGGCCAGCGCGTGGCCGGCGATCTCGCTGCGATCGATCGTGGTGTTGGTGCAGATCAGGCCATCGATGCCCGAGGCCAGCAGCACCTCGGCGATGCCATCCATCTCGCCTGGCGCCAGATCCGGCGCGATCTTCAGCAGCATCGGCTTGCGCTTGCCGTGGATCCCGGTCAGCCGTTCACGCGCCTCGCACAGCGTGCCGATGAAGCGCGCCAGCGTCGCCTCCTCCTGCAGATCGCGCAGGCCCTGGGTGTTCGGCGAGGAGATGTTGACGGTGATGTAGCTGGCCAGCGGATACACCCGCTCCAGGCACAGCTGGTAATCGTCTACCGCGCGCTCGTTCGGGGTGTCCTTGTTCTTGCCGATATTGATGCCAAGCACGCCCTGGTAACGGCTGCATTCGACATGGCGTACCAGCGCATCGACGCCGGCATTGTTGAAGCCCAGGCGATTGATCACCGCCTGCTGCTCCGGCAAACGGAACATGCGCGGCTTGGGATTGCCCGATTGCGGCCGCGGCGTGATGGTGCCGACCTCGATGAAGCCAAAGCCCAGCGCCGCCAGCGCATCGATATGCGCCGCGTTCTTGTCGAGGCCCGCGGCCAGACCCACCGGATTGGGAAAATCGATGCCGAACACGCGGGTCGGCAGCGGCTGTGGCCGGACCGCCAGCAGCGGATTCAGGCCGGCGCGATAGGCCAGTTCGATCGCGCGCAGCCCCAGCGCATGGGCACGCTCGGCATCGAGCGCGAACAGCAGCGGTCGGGCAAGTCCGTACATGGTCGAGATCCGGCAAGAACGGCAGCGAAGCATAGGCGCGTCCAGCCATACCGCGCCTGAGCCCGGCGCGCCGCTGCCCGCAGATTTGCCCTGCCCCGCTGGCGACGGCGCGGATCGCGCCTATGATCGGGCGCAGCACACCTCGGATGCGATCATGCGCGACAGCCTGCTGCGACTGGCCAACTTCATCGACGGCGACTTCCGTGCCCCGGCCAGCGGGCGCTATCTGCCGGTCACCGAGCCGGCCACGGGCAAGGTCTATGCCGAGGTGCCGGATTCGACCACGCTGGACGTCGATGCGGCGGTCAGCGCCGCGCATGCCGCCCGCAGCGCCTGGTCAGCCACCGCACCGAGCGCCCGCGCGCGTCTGCTGCGGCGGCTGGCGGATCTGATCGAGAGCCGGCTGGACGCGCTCGCCGAGGAGGAATCGCGTGACACCGGCAAACCGGTGCGGGTGGCCCGTCAGATCGATATCCCGCGCGCGGTCGCCAACTTCCGCTATTTCGCCAGCATGGCCGAAACCTGGGGCTCGGAAAGCCACACGGGCGAGCTAGGCGTGCTCAATTACACGCTGCGCCAGGCGCTGGGCGCGGTGGCCTGCATCAGTCCGTGGAATCTGCCGCTGTATCTGCTGACCTGGAAGATCGCGCCGGCGCTGGCCACCGGCAATACCGTGGTCGCCAAGCCGAGTGAGATCACCCCGGTCACGGCCTGGCTGCTGGGCGAGTTGGCCCAGGAGGCCGGGCTGCCGCCGGGCGTGCTGAACATCATCCACGGCAGCGGTCCGGCCTGCGGCCAGCCGCTGGTGGTGCATCCGCGCATCAAGGCGGTGTCCTTTACCGGCAGCACCGCCACCGGCGCCGCGATCGCCACGGCCACCGCGGCGCAGTTCAAGAAGCTGTCGCTGGAACTGGGCGGCAAGAACGCCACCGTGGTTTTCGCCGACTGTGACTTCGAGCGCACCGTGCACGAGTGCGTGCGTGCCGCCTTTTCCAATCAGGGGCAGATCTGCCTGTGCGGCTCACGCATCCTGATCGAGCGCCCGCTGTACGCGCGCTTCCGCGACGCCTTCGTGGCGGCCGCGCAGGCGCTGAAGGTCGGCGATCCGCGCGCCGCAGACAGCGATCTTGGCGCGCTGGTGTCGTCCGATCACCTGCAGAAGGTGCTGAGCTACATCGCGCTGGCACACGAGGAAGGCGGTCGTTTGCTGTGCGGCGGCGAGCGTCTGGCCCTGGAAGGCCGCTGTCGCGAAGGCTACTTCCTCGCACCCACCGTGTTCGATCAACTGGACGCCCATTGCCGCGTCAATCAGGAAGAGATCTTCGGCCCGGTCGTCACGCTGCAGCCATTCGATGACGACACCCAGGCGCTGGCCTATGCCAATGCCAGCCGCTACGGCCTGGCCAGCAGTGTGTGGACGCGCGACCTCGATCGTGCGCACCGCTTTGCTGCCCAGGTGGAGACCGGGCTGGTGTGGATCAACACCTGGATGGCGCGCGATCTGCGCACGCCCTTCGGCGGCATCAAGCATTCCGGGCTGGGACGCGAGGGCGGCAGCGACGCCATGCGCTTCTTCACCGAGGCGAAAAATGTAGGCCTGTGGGTCGGCTGAGCGGCTGCGATGGGGATTGAGCCCGGCCGAACGAGCCGCCATGCTCGGCGCCCTCTCATCCCATGCGGACCCACACCGATGATCACCACCCCGAGCGGCCTGCAGTATGAAGTCCTGCGTGAAGGCCAAGGCGCCAAGCCCGGCCCCAGCGACACCGTGACCGTGCATTACCGCGGCACGCTGAGCAATGGTCAGGTCTTCGACAGCTCCTACGACCGCGGCCAGCCGCTGAGCTTCCGGCTGAATCAAGTGATCAAAGGCTGGACCGAAGGCCTGCAGCTGATGTCGGTCGGCGCCCACTATCGCCTGACGATCCCGGCGCACCTGGGTTACGGTGCGGCCGGTGCCGGCGGCGTCATCCCGCCCAATGCCACGCTGATTTTCGACGTGGAACTGCTCAAGATCCAGTGATACGCGCTTGGCCTGGCCGACGCGGTCTGGTCGACGAAGCGTGAGACGTAGCGCGGCTCCGTGCGCGCGGCTGGCGGTGCATAGACGATCCGCCCCATCACGTCGGCGGCGGCGGATTCAGGCTCTGTGATGCCGCGAAAGCAAAGCGCCGGGCGCCTCGCGTGTGGGCTGCGTGGATCGAGCAGGCAGTGCGGACGCGAAGGACCCGGCCTACGGGCGTGTTCGACGACGCGCGCGGCGTAGCGCGGCTCCGTGCGCGCGGCTGGCGGTGGATGGACGATCCGCCCTATCGCGCCGGCGGCCGCGGCTTCAGGTTTTGTGATGCCGCGAAAGCAAAGCGCCGGGCGCCTCGCGTGTGGGGCTGCGTGGATCCAGCAGGCCGTGCGGACGCGAAGGACCCGGCCTACGGGCGTGTTCGACCTAGCGCGCGGCGTAGCGCGGCTCCGTGCGCGCGGCTGGCGGTGCATAGACGATCCGCCCCATCGCGCCGGCGGCCGCGGCTTCGGGCTCTGTAATGCGGCGAAAGCAAAGCGCCGGGCGCCTCGCGTGTGGGGCTGCGTGGATCCAGCAGGCAGTGCGGACGCGAAGGACCCGGCCTACGGGCGTGTTCGACCTAGCGCGGCTCCGTGCGCGCGGCTGGCGGTGGATGGACGATCTGCTGATCCTACTTCGACGGCAAACCCTTGACGATCAACTTGTCACCCAGCTCGGCGCCGATGCTGGCGCTGGTGCCGGCGTTCAACTCCAGCACATAGCGCGCCGGCGCGCGGCTCGGATACGCCGGGCACTGGTCGCCCAGCGAGCACGGCGGCGTATCGAGGCTCCACGCCACCAGCGTCCAGGATTCGTCGAAGTACAGAATATCGAGCGGAATCCGCGTGTTCTTCATCCAGAAGGCCTGCGGCTCCTGGCGATCGAACAAGAACAGCATGCCGGCATCAGCCGACATCTGATCACGATACATCAGCCCGCGCGCGCGTTCGTTGGGATCGTCGGCAATCTCGACCTGAAAGGTCTTGCCGCGCAGTTCGACGCGCACGTCCTCGCTGGCCGCACAGCCGCCCAGCATCAGCATTCCCACGATTGCCCACGCCCACTGTCGCATGACCGCGCTCCCGATTCCGATGCCGCGATGCTACGCGAGGCCGGGCCGCCCTTTGGCAGTATCCACCGTCACAAATCGGCGCCATGATCCGCGCCCGCCCAGCCCACCGCCGCCGGAGTCCGCATGTCCCGCTCGCTGATCGCTCGCCTCACGTCAGGCGCGCTGTTGCCCTTGCCCGCGCTGGCGAGCGCCAGCAGCCCGGATCACTTCGATCTGGCCGGCACCTGGGTGGCCTGGGCCGTGCTGGCGGTATTCGTCGTCGCCTACGTGCTGGTGGTTATCGAGGAGAAGATCCACCTGCCCAAGAGCAAGCCGGTATTGCTCGGCGCCGGGTTGATCTGGGCGCTGGTCGCCGGCTATCTGGCACAGCAAGGGATCGGCGCCGACCACGCTGCCGCGCATGCCTTCGAGGCGGTGTTCCTGGAGTTCGCCGAGCTGTTCTTCTTCCTGATCGTTGCCATGACCTTCGTGGCCGCGATGACCGAGCGCAATGTGTTCGAGGCGCTGCGCGCTGAACTGGTCTCACGCGGATGGGGCTATCGCAAGCTGTTCTGGCTCACCGGCATCATCAGCTTCTTCATGTCGGCGGTGCTCGACAATCTGACCACCGCACTGATCATGAGCGCGGTGATCCTCGCCTGTGGCGCCGGCAATCGCCAGTTCATCGCGCTGGCTTTCATCAACCTGGTGGTGGCAGCCAATGCCGGCGGCGCTTGGTGTGCCTTTGGCGACATCACCACGCTGATGGTCTGGCAGGCCGAGAAGGTGCGCTTTTTCGAGTTCTTCGACTTGTTTTTGCCCTCGGTGGTCAACTTCCTGATTCCGGCCGCGCTGATGCATTACGCGCTGCCGGTCGGCACGCCGCCCGGCGCGCGCGACGATGCCGACCTGAAGCCGGGCGCGATCGGCATCTGTGTGCTGTTCGCGCTGACCATCGCGATCACCGTTGCCGGCAAGCAGTTCCTGCAGATGCCGGCGGTGTTCGGCATGATGTCGGGCCTCGGATTGCTCAGCCTGTACGCTTACTGGCTCAAGCGCAGCGAGGCGCGCACCGGCGCCGACCCCTTCAACGTGTTCAAGATGGTGGCCCAGGCCGAATGGGACACGCTGCTGTTCTTCTTCGGCGTGCTGATGTGCGTAGGCGGGCTCAAGGCCGTCGGCTTGCTGGCGGTGGCCTCGGAGCATCTGTACACGGGCTGGGGGCCGAGCGCCGCCAATATCGCGATGGGCACCTTGTCGGCGGTGGTCGACAACATTCCGATCATGTACTCGGTGCTGCAGATGAATCCGCCGATGGATCACGGCCAATGGCTGCTGATCACGCTGACGGCGGGTGTCGGCGGCAGCATGCTCAGCGTCGGCTCCGCCGCTGGCGTGGCGCTGATGGGCGTCTCGCGCGGGCAGTACACCTTTTTGTCGCACTTGCGCTGGACCTGGGCCATCGCCCTCGGTTACGCGCTCAGCATCCTGACGCATCTGTGGTGGAACGCCGCCTTGTTTGCGGGCAGTCGCTGATTCAGCCCAGCAACTGCTCGAGCACCCCGGGGGCGCGGAGTTCGGCGTTCAGAAACTCGGCAATCGCCTCGATCAACTCGGCGTCCTCGGCGCGGTCGGCCAGGAAGTAGCAGCCGGACCAGACATCCCATCCGGGCAGCAGCACCCGCCCATCTGGATGCACGGCGCGCATCACCACCTGATCTGGGCCCAACACCGGCGCCTGCGGGACAAAGCCAAAGCGCTGCTGCAGCAGGCCGCACAACGGGAACAGCGCTTGCTCGGGCAACTCGCTGATCTCGAAGCTGCGCAGCCCGGTCGGCGTGGTGTGCACGAAGCCCTGCACCGGTTTGCCGCGCCGCAGACGCAGGTCCAGCGTCATGGCCCTGCCCGCCGCGGTTCGACCAAGGCCGGGCGGCCCGACTGCGCAGCGCACCGGCCCTGATAGTCTCGCGCCCGTGTCGTTTGCCTCCCGTGTCCCATGAACACCCCCGAATCACTGCTCGCCCCCATCCGCACTGTGCTGATGCAGACCTCGCATCCCGGCAATATCGGCTCGACGGCGCGTGCGCTCAAGACCATGGGCTTGTCGGCACTCGATCTGGTGCAGCCGCTGCGCTTTCCCGATCCGGAAGCCAGCGCGCTGGCCTCCGGCGCCGAGGATCTGCTCGATCGCGCCTGCGTGCACGCCACGCTGGAGCAGGCGCTGGCGCCGGCGCGCGTGGTGTTTGGCTCCAGCGACCGCCGACGCGGCATCCGCATGCAGGAGATCGGTCCGCGCGAATTTGCGCGACTGGCGCTGGACGCAGCCGCGACCGGCCCGGTCGCCGTGCTGTATGGCACCGAGCGCACCGGACTGACCAACGAGGAACTGGAGCTGTGCCAGTACCTGGTCACCATCCCCGCCAATCCCGACTACAGTTCGCTGAATCTGGCGAGCGCTGTACAAGTGCTGTCCTACGAGCTGCGGGCCGAAGCACTGACCCGCGTCGATCAGGCACCGGACCCCGATCCCCACATCCCTGCGCCCAGCGCGGACCTTGAGCGCTTCTTCGTCCACCTGGATCAGGTGCTTGAATTGATAGGCTTTTTTGGCGACCGCGTGTCGACCAAGATCATGCGCCGACTGCGCCGGCTGTACCAACGCGCGATGCCGGACGAGCGCGAGTTGCAGATCTTGCGCGGCATCCTGACCGAAACCGAGATCTCTGTGCGCGGGCGCAAACCGCGCTCCTGAGGCCATGCACGCGTCTTTTCCGCAAATGCGGTTAGCATCCGCGCGTGGTTAGGACTCGATCCGGTCCGCACCCTTCCCTATTCAGGAGTACACCGATGGCCATTGAACTGCCTCCCCTGCCCTATGCACGCGATGCGCTGGTTCCGCACATCTCGCCGGAAACCATCGATTACCACTACAGCAAGCACCATCAGGCCTACGTCACCAATCTGAACAACCTGATCAAGGGCACGCCACACGAGCACCAGTCGCTGGAAGAGATCGTCAAGAGCTCCAGCGGCGGCGTGTTCAACAACGCGGCCCAGGTGTGGAACCACACCTTCTACTGGAACTGCCTGTCGCCGAACGGCGGCGGTGCGCCGAGTGGCAAGCTGGCCGATGCCATCAACGCGGCCTTCGGCAGCTTCGAGAAGTTCAAGGAAGAGTTCACCAAGACGGCGGTGACCACCTTCGGATCCGGCTGGGGCTGGCTGGTGCAGAAGCCCGACGGCAGCCTGGCGCTGGCCAGCACCAGCAATGCCGGCACGCCGCTGACCGGCGCGGACAAGCCCTTGCTGACCTGCGATGTGTGGGAGCACGCCTACTACATCGATTACCGCAATCTGCGTCCGAAGTACGTCGAGTCCTTCTGGAACCTGGTCAACTGGGACTTCGTCAGCGCCCAGATGGCCTGATCGCTGCACCGCCTGGAGCCGGCCGCGCGCCGGCTCCAGACTTCAGGCGCGCTCCAAGGCGCTGAGCGCCGCCGCCACCTGCAACTCGCACCCCAGCACATTACCCGTCAGGCGCAAGCGCTCTGCCAATTGCGGGATGGAGTCGGCGGTCAGCGTGGCGTGGCCCACCTTGCGACCGTCGCGCGCTTCTTTGCCGTAGTCGTGCCAGTGCAGCCCCGGAATGCCCAGGGCCAGCTGGCGATCAGGCAGCGCCCCGATCCAGTTCAGCATGCAGGAGACGCCCCGCGCGGCTGTGCTGCCCAGCGGCCAGCCAGCAACGGCGCGCAAGTGGTTCTCGAACTGGCTGGTCTCGGCGCCCTCGATGCTCCAATGCCCGCTGTTGTGCACGCGCGGAGCGATCTCGTTGGCCAGCAGCTGGTCGCCCACCTCGAAGAACTCGATGGCGAACACGCCGACGTAGTCGAGCGCATCGGCCACATCCTGCGCGCAGCTCTGCGCCTGCAGCCGCAAATCGGCCGATACCTGCGCCGGTGCCAGCGTCATCGCCAGTATCCCGTCGGCATGCACGTTCTCGACCAGCGGATAGAAGCGCATCTCGCCATCGACGCCACGTACGGCCACCAGGGACAGCTCGCGGTCGAAGCGCAGACGCTCCTCCAGCACGCACGGCACCCGTCCCAGCTGCGCCCACGCCGACGCGAGACCCTGCGCATCGGCGACCCGAACCTGGCCCTTGCCGTCATAACCCAGGCGGCAAGTCTTCAGAATCGCGGGAAACTGTACCGAGCCGGCGGCAGCGGCGAGGGAGTCCTCGTCGGCGATCACGGCGTAGGGTGCGATCGGCGTACCGAGCTGCCGGAACAACGCCTTTTCTTGCGCACGATCCTGCGTCAACGCCAGCGCGCGTGGCGGCGGGCGCACCGGGCGCACCGAGTCGAGTTCCTGCAAACCCGCGGCGGAGACGTTTTCGAAGTCGAAGGTGATCACGTCGCACAGGTCGGCGAAGGCATGCAACGCCGCCAGATCGTCGAAAGCTGCCTGTCGCATCGACGCGACCGCCCCCGCGCAAGCATCGGCGGCCGGATCGAGCGCCCAGACCTGCAAACCAAGCGGCGGTGCCGCCAGGGCCAACATGCGCGCGAGCTGGCCGCCGCCAATCACCCCTACTCGCATGCCGGCCGCCGCGGATCCGGTTCGGCCAGCACGCGCTCGGTTTGCGCCTGACGCAGTGACTTCAGGCGCTCCGCCAAGGGCGGATTCGACAGCGCCAGGATCGCCGCCGCCGACAGCGCGGCGTTCTTGGCGCCTGCCTGCCCGATCGCCAGCGTCAACACCGGCACGCCCGCCGGCATCTGCACGATCGAGAGCAGCGAATCGATGCCGTTCAGCACCTTGGACTGCACCGGCACGCCGAGCACGGGCAGCCAGGTTTTCGCCGCCAGCATGCCGGGCAGATGCGCCGCGCCGCCGGCGCCGGCGATGATCACGCGCAGACCGCGTTCCTCGGCCTCTTCGGCGTAGCTGAACAACAAATCCGGCGTGCGGTGCGCCGACACCACCCGCACCTCGTAGGGCACGCGCAGTTCATCCAGCAACTCGGCGGCGGCGGACAAGGTGTCCCAATCCGAGCGCGAGCCCATGACCACTCCGACCAACGGGAGCACGGCTTCCAATGCGAAACCCTCTAGAGGCAGGCAACGTGAGCGCGCTATGTTAGCGGCCCTGGCTGCCCTGACCAATGTCCGATGACCGTAGACAAGCGCTTGCTCGAGATCCTCTGCTGCCCGGTGTCCAAGCGCGCTCTGCTGCCCTTGCGCCGCGACCAACTGCAGCGGCTCAATGCAGCGATCGAGGCCGGCGGCGTGCTCGATGTCGATGGCCAACCGGTTACCGCGCCGCTCAGCGAGGGCTTGATCACGGACGATCAGCGCGTGATCTACCGCGTCGACGATGACATTCCGGTGCTGCTGCCCGAAAGCGGCATCGGCACCACGCAATTGGCCGATTTTCCGTAGCCGGCAGCGCCGGCCCTAGTCGTTGCCGGCCCAATGATCGCGGCGGCTCGGCGCGCCAATCGCTGGCACAAACTGTGAAGTGCATCAAGTTTTTCCCTTTGTGTAGGGTTTTGACAAGGCGCTTGCGGTACGCTCTCCCGTGGAATACCAGTCGGGCGGAGTGCGCTCGGCGTTTCAGGGGGCCAATGTGACCAACAACTCGGACGGCAACAAAGTTGTTGATCTGCAGCAGCGTCAGGCAGCGCAGTCTCAACAGATGGATCGCGTAGGCGAGCTCATCAAGCAGTGCCGGGGCGCCGCCCAGAAGCGTCTGGCCTTGCTCGTGGGCGGCTTGTTCGACAGCGTCGACGACGCCCTGTTCGACCTCGCTGAGAAAGCCGACAACAACGCCATCCAGACGCGCTTCTTCGACGGCATGCGCGAAGTGCGCAAAAAGCGGCAGCTGGTCGAACGCCTGTTTCAGGAGAACCTGACGCGCGATTTCGCCCAGTTTGGGCAGGCGCAGGGCCGTCCCGCCGAGGATCCGAACGCGCTGCAGAAGGTCGGACTGGCGCTGATCGAAGACAAGGAACTTGAAGAATCGCTGGCGGTGTCGGCGATGGCCGGCAAGGCCGAGAATCGCTTGAGTCGGCATCTGTACGCGCTCGATCAGCGCATGTCGGTGCTGGCCGGCGGCAATCGCATCGACGAAGAAAACAATCCGATCGCGCCGAAGTCGCTGTGCAAGTCCTTCCAGAGCACGCTCTCCGAACTGGAAGTCGATCTGCACGTCAAGTTGTTGATTCTCAAGCTGTTCGACAAGCACGTCATGGGCGGATTGGACGCTCTGTACGACGAGATCAACCAGCAGCTGATCCAGGCCGGTGTGCTGCCGCAGCTCAAGCATCAGGTGCCGTTTCGCCGTCCGGGCGGCCCGAGCCCAATGGCCGGCGCGGCGCCACTACCGGCTACCGAAGTGGCCAGCAACGAGTTCGACCCCGGCAGCGTGCCGATGGCGCCGGGCCCGATGGGCATGGCGCCCATGGGTGGCGGCTACTACGCGCCGAACAGCGCCGAGGCCGAACTGCAGATCGAGCTCTACAACACGGTGCGCTCGCTGCTCGCCTCGCGCCACCAGCAGGGTTTTGGCTACGGCGGCCAGCCGGGCATGGCGGGCGGCTATCCGGGCGGCGCGCCGGGCGGAGCGCCGGGACCGGCCTTCGCCACCAATGATCTGGTGAACGCGCTGACCATCCTGCAAAGTCAGGCGATGTCGCTGCTCCCGCATCACCCGCAGTACGTGCATGCGACGCCGATGGTGCCGGTGCAGCAGATCAAGGAGGAGCTGTTCGGCCAGCTGCAGCGCCTCGGCAGCGATGACAAACATCGGATGGCGACGGCCGATGAGGACACCATCGATCTGGTCGGCATGCTGTTCGAGTTTATCCTGCAGGACCGCAATCTGCCGACGCAGATCCAGGCGCTGCTGGCGCGTCTGCAGATTCCCTATCTGAAGTGCGCGATTCTCGACAAGGCGCTGTTTGCCAAGAAGGAACACCCGGCTCGCCAGCTGCTGGATGAGCTGGCCCAGGCGGGTCTGGCCTGGAGCGACGAGAGCGACAAGGACGGCCGCTTCTTCGAGAAGTTCAAGACCGTCGTCGAGACATTGCTGAAGGAGTTCGACGACGACGTCGAGATCTTCGAACGCCAGCTCAAGGATTTCCGCGACTTCATGGTGTCGACCAAGAAGCGTGCGGAAGTGGCCGAGCTGCGCGCAGCCGAGGCGGCACGCGGACGCGAGCGCCTGCAAGGCGCGCGCAAGACCGCGGCACGCGAGATCCTGTCGCGGATCGAGGGCAAGCAGCTGCCGGAGGTGATCCGTCACATCCTGACCCGGCCGTGGGCCAATGTGCTGGTACTGACCATCCTGCGTCAGGGCGAGGGCTCGCATCCGTGGAAAACCTCTCTGCGCGTGGCCGACGAGCTGATCTGGGCAGCGCAGCCCAAGGAAAGCGATGGCGAGCGCGCACGCTTGCGCGCCCTGATTCCCGAATTGGAGAAGGCGCTGCGTCAGGGTCTGGCGATGGTCGCCTACCATGACAACGATGTGCGCCAGTTGCTGACCGACCTCGGCAGCTTCTACGAACGTCAACTGGATCCGACCGCGCCGCCGCTGCCAGAAGCAGCCCCCGCCAGCATCGAGGCTGAGGCCGACGGCAACGCGCTGATCATCGAAGAAAAGGGCGCCGCAGTGCCGGCGCAGCTCGCACCGGCGGGTGGCGAGGAGAACTTCGTCGATGAAATCGCCCGCCTGCCGGAAGCTGTGCCGGAGGAAGGGGAGGCGGAGGCCGAAGTGCAGGACGAGCATTTCGAGCTGGCCCGCAACATGAAGGTGGGCACCTGGATCGAGTTTCGTCAGGGCGAGGGCCGCGCCGAGCGTGCCAAGCTGTCGTGGATCAGCCCGATCAGCAGCAAGTACTTGTTCGTCAATCGCAAGGGCTTGAAAGTGGCGGACAAAACGGTTTGGGCGCTGGCAAGCGAGCTGCGCAGTGGCCGCGCCTTGCTGTTGGAAGATGTGCCCTTGTTCGATCGCGCGCTGGACGCCATCGTCGAGCGCCTCAAGAACACGGTCTCGCAGGACAGCGGCGACAGCGCGCCCGCGCCCGAGGCCGGCTGACGCACCCTGCCCCGCGGGCTTGCGGGGTACTGACCGAACGATGACGGCGCGCGCTGTTACACTGGCGCCGTCGTCATTGAGGCGTTCCATGCTGCTCACAATACTCACTGCCGCGTTGGTCATCGCAACCCTGGTGGTCGGCGCTTTGCTTTGGCGTTTGCTCAGCTTGCGCCGGCGCCATGACACTCTTCATCGGATCATGGACAGCGCCGACGCGCTGGAGCGTGAGTTGCACGCCTGCCGCCAGCGCATGCAGACCATGCACCAATGGGTATCGACGCTGCCGAGCACGCTGACGACGCAGGCATTGGCGTCCCTGAACCTCGATCCGTTGGTACAGAAGGCCTTGCGCGATCTGTTGCAGCAACGCCTGTGGCTGCGCGATCACGGCGATACCGCCCCGCTGGCGCAGCTGCGGCAAACAGAGATCGACATGGAGCGCTCGCGCACCACGCTGGCCGAGCACATGCGCAAGCTCGAGGCGGCCGGGGAAGCGCTGGCGGAGGCCTCGTCGGAGTCGCACCCGGTGTCGGCGCTGATGGCCAGCGCCTATGGCATCGGCGGCGAGCATCGCAGCCCTACCCTGCACTGAGGCCAACGCATGCTGCCCCATCCGCGGCGCCTGATCCTGGCCTCGGGATCGCGTTACCGGCGCGCGCAACTGGCCGCCCTCGGGATCGCCTGCGAGGCGATCGCGCCCGACATCGACGAAACGCGCCGACTTGACGAGGCGCCGGATGCATTGGCGCAGCGTCTGGCGCTGCACAAGGCCGGGGTCATTGCGCCCTTGCATCCGGAAGCGCTGGTGATCGGCGCCGATCAGGTCGCCGCCACGGCGACACGGATCTACGGCAAACCCGGCAGCGCGGAGCGCCAGCGCGCTCAGCTGGCCGAATGCGCCGGTCAGACGCTGGTGTTCCACACCGCCGTTGCGCTCTGCTGCGCGGCCACCGGTTTGACGCAGGTCCATCTGGACCAGACGCGCTGCCGAATGCGCGCGCTGAGCGCGGCCGACATCGAGGCCTATGTGCGCGCCGAACCGGCGATCGATTGCGCCGGCGGCTTCAAGGTGGAAGGCCGCGGCATCCTGCTGTTCGAGGCAATCGAGAGCGAAGATCCGAGCGCGTTGATCGGCCTGCCGCTGATCGCGCTGGGACGCATGCTGCGCGCCGCGCAGGCCCTCTGATTCACCCGCTGCGCCGCCCGCGTGCGGTGCTCGCCTCGCGCGATTTTTCACTCGCGCTTGCCGGCGTCATATCGCAGTATCTAGCCATCGATCGCAGGGATAGGCGAGCATGGCGGATTCGGACGCAGGCACGGCATCGGATATCGCAGCGGCGCTGCGCGCCGCCGAGGCGCAGATCAACTCGGTAGTGCTCGGCAAGCCCGCCGAGGTGCACCTCACCCTGGTATGCCTGCTGGCCGGCGGCCATCTGCTGCTGGAGGACTTGCCCGGCGTTGGCAAAACCACGCTGGCACACGCGCTGGCAGCCACCTTCGCGCTCAGTTTCGGGCGCGTGCAGTTCACCAGCGACTTGCTGCCGGCCGATCTGATCGGCGTCTCGGTGTTCGATCCGCCCACGCGCCAGTTCAACTTCCACCCAGGTCCGATTTTTGCGCAGATGCTGCTGGCCGACGAGATCAATCGCGGCACGCCGAAACTGCAGAGCGCGCTGCTGGAAGCGATGGCCGAGCAGCAGGTCACGGTGGATGGCATCAGCCATCCGCTGCCGCGGCCCTTCGCCGTCATCGCCACGCAGAATCCGATCGAACAGAGCGGCACCTTTGCGCTGCCGGAATCCCAACTCGATCGCTTCCTGTTCTCGCTGAGCCTGGGCTACCCAGACGAGCGCGCCGAGAAAGCGCTGCTGGCGGCGCGCGAGCGGCGCTCGCTGATCGGTGAGCTGCAACCGCTGCTGAGCGCCGAGCAGATGCAGGCGGCGCGTCTGCAGGTCGGCGCAATACACGCCAGCAGCGCGGCCATCGACTATGCCTACGCACTGATCTCGGCCACGCGCAAAGAGCGCCGCGTACGCGTCGGGTTATCGCCCCGCGCCGGCATCGGTTTGCTGCAGGCGGCCAAGGCCCACGCCTGGCTGGCGGGCCGTAAGCATCTGATTCCAGAGGACTTACAGGCCGTGTTCTGCGCGGTAGCCGGGCACCGACTGGTGTTGGCCAGCGATGCCAGCGGTGACGGTCACTCGATCGCGCGCGAGCTGCTGGCGCAAGTTGCGATCCCCTGAGGCGGCGAGCATGGGCGACGCGGCCACCACTCCAGGCTGGCGCATGCGACTGCGCCAGGCGCTGGAGCGCCGGCTGGCGCGGCTGCTGACGCGCAACCGACATGAATCATTGCCGATCGTCCTGAACCAGCGCCGTATCTACATCGTGCCCAGCGGCTTTGGCTTTTTCTTCGCCGTCATGATGGTGGTGGTGCTGGCCGGGGCGCTCAACTACAACAACAACGGCGCCTTGTTGTTCGGTTTGCTGCCGGTGAGCATCGCCGCGGTATCGATGCTGCAGACCTTTCGCAACCTGGACAAGCTGGCGTTGGTACAGGTGACAGCAGACCCGGTGTATCTGGGCGAAGCACTGCATCTCGAGCTGCATTTGCGCGCCAGCGACGCGCGTGCACGCTACGGTCTCAGCCTGAAGCTGGACGGGGAATGGCGCCACGTCGACATCGGCGCCGACCAAACCGCGATCGTCCGCTTTGCCTGTCCCACCAGCGCTCGGGGCTGGTACGTCCCGGCGCCGGTACGCATCAGCACCGGCTGGCCCTTCGGGCTGTATTTCGCCTGGGCCTATTTGCATTCCGACGTGCGCACTCTGGTGTATCCACGGCCGGAGCCGCCGCCGCAGCCCTTGCCGCGAGCGCCAGACGACGGACGCATTGGCGGCGCCGATCCGGGCGAGGACGATTTGCGCTCGCTGCGCAGCTATCAGCCCGGCGATCCGCTGCGGCTGGTCGCCTGGAAGGCCAGCGCGCGCACTGACTCGCTGCTGGTGCGGCAACTGGAAGCACCGCAGGCGCGTGAAACCGTCCTCGACTATGAGCAGATCCCGGGGCTGGATGCGGAGAAGCGCCTCTCCCGGCTGACGCGCTGGGTGATCGACGCCGATCGCGCCGGCATCCGCTACCGGCTGCAACTGCCAGGACTCAGCCTGGGCCCGGATCAAGGCCAGGGACATCGACTGCGCTGCCTGCAGGCATTGGCACTCCATGGCCTCTCCAGCCCTTAGCCCGCGCCAGTTCGAGTGGACGCTGCTGGCCTATGCGGCCACGCTGCTGCCGTTCGCGCTGTGGCTGCCGCTCTGGTTTTCGGCGCTGCTGCTGTCGGTGCTGCTAGCGCGCTGGCTGCAGCGGCGGCGCTATGCCCGGGCCTGGCCGGCGTGGATCAAGTTTCCGCTGCTGCTGGCGATTTTGGTTGCCATCGTCGCCGAGTTCGGCAATCCCGCCGCCCGCCAGGCCAGCACCGCGCTGCTGCTGGGCATGGGCACCCTGAAGCTGATCGAGGCTGAGCGCCGACGCGACAGCCTGGTGATGGCGACCGTTTGCTTGTTCCTGATCAGCGTCCAGTTTCTCTACGACCAGAGCATCAGCGTCACGCTGTACATGTTGGCGCCGCTGTTCCTGGTGTTCTTCGCACTCAATGAAGTCACCGCGCCGCCTGGAACGCGCGGCGGCATGACCCAGGAACTCTGGCGCGTCGGGCGCGAGATGGGCGCGCTGCTGGCGATCGCGCTGCCGCTGACCATCTTCCTGTTTCTGTCCATGCCGCGTCTGAGCGCGCCGATGTGGGGTACGCGCGATAACGAGTACATCAGCAGGACTGGACTCAGCGAGTCGATGAGCCCAGGCAACTTCGCCGACCTGTTTGCCGATGACACGCCGGTGATGCGCATCACGTTCATCGGAACGCCGCCACCTCGCGATTCCCTGTACTGGCGCGGACCGGTGTTGTGGAATTACGACGGCGAAACGTGGTCGATCGAGCGGGCGATGCGCTCGCCGACCGCCGCCTTCCAGCGCCAGCACCTGAGTGACGGCCCGCCCGATGTGCAGTATCGGGCAGTAATGGAACCCACGGACAGGCGCTGGCTGACGGCGCTCGATCTGGCCATCGATTTCCCGTCCGATGCCGTGCAGTTGCTGGATGGCCAGGTGGTGCGCCCGGAGGCCATTCGCAGCACCTATGCCTACAGTGCCAGTGCGCAGATCAACGCACCGATTCCGTTGATCACCGCGCCCACGCTGCAGGCACGCATGGGATTGCAGCTGCCGGCTGACCGCAACCCGCGGGCACAGGCGCTCGCCCGGAAATGGAAAACAGATCTACGTGGAGATCGATGGGCACTCGTTCAGCGAGCACTTCAGCACATCGGTACGGGAGGTTATCGCTACACCCTGTCACCACTGCCGCTGGTCGGCGCCCATCGGGTCGATGAGTTTCTGTTCGAGACGCGCGAAGGCTTCTGCGAGCACTACGCCTCGGCCTTTGTCGTGCTGATGCGCGCCGCCGGCGTGCCAGCGCGCGTGGTCACCGGCTACCTGGGCGGCTACTACAACCGCACCGGCGACTACCTGCTGATCCGCAATTCGGACGCCCACGCCTGGGCCGAGGTGTTGCTGGACGATGCCGGCTGGGTGCGCGTCGATCCCACCGCGGCGATTGCCCCAGAGCGCATCGAGCAGGAAGTCAGTGCTGGCGGCGCGGGCGACTTCTTTGGCGGTAGCGAGTGGATGCGCAACTGGCGCGAGCGCGTCGACTACCTGCGCGCCTGGTGGAATGCGACAGTCGTGCGCTTCGATGCGCTGCGTCAGCGCGAGTTCTTCAGCGGTCTGGGACTCGATCCCAGCGACTGGCGCCAGCTGGGCGCCTGGATGGGTGGCGGCCTCGCCGGCATCGCGCTGCTGGCCGGCTTCGTGTTCTTTCTGCGCCGCCCGCCCGGCACGCGCGACGCTGCGCTGCGCAGCTATCAGCGCTATCTGCGCGCCTGGGCACGCAAGGGAATGCAGAGTGCCCCCAGTGAGGGAGCGCGCAGTTTTGCTGCACGCCTGGGCACGCAGTCTGCAGCACACGCAGCGGCGGCCATGGCAGTGGCGCTGGCCTATGAACGGGCGCGCTACGCGCCGGCCGAGGCCAGCGCGCAAGCCACGCTGGACGCCGCAATCCAACGCTGTCTGAAGCTGCCGACCAGCGCTTGATTCCTGCCGGCCGGGCGGTGATAAGCTGCTGAAATCTCGGAATTGGAGCCCGCCATGCGCACGCTCTTGCTGTTGATTTCTCTGCTCTTGCTCGGCGCCTGCGCCAGCGTCCCCGCGCCCTTGCAGGGCGAGTACGCCGATCTGGCACCGGCCCAGGCTGGCGACAGTCAGGCGCGCGTACGCTGGGGCGGTCGGATCATCGAGGTACTCCCGGCTACCGATCGCACTTGTCTCGAGGTCCTCGGCCAACCGCTGGATGCGCGTGCGCGTCCACGCGCCGGGGATGTCGAGATCGGCCGCTTCCGCGCCTGCAAAGCCGGCTTTCTGGATCCGGCGGTGTTCACCGCCGGCCGTGAACTCACGGTCACCGGCAGCGTCGACGGGACTGAGGTGCGCGCGCTCGGCGAGTACCAGTACCGGATGCCGCGGGTGGCGATCGACGAATTGCTGCTGTGGCCCGAACCCACGGAAGCTGAGTCGGTGTATCTGCGCCACGATCCCTTTTTCTGGAACCACCCATGGTGGCCGACGCCGCGCGTGATCCTCATCCCGAGGCGCCCGCCGACGCCATGAGCGCCAGCAGCGCGGGGCGCTCGCAGGTGCTCGCCGGCAGCGCCCGCGTTAGCGTCGCTTGTAATAGGGATTGCTGCCGCTGCTGTGATCGGTGGCGTCGCGGACGGCGGTGACCTCGGGGACACGTTTGCGCAAAGTGTCTTCGATGCCGTGCTTGAGCGTCACATCAACCTGGCCGCAGCCGTGGCAGCCGCCGCCGAACTGCAGCACGACGACGCCGTCACTGCTGATCTCGACCAGACTGACGCGACCGCCGTGGCCGGCCAGACCCGGATTGATCTCGGTGTCGAGCACATAACGCACGCGCTCGATCAAGCCCGCCTCGGCGCCGGGAATCTGACCCTTCAGCCGCGGTGCCCGGATGGTCAGTTGGCCGCCGGTGCGCTGCGCCTCGTAGCTGATACTGACGCCTTCCAGAAACGGTGCGCTCTGCGCGTCCACGTACAGCGAGAAACCCTCGCAATCGATGGCCCAGTCGTCGGCGCGCACATCCTCCTGCTCGCAAAACTCCAGGCGACAGTCGCCCGCCGGCGTCCCGGGGTTTACCGCCACCAGGCGTATGCCCAGACCCGCCACCCCCTGTTGCGCCAACAACTTGCCGAAGTAGTCTCGTGCGCTATCACCCAATTCGATCATGCGTATGGACTTCTGCTCTGCGAAGGTCGGTCCGTATGATGCCAGGAACACCCTGATGGGCTCCGTGTAGGGGCGCCTGGAGATCTGCGATGACCCTGTCCGCCCAGCAATGCTCCCCCAAACGCGGCGATGCCGATCGGCTGTCCGCCGCGCAGTGCCAATCGCTGCTGGCCGAACTGCCGGACTGGTCGCTCAACGCAGACGGCACCGCCATCCAGCGCAGCTACCGGTTCCGCGATTACGCCGAGGCGATGCGCTTTGCGGCGCGTGTGGCTGCGATGGCCGACGCGCAGGATCACCACCCGGACCTGTGGATCCGCTACGGCGCTTGCACGGTGAGCTACAACACCCACGATGTCGGCGGCTTGTCGATCAACGACTTCATTTGCGCCGCCAAGGCTGACGAGTACTACACGTCATGAGCACTGCGCCACGCTGGCTGCGTGCGGGAGTGGCGCTGCTGATCCTGACCGGCATGGCCTTCGTGCTGGCGCATGCGGCGCTGGATCGCTATCTGCGCGCCGAGGCCGGCGTAGCGCTCGATCGCATCGGTCGCGGCGAGAGCCGTTTCGCCTTCGAGTTCGAACGCACCCGCGATCTGATCTCGGAAACTGCCGAGGGCGTACGCGCGGACCGCATCGAACAAGGCATCTGGCGCGCGACGCTGCCCGACGGACGCGCCAACGTGCGCCTGAATCTGCGCGGACTGTGGCTGGACGCGCGGCGCTTCGATTTTCTGCTGACGCGCATCCACAGCTCGGCCGCCGGTGAGCTGGTCCTGATCTTCGACGAACCCGGCCAGCTGCAGCAGAACGCGGTGCGCCTGGATTTGAGCGCGGGCTGGAACGATCTGCATCTGCCGCTGACCGAGATGCCCTGGCGCAGTCTGGACGAGACCGATACCGATCTGGTCTTCGTCTCCCAGCCTTGGGGCGGGCGCACCGGCGCCGTGGGCGAGTTCCGGCTGTATTTCTCGCTGCCACCCGGCAGCGAGATCGGGCTCGATTATCTGCGCTTCGTCGAGCGCGCGGTCGCCACCGGGCAGACGCCGGTGCATCGCCCCTGGGCACGCATGGAGTGGATCAGCGTCGAGGAAGCGCGGACGCGCCTGGCGGCGCAGCGGCCGCTGCGCGGCAGCCCGGAGGTGCGCGTGGGCATTCTGTTGCCGCTGTACCGAGATACGCCCGAACGCCTGCTCGATCTGCGCGACGCCGCGCTGCGGCGGGATGCCGAGACTTTGTTCTGGCCGGCTTATGCCGAAACACCCGGCCAGGACACCCGCTACCCGGCAATGCCGGCTGGCGCCACGCTGGCTTGGTGGATGCTGGGCCTTTGGGCGCTGATTTTGTTGCTGCTGCGCTGGCGGCTGCCGCTGGAGCGCCGCGGCGCTCAGCTGCTGGATCTGTGCGTGGGTTGGGGACCGCTGCTGGGTCTGGTGGCCCTGCTGGCGCTGCCGGAAACCCCGGGCGCGCCGCTGCTGGTGCTGATCGGCATGCAGCTCGCCTACCTGCTCAGTCGGGTTCGTCTGGCGCCCTGGCGCCTGGTCGGCGACGCCGCGGCCTGGAGTCAGGCGCTCAGCATCACCGTTGTCGGCGTACTCGCGCTGGTGTTTGCAGCCTACGCCAGCGATTTTCTGCGCTGGCCCGGCGGGCAGCGTCTGGGCCAGTACCTGCCCTTCGTCGCGATCCAGCAAATCCTGCTGCTCGGCTACCTGCGCCCGGCGAGCGAGCGCCTGTGGCCCAGCGGCGCGCGATGGCTGGCCGCCGCGCTGTTCGGCGCGCTGCATGCGCCCAACTTTGCGTTGATGCTGCTGTCCGGCCTGGGCGCCTGGATCTGGCTAGGTCAGTACACCCGCACGCGCGCCCTGCTGCCGGTGATGGCCACGCACTACGTGCTCGGCCTCGCCGCCATCACCTGCCTGCCGCCCTGGCTGCTGTACTCCGCTGAAGCCAGTCTGCGCTACTACACGGTTCAGTAATCCGCTTCGATACAGGGGCGGGCGCAAAAGGCGCGGCCCGCCCTGCCCTGCGCGCCCGCCTCGGACTGGACCTGCTGCGTCACTAACTGCCCAAGATGAACTGAAACTGACCCATTGCTTACTCCATACGCAACCGTATAGTCTTCACCTACTTGCTTTGGGGGCAAGTTCACAACTAGGCGGTATGGGTGTTTCTGGGAGGGGAACTCATGATTCGTACGCTCACGCGCGTCGCGCTCTTGCTGTTGGCATTGTTGGCGGCCATTCCGGCCAGTGCGCAGTCTGGCTATACGCAGACGCGCCATCCCATCGTGCTGGTTCATGGCCTGCTCGGCTTTGACAGCCTGCTGGGCATCTACGACTACTTCTACGGCCTGCCGGGCGAGTTGCGTTCCGGTGGCGCCCGCGTCTACATCGCCAATGTGTCTTCCAGCAACTACAGCGAGGTCCGCGGCGAGCAACTGATCCGTTACCTCGATCAGCTCAAAGCCACCTATGGCCACACCAAGTTCAATCTGATCGGGCACAGCCACGGCGGCCCGACGATCCGCTACGTGGCCTCGGTACGCCCGGATCTGGTGGCCTCGATCACCACCATCGGTTCGCCGCACACCGGCAGCGCCGTAGCCGACGGCCTGTCCACGGTCGCCCCGCCGGGCTCGCTGCTGGAACGCACGCTGGCCGGCTTCGTCAACGCGCTCAGTGTGTTCATCGAGTTTTTGTCGAACGACGCCGACCCGCAGAACGCCCTCGGCGCGCTGGCCTCGCTGAACTCGGCAGGCGCCGCCTCCTTCAACAATCGCCATCCGCAGGGTCGCCCCACCAGCGCCTGTGGCCAGGGCGCGGCGGTGGTCAACGGCATCCGCTACTACTCGATGGGCGGCACCAGCGTGCTGACCAATATCCTCGACGCCTCCGATGCCATGCTCGGCGCCTCCAGCCTGTTCTTCGGCTTTGAGCAGAACGACGGGCTGGTCGGCCGCTGCTCCAGCCACTGGGGCGTGGTGCTGCGCGATGACTACGGCTGGAACCACCTGGACGAAGTGAACCAGATCCTCGGTCTGCGCGGTCTGTTCGCCTCCAGTCCCGCCTCGGTCTATCGCGCCCAGGCCAATCGCCTGAAGTCCGCCGGTCTCTGAGCGATGCAGGGCGCCGGTGAGGCCGGCGCCCTCTCTGCCCATGGAAAGCTGGCGCTATCGTCTCGCCGCCCTCGCGCTGGTCCTGGCGCTGCTGCTGGGCCTGGTCCTGTCGCTGTGGCCGCAGCAGAGCGGCACACCCGCATTGGCCGTGCCGGCCGCCGCGGCGCTCAGCGAGGAGCGCATCGCCGGGCCGCTCACCACGACTGAGCCCGCGCCGCCTGCCGCGCAATTCGCCACGAACCCACCGTCACCCGAGCTGCCCGCGCTGCCGCGCTCGCTGCAAGGCACCGAGATCGACGGCGCGGTCGAACTCGATGCGCAGGGGCAACTGCGGCTGACGCTGGATCTGCGCCGGCTGTACGATCAAGTGCTGAGCACCGCCGGTGAACTCGACCTCAACGGCATCCGCGCGCTGCTCAGCAGCCGCCTGGATCAGCTGACCACGCCCGCCGGCAAGCAGCAGGCGCTCGCCACCTTCGAGCGCTATCTGCGCTATCTGCAAACGGTGGACGCCAACGCCGATCGGCTATCCGCGCTGGATCTGAAGGCGCGCCTGCAGGCGCTGGTGGATCTGCGCCGGCAGGTGCTCGGCGAGGAGATGGCGACCGCCTTCTTCGCCGATGAAGAAGCCTATCAGCGCTACACCCTGGCCACGCAGGATCTGCAGCAGGACACCGGGCTCAGCGCCGCCGAGCGTGAGGCGCGCGCGCGCGAGCTGCTGGTGGAACTGCCGGACAGCATGCGTGCACCGCTGCTCGCACAACGTCAGATCGAAGCCGATCTGAACGATGGCGCCCGCATCGAGGCCAGCAACAGCGATGCCAGCGAGCGCTATCGGCAGCGGGCCGAGCGCTTCGGTGCTGAAGCCGCCGCCCGGATGGAACTGCTGGATCGCGAGCGCGCGGCCTGGGACGCGCGCGTGCGTGCCTACCAGCAGGAGCGCGCGCGACTGGCGGGCCTGACCGCAGAAGCGCGCGCAGCGGCGCTGGATGCCTGGCTCGGCCAACACTTCGACGAGGCCGAGCAACGCCGCATCCGCTCGCTCGAGAGTATCGGCGAGCTCTGACTCAGCCCAGCAACACGCGCATACGCTCCGCGTCAGGCTGCTCGACGATGCCGCGCTCGGTCACGATCACATCGATCAGCCGCGCCGGCGTGACGTCGAACACCGGATTCCAGGCCTGCACGCCCGGCGCCGCAACGCGCTGCCCCGCATACTCCAGCAATTCGCGCGGGTCGCGCTCCTCGATGTGGATCTGCGCGCCGTCCGGCGTATCGAAATCCACCGTGGACATTGGCGCCACCACCATCACCTTGGCGCCGAACGTGCGCGCCGCTGCGGCCAGCGAGAGCGTGCCGATCTTGTTCGCGGTGTCGCCATTGGCGCAGATCCGATCGGCACCGACAATGACCCATTGCGCGCGCTGCTGCGCCATCAGCCAGGCGCCGGCGCCGTCGGCGATCAGACGCGCCGGAATGCCGTCCTCCAGCAGCTCCCAAACGGTCAAACGCGCACCTTGCAGCCAGGGACGTGTCTCACCGGCGTAAATCGCGGACAACTTGCCTTGCGCAAAGGCGGCGCGGACGACGCCGAGCGCCGTGCCCAGCCCGGCGGTCGCCAGCGACCCGGTGTTGCAATGCGTCAGCACGCCGCTGCCGGGTGCAATGCAGGCGGCACCGAGTTCGGCCATGCGGTAGTTGGCCGCCAGATCCTCGCGCTCGATCGCCTGCGCCTCCGCGCGGACACGATCAGGCTCGGGATCGCCACCGCAGCGCGCGAGCATGCGATCCACGGCCCACATCAGGTTGACTGCCGTGGGTCGCGCCGCGCGCAGCGACTGCGCCGCCGCGGCAAAGTGCGCCACGCGCTCGCTCGCAGCCAGTGCGCCGCCCGCGCGCGCCGCCAGCACCAGCGCATAAGCCGCAGCGATGCCGATCGCCGGCGCGCCACGGACGGTCAGCGCGCGGATGGCATCGACCACAGTCTGATAGTCCGGCATCGGCTGCCACAGTGTTTGCATCGGCAGCCGGCGCTGATCCAGCAAAGCCATGCCGTTCGCATCAAAACGGACCGCGCGCACCCGGTCAAAGCGGGACAGTAGTTCTTGCATGGGAGCTTCCTGACAGCCGGCGTCGACCTGCTGACGACGTCGGAAATGCTTGAATGGTATAGGATTAGGGCATTCGGGCCTGATCGCCGCCGGAGTCTATGCCATGCGTGTGTTCAATGCCGAAGACCGCAGCAGCCTGCGGCCGGATCACCCGTCGCCGCTGTATCACCAGTTATACGCGCTGGTGAAGCGCAAGATCGAGGGGGGCGATCTGCGCCAAGGCACCCTGTTGCCGGCCGAGAAAGACATCGGTTTGCAGTTCGGCATTTCGCGCATCACGGTCAAGCGCGCGCTGGATGAACTGGAGGCCGAGGGTTATGTGTCACGCCATCGCGGCCGCGGCACGCACGTTACCTACAAGTACGAGCCCAAAGTGCTGAAGGTGCCGCTCAACACCATGCTCGAGAGCCTGGCCGTGATGGGGCGCGAAACCCAGGTGCGGCTGATCGAGTTCGCCCGCGTGCTGCCACCGCCAGCCGTCGCCGATGCGCTGCGTCTCGGCGCCGATCAACTGGTGGACCGCGCCATCCGCGTGCGCAGCAGCGAGAGCCTGCCCTTCGCTCACTACACCAGCTGGACCGTACCGATCAGTCCGGGCTTCAGCCAGGACAGCCTCAAGAGCAGCAGCAGTCGGCTCGATCTGTTTAGACGATTGGGCGTCCAGATCAAGGAGGTGGATCAGGTGATCTCCGCGATCGCGGCCGACCTCGCGTTGGCGCAACGGCTGATCGTGCGCGTCGGCGATCCGCTGCTGCAGGTCACCCGCATCGCTTTCGATCAGCGCGGACGCCCGATCGACTACCTGCTGGCCGCCTACCGCCCAGACCGCTTCCAGTACCACATGAAAATGTCGGCCAGCGAGGGTCTGGCGCGCAGCGCGCGTTAGCCTTGGTCGGGCGGCCGGCGCGCTCGCCAGCCACCCGAGGGTCTGTGTCAGTAGATGACGAAGTCGGCGCGACAGCCGTCATCAACCCAGATGCCGCGGCGGTCATAGCCCCAGGTCTCGCCGTACTCGCAGTAGGAGTCGCTGAGCTGGGTCTCGATATCCACCTGACCACGGATCGGCACCGAGCAGAAGGTGTAATCGTGATCGCGCGACTCGCAGCGCACCGTGTAGGCGCCGCCGCGCGCGGGATAGGGATTCGGCAAACCACCCTGCCAGCGATCATCGTCATAACGATGCCCACCCCAACGACCGCCGCCGCCAGCCAGCGCGAATTCGGCGCGACAGCCATCGCTGACCCACACGCCGCGACGATCCTGGCCCCAGGTCTGGCCCTCGATGCAAGGACTGCGACTCAGCTGATTGACCAGCACCACGCCGCCGTGGCCGCCGACATCGCAGTACTCCTGATCGTGGTTGTGCGACTCGCAACTGAAGACCTCGTCATAGTCGTAGTCGTCGTCCCAGTCATGCCGGGCCTCTGCCGCGCCGGCCACCAGTAGCAGTCCCCCCAGCAACACCGCCTTCCCCATGCGCATCGCTCTGCCCTCACCAGGGTATGTTGGATGCCGGTCAGGCCCTGATCCTGAGCGGCGTACGCAGTCTTCGCCTGCGAGGCTGAATCCAAAGGCAACTTTCTCGCCCCGCCGCACAACCCTTCAGCTTGCAGCAATCTCGCTCCCTGCCTTCACTCTTCCCCGTGTTCGGCCTCCCACGCCCGCGCGGACTCGCGCAGACCGGGCGGGACCAGGGCTTGAATCAATTCCGTCAATGCCTCAACGACCTTGCGCTGCGACTCACGCAAGCGCGCCGGCGTGCAAAGGACGATCCCGGCGCCTTCGAACTCGATCAGCGTCGTCGGGCCACCCACCGTGGGACGCGCATCCGGCGACCAGTCGATGTCGATCGGCAGTGCCCGCACGGCCGCCAGAAGGGCCCCGCGCTGGTCGGCGTCAAGTTCAAAGCTGCCGCGCCACTGCGGCCCCTCGCTGTCATAGCCGCAGCGTCGCACATAGCGGCCCATGCCGCCGCGATCGATCTGAATCAACGTCTCGCGCCGGAACGGCGGCGGCACCGTGCCGTTATCACGCTGGTAGCGGAGCTGCCATTGCTCGTCTGCAGTCATCGGAGGCCTTGCCCGGACCTTGCATGAAGCGCCCAGTATGCGCCGCGCCAGCCACGCTTCAGCCAGCACGGCGCACAGTCCTCGCACGCAGACCCGGAGGCCCTATGCAGCACGCACGACGTCAGTGGATCAGCCAGGCCCTACTCGCCTCGATGAGTCTGGCCTTCGCCACCCGCAGCCGCGCCGGCGGCAAACCCGATCTCACGCGCATCTACGGCAAGATCCAGTTCGTCGAGAGCTTCCCGGACTACAAAGTCAAAGTGGTCGAGTCCTTCGCCGATTTGCACGTACAAGTCGTCGAGAGCTTCCCGGACGCCCCCGGCAAATGGAAGATGGTCACCAGCTTCCCGGACTTCAAACTGCAACTGGTCGAGTCCTTCCCCGACTTCACCATCAAGTACGTCGAGAGCTTTCCGGGCGTGCAGTGATCGGGGGTCGGTCTGCGGCGACACTTGCGCCCAGCCGCAGCGTGAGCGCTAAGCGCGCATGCCGACCCAAATCACGGCCTCCGTAGACGCCGCGACGATGGGCGACAGCACCTTGGGCCAGAACTGACCGGCAGCGAGGTGTGTCGCCGACTGGTCGTGGTGGCGCTGCTCCTCCGCAACAATGGATTCAATGGCCCTGACCGCTGCCTCGTCCTTGCCCCGCAGTGCCTCCAGTTGATGATGAAGGTGAGCGAGGACCACGCGTTCTACGGCCACGGTTGTGGCTGCAATGGCGCGACGGCCCAGCAACCCGGTGATGAGGCCGAGCACGAAGCCGCCGAGGCCGCAGAGCATGTAGCTGCGACAACGCGGACGACGGCGGCGCTGCAACTCCGCCCAGAACGTGGCCCGATGTGCCTCTTCATCCGCTTTGAACTCGGATAACTCGGCGACCAGACTGGGCGCCATGATTCGAGCGGCCAATATCTGGCCAGCGTAAATGTGGACAGCACCGTTCTCGCCGGCATGATTGACTTTGAGCACACGGGCGGCGTACTCATTTGGTGGTTGATCCGACAACGACGGCTTCATCTTGGTTCGCTGCGTCCTGCGTGACACGTTCCCATGGACCAGTATCCCAATCCCGTTCAGCCCCGGGGGGAGCACCGGCGCCATGATCGACGCAAGGGACTGGCACCGCAGTCGGCTTGGTCGCACGGATCAACTACGGCGTTCATACAGGACAATTGCCCCATCCACCCTGAGTTCGCCAAAATCACCTGTGAATTCAAGCTTCCCGCCGAGTGAGCCTTGATACGAGCGCGAAGCGATCGGTGAAATCCCGCCCGCGCGCGTGGCCTTGCGGACAACCGTAAGCTCGAGCAAAAAGCCATTATGGCCGTCAAGCTCGGGCTTGAGCGCAACACTGTACGGCCCCAAGTCTTGCGAAATCAAACCATCCTCTCCAAGCGCTTCGCCGGTGCGGATGCTGTGCGTCGCCCCGCCGCTTGTGATCTTGACTTCATAATTGGCACGCAATTCCTGCAGGCCTGAAGCCGAAACACCGGGCGCCGAGGTGGCAGCGATCGAAAGACCCAGCAGACAAAGTAGTTTCATCATTGATCCTATTCCCCTGAGACAGCGACCGCCTGAGTTGGAAACCGCGGCGACGGCGACGGCTTGATGGCAACATTGTACCTGGCCGCTGGCGAATCACCCGCCTTCGGCATGACGCAACCAGCACTGCCCTCACGGTGGTTTGCCGAGATCAAATACCAAGTGCCGCGCCTGCGCCACCCACGGCATCCGCACCAGGGCTATCGGCCCGACGTCGACCCCCGCGGCCTCCAGTGCCTGCAACTCGCGCGCCCAGCGGCTGAACTCCGGCTCGCGGCCGAGTGCGTAGTAGATCTCCAGATGGGCATTGATGACTTCCCAGCGCACTGTTGGATCCGTGTCCGCTTGCTGGGCTTTGGCCCACCATGGCGCCAGACGTGCGAGGGCGGTATTGAGATCGCGTCCGGCGCGAACCTCACACGTCGACAGCAAGCGTGCCAGCACGTCGCCACCGATGCCAGGCGAAGCCGCCAGGCGCGCCTCGATGGGCCCGATCAGTTCTACTACACGGTCGCAACGCTCCGGGCGCAGCGACCAGATCATCGACATCAGCATCTGGTCACGCATCGCGAGCGGCATCTCGGTGTTCGCCTGCAGGGCGCTGATCGCGCCCTCGGCGGCCGCCACCGCGCGTTCGCGTTCGCCCAGGTTGGTGTACACGAAGCCCGCCTGGTGCAGCACAAACTGCGCGCTGGCCGGTGGCAGATCGGCTGCCAGATCGACCAAGGCGTCGAGCTGCGCCTTCGCCAACGCAGGTTGCCCTTCGTCGACCTTGGCCAGCGCGATGCTGAGATCCGCCTGCAAGCAATCGAGATCGGCGTTGGGCTGATCGCCGCAGACCGCACGCCGCAATACGATCAGCTCATCGCTCTTCATCGCCAGGGAGGAGAGCGGGAGCTGGTTTCCGAGGGTCTCCAGCAGCAGTCGCAGGCGCCGACGCGCATCGCCATCGACCACACGCGCGGCTTCCCCCATGCGCGCCCGTAACGGTGCGTCGCCCAGTTGATTCAGCGCCCCTAGTGCGAAGCCGGCGCGCAGTTGCGTCAGAATCGTCGGGTGTCCAGCCCCCAGGATGGGGACTTGCGCGTCGATCGTCGCGAGCAGTCGCTGGCGCCATCCGCTGCGGCCGGCGCGCGCCTCGGGGAAGTATTCGGCCAGCACATTGAGCGCCGCGTACAGCGGATCATCGGCACTGAACAGCGGCTGCATGCGCGCCCGCGCGTCGCGCAAGGCGGCCAGAAAAACGTCCGGCTCGCGCGCCGTCGACAGGCCATAAGTCATCGCATTCAGCTCGATGATCAGAGCGCGGATCTCGAACTCCGCCTGCAGAGTCGGATCGTCGATCGGGAGCGCCGTGCTCGCGGCCGGCCACGTCTTGCGCGCACGCTCAAAGCGCTCAAGGACGGCTTGCGCGCGCAGTTCCAACGACGCGATCTCGGCGCCGAGTATCAGTGCCGCCACGTGCAGCACTGGATCGGACTGCAGCGCGGGGTCGCGCAGCAGTGCCTCGATCGCACGGCTGGCCTCGCTGACGCTTTCATGTTCGTACGCCAGCGCGATCCGACGCAATTCGGCCTGTGCACGGGCCGGCGCGTTGCCGAGTTCGCTTGCTACGCGCGCAGCCGCGGCGAAGCTGTCGATCGCCGCACGATCGTCGCCGATCTGCGCCTGCGCCAGCGCCACGGTGTACTGCACCGGCAGGCGGATCGCCGCGGGCAAATCCTTGATTTGTGCCGGCGCCGCGCGCAGTACGTCGCGAAACGCGACCTCGGGCTTGCCGGCCAGTGCGGGATTGCCGGCAGCGAACACGCGTGCAAGTGCGGCTTGTGTGCCGCGAGCGTCCGCGAGCGCCGCCTCGGCGCGATCCCGTTCGCGCGACGCGCTCAGACCAAAATGCAGCGACAGTGCAGCGCCCGCGAGCAGGCTGAATGCAGCCAGCGCCAGCGCGCCGACCAGCCGGGGCTGCCGCCGCGTGTACAGCCACAGTCTCCGCCATGCCCCAGGCTTGCGGGCGCGGATCGGCTCATGCGCCAACACGCGACGCAGGTCGTCGGCGTACGCGCCGGCGCTGCCATAGCGCAGACCGGGTTCGCGCGCGAGCGCGGTACCGATCACCGTATCGAGATCGCCGCGCAAACTGGGATCGAGCCTGGCCAGCGGCAACGGGGTGTCTTGGCCGATGACTCGCAGCGCCTCCAGCGGCGTCAGCCCGGAGACCGGCAGCGGCAGTCGATCTGCCAGCAGCTCATACCCGATGACGCCGAGCGCATAGACATCGCTGCGCGCGTCGGCGGTGGCAAGGCCGGCCGCCTGCTCGGGGCTCATATACGCCGGAGTGCCCATCAGCATGCCGGTTTGCGTCAGGGTACTGCTGACGCCAAGCTCCTGACTGATACCGAAGTCGAGCACCTTGGGCTCGCCCGCCGCGGTCACCAGAATGTTCGAGGGCTTGAGATCACGATGCACGATGCCGCGCGCATGGGCATGCTCGACTGCATCGGCGATCTGCGTCAGCAGCTCAATACGCCGCGTACGCGGCAAGGGCGCGGCAAAAGTCGCCAGATCCACGCCAGCGACGTACTCCATCACCAGATAAGGGTGACCAACCGCATCGACGCCCGCCTCGATCACCCGCGCGATACCGGGATGCGAGAGCCGCGCCAACAACTCGGCTTCACGGACGAAGCGCGCACGCAGGCCGGGCTCGCTGGTGATCGACAGGCGCTTGATTGCTACCTGTCGGCGTGGCGCGGTCTGCTCAGCCAGATAGACCACGCCCATGCCGCCTCGGCCGAGTTCCCGCAGCACCCGATAGCGGCCGATCTCGGGCGGCAGAGCGCTGGTGGCGGAAGCGGGATCGAAACTGCCCTCGTCGCCGTCGTCACCGTCGTCGCCGGCATCCGCCACCATCAGGCGCAGCGCGGCCCGCATGTCGGCATCGCTGATCTGCAGGTCCAGCCAAGCAGTTCGCTTTGCCGCAGGCAGCGCCATGGCCTGTTCCAGCAGGGGGCGCAACTCACGCCAACGTTGCCGGATCAGGCTGCGGACCATCGGGTCGGTGCTGGGGGCCATGGTTTGGCAGGACGGCATGGAAGGGACATTCCGGGGCAGAAGACTGGCGCTTTGTTCCAGTCTACCGACGTAGCCGAGCGCCCCCCGCGACACGTGGCGATCACGCCCGTCGTTGCTTACTCTAGACGGCGCGAAACGGGGGCTCCGATGTCAGATGTCACTCTTTGGATACAGCGCGCTGCCGGTGGCGACCGCAGCGCCTTCGATGCAGCTTTCGAGGCGATCCATCGCGAGCTGAAGAGCCTCGCGGCGCGTCGACTCCATGCGGATCCACGCGCCACGCTGTCACCGACAATGTTGGTGAACGAGACTTGGCTCAAGCTGGCGGATAGCAACGGCGTGCAGGCCGAAAACCGCGCGCATTTCTTCCGCATTGCTGCCCGCGCAATGCGCCAGATCTGGATCGATCGCCAGCGCTCGCGCGGCGCCGAACTCGAACGCGTGCGTCTGTACGTGCAGTCAGAAGGCGGTGAGACCAGCAGCGGCTTCGATGACTGGGTCGAGTTGATCGACTGGGAGCAGGCGATGCAGGTCTTGGAGCAAACCGACCCTGAACTGGCAGAATTGGTTGCGCTACGCGTGTTTTCGGGTCTGGAGCTCGAAGAGATTGCCAGCCTGAAGCAACTCTCCCTGCGCACCGTCCAGCGCCACTGGAAGAGCGCCCGCGCGTTTTTGCTGCACGCGGTGTAAGCCGTTGGCGAGCTTGCATGACCGGGCAGCCTTTACAGGCAGTTGTCCGGGTCGGTGCAGGCCGGAGCGCGCGGAGCACGTGCGCGTGACGCTCGACCGCGAACCCCTGCTTGCCGTGCTCAGAGTCCCTGACTCGCCTTCGGCGCGCGTACTCGTTTCGCAAACTCCCGAGGTCCGGGGCCCGGGGCCCGCTTCTGCCCCTCCACACCCTGATCACCAAGATTGCGCCTGACTGGGCTGCGCCAGGAACCTGCGATAAGCCGCGATCGCTTCGGCGCCTTGGGTGGCGATGCGAAACGGGCTTTCAGCCATTGAAGGCCCACCAATACCCCAGGCGAATACCGTGACCAGGGCTGCACCATGATTGAAATGGCGCGCGAGGTACGTCTCCATACTCATTTGGCTGTTGCCAAACGGGCCCGGCGGGATCAGATTGGCACCCTCGGATGAGGCCCACGGCGAATCGTCGTGACGCAGACGCTCTTCCTGGATCTGATCGAAACGACCAGCGACCGGATAGGTACTGAAACCCGGCCGCGAGTTTGCGTCAAAAGCAACCGCTGGCCGCTGTGTACTGGGCAGGGCGTCACGCAGACGCTCATAACTGGCGTCCGGCGGCGGTGTGATGCCTGCATATTGCGCTCTGGTCAGGAAAGCCACATGGGTGTAGATCCGCGAGCGCTCGATGCCGGCTTGCGCCAAACCCTGCGTCCAGAGCCCGATAAACTCGGCGACGATGGCGGCGATCTCGTCGTCCACATTCGGCGGCGGACGACCCGGACCAAAGCCGCGATAACTCAGTGCGTGGAAACCGACTCGCTCCCGCGTGACCACGTCCTGACCCATATGGGTCTCCCAACCGGCGATCACGCCGGCGAATAACGCCTGCTTGCCGAGCGACCTGAGCCGGGCGACCTGCGCGGCGATCTCAGCACCAATCACCTCGCGTGCCCGGCGCCTCACCTCCGCCTGGATGCGCGGGGCGTTGAAGCACATTCTGGCTGGCGGGCTGGCCCAGTCCAGCAGCAGCCCGGTGCTGGGGGTGCCGGAGAAGTCGGTCCATTCGACGTTGGCCGGGTCGCTGTAGAGATCGACACGCTTACGCCAGAACATCGAATCGTCAATGTGGAAGGCCACCGCGACGTTCTCCGCCAGCGCGATCGAGAAGCCATCGTCGATAATCTGGCGAACTTCGGCGTCGCTGTGATCGAAGGCGATCGGACCGAGCACAAAAGCCAGCTTCGCGCGGCCAGCGCCGGTGTCTCCGATCGTGGTCACAATGTCGTGGACCATCGCCGCAATCTGTGCCCTCGGTGTGTAGCTCAAGGCGCGGTCGAAGGGGATGGCGGGATCGGGTCCGCCTTCGTACACCTGGAAACCGAGGTATCGGGGTTCGTCGCCCGATAGCGGCTCCAGCAACTCGGGATCCAGCCGGCAGCCGCTGGGCGTGGAAGCGACCCGCGACAACGCAATAGAACCACTGCGGCCGTCGTCGAAGGCGTAGCTGAGCACCGCGCGCTGGCAGTCGCTGAAGGTCAGTGTCGCGCGGCCCACCTGCACCGTGTCCTGCCCTGGGGGTGTGGGCGTGTCGAAGATGCCGCCGGTGGTCTCGGTGATCGCCATGGTCAGGCTACGCGCACCCGCCCTGTAGGCCGTTTGTCCGGTGTACCAACGCTGGCCAGCGGCAGCGGCGGCCTGACCATCCGCGGCATAGGTGTACCAGGCCATTGCCGCGATCGGTGCCGCAGCGTTGATCTCAACGAACACGCCCTGCCCCGGCACTGCGGCGTCGTGCCAGAACCCGGAAAGCTCGAAATCGGCGTTGACTGCTGTCTCGGTGCTCGCCGTGCAGTTCAGGTTGGGAGTAAGCCGCTGCAAGGCGATCTCTCCCTCGCGGCCGCTGCCGTCGCTCATTTGGTAGCTGAGCGTCGCCCGGGTGCAGTCCTCGAAGGACAGCTCGGCGCGGCCCACTTCCTGGGCGGTCGTGGACGGTGGCCTTGCAAAATTGCCGCCGACATTGCGATAGATCGACAGCGCCTGCGTCGCCGCCCCCGCATGCACGGTGCCCCCGACGCTATACCAGCGTTGCGAGGCGGCGTCTCCGGCCACTGTGTCAAAGGTGAACCAGCCGCCGAACAAGAACCCCTGCCCGCTGCCCTGCAGATCGGGATACACCTCGAAGGCCCAGCCCTGCCCGCTAGTCGCCGCCTCGTACCAGAAGCCGCTCAAGCCGCGCTGATTGGCGGTGGGCAGTGCCGGCGCGTCGCCGTCCAGTCTTGCGGCCGCCGGCAAGGTGATTGCCTCGGACGCCGCGTGGGCGCCGACACCGCACCCCAGCGCCACCCAGGTCAGGAGCGCACACCGCATCAACGCTGACATCGCTCGCCTCCGAGCACCGGTGGTCCGGACCGCAGTGTGCGCTTCGCCGGATGCCAGGGTCGGACAAACATCGGAGAAACAGAGTTCCCGAGCAATGTATGACGCTCCCCCCGGCACGCGTCGCCAGCGCCGGTCTGACCTCACATGCGCCGGAATGCCGGCTGCTATCGTCCCTATCGCGGAGGCTCGCCAGCAGGTCGCGATAGGCTGGCAGGGTATCGCGACAGGCGCGCGGCCTATCGCGACCCCCGCGGACATCCATCCGACATCCTCGAAGCCTATCGCGATAGGCTCGCGACCCTATCGCGACCAGCACATAACCCCCTCCCGACCACCTTGCTTGCCTGTCGCGATACCCCTGTGACCCCATCGCGAGGCCCTCGCAGCGTATCGCGACACCCTGCTGAGCCTACCGCGACCTGCATGAAGCCCCGTCGGGATACCCTCGCGAGCATATCGGGATACCGTCGCGAGCCTATCGGGACACCCTCGCGGCCTATCGGGACACCCTCGTGAGCCTATCGAAAGACCCTTCCGAGCGTATCGCGACCTGCACGCAAGCCCATCGCGACCTCCGAGCAGCCCATCGGGATACCCTCATGAGCCTATCGGGACACCCTCGCGAGCATATCGCGACACCCTCGCGAGCATATCGCGACACCCTCGCGAGCATATCGCGACACCCTCGCGAGCATATCGAGACACCCTCGTCGGCATATCGGAACATGCTCGCGAGCAGGTCGGGATATGCCGCAGCAACCACGCGATACCCCGTAGCCCAGATCGCCGACCCTCCCGGCCAATCGTGAGACGCTCGATTGATACAATATGGCGCCTGAGCCGATTCTTTGTAGTTCTTATCCTGCCTGCATTTGACCAATAAGATGACGCTCCTGATCTGGACGCCAGCAATTTTTATGCATGGATGCTGCGCAGATATGGAGCAACCGTGGCCAAAAAGAGCCGCACCAGACGAGCCCGGAATCGGCCGAAGCTGCGTGGCCCATCGCTGTATGTCTAGCGGCAAGATCCAGTCTGGACACCTGACCTCCCTGGCCAATAATAATATGGCTTGGAGGATTCATTTCCGTCTGCAAGGATCAGCCAGAAGTATCCACCCAGTTGGGACGCCTCATCAATCGCGGAAGCCGAAAACTCGCTGAAACCGTGCGAAAGCTCCGTCAGAAGCCTTCCGGAAATGGAAGCGAAAAAATCGTTCGACGGCTCCGCGACGTACATTTTCACAAGCTGGTTCCTAAGCAGTCTCTCGAGTGGCTCGCCTGTCCGCATGGGGACAGGCACATACAGCAATCCCAGAGCACTCGCTTCTTCTTCGGCAAGAAATTCACACACGAGCGGTCCAAGCGATGCAAAAATATCTGGATCCCAATCAGTCGACTCTTTCCAATTGACGAGGGTCCACGCAAGTTCGCGTGGGGCAGCTTCGATGAGCCCTGAAACGAATCTTGAATCCACCCGCAATGGCGAGCGATTTTTGGTCACACGAAATCTCCCTCACGTGCGGCTCCGCCCTTTAACCGCCCAGTCCGCGCATGCAGAACCCGCGAAAAGCAATTCCCTACCGCAAAGCAGACTCCCGCCACCGTATAGCACTGGCTTGTTCAACCTAGCATAGGCCACCGCTGCGCGCGGCCTGTTCCTGTGCGTTAGTAGTCAGTTCCGCCAACCCGCTTCATGCGTTCTTCAGCCTCTACCTGACCTTCGCCGTCATCCATGCAGATTAACCGAAAATCGGTTCTTTTCAGCAAAGAAAGGACTCCTCGCTTTTCCAGAGACAACAGTGCGCGAGTAACAGTCTCCATGAACATCTCTCGATCGTCCGGATGCTGCAAGCAATCAGCGCTCGGAAGCAATGCTTTGTACTCTTGATATCCGCCAGATTCTCGGTAATTAAATCCGTGATATGCCCAATCTCCAAATCCCCAGCGCAGTTCTATCTCTTGTGCAGCAATCTCCGATTCATTTCCCGACTGGGCGTAGTTGGAGGCTGAATTTCGAAGTGCGAGCAGCGTGTTTGCGCTCAAGAGCATATCTCCGTACTGCGAATTGCGGTCCAAGCCTACTGCATAAAACTCCTCCCCACGATGCGCGAGCGCGAAGGACTCGAGATCCCTCGCAAGCAACTCCGAGATACCAGCTTCGGCGCGACCCCAGTCAAAGTCGGCAAACGGCGAGCGAATCTCGGTTTCCTCAGCGAAAGTTCGCGGCGCTGACTAACGCTCTTTTCCAAATAATCTTGCGAACCATCCCATACCTAACTGCCCCCTTGTAAGTCACTGGAGCGACTGTCCGAACCCAGCTTCAGCATAAGCTAGACGCATCGGGCACGCCAGTGCTTCAACAGTCGATTCGCCTCTGCGGACGCCAGTAACCCGAGCCTATGTAGGCGCCAAACGAGGTGAATGCCAAGCAACTGCAACTCGCCAGCTTCAATCATGCTAAGACGCTTCGCAGATGCAATGAACGTGTAGCTTCCCGGTGGAAGGACACGCAGGTTTTTGGGTCGTGGTGGTTGGATTGAGACATTCGTTTCCAGCGCCAACTGGTCAAGTGCGTCCGCCGACGCTGTGAGGTGAACCGTGAACTCGATGGTGGCCACTCGCCGACTTAAGCAATACGAGTGCACAAGCACGCCGGGCACCTGTCCCAGCAGTCGAGTTACGTGCTCCAGTACTTCCGCGCGTGGATGCATAGCCTTATGGTTATCGATCATGTCAATAGGCGGTAACGCCAGAGCAACAATGCCCAGGCATCTTGGGGCGGAAAATCAAGATGAGAAAGCACCGGCGATAGTGGAAGGCTATGACCGCGCGAAAACTGCGGCCAAAGGGAATCCAACAACCAACGCGGGTATCGACTTCTCGATCGCATACTCTGACATACCGACGACATCTAACCAGCTGTTCCAATCCCCTGTTATTATGACTGCAATTGCTCCGCTGCCCCAACTCAACAGATATGAAGCGCACACGAGCAGAGCAGCGTATGCGAGAACCGAGAACAACCTCCGAAAATGAGGAACCCACAGCCCACATGCGCGGCTGACGCCCAAAACCAGCATCGCCGCCATTCCTACGGCAAGCGGAATCGCGAAGCGCATAACCGGAGCAATCCGATCAAGCTCGTCTGCCCTAAGGAAGCCGCAGCCGGCAACCGCAATACCAAATAGCACGTCTATCCAATGGATCCGACCGTTCAAGTTTGCACCTCCGTCCTTGGCAATGCCCATCGCCGCAACACTCCGCACCGGCGACATTGAGCGGTTGAACGACGAAGCTGCTCTGGCTTCGCCTTGATTGCGAGGTTGCACGAAGCCACTGCGCGGCAGGAACGGCGGCCACTGATATCGGGAGACGGGCGGTGCATCGGTCCTTCCCCCCGCGCTCGGGTCGATCCTGAAGGAGAAGGACCAAGGATGCATCGGACAAGTCCTGGCTCAATGGCGCGCACGCCCGGCATGTTAGCTCAACCGGATCAGCGCGCATCAGACTGGATTCCCGCTTTCTCGGGAATGGTGGATTCCACACGCCACTGAGCTGGGGTGAAGCGCGAACCCTGGCATCGAGATGGCCAAGAGTGAGGCTGCGAGGCCAGCGCCGTCGTCCGGTCATTCCCGCGAAAGCGGGAATCCAGGCTTTCGAGGCCGAGACGAGCGAAGGGTCGACAGCGTCTGTTTCAAAGGGCGAGGCTGACGGATGTGGGACGGGGCAGCCCCGCTGCGACTGCTGACGCAGTCCCATCCCATGAACGCCATTGCTGTCTGTCCGCCCTGGAAGCCGATATCGATCGCAGAGCACCCAATCTGCCGATCTGAGGAGATCCGCCCAAACACCGGTGTCCACCGCCGTCCCTCCATTCAGCGCATCATGAACGCCAGACACGCCATCGACGGCCACCCGCAACGATCAGCACGGGGCTCGGGCTCACGTGCGGCCATCCACCAGTTAGATCCTCAGCGCCTTCACCAGCATTGCTTCGCAAGACACCACGAATAGCTCGATGTTCTTGATGTACCTGGCTGCCAGCTTGTCGTCGATTGGTCGTGTTCTATCATGTGCGTTCAAGTCGCCCGCGTGGACAATCGAGTGTCGTCGCGACACAGCGGCTGCGACGCTCGTGAGAAGCTTTTTCTTCTTGGCGATGCCCTGTGCATTTGCGCACAGGTTTTTTACGCCGTAGACCTTAAATAGCTCATCAATCACTCGTTGCTTCTGCGTAGTGTAGTCCGCCAGAAACGCTTCAACTAGCGTCCTAATCCGTCGGTAGGGCCGCTTCATCGTGATCATCTCGAGCGCGGCCTTGGCATCAAGCCCCGCTTGCGCTAGGAGCTTGATGAGGTCGTCCGTCGGGCCGCGCTTTTTCAGAAACTTCACAAGCGACTCAGAGAATCGGTCTGTAAAGTAGGCATCCATTCCTGCGACAGCCAACGCAACAGCAGACCTCAATAGATCGCGATCGTCGGGCAGACCCGCACGCTGCGCATCCGTAAGGCTTGCGTGAAGTGTAACAAGCGCCAAGGCACGCGCTGCGGTGTTTTTGAACGTCGCAATTGCAGTCATGCAATGATCCTAACGCCGCGACAAGCCGTTGCGGCACGAAATTTTCCAGCTTGAGCCAAGAGCCTGTTCCGCAAACGGCTTGATTGCATTGTTAGACCACAGCTCTGGCGCTTTCTGCAAATACTTCATGGCACCCTGTTTCATCCAAAAAGATCCGATAATGATGAAGGTCGCGGTAAACCTTGCCGACGGCGGCGTCACCTTCCATGAATTCAATCAGGAAAGGTGATGGATTTACCTCGTGCACGCGAAAGTAGGCGCCTGAAATCTTATCCTTGGTGCAGTTGCACAATGCCGTGAACTCATGCCACCGTATGCGAGAGAAAACCACAACGAAGGGTTTGCGATCCACGATATGTATTGTCAGCTTGCCGGCCCCATGAGCTATGAGGAACTCGCTACCCTCGTACTCTCCCGTGTCGAAATCAGGAAGCTCGATCACTAGCAAAGCCCTCCCATGGGGCCTAACGCCGAAATAAGCGGCGCCGCCCCCAACCTCGCATTGAGCGAAGAGCAAAATCAGGCGACCGCTTGATTTCATAGTTTGGCTTTCTCACGTTAAGTGAAACATAAGACGAACATTCCACACACAGCTATTAGCGAGAAGATACAATCGGCGACTCACGTACCGGCTGACACGGGGCGCGTGTCACGCGTCACCTGACAGGGTCACCGCCCCTTCCGCGCGTCGGCATCTAGAACCCGCGAAAAGCAATTCCCCATCAAGAGCAGCCTCCCGCCAGTGTGCGGCATTGGGACAAGCCCCACAAGCTCCTAAAGCACTGTCCGCACCGAGTTTACTTGGCTCCACTTTCCATCCCGAAACTCAAATAGATATGAATTCCACGTCTCTTCCTTGTACCTGCAGTACACAACCCTACCAACTCCATCCGCATACCACCTCTCTATCTCATCAGAACGAAGCTCTCCACACTCTTTCAGTAGCTCCGCTATTTCAGCGACGAGATCTGATTCTTTTGCCTCAATGTCCTCCCAATTCGGCCCAAGACCGAGCAAACAGGCCGCAAGAGCTCCATGCGGGAGGTAGCCCATACCTACCGTAGCGAGTGCTAGACAGAACCGACCCATAGCAAGCCCTCCCATGACGCCTAACGCCTGAGTTAAGCCGGTCCCGTCCGATAGCCCCCATTCTTCA